>CBDCTG010000002.1:0-1911812 GCA_965222145.1 Dehalococcoidia bacterium | reverse complement strand
CAGGCGATGCCCGTTTCGTCCACTCAGTGGCGTTGCCGCGCACGCTCAGGTACGCATCAGAGGTTATCACGCCGATGTTCTCCAGCTCATACATAGCCAGATGCTTGGGCGCGCCCGGCGAATCCGACTCGTACCGCGCCGCGCTCAGCACACCCGGTATGGCAAGGCGCTCTGCCAGATGCTCCTCGTTGTACCAACCATTAAAGTCGTCCTCCTTGTCAGCGGGCACCTCCGCCCACACCATCAGCAGGGCGCTCCCCTTCTTGTTCACCATAGTGTCAATCTCCTTGTCTGTTGCCAGTGATCAGTTGCTAGTAATCAGATATTAGCTTTCTTGAGCCAAAGGATCATGAACATCAAGATTCTCTACCCACCGAAAATCTCCGATGTTGCGTGTCAATAGCGGAATGCTATGTACTAAGGCGGTTGCAGCTATGATAGCGTCACCGAGTTCTATTCTGCGCTGTTGACGCAATTCAACTGCCACATTCGCGATTTCATTCGAAAGTCGAAGCACTTCGATATCTTGGAATAAGTCTTCCAAAGCTAGCCGCTCTTCTTCAACTAGGTTATGAAATCCGAATGTTTCAATGTAACTCACGATAGAGACTGCCGGGTCATGGGTCCTAATGAATTGGCGCAAGTCAGCGCTACCGGCCTGGGATGCGTATATGACGATGTTGCTATCTAAGAGCAACAGCTAATCCCGCCCTGGCAGGGGGCGGTCTTTGCGTATCTCGCGCTGCCACGCCACAGGGTCTTCTATTTCTGAAAAAGTTCCCAATTCAGCCAGTTTCTCAAATGCCTTCGCTACTTTAGCACCTCTTTTCTTGTCGATGTGCCTATCGCCCCTTGGCTCTTCTTCCCACACGCTGATTTCAACGTCAAGCGGCACGTTCGTCTTGGGCTTGCCACTGACCCATTCCACATAGTCGCAATGCTCTTCCGGATCGTGGCGTATGACGGCCTTGTAGGTGTGCTTCTTCTTTTCCATATTCCCGCCTTTGACACGCATGAATTGGGCGGCTTCAATCAGCCGCATGTCCAGTATAGCCGACACGCAGGCTTACCTACTTACAAGGTTGCCAACCGTCTTGCTATCCCTAATCATCACCGGGCACTGGCTCCGCCACCTTCGCCGAGAACGCCGGCATAACCTCTTCGGCGAACCACTCCAGCTGCTCAGTGATGACCGCTTCCGGCGTGCCAACCGGCTGGCTGACGCTGATTCTGTCCAATCCAGGGTACGCCTCTTCCACGCGTTTGAGATGCTCCGTAACCTCTTCCGGCGTGCCGCACAGGAAGCCGCCCACCTCGACCGCGCCCTCGATATGCGGAAGGTCAGACGTTGGCGCGCGCTTCGGGTCGCTCATCGCCTCTATCTGCTCCTCGCTCAGCGCGCGCACCAGACGCAGCGGGCCGAACATCTTCAGGTTCTCCTCGAAGAAGTGAGCAGCCTCGCGCGTCGCCTTCTCCTTGCTGTCCGACAGGTAGAAGTGGAATCCGAAGCTCAGGTTCTCGCCAAGCTCCAGGTCCTCTCCCTTGCGCGCGTATGCGTCCCGGAACGCCTCCACAACACGGTGCATCGCACCGCCCTCGGCAACGCCGCCGCCGATGATGCCCTTCATGCCGTGCTTCGCCATGAAGTCCAGCCCGCGCGGTGTCGCGCTCTGTATCGGCTGCCAGCACTCTACCGGCAGGCGCAGCGGACGCGGCACCAGCGAAATTTCCTCCAGCTGGTAGCCGCGATATGGCACGCTCGGCGGTATGGTGTAGTTCTTGCCGTGGTGCGAGAACGACGCCTCGTTGAACGCCTTGAAAATGATGTCCACTTGCTCCTCGAACAGGTCGCGGTTGCCTCCCTGGTCAAACAGCGGCGAGCCGAATGTCTCGATTTCGCGGCTGTGATATCCGCGTCCGACGCCGAATATGACGCGCCCGCCTGTTAGAATATCCGCAGTCGCGTAGTCTTCAGCAAGACGCAGTGGATGCCACATCGGGGCGATGTTGAAGCCGCAGCCTATGTTCAACCGCTCTGTGATGTGCGTCAGATGCAGCGCGCTCATCAGCACATTCGGAATGCACTCATACCCCTCGGGCTGGAAGTGGTGCTCCGCAAGCCAGAAAGTATTGTAGCCGTTTGCGTCCATCGTCTTGGCAATGGCGTCCGTCTTGGCATAGACGCTCGCTAGGTGTTCGTTGTCGAACAGCCTGTCGTTCACGGCCGTTCCAGCGTAGCCGATGTTGTCCATATCCACATGCCCGGCGTACAGGCTGTCAAATTTCGTAATCATCAAGTGCCTCCAACTTATGTAAGATAGGCTTATTGTAGTCTGGCACAATCCAGTGTCAACAAGGAGAATCAGCTTCACGGCTGTGATAAGGGACTAAAATGACTAACTTGCAAGGTAAAGTCGCGCTGGTTACAGGCGCAAGCCGAGGTGTCGGACGCGGCATAGCCCACGAGCTCGGAGTCGCATGCGCGACCGTTTATGTAACTGGCCGCAGCGCGACCGATGACGCGACTACGGATGACCTTGGCAGCACTGTGAACAGCACGGCGGCGCTCGTAACGCAGTCCGGTGGTATCGGCATCCCCGTGCTCTGCGACCACACGCGCGACGACACTGTATTAGCGCTTTTCGAGCGCATACGGCGTGAGCAAGGGCAGTTGGACATCCTGGTGAACAACGTCTGGGGCGGATATGAGGACTTCGACGCCGCGAATTTCGTCGCTCCATTCTGGGAGCAACCGATGTGGCGCTGGGAGCTAATGTTCGATGCAGGCGTCCGCGCCCACTACACCGCAAGTCGTCTTGCCGCGTCCCTGATGATCCCGCGTAAACAGGGGCTTATCGTGAACATATCATCGGGTGACGAAGGCAAGTATCGCGGACAGGTGATGTACGACGTCGCCAAGGCGGCAGTCGACCGCATGGCGTTCGCAATGGCGCAGGAGCTTCAGCAGCACGGCATCGCCGCCTTAGCCATCTACCCCGGCTTGACGCGCACCGAGCGCGTTAAGCGCTTCGCGTCTGCCGAAGAGCTTACAAATTCGGAATCGCCACGCTATGCCGGACGCGCCGTAGTCGCTCTAGCCACCGATTCAGCCTTGATGGAGCGCAACGGCGGTGCATACAAGACCGGCGAACTAGCTCAAGATTACGGCTTCACGGATATCGACGGCACGCAGCCGCCCCCTTTCAGCTTCGGATAGTGGGAGGGTCAGGTCAGTCGTCCGCCATCTGAACACAATAAACACTCTCAAAACTCTGTCTGGCAGTACAACGTTAGAATGGTCATAGGGCTTTAATTGTCTGCTCCGACACCTCGGAATTGCTACGAGCGAAACGATGCCGGATCTCAATCGTTCCTTTACATATCATCGAATCTCGTCTAAACTCTGGATATCTGGCTGTACAACTTAAACGACAGACAGGCCATCACCAATTAGGGAGGAGGAAGTTATGCCAAAAGGAAGCGTCCCTAAGCGTGAGGCAAAGAAGCCCAAGAAAAAGGCGCAAAAGCGAGAGACTTACATGTCCCCCATAGTCGCTGGAGAGACCGTAGAGGTCGTGGGCAAGCGCCGCAGGCGCAAGGCAGATGACGACTTCTAGCCATTATGTGTACGAATAAGCAGGATGCCACAGGCAACAATCCTGCCCATCTGTCCCCCACCCATATAGATGACCTTCGGTAGAATGTCTAGGACTGAAATCGCTCCAGCAGCGCCGGAAGCTCCTCTAGCCCAGTGATTCGTGGCTGTGCCGTGTAGCCCTTGTGGTTGCCATCCCTGTCCAGCAGAACGGCGTTGATGCCCGCATTCACAGCGCCCGCAATGTCCGAAGTAATCTGGTCGCCTACATGCACTGCGCGTTCGGGCCGCGCCCCTGCGCGCTCCAATGCGCGCTCGAAGATCAGCTGATTGGGCTTTTCCGCGCCCACCTCATGCGATGTAATCGAGAGGTCGATGTAGGGCAGAAGTCCCATGCTATCCGCAAGTTCGTCGCCACTCTGGTTCATGTTGCTGATAAGCCCGACCGTCAACCCCATTTGCCTGCACGCATTCAGCGTCGGTATGGTGTCGTCGAACAGGGCAAGGCCGTAGTCAATCTTGCGGATGCGGCGCCAGATCTGCCATGCCTGTTCTTGCGACACCTCCACGCCCGCGCCGCGCAGCACGCGCCTCTCGTACTCGGCGAAAAACATCCTATTTTCGTCACGACTGAGACTCCGCACCGGCTTCGTGGCGTTTTGCTCGGACATGAAGGCGTCTGCGAGGTAGTAGCCCCGCAGAATTCCCTCCGGCGTTACGCTGATGCCGAAGTCCTCAAGGGCTTCGGACTGTATCTCATAGCGCGAGGGACGAAACCCCGCCAGCGTATTGTACAGGTCAAAGAAAACTGCGGTAATCATAGCGCTCCAATGATCAGGTATTTCAGTTTGTCAGTTTGTCGGTATCCTGCTTATCCAGTGTTTTATGTTACCTTATTGCCCAGCCACTGACGAACCGACACACTGAAGAACTATTATGCTTCCTGGCAAGCTTCCCATTGACCTGCTCACTCGGCTGCTGTCCGACATAGATGTGCGCGATCCGCGCGTCGTGCTAGGCGCGAGTACCGGCGAGGACGCGGCGCTAATCGACATGGGAGATCGCTACCTAGTTGCTAAGACAGACCCTATAACATTCGCCACCGACCTTATCGGATGGTATCTGGTGCAGGTCAATGCCAATGACCTCGCCGTGATGGGCGCAACGCCGCGCTGGTTGATGGCGACACTGCTGCTGCCCGAAGGTACGACCGAAGCGCAGACCGAGACGATTTTCGCCCAGCTGCTGGAGGCGTGCGACTCGTTTGGCATAACGCTCATAGGCGGCCACACCGAGATCACATACGACCTACCACGCCCAATCGCCATAGGCGCGATGCTCGGCGAGGTGGCGAAAGACGAAGTAGTGCTGACTTCCGGCGCGCAGGTCGGCGACAGCGTCGTGCTCACGCAGGGCATCGCAATCGAGGGCGCATCAATACTCGCGCGGGAGGCGGAGGACACGCTAACGGCAAAGGGCGTGTCTCGGACAGTCATTGAGCGGGCGAAGTCGTTCTTGTTCACGCCGGGCATAAGTGTATTCAAAGCCGCGCGGATCGCCCGCAATACTGCAGCCGTAAATGCGATGCACGACCCGACCGAGGGCGGCGTGGCAGGCGCGCTGCTAGAACTTGCCACCGCGGCGAGCGTGGGGCTTGCCGTTGACGCCGACCGCATACCTATCCTGCCCGAGTGCCGCACCATCTGTGACGCGCTCTCGCTCGACCCGCTCGGCCTCATCGCATCCGGCGCGCTGCTCGCCACGCTGCCACACTCCGAAGCGGAGCGCTTAGTCTCCGCGCTCGGTCAGGAGGGCATCCCTGCCAGCATAATCGGCAGCGTCACACCGAAATCAGAAGGCTTGCTTCTCATATCAGGCAGCTCTGAACGACCGCTGCCCAACTTTGAGCGTGACGAACTCGCTCGCTTCTTCTCCGAACGATGACCCAGGATAACCAGAATAACTGGACATGCCCTCAGCCTCCCCAGCTTCGTTCGTGCATGTTCGCCCCTGTCCGCTATGCTATCCTGTATTCATCCATTGAAAGCAAACCAAACCACTGGAGTTAAATCGCAATGCCCTTCCACCCCAGCCGTATAACTTACGGCGCAGTCCTCGCCATCATATTGGCGGCAACCCTCATAGCCTGTTCACAGCAACCCGAACCACAGCCGACTCCCATTCCCACAGCAGCAGTAGCCGTTCCGACTCCACCACCACCCGCAGCAACCGTAGAGCCAACGGCGACCGTTGCGCCCATCCCCACAGCAACAACAGCACCCGCTCCTACGCCCGCATCCACAGCCGCAGCGCCCACAGCACCCTCCGAGGCAACTCAGAGTGCGACCGCGTTCGTTCTCGGCGAGGGCACCGTTGCCCGCTATAAAGTGGAGGAGGTGTTGGCGAGCCAAGGCTTCAAGGTCGCCACCGGCGAAACGAGCGAGGTTGTCGGGCGCATCTTGTTCGACGCCGACGGTGCCATCGTTGCTGACGAAAGCAGCATTGTCATTCAGGCAGGCACGCTCAAGACCGACAACGACCGCCGCGACCGCTATGTGCGCGAGCAAACTCTGCAGACCGCAAACTACCCCGAGATAATCTTCCGCCCCACCTCTGCCGAGGGTCTCCCGTCTCCTTTGAGCGAAGCCAGCGGAGAGGTCGAATTCACTCTCAGCGGCGACCTCACCATACGCGACCAGACTCGACCCGTAACCTGGGATGTCACAGCAGAATTCGGCGACAGCATCACTGGTCTCGCGGTAATTGACATCAACTTCGAACAATTCGGTATGGACAAGCCCAGAGTGGCAGTAGTCGTCAGCGTCGGGGACACGATACGCTTGGAGCTGGACTTCGTTGGCACTGTCGAGCAGATTGCCGCAATGAGCACAGACAGCGATGACAGCGACACAGAATCTGATACCGCAGATGAGCCGGACCCCGCAGATGAAGCCTACACGCAGGTGCTGGGCGACGCCGACGCTCCGGTCACAGTCGTGGAGTTCTCGGACTTCCAATGACCGCACTGCCGCACATTCGCCCTCGGGCCAGGGCGACAGATAATCGAGGAGTTCGTAGAGTCAGGCAAAGTGCGCTTCGCCTACCGTCATTTCATCGTCATCGGCGAGGAATCGATAATCGCAGCAATGGGAACCGAATGCGCTGCGGAACAGGATAAGTTCTGGGAGTTCCACGACGCCATCTTCGACAATTGGCTGGATGCGAGACAGAACGCCTTTGCATACTCGTGGCTTCAGGGCACCGCACAAAGTCTGAACATGGACTCCACAAAGTTCCAGGAGTGCATGGAAAGTGGTCGCGCCTTCGAGCGAGTCAAGGCAAGCCAACTTGACGGCATGGAGCGCGGCATCGACAGCACGCCCTCCGTGTTCGTCAATGGCAACCGTGTCAGTGGCGACTATGAGGCGTACCGGAAAGCGATCGAAGACGCCATCAAGGACAGTCAGCAGTAGGCGGTCAGCCTGCGGACGACGCCATCGCACCGCCGTCATAACCGACCGCCCTAATAACCTAATCCCTAATCGGCATACACCGTCGTCTGGCTCTCGGGATGCGTCAGTGATATGTGCGAAAAGTCCTCGCCGTCCACTGCGCCGTGCCAGTGCTTCTCACCTGCCGGTATCAGTGCTGTGTCGCCCTCTTCAACCTCCACCTGCTCCGATTCCGTCGCCACATAGCCCTTGCCGCTCAACACGAACAGAACCTGGTCGCTCGTGTGGACGTGGAAGTGGTTCTTCGCACCGTTGAAGAAGCTCACCTTGTTGAAGTTGAAGTCGCCGCTCATGCCGCCGCCGACAATCGCCTCGCCCTCAACCTTGCCGCCGTAGAAGATCGGCGCGTCGCTACGGTCTTCCGGGTCATTCTGTCCCTTCCTTATAACCTGCATCCTGCATCCTCCTTAATTTGTATCTCTTGTTCAATCGACAATTGACGATGCTGACTCTACATTATGAATTAGCCAGCGTACATTATACGATTACGCACGCCTAATGGTATAGACCGCTCCTCAACAGGGATCATCGCGTCAACCCTATCCTGTCCATCCCGTTCATCGATGTTAGCTCCCGCTAGACTGCTCACTGCGGGCCGGCTTGCCCGCCTGCGTCAACGCCAGCGCGCCGGTGAAGAACAGGGCAGCGACTAGCAGGAAGGCGAAGCGGTAGCTGCCCGTGTTGTCGAACGACCAGCCTGCGAGAATTGGACCAAGGAACGAGGACACCCCCATCGTTATGCTCATAACGCCCATGATACTACCGTAGTGCCTTATGCCAAATGCGTCCTGCACGATGAGTGGGAACAGCGCGCCGAACGCGCCAAGGAAGAATCCGAAGCACCCTATGAATATCCAGAACATCGAAAGCGTCGCGCCGGGGAACAGCCATACAAGCGGGATAGACAGTCCAGCAAAGAAAGTCAGCAGGGTGAGGAAGCCCGATTGTCCCAGCAGGTCTATCATGAGGGCATAGCGCGCCGTTATGCGGTCTGCAAGCAATCCCATCAGGAACTTGCCGGTCATCCCACATCCCGCGAGCAGGCTCAACGCTATTGCCGCCGACCCGGGTGAAACACCCTCTCCCGTCAGGTGAGCCGCCACCTGCGTCAGTACCGCGGTGTATGTGAAAGAACCAAGCATGACTGCCAGCGTCATGGCATAGAACGCCTTCGTGCGCGCCGCCTCTTTCAGCGACCAGCCTGTCAGCACGACTGGTGCATCGCTCGGGGCGCCGTCATCCTCGTCATATTCACGACGTACCTGGGCACGCGTCGGGAACTCGCGCACCACTATTAGCGCGTACACGGTCATCAGCGCGCCTATTACTCCGAAAAGCAGATAAGTGCCCTGCCACGGGGACACGTTAACGAACGCCCAATGCCACGACATCCCCAGCGCGAGCGTGGTGAGATGTGGAAAAGTCATGCCCCCGAAATTGTTGCCCATCAGCGTGATGCCCATCACTCTGCCGCGTGAGCGGGCGAACCAGATGCCCACCAGCCTACCTGCGGGCAGAATGGACGCGCCCGCGAAGCCCGCGTACTGCACGAAGCTAAGCGCGTACCAGTGCCAAAGCTCCGTCATCAGCGGGCGCAGCAGGTAGCTGACGACTATGAGCAGCATGGAGACTACGAGAATACTCTTCGCGCCGTGCCTGTCCATGACATAGCCAAGGTACGGCGCGATGAAGCTGCCAACCGCTGTGAATGACAGCGAGAAGTTGATCTGAGTGCGCGTCCAGCCAAACTCCTGCTCCAGCGGCTCTATCAGCAGCCCGAAGGCGTACTGGCCTGAGCCTACCGTGAGCATTGCGGCAAGGAATGGGGCGGATATGACCCACCAGCCGGCGTATATAGGCAGCGGCTTTGGGCGAAGTGCTTGTATGGCTTTGAGCATCGCGGGGAAGTATATCAGGGTTTTGGTCTGTCGGTTAGTCAGTATGTAAGTATTTAGATAGGACGGAAGTCAACCGGGGCGTATAGGATACGGGTTCGTTGCCGTTCAGATGCTTTTGGTGATATAACTGACATACTTAGATACGGACAACGGAAATACTGGAAGACTGACTAACCGGAGGCATACCCACATGGCTGAAGACTTTCGTATCGCGCTTATCGGACAGGCGGCATTTGGCGAGAGCGTGCTGAACGCTCTCGCGGAGCACGGGGAGAACATCGTTGGCGTGTTCTGCCCGCCCGACAGGAAAGGTAGGCCCGCAGACCCCATAAAGACCGCCGCCGAAGGACACGACATCCCAGTGCTGCAATTCCGCCGCATGCGCAACCAGGACTGCATAGACGCATTCATGGCGCTGAACGCCGACCTGTGCGTGATGGCGTTCGTTACGGACATCGTGCCGGACGCCATTCTGGAAGCGCCCACGCAAGGCACGATACAGTATCACCCGTCGCTGCTCCCGCTGCACCGCGGCCCGAGCTCCATCAACTGGCCCATCATTCAAGGTGACGAGAAGACGGGGCTAACGATATTCTGGCCCGACAAGGGACTGGACACAGGCCCTATACTGCTGCAAAAGGAAACGCCGATAAGCCCTGACGACACGCTCGGCTCGGTATATTTCGGCAGGCTGTTCCCGATGGGCGTGGACGCGATGGTGGAGGCGGTGGATATGGTGAAGGTAGGCAACGCGCCGTGCGTCGAGCAAAATCACGATAATGCCACCTACGAAGGCTGGTGCCGTGCAGGCGATTTAATCATCGACTGGGACAAGCCGGTCGGCGAAGTTTACAACATGATTCGCGGCAGCGATCCCAGCCCCGGCGCAGGCACGACCTACGGCGAGATGGGCATGAGCTTCTTCCGAGCGAGCAGGACAGATGGCGAAGCAGGCGGTGCGCCCGGCGAAGTCACGGAAATCACAGACGATGGCTTCCGCATCGCAGCCAATGGCGGCTCCATATTCGTGGGCAGAGTGCAGCAGGGCCGCGACCGCAAAGTCAACGCGACAGAGTGGATCGAAGCTGTCGGCTTGAAGGTGGGAGACAGGTTCGGAGTCTAGGACGATTTATGAGGTGTGGACAGGCTGCTTGGTCTCTTTGGGAATAAGTTCAATGTTCAGAGGAGAGCCGGAAATGGACTTGAGACCAAGCACATGAAAGCTGAGAACGTTCCCGTCTGCGTCAAGGCGGATCTCGACGCGCTCGTCTTCGGTGTCATACGCAACGCCTTTGCCTTTTTCAAACACGACTTCAAGGAAATCTGCCTCCGAATCGTACCAGAGTCTTATAGCCTCTTTTCCCATATGACAGTGCCTTCTATGACTTGCTCTCTAAGATAAGCGAATGCGATGAACGCATCATCCTCCAACATTATAACCACAACACACACATATTTGTCGCCAGCATGGGTTTCGGTATATTCCCTGTAATAGAGATGAGCATTCCTGTTGGTGTTTGACTGGATAACTGCGTCAGGTAATTCCAAAGTCTCGCGTATAGCGAAGATCAATGGTTCCATATCCTCGTGACTTTCAAGAATATGGTCTAAACGCTCATTGGGAAATCTTACCTGCCCCCCTGAAAGTTACGGAAGATTTGCATACGTCGGCTCAGGCCTAATTCCCGTTCGAGCCGTAAATCTCCTCCCATTCGGGGCGTAGTATCTCCATCTGGGTGAAGTCCAAGCCGCGCTTGCGCACTTGCTTGATCTGCCGAAAGCCCGACTTGCCGAAGGACTTCTGCGCGCGCTGGTTCCAGTCTAGCGTGTGCAGATAGACGCGCTTCATATTCGTCTGCGTGAAGATATACTTCAACAGCGTGTCCACGGCGTCGGTGCCGTAGCCCTTGCTCCAATACGCGCGATCGCCAATCATTATGCCTAGCTCGGTCTCGTGGCGGCGCGTGTCTATATCGTAGTACATGCAGTTGCCGATGTGCTTGCCGGTGAGATCGTCTATGCCGAAGCGCTTGGAGCGCGAGCTAGGGAAGTCAATCTCTTCCTGCGAGTAGCGCAGAAAGTCGTTGTACGCCATATTGAGCGGCCGGGTGGCATCCAGCTTCGCAAGCTCATCGTCAACACGCCAGGTGTAATCGTCAAGAGCGTCTTCGATGCGTTTCTCTCGAAGCACAACCTTTTTGCTCTCAAGCGACATGGGCTCAGTCGGCTCGGGCTTTTTTCGAGATAAGGTAAAGGGCATTTTTAACAACTTGAACCTCATTTTCGTAAGTCAGAGTTCTCATCACTTCTGATGCTGGAAGCCAGTGAACATAGTCAAACTCATGGTCGTGTAGGGACAGATCGCCGCCGTTCGCGCTCATCAGGTAGAAATGCACTACCTTATGGCAGGGAACACCATCGCCGTACCGCTCGAAGCAGTAGTCGATGCTTTCCACGAACTCATCGATTCTGACCTGCAAGCCCGTCTCTTCGCTCACCTCGCGCAGAGCAGTCTGTTCGCGCGTCTCACCGTCCTCCGGAGTACCCTTCGGCAACCCCCAGACGATATGTCCCGGCTGAGCGTCGAAGCCACAAACGACGATTTCCAGATCACCTCTGCGATCCCGCGCTACAACTCCCCCCATCGACTCCATTTCAATCAGGTCAGCCAATACACCGCTCCCTGCCACATCATACGGTTCAATGTACATATGGTATTTCGGGCTATTCTAGTGGCTTGCGCGAAAGGGAGTCAAGGCGCGGTGGGGTACTTACCTTGATAACAAGGACTGTTTGAACAGCCAATTCGGAGAATATCCTGTGCAGATGTGCGCTCATGTCGCTTGAAGCGGCTGTCCTAGACCCTGTACAATAGACGAGACAATTAGATAATGATAACCCCTTTAACTCAGTCCCGAGAGGCTGTCAAGGGAACAAAAGCATAGCCGTGATTGTGCGCCGACAAGCGCACCTTGCCATTGCTTAACCTCTTGCCAGTACGCAAGAGGTTTTTTTGTTGGAGGCTTCCTTGGCGGAGAACGGCAGCGCGATGGAGCGCAGCATTATGGGCGCGGACGAAATCCGACGTGCTCTGGTGCGTGTCTCGCACGAGATTCTGGAGCGCAACGGCGGCGTTGACGGCCTCGTGCTGGTCGGCATACAGACGAGAGGCGTCTGGCTGGCGAAGCGCATCGCGGCGTTCATACGGCAATTCGAGGGCGCGGATGTGCCGGTGGGCGAGCTGGACGTCGGCCTGTACCGCGACGACATCGCCGAGCGCGGACGCCCTCTCATGCACACCAGCATCCCGTCGGGCGTGCATGGCCGCTGCGTCATTCTGGTGGACGATGTGCTTTACACAGGGCGCACCATCCGCGCCGCCATGGACGCGCTGAACGACTTCGGACGCCCGCGAGAGATTCAGCTCGCAAGCCTGGTGGACAGAGGACACCGCGAGCTGCCCATTCGTCCAGACTATGTCGGCAAGAATGTGCCGACCTCACACGACGAGTCTGTGCAGGTCTATATGAGCGAGATTGACGGCGTCGACAAGATAGCGCTGCTGAGGGAGGGGGAATGATGACTACGACTAGCCAACGCAGACCGCAGAGGCAGGCGCCGCCCGCTCCCACGAATGGCGCGCGACCCGCCGCGCCCCGGCACATCCTCGACCTTGACGACTTCACGCGCGAGGAAATCGATCTGGTCCTGCAAAACACCGATATAATGCGCGAGGTATTGCAACGCGACATCAAAAAGGTGCCCACGCTGCGCGGCAAGACGGTCATCACGCTCTTCTACGAGGCTAGCACCCGCACACGCGTATCATTCGAGCAGGCGGGCAAGATTCTCAGCGCCGATGTCATCAATGTCTCCGGTGGAGGAAGCAGCGTGGAGAAGGGCGAGTCTCTGTACAACACCGCCCTCACATTGCAGGCGATGAATGCCGATATCATCGTGATACGCCACCCGCATTCGGGCGCGCCGCACTTCCTGTCGCGCTTCCTGAACTCCGCCGTCATCAACGCGGGCGACGGCACGCACGCGCACCCCACGCAGGCGCTGCTCGACCTGTTCACCATCAAGTCGCACTTCGGCAAGGTGGAAGGGCTGAAAGTGGTCATCGTGGGCGACCTGCTATACAGTCGCGTGGCGCGCTCCAACCTCTGGGGCCTGACGAAGATGGGAGCGGAAGTGACTCTGTGCGCCCCGCCCACACTGATTCCAACCGACTTCCTCGGCGGCATAACGAGCAACGGCAACGGCTCATTGGAGCATCCCCTCAGTGGCGTGCGAATCGAAACGAATGTGGAACGCGCGCTTGAGGACGCCGATGTGGTGATGGCGCTACGCCTGCAAACGGAGCGGCAGCGCGCCGGACACCTGCCCACGCTGCGCGAATACTCGCGGATGTACGGCATCACGCCGCGTCGCATGGGACTCGCCAAGCCGAATGCGCTAGTCATGCACCCAGGTCCCATGAACGAGGGCATCGAAATCGACCCCGAAGTGGCGCACGGCGCGCAGGCGGTCATCGAGGAGCAGGTCACAAATGGCGTCGCAGTACGAATGGCTCTACTATACGCGGCCATCACACCACGAGTGGGATAATCGAAAAGCACTACACGTACCTGCCAGAATAACGATTGAACAAGAAAGGAAGAAGTAAGTGAACGAAACGCCACGCCAGAGAGCAACCGCCATCGTTGAACGCGATGGCCGCGTGCTGCTGGTGCGCGACAAGTGGAGACCTGCGTTCATGCTACCCGGCGGCGGCATTGACGAAGGCGAATCGCCTGAGGTTGCCATTGAGCGCGAACTCCGGGAGGAGACAACGCTGACCGCAACTGCCGTGCAGTACCTGTTCACCCACGACGGCAAGTACAACCACCACCATGTGTTCAGCGTAAAGGCTGACGGCGATGTGGACATCGCGCACGACCCGATGGTGGTCGAGTTCGCCTGGTGGGATGGCGGCCCCGATGTGCCCGTGCATCCGCATGTGAACGCTATCCTGGATAGGATGAAAAGGATAAGTGATGCTGCTAATTAAAGGCGGAAGACTCATAGACCCGTCGCAGGGCATTGACGGCAACGCCGACCTACTAGTTGAGGACGGCGTTGTGAGCGGCATGGCTCAGCACATCGACCCGCCCGAACACGCCGAGGTCATAGACGCTACCGGAATGATCGTCTCACCCGGCTTCATCGATGTCCACTGCCACCTCCGCGAGCCGGGCTTCGAGGACAAGGAGACCATCGCAACGGGCACGCTGGCGGCGGCGCGCGGCGGCTTCACCACAGTCTGCGCCATGCCTAACACGAACCCTACGATGGACACAGCGTCAACGCTGGAATATGTGCTGCGCAAGGCGCGAGACGAGGCTGCGGTGCGTGTGCTGCCAATCGGTTGCGTCACCAAGCAGAGCAAGGGCGCCGAGCTTGCAGAGATGGGTGAGCTTGCCGAAGCTGGCGCAATTGGCTTCAGTGACGACGGCAACCCGGTCGTAAACTCCAACATCATGCGACAAGCTCTCAGCTACAGTTCCGCGTTGGGGCTGCCCATCATCAACCACTGCGAAGAACCCTCGCTTTTCCACGGCGGTTCGATGAACGAAGGCTGGATATCCAACCGACTCGGCATCAAGGGCATCCCCAACTCCGCCGAGGACATCATGGTAGCGCGCGACATCAACCTCGCCGAACTCACCGGCGGTCGCTACCATGTGGCGCACCTGAGCACTGCGGGCGCGCTTGAACTCGTGCGCCGCGCAAAGGATCTGGGCATGACGAATGTAACCGCTGAGGTTACGCCGCACCACCTGACGCTGACCGATGAAGCAATTCTCGGCAGGACCGCCGATGGCAGTAACGGCTCAGGAGCCTACGCGCCGCTCACTTCAGCCGCCTACGACACCACTGCCAAGGTCAACCCGCCGCTGCGCGAGCAAGCTGATATGGAAGCCATGATTCAGGGCTTGCGCGATGGCGTCATAGACCTCATCGCCACCGACCACGCGCCGCACAACCGCACCGACAAGGAATGCACCTTCCACGAAGCCGCATTCGGCATCAGCACGTTGGAGACCGCGCTCGGTCAGCTCATGGCGCTCGTTCACAGCGGCGCAATCGACCTCCCCCTGCTCATCGAGAAGATGACTCTAGCACCAGCCCGATTTCTGCGCCGAACCGACATCGGCACACTGAAGCAAGGCGCGCCCGCCGACATCACCATTATCGACCCCGATACTAAGTGGGTCGTGGACACCGCACAGTTCGCATCCAAGGGCAAGAACACCCCCCTCCAGGGCGTGACCCTGAAAGGACGTGTGCATGCTGCGCTGGTTGAGGGACAGATCGTATATCAATCTTAATTTCTCAAGTTCATGACTTGTACTCGAAACACAATCCAAAAGACTCTGGAGTATCATCTCAGCAATGCCACAAACCAACCCCGCCCACCTAGTCCTCGAAGACGGCTCCACATACCGCGGCTACGCGTTCGGCGCCCAGACTTCCGCGCACGGCGAGGTCGTCTTCGCCACATCGATGACCGGCTATCAGGAGATGCTCACTGACCCGTCCTTCGCCGGTCAGATTGTCGTCCCCACATACCCGCTGATGGGCAACTACGGCATCAACTCGCGCGACATCGAATCGCGCCGCGTGCAGGTCTCCGGATTCGTCGTGCGCGAGCACAGCCTGCGCCCCAGCCACTCCATGAGCGATATGACGCTCGATGCCTACCTGCAGTCCGAGGGCATCGCAGGTATCAGCGGCGTCGATACGCGCGCCATCACGCGCAGGCTGCGGACTCAGGGCGTCATGATGGGCGCGATCGGCGTTGACGAATCACCCGAGGCCACGCTCGCCCGCCTTGAGGAAATCCCCGCCTACGGCGATCTCGACTTCGTGCGGCAGGTCACGACCAAAAGCGCATACGACTGGGACAACCCGCTATGGCAGAAGCCCGCACCCGAAACCACGCGGCGCGTCCTCGTCAGCGACTTTGGATTGAAGTACAACATCCTGCGCATGCTGCGTTCTCGCGGCTGCGAGGTCATCGCTATGCCCGCCACCGCGTCCGCGCAGGACATTATCGACCGCAATCCGGACGGCGTGATGCTCTCCCCCGGACCCGGCGACCCCGAGCTTCTCGACTACGCCGTGGAGACGACGAAAGGGCTGCTCGGCAGGCTACCAGTCTTCGGCATCTGCCTCGGCAATCAGGTCGTCGGGCGCGCAGTAGGCGGCGGCACGTTCAAGCTCAAATTCGGTCATCGCGGCGCTAACCACCCCGTCAAGGACTTGCAGACAGGCCTCGTGCATATCACCGCTCAGAACCACGGCTACGCGGTCGATGCCGACACGCTGCCTCAGGAAGTAGAGGTCAGTCACATCAACCTCAACGACAACACCGTCGAGGGCTTGCGCCACAAGTCTCTGCCCGTAATAACGATTCAGTACCACTCCGAAGCGTCCCCCGGCCCCCTCGACAACGAGTACATGTTCGACCGCTTCATGGAGATGATAGACGATTCGGAGGGACAATAGACAATGCCGAAGTTTATGAACATAGCACATCGTGGCGCCTCATCATACGCACCGGAAAACACCTTCGCCGCGTATGACAAGGCGCTGGCTATGGGCACCAATCACATCGAGCTTGATGTCCACCTGACCAGTGACGACCATATCGCTGTCATTCACGATGACACCGTGGACAGGACGACCAACGCCAGCGGTCCCGTGGCAGACTTCACCCTGAATGAGCTTCGTGCGCTGGACGCCGGTTCATGGTTCGGCCCCAAATACAAAGGCGAGCCGATACGCTCTCTTGGAGAAACTTTGGAGCACTACAAGGGCAAGCTGTACTTCCACATCGAGATAAAGGCACGGAAGGTTACCGGCGGACTGGCGAGGCGCGCAATAGACATGGTGCGCGGCTACGGCTTAACGGACAGCGTTGCCATAACTTCGTTCCAGAAAGAATGGCTGGAGGAGGCGGCAGCCTATGACTCCACGCTGCCCAAGGGATGGCTAGTTCCGATGGGCAGTGGCGGATGGGACGACTCAATCATCGAGCAGTCGAGAGAACTCGGACTCGCGCAGATTTGCCCGCGCGCCGATCTGACGACTCAGGAACTGGTGGACAGGCTTCACGCCGAAGGGTTCGTCGTGCGATGCCACGGCCTGTTCAACGAAGACCTGATGCGACACGCCGTCGATGTAGGTGCAGACGGGGCAACCGTGAACTTCCCCGACAAGATGGCTGACTACATGAGCGCAAAGGGCATTGGTCAAGATTAATGAAATTGAGGAATCGAACAAACAGTGAACAATAAACCATCCAAAGTCCTCGTCATCGGCTCCGGCCCCATCATCATCGGGCAGGCGGCTGAGTTTGACTACGCCGGCACGCAGGCATGCAAGGCGCTGCGCGAAGAGGGCGTCATCACCGTGCTGGTGAACTCCAACCCTGCCACGATTATGACCGACGAGGACATCGCCGATGTCGTCTATATCGAGCCGCTCACCGTCGAGGTGCTCACACGCATCATCGCTGCCGAGCGTCCCGACGGCATCCTGCCCACGCTTGGCGGACAGACAGGGCTGAACCTAGCCGTGGAACTAGCGGATGCAGGCGTACTCGACGAGTACAACGTGCGTCTTCTCGGCACGCCCTTGCAGACCATCCGCAACGCCGAGGACCGAGAGCTGTTCCGGCAGTTGCTGTCCGACATCGGCGAGCCTGTACTGCCCAGCGAAATCGTCGAGTCCATGGAAGAGGCTCACGAGGCGCTGAAGACGCTAAATCTGCCCTTGGTCATACGCCCGGCATACACGCTTGGCGGCACGGGCGGCGGCATCGCTACCACGCTCGACGAGTTCAGTACCATCGTCGCAAGCGGACTCGCCGCAAGCCCCATTAACCAGATTCTTCTGGAACGCTCCCTCATCGGCTGGAAGGAGATTGAGTACGAGGTGATGCGAGACGCCGCCGACAACTGCATCACCATCTGCAACATGGAGAATATCGACCCGATGGGCGTCCACACCGGCGATAGCATCGTGGTCGCCCCCAGCCAAACGCTTTCCGATAAAGAGTACCAGTTCCTACGCTCCGTCAGCCTGAAAATCATCCGCGCTCTCGGCATCGAAGGCGGCTGCAACATTCAGATGGCGCTCGCGGCAGGCGATGTCGTTGGCAAGACCCTACCAGATGGCGGCGGCAAGGACAACGAATACTACATCATCGAGGTCAACCCACGCGTTAGCCGCAGCTCCGCACTCGCGAGCAAGGCGACCGGCTACCCCATCGCCCGCGTCGCAGCCAAGATTGCAGTCGGCAAGCGCCTCGACGAAATCCCCAACGCCGTCACGCAGCAGACCCTCGCCGCGTTTGAGCCTGCGCTCGACTACTGCGTGGTCAAGATTCCGCGCTGGCCCTTCGACAAGTTCCCTGCAGGCGACCGCTCCATCAACACTCAGATGAAAGCCACCGGCGAGGTCATGGCGATCGACCGCTCATTCGAGGCGGCGTTCCAGAAAGCCGTGCGCTCCCTCGAAATCACCAACCGCGACATCCTCTGGGAAGACTCCGGATGGTGCTTGGCAGATTCGTCCGAAACGGATAGCGCAGACATTCCCGCCCTATCGCTGGAAGGCTTGGACAAAGCGCGCCTGCCACTGCACCCCAACGACGAACGTCTCTGGGCGCTGCTCTACACCCTGCGGCGCGGCGTGAGCCCTGAAGCGCTATCCCGCAAAACAGGCATCGATCCCTGGTTCACCCGCGCCTTCCAGAACATCGCTCTGATGGAAGAGGAACTGCTGTCCTCGCACCTCGACACCGATATGCTTTGGCGAGCCAAGCGTCTCGGCTTCTCCGATGAGAAAATCGGCGAGTTGACAGATCGCACCCCACAGCAAGTACGCGACCTGCGCCACCAGTGGAATCTACGCCCCGTCTATAAGATGGTGGACACCTGCGCCGCCGAGTTCGAGGCGCACACGCCATACTTTTACAGCACCTACGAGCAGGAGAACGAAGCCACGCCCATAACAACGGCCAAGGCGCTCGTCGTCGGCAGCGGCCCCATTCGCATTGGACAGGGCATCGAGTTCGACTACTGCTCCGTTCATGCCGCCTGGGCGCTAGGCGAAGAGGGCGTCTCCAGCATCATGGTGAACTCCAACCCGGAGACGGTATCCACCGACTTCGACACCAGCGAGCGTCTCTACTTCGAGCCGCTCGACGAGGAGAGCCTGCTGGACATCCTTGAGAATGAAGCGCTCGCCGGAGACGGTGCCGAGTTGGAGTTCCCGCCCTCGATCGTGCAGTTCGGTGGCCAGACGGCTATCAACCTATCGCAGACTCTCGACGGCGTGGAGATGCCCATACTCGGCTCTTCCGCGCGCTCCATCGACATCGCATCCGACCGCCACCTCTTCGAGGAGTTCCTCGCGAGAACGGGCATTCCCAACCCACCCGGCGCGGCCGTCAGCAACCTCGAACAGGCGCTCAATGTCGCGCAGCGCGTAGGCTATCCCGTGCTCGTGCGTCCCAGCTATGTGCTCGGCGGCAGGGCGATGGAGATTGTGCAGAACGCCACCGAGCTCGTGCGCTACATGACACACGCATTCGAAGCGGGCATGGGCAGGCGCGTGCTCATCGACAAGTATTTCGAGGGCCGCGAGGTCGAGGTGGACGCCGTGTGTGACGGCGAGAATGTGCTCATCCCCGGCATCATGGAGCATGTGGAGCGCGCCGGCGTTCACAGCGGCGACTCCATGGCGATTTACCCCGGCCTGACCCTCACCGAAGCCGAAGTTGACACCATCGTGGACTACACCACGCGCATCGGACGCGAGCTTCAGGTCAAGGGCTTGATGAACATCCAGTACGTGGTCGTTGGCGGCGCGGCATATCGCAGCCCAGCGACAAACCAGGACAGCGGAAATCAAAACACGCAGGTATTCGTCATCGAGGTCAACCCGCGCGCAAGCCGCACCATCCCCTTCATCTCAAAGGTAACGGGCGTGCCGATGATTCGCCTCGCGATAAAGGCGATGCTCGGCAAGAGCATAACCGAAGCAGGCTACGAGGGCGGCTTATGGAAACGGCAGAAGCTCGTGGCTGTGAAAGCGCCCGTCTTCTCCATGTCCAAGCTCACCGGCGTGGACACATACCTCGGCCCTGAGATGAAATCGACAGGCGAAGTCATGGGCATCGACACTAACTTCTCATCGGCGGTCGCCAAGGCGCTGATAGCGTCTGGCATGATGCTCCCTGAGAAAGGTTCCATCCTGCTCACCATAGCCGACCGCGACAAGGCTGACGCCGTGCCGATGATACGGCAGCTCGCCGAAACGGGCTACGGGCTGTTCGCCACCGCTGGCACGGCAGGCATGATTCGCGGACTTGGCATAGACGCCTTCGCCATTCCCAAGGCGCACACCGGCGAACGTCCCAACACCGTGGACATCATCGCCGACGGCACCGTATCAGCAGTCGTGAACACTATCGAAGGCGATCGCGAATCCCTAAAAGACGGCTTCGAGATTCGCCGCGCCGCCGTTGACCGGCGCATCCCCTGCTTCACATCCCTGGACACCGCCCGCGCAGCCGTAGAAAGCCTCATAGGAGGCGCCGCCAACTACAACATCAAGCCCCTGCCAGAATATCGGAAGCAATCTTAAGTGAAATTGATGCCAATCTGAGCAGATTAGAAGTCCTTATTCACGATCTGCGATGCTCTCCAACTCTGCGATCAATGGTGGTAAGTCAATCTTGACGGTATCCCATAACACATGTGCATCAACTTCGCCGTATTGATGTATCAGAAAGTTGCGCATGTCTGCCATGTCAACCCAAGGCAAGTTGGGAAATGATGCTCTGGTCTGTTCTGAAATGTGCCTAGCCGCCTCGCCAATGATTTCAATGCGTCGAATCACGGCATCCTGAAGTTGTGTATTTGCGAGGAAATCATCTATTGAACTGTCTTGAACATAGGATACGGCAAGCCGCGCAGATTCAAGAACATCGTACAGAAGCGCGTCATCCTTCTACATATATGACCTTCGCCGAACTCAATATAGCCTCGCGCCGTATCTTGTTCTTGCTGACTTCTACTGCTCTCCTGCTCACTAAGTCCACCTTGCGCCGCAGAATCTTCTCAAGTCCGCCTCGCATTCTCACCATATCAAAAAGTCCATGCCTTGCGTCGTCTGCGAAAGTGATCAGCACATCAACATCGCTGGCAGGCGCAAAGTCGCCGCGAAGCACCGAACCGAATAAGGACATCTCAACGATGTCCCATTTCTTGCAGAACGATTCAATTTCGTTGACGGGAAATTCTATAGCTATTTCGGAAAGTACCAAGTCGCCTCACCTCTTGCGCGGTCTGGTATAGACAGGATACCACTCCGTAGTTGAGTCGTGCAGACCTCCATGTTCTTGACCAATCATGCCCAACGTTGATGTGCTATCCTCCTACCATCACCAGTCGAAAATAAAAGCAATGAGGCACACCCTTGATCCCCCTCAGACTCAGCGTCAAGAACTTCATGTGCTACCGCGACGATGTGCCCGCACTGCACTTCGAGAGCATCCATGTCGCCTGCCTCTGCGGGGACAACGGGCACGGCAAGACCGCGCTCCTCGACGCCATGACCTGGGCGCTTTGGGGCATAGCCCGCGCCACTCCATCAGGCGCCGGCACAATCAACGCCCTCAGAATCGCAGACCTCGTGTATATGGGGCAGACGGACATGAGCGTGGAGTTGGACTTCACGACGGGCGAGCAGCAGTACCGCGTCATCCGTAGGCACACCGTCAGCACGCGCGGACGCAGCAGCAGAACCACGCTTGAGTTGCAGATTGCGACCGACGATGAAGGCGAAGCGTTTCGCTCCATCAGTTGCAACACCGTCAGGGAGACCAACGCCCGCATCAGCGAAATCCTGAATATGGACTTCAAGACCTTCGTCAACACCGCTTATCTGGCGCAGGGTCAGGCAGACCTGTTCACGACCAGCACGCCCACAGAGCGCAAGAGGTGCCTCGCCGAAGTGCTTGACCTGTCCTACTACCAGCGCCTTTCGGAGGACGCCAACGCGCGCAGCCGCCGTATCCAAGCCGAGATACAGCAGGCGCTCACCGCGATCAACCTGCATTCCGAGGAGACAGCACGGAAGCCCGAATACCAGGAACGCCTCGCAAAGGTGAACGCCCGCATCGCGGAGGTTGCGCCCCAAGTCGAGGCGAGGCGCAAGCGTGTTGAAAAACTTCGCGGCGAAGCGCAACGACTCCAGACGCTTCAGTCCGAGTTCGCCGAGCTTCAGCAGCGCGCGCAATCCGCGCAGGCAGACACCATCCGTCTGCAGCGGCAGATCAGCGCTGACGAGAAGCGCGTCGCCGCCTACGAAGCCACCATCGCCGACGCACCCCAGATACTAAGTGGCTACGATGCTCTGCAATCCGCCCAGACGGAGCTCGGCAGGCTGGACATCGCCCTATCCGAGAAGAGCTGCCTTGACGCGCGACATGCTGCACTCTCGCAGTCAATCGCGCGTCAGGAAGAACGCCTCGCCTCCACGCGACAGACATTGCAGCGCCGCATATCCACCGAACTGGAACCCCGCGCAAAACGCCTACCCACAATTCGTGAGCAGCAGGCATCAATGCACAAACGGCATGCCGCTCTCAACAAGCAGGCCGAAATAATTGAGCAACAGCGTAAGAACACCGACGAAATTACCGCTCGCATGCAAGCCCTGACTCAAGACAACGAGCGCCTGCGGGAGCAGATGCAGGACACCCGCCAAAAGTTCGACATGCTTGAGCAAGGCGACACCACCTGCCCGCTCTGCAGCCAGCAGCTCGGCGCTGACGGTCAGCAACATCTGCGTGCCGAATACCAGCGCATCGGCATTTCGAGCAGGGCATCGTTCAACGATAACCGCGCCAGGATAGACACGCTCACGGACGAGCACAAGGCAGCAACCAAGACTCTGACGTCTATGGAGGCGCGGCACAGGGCAGATGGTCGCGCACTCGCCACAGACGAGGCGAACCTGAAGCGTGACGAGCAAGATTCACTTCAAGCCCAGCAAGACTTGCGGCAGGCATCCGAAGCAGTTGCAGAAGCGGAACGCACTTTGCGCGACAAGGCATTCGCGCAGGACGAGCGCAATGAGCTTGCCGACCTGAACACCACCATCGCAGCCTTGGACTACGACGCCGAAGCGCACCAGCAAGTTCGCCAGCAAGTCGCCTCACTGCGCAGGTTCGACGCTGCCCACCACGCGCTCAACGAAGCCCAAGCCAACCTACCCGGCATCAGCGAGTCACTGCAGACAGGCCGCCAGATACTCGCCGAGCGGCAGGCCGACATAGACGCCGCTGCCGAGCGCATGAACACGCTGAAACAAGACATAGAATCACTGCCGTTGCTCACAGCGGAACTTGAAGAAGCCATGCGTAGCAGCGAGCAGTTGGAGAGCGAATTGCGTCAGGCGGGGATTGACCGCGGCGTTCTTGAGAACAACATCAGCCGCTGCGAGGAGATGGAAACACAGATACACGCTCTGGAGCAAAAGCACAGGGGCCTAGCCCGCGATAAGGGCATCTACGACGAGCTGACCCTCGCATTCGGCAAGAACGGCATCCAGGCGCTCGTCATCGAGAGCGCCATACCTCAGCTGCAAGACGATGCCAACGAAATTCTGGGACGCATCACCGAGAACCGCATGCACCTGAAGCTGGAGCTTGACGAGAGCACATCCGAGCAGCTTGAGATACGCATCGCCGACGAGCTAGGCACCCGAGACTACCTGACATTCAGTGGCGGCGAGGCATTTCGCATCAACTTCTCCCTCCGCATCGCGCTCTCCCGCCTGCTTGCCCGTCGCTCAGGCGTGCCGCTGCCCGTGCTATTCATAGACGAGGGCTTCGGCTCGCAGGACCGCAGCGGCCAGGAACGCCTGACCGAAGCCATCCAGTCAATCCAAGACGAGTTCGAGAAGATTATCGTCATAACACACATCGACCAGATGAAAGAAGCCTTCCCCGTCCGCATCGAGGTCAGCAAGGGCGACAGAGGTTCGACCTTCAGCATCGTGTAACTTTGCCTGCATCTATTGGCAGCAACATTCAAAACAGGCATCACACGTGTGGCTTTACAGTTCGATCTCCTGCACCTCTGGCGATACTATAAGTGTCGCGTCCGTCTCGGCCTGCACCTCTTCCGCAGACCAGCCAGGCGCGACCTCGCGCAGCACCAACCCTTCCTCTGCCACCTCCATCACGGCGATGTCCGTAACTATCAGGTCAACGCACCCCTTGCCAGTCAGTGGGTAGCTGCACTCCTGCACCACCTTCGACTGACCGCCGCGGTCCGTGTGCTCCATTGCAACTATGACGCGCCTTGCGCCCACAGCCAGATCCATCGCGCCGCCAACATTGCCCACGCCGCGTTCCGGCAGCATCCAGTTCGCAAGGTCGCCGGACGCCGATACTTGCAGCGCGCCCAGCACCGTCACATCTATGTGCCCGCCGCGAATCATGGCGAATGCGTCCGCCGAGTGAAAGAACGACATCCCCGGATACCACGCCAGGAAATGCCCACTCGCATTCGTCAGGTCAACATCCTCATCGCCCTCCTCCGCCACCGGGCCGAAGTTCAGCACGCCGCTCTCGCTGTGGTACAGCACATCACGCCCCTCCGGCACGAACTGCGAGCACAGCGAAGGTATGCCGATGCCCAGATTAACCACATCGCCGTCCTGCAATTCCTTAGCGACGCGCATAGCGATGATTTCCCTGTCCAGCCTGTATTTTTCTACCGTTCCTGCCATTGAGTAAAGCTCCATATCATAATGCCAAGCGGTTTCAAGCCGCCTGACGTACAGGATACATCAACCCGGCAACGACGCCAACGCCAGAGAACACCGCCATCACCACAAGCCCCGCCAACAGCGAACCACTAAACTCCGCCACCGCACCCACAATCATCGGCCCTGCCGCAAACCCCAGTCCCGCGAACATGGACACCAGCGCGCTAACCGCCGCCACCTCTCGCGGCAATATGCCCTCAAACTCGAACGGCAGCATCTCCATCGCAGGCACAGCCACCCACACCAACCCCAGCGCCGTGATCGCAATCGCTAGCAGCAGTGTGTCGGTCGTCAGCACAATCGCAAGTGCAAGCAGCACGTTCAGCACCGCAGGCACAGCCAGCAGTGTCCGCCTGTTGTGAAACTTGCGATTGACCCATCCACCAGCAAGCGCGCCCGGTATCAAGGCATAGTACAGGAAACCAAGCAGGGGCCCGCCCAGCGTTATATCAATACCCCTATCTTCCAGCAGCAACGTGGGCAGAAAGGTCACGATGCCCGTCCACACCGACGCCAGCGAAAACATCACTATCGCCACCGACCAGCCCTGCCTGTACTTTCGCAGGGCCACAAGCGGGCTTGTCGGCTGATTCCGCAGCTCATCGCTCATATCCTGCACGGGTGCCCTGCTCTCCCGCGCCGCGAGCATGAAGGCGACTGCCTGCAGAGCCACAAACCCCGCCTGCAAGTAGTACGCGCTGCGCCAGCTCCCAAGCGCGACAATCAGCAGCGCCCCCGTACTCACCGCAATGGCAAGCAGCAGACTATGCTGCGAAAGCCCCACGGCATTGATCAGCGCGTACTGCCGCCTCGCAGCCCACTGCTGAAACAGCAAGGGACGCACCGCAATCGTAAGCGAATGGAACAGCACCGCCAGGAACCGCGCCACGAACAGCATCAAAAAGCCGTTCGCAAACCCCTGTAACAAGAGCAGCGGCGCCACAATCCACATCGACACCTGAGTTACCGCCACCGGACGATGGCGCGAGAACCACACACCAAAAGGCAGTACCGCAACAGCCGCCGTCACCCACCACACACCTTGCAGCAGCCCCGCTTGCAGCGGAGTCAGCGCGAGGTCCTGCGCTATGAACGGAAGGAACACGCCCAACACGAACGATGACAGGCGCAGGCTGCTCAGTTGCAAGTGCGACAGCAGCAGTACCGCCCATCCCCGCAGCGATGTGCGCTCTACACCTTCAGACATTGAGGTTGGCGACAATAGACGGCTGCTCTTGTAGAGCGACTAGCCCCTGTCGCTCTGGATTATACCCTTGAAGCGGCGGCTGAGCTTGCGGAAAGCAGGGTCATACTCGCCCAAGGGATAGGTCTCCGGGTGCCCTTCTACCCAAGCCAAGGTGATCTCGTGGATAAGCTCGTCATTCACAAGTCTGTTTCTCGCCCTGTCGATGACAAAGGCTTTGACCGCTCGGCGTTGATTTATCACCCCGAGCAAGTAGAAGGGCAACCAGAAAGGTAGTGTGATCACGCGAAGGAATAGCCTGAAAAGAGACATCTGATCACCAAATGCCTCGCGCGCGGCGCGGCCCTCGTGCCTGCCTACCTCCGCGCGCCAGTCACCGCGTGGCTGTCTGGACATAGTTTCCTTTCACAGAAGCTACAGCATTTTCCTACGCATACTTCCCCGTCAACTGCGGCGTCGTGCCTTCGTTCCCCGCAGATTCCCACTCGTGGCGCGTCTCGCGGCCCCAGGTGCGCTTCAGGTCGTCCTGCACTTGCAGGTGCAGCCTGCCAAGGCCTTCTGTCTCCATGTCGATCGTGTCGCCGTCCTGAATCGCGCTCAGTCCGAAGTGATTCGTGCCCGTCGCCACCACATCGCCCGGCTCCAGCGAATGGACCGATGTAATCCACTCGATGACTCGCGGAATCTTGTGCGCCATGTCATCCGTGTTGAAGTCTTGGCAAAGCCGGTCATTCACCCACAGCTTCACGGGAAGGCTCTGCGGGTCCGCAATCTCGTCGGCGGTGACCAAGTATGGTCCCATCGGCGCGAACGTCTCGCGCGACTTCATCTGGTAGAACGCAGGCACGCCCCGCGCCGACACATCTATGAAGTTCAGATAGCCGAAGATGTAGTCGTAGGCGTCCTCCGCCTTGACCTGCCACGCATGCTTGCTGATGACAATCCCCAATTCCGCCTCGTGCTCGAAAATCGACGAAGGCACATCCGGAATCAGAATGGTGTCGCCGTCGCCGATAACGCCGTTAGGCGACTTGTTGAACGCATTTATGGGCGCAGGCTCGGAGCGTGTGCCGTTCTCCATGTAATTCACTGCCATGCAAGCGATGTTGATAGGTCGCGGCGCAGGTGAGCGCAGCCGCACACTGGATAGCGGCACGCCGTCGCTCGCGCTTATCGCTTCCTCCAAGTGAGACTTATGCGTGTCGAAGTCGGCAATCAGCCCCGACAGAATATCCTGCGGCGACACATGCGGGATATGCTCCGCAGCAGCCGACAGGTCAACCACATTATCGCCCTTTACGGCGCCCAGCTTGAAGTCGTCAAAAAATACCAGTTTCATGGTTTAACTCCCTCCAGTCATTTAGTCTTTCAGTGCATCAGTATATCAGTCAGTATTTCATCCTGTCAGTAGCGCGGCTGTTGAGAAGTCAGATGCCAATTGCCGCATCGACCTTCGTAATATGCTCGCAGATATGTGCCTCTACTCATCGCGTTCTCTGCTGCGCTATGAGCGCTCTCCCCATCGCCGTACACTATCTTCTTGCATCTACCACAACGGTTCCTGCCTTTGGCATCCGTGTAGTCTGAAGGGGTGGTGAATTTCTTTATTACCCACCATATAGCCGCTACTATCAGTATGGTGAGTACCCATTCCATGCTGGAAGCCCTTCCTAAATCTTGACGATGCGGTTCACGTAGATGGCGGGTGTATGAACGCCATGCCCGTCGATTTCGCCGACTTCAACCACCTCATCTACTTCCATAATAGTCGTCCGCGCCGCCGTCGCCATAACTCCGTTGAAGTTGCGTGATGTGCCGCGATACACGATATTGCCCATAGGGTCGCCCTTGTGCGCCCGCAGCAGCGCGAAGTCGGCTTTCAACGCATATTCGAGCACATGCTCTTTGCCGTCGAAGACGCGCATCTCCTTGCCCTCCGCCAGCAGCGTGCCCGCGCCCGTCGGCGTATAGAACGCCGGTATGCCCGCGCCTCCAATGCGAATACGCTCCGCAAGCGTCCCCTGCGGTACAAGCTCAAGCTCCACCTTGCCCTCGCGGTACGCGCGCTCATAAGAAGTCGGGCGGGACGGCGACGGCGACACCGGGAACGACGCCACGACCTTCTTGATCTGCTCGTTGTCCACGAGAATGCCGATGTCGATTGGGCGGTCACCCGGAATGGTGCCGAAGCCAATAACGCTCGCAAGCCCCGCCGTATTGCTGATAATCGTCAGGCCTTTGGCCCCGTGGTCGCGCAGCGCCCGAATCAGATTCTGCGGCGTGCCACCCGGCCCCGCAAAGCCGTCTATCATCAGCGTCGCGCCGTCCGGAATATCCGCCACCGCCTCGTTAAACGACGCAAAAACCTTGTTTATCGCCATACGCTCAAGCACCTCATTAAGAAAAGCAATTGCAAGGCGCATTTTAACATGGTTGAGAACGATAGACAGGTTCTGCAAATCACCATGAATCTACTGGTATTCACCCTACACATCGTGCTAGCCCTCCGCTCGCGACCGTCTCGGCGGCGCGAACACCACCAGCAGCGTCAGAGTCTCAGTAATCGAGTGAAACCGATGTGGCGCGTCCGTCTCCACGAATATGACCGTCCCGGGTTTTATCTCCCTATCCTCGTCGCCGAACTGCAACCGCGCCGACCCGCTCACCACATAATAGATTTCATCCTCCGTATGCGGCTGCTGTGGATCCGTGTCCCCTGCAGGCAGCACATAAAGCCCCAGGCTCAATGTCCCGGTTCCCGCCGTGAAAAACTCCAGGTAACGCTCTCCAAGTTCCTCACGCGCCGCTATCAGGTCCGCCATCTCGAATGTGTCCATAATCCCGTATGCCCCTTTCAAGCCCTTCAAAGCCTTTCCAATACAACGCGCTTATCTTAAACTGAATGCCATTATGAACATAAGCATACGCGACGCAATCCGAGCAGACATAGAACGCATCGCCGAGTTCCAGCAGGCGATGGCGATCGAGACCGAGGGCAGAGCACTCGACCCTTCCACCATTCGACAGGGCATAACCGCCGTATTCGACGATCCGCAGAAGGGCTTCTACATCGTCGCAGTGGTAAGCGACGATGGCGATGATGCGCTACAACAGGTCGTCGGAAGCCTGCTCATGACTTACGAATGGAGCGACTGGAGCAACGCTACTCACTGGTGGATTCAAAGCGTCTATGTAGATGCCACGTGGCGGCGCAGGGGCGTCTATCGCGCGATGTACGACCACATACTGACCATGACCAAGGGGCGCAGCGACATCTGCAGCATACGCCTCTACGTCGAGCGCACCAACACCATCGCCCAGCAGACCTACAAGAGCCTCGGCATGTACCATTCGCACTACGACCTATACGAGATAGACCTCACGACATAGTTGATTCGGGTTGCGGGCCGACGAGAAACCGCGACTCACGATTACACAACACCTCTAGACATGGAGGAAAGAAAATGCTGCCAGACAACATCAAAGACTTCATCGCCAACAACGACAAAGCCGTCCTAAGCACATTTCGGCGCAGCGGCTCAGCTCAGCTCAGCATCGTCAGCGTGGGACCATACGGCGACGGCGCGGCGTTCACCACCACCGAGGACCGCGCAAAGCTCTCCAATCTGCGCCGCGACCCGCGCTGCTCCCTGCTCATCTCGCACGATAGCTGGTGGGGCTTCGTAGTGCTGGAGGGCAGCGCGCGCGTCATGGCCGCCGACAACACCGACGCCGATGAGCTCAGGCAGGCATTCCGTGACGTCTATCGCTCCATCTCCGGCGAGCACCCAGACTGGGACGACTACGACCGCGCAATGGTTGAAGACAGGCGCGCCGTTGTAGTTGTGGTGCCGGAGCGCATCTACGGAACGGCGGTGTAGAGCAAGGTGGACACGATCAGTCGAAAAGAGTTCACCGAGCGCCTCGTCGAATTATGCGTCAGAAGCGGCCTGAGAGGTGTGCCCCGTAAGACCAGGGACCGGCACATCCTGTCGAAGGGCATCACTCTGACCCTTGACCTGAAGGCAGAGTACACCGAAGAAGAGGTGAATCAAGAGTTGAAGACATGGCTGGCTGACGTTGGAGGCACCCTTCGCCGCCTTAGCCATGTGCGTCTGCGCCGCCTGCTCATAGACGAGGAATATCTTGGCAGAAGCAAAGACGGTTCGCGCTACTGGGTAGCGCTTGGTTCGAGAAATCACCCCGCTTACGAGCCTGCCGTGCAGGACGTCGATGTCCGTGGACTGCTCCGGTCAGGCAGGGAAGAGGCCGAGCGCCGAAAGCAAATGTACCTGCAAAGGCAGATGGAATCGTAGAGATACGAAGCCACCCTAGCCCCACTCCTGGAGCATCAAGCCGTCATTCGCGTGGATTGAAAATCTCGTAACCCTCGCGCGGATTCGGCCCCTGCAGTGAAACATCGTCACCACACAGCCAGAACGAAAGGCTGGGCGCGACAGGCGGAGGCATGTCCCTCGGCGGTATCACGATCAGGTCGCCGATGAAATATGCCCTGAAACACCCATCTCGCTGCGACTCCTCCCTAGGGAAAGCGATGCCGCCGTCGAATGTCCAAGTCTCCTCGCCCGTCTCCACCGTCCTAGTCCCCGATACGAAGACCGACCCGCTGACGCCATCGAACTTGCCCGTACCCTCAACAATCCTAAGCACTCGCTTCCAAAGCCAGGAGTCGCCGGCCACAGAAGGGCACACGAATCCTAGCGTCTGAGTCATCACCAGCCCATCGCCTTCCGGGGTCTCCCAAATGAAATTTGTCTCGCCCTCAGCCGGGGCGCTGCACGACCCATGCTGCCCCGTCACCCCCGACCAGTCGTCGTGGAAAATGAAACTCACCGTGCCGGAGCCCATCTCGCCCGCGTCGAATTCGCCCTCCAGTTCCACGCGGCACCTGCCAGTCAAGTCGCACTCCTCGGGGTTGACTATCTGGGAAGTGCCGGAGCCGCTCCCAGCGAAGTCCTTCGTCCTGGCATTCCCCTCCGCGCCGGCGCTCGTCAGCGCCAGAAGCCCCATCACCACCGCCAGCACGAGTCCTACCGCCCAAGCCCTCAACCTTACGAAACTCATGCGCCGCTGCTCTCCGCTTCTTCGTCTCGGTCTATTTGCACGACCACGCCATATGCCAGCCCGACTAGGGGAACAAGCGCATACATCAGTGCAAGCATCGACTGCCCTCCGAAGCTATCGCCGCCTACCTCCAGAAACACATGCACATCGCCCGCGATGCTCGCCGCCAACAGCAGGCCAATCACGTTTCGGGTCATTCCCATGTCCAGCGTGCTCGGCTTCAGAAGCATTACAACTAAGGCAATCGCGGCAATAGGATGCAAGACTAGATGCAGGAAGATCTCCCAAGCGCTCGCGCTTAGACTTTGCGTTACACCGATTGTCACAGCGTAAGCGAGGTGGACAACGGCAAGCACAAGAATAACGTATCCCGCAATCTTCATCGTCGCGCCCTCCTGTACTGAATCCAGACGCTATTGACGCTCCACCTCATACCCCGCGAACTCCGACGGCGATATGATGTCCACGTCCCTGAATCGGTCCAGCACAAGCAAGTCGCTGTCACCCGTCACGATGCAGTCAGCATTCCCTGCCACCGCCGTGCCAAGAATCGCGTCGTCATCTGGGTCGCGGCATATCTGCTCCGGGAAAGTCACGGCTCGACGATCACCAACTCCGGCATCAGCGTTTCAACCGCAGTCTCAACCTCACCCAGTTCATATCCAAATTTGCGTTGAAGAGTACGGGTAAATTCATCAAGGATAAACTCGGACACTACTATCTTATGATTGCTCTGGGCGAAGTGTTCAAGAAGCCTTCGACAGACGCCATTACGGATGAAGGCGGAAATAAGGAAGTTGGTGTCGATTGCTATTCTCACGAAACGCGATCAAACACGTCCTGCTCAGAATAAATCCCCTGTTCCTCAGCTTTAGCAGTCATTTGATCGGCAACTGTGCGGAACTTATGAACAAAGACATACTTCTTCGCTGCTTCGAGGAATGCTTCTTCAACGGAAATTCCTTTGTTCAGTGCCATTGCTTCCAGTTCCGCTACCATATCATCCGGCACTGCAATAGTTATTTTCCTTGCCACGAGCCAACCTCCTGAAACATGCCAACCTCTACGCACAGTCTAACACGAACGGCCATGACCATCCGACACCACTTATTCTACCCATCCATCCTCACCACCAACTCCTCCGCAATCCCCGTATAGCCCGCTGGCGTCAGTGCCATCAGACGCTTCTTATCGTCCGGAGGCAGCTCCAATCCGCCAACGAACGCGCGCATATCATCTCCGGTAACGCTGCGCCCTCGCGTGAACCCCTTCAGCATCTCGTATGCGTCGCCCGCGCCCTGCTTTCGCATCACCGTCTGCACCGCCTCCGCAAGCACCTCCCATGCGTCGTCAAGCTCAGCGGCGAGCAGGTCCTCATCCACCGCAACTTGCCGCAAGCCACGCATCGCAGACTTCAGCCCCACTAAGCTGTGCCCGATAGCAGGCCCCAGGTTCCGCAGCGCCGATGAGTCCGTCAGGTCGCGCTGCAAACGCGACACCGGTAGTTTCGTCGCCAGGTGCTCTAGCAGCGCGCTGCTTATCCCCACATTCGCCTCCGAGTTCTCGAAGTTGATGGGATTCACCTTATGCGGCATCGTCGAAGAGCCGACCTCGCCCTCAACTGCCTTCTGCCTGAACACTCCCAGCGATATGTAAGACCACATATCGCGGTCGTAGTCTAGCATCACCGTGTTGAACCGTATAAGCGCGTGGAATATCTCCGCAAGATAGTCGTGAGGCTCAATCTGCGTCGTCAGCGGATTGTGCGTCAGCCCCAGCCGCTCCACGAAGACGCGCGCAATCCCATGCCAGTCCGCATTCGGATACGCGATAGCATGCGCGTTGTAGCTCCCCACCGCCCCGTTGAACTTCCCCAGATACTCAGCGTTTTCGATCTGCCGAATCTGCCGCCGCCAGCGATACACGAACACCGCCAGCTCCTTGCCCAGCGTCGTCGGCGATGCCGCCTGCCCGTGCGTTCGCGCCAGCAGCGCCGTATCCGCATTCGCGTCTGCAAGTGCCGCAACACTGTCCACCAGCGCTCTCGCCTGCGGCAGCCACTCCTCCTCCAGCGCACCCTTGACCATCAGCGCATGCGACAGGTTGTTGATGTCCTCCGATGTACAGCAGAAATGCACCCACTCGCACACATCCTCCATCGAAGTGCCCGCGAGCTTCTCTTGGATGTAATACTCCACCGCCTTCACATCGTGGTTCGTCGTGCGCTCGATCCGCTTCACCTGCATAGCGGCGTCATCGTCGAAATCATCGACCAGTCCGTGCAGCAACGCCTGCTCCGAAGCCGTCAGCGCGCGCATATCCGCGATGTCCGCGCAGCCCGCCATCTCCAGCAGCCACTCTACCTCCACCTGAACGCGCCGCTTGATAAGCGCCCACTCCGACAGGTGGTCGGCAAGCCCGCTCACCTGAGTCGCATAGCGTCCGTCCAACGGCGTTATAGCCCTGATAGTATTCACTGCCAATTTCCTATCCTGTCCATCAATCTCAGTTCCTAACCTATGTACCTCTCATACACAACCTTCGCCGCCGCCAAATCCCACATCGCCATCCCCAGCGACTTGAACAGCGTAATGTCTTCAGCACTGCGCCTGCCCGCCTTCGCGCCGCCCACCACCTGCCACAATTCGCTCACCTGTTCCCACAGAATCAGCCCTCTCGACGCAGGCATCAGCAGTTCACCGCACTCTATCTTTGCCTGCGCGATGCTGTCCACCGCAATGAAGTCCGCGCGCTGAATCGTTGCGTCATCCAGTTCCGTAACATACTCGTTCGCACCGCCCACAGCGCAGATATGCGTGCCCGCCCGCAGCCACTCGCCATCGAAAACGGGCGTGCGCGAGTTCGAAATAGTAACAAGAATATCCGCAGACTCCACCACCGCACGCGGCTCGTCCGCCGCCACGACCTCAATGCTCAGAGTCTCCGTCATGCGCCGCGCAAAGCCATTGCGATTCTCGGGGTTGCGGCTGTACACGCGCACTCGCTCAATCGGACGCACGCTGCATATCGCCTCTAGCTGCGCGCCCGCCTGAAACCCGCTGCCAAGTATGCCCACTTCCGCGGAGTCCTCACGCGCCATGTACTTCGCGCTCACCCCCGAAGCCGCGCCCGTTCGCCTCCGTCCGAGTTGATTCGCCTCTATCACGGCAAGCAGATCCCCAGTCGCAACGCTATAGAGAAGCACGAAAAACTGGTACTTGCCGTCAACAATGGAATACACCTTGAAGCCGAACACGCCCTGTTCGTGCAGCGCCGCCGTCATGTGCGCCATCATCACGCCCGGTCCGGCAATCGTGTGGCCGCGCGGCAGGTTCGTAGCAGTGCCAGCCGCCTGCTGCTTCAGCACCGCCTCCACCACGGGCACGGCTTCCTCGACAGTCAGCAGACGTTCGACATCGCCATCAGTAAGCCACAGGGAGGAATTAGTCATAAGAAGCCAGCACCTTATGTAGCATGTTTAGCCCTGTCGGTTCAGCGTTCACTGACCGATCGACTAACCGAAATACTGACTTGCTTGCTACGAGCGCACAGCGATTACACCGAGCCAACTTCGCGGCACATGCGTAATCTCCATCTCGTCGAACGTCTGCCGCACACCGGATTGGAGCGCCTCGCTCGCCTCCTTCAGCGGCACGCCCGGCAGCGTCCCTTCGATGAAGTCCTGGAAGCCGCTGATGTCCAGCCAGCCCTCGATAGGCACCTGCACCGTCTCTATGTTCTGCCGCACGATAGTCATGCCATGCTTCTCAAGAAGCTCGTGGTACTGCTCAACCGTAAGCTGCTTGCGAGACTCCACCTTCTCCGTCCTGCTCGGCCTCAAACCATAATCGCGCCGCAGCGTACGGATCGACTTGAACATCCATTTGCGGTAGAACACCTCGCTCTCCGGCGGATGGCTGCCCTCGTAAAACGATGTGTTGAAGGCGAATTTGCCGCCAGGGTTCAGCGACTTGGCGATGTCGTCCAGCAGCGCGTCCTTGTCTGGGATGTAGTGAATTGCGTTGCAGAATACGACCGTGTCCACCGATTCTTTGAGCGAACCGGACAGCCCCTCGACCTGGCTGTGGACGAACTGAATAGCGGCATCGCGCCTGTCCTTCAAATTCTCCATCGCCTGCTTCAGCGCACTCGCCGAGTGGTCAACTGCAATGACCACCGACTCGCGGGCGTCGTTCAGGCGCCCCACAATCAGGTCCGTCACGCCTCCCGTGCCGCATGCAAGGTCCACAATGCGCTTATCCCTGCTGAGGTCAGCCATATCCACGAGCTGAGCGTTCAGCCCTTCATAGAAGGTGTTCTGAGAGAACTTCGAGAACGAATAATCTTCGGTTGTCATGGCACGCCTCCCATTGCTGGCGCTCTGCTACGCAGCGCAATTATAACGGATAAACTGAATAAAAGGAATTGACCCACACCACACAATCCGCCATTTCCTCATCATCGGAACGGTCGCCTTTCTTCCTTGGCCTTCCTTACTAGAAATTAGAGGGCTGCGAGATAGAAATACCATCAAAGATAGATAGGTGCAAGGAAGTCATTGCTATCCACATCAGCCCTGGTCTAGGCAACATGGCGACACCTAGAAATTCTTACAAACTCACAAGGCTTGTGATATATTACACACATGAAACTCATTGACATATCCGTTGCGAAATGCTAGTTCGCAACGGACTGCTGATAACCAGCGCTGCGCTAATGCTGGTGACGCTCTACATGGTCTTCCTCTGGGTGCCCACCGAGCTTAATCTCGGCGTATCCCAGCGCATCTTTTATTTTCATGTGCCTCTTGGCTGGCTCGGCATGCTCTCCATTATCGTAGTGGCAGTCGCCAGCATCGTTCACCTTGTAACCGGCAGCCAGTGGTGGGACGATCTAGCCTACTCTACCGCAGAGATAGGCGTCGTGTTCGCAAGCCTCATCCTCGTAACCGGCGTCATATGGGCGAAAGGCGACCTCAACTGGTGGTGGACATGGGACCCCAAGCTCACGACCACTCTTGTCCTCTGGTTCATATTCGTTGGCTACCTGATGGTGCGCGCATACGCCCCCAAAGGCTCGCAGAGCGCTCGCTTCGCGTCAGTCATCGCCCTCTTCGGCGCTATAGACACTCCCATCATTTACATGGCGACTGTCTGGTGGAGTACCGCCCACCCCGAACTCAACGTCGGCCCTGTCGCAAACGACCGCGACGAAATCGGCTCCAACAAGATTTACACCACACTGCTCGTAGCCGTAATAACCTTCACCATCTTCTACATCCATCTGCTGGTCGAACGCTTCCACCTGCGCCGCGCCGAATCCGCCCTCGACAGCCTGCACCAGGCCTTCGCCGCTCGCCTCTAACACGCAATATCCTGTCCATCCTGTGTATCCTTGTTAGCCCTGCTCGGAGACGAACCTTGAAATACATCGCAATCGCAGCAGCAGCCATCATCATTCTCGCAGCCGTGCTTCTCCCCGGCGCAGCAGCGGTCGCCCGCGCCTATGACGAGCCTCCCGCGACCATCGTTGCTGAAGCTCCCGCGCAGCAGCAGCGCGGCGAAGCCGAACTACCCTGGCTCTTCGCCGTCTATGCCATCACTTGGGCTGCATTCTTCGCCTATGTATTCTTCATGTCCCGCAGACAGCGCGAAATGCAGCACGAAATCGACACCCTCAAGCGCGCACTTGATGCTAAAATGGACACGCAGGAGGGCTAAGATGAGTGTGAATGAGCTACTCCAGAGGGTCCAATTCGTGGTTGACAACGGTGGCAACAGGACAGCCGTAGTACTCGACTACGAGGACTGGGAAGAGTTGATGACACTTCTGGAAGATATTGAGGATGCCGAGGAACTCAGCCGCAGCGCGGATTCTGAGAACCTGTCTACGATCTCTGGAATATAATAGGTTGAGACTATTATCAGGAGGGTAATCATGTCTCATTCTTATCCCAGCGACATCAGCCAAGAGCAATTTGCCCGGATTCTCCCCTTGTTGGAGTCGGCCCGCCGCAGGACCAAGCCCCGCACCGTGGACTTGTATGATGTTTTCTGCGGGGTATTGTATCTTCTTAAAAGCGGATGCCAGTGGCGAATGCTGCCCGCAGACTTCCCCAATTGGCGCACTTGCTACAAGTATTTCCGGCAGTGGAGCGAGCGACCCGAGGCGGCTAATGAGTCCATTCTGGAGCAAGTCTTAAAAAAAATCAGTTGGCGAGGCCCGACAAAGCAATGGACGGACAGAGCGGACGACCTTCTGCATCGTGGACTCTCAGAGCGTTAAGAACACTGACAGCGCCGAGAACAAGGGCTATGACGCCGGCAAGAAGGTCTCGGGAATCAAGCGACACATCGCAGTGGACACCCAGGGGTTGCCGCATGCAATTCACGTGACCACCGCCAATGTCACCGACCGTGCCGGGGCTTTGGCGATGTTCGACCAACGAGGAGCCGACCTCAGGCAGGTGCAAAAGGTACTTGTCGATGGGGGTTATACAGGGAAGCCCTTTGCCACTGCGGTGCAAAGTCTGTTAGGAGCCTCGGTGGAAGTGGTGAAGCGCAACGAACTTCATACCTTCGTGGTTCTTCCGAAGCGATGGGTGGTAGAGCGGTCTTTTGCCTGGCTGCAAAAGTGCCGCCGGCTCTGGAAGAACTGCGAAAGAAAGCTCAATACCAGTCTGCAAATGGTGGTGCTTGCCTTCACAGCGCTAATTCTAAGAAGATCGTGAACAGGCTCTGAGGAAGAACTGATTCCTTGGGAGCAGGCGCAAGCGGAACTGAGGGCAAAAGGGATTGACGTATAGGGTTCATATAGCGCGTCGCGCAATGAGGGACATCGAACGAATCAATCCCCAATATACTCGCTTGATTAGTCAGCGCATCACAGCTCTTTCGGAAGACCCTCGGCCACAAGGCGCAAGGCGGCTGCGAGGACAGACAGGCTACAGATTGCGTGTAGGAGTGTACAGAGTTCTATACCAAATTGATGATACTGCGCGAACTGTTACTGTTCGCCGCGTAATGCATTGCAGAGAGGCCTACCGCTAGAACAATTTGCCACTCCCCTCATTCCTGCTTTTACAGGAATCCACTGTAGCTTTTGGGCGATAAAATATGACCGAAGACTTTACACAACCCGAAATCATAGAAGAACCCGGCGGCATATTTGCCTCCAAGGGCAAAGTCATCGTCGCTACAGTCGTACTACTCGGCGTGCTAGGCTACGGCGTGTACATGACGCTGCTGAGCGCAACCGTGTACTCCTACACCGTCAGCGAACTAACCTCGCTCGGTCCCACGCCGGAGGGAAAGCTAGTGCGCCTCAACGGCAGCCTTGTCGAGGACTCATTCGTGCGTCCCGACGGCTCCACAATGGCGCACTTTACCCTAACGGACAAAGACGATCACACGCATGTCATCGCTTCAAGCTACGATGGCGTCCTCCCCGACCTGTTCTTCAACCCCCACTCCGAGATTATCCTCGAAGGCGCCTACCGCGCCGACGGTGTGTTCGACAGCCAGAACGTCCTGGTGAAGTGCCCTTCCAAGTACATCGAAGCTGAAGAGGAAGGCGCCTACGACCAGTCCGCCTACACCGAACAGAAGGACGGCTGACGCTGCCCATCAATACCTTCATTGATTGGCTCGAAGTCCCTTCCCACTTGACGGGGGAAGGTTAGGATGGGGGGTGATGGCACACCGCCCTGATCCTGTCGACGTATATGTCAAAGAGCAGCCCTAAGTCGTAATCGCCCCATCCACATAGAGCAACTCCAGCGCCTCCGCCGCAGCCCGCTCCACCTGCATCGCCATGCTCGGCTCCATACCCTTGCACAACGATGCAATCGCATCCGAAGCCGTTCCCTCACCATCCAGTCGGCTCAGCAACTGCGATACAAGCGCGCTGCATGGAATGCCCTCCGGATGCGCGTCCGTAACCAGGCCCACACCCCACACGAAACGCTCTTCGGCAAGGACAGGCTGCCGCTGCAAGCGTACTCCATCAGCCAATCGCAATGGGATATCAGGCTGCAAGCCCTGCTCCCGGCGGCGCTGTCGCTCCGACTCAACCGCGGCAACGCTGTCGCCGAACGCGGACGGTGGAAGCCCTCTCGAAAGCGCGACACGCTCATAGCCTCGCGCAGGTTGCCCGGCTACCAGTTGGATGAACGACTGCCGTGGCGTGAGCGAAGGGTCGTCGTCCAGCAAACGGCGCGCCTCCCAGAAATACGAATCGGCTGTGCGGTTGCTGGAATAGAATAGGCGCGCCAGCTCGCGGAAATGCCCGTACTCCCTGTAATACATCTGCTCGTACATCTTGCCGGCGGGACCGGCAATTGTAGGGTCTTCCAATGCGGAGACGACAACCACGGACGCAAGGGCGGCATAGGTCAAAGCGAGGTGGACGCCGGACGAAAACAGAGGATCGATGAAACAGCCGGCATCCCCGACCAGAATATAGCCGGGACCGCTCAGCGATTGGCAGCGATATGACCAGTCCCGCACCACCTCCGGACCGGATAACAAAGTGGCAGACTCCAATAGCCCGGCAAGATAAGGGGCGGCGGCGACCTGTGATTCCAGGAAGCGGCGGGCGCCGAGTTCGCGGACGCCCTGCTGACCGGCTTCTGCATCCACCACCGCGCCGACACTTGCCCACCCTTCGCGCAAGGGGATGTGCCACAGCCAGCCATCGGGCTGGGATTCGATGAGGATGTTTCCCTCGTCGGGCGTTGGCAGGCCTTTGCCGCCTTTGTAGTAGCCGTACACCGCAAGGTTGCGAAAGAAATCGTCCCACTCACGCAGACCTAGCTGCCGCGAAAGCACACCGCTCTGCCCGCTCGCATCCACCACGTATCGGGCTGGCAGCTCGATTTCCTCGGACAAATCATCTGCCGGACGGCAGCGAACGGCAGCGGCAGCGCCTTTGTCGTCAAACACGACCTGTGTGGCTTGCCAGCCTTCGCGCACGTCCACGCCGGTACGACGAGCGTTGTTTAGCAGGATGGCGTCGAAGTCGGGACGCCAGACTTGGTAGGAATGGGGATTGCTGGCGTGTGTTTCCCTGAAATACCAACTCCAGGGTTCGCGTTCAACGCCCCAGATCATTGTTGCGCCGGGCTTGACTACGAAGGCGGCGCGACGCACCTCGTCCATCACACCGAGGTTGTCCAGAATGGGAATGCTTCCGGGAAGCAGCGACTCGCCGACATGCGCGCGCGGGAAGCGCTCTCGCTCCAGCAGGATGACTTCGTGCCCCATGCGAACGAGCAACGTGCTGACGCACGAACCCGCCGGGCCGCCGCCAATAACTATGATGGGCCTGTCAAGCGACATAAGAAGTTAAAGCATATCAAAGAAATGGAGAGGACTATAAATCCTCTCCATTCTACACATTGATGTCAGCCCTTGAACCTACGCCTCAAATCCGGCTGTGCGATGCGTCCCATCGCAGAACGGCTTGTTGTCCGACTCGCCGCAGCGGCACAGGAACACCATCTCGCCATCGCCGTCAATCGCAATTTCGTTGCCGTCCGCGTCAACAATCTTTATACCGCCCTGCACCATATAGGGCCCGTTCTTCCGTGTCGTAACCGTCGTATCTGCCATAATCTTCTCCCTTTCTCGCTATATAACCTACTCTGTTCCTTCCTCCTCGATGGGGGAAGGTTAGGATGGGGGTGATGTAACACCCCATCAATCCTATCTATCGCTACGCCCTTCCAGCGCCCTGATAAGCTCCGGCACAACCTCTGTGTAATCTCCCACGATGCCGAAGTCCGCCGCCTTGAATATCGGAGCGCGCGCGCTGCTGTTGATGGCGACCACCGTGCCCGCCTTGCCTATGCCCACCGTATGATTGAACATCCCGCTCAACGCTACGGCGACATACAGGTTCGGCGACACCGACTTGCCGGACAGCCCAATCTGGTATTGGCGCGGCAGCCAGCCCAGTTCAGTTATGTCCCTCGTCGCCCCTAGCGGCGCATCCAGCGCATCCGCAAGCTCCCGAAGCAGCGGCAGGTTCTCCGGCCCGCCGATGCCCTTGCCCACGCCCACTATTGTATCCGCGCTGTCAAGTTCCGCGCCCTCAGCCGACTCATCCACAACGCGCTCAATGGTCTGTACGCGCGCCTCCCCCAGCGAATCCAGTGGTATATGCTGCACAATAGGGTCGATGCTTTCGTCAGGCGACACCGGCGTCAGCAGCCCCGGTCTCACCGTCGCCATGTACGGCTTCGTATTAGAAAGTATCGGCGCGACTATGTTGCCACCAAACGCGGGCTTCAGCTGCACCAGCCGTCCCTCATCGTCCACCTCAAGCCCGATGCAGTCCCCCGTCAGCCCCAGGGACAGCCTGCCCGCGAGTCGCGCCGCAAGTTCCCTGCCGATCACTGTCGATCCGAGCAGCACCGCATACGGCCGATGCTCACGAATCGCGTCCGCCAGCACTCCCGTGTACTGAGACACCTCATAGTTCGCCAGCCGATCATCCTGCGCCAGCAGCACCGTGTCCGCGCCGTATGCCGTCAGAGCGCCCGCGTGCTGCTCTGCCTCATCACCCAGCAGCACAGCCTCTACGCTCGTATCCAGCATGTCCGCGATCTCGCACGAGCGACCCAGCAGTTCCAGTGTAATTGGACGCAACTCGCTGCCAAGCGTCTCAGCCACCACCCAGATTGCTCCCAATTGCCCACGCTCACGCCGCGCCCCGCGCTCAACGGCCGCGTCAGCCGCATCATCGCCGCCGCCGCCATCGAACATCCCACGACTGCTGAGATACGCCATCAGCTCCGCAACCGCCTCTTCCATCGGCTTGTCCCGCGCCACTATACCGTCGCGCTCAGGCTCTATGGAATATATCTCGCTCACCCATGTCGGCGATCCTTCCGTGCCGAACACCGACAGATCATCGCTCAGATCTGCAGCGGTCAACGTGGTAACAGGCTTCTCCAGCGCAGCCTGCCGTTCCGCCCGCCGAGGATATATCTCAGGCGCGACATCCTCAGTAACCGTGATGAGCGCCGGCAGCGCACATCGCACAACATCATGCCCCTCGTCTGTAATGCGCTCCGCTGTAAGAGACGCACTGCCGTCAGTGGAGACATCCAGCTCAAGATGGCGCACCCCGCTCACCTGCGGCAGATCGAGCATCTCCGCTATCTCTGCGCCCACCTGCCCCGTCTCCGCATCAACGCTGTTGCGCCCGCAGATAATCAGGTCGTACTCGTCTCGCGCCAGCGCAAGAGCAAGCGCGCGCGCCGTTGCCAGCGTATCGCTGCCCGCGAACGCGCGGTCGTTGAGGTGCACCGCCCTGTCCGCTCCCATCGCAAGGCATTGCACCAGCGCGTCTCGTGCTTGCGGCGGCCCCATCGTATAGACCACCACCTCAGCGTCATGATCCTGTTTCAGATTGACCGCAAGCGACATCCCAAGCACATCGAAGGGATTGATTTCGCTCGGCACGCCATCGCGCACGACCCGCCGCGTCTCATTGTCGAACTTCAGCAACGAGACCACCGGCACCTGCTTAATGCAAACAGCTATCTTCATGACACAAATTGGTCTCTTTTCTCTTGAAAGGGAAGGTTAGAGCTTGTCTTGGGATCGCTGAAGGAATGAGAGCGCACTGGTTCAGGCACGATGAATGTTATTCCTTACGCGCTCGGCAAACCCCGCGGGCACAGCCTGCGTTGACATGCCTCGCAGTACGGCTATCGTCTCGCGCAGTGTGCGGAAGAACGCCTCGCACAACGGGCAGTCGCCTAGGTGCGCGCGGATCTTCTGCTCCAGCGCCGAGTCAATCTCCCCGTCAATGTAGTCAGACGAGTGATTGCGCGCCTCTTCGCAGGGCTGCGGCAGCGCACTGCGCCCAAGTAATCTTAATATGCGAGACTTCAGGGACATCATCATTTTCTACGCCTAGCACTCCACCTCTAGCCAAGTGCAAGTATATCAGCAAACCTACATGGCGCAAGCCGACAGACTTTTACTTATTGGATGCTCTCACTTACAATTGGATGCAAGAGATATAAACTATGACTAACCAAGACGAGACAGCACAGAGCGACCCGACGCCGATGGAGTTCGACGACATCGTTGAGATGTACTCGAGCTTCGTGTACAACGTCGCCTACAAGATGATGGGCAACCCGCACGACGCCGAAGAGGTCGCGCAGGACGCCTTCCTGTCGGCATACCGCGCATTCGCTCGATTTCGCGGCGAGTCCCGCGTCACAACATGGCTCTACCGCATCACCGTAAACGCCGCGCTAATGCGCATCAGACGCGAAAAGCGCGCACGCGAGTTGCGTTGGGTCGGCATCGAGAACCTGGAAGTACCAAGCTGGGAAGACTCCCCGGAGCCGTCCACGATTAACTCCGAGCTAGGTGCGAAGATACAGGAGGGCATCGCGCGTCTCCAGCCCGAACTTCGCGCCGCCGTCGTGCTCCGAGATGTCGCCGGCCTCTCCAGCGCGGAAGCAGCCGAAGCGCTCGACATCACCGTATCATCGCTCAAGTCCCGCCTCCACCGCGCCCGCGTCCTGCTACGCCAGCACCTCGCCGAGTACGCACCTAGACGTTAGGCGCCATCGGCGTCAACCTCACCCCCATCGCTCCCTCGCACCACGCCGCCGCCGCAAGCAGACCCGCCTCATCGAAATGCCCCGCGACTAGCTGCACGCCCATAGGCATCCCGCCCTCACTCAACCCCGACGGCAGCGTAATCTCAGGGAATCCGCCGAATGTCCACGGCGACTGAAACTTCGGATCGCCCGTCGTCTCGCGGCTTGGCGGCGCAGGCGCAGGCGTTGTAGGCATAATCAGCGCGTCATAGCCCCGAATCGCCGCCTGCACGCCACGCCTGAACTCGCGCTGCAAGTGCTTCGCCTTCAGGTACGTCAGAGCGGGTGTCGCCAGCCCCTGCTCGATCAGTCCGTGCACATTCGACGAAAAATCATCCGCTCGCACGGCAAAATTGCTCTCATGCACCTGCGCCCCCTCCACTGACATCAGCGCGCGCTGCCCCAACAGCGCCGCGTCGAAGTCAACCGGCAGCGACACCTCTTCCACGATAGCGCCCGCCTCGCACAGCCTTTCGACTGCCGATTCCGTGTTCGCGCGAGTTTCGTCATCGCACTGCTCCATGAAGAACTGCCGCACCAGCCCAATGCGCGGCGGCTTGATCTGCGTTTGCGCCGCTTGCAGATAGTCCTCTGTAGCACGCTCCGACGAGTCCGGGTCGTTAATGTCATGCCCCGCAAGCACATTCAGCATCAGCGCCGCATCCGCCACGCTCCGCACCATCGGCCCCATCGTGTCCAGCGACTCTGAGACCGGATAGACGCCGTATCTGCTAACACGCCCGAAAGTCGGCTTCAAGCCTACAATCCCGTTGTACGAAGACGGCCGCACTATCGAGCCGCCTGTCTGCGATCCCAAAGCCGCCGGGAACATCCCCACAGCCGCGCCCACAGCAGAGCCGCTGCTTGAGCCGCCCGGCGTATGCGCCGCATTCCACGGGCTGACGGTAGGCGCCGGGTCGCCACATGCGAATTCTGTCGTAACCGTCTTGCCCATGATTATCGCGCCCGCACGCTTCAGCAGCGCAACGGTAGTCGCGTCATAGTCCGGCACAAACTCCACATATATCGTCGAGCCGCTCGTCGTCAGCACCCCCCGCGTGAAGTAGATGTCCTTGATACCAATCGGCACGCCGTGCAGCGGGCCGCGCGGCCCCTCGGCCGCAAGCTCCCTGTCCCGCTCTCGCGCCGCCGCAAGCGCGGCATCCCCGTCCAGCGTAACCCACACTTTCAGCGCACCCTCCAGCGCATCGCATTGCGCCAGAAGTGCCCCCATCAGCTCCGCCGCGGACATCTCTCCGTTGCGTATAGCCTCAGCAGCCTCAACCACGCCAAGCTCATGCAGTTCGTTCATGGCATCATCCTTTCGCGGAGTTGGTTAGCAATTCAATCTATTGATGAGAACGAGTATAAGTTATCGACACACTTCCTCATTCGCTGATAAACTAACCCCCGATAAATCGAAATACTATCGTTTGGAGTATCTTATGCCCCGACTGACCAATCAGCAACTCAACGACTTTCTCACCTCCGGAGCGCACCTGATGAAGCTCGCGACCCTGACATCAGAGGGCTATCCATACGTCGCTCCCATCTGGTACGACTACGATGGCGAGGCATTCTATGTAGCGGGAAGACGCACGGCGAACTGGGTGGCGCACATCCGCGACGACGAGCGGGTGTCCTTCTGCATAGACACCTGCGACGCGCCCTACACCCGTGTCATCGTCGAGGGCACGGCGGAACTAGTTGACGGCGCTTGGATGGGCGACTGGAAGCACTGGGCGGTGCGCTATCGCGGCGAGGAAGAGGGCACGCAATACTACGAGGAGACCAAGCACATGCCCCGCGCCTACATCCGCATCACGCCGCGCAAGATAACCACCTGGGCAGGTCCCGGCTGGCATCCCCGCTATCAGGAATAGTCCAGTTGAGCCGATGAAGCAAAAGATGAAGGTTGGGGAAGTGAGGACCTGATGCAAATACTTAATCGCTTAGTTGGAGCGCTGCTGCTGCTTACAGCAGCGATTGTCGGAATCTACTTCGTAGTTGACCAGCTTGAGGTGTTGCCCTTCCTGTGGGGAGAACTCGACTACCTCATGGCACTGGCACTTGTGCTCGGCGTCATATTCGCCTACCTGCGAAAGCGCAGCCTCGAATCCGCCGGACTAGACCGCATAGTCACGCGCCGCTACTTCGAAGCAAACCTGCTGTTCTACGGCTTCGTCGCAATGGCGATGCTCTTCTTCTGGAACTGGTTCGACCTGCTTGTCGATGCCGACCCTCAGGACACCGACCATAACATAGTCTGGATTATCGTGGACACTGTAGCGCCCCTGCTCTGGGGCGCGCTCGGCATTTTCCTGCTGCGCGGCGGCAAAGACGACTAGCAAATTGTGCAGTTAAAAGTCATTAGTTGGATGAAGGCGGACGAAAGGAGCGGTAACCTTGGACATTCTCAAGCGAGCAGTGGGCGTCTTCCTAATCGTGGTCGGAGTGGTGGTTGCACTCCACACCATAGTCGAGCCACTCTACTATACCAATACCGAAGCGCAACCTTACGCCCCGCTCTGGAACATCCTCGATCCGATAATGGCGGTCGCCATCGTTCTGACCACGATATTCGGCTACATCCGCAAGCGGGAAGTTGACGGAGAAGGCGGCGCGACCATCACTCGAGAGTTCCTGGGAGCAAATATAGTCTTCTACGGCATCATCTTCGTGGGCATTATGTTCTTCTGGAACTGGTTCAACCAGATCAGCCCCGCATACGCCACCGTAGGAACGGATGTGGTTTCGATGACATGGATTATCATCGATGCTGCATTGCCTCTCCTATTGGGCGCGATGGGCATATCCATGCTCAACGCCGACGATGCCTGACGAATGCAACCTATACCCCTTCCCCCTCGAAGGTGAGGGCTAGGATGGGGATGAGAACACCCCTGCCACCTAGAAAGTCATCGACACCTTCAGCGCGCCGTCCTCACGCGACTCCGCAAGGTCGAACGCCTCCTGCACCCGCTCCACCGGGAACTGGTGCGTCACGAACGGCGCCATGTCTATCTCGCCCTTCGTGATGAAATCAGTCGCAAGTTGGAACGCCGGCAGTCCCGGCTCATCCTGCGCCCCGAAAGTCGTATAGAGGTCAAGGCGCTTGCGGAAGAAGGTGTCCCAGTCGAACGGTATACGCTCCATCGTCGGCGGCAGCCCGAACACCGCAACCGTGCCGAGTGGCTTCACCATCTTCAGCGTCTGGTTCAGCGTCTCCACGCTGCCGCACGCCTCGATGACCACATCTGCGCCCTCGCCGCTCGTCAGATCCAGCACCGCATCTGTCGCCCGGTTGCCCGTAACATCAATCGTGTGGTCAACTCCCATGCGCGCACCATGCTCTCGCCGAGCCTCCACAGGTTCAACCGCGATAATACGATGAGCCCCCAGACGCCGCAGCATGAAGTCATGGAACAACCCGACCGAACCCTGACCCAGCACCGCAACCGTCTTGCCCAGCAGCGGCGGCAGCTTGCGCGCCCCGAACACCACCGTGCCCAGTTGCTGCGCCATCAGCAGGTGTGCCGGCGGCACATCCTTAGGCAGCTTCAGCAGAAACTGCTCCTCAATCATCTGATAGCCCGCGAACACCTTCGACTTCCAGATATTCGGCGCGGTCAGCACCAGGTCGCCCTCATCAAACGAAGTATCGCCCGGATCAACCACCTCGCCCACGCCCTCATGCCCCGGATACCCGTGCGGCAGCGGAAACTCATGCGCGTTCCAGCCCATGTACACGATATGCAGGTCGCTCCCGCATATCGAGCCTAGCATCGTCTTCACCAACGCATGCCCCGGTTCCATTGCAGGAATCGGCACTTCATCACAGCGCAGTTCCCGCAACCCCGTCGCAACCGCCGCCGGCATCATAGCCATGTCATTATTCCTTTCCGAATCGCCATTTCGCGCGTCCGCTACAATCATCAGACATTGCCAGAAATTGTGAACCCAGAGCGTGGTGGTGTCAAGATTAGATGCGCCGTGCGCAACTCGGGAAGGGAAAATACTATGTTGCGCGTAGCCACATTGCTTGCACTGACAGTCCTTCTCGTTGCCGCCGCAATTCACGCCTCCACCGACCAAACCCATGCCTGCTCGTGTGTGCCCCCTCCGTCTCCGCAGGAAGCCCTAGCCAAGTCTGAGGCAGTCTTCGCCGGCAAGGTCGTCGCCGTAAGTGGACTTCCACCAGGCGGATACAACTCAACCGACCCCCGTGTCGTCGCCTTCAAGGTCAGCGCCGTCTGGAAAGGTCCCTCCTACGAGACCATGTTCATCACGACGCCATTAAGCGGAGCAAGCTGCGGCTTCGACTTCATCGAAGGAAAGAGTTACATCGTTTATGCATGGAATGGCGTGGATGTTCTTCTTTGCAGTCGAACCAAACTTTCGGACAACGCTAGAGACGACTTTGCAACATTAGGAGAAGGCAGTTCACCGAAACCCGGCTCAAGCTCACCCGTACCCAAATCCAGACCCGACCTCGTGCCACCCAGCGGATGCGAGTTGCCATTCGGCTATGTGCGGGGACATATTGACTTGTCAGCCTTCGGCTTAATAGCCCCACTCGCCTGGCTAGCATGGCGCAGACGCTCGCGGCGCTAGTTTTAACTCGCACTTGTGTAAACTGGTACTTGACGGACAACACACCATCTACATAGATTATCTGTATGATCGTGTCGTTCAGGAATCGCAGGCTTGAATCGCTGTACAATGGTAATGACCGCCGAGTGGCTCCGGAGCATTTGCGAAAGTTAAAGCGTATTCTCGGAGTGCTTGACAGAAGCCGCACTCTTAGGGACATGGACATACCCGGGTTCCGTCTTCAATCCCTGACCGGAGGGCTCAGAGGACACTATGCCGTTTCGGTATCAGGGAATTGGCGCGTAACTTTCAGATTCAACGAACATGGCGACGCTGTTGATGTCGATTGCACAGATTACCACTGAGGAGATATTCCAATGCCCATGCATAAACCACCCCATCCGGGCGAGATAGTGAAGTACGAATGCCTCGAACCACTGGGGCTGACCGTCACAAGGGCAGCGCAAGGATTGGGAATAAGTCGCCAAGCGCTCTCCGAGCTCATTAACGAAAGGTCCGGCGTTTCTGTGGATATGGCGCTTCGGCTATCTCAGGCGTTCGGCTCTAGTCCGGAGACTTGGCTCAGAATGCAGATGGCTTACGACTTGTGGCAAGCCCGCGAACATGCCGCTCAAATCAAGGTAGAGAAATTCGCCGCGTCAACACCATGACACGACCTGCAACCACAATCGCCATCGCCGCCATCCTCGGCTTCCTCGCCGTCATCGCGGGCGCAGCCGGCACGCATGCCCTACGCGACACGCTCGACGCTGGCGCGCTCCGCACCTTCGAGACCGCCGCCCGCTTCCAGATGTACCACGCCCTCGCGCTCCTTGCCACCGGCCTGCTCTCCATGCGCTGGCAGACTCGCGCCCTCACCATCGCCGCCGCGCTCTTCACACTTGGCACAGTGCTCTTCAGCGGCAGCCTCTACATCCTCGCGCTCACCGGCATCGGCATCTTCGGCGCAATCGCCCCCATAGGCGGCATCTGCCTCATGGCAGGCTGGGCAACCCTCGCCTTCGCCGCCTTCCGCACGAAGTAGCCATTCCGTCAATTCATCCATGTCCGCCGTCCGTCTGATATGATATGCCAAATCAAAATCGCAGTACGGAGGACAAAACATGCCCAACAGCGAAGATATGAAACAACGAATACGCGACGGTGAGATTCTCATCGGTGTGGCCGCGCCGCTCAACGCCTCAAAGAGCCTGATGGAGGACACCCTCGGCAAAGACGACTACGCCTTCATCCACACCGACAGCCAGCACGGCCCATTCAACGAGGAAACGCTCGTGCAGTTCTGCGCCAACGCCGCCGAGCTCGACATCCCCGTGCAGTTCCGCATCAAGCACACCCGCCACGCATACCTCATCGGCAACCTGGTTGACCTCGGGCCCGCAGGTATCGAAGTGCCGCAGGTCGAAGAACTGTCTGTTGCGCAGGAAGCCGTGGACTACTTCTACTACCCGCAGTTCGGCAAGCGGAGCTGGGGCGGCGCAGCCCGCTGGAAGGTGCAGGGCCGCGAGGACAGGCTTGAGTACGCCGAGTGGTGGAACAGCCATGGCTGGCTATGCCTGCAAATGGAGTCCATACTCGCAACCAGCAACGCCCGCCTGCTCGCAATGGAAGGTGTGGACTGCCTCACCTGGGGACCAAACGACCTTCTCGGCGACATCGAGAAGCATCCCAAGCACCCATTCCAGAGCGTGGACGACTGCGTGAAGCACGTACTCACCCAGCTTGAGGGCAGCACCACCCGCGTCTCCTTCCGCAGCTACGATCCCGCCCTGCGCAGCAAGTACATCGACATGGGCGTAACCATCCTCATGGAAAACCCCAAGCCGTAACAGGAACCAACACCGATAGACAGGCAACTAAAGTCCCTTCCCCCTTGATGGGGGAAGGTTAGGATGGGGGTGTATTCTCCTTCGTCATCCTGTCTATTATGTCCATCAATGTGAAATTTATGGAGTGATTTCATGGCTGACCGTATCAGAGTGGGCAACGCCGAGATAGTATTCGCGCTGGACATGATCCCGCCTGCGCGACCGCCCGACGCCTTCTTCGAGGGCGTAACCGCAGCAGACTGGGAGCCGTACAAAGACATCCTCGAAGACGGGCAGATACAGCTCTACTACGGCCACTTCTTTGTGCGCTCGATGGGCAAGACTGTGATGGTGGACACCGGCATGGGCCCCGGTCCCCATGCCGACCGTGGCAACGTCAGGGGCGACCTCCTGAACGCCATCCGCGCGCAGGGCGCAAGCCCCGAGGACATCGACATCGTGGCGCATACCCATCTGCACGGCGACCATGTTGGCTGGAACATAGACCACAGCGGCGACTCGCCCAAGCCGTATTTCCCCAACGCGCGCTACCTTGTTCCGCGCCTCGACTGGGAGCACTTCACGCAGCCGGAGCACCTCGCCTACTCGCCCCAGGTCCGCGACAGCGTAGTACCTCTGGAGAAGCTAGGCCTCATGGCCCTCGTCGACGAGGGCCACCAGATTACCGAAGAGATGACCACACTGGACACCCCGGGCCACACCCCGGGCCATCAGGTCATCCTCATCAGTTCACAGGGCGAGCGCGCGATGATAGTCGGCGACGCCATACACAGCAACGTGCAGATTCAGGAACCCGACTGGTGCGCCGGCGTAGATACCAGCAAGCCCGACAGTCGGCGCAGCCGTCACTCCCTACTGCAGCGCGCCGAAGACGAAGACTATGTCATCGCAGCGGGCCACTTCCACCCCGAGCAGCACATCGGCAAAGTCATACGCTCCAACGGTCGTCGCTACTGGCAGGCGCTGTAAGTAAACTCAGATCTAGGGGAAAACATGTCAATAATGGTCACCGGCGGCACAGGCTTCATCGGCAGGCGCATCGTCCGCGAGCTTACTGATCGCAGCGAGGAGGTCGTCAGCTTCGATCTCGCGCCGCCGCCCGCTCAGCAGGATGGCGTAACCTACTATCGTGGCGATGTAACGCAGTTGCCGCAGCTTCTGGAAGCCTGCAACACGCACGGCGTAACGCGCATCGTCCACATGGCCGCGCTCCTGCCACCCGACACCGAAGACCGCCCTCACTTCAGCATGCAGGTCAACATCGGCGGCACGAACAACGTCTTCGAGGCGGCACGCTGGTGCGGCATCGAGCGCGTCGTCTATGCAAGCTCCATCGCCGTCTATGGCGTACAGGAGACCTTCGGCGACAGGCCCGTTAACGAGGACGACCTTTCCGCCCCCCACAACGTCTATGGCATGACTAAGTCGGTCAATGACTTCGCCGCCGCCCGCTACCGCGAACTCTACGGCCTCGACCTGCGCGGCATTCGCATCTGCACCGTCTTCGGTCATGGGCGCGTAACCGGCATGACAGGCATGATCGGCGGACTCATGATCTCGCTTCCCGCAGTCGGTGAGCCAATAGACTTGCCCTTTGACCCCGATGAACTCTCGCCTATGATTCACGCCGAAGACGCCGCCCAGATATTCGTGCGCGCCGCCCTCGCCGAGAACCTGAACCATCCCGTCTATATCAGCGGCGGTCACCTGTGCAACATCGGTGACATGGCAGACATCGTGCGCGGCATCATTCCCGACGCCCATATCACAACCGGCGAGCGCAAAGTGCCGCACATCTACCTCGTTGACAACAGCCGCATGCTCGCCGACATTGGCTACGAGATCGCCCCGCTGGAAATGCGCATCCGTGACCACATCAACGACGCCCGCCGAGAAGCGGGGCTTGAGCCCGTCTCATAGTCTTGAACAGCGCCGAGGCTCTGCTGCCATCCCTACTGATCTCCATCCCCGAGGGCGTCATCGACCTCGGCTGGGGGCACCCATCACCACGCCTTCACCCGACCGACATGCTGCGCCGTGCGACAGACATCGTCCTCGCAGACGGCGCACCCATCCCGCTCCAGTACGGAGCGACCCAGGGCTACGGCCCCCTGCTCCACTCACTCGCAGAGTTCCTGTCTGCGCAGGACTCCTATACCTCGCCAGTCTCGCCCCAAGAACTGTTCCTAACGGCAGGCGCGTCGCAGGCAATTGATCACACCACCACCCTGTTCACCCAGACGGACGACACGGTCTTCGTCGAAGAGCCGACCTACTACCTGATACAGAGCATATTCGAGGATCACGGACTGAAAGTCGTAGGCGTGCCCACCGACAACGACGGCCTACGAATGGATGCCCTCGAAGCGATGCTCGCAGACCGGTCCGTGCCAGCGCCGAAGATGCTCTACATCATTCCCACCTACCAGAACCCAAGCGGCAGTGTGCTCCCAGCCGACCGCCGCAGCAAGCTTTTCTCGTGCTCGCCGACGAGGTTTATAACCTGCTGCACTACGGCAAGCCGCCACCCCCACCAATCGCGTCCTTCGACACCTCCGACGATGGCTGCGTTATCTCGCTCGGCTCATTCTCGAAGATACTAGGCCCCGGCCTGCGAACAGGATGGCTTCAGGCGCGTCCGCCTGTGATACAGCGCTTCGCCACCGCAGGCCTCACCATAAGCGGCGGCGGCCTGAACCACTTCACATCTACGCTAGTTCACGCCGTCTTAGAGCAAGGCATGCTCCAGGACAACATCGCAATCCTCCGCAGCACCTACGGCGAGCGTGTTTCCGCAATGTCCGCCGCAGTGCGAAAGCACCTCGGCGATGCGGTTGACTTCACCGCGCCCGGCGGCGGCTACTTCTTCTGGCTGACCTTCAACGACGGCACAAACACCGACGCCCTCCTTCCCATCGCGCAGGAACAAGGCGTCAACTACCGTCCCGGCACCGCCTTCTCCGCCCAAGGTGCGTTCACGAACGCCATCCGCCTCGCCTTCGCCCTCTACGAACCCGACATGCTCGCAGAAGGCATCCACCGCATCGCAGCCGCGCACAGAAACCTGCAGGGACTCACAGCTAAGTGAACACAGAGATCCTCGAGAGGCTCTTACCTCTCCTGCTCCAAGAAATTGCGGAGCCCTGTGCTATCATGGACGAATGAACGGCAGGGAGTTTGTCAGGCGCGCCCGACGGTATGCCCGCAGGAATAGGTTGAGCTTCGACTTCGACCCGACTCGCGGCAAGGGCAGCCATGGCAAGCTCACCGTTGGCGACCGTAGCACAATCGTACAGCAAGGCGAAATTCCCCGACGTACTTTTGCTGCAATGCTCAGACAGCTCGAAATTGATCGTGAGGAGTTCTAGGCTATGCGATATGCTTTCCCGTGCGACATCGTTTTGGATGATGAAGAGGCAAAGGCTACGGGCAGAGAAGCCTATGTAGTAACTTTCCCTGATGTTCCTGAAGCGATCACTGGCGGCTGGTCTTGGCAAGAGGCTTTGGATATGGCAGAGGACTGCTTGGCTGTCGCCTTGAGCTTCTACGTTGACGGGAGCGAAGACCTACCGACTCCCGGCCCTCTCGCCGACGGACAAGTGCTTATCGCTGTGCCGCTCATCGTAGCGGCGAAGCTCACCCTCTACACAGCCATGCGTGAGCAGGACATAACCGACGCAGACCTCGCCACCAAGTTGGGGATGCCCGAAAACGCCGTCCAAAAGCTGCTCAACCCCAATCGTTTCTCCCACATCAGCCAAGTCGAGCGCGCTATCAAGGCGCTTGGTCGCTCCTTGATAGTCGAAGATGTGGTCGCCGTCTGACCCCAAGTTGCCCTTGTCGTACTGAACAACGCCATCCGCCTCGCCTTCGCCCTCTACGAACCTGACATGCTCGCGGAAGGCGTCCGGCGCATCGCAGCCGCCCACCACGAATTAGGTGGACCACAGCATAGCCAGGAAAATCCCTGTCTATCCTACCCATCCATGCTAAAATTATTCATTATCTTCAGACGGGGTACATCCATGCCAGATTTCATGAGCGGCGACGAAATACGAGAAAAGTTCCTCAGCTACTTCGAGGCGCAAGGTCACAGCAGGTTGGCGAGTTCATCGCTGATACCGGTCGGCGACCCCACGCTGCTGCTGACCACCGCAGGCATGGTGCAGTTCAAGCCCTACTTCACCGGCGAGGCTGAGCCCTCCAACAAGCGCGCCACCACATCGCAGAAGTGTTTCCGCACCCCCGACATCGAAGAGGTCGGCGACGCCACGCACAACACCCTCTTCGAGATGCTCGGTAATTTCAGCTTCGGCGACTACTTCAAGGCAAACGCCGTCGATTTCGCCGTAGAGCTGATGACCGAAGGCTACGGCATCCCGCTCGACAAGTTCTCCGCCGCAATCCACCACACCGACGAGGAAACGCGCGGCCTGTGGGAGGCAAAGGGCATCCCCGCCGACAAGGTCTATAGCTACGGCGACGATGAAAACTGGTGGGGACCCGCAGGCGACGAGGGACCTTGTGGTCCTTGCAGCGAGCTCCACTACGACTACGGCGCAGAGTACGGCTGCCTGCGGGATAACTGCGCCCCGAACTGCACCAACGTCATGGACGACGGCGTCGTCTGCGACCGCTATGTCGAGCTCTGGAACCTCGTGTTCATGCAGTACTACCACCACCTCGACGGCACGCGCACCAACCTGCCCGCGCCCAGCGTGGACACAGGCATGGGCTTCGAGCGCCTCGTGCGAATCCTGCAAGACGTGGACACTGCCTATGAGACCGACCTGTTCACGCCCATCATCGCCGCAGTCGAGCGCGTCAGTGGCAAGAGCTACAACAACCCCGACGACACCTACGCAATCCGCGTTGTCGCCGAACACGGACGCAGCGTCACCTTCCTCATCGCGGACGGCGTGGTGCCCGGCAACGAAGGGCGTGGCTACGTGCTGCGCCGCGTCATTCGCCGAGCCATACGCTACGCCCGGCGCATCGGCATCGAGGGCAACTTCCTCGGCGAAATCGCCGACGCCACCATCGATAAGATGGGCAAGGTCTATCCCGAACTCGTCAACAACCGCGACTTCATCGTGACTGTGCTCAGGCTGGAGGAAGAGCGCTTCCAGCAAGCATTCCAGAACGGCTACAACATGCTCTCCGAAGCGCTTGAAGGAGTGGACATGCTCGACGGAGGCACCGCCTTCCGCCTCTGGGATACATACGGCTTCCCCGCCGAGATGACGCAGGAGATCGCCGCCGAGCAGGGCGTCACGGTGGATACCGAGGGCTTCGAGCGCGAGATGGAAGCGCAGCGCCAGCGCGGCAGGGCATCCGCCCAGTTCGGCGAGGAGCGCGCCAAGATTCGCCAGTACGAAAGCCTCGGCGTGGGCGCAACCCAGTTCCTCGGCTACGAGCAGATAAGCGCATCTTCCCCCGTAGTAGGACTTATAGCCGACGACGAGGTCGTCAGCGACGCAACCGCAGGTCAGAGCGTAGAAGTCGTGCTTGTGCAGACGCCCTTCTACGCCGAGGGCGGTGGCCAGATAGGCGATGCCGGCACGCTCACGGGTCCCGATGGCAGCATCGAAGTGCACGACACGCAGGCAGTCATGCCCGATGTCATCATGCACTTCGGCAAGGTCAGCGAAGGCACGGTGCGTTTGGGAGACACCGTTGAAGCCAATGTTGACCCCAAGCGCCGCGAGGACACCGCGCGAAATCACACCGCCACGCACATGCTCCACGCCGCCCTCCGAGAGGTGCTGGGGCCCCATGTGCGGCAGGCAGGTTCGCTAGTCGCCCCCGATAGGCTGCGCTTCGACTTCTCACACGTGCAGCCCGTAACCGACGATGAGCTGTGGCAGGTGCAGCACCTCGTCAACGAAAAGATTCGTCAGAACTCCGGCGTCCACCGCGACGAAGACACCTATTCGTCCGCCATACAGCGCGGCGCGCTCGCGTTCTTCGGCGACCGCTACGGCGAGCGCGTACGTCTCATCGAGATCGCCAACGGCGACACCTTCAGCTTTGAGGTCTGCGGCGGCACGCATGTCCATCATACCGGCGAAGTCGGCAGCGTCTATATCCTCGGCGAGTCCAGCATCGGCGCCGGCATGCGCCGCCTCGAAGCCGTCAGCGGCAGAGCAGCCGAACGCCTCGTATGGGAGCGCTTCAATCGTGAAGATGGCTTGGCAAGCATGCTGAACACTACATCGCCCGAACTGGGAAATGCGGTTCAGCGAATCCAGGACGAAAACGACGACCTGCGGAGGCAGTTGGCGACTCTTGAACGGCAGAACAGCCTGCAAGCCGCCGAGATTCTCCTCGACTCAAAGCAGGACATCAACGGCGTATCCGTCCTGTCGGCGCGCACCGAGGCGTCCAATTCCGACTCGATGCGTGAGATAAGCGACTGGCTCCGCGACAAGATGGGCAGCGGCATAGTGGTCCTGGGCGCGGTCATCAACGACAGGCCCACAATCAGCGTGGGCATCACGCGCGACCTGGTTGACGGCGGCGCGGACGCCCGCGACTACGCCCGCGATCTTGGCAGGATCATCGGCGGCGGCGGCGGCGGACGCCCTGACATGGCGCAGGCAGGCGGACGCAACGCCGACAAGTTAGACGCAGCCATCGCAGGCGCAGCCGACATCGTCCGTCAGAAGACCGCTTCGTGAGAATACTCGCGCTAGATGTAGGAGACAGGCGCATTGGCGTAGCCCTCAGCGACCCGCTGGGCATTCTTGCATCGCCCCTCACGACCATCGACCGCAGCACACCTGACACCGAAGCCGCAATAGACGCTGTGCTTGCCCTAACCGAACAGCACGAAGCCGCCGAGATTCTCGTCGGAATTCCCTATCTCATGTCCGGCCGCATCGGAGCGCAGGCGCGCATCACCCTCGACTTTGCCCAAGCCCTGTCAGAGCGCACAAACATCCCCATCACCCACGCTGACGAGCGCCTCTCATCCGTCCAGGCCGACCGCATGCTCACCCAGTCCGGCACATCAAACACGCGCGACAAAGGCCGCACCGACTCAGCCGCCGCAGCCGTCATCCTCCAAGCCTACCTCGACGCCAAATGACCTGCGAAGACGATTGCAAAAGTCCATACCGCGCGCTTAATCCCCTCATCCTGTCCATACCGCGCATCCGTGTCAATTCCTAAAGCCGCACAACCATCTGCACCTGTCCGGACGGCTTCATCAGCGACTCGAACGCACCCTGTATATCGTCCAGCGGCAGGAAGTTCGTTTCGCCAATCATAGGCTCCACATTCACCAGTCCCGCGCGCATCAGCTCCAGCGCAACGCGCCAGTCCTCCGGCTGCGTCCCGAAAGACGCTTGCAGCTTGACCTCGCGCGCCATCCAGTCCGGCGTAATCAACGGCGTAGGCTCCCACGCGATGGCAACCAGCACGACCTGTCCGCCACGCGCCACAATGTTCAGTGCGCTGTCGAGCGTTGACGGATTTGGCACGGCAGCGCACTCGAACACGATATCCGGACCTTTGCCGCCTGTCAGTTCCACGAGGCGCTCTTCCACATTCTCGGTAAAGGGGTTGATGACCGCATCAGCTCCAAGACTGCGCGCCGCCTCTGCCCTCGCAGGCGCAGGCTCCGACACGAACACCGAAGTCGCCCCCGCAGCCCGCGCAGTCTGCATACAGAACAGCCCGATGGGACCAGCGCCCATCACGAGCACGCGATCGCCCAGTTTTATCTGCGACAGCCGCACGGCATGCACTGTCACCGCGCACGGCTCAGCAAGCGCAGCTTCTTCATCGGATACGCCGTCCGGTATCGGCATCGGCTCCCAGTCCTCTAGCTGCACATACTCCGCGTATGCGCGCGTCTTCGCGCCCTCCGGAAAGCCCATCGTGCGATAGTTGTAGCGCGGGTCGTTGCGCGGTCCACTCGGCACATACCCCGGCGGCGGATTCCCGCCGCCGCCAACCACGCGATCGCCGACCTGCCAGCGCGTCACGCCCTCGCCGACTTCAGTAACGGTGCCGCAGTATTCGTGTCCCATCACCGTGCCCGGCGGCGCGACATCGTACATGAACGCATGCACATCCGTCCCGCAGACAGCGCAGTATCGCACCCGAATCACCACCTCGCCCATACCCGCCGTAGGCGTCGGAATCTCCTCGACCTCGAGGACACGCTCTCCCTTGTAAACGGCTGCTCTCATCGTTACCCTCCTTGAATTAAACGCGAATAGACAGAATGTATTGGGATTGCTTTCACAGCATATCCCTTACATCCTGTCCATACAAGTCGGCTATATTCGCCCGTTTTTCGCTGGCTCTATTCGATTGCGATGGCGAGCCTAGTCGTCGCTTACGCCGTTTGCTCTCAGGTAGTCGATCGCCAGCTGCACCGTAGTGATGCCCTCAGCATCCTCGTCCGAGATCTCGATGGTCGTAGCTCCATCGCTGAACTCTTCCTCGAACGCCATGATAAGCTCCACCAGGTCGAGCGAGTCGGCGTTCAGGTCCTCCATGAAAGACGCTCCTGCCACCACTTCGGACTCATCCACGCTGAGCTTGTCAGCGACAATTTCCTGCACGCGCTCCATTAGGGTTGCCACTTCTGTTACCTCCAGGGTTGTCAGTTCGTAAGTGTTTCGAGTTGTTCAGTGTGAATCCGACTCGCCGCCGCCATCACGCTCCCCAGAACGCCGTTGATGAACCGCGGCGCGCTGTCCCCGCCAAAAGCCTTCGCCAGCTCCACCGCCTCGTTCACCGCCACTCTCGGCGGCGTATCCTCCGAGACCATTATCTCATATATCGCCATCCGCAGGATATTCCTGTCCACCACCGCCATCTGGCCAATGGGCCATCCGGGGGCAAACTCCGCAATTATCTTATCTATTTCCGCGGCATTTGCAAAGATGCCGTCAAGCATTGCGCGCGCAAATGCCTCGTCCCACTTGGATATCGCAGTCTCAGCCAGTCGCACATCCAACACCTCTGTCGCGATATGCTCGACGGTATCGGCTTCATAGAGGGACTGCAATACAATGGCGCGTGTGCGCCGACGCCCAACCACCGCGCTGGAATCCGCCTTGGCGTAGGCGTCCGCCTGAGCATGCGACTGAAGCGTCGCGGCGTCCGGCACAGACCTAATTCCTACCGAGACTGAGTATGGATTCGAGGTCGCCAACGCTCGTAATCTGCGAGCGCCGCGAAATGCGCTTGACCATGCCGGAAAGCGCCCTGCCCGGGCCGATCTCGATGAAATCGTCCACGCCGGAATCTATCATGTAGTCCACAGTCCGCTTCCACTGCACGCAGCTGCATATCTGGGAAATGAGCTCTCGCTGCACCTCTTCAGCAGTTGTAAGAGGCTGAGCGCTGCAGTTGCCAACAATGGGAATCTGAGGATCGTGGAACTTCACGCTGTTGATGGCTTCAATCAGTCCTGCGCGCGCCGGCTCCATCAGACCGGAGTGGAACGCGCCGCCAACGCGCAGAGGAACGGCTTTCTTCGCGCCACGAGCGGTAGCGAGGTCGCAGGCTCGCGCAACGCCCATAATGTCGCCGCTTATGACTATCTGCTCCGCAGTATTGATGTTGGAGACATAAGTGCCAGTCTCGACGGCAATCTCCTCCAGCGTCATCTCGTCCAGCCCGATGATAGCGGCCATAGTGCCGGGGTTCTCGTCGCACGCGACCTGCATCAGTTCGCCGCGACGCTGCACCAGCTTCGCCGTATCACCGATGTCCAGCACGCCCGATACCGCCAGCGCCGTATATTCGCCGAGGCTGTGCCCCGCGGTTACGACCGGCTGCGGCATATCGTCGCCGAGGCGCTCTTCCATCGTCTTGATGCATGCAAGACTCACAGCCATTATGCCGGGCTGTGCGTTTATAGTCTGCCGCAGGTCGTCTTCCGGCCCGTCGAACAAGATAGTTGAGAGGGAGCGCTCAAGAGCCATGTCAACCTGATGGAACACCTCGCGCGCAGCGGGCGACTCATCATAGAGTTGCTTCCCCATCCCAACAGCCTGTGCGCCCTGACCGGGGAACAGGTAGCCCACCTTCGCGCCTCGCGTCTGCGGCATGAAGCTAAGAGTCATAGGTCTATCTCCTGTGTGCAATCTTTCAGTATTCGAGCCGTCCGGCCCTTCGGCAGCAACGGACTCAGTACAACGGAATGAACAGCATTAAGGAATGTTTCACTTACATCCCTCCATCGCTGTTGGCCGTTGCAGGCATAATCAGTCGGCGTTGGAGCCGGTTGCGACGTTGCGACCGTTGTAGTAACCGCAGGATGGGCAAGCCCTGTGAGGCATCCGCGCCGCGCGGCACTGCGGGCATTCCGCCAGTGTCATCGGCGTCATCCCGAAGTGCGCCGAGCGTCCCCCTTGGCGTCCCTTTGAGTGCTTTTTCTTTGGCAGTGGTGGCATCTTCCGTCCTTAGTTTCCAATCACATCCCACCGTCGTGTGGGAAGAGCCTTGTATTTTAAGCCTTGTAATTTGGCACTTGTAATTTGGCAAATATGTCAGCAGATGTATCAACACACCTATCAATTGTAGTGTGGCTCATTAGGCAATGCAAATGCCAGAAGCGGACCCCATCTCGGATCCCTGATAACATTGTCGCAGGAACAGCTAGTGTCGTTGAGGTCAGCGCCGCAAGTCAAGCACAATCCCTTGCATTCATCGCTGCACACAGGCTTAAAGGGCATGCTGAAACCGAAGTACTGCCTTATCGCCTCGCTCATGTCGAGCATGTGCGTCTGATCTATATAGAAGTTCTCGGCCATCGCGTCGGGGAAGTTAAGCCTCGCACCCGTATTGACATCGACTTCCGGCAGATACTCCTCTTCTATCTCCATACGCACGAACTGTTCCATATCGGCGACACAGCGACTGCATTCACAGTCCACGTATGTAGTCAGTTGCGCGCTAACCCAGATACCTGCATCCGTCCTCATCATCTTCACCACTCCCGAGATGGGCGTCATAGGCCCGCCATCTACAAGACTGGCGAAATCGTTCGCATCATAGGTGCGGAAAGCGCCGCCCATTTCCTTCAGCAGCTGCGAAACATTGAAATACATCCTTTTCACCTCCGCAGCGGCGTACTTGCCCTCACACTAAAGTAGAATTGTAGCGAGAAATGCGAATTAGTGTCAAGTTTCACGAAGTCGGCGGCTAGGTTCTGCTGACATCTGGTACACAAAGCGTTTTGAACCTGTAAAGTAAGTTTATTATGTCATTCTGAACGGAGCGGAGCGGAGTGAAGAATCTAAAATCGTTGCACATACGCCATTCATAGACTTCAGATTCCTCGCTTCACTCGGAATGACGGGGGACAGTCCACACAACCTAATCCTCGGAAATCGCCGAACCCTTGAAAACATCCGGCATTGACAAAGGTTACAAATGGAAGTGCCTTCCTTTTCGGTGCCACCCTCCTTTATAACGCCCTGCTACTCCAAAGGATAGCAAATACCATGACGCGCAGGGCTGCAAAGCGCATTCCCAACCCCCGTAGTTGAGACGCACCCGAACATCCGAAACGCCGGACATCCGAAATAATTGACTGAAAGGGAGCGCAATGCTATCTTCTGCTGAGATAACATGTGGTGGCATTGCGCTCTGCATACGTGCCGCCATAACTGAGGATCGGACTTGGCACAGAGCACATTGAGGGCGCCCGCAACTGCCGCGCCCACACCCCCGGTACCGTTTACGGCGAAATTAAAGCAGTCGCCAATCATCGAAATCCTGATGCTAACCGACTTTCGATGGATTTGGATCGGCTCGTTCGCATCGTTCACCGCAATGAACATGCAGATGATCACTCGCGGCTGGCTTGTGCTTCGCCTAGAGAACGACTCGCCGTCCGCGCTCACCTGGGCAATGGTATCGTTCGCCGCGCCAATGGCAATTGTCTCGCTCCTCGGCGGTGCGCTCTCCGACAGAATACCCAAGAAATACCTTATCATCGGCAGCCAGTTAGGCAACGCCGCCCTCACGCTCATCGTGGGCCTGATGGACGCCACCGGCACTATATGGCTCGGCGCGCTCATGGTTCTTGGCGTGCTCAACGGCTCCATGTTCGCGCTCAACATGCCCAGCCGTCAGGCAATCATTTCCGAGATTGTGCCGCGCGACCGCGTTATGAACGCCGTTGCGCTGAACAACACTTCGATGAACCTGACACGCGCATTCGGCCCCGCGCTCGCCGGGATTCTCATCGCCTTCTTCAGCACGGCGCTGGTCTTCTATATCGTTTCCATAGTGTATGTATTCTCTGCGCTTTCGGTCGTGCGCCTCAAGAACACCGTCATCATGCCGGCCTCAGCGCGCAAGAGCATTATGGCCGACATCAAGGAAGGCTTGCGCTACGCCCTCGGTGATCCGACACTGCGCGGGTTGATAATCATGGCGTTCCTGCCCGCCCTCTTCGGCTTCACCCTCTTTGCGCTGATGCCCGCATGGGCGCGCGAAGCATTGAATGTAACCTCATTCGACCTCGGCTACCTGATGGCAGTGATGGGCATAGGTGCTCTCTTCGGCACGTTGGGGCTGGCGTCGATGCGAAACCTCAACGGGCGAGGGATGATTCTGCTGGTCATCAGCACATTCTGGGGGCTTTCCATCATTGGCGTGGCGTTCGCCGCCGAATTCGTCTCAGCGATATTTTTCCTGATTGTGTACGGGCTGCTTAGCTCACTGTACATGTCACTGAACATGACTCTGTCCCAGATATACGCCGACCCCGAGAAGCGCGGACGCGTCATGAGCCTGTTCATGATGACCTTCGGGCTGATGCCCATCGGCGCAATTCCATTCGGCGAGTTCGCGGAGGTAGTCGGCACTCCGCAGTCGCTTAGCATAAGTGGGTTCGTGCTGACTGCCCTCACGCTCACATTCGCCTTCGCATACCCGCACTTCCGCAAAATTCAATAACATCTCGCCTGTTTCCGGCAATCAGTGCTGTTGCTCTGGAACTGAGTGGCAATCTAACCCGTTCGTGTTGAGCCTGCCGAGCTACCCTCCGATCAACTCCATCCTGCCATCCTGTCCATCCTGTTTATAGATATTGATCCCTCTGTCCGATGATTATCGACTTCCACACCCACATCTTCCCGCCTGAGATGCGTGAGCGCCGCGAACACTACGCGCAGCGCGACAGGACATTCTGTGCGCTATACGCCGACCCCAGGGCGCGCATCGCGTCCGCCGAAGACCTGATTGCCACGATGGACGAAGACGGCGTTGATGTATCCGTAGCGATGGGCATAGGCTGGTCCGACTACGGCGCAGCGCGTGAGGCTAACGACTACATCATCGAGGCGACAAGTCGCTGGCAGGCGCGCATAGTGGGCTTTGCTGGTATCAATCCAGCGTGGGGCGACAGGGCAGCGCGGGAAGCAGAGCGCTGCGCCGCCGCGGGACTACGCGGCATCGGCGAACTGCACCCGGATACACAGGGCTTCGATCTCGCGGACAAGAGCGCGATGGCCGAACTGATGGCAGTCGCCCAGGAACGCCGCCTCATCGTAACCACCCACTCTTCCGAACCTGTGGGCCACCAGTACACTGGCAAGGGAACCGTAAGCCCGCAGGTCCTGATGCGCTTCATCAGCAGCTTCCCGGACGCGACAATCGTATGCGCCCACTGGGGCGGCGGTCTGCCCTTCTACGCCCTCATGCCCGAGGTCGCCGATGCGCTGTGCAACGTCTATTTCGACACCGCCGCATCGCCCTTCCTCTACAGCCCGCAGGTCTATTCGGCAGTATCATCACTCGTCGGCGCAGACAAGGTGCTCTTCGGCAGCGACTACGCCCTGCTGCGCCCCCGCCGCCTGCTCAACGAAATCGCCGCATCATCGCTCACCCCACACGAACGCGAAGCCGTACAAGGTGGAAACGCCGCGCGGCTACTTGGAATCTAATTGGCCTTCGGCCGAAAAATCCCAAACGAGCTCGTGTACCCGTGCAGGAATGTCGCATCGCCCACCTGCCCAATCTCGCCGTTGCAGAAGAAGCCCGTCAGCGGCACCGCGCCTACGACATCCGTGAACATGCTCGTATCGTGGTCCGGTCTGCCATACAGGTACGAGCCGCGCCCAAGACACTGGAACAACAGCGCGCCCGCCTCTGATTGCCGGCCGTCAGGAAGCCCCGATACATACTGCCCCAGCATCGCGCTCAGGTCCTGTGATGAAGTTTCCGCGTCGCGCAGGTGGAACTGCACCGTCTGTCCCTCTTTCAGCATCTCCCCCACCGCAAGCGCCCCCCGCTGTGCGTCCACTCCCACTATGTTGCGTATCAGGAAATCCCCCAACTGCGGAGCGTCGTTCAACTCATCCATCACCACACCGAGGAACAGCGAATGTTGCGCCAGTTCGCGGTCGCGCTCATCGAGAGTCAGGAATATCTCTTTCAGAATCTCGAACGGCGTACGCCCGTCCACCTCCAGCAAAATGTTGCGCCGAGACGACGTGATGTGCATCAGGTCGCCGATGGGACGGCAGCCCTGCGCGACCACGGTATCTATCTGCACATCTCCCTCGAACGCCACACCCACGACTCCGCTGGTATGCGTCTCATTCCCAAGATACAGGGCGTTGCCACCCTCGTGGTGCGCGCCGCTCGCCAGTCCGCCGATCTTCGCGCTGCGCGGAAAGGCGTAATCCAGCCCCATCAGCATCTGCTCACCCTGCATGCTGAACGGGTCTGCAAGGATGAGGAAGTCCACCTCCGAACCCACGGCCGTATCCACGAGAGCTCCCCACTCGTCCGGCGGCGCATCCCCGTCCGGCAGTGCGCCGTATTGAATGTGAAACGGCGTCAGGTGGACACCGGGCAGGTGTGCCGCCGAAAGAGCCAGACCCTGTCTGTTCTCCACCTCAGTTGCCGCGCCAATCACTCCGCCTCCGCTGCACCCCACAAGCAGCGCATCGCCGAAACGCTCCGCTGCAAGCCCAGTCAGCGTCTCATAGTCAGGCGCATAGTGGGGAGACACGAAGGCGACTACCATATGCGGCGCCAACTCGCCAAGTTCGTTCTCCAGACTCGACGCGCACTCGTCGAACGCTTCGGCAAGCGTCGTCCCCTCAGATATAGCCGAACTCCACTTCATAGCGTTCCTTCTACCTTCTGACGCCCCGCGCCGCCTGACAATCTTGGCACTCCGTATTTGGCCACTCCACATTTGGCCATTCCACATGTGAATTATCGCTATTCTAGCAGACAACCGCTTCGCAAAGAGCGCATCCCTTTCAGTCAACCACTCAAAGCATTACAATCCCAGTAAAACCAGATTGTCAATCCGGCTAGCCCCACATCGGAGGTTCAAGGATGAAAAAATTCGCAGGCAAAGTGGCGATCGTAACCGGCGGCGCTGCCGGCATCGGCGGCGCGTCGGCGCGTCTTCTCGCCGAGCATGGCGCCAGCGTGCTCATCGCCGACATCAATACTGCGGAAGCGCAAGCCAACGCCGAGACCATTCGCGGCGCGGGAGGCACAGCCGAAGTAACCTCCACAAACGTAGGACGGCACGAGGAAATTGCCGCCATGGTACAGACGGCCATCGACCACTGGGGAAGGCTCGACGTCCTCGTGAACAACGCCTTCAGCCCCACGGACGAATCGGACGGGGATGCTATTACAGTGAGTGAGGATGCGTGGGATGCGGGTATGGCGACGCTCGTAAAAGCGCACTTTCTCGCCGCCAAGTATGCCGTGCCGCACATGCGAGCAAGCGGTGGCGGCAGCATCGTCAACATCTCCTCGGTACACGGCCTGCTCATGGCGCCCCAAAAGCTCATCTACGAAGCGGGCAAGTCCGCCGTCATCGGCCTCACAAAGCAGATGGCGATAGACTTCGGGCCGGACGGCATCCGCGTAAACGCTATCTGCCCCGGTCACATCGTTACCGAGCGACAGAAGGAACGCTGGGACGCAAACCCCTCCGGACTACGCTACTTCGAGGACCAGTACCCCGTGAGGCGCACGGGCGTGCCGCTGGACATCGCCAATGCCGTCTCGTTCCTCTGCTCCGATGAAGCGTCCTTCATAACAGGCCATGCGCTTGTCGTTGACGGCGGTCTCACCATACAGCTTCAGGAGGACTTCAGCGTGCGCCAGATGCGCTACTTCCAGGAGCATCCCGATACCCAACTGCCCTACTGACACGCGATCCTGCAAAATGACAGCCCATTATCATATGAAACCGCAGACAGAAACCCTGAACACCCTTCACGACCACCTGAAGTCGGATTTGGACATCGTGCTGGTTGGCTTGAACCCAAGCCTGTATTCGGTCGAAGTCGGCCACTACTTCGCCACGCGGCGCAACCGCTTCTGGCGAGCCATCAACCGCTCCGGCCTGCTCACCGAGCCTCTTGACGCCAACACAGACTACAAGATGCTGGAACAGAGCATCGGCATGACAGACATCGTGAAGCGTCCGACAAGAGGCGCGTCCGACTTGCGCGCCGCCGACTATCGCGAGTGGGCGCCTGTGCTGAAGGCGAAGCTGGAACGCTTCGAGCCGCTGATCGTATGCTTCCACGGCGCAGTAGCGTATCGTAGCTACCTGAGATACGCTGAAGGCATTAGCGCATCATCCTTAGAACTGGGCTTGCAGCCACACACCATCGGACGCTCCCGCGTATTCATGGTGCCAAACCCCAGCCCAGCAAACGCCGCCTACTCCCTCGATACGCTCGTAGGCTGGTATGAAGCACTGCGCGACCTGCGCCGCCAACTCAAAGGGGATGACACTTGAGAGCTAGTGGAAACGACACCATCCGCACCTTCGTCGCCATCGAACTCGACGACGAAGTAAAGCGGCACATCACGGCTGCCATTGATGAACTTCGCCACCGGCAAATCGACAGTCTGCGACTCGTGCGTCCCGAAGGCGTGCACCTGACGCTCAAGTTCCTCGGCGACATCGATGCTGCCCAGGTCCCGCAAGTTGCGGAAGCCATGACTGCCGTCGCAGCCTTGCATGCACCTTTCAGCCTCACGCTCGGCACGCCGGGCGCATTCCCCAGCGCTAACCGTGTGCGCGTGCTCTGGCTTGGCGTTGAAGGTCGCCTTCAACGGCTCAGGCTGCTGCAAGCCGATATGGACGAGGCGCTGATAGAAATCGGATTCCCCGCCGAAAGGCACTCCTTCAACCCACACCTGACCATCGGAAGGATACACCACAGAGCGCCAGGAGCCGACAGACACCGCGCAGCGGACGCCCTCACCGCACTGCCGCCGCCGACAGATCAGGCAATCGCCGTAAACGGCATCAGCCTGATGAAAAGCACATTGCGACCGGACGGCACGGTCCATGAACGCATCGCCTTCAAACCGCTTAGTGACCCTCATTCTGCCTGATGCTCGGGCCCATGCTCGGCCCCTTTAGTGATACACCTGTGTCATATAATAAATACCAATCACAAGTACTTGTTTAGATATTCAATATAGTGATATACTGTACCAGTTATAAATCGGTCATATAAGTCGTGTAGGTAGAATGAGGAGGGCGCCGTGCAACAGGCTTGGCCGGAATGCAGAGTATGTCCCGAGGGCAGCTTGCTCCCCCTGTCCGATTTCGGAAGCCAGGGGGCACCAATCCATTACAAGGCTTGGGTATGCAGCAACCCTGATTGTGGATTCAACCTCAAGATTCGCAACGGCGACGTGTACTTGAACGAACCTATAGCCAACGGCGCATCGCACATCCCGCGCGCAAGATAGGCTTTCTTCTGCTTCCTTAGCTGTAATTTTAAGACCTGCCAAATAATTGGTAGCTCCCTTGCGCCTGCTATCAGGCGCATTTTTCGTTTACCTCCCTCCGTAACCCCTACAATCTACCTCTGCAACGTACCCCTGTAATGCACGCCTGCGCTATAATCCTAGTATGCAATATGTTCCACCATAAGGTAACGGTACTACGCGCATGAACGGCGACTCTCATTTGTACGGATCCCCTCCTCGGCAGAGGCAAAGCAAGTTTAGGCCGGGCAAGACTCTTGGCATAGCAATGGTGTTGGCAGGGGCGCTCTTGCTGACTCTCATCAGCGGCTACTATGCCTACTCTGTTAGTGCGCGCGCGCAACTCGACGACCTCAACTACGTCGTCGCGCAGCCCGCACTGCCGCCGCTCGCCATTTCAACGCAACTCGCTACTTCAACAGATATGTCTGCACTGACAGTTCAGTTAACTAGCGGATCCGCCAAAACGCAAAGCAATGCGCTGCCCGCTTTCACAAAAATTGCCGCCCCTAAACCTGAAGCGGTGGCTCCCCCACCCCCATCACAGCCTACGAATCAGGCAACTCCTGCTAGCCAGGAGCCCCCAACTCTCCCAGCCTCGAGCTACACTTCGCTTTACCCGGCTACTCACATACACCCGAAGTTCTGGGCGCAGCCCCTATGGTCCGGAGGCGAGCCGTACACATACAGCCCGGCAAACCCGGGCATAGACTTGCCTGACGGCTTTCGCGCCGTATCAGCTTCGGATGACGCTCTGCGGAGAGGTCAGGGGGCGCCTACCAGCCGAATCGCCATCCCGCTCATTGATGTCGATTCCGAGACAAAGGAGCTCGCGATACTGAACCTCGGCGACAGCAGAGCCTATGAGACGCCCAAACACGTGGTTGGACACATACCGCAGTCCCCCAACCCCGGCGAATTCGGCAACGCATGGTACTTCGGACATCTGGAAAGCCCCATCAGGGGGGAAGGCAATGTGTTCCAGCGGCTGCCGGAAATCCCCGACCTGCTGCGCGATGGCGACGATGTATTCGTCGAGCTGCAGAGCGGAGACGGGCGCGCATTCCTATACAAAACAATACGCACCGAAGTAGTGCATCAGGACGAACTGGAACTATACCCTTCGCAATTAGCGCAGATAACGCTTGTCACTTGCGTGCCGCGGCTCGTCTATGACCATCGCATCGTGGTTACCGCCGAACTCGTCGGCATAAAAGACTCGCCCGACACCGTAAACTGAAGCCCCGTCCCCTTATTCGCGATGGTGTCAACCCCGTTCGCGGTGACCTCGCCGAACCACCTTCTGCATCACCGCCGCGAACCCGCAGGCGCCAGCACATCCTGCATCACCGAGATAAAGTTGCCTGTCGGCGTGGAAACGGTCTTGCCCTTCAGCGTCACGATACCCGCCTGATCGACAGGCAGGAAGTTCGCCAGACTGATGACACCTACGCGCTGAGAGTCCTCCGGCTCAATGGTCAGGCGCGGCCCCACCGAAACGCCCATGCCAAGCTCCACATAGCGCTTTATCATATCCATGCTGTCCAACTCGACCATGATGTCGTAGTCAACGCCCCGCCGCCGAAACTCGTCCTCGAGGATCTGCCGCGTGTATGTGCCTCGCCCCATCAGGATTAGAGGCCACTCCGCAATCTGGTCAAGCGAATGCAGCGGCTCTTTAAGCAAGGGATGGTCAAGCGGCGTTATCAGCACCCGCTCGTACAGGAACAGCCCCTGAAATTCAAGCGACTCCCGCTTCTCCGAGTGCTGCACAATCCCAAGATCAACATCGCCGTCCTCCACCATCTGAAGCACTTCGGCTCGCGTGCCCGAGCGTATCCGCAGATGTACGCGCGGGTAGCGGTTGAGGAACACGCGCACCACGCGAATGAGCGTATGCGGAATAATGTCGGGCGTGGACGCAATATGCACCGGTCCCCGCTCTTCCGCCAGCGCCGTCATAGAAGGCAACGAGTCTATGCCCTCCACGAGCGGCATGACCAGATCCGAAAGCCTCTTCCCCGCAAGGGTGAGCTGTATCGGACGCTTCACCCGATCGAACAACACCATTCCCAGTTCTTCTTCTAGCTTCTTTATATGCGTAGTAACCGTAGGCTGTCCCAGGCCAAGTTCCCGTGCCGCCTTCGATATGCTGCGCATGCGCGCCGCCGTGCTGAAACTCCTCAGTTCCCGAATCTCCATTGTTCGAAAGTCCTCCAGCAGTGTCTCTAGCCTAGATGTACATTGTTCAGATAGATATATTATATCAGGCAATATGTCTTCATGTAATGGAATTGCCCTACTAACATGAATATGTACCGCAGAAACCTGCTAACAATGGCAGGACAGAACGGACAAAATGCAGACCTTGAAAGCAAGGAGGTTGCACATGTTTGACAAATTCGTAGGCTCCATTAGGGGAATCCGCAGCCATCGCACCGGGTTCGACTCCTATCTCCTGAATGTCCAGAAGGGCAGAGGCGGGAATGGCCCCAATTTTGACGAGGCTCGCAAGGACTACCGCAACATTATGCGCAGCGAGTACCCGGGTTTCATCGGCTAGATTTCATCGGATATAAAAGTAAGTGGGAGCAGCCTTTCGGCTGCTCCCACCTTCGTTACGCCATCTCCTCATTTCCAATTCCTCCACATCATCCCCTGTCTCCTTCCCCCCCTTCTGTCCTCGTTGCCCTGTTCAACTTGTTAGGCTCTGCCCTTGATGTTAATCTTTAGCTGAAGGGTATCTGTCGAAGTGCATCTGTATTACAGTCTAAAGCGCCCCCAACCGATACTCTGCTAGAAGTGGCAAACAAGGAGGCATAGACCCATGAGCAAACTAAGCGCAGACGCCCTCAGGCTGCTGAGCGAAGGCAAGAACCTGGCAATCATCGCCACCATAATGCCCGACGGCTCTCCGCAGGCTACCGCCGTATGGGTTGACACCGACGGCGAGCATGTCCGCTTCAACACCTCAGAGGGGCGTGTCAAGACGAACAACCTCCGCCGCGACCCGCGCGTGGCAGTCGCCATACTCAACGCTGAAAACCCCTACGAGCAGGTTACGATCCGTGGCCGTGTCGTCGAGTTTGCGCATGAAGGTGCGATCGAGCACATCAACTCCCTCGCCAGAAAATACGTCGGCACAGACGAATTCGAAGGCCTCGATCCCAACGACCAACGCGTAATCGTCAAAATCGCCCCATCCTAATGTCCCTTCCCTGCTAAATCCCCTCTCCCTAAGGGAGAGGGTTTGGGGTGAGGGGAAAAATACCATCCCGTACTCGAATGTAGGTAACCCATTCACAAAAAATGCTGAAATTCTTCCGCCGCTCCACAACTGAAAACAAGGCAAAGACCGAACAAGCCGTCAGGCGCTCCCGCCAGACCTTCTTCGGACAGATGACGGGCCTATTCCGCCGCCAAAACATCGACGACGCCCTCTGGGACGAACTCGAAGAGCTGCTCATCTCCGCAGACGTCGGCGTGGCAACCACCTTCAAGCTCATTGAGCGTCTGCGCGACCAAATCCGCGACCGCCGCGTCTCAGACCCGCAGGACGCCCTCGCCCTGCTCAAAGAAGAGATGCTCTACCTCGTTGACTTCGACGAAGTTGACCACGCGCTCGAAGTCGATGAAAAGCCCCTCGTGATCCTCATGGTCGGCATCAACGGCGTCGGCAAGACCACCAGCATCGCCAAGCTGACCAAGCTCTACCAGGAAGAGGGCAAGAGCGTGCTCATTGGTGCAGCCGACACATTCCGCGCCGCCGCCATCGACCAGATTCAGGTCTGGGCCGAGCGCTTAGATGTTGACGTCATCGCCCACCGGCAGGGCGCAGACCCCAGCGCAGTCGCATTCGACACGCTGCAAGCCGCCCGCGCCCGCAACGTCGATGTCGTCATCATCGACACAGCAGGCCGACTGCACACCAAGTTCAATCTCATGGAAGAGTTGAAGAAAATGCAGCGCGTCCTCTCGCGTCAAGGCGTCGACTCCCAGCGCGTCCTGCTCACCATCGACGCCACCACCGGCCAGAACGGCCTGTTTCAGGCGCGCGCCTTCACCGAGGCAGTCGATTGCGAAGGTGTCCTGCTGGCCAAGGTGGACAGCTCATCAAAGGGCGGCGTAGTCTTCGCCATCGCCGACGAACTCGACCTCCCCGTCCTCTTCATCGGCACCGGCGAACAACCCGACGATCTCGCCCCCTTCGACCCCGAATCCTTCGTCGAAAGCCTCTTCAGCGATAACACCAACTAACCCCTGACAACCGGCACAAATCATGATAATTTACCGCTAAACTGATAGTACCGGCTCATAAACTACAGGAGGCACACCATGACGGCCACAGCCACAATCCGAGACCGCTACGGACTCGCCATAAGCACAACATCCACGGCAGCAGCCGAACACTATGTCGAAGGCGTTGACCTGCTGCTCGAACAGGGCTACGGCACCGAGCAGTGCTTTCAGCAAGCGATAGAGGCAGACGAAGGCTTCGCGCTCGCCTACGCCGGATTGTCCATGATGCAGATGCTCCGCGGTGCGGCAGCGGACGCCAAGGCAAGCGTAGCCAAAGCCCAGCAGCTCGTCAGAAGCGCAACCCGCCGCGAGCAGCAGCATGTCGAGGGCGTCGCGCTCTTCACCAACGGTCAAGGCCCCAAATCCCTCGCCGTCACCCTTGAACACCTCGACGAATTCCCGCGCGACGCCGTGATGATGCGCGTCGCCAACCGCCTCTACCTGCTCGGATGCAGCGGCGCAGGTGTCCAGAACTTCCCCGAAGAGCTTTACGCCATGCTGCAGAAGCTGGAGCCGAGCTACGGCGACGACTGGGCCTTCCTCGGCCAGTATGCCTTCGCCCACCACGAGACAGGACGCCTCGACGAAGCACTATCCCTCGCCGAGCGCTCCCTCGCCGCACGTCCCACCAGCGGTCACGCCTCCCATTCCGTCGCCCACGTCTATTTCGAGAAAGGCAACGCAGTTGACGGCGGCGACTTCCTCGGCAACTGGCTCAAGGGCTACGACAGCCGCGCCCCCTTCAAAATCCACCTCTCCTGGCATCAGGCGCTCTTCGAGCTCGCGCAGGGGAAATACTCCGACGCCGTCAAGCTCTACGAAGACGTCATCCGCCCGACCGTAGTGGAGAAGAGCGCGAACTCGCTTATGGACAGCACATCGCTCATGTGGCGGCTGCGAATGTACGGCAACTGCAACCCGCCCTACCCCATCGAAGAAATCAGCGAGCAGGCATCCCCCGCCGCAAACACACCCGGTCCCGCATTCCGAGACGCCCACGCCGCCCTCGCATTCGCCGCCAGCGGAGACGAAGAGCGACTGAACAGCGTCAAGACCCGCCTGCGCGACCTCGCCGGACAGGGAGACGCACTCGCAAAGGAAGTCACCCTGCCCCTCGTCAAAGGCATCGGCGCATTCGCCGACGACCGCTACGAAGACGCAGCGCGATACTTGGAACCCGTATTCCCGCAGCTCGCCCGAGTCGGCGGAAGCCACGCCCAGCGCGAAGTCTTCGAGGACACCCTGCTGGAGTCATACATCCGCGCCGAGCAATACGACAAAGCCGAAGACCTGCTCCGAGAGCGCCTCAACCGCCGCTCCTCAGTGCGCGACAGCTACTGGCTCGCCCGCACCAAGACCAACACAGGCGACACCCAGACCGCCCAGAACACCCTCAAACAAGTCGCCCAAAACTGGCAGCAAGCCGACCCCACCTCCCCCGAAATCGCCGCCCTCAACACCCTAGTCAACGCCGGCTAGGAAATCCCCAAAACTAAACCAACGGCTCGGTGTTCTTGTAGAATGCCGAGCCGTTATACTTCTGAAGGTCATCCAAGACTTTGATACAATTGATGACCGACTAAGCGGCGCGCACTAATTCAACAGGACGGCACACCATGCTCACAGGCATCGGACTGCGAAACTTCAAAGCATTCGGCGACGAAATGCAAGAAGCCCCCCTGTCCAAGATCACCCTCATCTACGGCCCCAACTCCGGCGGCAAAAGCTCCATTATTCAGGCATTGCTGCTGCTGAAGCAGTCTTTGAGGAACAACTATCCCTATAGAGAGAGATTACTTGTTCCCAGAGGTGAATACACTGATTTGGGCAGTTTCCAATCTCTGATGCATAGACATGACCTTGAACGAGAGCTCGGCCTAAGCCTGAAGTACCAGATAGGCTCTTCCGACAATGGGGTTCAGAACGACGTGTCGATGACATTTAACCGCGTCTCCGAGTTATCTGGAGTTCGCTACGAGATCACTTCTATCAGTAATTCGTTGCCATTGCTTGTCGCTGACTCCAGACACACTGATTCCAATATCAACCCACTCGGACTATCACAATGGCTTTTCGGGATTATGGAAGATGATAGGCCCATCGAGGGAATAGACCTAGATACACCACCAAGGTTTCTGCACTATTTTTCTTTGCCACAATTGAGCCGAGCGCAGGAATTGGCATTGAGAAGTGTGGAGGAATTGTACCTGAAGGAGGAAGAGGCATTCGGACGGGCGCGGCAGATTGCGCGGATGCGAGAAGAGGAACTCGATCAAGAGGAGGAGGAACTTGAGCAAGAATTCGACTGGGAGACAGGGGAGGATGAATTAAGCATCGAAGAAGACGAAGTGCCACTAAGGATATTGAATTGGGCACCAGAAGCAGTAGATCGCGAGTTTGAGGAGGAAGTAGCAAGAGAAAGAGAAGAGGAGGGGATACGCGAGGACGATCTGGAGGAAGAAGAAGCGCGGGAACTTGAACTGGGATATGAATATGCAGACAGACGTATGCGGGCGCAGGAATTGAACAGATTACTGTTGGCTGTCATTGAAAATCAGGCACTGACACCCGAGGATATTCACCACGATTTCGAACACCATTTGCGTTCGGTCAACTACCTTGGTCCGCTGCGTAGCGCTCCTGAAAGGATGTATAGACTTTCTAGCGAAAAGGACGAATCTACCAGCATCACCGGCATTCAAGGTGAATATTCAGCGAATGTGTTATATCGTAATGCACGCTTTCGTCTAGAAGTGAGATACTGGTTCCGGAAGGACAAGTTTGATATCCCCTACGAAATCAATGTGATACCTTTAGGTAACGCGTCTCTTTCCGGCGAGTACATCACCATCGCCCTCACGGACAAGCGCACCGACACGCAAGTCACCATCGCCGATGTCGGCTACGGCATCAACCAACTTCTGCCTGTAATAATCGAGGGCATCGCGTCACAAGAAGGCTCGATTATCTGCGTCGAGCAACCCGAAATACACCTGCATCCTCGTCTGCAAGCAAATATCGCCGACCTGATGATTGACACCATCGCCGACAAGCGTGGCGGGAAAAAGCAGTGGATCGTCGAAACCCACAGCGAACTACTTATACTGCGCCTCCAGCGCCGAATCCGCGAAGGCAAAATCAAGCCCGAAGACATCTCTGTGCTCTACGTTGACCCCAACGACGAAAGCACAGAAGGCAGTGCAATCAAAGTACTGCGTCTCGGCGAAGACAGCTACTTCAAAGACCCTTGGCCGGATGGCTTCTTCGCTGATTCGCTAAATGAGCAGTTGCTTCCTGACGAGGGAGACAGCGACGTGGATGAAGACTCAAACATTCTCGACAAACTATTTTCATCCGAATAGTGCAAGTATTTCCCTATATGCTGCTAAACTTTTACATTGACCCTGAAGCAATTGACGACAACATAAATCGCTCACACATCAATGCGCTGCGGAATAAGTGGCAACAATTCGGCGTCTTGGCGCATCCTTCGCATAGCGATGGAGCATTTAGAGACTTGCGCCGCAAATTTCCGCAATTGACTCAGGAAAATCGGAGACTATGGAATGCTGCATGGCAAGAAATAGAAAACGATCCCGTTCGTTTTTTAAGATGTAGAGACAATTTCAAAATTGCGCTTATTTCAGAGAGGCTCGCCAGAAATGAACAGATACGCGATGGAGACAGCAAATATGTCCGTGGCGTAGAAGCGATCAGACTAACGCAAATCAACGATTCAAAGGAATTCACACGCGCGGAAGACCTCAGCAAGAAACGCATTCCCATCGGTGAAAGAGTAACTGATCTCTGGCGAGACAGATTTCAGCAGTTAGCAAAGCATGCACGTGAAGTTGTGATACTCGATGAGTGGGCAGTCCGAGAGGGCACGATTCAAGGGTTACTTCAATTCCTCAATCTTCTTGACGAAAATTCCAGTGGCTGCGCTGTCACGGTATATTCTTCGCCTGAAACGGAACATCAGGAAGAAGTAAAGACTATCAGTGACAGATTGAGCAATCGGACCTCCCTATTCAGCACCTACGGGATCAGCAGTGTAGAAATTCGGCTGCGCCCCGAAGACGACTTCAGACTATATGCCCATGAAAGGCATGTACGCTTCGATAATAGAGTTTTCAATATAGGAAGGGGATTGAGAACCTTCCAGTACGAAACCGTTCGGGAGGCTACCGACACCTCATTTACACTCTTACCTCCCAATACGCCGGAAGGTAAAGAGAACGACCTAGATGAAAAGGCGTACAGACTCTCCGATTTCTGTCTCCCCATCGGCCCACCCACCCCATAACCCCCTACAACCCCCACCCCCACTCATAGTATAATCCCCCCATGCTCGACGCCCTCCGATGGCTCATCACCGTAGAACTCATCGGGCTGGCGGCATTCCCGCTCGCCTTCTACCTGCTTCCAAGACTTGCTGACAGGGGCTTCACCCTCAGCAAACCCCTCGGCATTCTCCTCGTCGCATACCTCTTCTGGCTACTCGGACTCGCCCACATCCCGACCGTGCAGCCCATCGCCATCGCCCTCGTGCTGCTAGTGGCGGCCGCGTCCGCCTACATCGCCTACCGCAACTTCGACGACCTCCGCGATTTCATCACCCGCGAGTGGCGCACTCTAGTCATCGCAGAGGCAATCTTCCTCGTATTCTTCATCAGCTGGACGCTCTTCCGCTCCTACGACCCCTTCATCAACCACACCGAGCAGCCGATGGACCTCGCCCTCCTCAGCGCCTCCATCAACTCGCAGGTCGGACACCCCGAAGACCCCTGGCTGCGCGGCGAGCCTATGAGCTACTACTACTTCGGCTACTGGATGATGGGCGCCCTCAGCCAGATTTCCGCCATCCAGTCCCACATCTCCTACAACCTTGCCATGGCGCTCATCCCCGCGATGTCGGCAATGGGCATCTTCGGCATCGTCTTCAACATGGTGCGCATGGACAAGGCGCGCAGCGGTGTCGCTGGCACAGACAGTATGAGTACGGTTAGGGCATCCGTAAGTGCCGCCCTTGCCGATAGCACACATAGAAAACTTGCCATCATCGCCGGCATCGCCGCGGCCCTGTTCCTCGTCATCGTCTCTAACCTCGAAGGCGTGCTGGAATTCATGCGTCTCAACGGCATGGGGTCGCAGGGCTTCTACGACTGGATTCGCATCAACGACCTGCCCGGCCCCATCGACATGCCGCCGCAGAGTTGGACGCCGCCCGATTTCTGGTGGTGGTTCCACGCCAGCCGCGTTATCAACACCTTCGACGGCGTCCACTTCATCGACAATACGATCCAGGAGTTCCCCTTCTTCAGTTTCCTGCTAGGCGACATGCACCCACACGTCATGTCCATACCCTTCATCGCGCTATTCATCGGCATCGCGCTGAACATCTACCGCCTCCCCTCGGACTTCTGGCGCAACTATCGCAGCGTCTATCCTTATGCCATCGTGCTCACGGCGGCCTTGGTTCTCGGCGGACTCGGCTTCAACAACCTCTGGGACATGCCCACCTTTGCCGCCCTGCTCATAGGCATACTCGCGCTCAAAGCGTACCGCGAAGGCAGCGACATGCCGCAGTCCATCGCGCTTGCGTTCTTCCCCGTCGGCTTGGCAATTCTCGCACTCGCCGCCCTGATGTACTCCCCTTATCTGCTGGACATCAACGCCGGCGTGAACGGCATCGGAGTCGTCATCACGCACACCCGCGCCATCCACATGTTCATAGTATGGGGCTTGTTCCTGACGGCGGTTACGCCCTTCCTGCTGGCGACATTCTGGCAGACCACCGTGCAGCGCGACTGGGCAGCACAGACACTCACGGCAGGCGCGCTCGCATTCGCCCCCTGGCTGCTCTGGACGCTCGCCTACCTGCCCAGCAACGGCAGCATCGAAGAGGTAATATCCCGCTTCATAGGCATCCTCCCCCTCACCGCTCTGGTGGCAATCGGCGTCTATAACGCGCTCTATCTCGCAAGGCGGGAAAACGAAGGCGGCAGGCTGTTCGCAACGGTTCTCGCCGTGCTCGGCTTGGGACTCATCATCGGCTCGGAGTTCCTGTTCATCCGAGACTTCTTCAACAATCGCGGCAACACCGTCTTCAAGCTCTACTATCAGGCATGGATACTGCTCGCCGCTGCATCCGCCTTCGCCGTGTACTACTGGTTGAGCACAATCCGCGGCAGGACCGGCTGGCGCGCAACATTCTCGTATGTGTGGGCAGCAGCGTTTGTCCTGCTTCTGATAGGCTCGCTTTACTACCCTCTCGCCGCTGCCAAGACCAAGCCCGACACACCCTACGCGGGCCCCACCCTCGACGGCTTGTCATTCGTGCAGCAGAACAGACCCGCAGAGTACGACGCCATCGCGTGGCTGAAACAGAACGCATCGCCCGATGCCGCAATAGTCGAGGCAGTCGGCGAGTGGAGCGATTGGGGGCTAGTCTCGCGCAGCACCGGCTTGCCCACAATCGTCAACTGGCTCGGCCATCAGAAGCAATGGCGCGGCGGCTGGGAGAAATTCGACGCCAACAAGCCCGATGTTTCGCGCGCCCTCCGCGACAAGTATTTCGACGACAGAACAGCCGAAGTCGAGCGCATCTACACCACCTTCGACCCTGCCGAAGCGCAAGTCATCCTCTACAAGTACGACATAGACTACGTGTACATCGGCCAGCGCGAGCGCGACAAGTACGGCATCGAAGGCATCCCCAAGTTCGACGCCATCGCCGACGCCGTATTCGCCGACCCCAACGGCAAAGCCATCATATACCGCGTCCGCTGATACCTAACGGCAACTTGCTTAGACGGTAACTGTTCGCTGAAGGCGAAAGTTCTACGCCTAGACAATAAAACTCTTAGTCTGCTAGCATGCCGGTACATAGTAGGCAAGTGAACAGACGCAGTGACTTATGCAGGAAATACCCAATTATGGAATCTGTTCGCAGCCGCCAGAGTAATACCGGCCGCCGGAGTAATACCGGAAGGAGGATGCTATGTCTCAGACCACCAATACATGCCCTTCTTGCGAAAGAGAACTTGACGACCTGAAAACCGATCCTGACGCGGCTGCGGCACTGGAACCGGCGCGCCATCCATTCGTCGCATGGGTGATTGCCTCCCTGCGGATAATGTGGTCGTCCCTGCGCCATCCGGGTCAACCAGTCTGGATTGACTACCGCACTGGAAAAGTGTGGCTCCAGCGTGATGACTGAGCCTCGCTCAGGGGCGTGGATCTTTATGGTGGTCGTAGGATTTGCCATAGTCGTGGCAACTCTGTCCCTGGTCGGAGCCGTTGCGCTCTCTGTATATGTGGACGCCAAACCCGCAAGCCAGACTGCGATGACCGTTAATTCCGTAGGCCGCCTGTGGACTGTCGGTTCCTCCGCACTATCCTTCGTATTCGGACTCATTAGCGGCAAAAGACTGTAAGCAAAAGACCGCAAATTGTCGCTTCCGCAATGAACTCTTGATACCGAATTAAAAGAAAATGGGCAGGACTAGTATACCAATCCTGCCCATCCCGTCTATCAATGTCAGTTCAGTCTATGCAACCCGCGCGAACTTCTGCACCCTCGCGCCGTCCAGCGTCTCGCCCACATACAGGTCGCCTTTCGAGTCCATCGCCACCGCATGCCCCGCGATAATGTCGCCCGGCGTATCCGAGCTCATACCCCAGCCGCCTAGCCACTGCCCCGTCGGCGTCAGAATCTTCACTCCCGCAGGATGCGACAGTGCATTCGGACTGGGCTGGTCCGGCCCAAGCCCCTGGTGGAAGCCCAGGTCCGTAACGAACATATTGCCATCAGGCCCCTGTACGATGTGGTCCGGCCTGTGTACGCCGCCCCACTCGCTCAGGTACTCTCCGCCCGGCGTGAATACCTGTATGCGACTGTTCTCCCTGTCCACCACATAGATTAGGCCCTCGGCGCTGACGCAAACGCTGTGTGGGATGCGGAACTGACCCGGACCCTCGCCCGGCTCGCCCCACGACTTTATCAGCTCGCCCGTCGCCGTGAAGTGGTGGATGCGCGCATTCCCGTAGCCATCCGATATATACAGCGAGCCGTCCGCCGCTATAGCAATATCCGTCGGCCGATTGAATGGCTCCCCGCTGAACATCTCAGGCGGATCGTTCGGCGTGCCCAGCGTCATCAGCAGCTCGCCCTCCGCCGTCCATTTTCGCACTGTGTGGTCGCCAATGTCCGTCGTATAGACGCTGCCGTCCGGCCCCGCCTCGATATGGTGCGCCGAGCCAAATAGCCCCTCGCCCCAGTGGTTGATCACATTGCCGTCCGTGTCCAGCACGATTATCGGATGCGCGCTGCGGTTATACACGAAAATTCGGTCCTGCCCGTCCACCGCAACACCAACGGCATGGTTCCACTCCCAGCCGTCCGGCAGGCTGCCCCATCCGGGTACATGCTCATAAACATACTTTCCGTAGCTGACCCTAAGCCCTTTGTCTCCCATTGGAGTTGCCCTCCTTATTTGTGGCATTATCACCACTACTAGCCTTGTTGTTTCACAAAAGCGGTTCATTTTATTGGATGGTATAGAAGTCCCTTCCCCCTTGATGGGGGAAGGTTAGGATGGGGGTGAATCCTACGCATTCACCTGAATAGAATCCATGCTGCCCTTCACCAACGGGCAGAATTATAACACGCTTTCGTGTTAGGATAAGTCCCGACGAATTTTGCTATTATTACAAGCCAAGAATCCTATTCATCCTGTCCATCGATGTCAGTTTCAAGTGAGGTCAAAAATGCTCGAACGATTCAAAGTACCCAAGCAAGACGAAGTGCGCGTTCCCATCGAGTCCCTGCAAGAGGTCATACGGGGGGTATTTGAGAAGATGGGCAACTCGGAGTCTGACGCAATCGAGGCGTCCGAAGTGCTCGCCATGACAGACCTGCGCGGCGTCGAGACTCACGGTGTCTCCAACATGCTCCGCGCCTACGTCTCCCAGTACACCAGCGGGCAAGTCAACCCGACACCCAACTGGCGCATCGAGCGCGAGACCCCCGGCACAGCCGTCATCAACGCCGACAAAGGGCTTGGCGTCGTTCTCGGCAGACGCGCTATGGACATCGCAATCGAGAAGGCGCGCAACGTCGGCATGGGCATCGTAACGATGAACAACGGCGCGCACCTCGGCGCGGTCGGTCACTTCTCCATGTACGCCGCCCAGCACGACATGGTCGGCATGTGCGCCACCTCCGCCGGCAGAGGCGTCCTCCCCACATTCGGCGCGGAAGGGCGCTTCGGCACGAACCCCATTTCCATCGCCGCGCCCGCAAACAAGGAAGCGCCCCTGCTCTTCGACGCCGCCACATCCCAGATTGCCGGCAACAAGTTCTCCCTCGCCCGGAGAGTCGGCTCAGACCTGCTCCCCGGCTGGATTTCCGACGAAGAGGGCAACCCAATAATGGAAGAGACGTCCGTCCCCGGTGGTGAGGGTGTCAACTATGGCAGCCTGCTTCCCATGGGCGGCACTCGCGAGAACGGCTCCCACAAGGGCTACGGCTTCCTCATGATCGTGGACATCCTCTGCGCCTTCATGTCCGGCTCAGTCCCCGCAGTCTTCGACGAGGAATACTTCGAAAGCGGCTACAAGCACTACTTCGCCGCATACAACATCGCCTCGTTCACGGATGTTGACGCCTTCAAGAACAATATGGACCAGATGCTCCGCACCCTGCGCGAGACCCCGCCCGAACCCGGCAGCGAGCGCGTCCTCTACCCAGGCCTAGCCGAGTACGAAGAAGAGCAGGACAGGCGCGCCAACGGCACCCCCCTGCACACCGAAGTCATCGGCTGGTTCGAAGAAATCTGCAACGAACTCGACATCCCCCACCTGCAGACCTACTAGGATGCGGCGGTACGATGTATGAAGTCGCTCGCCCAAGTACAAATACAATTATCAACGGGCGAGTTCAACTTCAGCCGACATGCACTCAGAAGACTTGTTGAAAGGAATATCAGCGAACTGGAAATAATGCAGGCTGGATTGCGCTCGGAGATCATTGAAGAGTATCCCGACGATAAGTATTCTCCAAGTTGCTTGCTGTTGGGCTTCACTCAAGCCAGAAGGGCATTGCACATCCAGATTTCACTTGCAGATACCAGATTGTTGAAGATCATTACGCTGTACGAACCCGATGAGGAAGAATGGGTCAACTACTCTGAGCGGAGGTAGAAATAGCCATGTACTCATGTGCCGTCTGCCTCGCAGACGAAAGCAGAGAAGCGCTTGTCGAGGAAGTATTTCGCGCAGATGACAAGTACGTGCTGGTGAAAAATATACCTGCGCAAGTCTGCGCTCGTTGCGGAGAAGAGTCCTTCAGTGCCAAAACTGCGGAGAGCATCCGTGCGATGGTCAATGGAGAGGCAACCCCGGAGGCATCCATTTCGCTGGATGTATTTACATTCGCACCACAAATATAGCCACAGGGAGAAACGGCAGATGACAAGTGTCCCAGAAATACAAGGGCGATAATGACGCTTAACGAAAACGATTACAAAGAGTTAATGCAGTGGATGAACGAACTGTACTGGGAAAGATGGGACGCGCAGATAGAGGCAGACTCAAAGAGTGGTAAGCTGGATTTCTTGGCAGCCGAAGCCCTAGAAGCCAAAAGAGACGGCACGCTGAAGAATGATCCTGCCTATCCTTTACATCCATGTTAGGTTCTGTTGACATTTGGTACACAAAGCATTTTGGACCTGAAAAGCAGGCTTATTCTGTCTTGAACGGCTCTCCTATTCTGTCATTCTGAACGCAGCGCAGCGGAGTGAAGAATCTAAAATCGTTGCACATAAACCATTCGCAGACTTCAGATTCCTCGTTGCTCTCGGAATGACAGGGGACAAATGGGAAATGTCCACACAACCTAGTTATCCCCGCTGATCCACTAACTGACCAAAACACTGACAAACCATTGCGAGGTGAACCATGGGTAAGCTCGACGGCAAGGTAGCCCTAATCAGCGGCGGCGCGCGCGGACAGGGCGCCGCTGAAGCACGACTATTCTCGCAGGAAGGCGCGAAAGTCGTACTCTGCGACATCCTCGACGATCAGGGACAGCAGGTCGAAGCCGAAATCAACGAACTCGGCGGCGACGCCCTCTACATCCACCTCGATGTTGCCAATGAATCCGAATGGGAAAGCGCCGTCGCAGCCGCCGTCAGCAAGTACGGCAAGCTCGACATCCTCGTGAACAACGCCGCCATCGTCATCCAGAAATCTGCCATCGAAGACCGCACCGCCGACGAGTGGGACCGCATCTTCGAGGTCAACGCAAAAGGCGTCTTCCTCGGCACCAAGCACGCCATCCCGGAAATGCGAAAGGCAGGCGGCGGCTCCATCGTCAACATCTCATCCGTAGCAGGCATCGGCCAGAGCCAGCACCAGGAACCGGCCTACGCAGCCAGCAAGGGCGCGGTCCGCATCTTCAGCAAGGTAACCGCATCCCAGCACGCCATTGACGGCATCCGCTGCAACTCCGTCCACCCCGGCCCCATCGACACCGACATGATTCAATCAGCTATGAGCGACCCCGCCCGCCTGGAAGCTCGCCTCGAACGCGTTCCGATGCGTCGCCTTGGCACCGTTGACGAAATCGCAAAAGGCGTCCTCTACCTAGCCTCCGACGACTCCTCCTACGTAACCGGCTCCGAGCTAGTCATAGACGGCGGCGCAATCTCGATGTAACAACTAGGGTGTGTTGGCATTTGGCACACAGAGCGTTTCAGACTTGAAAAGTAGATCTGTTCTGTCATTCTGAACGCAGCGCAGCGGAGTGAAGAATCTAACATTGTTGTACTTACGCCATTCTCCGATTTTAGATTTCTCTCTTCATTCGAAATGACAGAAATATTGAAAGGCAACCTCAACATGTCAACAAACCCTGATATGGACACAAATCAATATGAGAAATCCATTGACCGCCTAAACGAGCTCATAGATGAAGTCGGCGTCGATGAGCAACACCCGCTATACGACCTGCTGGATACACTCGGAACGGTCATACATGCCTATGAAGAAAAACACCATCTTATGCCTGACTGTGACGGCGTTGACATGCTCCAATTCTTGATGGAAGAACACGAACTGGCTCTGGCGGATATCCCCGAGATTGGCACCCCTAAGACCATATCTGACATCCTTGAACGAAAGCGCGAGCTCACCGTCAGGAACATCCGCGATCTGGCAAATAGGTTTCAAGTTTCCCCTGCAGTGTTCGTATAAGAAGGACCCTCCCCCACCATGCCCACCAACCCCCACTTCACCATCCTCACCGCCGACCGCGTAATTGACGCGAAAGGCGGCACACCCATCGACAACGGCGCCATCCTGCTCGAAGGCTCCACCATCGCAGCCGTAGGTAGCGCCGCCGACATCCGCGCCCCCGAAGGCGCAGCCGTGCAGACCGTCCACTACGCCGGCTGCACCATCATGCCCGGCATGGTCGACTGCCACACGCACCACAACGGCTTCGGCGACGGACGCCTCGGCGACGACCTCGCCCAACTCCCCGACGAGGTACTCACCCTTCAGTCTGCCAGAAACGCCCGCGCCAGCCTATTCTCCGGCGTAACCACAATCCGCGAGAACGGCCCCAAGAACGTCACCATGTTCAGGCTGCGCGATGCCATCAACGCGGGACTTACAATTGGCCCCCGTATGGTGCTCTGCGGTCGCCCCGTCGCCATCATCGGCGGGCACATGGGATACTTCGGCGGCGAGGTCACAGGCGCAAACGACGCCCGCGCCCTCACCCGTCAGCTCATCAAGGAAGGCGCAGACTACATCAAGATAGTCGCCACCGGCGGAACCACGCGCACATCGTTCCCGACTCTGCCATCCTTCAATGTGGACGAGCTCAGGGCAATCACCGACGAGGCGCGCAAGTTCGGCAAGCTCACCGCGACGCACTCGTCGTCCACGGCAGGAATAGCCAACTCCCTTGACGCCGGCGTGGACATGATCATCCACTGCTATTATCGCGAAGCCGACGGCTCCGATATATTCCGCGAGGATGTCGCGGAGCGCATCGGGCAGCAGGGCGCATTCGTCAATCCCACGCTGCAAGTCAGCCGCGCCACCGCATGGGAACTTACGCACAAGCGGGAGGAGCAAGGCTTGACCGCGAGCGAGCAGTCCGAGCTTGAAGGAGCGCGCGCCAACCTCGATGTCCGCCTCGACCACACCCGCCGCATGATAAACATGGGCGTGAAAGTCATCACCGGCTCCGACTCATCTTGGAGCAGCTACCAGCTCGGCAACACCGTTTACGAGACCGAACTGCTCGTCCATGCCGGATACACTCCCATGCAGGGCGTCCTCTCCGTAATAAGCTGGGCGGCGGACGCGCTCGGAGTATCCGACACAGTCGGAACCCTCGAACCCGGCAAAGCGGCGGACATCCTCGTCGTGCAGGGCAACCCCGCAGACGACATCAACGCCCTCTGGAATGTCGAGGACGTATTCCTAGCAGGGCGCAAAATCGAACGCGGCTCAGAAGACTCCATCGCCGCAGTCCGCCAGCCGCCCGCACAGATATAGACGAAGCCTCCTTCCGCCATCATGGGGAAAGTTAGGGTCTGTTGGCATTCAGCTAGAGCCTATTGGAATCGCTGCAATTCCTAAAACGCAAGCAATATGAACCGATTAATACCATTCGCCATCTCCTGCTTACTCGCTAGCATGATTGGATTGACCGCCTTTGCCTGCGACACGCCGTCCGTAGGAGGATTGCAATCTACACCCCTGCCACCTGCTACGCCCCTGCCGCCCAATACACCAATGCCGCCCAATACAGCGGTGCCTCGCGCAATACAGCGGTCTGTGGCAATGCCTCCACAAGTCATGTACTACACAGCAAATTCCCTACCGGGCCCCTCCGACCCTCTCGGCAAACTCGTAGCGAACTCATCCGTGATAGTCATCGGCACAGTACCCAACGTTGAACCCGATGCATTGCGCGTCCAGGACCAGTCTAATGCGAGTGTTCAGGCAGTCGGCAGTGGCTTTAACCTCCATGTGGAACGCTACCTGAAGGGAAATGGCGGTGATACAATCCCCGTCATTCAATTCACTGGGCTTGATTACACGGATCGAGGACAGGCCCGACAGATGCGCGACGAGAACGCGAACCTGCTTCTGGACAAGGGCAGTAGATACCTGCTTTTCTTGAAAGAAAACGGCAGCTACCCAGGCTACTGGAGCGGCCCCGCACACCCGTACAAGTTTCTGCTCAAGGACGGACGGGCAAGGGTGGAAAGCCCTGTGGGCGACTTACGCGGTGCCTTCCCCGAACATTCAGAGGCCGAATTCATAAGGAGCGTCGAGTCAAGGATTTCTGAAAATCCCTAGGTAGTCCCTGCCTTTGCTTTGCATGGCACGATGGGGCGAAACGCGACAGTCTTCAGAGTGCCAACGTACCCCAACCCTATTTGAAATGGAGATAGCACAATGCCACCAACCACCCCCCAGTTCACCATCCTGAAAGCTGCCCGCCTCATTGACACAGCCGCAGAAGCCGTCCAAGAGCAAGCAGCAATCCTTCTCGAAGGCAGCACCGTCCGGCAGATTGGCACGGCTGAGACTGTCCACGCCCCCGAAGGCGCGTCAGTGCAGGAAATCGACTACAGCAACGCCACTATCCTGCCCGGCCTCGTGGACTCCCATGTCCACCTGAACGGCATCGGCGACGGACGAGCGGGCGACGAGCTCGTAACCCTGCCCGACGAGGTGCTGACCGTTCAGTCCGCGCAGAACGCCCGCCGCCACCTCTATTCCGGCGTTACCACCCTCCGAGACTGCGGCGCAAAGAACAGCACCACATTCATGCTTCGTCAAGCGGTTGACTTGGGCATCGTCCCCGCTCCGCGCCTCATACTCGCCGGCAGGCCCGTCGCCATCATAGGCGGCCACCTCAGCTACTTCGGCACCGCCGCAACAGGCGTGGACGAGTGCCGCGCAGCCGTCCGCCAGCTCATCAAGGAGGGCGCGGACTTCATCAAGATTACCGCCACTGGCGGCAGCACCCGCACCAGCCACCCGCTCAGGCCGTCCTTCAACGTTGAAGAGCTGCGCGCAATCTGCGACGAAGCCCACCGCTTCGGCAAGCACGCCGCCGCGCACTGCGCCTCCTCGCAGGGCATGGCCAACTCCCTCGACGCCGGAATCGACACCATCATCCACGGCGTCCACAAAGACCCCGACGGCGCGGACACTTACCGCCCCGACATCACCGAGCGCATCGCCGAGCAAGGCGTATTCGTCAACCCCACGCTCGGACAGGGCGTGGCGCGGATCCGCATGCTCGAAGACATGGAGAATCTCACCGCCCAGCAGCAAGCCGAACTTGACACTTTCCGTCAGACCTCCGAAGCGCGGATGGATCACTTCGCCCGCATGCGAGATGCCGGAGTGGTAATGGCAGCAGGCTCCGACTCCGCGTGGTCCTACTACCCGATGGGCGACTACCAGACCGACATAGAGGCGCACGCCATGGCGGGCATGTCCAACATGGAAGCCATCGTCTCCGCCACCCGCGACGCCGCAAGGTCCTGCTGCATTGACTCCCTCGTAGGAACCCTCGAACCCGGCAAGCAAGCCGACGTCCTAGTCATCAACGGCAACCCCCTCGACGACCTAGCCGACCTGCGGCAAGTAGCCGACGTATTCCTAGCCGGCAACCGCATCGACCGCCAGAACCTCATCTAGCGCCGCACAGCCGCTGGCACTATTGGCGGCGCTGACTTCATCCATGTTGTCCATACCCCCTCAGGAGCTGAGAGGCGAATGTAAAGTCTGAACAAAAAGGCTCGCTTATTCTGCCATTCTGAACGCAGCATCCCTTCACTGTCACCCTGAACACACCGTCCCACCCCTGTCATTCTGAACGCAGCGCAGCGAAGTGAAGAATCTAAACTCGTTGCCCATACACCATTCACTAACTCCATATCCCTCCCTTCTCTCGAAATGACAGAGCCAACCGCGCTCCTGCAGAACAATAACGAAATGACACCGCCTCCCACCAAAATCTTTTGACTTTATTTTGGACATTGGTTAGCATTCTCAAAGCACATTCCGCAGCGGTGCATTCTCTGTCCCATGCTTTAATGAGAGCACACCTTCGCGCTTCCCTCACCCTTTACAGCAATAAACTTCACCATATTTCCATACAGGCGTCCCTTGTCCCGGTCGCGCCGGAACGCTCATATCTGTGCCAGTCTGAAGTGCAAACAGGAGACTCGACCACAATTTCATGAATGAGGCAATCGTTTTCGGCGTACTGTTCGTCGCGCTCGTGCTGTTTATTACGGGCAGGATACGCTACGACATCGTTGCCATCGGCGCGCTTCTGGTCCTCACGGCCTTGCGTATCATTCCGGCGTCCGTTGCCTTTCATGGATTCGGTCACCCCGCGGTCGTAACCGTCGGAGCCGTCCTTATACTCAGCAAGGTGCTCGAAAACTCCGGCGTCATCGATGTCATGGAAGGCTGGTATTCTCGCGTAGGCAAGCGTCTTACCGTACAGGTATTTTCGTTGTCAGGACTGGTAGCCGTCCTGTCCGCATTCATGAACAACGTAGGGGCGCTCAGCCTGATGATGCCGCTTGCCATCAGGGTCGCCAGCAGCGCAAAGCGTCCCTATTCGCCCTATCTCATGCCTCTGTCCTTCGCTTCTCTGCTGGGCGGACTTACCACTCTGATAGGGACTCCGCCCAACATCATAATCTCCGCTTTTCGGCAGGAAGTGGTTGGCGAATCATTTCACATGTTCGACTTTACGCCGGTCGGAGCGTTGGTCGCCATTTCCGGACTGCTGTTCATCTGCTTCGTCGGCTGGCGTCTCATCCCTTCCAGGCGACCGCGGGCAAGCTTGTCCGATGCAATCGACATCGCGGACTACATGGTGGAAGTGCGCGCAACTGAGAACTCGCCGTTCGTGGGCAAGCTCGTCCGAGACCTTGAGGAGTCCGCCGGGGAAGATGTGGCGATCGTAGGGCTTATTCACAGGGAAAGGGGCTACGGCGCCCCGTCCAGCTACCAGATTATCGATGTGGGCGATGTGTTCATCATCGAGGTGGCGCCGGAAGACCTCAGAACATTCATGACCCAAACCGGGTTCGCGCTGGAAATCTTCAGGGACATACGCTCCGATGTAGTGCAGACTGTCGAGTCCGAGGATGTGACGCTACTTGAGGCGGTAGTAATGCGCAACGGCGTTGCGGATGGCAACACGGTGCGAGACATTCATATGCACCCCGCTTTCGGGGTCAATCTCCTTGGCATATCCAGAAGAGGCAACAGGCTGGTGACAGGGCTCAGCCAGCTTGTGTTGCAAGTGGGCGATGTGCTGCTGCTTCAGGGCAGGACCGAGGTCGTGCAGGCAGCCCTGCCGCAGCTAGGTCTGCTCCCTCTCGCTCAACGCGAGTTGGGTGTCGGGCAGCGCCGCCCCCTGCTGGTTCCCATAGCCATTTTTGCCGCCGCCCTCCTGTTGACCATATTCGGCGTCATCCCGATCCATATATCCCTGCCGGGCGCGGTCGTCCTGCTGCTCGTCAGCCGCTTCCTCTCACTTCAGGCCGCGTATCAGGCGGTCAACTGGCCCATCATCATCCTGTTGGGCGCGATGATTCCGGTGGGCGAAGCCCTGGAAACAACCGGCGGAGCGCTCCGCATCGCCTCGCTTGTAGCCGACCTCGGCGAGTCCCTACCCCCGTGGAGTATGGTCGCGGTGGTTCTTGTCATCACGATGCTCCTGTCCGACTGGATAAACAATGCCACCGCCGTAATCCTCATGGCGCCCGTCGGACTCGGCGTTGCGGCAGCGATCGGAGCGTCAGTTGACCCGTTCCTCATGGCAGTCGCCATCGGCGGGTCCTCCGCATTTCTGTCTCCCATAGGCCACCAGTCCAACACCATCGTGATGGGCCCCGGCGGCTACCACTTCGGTGACTACTGGAGGATGGGCCTCCCCCTCGACATCATCATCGTCGCCGTATCCACTCCACTAATAGTATGGTTCTGGCCCCTCGGCGTCTGACCCGCAGAGCATTATTGCTTCCCCTCCCCCTCTGTGAGAAGGCTAGGCCCTGTTGACACGTGATGATATGACCCATATTGTCCCTTCCCCCTCGATGGGGGAAGGGACAATATGGGGGTGAAGTCGAAATCAAGCACAACATTGAATACAACACCAACACCCTTGGCAATACCGAAGACTAGGTTCTGATGACACTCAATGCACAAAGCATTCTGGACCTGAAAAGCAGGTCTATTCCGTCATTCTCAACGAAGCCTCCTTCCCTGTCATTCTGAACGCAGCGCAGCGAAGTGAAGAATCTAAGATCGTTGCAAATACACCATTCGCAGACTTCAAGTACCTCGCCTCGCTCCGTATGACAAGGGACATCTAAACGCAGCACCCCTTCACTGTCATTCCGAACGCAGTGCCCTTTTATTCCGTCATTCTCAACGAAGCCTCCTTCCCTGTCATTCTGAACTCAGCGCAGCGAAGTGAAGAATCTAAGATCGTTGCAAATACACCATTCGCAGACTTCAAGTACCTCGCCTCGCTCCGTATGACAAGGGACATCTAAACGCAGCACCCCTTCACTGTCATTCCGAACGCAGTGCCCTTTTATTCCGTCATTCCGAACCCAGCGCCTTCACCCCCTGTCATTCTGAATGCAGCGCAGCGCAGTGAAGAATCTAACACCATTGCACACACGCCATTCACAGACTTCAGATCCCTCGATCCCCTCGGAATGACAGGGGACAATTCGAAAAAGTCCACGCACCCAAACGCATGGGCAGAAACCACCTATCCTGTCAGCCCCCGCCCGCGCCCCCATCCGCAAATGATAAGATACCCCCATCATCTGACACTGGAGGAAAGAATGCCCGACAAGAAGAAAGCCTTAGTAACCGGATTCGGCGGCAGAATAGGCAAAGTCCTACGCGACCACCTCGGCGACAAGTACGAGTTTAGCGGCATCGACCGCATCCCCCTCGAAGGCTTGGACTCCCTCACCGCCGACCTCACCGACCTCGAAGCCATCGCCCCCGCATTCGAGGGCAAAGACGTCGTAGTGCATCTAGCCGCCGAGCCGCGCCACACCCCCGACATCGGCTGGGACCTGCTCATGCCCGACAACGTAATCGCCACCGCCAACGTCTTCGAGGCAGCAAAGCAGGCAGGCGTCAGCCGCATCATCTTCTTCAGCTCCATGCACGTCGTCGGCATGTACGAGCGCGACCAGCCCTACACCGCCATCGCCAACGGCGACTACGACGACCTCGACCCTGCCACCGTCCCGCTAATCACCCACGACATGCCCGACAGACCCGACGGCCCCTACGCCGTCAGTAAGATATTCGGCGAAGCCCTCGGTCGCTACTTCGACGAAGACCACGGCATCAGCGTCATCTGCATCCGTTTCGGCACTACCAGTCCCGACGACCGTCCCGGATCTGACCCCCGCAGCTTCGTAAGCTGGTTCAGCCACCGCGACATAGCCCGCATGGTTGAAGCCTGCATCGAAGCCGAAAACATCGGCTTCGACATCTTCTACGGCGCCTCCAACAATACCTGGAAAATCTACGACACCCCCCGCGCCTGGCAAGTCCTCAACTTCAAAGCCCAAGACAACGCCGAATCCTTCCGATAGCCGCTCTTCCGCAATTCCGCGACCAAGCGCACACAAAACACCGCCCCCGCCTCGCACTCCACGAAGCAGGGGCGGCAAGCCGGCTCATGCGCTTCTCTCATCAATCCGCCACTTCCACAACTCCACCCATCTCCATCGTCACCGCATCCGTCACCACCACACATCCACCACCCGCACACTTGCCGGCATGTACCTACTCCTACTCGTCGCGGCACGGATTGTACGGTCTGGGGCGCATCAGCTTCACCGTCATCGTCCCCCCGTCGCTCCAGCTCAGTCCTGAGTCGAGCCACCACACCTGAATGTCCTTGTGCAGTCCCAGCGCGTCCGCATCGGATATTGCGTACCGCTCGCCATCTACCTCGAAAATCAGGTCGTCCGGCAGGCCGGTGCTCGTCTCCAGGACCAGTTGATTGATACTACCCACTTCCTTGTGGACAAGACTATCAATCGCATATTCCACGCCCCTATCGCTGAATTCCGTATCATCCAGGTCACCTATGTCTACATTTCTGCCGGGGACGTAGCCCAATATGGTGGTTTCGTCTTGTGACGCCTCGCCAACCGTCAGAGTCGCCGACCACACCACCTTCATCCTGCCCCGAACCTCCGCGACAATTGGTCTGCCGTTCGGTACCGAATCAGCGCCTCCATCTGCGGTCCCCAGCGACATATCAGTGCCAATCGCAGATTCCTCTGCCGCGTAAGCCGTCCCATGTTGAAATCCGCCAATCGCAATCGCAGCAAGCATCAGCGCCAGCACAGGCAGCGCCAGCCATATCTTCGTGCGACTTCGCCTAATATTCATAGATCCCGATCCGCCGAATCGCATCATAGTAACTCCCATCATCCATCCTTTCCACCACAGACGCTATTGGCCTCATGCACTCACGCCGTAGCATAATGTGTAATTTATGTCCTACATACTCAGTATAAAGAATATACGGCACAGATGCAATAGCAAATATAGCCAACCTTATGACATCAGGCAGAATCCAGAGCAACCACCGCGCACAAAAAATCGCCCCCGCCTCGCATTCCACGAAGCAGGGGCGACCAATTTCGACTGGTTAACCGAAAATTAACTACTGTGAACTCACCACCGACAACTCGCCCACATACTCCGCCAGCGCGTTCACCATGTGCCCCATCTTCGGATACTCCGGCTGCGTATCCGTCGCAACCCCCACATCAGCAAGCGCCCCAGCGCACGTAGGCCCCACCGCACACACGATAGTCCGCGTGTTCAGCGCATCCGACAATTCCCGCCCCGACACATCATTCGCCGCCGCCACCTTGTACAGATGCCGAATCTGCACCTGGCTCGTAAACGCGATCACATCCACCCTGCCATCCACCAGCTCATCTACGAGCGAAACCATCGGCGCGATGTCCTCCGGTAGCTGCCACTCGTACAGGCACAACTCGTCCACCGTCTCGCACTGCTCACCCAGCGCAGCCATCAGCGCCGCGTTGCGCTCACCGTACTGCAACGCCATCAGCCTCTTGCCCCGCACCGGCAGCGCCGTCAGAGCCTCCAGCAGCTCCTTCGTCGTATATGGCGCGGCAATACCCGCGGATATCTGCACATCCACCTGCTTCAGCGCAGCAGTCGGCTTCGGACCCCGGCACACCGTCGTAACGCCACGCAACGCCGACAGCAGAAACGGTAATCTCCCCTGCCTGTCCGCCTCCTTGAACAGCGCCCTTGCGCCCACCCCCGTCTGGAACACCACCACATCCAGTTCTTCACTCTCCAGCTTATCCAGCAGGTAGCGCACATCCTCCGCGCAGTCCAGCGGAGCCTCGCGCAAGGCAGGCGCGCACAGCGGCTCACCCCCTCGCTTGCTGATAAGACTCGCAAGCGCGCCCGTCATCCGCGCCTCAAGCGTCGCAATCCGCATTCCATCAAGTTCTGCTGCCATCAGCCAATCCTAATCCAATCCATCCCGCAAACTCGCGAAGTCATTCAAATCATAACTACGTTCTGTTGCCATTTGATACACAAGGCGATTTCAACCTGAAAAGTAGGTCAATCTTACCATTCCGAACGCAGCATTCCTTCCCCCTGTCATCCTGAACGCAGCGCCCCTTCCCTGTCATTCCCAAGGGCTCTCTTTATCTATTATTCCGAACGACTCTCTTCTTTTGTCATTCCGAACGACCCCCTTCTTCTGTCATTCCGAACACAGTGAGGAATCTAAAACCGCTGCATATAAACCATTCACAGACTTCAGACTCCTCGCCTTACTCGGAATGACAAGGGACAAATGGCAAATGTCCACACAACCCACATCCCTTCAGCAGCCGCGAACCATTGAAACACACCCCATCCACCACCGCAGCCACAAACTTCCCTACATATTAAAAACAGATTCTAGTGAGAATTGCAAATCACTGTCAACTTCCAAGAACGAATCTTCACATATTCAAGCCTACATTCCGACCACATGTGCCTATCTTAAGACGCGCTGTCGCCCTCAGAGCTACGCGCCGCCCAACGGCAAGAGCGAATGAGTTGTCAGAAATTCCGATAACTCATCCGCTCTTATTTCGCCGTCTATACGGTCAAGTTCACGTAGTGGACTTGACGACCTGCGTTACTGTCGCCGATCAAACGGCGCCACACCTTCAGTGATGGATTGCCCCGTGTGCTGTTCGCCACTCGAACCCTGGCCCTGCGAGCTGGAAGTCCCAGCCTCGATCGTTAGCAAGAAATCGCCTAGTGTGGTAGCAAGATATGTCGTCATCGAAAGAGCATACACTTTGCCAGCTACAGGAGTCCACTCAATTCGAGAGTTGGTATTGCCTTGAGCAATGTCGTCATTCTGTTCCACAAGGTCCCAACTCTCCGTCTCGGTATTCCACTCATACAAGATCAGCACAGTATCCTGATCTGATGTCAACGTGGCAACCCAAGATCCAGGAGAACTAGCTACCTCGAAACTTGTCCAGCGGAAGTATCGATCACCAGCTGCCACATCCTCAATTAAGCCATCCTCATAAAAACATTCAGTACCCCAAGAACCTGACAAGCTAATGGGAAGAACGAAAGCAGCCGGTGGAGCAATTCTACACGGATCCGGTTCAGGCGTTGCAGTCGCTTGTGGAGCACTAGTTGCGGTTGCCACGGGCGTCCCACCATTAGCAACAGTCGTCGCCGTAGGTGCTGCCGTGGCCGTCGATTCAGGCGTCGCCGTCGGCTGGGTGGTGCTGGGCCTGCGAGTTATCGAACCCCAGCAGTAATTAAAACGACTGGCCTGGTGAAAGGCGCATGCGTATGTCTCTCCGCCATCTATATTCGTGAATCCAGTCCCACTGGGCACACTGGATACGACATTGTTCGTATTGGAACCAAAGCAGCCTATTGTCGTATCTGTAAAAATCTGGCACATGAAGTTGGGCCCGAAGTAGTAGGATTGGGAACCCGCCCCGGCAAAATCCTGTGGCTGAGACTGATCCGCCGGCACCCTATCACCCACAGAAACATCGGACGCTGGCGCGGAGAACGACAAAACTTCCCCGCTTGCAAGTATGGCAACCGCAGCCACGACCACAATCGCCACCGCCGCTGCCACCGAAATAAATCTTTTCATCGTTGTGTAAACTCCTCTCTCATTTTTTCGTTCTTGTATTCACTGAGGCTGTCGATGAGACGCAAAGTTGACTGAAAACGTCCTGACAAGCCCCTATATATACAGAGTCCTCAGAACAATTCGAAAATAAATGACCTTCAAAAACTACGAACTATCAATGACACAAAGCCTCGCAATACTACAAAGATACCTAATTTATGTCAACATAAATTGACTAGACTCTGTTGGCATCTGATACGCAAACCGTTTCAAACCCGAAGAAGCAAGTCTATTCTGTCATTCCGAACGCAGCGCCTCTTACCTGTCATTCTGAACGGAGCGGAGCGGAGTGAAGAATCTAGAATCGTTGCACATGCGCCATTCACAGACTTCATATTTCTCGCTTCGTTCCGAATCACAGGGGACAAATGGGAAATGTCCACACAACGTAGTCACCAGAACCCCGTATGAGTTGTTGCCCTGCCAGAATTTCCCTCTTGACAACCCAAACATCCGTCCGTATGCTAGAAGCTAATATAAAAGAACACATATTCGCAACACACCCACCGAATCACATCACTGACAACCGTGACCTGGTAACTGAAGACTAACGCCAATGTGCATCACAACCCCTCTACAACAGAAAATCATCAACCGCACCGACGAAGGCGACACCATCGCCGCATTCCTCGTCGACACCATGCGCGGCAAAACCCCCGGCGTCAAAGTCTGCCACCGAATGGACGCAGCCAAGCACCTTATCCGCTACGGCTTCCCCGACGCCGAATGCGAAACCACCTCTGACCGTCTTTCCCGCGCAGGCGGGAATCCAGAGGGGCAGGGCGACGAAGAAACCCCCGCTAAAAGTCCCCTCTCCGATGGGGAGGAAAGGGTGAGGAGCCAAGAGATTGCAAAGCCAGTCACTCACCTCGACATCATCAACTACCAGATAGCCCATCTCATCCGCCACGAGACCGCAGAAGGTCACACCCTCGTAGAGTTTCTCATTCACATAATGACCGGCAGAGACAGGCCATTCACTCCGAAGAAATTCCGCATAAAGCCCGCAGACCGTATAGCGGCAGCAAGAGAACTCCTGCGACGCGGCTTCGGAGACCTCGGCTCACGCCGCAGGCTCTCAGACACCACCGACGAAGCAAACGCCTACGACACCCTTCACACAGACCTAGCCAGGCGAATGCGAGAGTACAGCGAACGCGGCACAGACACCGTCCGCTTCCTGCTGGAAGTGATGTCCGATCCCGACCCTGACCTAGAGTTCACCATCCATCACCGTATGTCAGCGGCACAGGAACTTCTGCGCCGAGGCTGGGACACCAACTACGAAGCAATCAAGCCTGAGCACCTCCAAGCCTACTGGCGCGACGACCAATCCCCGCGTCTCACCGTTGGTCAGAAAAAGACCCTAGCCGGTTTCACAACCTCCATCGACGACTACGACAACTACGACGACACCGACTACGAAGCCATCGCCAAAGAGATGAAAGAAGAAGAAGACCGCGAAGCCGCCGCATCAAAGTCCCTTCACCCTCGATACGGGAAGATTAGGACAGGAGTGACGGAGCCGGTGTCCAAGAGCCTGCCCCTGAGTGAATCAGGCGACACAGCCACTTCAAGCTCCCGTCATTCCCGCGAAAGCAGGAATCCAGAAAACCAAGAGGCAGCCACAAGCTCAAAGCCCCCTCTCCCCCAGGGAGAGGGTTGGGGTGAGGGCAGTGCGGGCATTCTCAATAACCCCCTTCCCCCTCGACGGGGGAAGGGCCTGCCCCCAGCGAAGGCGGGGGTTAGGATGGGGGTGATGGAGCCGGTATCCAAGACCCCGCCCATGAGCGAATCCGGCGACGAGACCAAAAGCAAGTCCAACAGCACCGAGGACAAAAACATCTACGACTACGGCCCCAACGACCTCGACCCGTCAGTGGACTACCACTACGAACCCCTGAACCCCGAAGAACAGGCACTCTTCGACTACGAAGCGCGTCTTGAATCCGGCGACTATCCAAAAGGCGAAGCCCCGAAAGAGCCGCCACCTCCACCACCTTCCGCTTACGCAGAATACTCCGACACACTCAGGCGGATAAAGGACGCCGCCGCCCGCGAAGGCGTACCCGTCCTGCCCAATCCCCTCGCCGGCAAACTCCATGCAGTCAAAATCCGCAGCCCATAAGTCCCCTCTCCCAGAGGGAGAGGGTTAGGGTGAGGGCCAAAAATCCCTCCTCACTTAATCGCGGAAGAGCATGCCCCTGCGCAGGCAATAATTCGGCGCACTCTCCAACACATGAACGCCTGACAGAACCCAACCCTGTATGTTATACTTCGTCAAAAGGCGCATATCGCAATGCCGCCCATCCTGTCGTTGCACCTACTCACGGAGGAAACACACTTGGCTTATGTAACCCTACGCGAAGGCGAAGACCCCGAAGGCCTGCTAAGGCGCTTCCAGACAACTATGCAGCGCTCCGGCATACTGCGCGAACTGCGCAATCGGCGCTTCTTCCGCACCAAGGGCGAGCAAACCCGCCTCGACAAGCAGCGCAGCCTGCGCCGCATCCGCCGCCGCCGCAACCGCTAACCACGCCCTTCGATCTTCAATTGAATGTCTCATTAGCGCCGCCTTGTGCCATCTTCCACAAGGCGGTTTGCATTACCAACTTGTCCCTTCCCCCTCGACGGGGGAAGGTTAGGATGGGGGTGATGAATACCATCCACCCAGCACATCATAATACCCCCAGGAGAACACAATGACCGCCGTACCCACCGACCACTACATCGACATCAACGGACTCACCATCCACTACATCGATTGGGGCGGCGACTCCACGCGCAACCTCCTGCTCGTGCATGGTCAGGGCGGCAACGCCCACAACTGGGACCACATCGCCCGCGAACTGCGCCACGAGTTCCGCGTCATCGCCATCGACCAGCGCGGCCACGGCGACTCATCCCACACCCGCGATGGCTATGCCGTAACCGCATTCGCCGAAGACCTCGCAGCGTTCGCAGAAGCAATCGGCATCGTCCCCTGCGACTACATCGGCGCATCACTCGGCGCCCGCAACGCCATCCCATACGCCGGCGACAACCCCACCCACCTCAAGCACCTGATCTGCCTCGACTACGGCCCCGAGATGAGCGTAGCATCCGCGCAAAAGCAGATTGGCGGCATGAACCGCCGACCCCTCGGCTGGCGCTCCATCGACGAGTATGTCGAGCAGGGCATGCAGGCGAACCCCCGCCCATCGGCCGAATACTACCGCAACACCGCCGAGCACGGCCTCCGCCTCAACTACGCTGGCAAGTACGTAGCCAAGCACGACCCCGATATGTTCTGGATTAACGGCAGCTTCGGCAAAAACGAAGTCCCCCTGCTCTGGGAAAAGTGGGCGCAAATCCGTTGCCCCATCCTTGAACTCAAGGGCGCGGAGAGCGACTTCCTATCACCGGAGATCGTGGCGCGCATGCGCGAGTTGCAGCCTTCGATGCAATTCCTCGAAGTCCCCGACTCCGGCCACCCCGTCGCCTCCGACAACCCCGACTTCCTGCTAACCGAACTCCGCCGCTTCCTCGTGGACTAGCCAATAAGTCCCCTCTCCCATAGGGTGAGGGTATCAGGACAAATATCCCTTCCCCCTCGATGGGGGAAGGCTAGGATGGGGATGATATTGCAATCCTCGCCACCGCCAGCGTCGCCGCAGCCGACCTCACCTTCGGCACAATGATATCGCCCCCCGACGCCAGCAGCGCCGCCGGCTCCGCCACCCCCACAATCCCCAGCAGCCGCTGCGACTCAGACGCCCCCGATGGCCCCGGCATCCCGTTCAGCTCATCCGCCCCGAAGTACCGCACCGGCACCGCAAGCCGCTCCGCCAGCAGCCCAATCGCCGCCTCATCCCGCTTCAGCTCCGCCGTAGCGATGCACCGAACACTCCCCACCGCAAGCTGCTCTGCCGCGAATGTCCCCCGCAGCAACCCCTCCACCTCCGCCACCCCAACGCCCCGCCTGCTCCCAATCCCCACCACCAGACTGCGCGGCCTGTAAATGACCAGCGTCTTGGGCGTTCTGGGATTCAGCGCCGCGACCCTCTCGGACACATCCACGCGGTCGCTTATCAGCAGCACATTCGGGAATCGCGCCAGCGCATCCAGCGTATCGCACAGCTTCAGGTTCGGCGGCAGCGGCTTGCCAGCATCCCACCAGTCGCGCTCACCAGCATCCTGGTACACGCCCACCGGCTCGCCGTTCACCACAGTCGCGCTCGCCCGCGTAACCATCACGGAACTCGCCTCGATGCGCCAGCCAAACTCGCTGCCCAGCAGGTCAACCGCAAGCGTTCCCAACACATGCGACGCCGATGTAATCACGGCAGTTGCGCCAATCGCGTCCGCAACCCGCTCAGCAAGCGCATCCCCACCACCTACATGCCCCGAAAGCAGGCTCACCGCAAACCGCCCCGCATCGTCAACGCATACCACCGCCGCGTCCGTATGCTTGTCCCCGATGTGCGCCGCCAGCAAACGCACCGCCGCTCCCACGGGCATCATCAGCACAAGCCGCTCGTACTCATTGAACAGCCGCCCTACCAGCGGGCGCACCGGCAGGTCGAACGCCGTAGCCCCTTCCACCGAATCCGCAAACCGCTGCTCCACATACAGCGCACAACCACCACCGAGCGCATCACGCACACGCGCTCCAATCGCCGCTCCCCGCCGCGAGATGGCGACTATCGCCGTAGCATCAGCCATCACCACTGCCCTGATGCACGGCCTCGCTCTTGGCCTGATGCACTGCATCGCTCTTAGAGAATTCAACCGCGCGCCTGTAAAGGTGCGTATAGTCTGAAGAGTACAGGTGCGAAGACGCGGCTTCACCCGCCGCTTCTATGTGCCGTATGTCGGTGTCGAATGCCGCGCCCACCAGCACCAGCGCCTGAAGCGTAATCCCCGCGCGCTTCACCTTCGGCGCGATGTCACCCAGCGTCCCAGTGATGACCAGTTGGTCCGGCCACCCCACGCGATACACTACTGCCACCGGCGTGTCATTGGGGTAGGCGCCCGCCTTAAGTTCTCTGACGACTTTGTTGATGCGTGTAATGCTCAGGAACAGCACCAGCGTACAGCCGTGTACCGCAAGGTCACGAAGTTTCTCGCCTGACGGCATCGCCACGCGCCCCTCCAGCCGTGTGAATATCACCGTCTGCGACACCTCCGGCACCGTGAATTCCGTCTTCAGCACTGCGGCAGCCGCAAATGCCGCGCTCACGCCCGGCACGATCTCATACTCCACTCCCGCCGCTTCCAGCAACCGCATCTGCTCCAGCACCGCGCCGTATATCGACGGGTCGCCGCTCTGCACCCGCGCGACCAGCTTGCCATCGGTTGCCGCGCCCACCATCAGTTCAGTGATTTCGTCCAGGTTCAGCGTCTTGCTGCCGATAACCTGAGCGCCCGCCTTAGCCCCCTCGCAAACCGATGGATGCACCAGAGAGTCGGCGTAGATAATCACATCCGCCGAGTCTATGATGCGTTTCGCCTTCAGCGTCAGCAGCTCCGGATCCCCGGGACCGCCCCCGATGAAGTACACCTTTCCCTCTGGTACATTCCGCAATGTCAAACCTGTCCCTTCTTGCCACTCAATATCAGCATGGAGAAGTAGTCGGTATCCTCAGGCGCAATCTCTCGCAAGCTGAACGCAATCTGCTCGCGTGGAGTGGTCGCCCGCCGCACGAACACGCAGCGACTCAGTTCGCCGTCCGCCTCCAGTTGCGACACCGCAGCCATTGCCTTGCGATTCACCTTCATCAGCACTACCGTGTCGTTGCGCGCCAGTACATCCCGCAGGTCGTCTATGCCGTACATCGCCGGAAGCACCGCCAGCCGCTCGCCGTGCGATACAAGGGGCATCTTGGCCCGCGATGCCGACGCCGTTATCGAGGTTACGCCCGGCACCACCTCAATTGGAATCGTGGGATGCGCCGCCTGCACCTTCACCATCACATACATGAACGAGCCATACAGCAGCGGATCGCCCTGCGTCAGGAACGCCACATCCTCGCCGTCCAGCAGATAGACCGCTATGCGCTCCGCAGCCTCGCTCCACACATCGTCGGACGTCCCACCCATCACGAATTCAGCAAATATCAGCCGCTGCTTCGACTCATCAATATAATTTCGCGCCACCGTGAGCGCAAGGCTATCCTTGCTGCCTGTCGCCTGTGGCGTGAATACGATTGGCGCCGCCTTCAGCACCCGCACTGCCTTCAGCGTCATCAGTTCTGGGTCGCCCGGCCCCACACCCACACCATAGAGGCATCCGACGCCTGCGCTACTCATCCCGTCCACCCTTGCCTGTGATCACGAACACCGGGTTCTGCGACTCAAGCCGCATCGTGCCACCAGGCAGTGACTTGCCACGCGAAGCGCTTATCATCGTCACCTCCGCGTCAAATCCAAGCGATTCAAGGCTCACCTGTGTCTGCACAATTCGCTCGATGGATGCAAGATTCACCACAATACGCCCGTCCGCTTTCAGCCGCGATACAGCGCACTCCAGGATGTCCTTAAGCCTGCCGCCGCTCCCGCCCACGAACACGCAGTCCGGCGCGGGCAGCGCATCAAGAGCGTCCGGCGCTTCACCCGATACGACGACGACATTGTCAGGGCCCAACTGCTCAACGTTCAAGCGCAGCATATCGAGACACTCTGCATCGCGCTCCACCGCGTACACCATTCCCTCCGACGCGATAACCGCCGCCTCAAGCCCAACTGAGCCACTCCCCGCACCCACATCCCATACGATGCTGTCTCGCCGCAGTCCCAGCTTATACAGGCTTACCGCGCGCACTTCTGCCTTGGTGATAAGCCCTCGGTGCGGCCGCTTCTGTGCGAATGCGTCATCCGGCAGGCCAAGCGGGCGATCTACGTTTCTCGCATTGACGGAGACGGAGGCGTTAGTCATCGGAAGCCACCGCTTCCACAAGCGGTATTGGATCTGTCGAGGTGGTCGCCTTGCCCAGTATGCCACCCTCGAAGTCGAAGCAGATGGAGTCCACAATCAGGTCGCCGGCCCTGTCGCCAAGATACTGCTGTGCAGCATCGCAGACCCGTTCGCACACAAGGTCGAACACTTGCATAACGTCGCGCTCCAGCGCAATCTCCTGAAAGTGTCGCCCGCTCGCCGCATCGCGCATCTCCGCCTGCACATTGTCGGACGCGCCGCACTCAGCCGCGAGAGACGCCAAGAACACCGGGTCCACCTTATTGCCCGCGACATGTGTGACGAACTTGCCCATCGCGATCTTGGAGAACTTGCCTATCATTCCGACCAGCGTCGCGCGCGGAATCCCGCGTTGCACGCATCGCTTCAGTGCCGCCCCCGTGAAGATGCCAACATTCACATAAGCCATATCCTCCAGCCCCAGCCAGTGCTTTGCGAACAACTCCGACTGAGTGCCGGTGGTAATGACCATGTGCTTTAGGTCGTTGGCAGCGGCAACATCGATGGACACATTCACGCTCGCTCGCCATGCGGCGGTGGAAAACGGTTGCACCACGCCCGTCGTGCCAAGAATGGATATACCGTCCACAATGCCAAGGCGCGGATTGTCCGTCTTCTTGGCGATTTCCTGTCCGCCGGGGACTGAGATTTCCACGTTAAACGACAGACCACCCGCCGCTTCCTGAACAGACTGCGTAATCAGGCGGCGCGGCACGCGAGTTATCGAGGGATCGCCCACAGGAATGCCCGTGCCCGGCTTCGTTACCGTGCCAACGCCATCACCGCCATGCAAAGTCACATCATTCTCAGTATTGGCGTCGCGCCATACCCTCGCGCGTATCTCCGCGCCCGATGTAACATCCGGATCGTCGCCGCCATCCTTGATGACTGAGCAAAGTGCGCTGACAGGCGTCTCATCGCTACCGTCAATCTCGCAGCGATGAATCTGGAATGTGGCATCCTTGCCAATGGGCAGTCGAATAGTAACTTCATCAACAGGCTTCCCGCTGAGCAGTGCAATCGTCGCGGCTTTAGCCGCCGCAGCCGCGCATGCGCCCGTCGTGTAGCCCGTTCGCATGCCGCGCCGCCTCACGGTCGGACGGCTGTAATCGCTCTCACGCCTCGTCATTTTGAACCACGCTAATCGTGTGATGCGTCAAGGATACGCCGCGCCGTCAATTCCACGAGGCCGTCTTCGACGCCCAGAGTAGGCGTAACCTCAAATCCCACATCCGGATATTTTTGTCCTAACGCCTCTAGTCCGCCTATTATATTGCGCGTAAGGATAAGGCCGGGGAAGAAGATGTAGGGAACGCATGTAACCGCAGACACACCCTGCTTTTCCACCAGTTCGGCAGCCGCTTCTTCCATCGTCGGAGAGCCGAAGTGAGACTGCGCCACCGCCACGGCGTAGCCCGCGCCAAGCCGCTCCTCCAGCATGCGTCCCATCTGGTACAGCCATAGATGGTCCTCCGCAGCCGAGCGCGTCCCCGCCTTGACCAGCATTACGCCCTTTGGAGCATTTCCTGACTTGCCATTCAGCGATGCGCTGTGCTCATGTACCCGCTCCACCACAATTTCCACCAGCGCCGGGTCCGAGCCGAATACCTCGGATGCCTTGATTCGCGCCTGTGGATACGCCTCCAGCGAACGCGCAATCTCCTCTTCCAGGTCATCGTTGGTATGCGTTCCTTGCCCCAGCAGGAATGGCATCACAGTTATGGAAGTGCGGCCCTCGGATACCAGCGATCCGACTGCTTGCGGCAGGTCCGGCTGTATGAACTCAAGGCAGGCCATCTTGACCTTCGCATTGCGCTCACCGAGACGCTCTTGCAGCCGTTGCACCATCTCGTGTAGGCCGTCGATCGTATGGCTGCCGCGCTGACTGCCATGAGCCAGCAGCACTACACCCCAATCCGAATTGGACGAACTGTCCGAGTTGCCAAAGTCGCTATATCCATTTGCCATAGTCATAGAATATCTTCCATAGACAGCGCCAGAAGCGCGTTCAGCGTTGCCGCCGCTGCGCTGCTACCTCCGCGATTGCCTAGAATCGTAATGTGCGCCGCAGCACGCTTGGCAAGCTCATCCTTGGCTTCCACGCACGCTACGAAGCCGACCGGCATGCCGATAATCAGCGCGGGCTGTGCCTTGCCCTCATCAACGCTGTCCAGCAATGCCAGTAATGCCGTCGGAGCATTGCCCACAGCGACGACCGCCCCGTCAATTTGCGGCGTCAGTTCGCGTATCGCAGCCGCCGAGCGAGTGATGCCCTCCCGCTTCGCCCTCTCTGCAACGCTTGGCGCGTCAATCATAGTCGTGATCGGATTGCCCGCTCGCCTCAGCAGCGCCTTCGATGTGCCCACTTCCACCATGCGCACATCGGTTACAATCGTTGCCCCATCGCGCAGCGCCGCAATGCCCCGCTCAACCGCAGATTCGCTGAAGCGCACAGAGTCCACAATCTGCGGCTCGCCCTCCGCACGCACAATCCGCCCAAGCACATACCGCTCATGCGGCGTCAGATGCGGCGTAGGCGGCATCGCGGCCTCCACCATCTCAAGACTGCGACGCTCGATCTCTTCCGGCGTCAACCCATATCTTTGCAGCAGCGTCAAATTCGACTCGCTCCGCCATCATCGTGGAACTGCCGTACATAATATCACGCTTTGCCGCGTATGACACAGCAGCATGGGCGGGGAGGTCATTATGCCCTTATCGGCTAGCTGATGCGGGTACGCCCCACCATCCGCAAATGTTGTAAAATATCCTATATGCGCAATCTATTACAATTCATACGCGGCAGCCGCGACAGCCACCGCGCCGCACCACCCTCCCTCATCATTATCGGCTTAGGCAATCCCGGTCCCGAATATGTCGGCACCCGCCACAACGCCGGCTTCTGGTGCATCGACGCGCTGGCTAAGAAACATGACATTACCCTTGAACGGCGGCACAGGTCTGCAATCATCGGCGAAGGCGACATCGAATCTAGCCGCGTCGTTCTGGTCAAGCCGCGCACATTCGTGAACCGCAGCGGCGCGGCAGTCAGCTACCTGAGGGCGCGCTACGCAGTCCCCTCCGAAAGTCTGCTAATCGTTTGCGACGACATCAACCTACAGCCAGGCAAACTGCGGCTGCGGAGCAGGGGCAGCGCAGGCGGGCACAACGGCATCAAGTCCGTCATCGAAGCGGCAGGCTCGCAGGACTTCCCTCGGCTCAGGATAGGCGTCGGCAGACCGCCTGAAGGCACAGGACAGATTGAGCATGTAATAGGACCCATGGATCCCGAGGACCGCAAAGTAGTGGACGAAGCGGTTGAGCGCGCTGCCGATGCCGTGGCTTGCCTGCTATCCGAGGGCATAGACGAGACCATGAGCCGATTCAACTAGCCGCAGGCTACCTGCTGATACCCGTCGAATAAAACACTAACCACATCGGACATCACACCGCAGCAAAGGACAAAGAATTGAAATTCGGCTTGTTTCTGGAATGGCCCAACCCCACGATGCGAAACTGGAAGACGCTCTTTGAGGAGGGCGTCCAGCAGGTGCAATACTCAGAGGAACTCGGCTTCGACTACTGCCTCATCGCCGAGCACCACTTCACGAACTACGGCAACTCGCCCGCTCCGCTGATGCAGGCGCTCTACATCGGTCAGCGCACTCGGCGAATAAAGATAGGCACGGCGTCCGTCATACTACCCGTATGGCAGCCGTTGCGCCTCGCCGAAGAACTTGCGGTGCTCGATAATCTCATCGACGGCAGGCTGATGTGCGGCGTCGGCAGGGGCTACCAGGGCTATGAGATGGCAGGTTTCGGCAGCGACCTCAGTGAATCGCGCGGCAAGTTCCAGGAGACGCTCGAAGTGCTGCTGAAGGCGTGGACATCCGACGAATCGTTCATCTATGAGGGTGAGCAAATCCGCATAGAGCACCCGTGACCGTATTCCCCAAGCCCAAGCAGAAGCCCCACCCGCCGCTCTGGATTTCAGGCACAAGCGTCGAGTCCATGGAGTTGGCGGCACGGCTGGACATGCTCCCCTTGTCGTCAAGCGCGCTCGGAATGGACGGCGTCCGTAAGCAGCTGGCGACGTATGTGCAGGCGCGCGAGTCGCTAGGCAAGCCAAAGCAACGCCCATCGCTCGCGTTGCAGTGCATGACGCACGTCGCGCCCACAGACGAAGAGGCGCTCGAAGCGCTGCCCTATGTGCGCTGGCAGACTCGCGCCCAGCGCGGCTTGAGCCGCCACGATGTAAACAACGGCGCAATTAACGCCATCCCGTTCGATGGGGAACTGGATGACGAAGCGTTTCTCGATAGGCTGTACTTCGGCAGCCCCGAGACTGTCATCGAGAAGTTCCGGCGCGCAGCCAGCGCAGGCGCAACGCACATCAGCAACTGGATGATGTTCGGCGGCATCGAGCACGAAAAGCTGATGCGTTCCATTCGGCTGATGGGCGAGCAAGTCTTACCCGCCCTGCGCGACCTGGAGCCGCCCGAATCGCTGTACGATGAGCTGCTCTTACAGCCGTCAGTTACGACCGAAGAACTGCAACGAGCGCGACTTGCGCCCACACGGAGATGACGGCAATTGGCGCATTAAATGGGATAGCCTATGCATATGTCATGCGAAGTGGGGCATGACCTTCGTAGCGAAGTTCTCCAGGTTCTGCAGCGATTTACCCACTGGTAGACCCGTGTGCGAAAACGAGACAAGAAGGTATTCCAGGCTGCATACCTCTTGCAGCTCCTCAATCTTCTCTATCACATTTTCAGGAGAGCCGACCAACAGAGTGCGAGGTTCAAGGAAATCCCAGTCCAGATTCACGTCAGGGTCTAGCACCTCGTCAGGATTCGTGAACACCTGCCTGCCTCGAAACGGGTCGTTGAATATGAAAGACGACATAACGGCTTCTTCAGCCTCGCGCCTTGCTTCCTCCATAGAAGAGGCGATATAGGTGGTTCGCATAACCGCCTGACCTTCCCCCAATCTGAACTGTCTGCCCTCCAGCCTGGACCTGATCTCCGCGTAAAGTTCCATTCGCTGCCTGATCCTGAGCGCCGGCGGCTGCCAATAGCAGGCGTTCAGCCCGAGTTCAGCCGCCGTTGTAACCGAGTTGTCGGTGGATACAGTCATCCAAATTGGGGGATGCGGCTCTTGATATGGCCTCGGCGTCACACGAAGTTTCGTCACTTTCTCGCCATCTAGCCACTTCGGATTCGGCGAATACATAGGATGCGAGAAAACCGTGTCTTCAGCAGGGAAAGAGTAGTTGGTGCCGTTGTACGAGAAATACTCGTTCTTCCAGATTTCCCGCACGATCTCCACCGTTTCGCGGAACAACTCCCTGTTTTCCTTGTCTTTGCGCGGGTCCGCGTTAGGATGGAACTGAGGCCCCTCATACGGCCAGATCCCCCTGCCAAAACCGACATCGACTCGACCGCCGCTCATATTGTCCAGAATGGCTAAATCCTCTGCCAGCCGTATCGGATGCCACCACGGCGCTATGTTCGCCATCTGACCAATGCGAATTCGTGACGTCCTGGCTGCCAAGTCGGCCCCAAGCAGAATCGGGTTAGGTATGTCGCCCGCTCCGTAAGGCCCGAAGTGATGCTCCCCAAGCCACATAGCCTCGAAGCCCAGCTCCTCCGCGAGGATGGTCTGCTTTCGAAGATTGTCCAGCAATCCCGTGGCATCGGTAGCTTCTCCCGCCGACTCCGCCACTGTAGTAAACGCCGCAAATCTCATAGCCGCGCCCTCCCTTCCTGGCTCGATGGATGTCCTCCAATGAGCGCTATACAAGACCGTGAAACAGCCTTTAGCCGATTATACACCCACGCGACAGAGCAGGAACCTGCCCGATTCCTTGCGGACACCATAGCCGTCTGCTATATTTATCCGTACCTCTGTTGGGGCCATCCACTGGCCCCATAGCGCAGGTGGGGCTGTAGCTCATCTGGGAGAGCGCTTCAATGGCATTGAAGAGGCAAGGGGTTCGAGTCCCCTCAGCTCCACCAAAATTAGTCTCAATAAGCTGGATTCAACGAACCACACGACCAGCAATTGTGGGGAGCGACCGGCGGCGCAGTCTGGTATCCATGATCGCCGTGCTGAGAGTGTTTCGTAGCAGAAACCTTCCCGTCGGTTCCCCAACCCTCAGGGGCACGACAAGCAATAGCGCTTCTCTTTAGGCGTGCTATTTCCCACTTGGATGTCGCGGTAGCCCACACCTGGTTATTTGAGAGTCGAGGTACGGCTACCAAACTGCAGGGATAAGAGGGTCCAGAAACCTTTATTCAGGGAAGCATAGGAACAGTCCATCGCGAGAAATCACCGAATGCGCGCATCTACATCCTATGCCGGCCGAAAAGAGCGAGAGATCGCCAGAATTTGACTACTTGGGAGGGTTTTGTCACGCTAGGATCTGTTCAGATGCGGGTGATTCCGCACAGTGTTGCGAAGTGAGAATGCACTCAAAGACTACCCTTTCTTGGGTCGCCTAGGGATCGAGGATTCCGAAAAGGATCGCCTAGAGCGGCGAAATCATGCGGCCGGGTGCCTTACAAGCTCGATGCAGTCGATCTGAATGAACTGTCCTCTATAAAAAAGAAGTTCAGCGGTATTCACTTCGGTTCTTGTTCTGCCTTGGAAATCGTGGAAGTCTCCAAATGTGCGTCGGGAATATCTTTCAAATAGGCGGGGCAGAAGCGTCGATATGTTGCAATAGTCATTCATGACCACTTGATCCAGGAGGCAAGACCCCGGCACGGGAGCACGTTGTTTCAAGAGCAGGTAATTATAGGACATACGGTGGCCGAAGGATTTTTCGCATATAGCGACAGATTGGGCCGGGGAAGAGCGAGTTTCGTTGGCTCTGGAAAGTGGGCTAAGGGGGTAACATATCGGCGCCGGCACTCAACCTTGGAGAAGGGTGTGCGTCGACGAGGCGCTTTTTCTGGATCGAAAGAGCCGTTCACTGTGCCCGAACACGTTTCTGCGCCGCAGGGACTGTTCGAGCGGAGCGACGCGTCAATCAACGCTTTTGGCTGTAAGATAACGGCTGAAAAGGGGCGACTCATGCGAGTCGGGTGTGTCATCCCACTAAGAAGCCTTGGTTTCGGATTAAGGGCAGATTGAGCACCCATTTCTTTTGTGGGTCGTCCAAGAGCCTCAACATATAGTCATACAGGGGCTTGCACCTTACAAGTGAGTTGCCTAATATACCACACGTTCCTATGACCAACCAGATCAATAAGTCGTTTGTCGCTCCTGGCGTGCCCAAGATTGTGCTATACGGCTCGTACGGATCAGGCAAGACACAGACTCTTCACCATATTGAGCATGTTCTCGCCCAAGAGCCGCCAAGGGCCCTCCGCCACCTTCCGGCTGCAGTTTACGTCGTTCTTGAGATGGGTAGTAAGTCCGACTACAGGGATTGGCATCTTCAGCTTATGGAGTCGCTATCAAAAGACAAAGTGACAGAGTGGGTCGAACTTGGATTCTCTAAAGCGCAAGATTGGGATGTATTCTTAAGAGACACACTCAAAGACCCAAACCTAGTGCAGGCAGTTAAGAACCTACGTGGAGGTGGAGACCCACCAATCACAGCGTGGAAGTGGCTCACTGGGCAGAAGCTATCCGCAGGGGGACTGCAGCGTCTCAGTGTGACGCGAAACCTGGGCGATGTCGGAACAGGAGATATGGTGAATGCCCTCGCCGCACTTGGTAGACTGGCAACTGCAAGCAGTGATGAAAAGCTTATCTTCTTGATGGACGAAGCCGAGGCACTCATAAACATCACAAATGGAGACGCTGTTGAGTCAGTCCATACATACCTTCGCAGATTAGCGGAGCCACAGAACGCGTCGGTTGGTTTTGTGATCTCCACTTTTGCACTGACAGTGGATAGCATGCCAGACATGTTGTATCGACCTGATGTTTGGAGTAGGATCGCTGCTTCAAATTATATAGAGATTGCGCCATTCCCAAGCGTGGAGGATGTCAAGAAGTTTATTGAGGAACTGTTGCGCGAGCTTGTAGATCAAGACAAAGCAGAGAGGCGCATTCTCGATTGTAGCTTGCAGTCAACTCGAGAGACATATCCTTTCGATGCAGAGGCATTCGAGTTGCTCTGCGAATATGCTTCTCAAGATCCCGTGAAGACCCTTCCTCGAAACATTATCAACGTAATCAATGAGTGCGCGATATCGGCATGGGATATAGACAAGCCCGTAATAGACACTGAAGTTGTTCACGACGTAGATCCCATTGTTTTCAGTTAGAAATGAAGCGTTTCACAGTTCGGCCCAACATACAAGGCGGCAGGCCACTCAGAATTGGAAGTGGAGAAGGAAGCGACGACTGGGGATATTTGGGAAGGCTTGCTGAAGCAGGACCCATCACCCAAGTTCGATACGACTTGGGTGGAGAACACGTGGTAGCTATAGTAGGCAAGAGAGGCTCGGGCAAGTCATACTCTCTTGGGACACTGATAGAGCCACTAGCGATAAGCGACGCGACTTTGACAGTGGCGAACACCAATCGCAGCAGGGCAGCCCTGCTTTTTGACACATTGGGCATATTTCAATGGATGGATGTTCCAGTGACTGAGTCTGGCGAATCAACAGAAATTCGGAACCAGTACCGTGCTCGCTCCGGTTGGGATCTGCCTGAGGCTTCAATAGACGTGGCTGTCTGGAGACCACGAGGAAGTGGTCGACTTTCAGATCACCATATGGAACTGGCTGTCAGGTGCAGCGACCTTGATTCTTCAGACTGGTGTTATCTGCTGGGCCTCGACCCAATTCAAGACCGCATGGGCCAGTTGCTTAGTGACGCTTTCCAGAAGGTTACGTCGGAAGGGTGGCGTTCAGAGCAAGGTTTCAAACAGCCTAAATTACAATACGGCTTAGATGACATTGTGTCCTGTATACAGTCGGATGATGAGTTAATTTCGGCGTACCAGTCTGAAACGAAGAGAGCCCTGACGCAACAGCTTAAGACGTTCTCAAGAAATCCTATCTTCAGTGATGACGGAATAGGACTGAAAGACCTTCTAATCCCCAATCCACCGAGGGGGGCGTGTGAGAGGCCTCCTGAAGAAGCAAAAGGGTGCACCTCTGAATCTGAGATAATGGTTTTACAACACAAAACCTGTCACAGAAAAGGAGCACCCAACAGATGCTACCACGTAACCACCCTGACCGCATCCAAATCGCCTTCGACGATCCCCGCCTGGTAGCCAATGCCGGGCTGATCCTGCCGGTCACCCTGGCCGGGCGTCTGGGTCTGAGCCAACTCGTCGACAACCACGTTGACCTGGGCGACGCCCCGGGGCGGGCCAACACCGGGGACAAGATACTGACCCTGGTGGCGTCGGCTCTGGTCGGTGGCGACTGCATTGACGATGCCGACGTGTTGCGGGCGGGCAGGACCTCCTCGGTACTGGGTTGTGTGGTCAAGGCTCCATCCACGCTGGGGACATTCCTACGCAGTTTCCGCTGGGGACATGTGCGACAGTTGGACCGGGTGAGCCGAGAGTTTCTGGCGCGTGCCTGGGACGCCGGGGCAGGCCCCGAGGACTCGCCTCTGACGATCGACATAGACTCGACGGTCTGCGAGACCTATGGACTGGCAAAGGAGGGAGCGCGCCATCACAACTACACCGGCCAGCGGGGCTATCATCCGCTGCTGGCCGTTGCCTCAGGAACCGGCGACGTGCTGATGGCACGACTGCGCAAGGGCCGAGCCAACACCGCCCGGGGCGCAGCCAACTTCCTGCGGGAGACGGTGGCGCGAGTGCGCTACGCCGGAGCCACGGGAGCGCTCACGGTGCGGGCCGACAGCGGCTTCTATGCCCACACCATCGTTGCCGTCTGTCGCAAGATGGATGTCCGCTTCTCCATCACCGTCCGACAGCACCCCCGACTGCGCAATCTCATCGAGGCCATACCAGAGACGGACTGGACACCCATACCCTACTGGATGGACGGCACAGCCGATGTGGCCGAGACCATTTACACTCCCTTCGAGAGCAAGCCCGACGCCGCACCAGTGCGACTCATCGTCCGCAGAGTGAAGCCCACGCCCGGCTCTCAACTGGCGCTCTTCACCAACTACAGCTATCACGGTTTCATCACGGACCGAGAGGGCGACACCCTCCAACTGGAGGCCGACCATCGCCGCCACGCCGAGGTGGAGAACGCCATCCGCGACCTGAAGTACGGCGTAGGACTGAACCATCTGCCCTCAGGGCGCTTCGCAGCCAACGCCGCCTGGTTGGCCGTGCAGGTGATGGCTCACAATCTGGCTCGCTGGACCTCCCGCATCGGACTGGAAGAACGAGCCTCCACCACCAAGACCTTGCGCAGACGATTCTTCTCCCTCGCCGGACGGCTTACACGCTCGGCACGCCGTCTCACCCTGCATCTTCCCCAGCGCTGGCCCTGGGAAACACAGTTCGGCCGCGCTCTGGCCAGACTGCGAACCATTCCGTTACCGAGCTGACAGCTGACGGCAGCGGCGACGACTGCCCACCATACACTCCATAACCCATCTCATCCCCAGACTCGCGCCGGACCGGACCGTGAGTATCCCCTGCTGCTCACCGATTCGTCAACTTCACCCACAATCGCCACTGTGGGCCTCCATTGGTGTTCAACATCACGACCGGGGACCTTCAGAACGCTCCAGCGTCGGCATCATACCCGCACCGCCACCTTGCCGCGTCCTTCACCCACGCTCCGGCAGAGATACCATGACTCTTCGGTGGATTCGGGCTAAGGCGCTGAAGTCTGGCTCTTGCATCCCCATCACTTGGTGCTTCCTCTTTCGCATCTAGTTCCAACGGCGTTACGGGCAGGCCACTAGCAAAAATTATTCCGCCAGCAAGGGGAGCAATGGACGAAATACCCCACAACAATCCTACAGAACCAATAGGCATTGCAGAGACTAACGGGTGGTCTTGCGGTATAAAGACTGTTGTTGAGATTCCAGCTAACGCAATGCAGACACCTATGGCTACTCTTTCCCAGTCAAGAGTTCCAGTCGGCGCTACATATCTCGTTAGTACCGTGTAAATCGCTCCTACGACAATTACGACGCTGATACCAAGTATTGTGACATCGGGGGAAATTATTGAGTAGTCCAAGAGGTTGATTTCGGTCAACGAAGGAGGAATCCCGATGGCTTCATAATATGCTAGGAAGTATATTCGTCCAAGTAGAACTGATAGACCCACAAACGCCGCAAAACTCTGGACAACAATACCTACAGGGCTGACGTTTAGGTTGTTCATACCGTTCATTCGCTCTCAGAACCAGATGGGAAATCTGTTTCGTATTATATGAAACTTTGGCCACGTCTGCGCTCCGAATCCAATGAAGATGCAGGTACTTCCATTGGAATCAGAAAACAGAAATTCCCTTGAGTGGAAAGGGGTCTTTTCTCAATCGTTTCTGGTGCGGGTAACCTGGCCATTCAGGGTGGCTTCGGCAAGGCAGAGCCAGCAGATGGGCTGTTCCCTGTGGTTGTAGAAGGCATTCTTCTTCACTACTGCATCTCCACACCACAGACAGACACGTATGCATGCCTCTTGCGGCTTGTTGGCGGTTTCGGAAGTCATGGTCGGTCCTTTCTCGTTCGCGTTGTGGGCGGCGGGACGAATGGTTTGCTTTGGGTTAGCTGCGATTACCACCATGGGCAGATTGGCATTATGTAGATGCTGTCGTCGATGTCGATGTCTTCGGCTGAGTCCGCTTCGACTTCGGCAGCTGTGTCTGACTGTTGCGGGACAGTTGCCTCGCTGCCGCTATGAATGGTGAATAGGCCGGGGAGGTCAAGGGCGATGTCCATTAGCGGAACTGTCATCCGCCTGAATGCGGCTGATATGCCGAAATGCGGGTTGATGAGTCTGCTAATCATTGTCGTTCCTTTCGGTTTGTGATGCCTTACCAGAGTTGAATTGATGTTTGTCGAATTAGCCGCGACACTTACCGGCGAGGACATGTCAGGAATCAGTGTCCGGCGCTGATGTCCTCGCCCTGATCGGGGTTGATGCCGCCGGGTGGCTGGATTTCCTGCTCTGCGGTTGGGTTTAGGGATGAGCTTAGTCTCCGCCGCCGCTAGTACGCCGTGTGGGCGTCCTGGTCGTCGAGGCCGTGGTACATGGGATTGACCTGAATTGTCCTGCCCGAATACTCTTTCCAGCGGCCGATGTTGCGGGCAGCGAGGGCTGAGGCGATGCGGGCGCAGATCGCAGTGATGGTGAACAGGGCTAGCAAAACGATCAGCGCCGGCAGCGACATAAGCAGGTAGGGGTTGGCTCCTCCGAAGACGCGGGTTCCCAGTGCATTGATTCGCGCGGTTGCGGCTTTCATTGTGTTGCCCTCCAAGTTGCGTTGGTCTTTATAGTATGATGATGTTATATTACCGCACCTTAATATAAGTGTCAACATATATTGAAAGGAATTTTAAGAGGGGTTTATATATACGATGTTTCGGCGCATTTGTCTGAGCGCGCAGGGTCTTTTCGTTATCACCCTGGACGGAGTTAAGGGTCTAGGATCGCTGTGTGAAAGGAGGGTTGGTTGTAGTCAGGGCTTTTAGATTCCTCACTGTGTTCGGAATGACATGGCTGAGGAGGGCGGTTCGGAATGACATGGCTGGGGAAGGCGGTTCGGAGTGACATGGCTGAGTGGGCGGTTGGGAATGACATGGCTGAGGAAGGGGGTTGGGAATGACATGGTTGGGGAAGGTAGTTGGGAATGAGATGGTTGAGGAGGGCGGTTGGGAATGAGATGGCTGGGGAGGGTGGTTCGGAGTGAGATGGCTAAGTGGGCGGTTGGGAATGACATGGCTGAGGAGGGCGGTAATAAAAAGACCTTGCTGAGCGGGGAGGTTTCTCTTGACGCGCGGGGGTGTGTCGCCTAGTATTCTGGTGATGTTTATTGACCTTCATACGCACTCGGTTTCCTCGGACGATTCGCGGGCTACGGTGGAGCAGTACGTGAAATGGGTGGGCGTGCTGCGGCGCAAGGGCTACCGCATGGACGGGTTCGTGCTGACTGAGCATCGCAAGTTTGATTTTGATAAGGATTATGGCGCGCTCGGCACGGAGAACGGTGTGCTGGTGCTGAAGGGGTCGGAGCTTGATACGAACTGCGGGCATTTCCTGGTGTATGGGGTTACGGAGGAGCTGACGAGCCGCATCGACTTCGGGGATGTGCAGATGGATGCGGCGGAGCTGGTGCGGAATGCCGAGGAGTGCGGGGCTATTGCAGTGCCGGCGCATCCAGGCAGGTTCGGCATCGGGTTCTGCGAGTATGTGGGTGAGGCTGCAGGGTTCGAGGGGGTGCGCGTGGTGGAGCGGCTGAACGGGAGCAACAGGCCGGGTGAGCAGGAGCGGGCGGATGCGCTTATCGGCGAGCGGGAGTACCTGGGCACGGGAGGCAGCGACGCGCATGTGGTGAGCGCCATCGGGAGCTGCATGACGCGGTTCGATGGCGAGGTGCGGAGCGAGGCGGACCTTGTGGAGTTGCTGCGGAGCGGGAGATTCCGGGCGGTTCTGCTGGATGACGCTAAGGCGTCGTAAGGCGGTAACGATGCGCTAAGTGCTCACCCCCATCCCCTGCCTTCGCAGGGGCAGGCTCTAACCTTGCCCCATCAAGGGGGAAGGAACTTTGGAACTGATGCGAATAACGAGCGATATTGAAAAGGAATGGAAGTGCAATGACTACGGACGAGGGAATCAACTACGACAGGAGCTTTCTGGGCAAGGAGTTTCCGATCGGGACATTCGAGATAAGCCGCGAGATGATTCTGGAGTTCTCGCAGGCGTCGGGCGAGGTGAATCCGATATATGTGGACGAGACCCGGGCTGCGGAGTCGGAGTATGGGAGCATTATCGCGCCGCCGACGTTCTGCAACCTGTTCGTGAACGGGGGCGAGAAGCCGGACATCAAGCTGGAGTTCGGGGACATCGGGTTCTTCGCGGGGCAGGCTATCGAGAGCATCGCGCCGATACGTCCGGGCGATACCGTTGAGGTTACTTCGCGGCTGAAAGAGGTGTACGCGAAGACGGGGCGATCGGGGACGATGGTGTTCGCGGTGTGGGAGACGAAGTTCGACAACCAGGACGGGGATACGGTGGCGCTGGTGGATGAGTCGTATGTGAGGCGGAATAGCAGGCGGGCAGGCTAACGTCGATATAGAGGATGAAGGGGATGTTTTCACCCCCATCCTAGCCTTCCCCCATCGAGGCGGAAGGGACTTTTCGTGTGTGGGAGTGAGATGACGGAACTCTATTACGAAGATGTTGAGATCGGAGACGATATAGGGCCGCAGGAGCGGGTGGTGAATGTGGACCAGGTGCGGCGGTTTCTGAGCGTGCGCGGTGGGACGCCTGTGGATAGCAGGTTCACGAGCGACGAGCACGCGAAGGGCGAGGGGCTTGCGGGCGCGATCGTGCCGGGTGCGATGAATATCACGATTCTGTCGCAGCTGCTGACGGGGTGGGCGGATACGGTGCGGCTGAGGAAGCTGGATGTGGTGTTTCGCGGGATGGTGCCGCACAACAAGCCGCTGACGCTGAGCGGGATCATCACTGACAAGGATGTGGTGGAGGGCGAGCCGCGCCTGGAGTGCGATGTGTTCCTTCAGAATGAGGAGGGGACGCGGCTGGTGATAGGGAATGCGATTGTTGTGCTGCCGATGCGGGGCGACGAGGGCTGACGTGGATGGATATGATGGTGGGGGAGTTTTTTTCACCCCATCGCTTCGGCAGGCTCAGGACTTTAACCTTCCCCATCGAGAGGGAAGGGACTTCGCACTATCCAAAAGGATGACGGTTAGCTAGGTTGGGTGTACGTTTCCCGTTAGACTCTTGTCATTCTGGGCGAAGTGGGGAATCTGAATTCTGTGAATGGCGTGTGTGCAACGATTTTTAGATTCTTCACTCCGCTGAGCTGCGTTCAGAATGACAGGGAAGGGATGTTGCGTTCAGAGTGACAGAGTAAACATGCGCTCGGTTCAGAATGACAGAATAGATATGCGCTGCGTTTAGAATGACAGAGCAAACCTATTTTTAAGGTCTGAAACGCTTTGTGTATCAGATGTCATCAGTGCCTAGTGGTCAGTATTGCCCAAAGGTGTTGGTGTTGCATTCAACATTGTGCTTGATTTCGAGTTCACCCCCATCCTAACCTTCCCCCATCGAGGGGGAAGGGACTTCGTACTACCCAACAGAAGCAACCCTTGGCTAGTGGGCCATCATGCCGCCGCCGTCGATGTTGATGGACTGGCCGTGAATCCAGGATGCGGCTTCGGTGCATAGATAGGCGACGAATGCGCCAACTTCGTCGTCTGTGCCGGTCCTGCGGATGGGCAGGTTGTCGGCTATCGACTGCCACGCTTCGCCCCTGCCCACGTCGTCAACGCGTGAGGTATCTACTGCGCCGGGGCATATACAGTTGACGTTGATGTTGTGCGGGCCGAGTTCGTCCGCCATGGACTGGGTCATGCCGACTTGCGCGAAGCAGGCGGCGGTGTAGGCGAGGTTGTTGGCGCTGCCGGTCTTGCCTGAGCCTGACGAGATGTTGACTATCTTGCCTCCGCCCTGCGCTATCATCGGCTCTATGACCGCCTTGGTGCAGAGATAGGTGCCGGTTATCTTCACATCCAGGACTCGCTGGAAGGTGTCCTGCTGAAGTTCGGTGATGGGAACGCGGTCGGGGCCTCGGGCGTATGCGGCGTTGTTGACGAGAATGTCTATTCTGCCGAATTCCGCGATGGTGCGCTCGACCATCTGCTGCACACTGGTGGCGTCGGCGACATCGACGACCAAGGGGAGGGCGCGCGTTCCTTCGGCGCGGACCTGCTCGGCGGTGCTCTCGATGTCGCGCCAGCCGACTGCTTTCTCATCTGGCGGGTAGCGGTCGGGGCTTCTGCCGGTGCCGGTTACGACAACGTCGGCGCCGAGTCGGGCGAATGCGACTGCCGCGCCCCTGCCGATTCCGCGAAGACGGCCTGCGCCGGTTACGATTGCTACTTTGCCGTCTAGTTCGGGCATGGTTTTCACTCCAAAGCGATTGATTGGTCAGTAACCTTTGCATATTTTTCTCAGGCGCGAGAATATGAAAGGGTAATAAAGAGAGGTGGTAGGAATGTCGTCGTCAATAATACCAGACCGAGAGTTGTAGGAGAGAAGACATCGGTGGGGCCGATGTTGGCTAATGCTAATACATCAAAGGCGAATAATGAGAAAAAGGAATCGAAAGGGATTTCGGAGATACGAAAGATGAGCAAAAAGACGCCGGCGGATGCAGCCCACCTGCGGTGACGTTTCTCGATGATGTATGCCAATGCGTGCCGCAGGCGTGCTTCACATTCGGCGCATTCGCTTAGAGTCGTTTGCAGGGTAGTGTCCATAGAATCAATGCTGTCTGCGGAACCAGACATGAAGCATTCCTCTCAGGTTTGGTTGGGGAAGGGAATTGCACTTTGGCCGACTCAGGGTGAACGCGGGTTTAATCCGGTGGATTGGCAAGTTTCGCTTTGGATTTCCAAGGCTATTGGGATGATGGTATGCAGTCGGCGCATGTTCATCAGCAGCTACCGAATGGCATTACTACATGTGTCGCAGTAGTCGGCCCGCGCCGGATGCGATTGTTACTTAGCCGTCGAGTTCACCGAAGTCAGACGCTCCTATGGGTTATCCGGTTGGGATGTATTTCTTGTAAATCTTTCTTAGCCGCATGAAAATCAGTAAGGTGACTATAAGAGAAGGTATAATCGTCATCAAGGATAGCAACAGGTCCCACAATTCCGGGGGGACTGTAATGTCTTTTGAATTAACGAACGCTATGAGCAAGCCAAACACTGCCGATGACACGATAGATATAGGGATCCGTGTGACAGAGTATATGAGAAGGAAAACGGCGGCGAACGCAATCAGCCTGCGATGGCGTTGGGCGCAGATGTATGCTAGTACGCGCCGCAAGCCGGCTTCGCTTTGGATGGCTTCTCTATGCGGCGACCGAGAGATGGTGTCCGGAGAGTCGGAGTCTGTGGGGGGTGTCGTCATAGGATCTGGTTCTTTCCGATGAGGCGAGGGAGTATGCGGAGGGCGGCCTGGTGGTATTCGGTGCCGGCGTGGCTGGCGCAGGCTTCGGAGAGCAGGATGGGCCTGATGCCGTTCTCAAAGAGGCCAATGGCGCAGGCTGAGACGCAGGCGTCAGTGTCAATGCCGCAGATTGCGACTTCTTCGATGCCTTTGCTGCGGAGGTCATCGAGGAAGGCTGGTGTGACGCAGGTGTACACATGCTTGTCGATGACAATCACACCATCAACCGGCTGAAAGGCTAGTGGTACATCATCTGAGGATGCGTAGAAGCGATGCCAGTCGAGGAGTTTTCGGTATGGAGAACCCTCGGTGTTTATGAAGCGGGTGGCATAGACATGCGCGTACTGCTTCTGAAGCGCCTCGACTTTGGGCACGATGTGGCGGGTGGCGTCGTTGACGAAGCCGTTCTGAACATCGACGATAAGCAACGCCTTGTTGGAGTTTTCCACTTGTTACTCCGAGCGATTCCACTGTGCCATTCCGAGCGCAGCGAAGAATCTGAAGTCTGTGAATGGCGTAGTGGCAATGATTTCAGATTCTTCACTCCGCTGCGCTGCGTTCAGAATGACAGGGAAGGGGCGCGGCGTTCAGAATGACAGGGAAGGGACGCTGCGTTCAGAATGACAGAATAAATATGTGCTGCGTTGAGAATGACGGGATAATCGCACTTCTCAAATCTAAAATGTTTTGCGTATCGAATGTCAACGGAGCTTAGTGTTCGGTATTGCCAAAAGGTGTTGGTGTTGTATCCAACATTGTGCTTGATTTGGACTTCACCCCCATCCTAACCTTCCCCCATCAAGGGGGAAGGGACAATATGTCTCACATCAACACGTGTCAACAGAGCCTAGTGTTCCATTACGGAGCCGCCGTTGATGTTGATGGACTGGCCGTGAATCCAGGCTGCGGCGTCGGAGCAGAGATATGCGATGAATGCGCCCACCTCGTCGTCGGTGCCGTTCCTGCGGATTGGCGTGTTTGCTGCCATCTCGATCCAGCGGCTTTCGCGGGGGATATCGTCCATACGGTGAGTATCTACCGCGCCAGGACAGACGCAGTTAACATTGATGCCGTGCGGTCCAAGCTCGTGCGCCATGGACTGAGTCATGCCGACCAGCGCGAAGTTGGAGGCGTTGTAAGCGAGTGTGTTGGCGCTGCCGCGCTTTCCTGCGGTCGAGGAGATATTAACAATCTTGCCTCCGCCTGCTTCAATCAGGTGCGGAATTGCTGCCTTGGTGCAGAGATATGTGCCGGTTATCTTGATGTCCACGACGCGCTGGAAGATTTCCTGTGGCAGATCGAGGATGGGCACGCGGTCGGGGCCGCGGGCGTAGGCGGCGTTGTTGATGAGTACATCAAGCCTGCCGAACTCTTCAATGGTTCGGTCGATCATCATCTGTATATCGTCGGCGCTGGAGACATCGACCGTGAGCGTGAGGGCGCGCGTGCCCTGCTCGCGGATCTGGTCTGCGGTGCTTTCGACGTCGCGCCAGCCGACTGCCTTCTCATCGGGAGGGTAGCGGTCCGGGCTGCGTCCGGTGCCGGTCACTACGACATCCGCACCCATGCGGGCGAGTTCTACGGCTGCTGCCCTGCCAATGCCTCTGAGGCGCCCTGCGCCAGTTACGATTGCGACTTTTCCGTCAAGGTCACCCATGTATTCTGTCCTTCCTTCTCTCAATGTAATTGGCGATGTTAGTTTGCCGTGTTAATTTGCGAATATTCTAAGGCGGCAATCGAGTGAATTCCGATGCCAAGAGAGTATATCGCTGAGCGTGATGTCTGTAAATGCGGAGGTCAGGCTTCTGTGTTTGCGCGATCAAGCCTGTCAACGAGCCAGCCTTTGAGCATGGCTTGAAGTTCGTCATCGCATTCGGCCAGACCGTGCTCTGCGCCGGGAATTATGACCATTTCCTTCGGCTCGTTGGCCCAATCGTAGATCTGCTCGGAGCAGCTCGGCGGCAGACGCGTATCGGCGCCACCGTGAACGAGCAGCAGTGGGCGAGGTGAAACCGCGCCGGCGTTGGACGCGCCGTAGGTCTGGGAAGATAGGGCAGCGACTGCCTTCACCATCGGGCTGAAGGGGGCGGCGGCTATGACAACCGCGCCGCCGAAAGAGTAGCCGACGAGGGCGACGTCAGTATGTCCAGTGGCGCTGAGGAATGACAAGCCTGCCATGGTGTCGAGGACGCACTCGGTCATGACGTTGGGCAGGCGGTAGTCGATGCGAATGGAGGTGATTTCGTCCTTCAGCTCTTCCGCGAGCCTGCCGTAGATGCCGTTTGCGGGACCGTCGAATCCGCCACGCGCGCCCCAGACGTAGAGTATCGCCTTTGTTGTGCGATGTTCGGGATCGGCGCTGTTATGGACAAGGATGTGGATGTCGCCGCGCGTGGTATGGAGCAACACGCCATGCCCGGTCTGGCCGGGCGGGGGATGCCAGCGGCTGACGTCTTCTATATGTATGGCCAGATCTTCGTTGTCTTCGGTCATTTGGTTTTTCAGTTAGTCAGTATGTAAGTTTTTGGTGTCCTTCGACAGGCTCAGGACGAACGAATTCTAGCACACATCGCTTTGGCAATTTCCCCATCCCCTTGGCTGCGCTCAGGGCAGGCTCTAACCCTCCCTCCTTCAGAAGGAAGAGTGACAACTAATCGTCGCCTGTGGGGGCTGCGGCGGGAGTGGCCTGCGCCTGGGTTTCGGTGTATGGCTTGTGGAACATGGCGATTATGCCGCCTGCGAGCATGGTCAGGACGACCAGCATCGCGGCGGTCTTGAAGCCTTCGAGGTAGAAGGGGCCGACCTGCTCAGCGGTAAGAAGAGCGATTCCGGCAGGAAGCACCATAGCGAGCGCGGTGGCGGATACGGTCGAACCCATCGCGTGTCCAAGTTCGCGGGTGGTTTCGAGCATGCCGGATGCGAAGCCTCGATGACGCATGGGCAGCGAACTCATTATCATAGCGTTGTTGACCGGGTTGAAGAAGGCTGTGCCGAATGATATTGGCAGCATGAGCAACGGGATGTACCAGATGGGTACGCCACCACCAACGGATACTGCCGGTATGTCCAAGCCGCCGAGCGACAAGCCTCCTACGGAGACGCCGCCGATGAAGACGCCAAGCAGCAGGAAGCCGGCGGCTATGCTGACCATCGAGGCGGGGCGCAGGAACTTGGGCTGATACTTGTCGTAAATCCAGCCGGCGGTAAATGTCATAACGAGGCCGATAATCTGGTTGGGGAGCAGCACGAGCGGCACCCATATCGGACTCTTGTTGTAGCCAAGCTCCACTATGATGGGCACGAGGGTCATGGTCGCCAGCATGGAGAAGTGGAAGGTTACATTGGAGACTAGGGACAGGGAGAAATACTTGTGCTTGAAGTGCTGCAAGTCCACGAGAGGGTTGCTCATACGGCGTTCAAGGAGTATGAACGCACCAATAAGCACGAAGGAAAGCGCGTACATGCCGATGTGATATTGGGAGCCTTGAGAGCTTGTGTATGACTCTTCGCCGCCGTGCAGGTGCGCGCCTGCAAGCAGGAAGATGACGGAGGTTACGACGAGCATAATGCCACCGGGGATGTCAACCGGGGCAGTGTTTATGCGCGGCTCGTCCTTTAGCATGAGGAGCATCGGCCTGGAAACTGCGATGGCGATGATGCCCATCGGTACGAAAGTCAGGAATACCAGCCGCCAGCTGAGGTATTGAAGGAACAGCGCGAAGAGGGCCAGACCAATAAGCGTTCCGAAGCGCGCGCCCACGATGGGGACGGAGAACGCCCTGCCGCGCTCTTCGGGCGGGAATGCGGCTGCGAGGATGGCGTTGGCGTTGCCCATGATGAGGGCGGAACCTATGCCGGTGAGTCCGCGCCAGATAATGACCTGCAAGAGGGATGAGGAGACGGCTATGAGTACGGAGCCGAGCGTTGAGAGGACAAGGCCGATGAAGAAGACGCGGGCATGTCCGTACCTGTCGCCGAGCCTTGCGCCGAGCATGACGAAAGCGCCAAGCGTGAGGAGGTAGATGACGACCATCCACGCGGCATCGTCAACTCCGCGGTCGAAGTGTCTTGCGAGGGTGGGCAGGGAAAGCGCGACGGGCAGACTGGAGAGCTGCACGAGCATGTAGGCAGAGGAGAGGGCGATGAGAACGGCGCGACGCTCGGGCGTAGTGACCAAGGGGGCAAGAGCGCCTAGCTTCATGGCGTTTGAATCTCCCTTCGCTCGCCAGCCGTGCCTTCGTATCTTATTTATGTTCTAATTTGGCAACTATATCACCGCGCGGGTGGTTTGCATAGCGAAAGTTAGGCGCAAAGGAACAATAGAAAGGCGGGGGCTAGGCGCGATAATTCAGCTGTTATCTAGCATCGCGCAAATTCCAATTCTCTGAGATGATCCTTCAGGCGTCTAGCCATGGGGCGTAGCGTGAATACAGTCACGCTCGCTGAAATGACACCACTCACGAAGGGAATTACCTTGGAAATACCCCTAGCGAAGGATTGCTTAGTGAGTCTGATCCCAACCCACTTGAGGATTTGCTTGATTAGTGGATAGTACGCTGTCTTGGTGAGGGCATACCTAGGTAGACGGCGACCGACCTGCTGTGCGAACCGATTAGCGATTGAAGTTAAAAGCCGGGATGCTTCAGCCACTCCCAGCATCGCACCGATAAGGAGAACCATGCGAAGTAGAGACTCCTCATCTGGTTCTCCTTCCTCAAGGAGGTCTGGCCATCCATACAGATATGCTAACTTTTGCGCTAAAACGATCGCGTGCCAGACAAATTGAATCGTATCAGCGGGAATCGTGGCTGCCATTAGCAAACCGCCCGGCACACCTGCCGCAAACGACAATCCTGCTGCTTTCACAACATGCGACTTAATAACCGAATCGGCTATCTTGTCGATTTGATCAATGGACATGCAAGCACATCCTGGGCTGATTTCAATTGCCTTTCTGACCTGTTCGTCTGGGTAATGCGCTCGTAGCTGGGAGTTAAGAAACGAAACTCGATCTACACGTGCGCCGGGCAGTGCCATAGCCGCACGTACGAGTTTTAAGATCAAGCCAGATTTGTCGTCAGGCTCCGTAACATCGCCATCGCTTGCTGAAGATACTGCCAAGTTATTACCTCGTAGCTATTGCCTCGTGTTGAATGCGTCACGTCATTATACTAGATCCACTGGAACCGCTCTGATCGATAGGGAGAATCGAAAGTTTGGGACGTCGGTGAATGAGGATGGCGCGTTGTGCTGGGGTTGGATGTGGGTTAAAATGCGGAGGGGAATGAGTGAGATACTTTGTATTGCGGAACTGCATAATTGAGTTGCCGCGTGGGGCTTTGAACATGTACGGGCATCAAGAGATTTAAGGAGCGGCGTATGTCGACGAATGATACTGCTTTGATAGCGCACCTGATGAGGCGCGCGGGTTTTGGGGCGCGATACGATGAGATTGAGGCGCTGGCGGAACAGGGGTATGACGCGACTGTTGACTGGCTGCTGAATCCGGTGGGCGAACCTGAAACGGATGACGACATCACGCTGCGGTTCACGCCGATGCATGTGGACCCGCAGGGGTTCGTGGGGCCTGCGAGTCGCTGGCTGTACCGCATCCTTAATACGCGCCGGCCGCTGGAAGAGAAAATGACACTGTTCTGGCATTGCGTTCTGGCGACAGGATTCTCGAAGCTGAACTCCGGGACGGCGATGTGGCGTCACTATGAGATGCTGCATGCTCATGCGATGGGGAACTTCCGCGAACTGCTGCTTCAGATTTCCAAAGACCCGGCGATGATTTACTGGCTGGACAACTGCGACAACCACGACGGCACGCCTAACGAGAACTATGGGCGCGAGCTGATGGAGCTGTTCTCGATGGGCATCGGGAACTACAGCGAGGACGATGTGAAGATGGCGGCGCGTGCGTTCACAGGGTGGACATACACCGACCCGCTGCCGCGCGTGCCGCACCTGTTCTATCACCCGAACTTCGAGTACCGAGAGTGGGACCACGACGACGGCGAGAAGTCCTTCCTCGGCGAGACGGGGAACTTCAACGGTGAGGACATTATTGACATCATTGTAAAGCAGCCTGCGACGGGGCAGTTTATCGGAAGGCATTTGTATAACTTCTTCGTTGCGGACGAGCCGCAGGTGCCGGCGTGGCCCTACACGCCGCCGAACGATCCGGACGCGGTGAATACGCTGGCACAGGCGTATATCGATTCGGGCTATGAGATGCGCTCGGTTCTGGAGACGCTGTTCAAGTCGGACTTCTTCAAGGAGGCGCGCTTCAAGAAGGTGAAGAGCCCTCTGGAGCTTGTATCCAATACGGTGCGGATGACCGGCGACTACAACTTGGAGATGGGCACATTCCCGAAGCATGGGCTGACAGGACTTGCTAATGCGGTTGGTTTCATGGGTCAGCAGGTGTTCAATCCGCCGAGCGTGGAGGGGTGGCACACGGGCAAGGAGTGGATTGACAGCGGCGCGCTGGTGCAGCGAGTGAATTTCGCGGCAGAGCAGGTGGGTGATGCCGACATGCCTGGGGTGCGGCTTATACTGGACCGCCTCGCAACCGATGAGGCGAGTTTGTCGCCTAAAGGCTTCGTGGACGGCTGCCTGCGTCTGATGGGCAATATCGAGCTGGAATCGGACACGCATGGGGCCCTGGTGCAGCATGTTGAGGGCAATGGGGCGCTGCGAGCGGAGACGGCGGAGGATCGAGGCAGGTTCGATGGGCGAGCGACGGAGATGATGCAGCTCATCGTGGCTACGCCGGAGTATCAGTCGGAGTAAGTATTTCAGCTATTCAGTGTGTCAGTCTGTTTAGGACGGGGCAGCATTGATGGACAGGATATATTCACCCCCATCCTAACCTTCCCCCATCAAGGGGAAGGGACATAATACGGAGGACGAAAACATGGCGACGAAAGAGAAGGATACGGTTCTGGTTGTGCTGCAGTTGGGCGGCGGGAATGATTTCATGCACACGGTCGTGCCTTACGGCAATCCGCTGTACTATGACTTCCGGCGGACGGTGAATGTGCCACAGGACAGGGTGCTGCCGATTGACGACAACTTCGGCTTCCATCCGCATCTGGGGGCTATCAAGCCGATGTGGGATGCGGGCGACATGGCGATTGTGGCGGGCGTGGGGTATCCGAACCCGAACCGATCGCACTTTCGCTCGATGGACATCTGGCACACATGTGAGCCGGACAAGGTGGCGACGGAGGGGTGGCTTGGCAGGGCGGTGCGCGATCTGGACCCTAACAAGGAAAATGTGCTGACGGCGGTGAACTTCGGCAACGGTCTGCCGCGCGCGATGGTCATGCCGGGCGTGCCGGTAACTTCAGTGTCGCAGCTTGAGTCGTACGGGCTGTTGAGCAACATGGAGGTGGAATCGCAGCGGAGCGCGGCGCTGGATGTGTTCCAGAAGATATACGGTCAGGCAATCGGCAGCGGGCCTGTGAACGACTACATCCGGCAGACGGGGCTGGACGCGATGAAGGGGGCGGACATTATCAGGGTGGCGCCGGAGCGGTACTCGTCAACGATTGAGTACGCTGACAACTCCATCGCGCAGGCGCTTAGAGGCGCGGCGCAGGTGCATCTGGCAGACCTGGGGACGCGGGTATTCTACACGCAGTACGGCGGGTTCGATGTGCACGCGAACGAGGTGGAGACGCAGAACAAGCTATGGCTGGATGTGTCCGGCGCGATTTCGGACTTCTTCGCGGACCTGCGTGAACACGACGCATCGGAGAATGTGGTGATGCTGGTGTTCACGGAGTTCGGGCGGCGTGTGCGGGACAATGGCAACGGCACGGACCACGGCTCAGGCGGCGGCTCGTTCCTGATTGGCGACCGAGTGAAGGGCGGCATGTACGCGGAGTACCCGTCGCTGGCTCCGGAGATGCAGCTTGACGGCGACCTGCGGTTCAACTACGACTATCGCGGGCTGTATTCCAGCATCCTAGACCAGTGGCTGGGGCTGGACGCGGCGCCGATTGTTGACGGGACTTACGAGCAGATTTCGTTCTTAGAGTAGGCGATCATCCGTTATACTTGAAGACGAAGAGGCTTGAAAACGAAGAAGGTTTTGACATGGCGGTAGTGCCTGAACATGAGCATGCCGATATTTCATACTTGCTGGGCTTGCTTACCGGAAAAGTCAGCAGCATCGAAAAGTTGCTCTACACGCTGGTGGGCATTGGAGGCGCGATACTGGTCGCGGTGATTGGCGGAATTATAGCGTTGCTATGGAGATTGGGTGGGTGAAGCATGACGACGACAGAGAAGACGAAGCAGCAGGTCTATATTCGGGTGGGGCATCACTATCTGAAGACGATAGGGTCGCACGGCGTGCTTGGGGGACGGAGCTTCGAGTTGCCGGTGGATACGGCGTTCAACTCGAAGGGGCTGATATATGTGGCGGGGCGGGCGGAGACTACGCCGCGCGTTACCATCATCGACATTGACGAGAACTTCCATGGGGAGTTCGGCACTCCCGGCATAGGCGGCGATGGGCAGCTTCGCTGGCCGGGCGGCATTGCCATCGACAGCGCGGACCGGGTGTATATCACCGAGCAACACACGCAGAAGATGAACGTGTACGACGAGTCGGGCACACTTCTCACGCGGTGGGGCAGGTACGGCAGTGAGCGCGGTGAGTTCAAGGAGCCGACGGGCATCGTGCTCGACAGCGAGGATAACATGTACCTCGCGGACGCTGGCAACCATCGCATACAGAAGTTTACGGCGGACGGCAAATTCATCATGACTTTCGGCACGCACGGCAGCGGCGAGGGTGAATTCAACATGCCGTGGGGCATCGCGCTGGACGGCGAAGGCAATGTGTTTGTGTCCGACTGGGGCAATAATCGCGTTCAGAAGTTTACGGCGGACGGCGAGTTCATCTTGGAGTTCGGCGAGGCGGGTGATGGCAACGGGCAGTTCCGCAGGCCATCGGGCGTATCGGTTGACCGGGGCGGCGACATATATGTGGCGGACTGGGGGAACGACCGCGTGCAGGTGTTCGACCCGAAGGGCGTGTATCAGTTGAAGTTCACGGGGGATGCGACGCTGTCGAAGTGGGGGCTGGAGATTATCCTGGGCAGCCCGGACTTCGCACGGGAGCGGCATCGCGCGACGCTGGAGCCCGAGCGGAGCCTGTGGCGTCCGAACTCGGTGCAAGTTGACTCCGAGGACCGCATCGTCATCACGGACACGAGCCGCCATCGCTTGCAGATATATCAGAAGGAGTCGGTTGCGGTGGATGCGGACTGGCTGGACCTGGAGAACCCGAAGCGGGAGTTGCAGTTCAGGTAGGGGGATGTGGAGCTTATGACTCTGACAAGAGTGCGACTTGAAAATTTCACAGCCTTCGCTGAGTTGGATCTGGAACTTTCACCCGGTATCAATGTGTTGGTAGGTGCGAACGGAACGGGGAAGACGCATCTGATGAAGGTGTGCTATACGGCGTGTGACATTACAAGAACAGGCATTCTCTTTTATGAGAAAGTGTTAAATGTCTTCCTTCCTTCAGTCCGCAACGGTAACAGATTGATAAAGGGCCAACCCGAAGGTTGGGGAGATCTCCCAGGTGGAACCTCTTACATAGAAATACATACTAAGGACAAGAAACTAAGAGTAGTAATGTCAACAGATGGTTACGACGATGGCCTTTCCATAGGGGACAGCAAATGGCCTGGAAGTGTCATCGAGAGCGTCTACATTCCTGTAAAGGAGATGCTTTCCAACGCTCCTGGTTTTCGATCATTATATGCCCAGCGTGAGATACATTTCGAAGAAGTATATAGGGATATTCTAGATCGGGCTTTCTTGCCACTGCTACGACATATTACTTACGAACCATATGGACGCTTGATAGCCAATCTTCAGAAGGCTATGGGCGGTGTCGTAGTCTCAGGAGAAAACGAGGAATTCTTTCTGGAAACCAGCGACGGATTCATCGAATTCACGTTACTTGCTGAGGGGCTGCGTAAACTTGCTCTACTAAGCATATTGATACAAAATGGCAGTTTGAAAGAGGGTTCGGTTTTGTTCTGGGATGAGCCTGAGACGAATCTGAATCCGAGGCTTTACGGTGTTGTAATGGAGGTGCTGCTGGAATTGCAGCGCAATGGAGTCCAGATCTTCTTGGCGACACACGATTATGGGATATTGAAGGAACTTGAACTCCTGATGCATGAAGGTGACGAGGTGGAGTTTCATTCTCTTTATCACGATGAGGATACTGGTGAGATAGCGTGTAATAGCGCGCGAAGATACCTCGACATTCATCCTAACGCGATCGAAGAAGCCTTCGAAGAGATTTATGACCGTCAGATTGAGCGCAGCCTAGGAGACTTCGGTAGATGACGCTTCTAACGGAAGGTGATTTGCAAATAGAGTTTGATGATGCGAACAGTGGGCGGAAATTTGACGATGAGTACGGGTTGCCCCACTGCATGAAGGCTGTTGATTTCATCATTGAGTTTGATGACAGATACTTGTTTATCGAATTCAAAGATCCTCAACATCCCAAAGCGACTGAAGAGAGAAGGAACGAGTTTGTTGCAGCTTTCAAGCGTGGCAATCTTGATAATGACCTGAAGTACAAGTTTCGCGATTCGTTTCTCTATGAGTGGGCATCCGGCAGAGCGGACAAACCAGTCTATTATTTTGTCTTGATTGCTGTTGAAGACTTGAATGCAAGAGACTTAACCGCCAGAACCGACGCACTTCGTCGCGAGATTCCCATTTATGGTCCTGGTTCGAATCCGTGGATTCGTCCGCTCGTAAGTGATTGCGCTACCTTCAACCTCGAATCTTGGAATAGACGGTTTCCGAGATATCAGGTCAGGCGGCTGAGTGAAGCCTGACACGGATGCGCCGTTAGGTGGCAGGCGCGGTGCCTACGGGAACGGGGGCGGCGAACGTGTTGTTTGTGATTGTGCCTCTGGCTATAATTGGGGTAGTTAGACTTTGCAGAAGACTGAATAAGTAATAGCAGTTCGCGTGGTGCTTTTATGGCTATGACGCAGGCGAACCACTATGCGCATACGAGAAACGGGATACTGCCGCATACGGAGGCGCGGCCGTATGATGTCGCGGCTTTTCGGGATGTGGATTACAGCGCTTACCGGGCGGAGCTTCGGGAATTGCGTCTGCAACTACTGATGATGCAGGAGTGGGTGGTGCAATCGGGGAAGCGCGTGGCGGTGGTGCTGGAGGGGCGAGACGCGGCGGGCAAGGGTTCGACGGCTTCGGGGATTACGCATTACCTGAATCCGAGGTCCGCGAATGTGATCCCACAGGGCGTTCCGACCTCGAAGCAGATGCGGAACTGGCTTGGGACTTACTACAAGCTGATGCCCGAAGAGGGGAACATCACGATATTCGACCGCTCGTGGTACTCGCGCGCTATCGTGCAGCCGGCGCTTGGATTCTGCTCGATGCGGCAGTACAGCTACTTCATGACGCATGTGAACGACTGGGAGCGGCGTCTGGTGGACGAGGGTGTGTCGCTGCTGAAGATATATCTGTCGGTGTCGAAGGAGGCGCAAGACCTGCGCTTTCGGATAAGGCAGGACAGCGACTTGCAGTACTGGAAGTATTCGCCGACGGACCGCAGGGTTGCGGAGCGGTGGCAGATGCTGACATACTTCAAGGAGCGCATGTTCGCGGTTACTTCGACCGACTACGCGCCCTGGGTGATTATCGACTCCGACAATAAGCAGCAGGCAAGGCTGAATACGATACATTACATCCTGAGCGGCTTCGAGTACGAGGGCAAGGACCTGAACCTGAAGGCAATCGAGGCGGGAGCGGACCGCAACGGCAGGCCACGAAATGTGGTGGTTGACGGGGTGCTGTTCAGGGAAATGACGCCGGATCAGGTATCAGTGCTTGAACGGATAATGATACATGTCTAGCAGCGAACTGCCACAGATGGCCGCCGCCGGGGGGATTGTCCTCTGCGGCGGCCATGCATTACTAATTCGCAAGCACGGTCAGTGGGACATCCCCAAGGGGAAGCGCAAGAAGAAGGAAAGGGTGGAGAAGTGCGCCCTGCGCGAAGTGGCGGAGGAGACGGGACTGGACAAGGAACTGCTGACGATTCGACGACCGCTTTGCCGGTCGAGCTACATCACTTACTATTCCAGCAAGGCGGTGAACAAGACGGTTGACTGGTTCCTGATGGACTACGCCGGTATGCTTGAGGACAGGCTGATGCCGGACCTGTCGGAGAACATCGACCTGTGTGTTTGGGTGCCGCTGGACGAGCTGCTGGATAGGATGCAGACGGCGCGGACATATCTGCGGGGTGAAGTGACGAGGGCGATCGATGAGGCGATAGGGGCGGCGGCACTGGTGTGATGGTGTGCTAACCGGATAGACGAGATGGATTGGATAGAAAGAGGGGCTGACGTAATCTGAGTCAGCCCCTCTCCCTTTTGTATTGCTGCCGTTGCTATTCGCTGCTGTCGATGCTTGCGCGCATTTGCTGCCATGCCTGGCGGGCTTCTTCGACCGAGCCTTCTTCTTCGATGGTGGTGATGTCGCCGGGGTCCTGGTCGAGGACGACTGCCTTGAATACGCGGCGCATTATCTTGCCGCTGCGGGTCTTGGGGAGCAGGTCAACGAAGTTTATCTCGCTGATGACGGCGATGGGGCCTAGCTCGCGGCGCACTGCCTGCAGCAGTTCTCCTTTGAGTTCATCAGAGGGAGAGTAGTCGTTCCTCAGCACGACGAAGGCTGATATGACCTCGCCGCGCAGTTCGTCAGGGCGTCCTGTTACGCCCGCTTCTGCGACTGCGGGATGTGTGAGGAACGCGGACTCGACCTCGATTGTGCCGAGGCGGTGGGCTGCAATATTGATGATTTCATCGGCGCGGCCAGCGAACCAGATGTAGCCATCCTCGTCCATGTGCGCCGAGTCGCCGGTGAAGTAGACCTGCTGGTCTGGTATGCGGCCCCAGTAGTCGTCGCCATAGCGGTCGTGTTCTCCCCAGAGGGTCGGCGTGAGGCTGGGGAACGGTCGCGTGATGACAAGGATGCCCTTTTCCCCAGTGGCGCAGGGCTCGCCTTCAGGTGTCATGATGGCGGCTTCGATGCCGGGCATGGGCGTTCCGCTGGAGCCGGGCTTGATGGGGAGCATCGCCAAGCCGTATGGGTTGCCGACAAGGGGGCCGCCGGTCTCGGTCTGCCAGTAGTGGTCGATGACCGGAATTCTGTCTTCGAGCGCCTCGTTCTGCAGCCAATCCCAGGCGGGCGGGTTCAGCACCTCTCCTGCGCAGAAGACGCGCTCCAGCGAAGGCAGTTTTGTCTTGGGCTTGCCCTCGTCGCCATAGCGCATGAGCAGACGCACCGCGGTGGGCGAGGTGAACATGCCGGTTACTCCGAACTCGTCGGTTATCTGCCAGATGGCATCGGGCGTAGGGTGGTTGATTGCGCCCTCGAAGGCGATGGTAGTTGCGCCCGCCAGAAGAGGCGCATAGACGATGTAAGAGTGCCCGACGACCCAGCCGATGTCGGAGGTTGACCACCAGACATCGGTGTCGCGGAGACCGAAGCACCACTTGCCCATGTTGTGTATGCCGACCTGATAGCCGCCGTGGGCGTGGACGACGAGCTTGGGCTTGGCGGTGGTGCCGGATGTGGCGAGGATGTAGGCGGGTTCGTTGGACTCCATTTCGACGTGGCTGCCGTCGTGCCCCGCTCCCTGAGCGAGGAAGTCGTTCCAGTCAACATCGCGCTCCGGGGTCATGGAAGTGCCCGGGTCCCGCCTGAGCACCACGACGTGCTCGACGGACTCGCCGCCGACTTCCATGGAGGCGTCAACGATGTGCTTGAGGGGGATGTCGCGTCCTGCGCGGTAGGTGATGTCTGTGGCGAAGACGAGCCGGGAGCCGCTAGCCTGAATGCGGTCGCCGAGCGCGCCGGCTCCGAAACCCGCGAAGACGACGCTGTGGATTGCGCCGATGCGAACCGTGGCGAGCATGAGCATGATTGCCTCGGCGCTGATGGGCATGTAGATGGTGATGCGGTCGCCCTTTTCGATGCCCATGCCGCGCAGGGCGGCTGCGATGCGCTCGACCTCGTGCTTGAGCTGTGAGTAGGTGAAGACCTGCCGCTCGCCGCGCTCGTTGGCATAGACGAGCGCGGCATGACCGCCCCAGCCGCGATTGACATGGTGGTCGATGCAGTTGTAGGCGAGGTTGGTCTTCGCGCCACTGAACCAGCGAAAGGAGGGCGGCTGCCAGTCGAATACCTCGTCCCACTTGCGGAACCACGGGAGGCCCTCGGCGGCTCGCTCCCAGAAGGCAACGGGGTCTTCGGATGCTTCGCGGCGCAATCTGTTTGCGATAGGGTTGACTGTCTGCATTTCTGTTGCCTCCCTAGTCAGTTAATCTCGTTACTTTTCACAATTTGCTCTAACACACAGCGCCAATCAGGAAACAACTGAACTGTAGGCGAGCGGGTTAAAGGGTCTGAGGGCGCCGATGTGCAAGCCCTCGCCGGGCGTGAACGACTTTGCCTTGAGCGCTTCTATCAAGTCGGACTCGTGTCGAATATCGCCATCAAAGATAGTAGTGCACTTGCCGATTCCGTGTGAGGAGTGGGCGTCGCTGCCGCCGCTGCCCTTGAATCCGAGATGCCGCGCGACGTCGAGCGTGAACAGGTTCTCCTGGTCGGTGTTGCTGCCGTTGGCGACCTCTATATCATCCACAAGCTCGAAGAGGGGATGCTTGGACGCCGCAGTCGCCGTATCCGGGCGGTTGCCGTTGAAGTTCTTGAAGAGCAGGTTGACGTTGTAGGGCGGACGGTTGAAGAAGTTGCGAAATGGATGCGCCGCGAGCATCACGCCCCCGGCGGCGTCAACAGCCTTGCGAAGGCTCGCTGCGGTGTGCATACCGTCAATATATCGGTGCAGCCCGAAGACCAGGATATGCCCCATGTCGGTGTTGACTTCGAGCGCCCTGATGACTGTAAGACCGGAGTCCTTGAATACGCTTGCCAATTCTTGCTCTTCCCAGCCGCCGGAGTGTTCGGTGAGGCAAACGCCGTCAAGTCCTATGCGCTGGGCTTCCTCTATCAACTGCGCTGGGCTTAGTCCACTGTCGCTGCTGCCGCGAACAGTGTGAAGGTGCATATCGAATACTGCCAAATACTTTCTCTCTTACTGCGTTGTCGCTTCTGGTGGTGAGGTTGCGGGGTGTCTGCGATGCACGCCACCCTTCGGATTCTAGCCTTGAATGCGCCACTGGGTCAATTGGAGCGTTTCAGGTGGCGAAATAGGGAAGGAACCAGCCAAAGATTGCGACGAATAGAGCCGTGATGCTTAGCACTCCGACAAGCATGCGGCGGAATAGGATTGCGAGTGGCGTAGCGAGCATGATAGCCATGAAAAGGATCGCGAGCGTGTATGCCATGTTGGGGCTGCCGATACCCGCGCCGGGCGCTTGCTCAAGGCTAACTCGGTATAGCAGGGCGAGTATGCCGCCAATGACCGCCCATGTCGGGTATGACACGGCGACTATGCCCATCGCGAGCGTCATGGGAGGGTATTTCTCCATTACAGGCATCATCTGCTCGCGGCGGTTCTTCAGCACGAGGAACAGGCTGATCATTGAGACGGTGATGAAGACGGATGCCATCAGCATGCCGAGCACAGCGCCGTCCATGAATCTTTCGAGCAACATTATTCAACCTGCTACCAATTCCCGTAATTCCGCAATGTCTTTATTCGCATGCTAAGGCTGAATTGCGGATACGAGGTGCGCGTTCATGCCGTGCTTGTGGCGCAGCAAGAGGTGGATGGCGGTGCCGACTTCGCGGCGCGGCATCAGCGCGTATATGGAGGGCCCGCTGCCGGATAGGTGGATTTCGCGCGCGCCGAGCTCAGTGAAGGTGTCCCAGCATTGTTCCAGTCCGGGGTAGGCATCGAAAGCCACATCGTCGAATGCGTTGAACAGGAACTGCGCGGGCACATCGCCGCCGCCGCGTATGCGCGCCTCAAGCTTGCGTGTCAGGAAGCCTCTGGTGTGGTTGGATGGCGTGAGCATGCGGTAGAGCGCTGCGGTCTTGCTGGGTACCTCGCCGGTGTGCCGTACATCCGGAGTGAGTACGACGAGCCATTCTACGTCGGCGGGAGGCAGGCGACGGATGCGCTCTCCTCTGCCGAGCGCGATGGCGGTGCCGCCCTGCAAGAGGAAGGGCACGTCGGAGCCGAGTTGCGCGGCGAGGGTTTCAAGCTGGGTGTGAGTCATGCCAAGCTGCCAGAGATCGTTGAGGCCACGGAGAGTTGCCGCGGCGTCGCTGCTGCCTCCGCCAAGTCCTGCCGACACAGGTATTGCCTTTTCGATGGCGATATGGACACCGTCGCTGTAGCCACTCTCCTGCTGCAACAACTGAGCCGCTTTGTATGCCAGATTATTGGGCGATTGCAGGTTAGGATCATCGCAGGTGAAGGTGATGTCATCGGCGGGCGTGAGGCGCACAGTATCGTGCAGGTCGATAGTCTGCATAATGGTTGCGACCTCGTGATAGCCGTCGTCGCGGCGTCCGAGCACTTCCAGCGTGAGGTTAATTTTCGCGTAAGCCTTCAGCGTCAGCATGGGTATCAGGATAGCGCAGCCGCCAAGCAGCGTAAAGGTTGCCCCAATCGGCAAGGCTGAGCGTCTGCGGACGGCGTCTGGCGTCAATGCTTGCGTCAGACAGCAACGCTTCTGCATCAATGCGTGGGATGGACAGGCCCTGCTGCAAGCAGTTGTGGATCTGCTTGCGCGGGGCGGAGAAGCCGGCGCGCACTAGCGTGAAGAAGGCATCAATGGAGTCGATAGGAAGGGCAGGCTTCGGGAACACGTCGATGCGAACGACGGCTGATGTCACCTTGGGCGCAGGACGGAATGCGCGTGGGGGTACGGAAGTGACTATGCGCGGCTTGCCATAGAGTTGCGTTGCTACGGAGAGCAGCGACATGTCGCCGGGTGCGGCGGTCATGGTGCGGGCGACCTCGCGCTGCAGCATTATGACCATCAGAGTTGGCTTGTGTTCGGCTTCTAGGAAGCGGCGCACGATGGGTTGGGCGGCGTAGTACGGCAGGTTGGCGATGAGCTTGTAAGGCGCATGAGGCGGGGCGATGGTGGATATATCGACATGGCGGGCGTCGGCGTGGATGACGCGAACATGGGGCTGTGAGGCGAATTCCGTGGTGAGGGCGGCGGCGAGATCGTCGTCGAGTTCGATGGCGGTGAGGCTTGCGGCGTTTTCGGCGAGCGGGCGGGTGAGGGTGCCGCGACCTGGGCCGATTTCCAGCACTGCGTCTTCGGGCGTCAGTTCGGCGGCGGCGATGATGCGGGTTACGATGCGGCGATCAACGAGAAAGTTCTGGCCGAGGGATTTTTTGGCGGGGGTATGACGAATCATCTATATCGGCGCATATCAGGCGTTTATCAGATCCATTGGCGCAAGTTTTTCCTCTATCGAGTCAACGACCAACAGTAGCCCTCCCAGAGTCAATCTTCCCAAGAGTGGCTGCGCGTCTTCCTCGCCGAATATCACCTGTGTAGGGGCTTCTCGATCATCAACCTGAACTCGCGCCATCCCGACATTCGTGCGCCTAACGATACCGTCGGGAAAACGAATGTTTTGCTGACTAATAGGCGTTACACCCAATTCGCGCAACACTGACGAGGGAAGGACGCTCATAAACTTGCTCTCATTCACCAGAGCCTTCAAGGTAATTTGGCGCTCTGGTCGTTCGTAGTTGGAAATGCTAACTTCCACGCTGAATAATCCCATGTTCATGCCTCCAACTGCAAAGGGAACGGAGCAAATGTCAGCGTTTCTATTCGGATGGTGGAATAGCGATTTCACTCCCATCCCTTCGGCAAGCTCAGGACAGGCCCCAACCTTCCCCCGTCAAGGGCTGGCAACGGTATGTATTCGGCATTTCGATTATGAAGGGAGCAGTGAAACGCTGATTTGTAACCATTTTCTTGTTGTTCCGAGCATAGAGGGGAATCTGATATCTTGGCAGCCCAGCCGTGCATATATTTCAGATTCTTCACTCCGCTGCGCTGCGTTCAGAATGACAGAACAAGCAAGCCTTATTTGTTCAAACTTTACATTCCACTCTCAGCTCGTCAAGAGGGAAGGGACAAGATGAACGGCAATTAAGCACACCAGCAACAGGGTATAGGACAGGTCGTGCACCTCAATTCGATTCGCATCCGAGAGCATAGCCACAGCGACGGCTCAAATCAGGCGACCCTGCGGCACCCGGAAGACACCACTTACCGCTGCTTCCTTCCAGACCTGACGGGGTTCACGGCTTTCCGCCGCGCAGGACCCAACTATCAACGCCGACCAACTGGGGTTAGAGGCTCCGAATGACAAACCTCCGAGAGGAGTTCAGCCTCGCTAGAGCGGATTGCGAGTACAGGGCACCGCTATCTCCCCGCTTAGCACGACCATGGATTCATGGTAGGCGCATCGATGTGGCGTGTCAACGGAGATAGCAGCGGATCACTAGCAGCTTGGCAGTTTAGCGGGCCACCTATGATGGACACGACGGATTGGAATCAGCGGCTGACCTTGAGTATGCTGAGGAAGGCTTCCTGCGGGATTTCGACGCTGCCGACGCGCTTCATGCGCTTTTTGCCCTCAGCCTGCTTCTGGAGAAGCTTGCGCTTGCGGGTCACATCGCCGCCGTAGCACTTGGCGAGGACATCCTTACGCAGCGCACGGATGGTCTCGCGGGCGATGATTTTCCTGCCGATTGCGGCTTGCACGGGCACTTCGAAGAGCTGTCTAGGAATGAGTTCTCGCAGCTTCTTCACAAGTTCACGTCCCTGGTAGTAGGCGTTGTCACGGTGAGTGATAATCGAGAGCGCGTCCACGGGCTCGTTGTTCACGAGGATGTCCACCTTGGCGAGCCTGCCTGAGCGATAGCCCGACAAAGAGTAGTCCATAGATGCGTAGCCCTGGGTACTCGCCTTGAGGTTGTCGTAGAAGTCGATGAGCACCTCGGCAAGGGGGACATTAAACTCCATGAGCACGCGCGGCGTGGAGTGCGTCCCTTCCTGCTGCAAGTATTCCATGCGCTTGTACTCGCCGCGCCGGGTTCGCACCAGTTCAATGACGGGACCGATGTAGTTTGCGGGCGCGATGATGCTGAGATCAAGCCAAGGCTCCTGGATTTCGTCTATTCGGGACGAATCCGGCAGGTGCGCTGGGCTGTCTATCTGCAATATCTCGCCGTCGGTCATAAGCACTTCGTAGGCGACACTCGGGGATGTGGCGAGCAGGTTCAGATCATACTCCCGTTCCAAGCGTTCCTGCACGATATCCATGTGGAGCAAGCCCAGGAAGCCGCAGCGAAAGCCTGAGCCGAGCGCGACGGAGTTTTCGGGCTCGAAGCTGAGAGCGGCGTCGTTGAGCTGGAGCTTCTCCAGGGCAACGCGCATATCGAGGTAGTCTTCGCCGTCTGCGGGGTAAAGGCCCGCGAAGACCATAGGCTTGAGCGGCTGGTAGCCCTTGAGTGGCTCGGCGGCGGCAGGGTTGGCAAGGGTCACGGTGTCACCGACGGGGGCGTCGCCCACGCTCTTCAGGCCGGTTGCTATGTATCCGACTTCGCCGACGCTTAATCGCTCAATGCTAGTCGGTGCGGGCGCGAAGACGCCCACTTCCAGCACATCACTCTCGCTGCCGTTGGACATTATCTTGACTCGGCTGCCTGAGGGCACCTGCCCGTCCATGACACGAACATAGGCTATCGCGCCTTTGTACGGGTCGTACTTGGAGTCGAAGATAAGCGCGCGCAGGGGCGAGTCGGGGCTACCGATGGGCGGCGGCACACGCTGCACTATGGCTTCGAGGATTTCGGGAATGCCGGTGCCGTCCTTTGCGGAGACGAAGACTATCTCATCGTCGGTGAAGCCGAACGCCTGTTGTACTTCCTGGGCAACGCGCTCAGGCTCTGCGACATCTAGGTCGATCTTGTTGATGACGGGGATAATCTCAAGGTCGTTTTCGAGCGCGAGATAGACATTGGCGAGCGTCTGTGCCTGAATGCCCTGAGAGGCGTCCACGACCAGAAGCGCCCCCTCACAGGCGGCAAGGCTGCGCGACACCTCGTAGGAGAAGTCCACATGGCCGGGCGTGTCTATGAGATTGAGCTGGTAGTCCTGCCCGTCCGCGCCCTTGTAAGCGAGGCGGACGGCTTGCGCCTTGATGGTGATGCCGCGCTCTCGTTCGAGGTCCATGCTGTCGAGGAGTTGCTCAACCATTTCACGCTCATCAACTGCGCCGGTTTGTTGCATGAGGCGGTCGGCGAGCGTGGATTTGCCATGATCTATATGGGCGATGATGCAGAAGTTGCGGACGTGCTGTGCGTTCATAGGTTTATATTAGCATTCGTGCGGACTATGGTCTATCTATAATGGCCTTTCTATAAATGGTTCAAGGGTCTGACGGCATTGAAGAATGTGCCAATATTGAGCCGATGAGAGAGGCAGGGAGGGGTCAATGATGTGGGGTATGGGGAATATGCCTCTGTGGGACAATTTATTGACTTTTCAAATGTGCTTGAATACCATTAGAAGTTGCCGAATGTGGAATTTCTTATGGGACAATTTTCCGCGACATCACCTTGTAGGTAGGTCTTCAGAGGCTAAAGCAAAGTTCGGTGGCGATAGTCGCAGGCATATCATTTGGGAGGAAACAGATGAAAAGTAAAGCCTTTTGGCTTCTGGGACTGGTCGCAATAGCGGCCATGGCACTGGCGGCTTGTGGCGGCGCGGGAGAGGCGCCCGCAGCAGCACCTGCGCCCGCAGCCCCGGCAGCGGCACCTGCTGCTCCGGCGGCGGCAGCGGCAGCGCCTGCACCCGCGGCACCCGCACCTGCGGCACCCGCGCCACAGGCAGCGGCACCGACAGCGGCTCCGGCCGCGGTGCAGCCTACGCCCGCTCCCGCAATACCGACGGAGCAGTCGGCGGTAACCATTACTGTAGTGTTCGACAATGTGGGTACGCCGCAGTTCCGCAATGTGAAGGGCACCTGGCCTGATGTGCTGTTCCACGGCTTCTTCGGCTTCCAAGAGCCGCTTCTGGGCTGGGAGCCTACCTACGACGACCAGGGCAACCCTATCCGCTCGGTGGGCGAGGCTTGCCACTCGGGGTATGTCGCCACCGGCTGGGAGTGGGAGCTTCCGTCTAAGGACGGCGGCACGGTTACGATGGATGGCAAGGCGCTCGAAAACTTTGACGACGCAGACCTGTCGGATATCACGAAACAGGGACTTATCAGGGTCTTTATCCGCGACGATATCGACTTTTATCGCGCCGAGGGCGGGGATCTGATCAAGATGGGCCCGCTGACCGCCGAGGACGTAGCATGGTCGTTCAACGACGCAGGAGCTGAGAACACAAACTCGGCGCACTCGAACTCCTCGCAGGCGTATGAGTACTATAAACCCTGGCGCGCAGAGAGCGACTATGTCGCTGTTGCGGAGAACCGCGCGTTCCGCTCGGACGGCTTGCAGGATGCTTCTTCTATCTGCCAGGACGCCATCTGGATTCAGTCCAAGAGCTACAACGATGAGTTGGAAGCGGCTGGCAATGAGGATGGGAGCTTTGGATTCCCGCACGGCTCAGGACCGTTCGTAGTGCACGAGTGGCTGCCAGCAGAGCGGATCGAGGCGGAATCGCGCATCGACCACTGGAAGCAAAGCGCGTCGTTCAATAGGATCATATTCATACAGGCAAACGAGGCGCAGCAGCGCTCGGCTATGCTCCAGACAGGAGCAGCCGATATCGCCATGGCGTCTATCCAGGATGTCGGGCGGCTGGAAGACGACGGTTTCAAGTTCCACGAGGGCCTTGACGCTATCAACGGCAACTTCTACTACTTCGCCGGTAACAACTGGTCGTTCAAGTACCCGCCGAACTCCACACTTGGCGAAACTGACCTTTCGGGCCAGCCGGTCATGCGCAAGGGCTTCTTGCCCTCTGACAAGTATCCTTGGATCGGCGATCCGCGACTGGAGTGCGTAGGCATAGACCGCAGCGCCCCCGCCATTCAGGACACACCTGGCGCAGGCTGCGAGGTTGCCAACTTCAGTTTCGAGTTCGACGGCTTCGATTCACGCTTCACTGACGACTCGGTCGGCTTCGACTACACCGATACTGATAGGTTCTCCTACGAGACACCTTCAATGCTGAAGGCTAAGGCGTTCCGCAAGGCGCTGGCGCATGCAATAGACCGTGAGCTAATCGCGGCATCGGTTACGGGCGGCTATGGCGGCGCAGTATATGGTGGGGCATTCCCCGGTCAGACGCTGCACCAGACGCATCCTGAGTACAAGGATCGCTGGACCTACGCATTCGACCCGGACAAGGCAAAGGAATACCTCGCGGAGTCCGGAGTGGCACCTGGCTTTGAGTTCGAGTTCTTCTGCTCGCAGGGCAACGGCACATCGCTTGAAGTCTGCGAAGCTGTAGTTGGACAGTTTAAAGAGAATCTTGGCCTTGAGCCGTACATCGACAGCACGCAGTATTCATCGCGGCGCCCGACAATGCTGGGCCGCGAGTTACACGTGCCGTGGATGACGCGCTGGGGCCCGACGAGCAAGGACGGCAGGCTTGGCGCGGGTGGCGGCACGCTGCCGGGCGGCGGTCTGTGGCCGCTTCCTGCCGGTGGCTGGAACCCGTCCATTGAGGACAACCGCTGGTGGCAGGACAGGGAAAACACGCGCGTTCAGAAGAAGGCTTCGGAAGATAACCTGGCTTCCCGCGAAGCCATTCTTGACTGGGCATACGACATGACACTCTCAACAGGCACGGTAGAAGTACCTGTTCTCATCGGGTTCAACCCGGACACGGTTGAGAGTTGGAACCTCGCACCGTATGAGCTCCCGAACTCGTTCGAGACGATCGTACCGGCAAACAGGAATTAATCCTTCCTGACACAATTGAATTTTACCGCTTACTGAAAAAATTAGACGCGGCGTCCCGCTTCCTGTATGGCAGGGCGGGACGCCGCAAGGCAATATATCCATCCATATCACAGGTTCCTGCATCCTGAGGAATCATGGGTTACACGGTTACTCCGGAGCGCGAAATCAATGAAAGTCTTCGTTCTGAGGCGACTACTCTTCCTGGTGTTTGCGATTTTCGCAGCCACTCTGGTCGTGTTCGCGCTCTCCCGACTGCAAGGCGACCCGCGCAACGTGATGCTCAATGTGGGTTATGTGTCACCGGAGCAGTGGGAGGCCTGGGGCAAGCAGTTCCACCTCGACAAGCCAGTGATAGTGCAGTACGCCATCTGGATAGGCAAGGGCTTTTTCCAGGGCGATTTTGGCGATTCGCTGAAGACCGGCAAGCCGGTGATGCAGATGGTCGCAGGCTTCGCACCCGCCAGTTTGCAATTAGGGTTGTCCGCCGTCCTGTTCGTGCTGATCACAGGAATCCCTCTCGGCATCCTGTCGGCGGTCAAGCGTGGGACTATATGGGATGTCTTTGGCAGGACATTCGCGGTGTTCGGTCAAGCCCTACCCCCATTCTGGCTGGGCATAATGCTGATACTGATATTCTCAGTGACGCTCGACTGGCTCCCATCCGGTACACGCGGGCACGATGCGACGAACTTTTATGAGCGTCTGAAGTATTTCCCGATGCCGGCGGTAACGCTGGGATGGCTGGCATCAGCCGGCTTGATGCGCTTGGTGCGGTCTTCCATGCTTGAGGTGCTCGACTCGGAATTCGTGAAACTGGCGCGCGCGAAGGGCGTCAGCACGAATATGGTTATTTGGAAGCATGCATTCAGGAACGCGCTGATACCGCCGCTGACATTCGCGGGGCTTATCTTGGTCGGCTTCATCGGAGGCACGGTCGTTACTGAAACCGTGTTCGCATGGCCTGGGCTTGGACAGATGACTTACACATCCATTATCAACAACGACTTCCCCTTAATGACGGGGGCAGTTCTCGTGTTCACGATGCTCTATGTGTTTGCGATTTTTGTGATTGACATCTTGTACGCATTCATAGATCCGCGCATACGATATTCATGAGAACCTGGCTGAGGACCTCGCATTGACCACACCAGTACGACAAATGAACATCGCTGACCTTGAGGCCAGCAACAGGGAGTCAGCACTCAACCGAACCTTCTATGTGTTCCGGCGTTGGCCCCTTATCCCGATAATTATACTGTCCATTCTTGGAATGTGCGCAATTTTTTCGCCGCAGATTGCACCCTACGATCCTGAACAGGACCAACTGCGCGCGGTGCTTGGGTCGCCTGCATGGTATCCGGCGTGCGAAGAGGGCCAGCTTACGAACAAGTTCCAGACCTGTAACACCAATGGAATTCCATTGGGGCAGAAAGGGGAGATATATCACTTCGTCATAGGAGCAGACCAGCTTGGGCGCGATCTATTGAGCAGGATAATCTTCGGGGCACGGCTGTCGCTCAGCCTCGCTGCCATCGCAATCGCAATCGGTACGTTTTTCGGCACCACCGTCGGACTGGTAGCGGGCTTCTACGGCGGCCTCATTGACGAGAGCATTATGCGCGTGGTGGATGTCTTCAACGCTATACCGTACATTCTGCTCGCGATTGCGCTGGTGTTCGTGCTGGGGCAAAGCTTTTGGGTGGTCGCGTTCGTGCTTGCGCTGGGCTCATGGGCGGGCATAGCGCGGCTGGTGCGCGGGCAGACTTTGCAAGTGCGAAATTTCGACTTCATTGCGCTTGCGACTATCGCGGGCGCATCGACCTTCCGCATTATGACGAAGCACCTGTTGCCTGCGGTCGCCAACACGGTGGTTGTGGCGACCACGCTTCAGGTCGGCAACACCATCCTTTCCGAGAGCATCCTGTCCTTCCTCGGAGCGGGGGTTCCCCCTCCGACTCCATCCTGGGGCGCTGACATATCCAATGGCAGGGAATATCTAGGCTCTGCGTGGTGGGTGGCGTTCTTCCCGGGAATGGCGATCTTCCTGACCGTGCTGTCCTTCAACTTCATTGGCGACTGGCTGCGCGACCGCTGGGACCCGCGCCTACGCCAGATTTAGCCGTCACGGCCAGATTATCGCTGTGGCAATGAGACTGCTGGAAGAGATATACAGCATTCGCTACCCAATTATGTGGGTGCTCTTCATCGGCGGCGCTATCCTTCTCGTTCTGATAGGTTCGGGCGTGCGTGTGCCGGGGCTGGAGCGCAAGATAGCGGTCTCCGATGAGACGCGAGACGCCGCTGCTACCGCTAATGCGCCCACAATCTCGCGACAGGATGCGATTGAGCGAGTGCGCGAGTTCCTGCAGTCGGATTGCAGCAACGGCGCAGCGTATCTCGAGAACGACCCTGGCTTCACCGCCGTGTTCATGAGTTCACCCGTTACCGACGACCATCACGTGCGCGGCACAATGGAGTGGACTGTGATTCACACGCCGACCGGCGACCGCTGGCGGCTGTATGAGGGCACGGGCGAGATTGTCACAGTGCTGGGGGAGTGCTGACGAGTCAACGGTTGTCAGTGTGGTTGTCTTTTAGTCAGTGAGTTCACTAGGTCCCACTTATGACTAATGGCGTGATTTTCTTGGTTCGGGATAGCGTTTCTTGCGAATCTCGTTACAGAACCAACTATTTCCTGCTTTGGCTCCAAAGAGACACAATCTGCCACGCACAGACTTTAGATTCCTCGCTGCGCTCGGAATGACAGAGAATGAAGATTGTTACAGCGCCATTGCGTAGCCGATAGTATTTTTGGCTGAGGCTGCGCCGGCGATGACGCCTTTGTCGGCGTGCCAGCGGATGCCCATGACCTTGCCGTTTGCCCAGTCGCCCACAAGCTCGATTTCGTGGCCCCGTCGTCGCAGCTCGTCCAGCGCTTTGTCCGGAATGCGCGACTCGGCTACGACACGGGCGGGGTATGCGGCGCGGGGGTAGAAGGACGATGGGAAGTGAACCGAATGTACCGTTGGGGCGTCAAGCGCCTCTTGCAGGTTCATGCCGAAGTCGATGTGGTTGAGGAAGAACTGAAGCGTCCACTGCTCCTGCGAATCGCCGCCGGGAGTGCCGAATGCCATGAATGGGGCGCCGTCTCGCGTAACCATGGTGGGCGTGAGTGTGGCGCGGGGGCGCTTGCGCGGCTGGAGAGCGTTAGGGCGGTCGGGGTTCAGGTAAAACATCTGGCCGCGCGTACCGAGTGGGAAGCCCAGTCCCTTGATTACGGGGGATGTGCCGAGCCAGCCGCCGCTGGGAGTTGCAGCGACCATGTTGCCCTCGGCGTCCATGGCGTCCAGATGCGTAGTGTCGCCGATGTGTGCGTGACCTAAGCCGAGGTCGCGCACCTCGCGGGCGCCTATGCCGAGCGCGGCGCGGTTGTCTTCAGCGACGCCGATTGCCGTGTATTCCGGGGCGCCACCGCCGAGATCGCCCGGACGCATCTCGCGGGAAGCGATAGCGCCTATCTGCCCGGCGCGCGTCCTGGCGTAGTCGTCGGAGAGCAGCATGTCGATGGGCACTTCGTCGAACGCGGGGTCGCCGTAGTATGCCTCGCGGTCGGCGAATGCGAGCTTTGCGGACTCTATCCAAGTGTGCAGGTAATCGGCGCTGTTGTGGCCGAGCGTGTCGATGTCCATTGTTTTCAGGATGGCGAGCTGCTGAAGGAAGAGCGGGCCCTGCGTCCATGTCGAGCACTTATGGACATCCAAGCCGTTGTAGTCGAGCGAGACGGGTTGCTCGACGGAGGCATGCCATTCGGCGAAGTCTTCGACGGTCAGCATGCCCTTGTGTTCGACGCCGCTCGCGTCCTCGACGGGGTTGTCGTTGATGAATTCGACTATCTTCTCCGCAACCGCGCCCCTGTAGTATTCATCGCAGGCCGCTTCGATGCCGGCGATGCGTCCGTTGCCTTGCGCCTTCTTCTCGGCTTTGCAGAGTGAGCGCAGCATCGCGCCGAAGTCGGGGTTGCGGATGAGCTCGCCGGTCTGAGGCGCGCTGCCGTTGCGGAAGTATATCTCGCCGGTCGTGGGGTATAACTCTGTGTACTTGGTGAAGTCGGAGGCGAGGCGTTGCTGGAGGCCGTCGTAGAGCGGGAATCCATTCTCGGCGAGGTCTATCGTGGGCTGCACGACTTCGGCAAAGCTCATTGTGCCCCAGCGCGCGAGAGCGGTCGTCCATGTACCGACTACCGCGGGAACGCAGGCGGGCAGGTAGCCGTCGCCGGGAATGAGGTCTATGCCGTTCTGACGGCACCAGTCGATAGTGAGTGCCTCGGGAGACCAGCCCATGCCGGATACGGCGTAGGTGCGGCGCTCTTTCGCTATATATACGAGCGTGGGGACTTCGCCGCCGATGCCGCAGGACTGCGGCTCAAGCAGCGTCTCGCAGATGCCCATAGCCGCTGCCGCATCGATGGCGTTGCCGCCGCGCATCAGCATCTGCAAGCCAACGGAGGAGACCAGGTAATGGCCGGAGGTTACGACGCCTCTGGCGCTCATGACGACGGGTCGAGTGGTGAATGCTGCCATTGGTCTGCCTCCTGCGGAAATAGAGGTGAAGCGGTTCGGTATGATGGAGAGGATAATAACAGAAAAGGTGGTGGGCCGTAGGGATTCGAACCCTGGACACTCGGATTAAAAGTCCGATGCTCTGCTAGGCTGAGCTACAGGCCAAAATGTGAGGGTGCGACTACCCAAGTCCCTAGATGAACTTCTGGCAGGATTGCCAATCCGTTTCTATCGGCCGAAAGCCGCCCGGTAGTGAAGTCGGCTCAGAGTGGTGCGTTAGCAGAGACTTTAAGCGAGGCCACTCGAGTGAGTTGGCGATTCTACGGTCCACCTTGTGGGGAAGTGCCCTACAACCCTTGACGTTGCCGTGGCAGGCTCTGAGAGATCCGGAAGGCGTTGCCTTTCTCTTGCGCCAGATTGGCTGGTCTTAAGGAGGATACACCGCACTTGCTGGAGAAATTCACACAGGGCTTAGGCCTTTCCGTATCGCCAACGCAATTCGCCGCAACGACACTGAACCCACTTGGAACCTCTGTCCTCAACTCTCCAGACATTAACGGGTGGGTCGCACGACTCGCACTTGAAAAGCGCAATTGCCATCTCACAGGCGTCTATCAACTTGATTGCTTCTGGACGGACAAGGTCGAAGGTGTGTGATGCACGATTTCCCCAAGACATAAGCAGTTGGTCCGCTTCTCGAAACGCTTCAATCGCTTCCGAATGGGCAACGTATTGACTTCCAGACCTCTTTTGAAAGCACTTCTTTCCGTCGGCAATCAAGCGCGTCAAGAATTCGTGCGCCATGCGCAGATCGTTTCTCTCTGAGCGCAGAAATGGCATCCGTGTCTTGAGATGCTCGGCAATCTGTGGAAGCTCTTGGTCCATGATTTTCCGAGCGTCATTGCCAGCTGCATCAGGGCGTTCTTTGAGCAGGGCCCGGGCGTCGTCGAACGTCGTAGTTCTGTGCGACCACCGAATGCCTATATCTGGAGTTTCATAGGGCAATAGCGTTTTGAATACCCACGTATTCTTACCGTCCAGTTGATGTCGCAATTCCGTGTACCATTCCCGGTCATGGGTAAGAATTATCACCTGCCGGTCGCTGAACTCCTTCTCAAGCAACTCTTGAATCATCCCACGATGGTTCCGGTCTAAACTAACCACCACATCATCCAAGAACAGCGGCCGATCCTGATCGGCGACCTGCTTGGCCATAGCCAGAAATATGCAAAGGCCAAGACTGTTTCGATACCCTTCTGAAAGCGTCAAGCGAGGTGAATCCTGCTCCAATCCATGAAATCTTAGAACAACATCAATTGCCTTATCCATGGTCGGTGGCAAGGAAAGTCGGACACTATCTATTTTCTCGCTAGGGTGCAGGATTTCCCACATAGACTCTATGTCGTCGGAAATATTGTCAATTACCCTTTGGGACTGTTGACGAATTTCGGAGCGTACACCCTGCTCCAACGAATTTATCAGTGCGACCAGTGCATCACCCCTCGCAATCTCCAAGCTGAGGCCTTTCGCAGAAATCACTGATTTAGCAACACCTAACAGCTTTCCGTCAGATGTCAACTTTTGAACTTCTGGCGGCGCATCCTTGGAATCTCGTTTGGCGGCCGCAATTATGGGTAGCAACCCGTCCCCAATAGCACTTAGGTCCTCTTCGCTGCAAGACTCTCGAAGCGCGTCGGCGTCTATCTCCCTCAGGTACTTGAATCCATTAATCATGATTTCGTCGTCAAGTCCGTCTCGCCAATCTCTAAGCTCGGGTTTCTCCAAATTGGATTTGAGCGATTCCAAGGAACTGCAGACGGTGCCAACTGATGTCTTGTACTGGCTAAAAATATTGTCGATGTGTTGGAGGCGCTCATTTTCCGTTTTGACATGTTCGCGGAACGAATCTACGCTGATCGCCCGCCCACATGCCGGGCAATCTACTAAAGCGATGCCCTCGACGCTGTTTACGAAAGAATCCGCCGACCTTAGGACGGCTAGCCTCTCCGTAATCTGAGGCTCCAATGACTCAGCAATGTCCACGCTGAAGGCACGTACGGTTTGGATGTTACTTCGGAGGCTATACTTAGCAACTTCTCCGAGGGAATAATGCTTCTTGTTTTCGGCGGAGTACCCTTTGATCTGGTCGTCAATTGCAGTAGCTATCTCATTGCAACGTGACAACGCGTCACTTGTAGATGAGTCATCTTTGCCATACTGTACGTAAAGATTGTCGATTATAGCGATAATCTGGTCATAGTTCTTTGAGCCGAACGTGTCCACCCGCTGATTCTCGACTAGCTTAAGTTTGACCCTCTTCTCGTTAAGTTTTGCTTCGTTCTCAACGCTCTGTGCGAGCTTACGGAGATTCTCAGCTGCAACTTCCAATCTGTTCAACCCAAACAATGGCAACAACGCAGAGTACTTTTCGCCCTTTGTGTCGTGTATAAACTCCGAAATGTCATTCTGCCTGAGTACCGCCTGCCTATACTCCCAGTCGTCTATATCTATTCCTTGATCACTTGAAATCGACGGCCTTCCGTCTGTGTTGATGTCAACTTTGTGCTCGGTGTCGTCTTTGAACTTGAACCTCAACGCGGTCTTACCAGCCTCAGGTCTGTGCGTGTTTGGAACTGCCTTAACTTGACGGGTACCACTGTATTCGGTCCTGAGATGATCAATACCGCCCTTAAGTAGGTACTCAACCGCATCTACGAACGACGATTTCCCAGAACCATTTTCTCCGTAGACCACCATCGACTTACAGTTAGGTTCAAGCGAAACTGGATCCGCTGCACCGCGAAACCAAGATAATTCTATGCACTTAATCCTCACTGTTTCTCCTCTGGTTGTGGCGAATTGGGAACCATACCTTCAATCAACTGAGTCGCCATCGTCTTAAGTTGCGTTGGAGTCAGCCCTCCCTCGCTGATGGATCCTTTTAGCATCACCTCCAATTTAGTAAAAACACAATCGGCTACTAAAGGATTATTATTTTTGGCTTCGTCAATAAGGGCCGAAACCCATTGGTTGTCGTTCTTACTGCCAGATTTTGGTTCTTCAGACATAATACTAGCCCCCGTATATGGAATTTGCGACGGGTGTGTTTACAGGACGGCAAGGGGCTCCGGTTTTCAGGCGAACCGACACTTCCATCATAATGACTAGAAAAGGTGGTGGGCCCGCAGGGATTCGAACCCTGGACACTCGGATTAAAAGTCCGATGCTCTGCCAGGCTGAGCTACAGGCCCACGCTGATGGAGTGGGTACGACTGATTTTCGCGCACGCGAAAAGCGTATGGTCAATTCTAAGTGGACTAGGGCGGCGTTTCAAGGTTAATGGCTACTGGTCTGCCGCGCCGGTTCCGGTTGAGTCGCTGAAGGCGTGTTCTGTTGGGAAGAGGCGTATCTGGTGGGGTGGCCAGTAGCGCACCCAAGCCCTGCCGACGATGTTTTCGAGCGGGACCGTACCCCAGTCGCGGGAGTCGTTGCTGTGGGGGCGGTTGTCGCCCATCACGAAGAACGAGTCGGTCGGCACTTTGAAGGCATCCATTTCATCGTAGTCGTCAAGGCTGGCATAGGATTCGTCAAGCTGATCGCCGTTGACGAAGGTGTGTCCATCTCGGATTTCGACCGTATCGCCGGGCAAGCCGATAACGCGCTTTACGAAGTCTCTTGAGGGATCGTTGGGGAAGTTGAAGATGACGACTTCTCCGTGCTGCGGCGGATGGAAGGGGTATATGCGCCCATTCTGAGTGAAGGCTCCGTCCTTGACTGCGCTTTCCGCTTCGCTGCCGACACTCAGATGACGATAGACGAGCTTGTTGACGAGCAGGTACTGACCTTGTGACAGCGTAGGACGCATGCTTGCGCCTTCAACCTGATAAGTTTGCACCGCGAACTGTATGCCGATGAACAGCAAGAGGGACAGGATTATCGTCTCGATTATCTCTCGGGTTACGGCTCGCATCTGACTCCGCGACCATTTTTGTCCGGCGCATAGACATTGGCAAAGGTTATGTTCAATATATTATAGCGCAAGAGGGTGCGGGCAAATATAATTCCATAGGTTATTCCATAGGCTCAGGCGGCGTTTCCAATTCAGATATTGGGATCATATATTGGGGTTAGGGCGATAGACCGGACAGCGAGGTTACACGGCGCGATGCGTTTTGCGGTGCGACCTGAATGAATATAGGCGACCTGGAGCTAATCAGGCGAAGCAAAGAGGGGGACCTCGATGCGTTCAACGAGATCGTTGCGCGCTATCAGAGGCAGGTCTTCAATACTGCCGCGCGCATTCTTGGCGGCACTTCCTACGCCGATGACGCCACGCAGGAGACCTTTATATCCGCTTACCGCGCCATAGGCAAGTTTCGAGGCGTGAACCTTGCGCCTTGGCTGCTGAGAATCGCCAAGAACCAGTGCTACGATATGATCCGCGGTATGCGGCGGCGTCCGTCCGACTCGCTGGAAGAGAACCTGACCAACCCTTCGTTTGTGCGCGCTCAGAGCAGTGGCAGCGCCGAGGACGAGACACTGCGCGGCGAGCTTGGCTCCGAGATACAGCGCGCGATTCTGTCTCTGCCAGAGGATCAGCGGCTCGTGGTGACTCTCATCGATGTGCAGGGATTCAGCTACGAGGAGGCGGCTGAGGTGGCGGGTGTATCCCTAGGCACAGTGAAGTCGCGCCTGAGCAGGGGAAGGGCGCGCGTTCGGGACTACTTGCGCGGTCTGGGGGAACTTTTGCCGCGCCAATTTCGTCAGATATTATGACGGAGCATTTATGAGCACCTTTTGGCAGAACAGGCGACACGCCAGAGTCCGAACGCTGCTCTCCTCGTATATAGATGGGGAGGTGAGCGCATCGGAGGCTCGCCGCGTGGAGGCGCATCTGTCGGGCTGTGACGAGTGCGTTGCCGAGCTTGAATCGCTGCGCGCAACCACGATGCTGCTCGGACGGCTGCCGTCGCTTGATACGCCGCGCTCGTATGCACTGACGGCTGCGGATGTACAGGACATGTCGCCGCAGAGCCGTCTGCCCTCCTTTGCTGCGTTTAGCGGCGGATTGGCGACGGCAGGGGCTGCTGCGCTAGTCGTAGTGCTGGTGGTGGGTGTGGTGTTCCTGGCGCGTCTGGGCTTTATGGGATCTGCTGCTGCTCCAGCTCCAGCTCAATTCGCTGCCGCACCTGCGCCAGCAGCCCCTGCTGCGGTTGCCCAAGCGCCCGCTGCACCCGCTGCTCCGGCGGCCAGAGCTGCTGCACCTGCGCCCGCTGCTCCGGCGGCTGCAATGCCTGCTGCTGCGGCACCTCAGACGAGGGCAGTCACAGCGGCGCCGGCTATGGCTGCAGCTGCGCCTGCGGCACCGGCTGCTCAGGCAACTAGCGCACCGGCCGCTGCTGCTATGATGGCTGGCCCACAGCCTACGCCCGCTCCACTGGCTGCTGCTCCTGCCGCTCCGCCTGTAAGGGCTGCACAAGAGAGCGAAACAGCGGTAGTAATAGAAATGGAAGTTCAGGCGATGGTCGAATCGGATTCTAAGAAAACGGCAACTTTCGAGGTGACATCTTCCGAAGCGACGGCGACTGCTGAGGTGCATGTTTCTGCGCAGGCGACTTATGAGGCGGAGGTTGTGAAGGCACAGGTTGCGGCAACGGCAGCGGCGCAGGAGCAGGCGAAGTACGCGACTGCTTTGGCGCAATGGGAGGCGGAGCAAAGAGCGCGCACGCAGGAGCGGGCACAGCAGCAGGCAGCAGCACAGGCGACTTACGAGGCGCAGGTTGCGGATTCGTATGCCGCGGCAACGGCAGCGGTGGCGCAAGACCTAGCCATACGGACTACCGCTCAAGCGGAACAGGATGAGGCGCGTGCGGCCGAGCGTGCGGCGCAAGGCGAGTTGATGATTCCGGTGTGGGCGCTGGTGGTGGTCGGCATTGGTGCGCTCGCGGTGGTCGTTTCTATTGGGGCTTGGCTGGTGCGGAGACGAGCCAAGGACTAACTTCGACACAAAGGTCAGACAGAGTGGGAACATTTGGGACCTCCAAATCGTTATATCTCATGAGCAGGCAACGGCTGCTCGGATCGAATCGGAAAGAAAGAAACAGGAGGAAGTCGATGAAGAGAGCTGCGGCAATACTGATAGCGGTGGCGGCTGTGATCGCCACATTTGCGATGGTGTCTATGGACAGGAGCGAGGCGGCGACATCGCCCGCGGCAGGCATGAGCGCAATCGAGAAAGCCGTGCCTGCGGTGTACGGCAGCGACGGCTCAGGCATCTGGGTGTCGGGCGAGGGGACGATTTCGGTTGCGCCGGACATTGCCACCCTGGACTTCGGCGTGGAGACGAACGCCGCAACTGTGTCCGAGGCAAACAACCTGGCTTCAACTGCGATGGACGCTATAGTTGAGGCACTAAAGGCGAGGGGCGTGAAGGACGAGGATATGCAGACGAGCCGCTTCAGCGTCTATCCGCGCTACAACTATGTGGAGGAAGAAGTGGACGGCGTGCGGAGCAGCAGAGAGGTTCTGACGGGCTACAGGGTCAACAACAGAGCAACGGTGAAGCTACGCGATCTTGACGCCATTGGGGAAGTTATCGACGAGGTCGTGACGGCAGGCGGCGATGTCGTGCGGATAAGCAATATCAGATTCACGCTGGAAGACCCGAAGCCTAGGATGGCGGAATTGCGGGAGATGGCGGTCGCTGATGCCAGGGCGAAGGCTGAGCACCTGGCGGAACTGTCCGATGTTGCGGTGGGACGGCTGATTTACATCAGCGAGGGAGCCGCCGCGCCGTCCGTCAGCGGCTTCGCGGAGCGCGCTGCGTTTGGACTTGACTTTGCCTACGCCTCCTCCGCAGCGTTAGCCGCGCCCAGTGTCAGCGGCGGCGAAGTTACGCTTTCGCTTAGGGTGCAGGCGGGATTTGCCATCTACTAGGATCAACTATCGGCAGATCGAAAGAAATGCGGGCATTCTCTGCTTGAGACGACGCTTGCCTCTAACTTAATCACCTAAAACAACAACCCTCCGAAGCCTACACATGCTTAGCGTCTGTAGGCTTATGATTAGCATGCTTGAAATTCTGGATGAAACTCCTGCAACAGTCTGAAAAATATTTTATCCGCAAGGGGCGGGCCATGATACTCAGTGACCAAGACATAATGAAGTCAATAGAGTCCGGGCGGCTAGTTATTAGCCCGTTGAGTGATGACGCGATTCAACCTGTAAGCGTTGACTTGACCCTCGGTAACAAGCTTAGAGTGTACCGCGGAGAGAAAGCGTGGCTAATTGACATTAAGCATGACGCAGAACAATATACAGAGATAGTCGCCATCGACGAATTGGTCCCCTTTATTTTACACCCTGGCGCCTTTGCTCTCGGAATCACTGCAGAAAGGGTTGAACTTCCAGCAGACCTTATGGGGCGACTCGATGGGAAAAGTTCCCTCGGTCGTTTGGGACTATTAGTACACTCTACAGCTGGATTTATAGACCCAGGATTCAAAGGAAGAATAGTTTTAGAATTCAGTAATATAGCTCCCTTGCCCATTACGCTATATGCTGGCATGAAAATCGCGCAAATCTCCTTCGAAGAATTGTCTAGCCCTTCTCGTAGGCCATATGGGCATAAATCATTGGCTAGCAAGTACCAAGATCAGAATGCGCCAGTTGCTAGTAAGTATCATCTGAACTTCTCCAACGAAAACGTTAGAAGACCTAGTATACGGCCCATGACTCTCAAGGAATGGATTCAAGAAAGCAGATTTAACGGCAACCTCGAAGAATTCTCAGTAGCACTCGGTGTTCCAAGCAAAACTGTTCAAAACTGGATATCTAATAGATACGAGCCAAACCCAGCGAATAGGGCCAAAATCTATACTTTAACTCGTCTACCTCAGTACAGATCTAGGCAAGTTGCTCAGGAATCAGGTCATCTGCTTACTACTGAAGATACATGACAAATATACAATACACGAAGCGCGCGCTCACGCTGGGGTGGGGGGCGCTGGGAACGACCAGCCCCAATCCCGCTGTGGGATGCGTCATCGTGCACGGCGGTGAGGTAGTGGGCGAGGGCTGGACGCATCCGCCGGGACAGAAGCATGCAGAGGCGGCGGCGTTGCAGATGGCGGGCGCGAGGGCGCAATCTGCGACGCTGTACACGACGCTTGAGCCGTGCAATCATTACGGTAGGACTCCTCCATGCTCTGAGTCGATTATTGCGGCAGGCATTGCTGAAGTGCGTATCGCGGTGCGCGATCCGAACCCCAATGTTGCGGGCGGCGGCGTTGCGCGACTGGAAGAGGCGGGGATCAGGACGCATATCGGCGAGTGCGCTCAGGAAGGGCAACGGCTTATTGAGGCATTCGCCAAGCACAGCAGGACGGGGATGCCGTTTGTCACAGCCAAGTACGCAATGAGCCTCGACGGGAAGATTGCAGCGCGCTCCGGCGATTCCAAGTGGATAAGCGGCGAGGAGTCACGGGTGTTTGCACACCTGCTGCGAGCGCAGTCGGACGCAATCATGGTGGGCATCAACACTGTGCTCGCGGATGACCCGATGCTGACGGCGCGGGACGCAGAGGGCAATGCGAATGAACGACAGCCATTGCGGGTGGTGCTGGACAGCCATGGCAGGATGCCGCATGACGCGCAGATGCTGAACGCGCCGGGCGATACCCTAGTTGCAGTTACCGATGACTTCAACGGAGGAATTTGTGATGGCGCCGAGACAGTGAGGATGCCAACGGGCAGGGGCGGCGTTGACTTGCGCGCGCTGCTTGCGGCGCTGGGCGAGCGCGATATTACGAGCGTGCTTGTAGAGGGAGGCGGCGCGACTATCGGTGCATTGTTCGACTTGAATCTCGTCGATAAGGTTGTGGCTTTCGTGGCACCCGTTATAATAGGCGGCAACGAAGCAATATCGCCCGTTGGCGGCATCGGGATTGCAAAGATGGAAGAGGCTCTTCGATTGCGTGATGTCGATGTGCGGCGATTTGGCGGGGATGTAGCGATTATAGGATATGCGCGGGGATATACATGGAAATATGCACGGGAATATACAGATGGAGACACAGGGAGAGAAGGCGATGTTCACAGGGATAGTTGAGGAGGTTGGCTCCGTCAAATCAGTAGGGGAGGGCAGACTTGTCATCGGTGCGAGCGAAGTGCTGAGTGATGTCAAGGTTGGCGACAGCATTTCCGTCAACGGGGCGTGCCTGACGGTTACGACGCACGACGATGCGAGTTTCAGCGTGGATGTGGTGCCGGAGACGCTGCGGCGCACGAATCTGGGTGAACTGATGGTGGACTCTCCGGTGAACCTCGAACGCTCCATGCCCGCAAACGGGCGCTTCGGTGGGCACATGGTGCAAGGCCATGTTGACGGTACAGCTACGATACGGTCCATCGAGAGCGAAGGGGACGCGCTGATGGTGGTCTTCGATGCTCCATCCTCCGTTATGCGGTATGTTGTGGAAAAGGGCTTCATTGCTGTGGACGGGGCGAGCCTTACCATTGTAAACTGTGATAACTTTTCTTTCAGCGTTACAATAATCCCGCACACGCAGGAGAACACGGTCTTCAAGGGCAAGAAGGCCGGAGACAGCGTGAACCTGGAAGTGGACATTATGGCAAAATATGTAGAGCGTCTTGCCTTGGCGGTACGCCCGCCACTAGATATTGCCGATGAACTTTAACAAGGTGATACAGGAGGCTGAGAATGCCACTGTCTAGTATTGATGATGCGATAAGTGACATCAGAGCGGGCAGGATAATCATCATTGTGGATGACGAGGATCGCGAGAATGAAGGCGACCTTGCCATGGCTGCGGAGCTGATAACGCCTGAAGCGGTCAACTTTATGGCGACGGAGGGGCGCGGACTCATATGCACGCCAATGATGTCGCAGCGCCTTGACCAGCTTCGTATTCCGATGATGGTGAATGAGAATACCGCGCGCCTCAGCACCGCTTTCACTGTCTCCGTGGATGTATTGGACGGCGCGACGACCGGCATATCGGCGCATGACCGCGCCGCGACGATCAAGGCGCTGATCGATCCTAGAACCAGGCCGGAAGACCTGGCGCGGCCCGGGCACATATTCCCGCTGCGTTACATGGAGGGCGGCGTGCTGAAGCGCACGGGGCAGACGGAGGCGGTGGTAGATCTGGCGCGACTTGCGGGCTTGCAGCCTGCGGGCGTCATCTGCGAGATTATGGCGGACGATGGCTCCATGGCGCGCATGCCACAACTGGAAAAGTTCGCCGGAAGGCACGACCTGAAGATAGTGAGCGTGGCGGATATCATCGCGTATCGCCGCGAGCATGAGCGGCTCATCGAGCGAGTAGCTGAGGCGCGAGTGCCCACGCCATACGGCGAATTCACCGCCGTGTCATACAGAAGCCTTGTTGATAGGGACGAGCATGTTGCGCTTGTAAAGGGAAGCATCAATGCGGACGAGGCGACTCTTGTGCGCGTCCATAGCGAATGCCTGACTGGTGATGTGTTCGACAGCATGCGCTGCGACTGTGGCGACCAGAGAGATCTCGCCCTGAAAGCAATCGGCGAAGAGGAGTCGGGCGTCTTCCTGTACATGCGGCAGGAGGGGCGCGGCATCGGCATTCACAACAAGCTCAAAGCCTATGCGCTTCAAGACGAGGGCTTGGACACGGTTGACGCCAATATCAAGCTGGGGTTCGACCCGGATCCGCGTCAGTACGGCGTGGGCGCGCAGATTCTGGTTGACCTTGGCGTGCGTAAGATGCGCTTCCTGACGAATAACCCGAAGAAGCGCGTGGGCATCGAGAGCTTCGGGCTGGAGCTTGTGGAAGAGGTGCCGCTCGTCGCGCCGGTTAACGATGAGAACCGTCGCTATCTGGAGACGAAGGTGCAGCGAATGGGGCATACAATGGACATTGACCTTATGGACATTGACCTTGCGGCAGGTGACGACCAATGAGCGTAGAATTGCAGGGCGGAATGAGCGGCGAAGGACTTCGCGTCGGCATAGTCGTCGCGACCTTCAACGAGTTCATTACATCGAAGTTGCTTGACGGGGCACAGGCGGCGCTGGCGCGGCATGGCGTGCGCGATGACGATGTGAGCGTGGCATCGGTACCGGGATCGTTCGAGCTGCCGCTAGTGGCAAAGAAGCTGGCGGAGTCGGGACAGCATGATGCGGTAATATGCCTGGGCGCGGTGATACGCGGCGAAACCGACCACTATGAGCATGTGGCCGGCGAGGCTGCGAAGGGCATTGCGAACGCAGGGCTGAACAGCGGGGTGCCGGTGATATTCGGCGTGCTGACTACGGACACGCTGGAGCAGGCAATCAACCGCGCGGGTGGCAAGCAGGGCAATAACGGCTACGGCGCGGGGCTTGCGGCGATAGAGATGGCGAACCTGATGCGCGCTCTGGATGCGCGGTAGTTAGAGGCAAGCTTTCAGTACGCGGTTCGGTTTAGAGCTGACCTAGAGCAATTAAAATAGGGGCAGGCGTTTTGCCTGCCCCTTCGCTTTTGCAGTACACATGGATATGGCAATGCCAGACGGATGAAAAGCGACCACTACGCCTGCTATCATCCAAGTCTTCTAGCGGCGCGGCTTTTGAGCTCCAGATGACCGACGTGGTGGAACTCGATACACTCTGCGACCGACCGTTCGAGTTGGATCGTCACATGACCGATGCCGTGGCGATGCACGATTCGCTTAATTTCCTCAAGCGAACTCTGCGCGTCCTCATGGTATGAGGGGTCCATAAGGACATGGGTGGCGAACGCCTCGTTGCCCTTGTATATAGTCCAGACGTGGACGTCGTGGATGAGAGTTACGCCCTCTACTTCCTCTATCTCATAGCAAGGTTCGTATAGGTCTATATGCTCCGGCGCTCCCTCAAGCAGCACATTGGTTATCCTGACAATCAGATGGCGGGTGTTCCACACGATGAGCAGAGCTATGATGACACTGAGAATCGGATCGACTAACCATTTATTTTCAACGGTTCCTCCAAGCGTCAGAATGAGAACCGCAGAAATTACGACTGCTACCGAACCCAGAAGGTCGGCTATCACATGCTGCATAGCGCCTTCGACGTTAAGGCTGTGCTCCGAGGAGCGATGAAGTATCCATGCTGCGGCAAGGCTTACCAATAGGCCTCCGATGCCCACCAAAAGCACCGTCATTCCATGTATGTCACCAACCTCTTCCCTGCCAAATGCCCGTTGGAACGCCTCATAGAGTATCCAGCCTGCGATGAGCCATAGGGCAAAGGTGTTGGCAAGGGCAGCGAGAATCTCGGCTCGGTGATAGCCGAATGTGCGCTCAATAGAGGCGGGCCTTTGGGCAATCCACATGGCAATCAGTGCCATGGCGATAGCTGCCGCGTCGGTAAGCATGTGCCCGGCGTCTGCCAGAAGCGCGAGGCTGCCCGAAAATAGGCCTCCGATCACTTCCGCGATCATGTAGCTCGTTATGAGCGCAAGAGCTATAAGTAGGCTACGGCGGCTGGCATCGCGAAAGTCGTGGCTGTGGTTGTGATGTCCATGGTCGTCATGCCCGCCGTGATCGTGGTCGTCATGGCCAAGTTCATCATGGTCATGCGCGTCGTGCCGACTGGCGAATGAAGTCAAGTGGACAAATCCAAGCTTTTGGGATAGTAAGGCGAGACTCGTTAGACTGATTGCCGATGAGGCTAACTGAAACACAGTTGCGCGTCCTTTTAGTCGCGAGCGCCATTCTGCAAAGCAGAAATCTCGCTTCTGGGACGCGCTGAATGTACCGCCATTTATTTGTTTAGACAAAGTTGGAGAGGTTCGAGCGGTTTCCATTAATTTCTTCAGGAATGCAGAGCTCAATGTCTGGAAATGCAAAGCACCCGGACCTCTTTTGAATTCGGGATGTGAGCCGGGTGCAGTTTCTCGAAATTAGATGCCTGACACGAATGCGCTGCGCTCTGAATGGATTTGAGGCGCGCGATGACTAACCGTGGGCGTAGCGCTCGTGGTTGTGGCACTCGTGGATGTCGTGCGCCATTGCCATAAAGCGCTCCTCCTCTGTCCTAGTTTTAGTCTGTTGTGTGCGTGAAGTAGTGATTCACCGCATTGAAGGTATTATAGATTCATGCCATTTGGTGTCAATAATAGATGATACCGTGTAGCTTTATTGAGCTAATGACACAATGTGGCGCTTCATTCTCTGCCATAATCATAATCATTGGCATTGGCATTGGAGTGGAATGGAACAGAAAGGGGATTCAGGCAAAGTTTGTGCCGATATCTTGGGTGCAGTCTGGAATCCGATAGCAAAGGCGCGTCGAGACTTTTAGGTATCAGTGCAAGGTATTACAGCCGCAGCCCGTGGCTTACAGAATGCATGGCATGTCGTGGAGATTGCCGAGCAATTGCCTCGAATTATTTCTCGTCTCAATCTTGATATGGAACCGCCACCCTGCTAAAATTGGAAGTCAGGTTGGGGATTCGTCTAGTGGTAGGACGACAGACTCTGGCTCTGTAAGCCGAGGTTCGAATCCTCGATCCCCAGCCAGCAGAAGTGTTGTGTGGCGCATTCGTCTAGCGGCCAAGGACATCACCCTCTCAAGGTGGAGACCACGGGTTCGAATCCCGTATGCGCTACCAACTTCTCCCTCCGGTTACTATCTCCCCACTCTCCCTGAGAAACTGCGTCTTGTGATTGGACGCTCACCCGATGCCTTGACGGAGGTAGCGTCCCAAGAACTCGCCGCCTATCACATGCAGGTGAGCGTGGGGCTGGCTTTGCATTCCGTCCCGCCCGAAGTTCGATAGTATGCGGAAGCCATTGGGACAGCGTTCCTCTCCAACCTGAGCCGCCAAGTCGCCCATTTGCGCGAGCAGGTCGCCGCTGCGCCAGAGTTGAGCTTGGGTCAGGTGCGCCTTGGGAACGACGAGTATCTGCACGGGTACCCAGTCGAGCTGGTTGTCGAAGATGATGACGCGCTCATCCTCGTGGTGGATGGTGGCGGGTTCGCGGCGCGCGGCGATGTTACAGAATACGCAGGAAGGGTTTGGCATAGGTTTAGAGTGGTGAGTGAGGGTAAGGAAATACGGTTGCCGTCAGTGTTATGTCAGCCATGGCGCTCACGCCCCTCGCGGACAATGCGCACAATCTCATCAGTAGTAACATTGATCTTGACAGGCTCGACGTCAAGCGGTGAGCCGCTGCGGACTTCCGGTTGCAGGACGAAGGACTGACCATCCTTGCGGCGAATTCTGACAGCGCCGTCCCTCTGAGCAATATCCAGCAGTGAGGCGAGGTTCTGCCTAGCTTCGGAATATGTATAAACTCTCATGGCTGAATCTCCAGAGTCTGAACTTCAATTGTCGCTGCCGCGTTGTCTGTCTATTCCGCAAAGAAGTAAAGGTTTTGGCGTCAGCGGGGCGCCCTGATGCGGTAGTCGGGTGAGTCTATGTTTACGAGCTGTCCTAGCGAGGCGTCTCGGATGCGCGATCCAACGGGACCGCTCTGCTGCGAGAAGTCCAGCATGCTGGTGATCACAGTGGGCAGACGGTTGTTGTGGCGATGCACGAAAATCTGGTATAGCTTCTCCTCAGCCCAAGGGCTGTTGTGCTCTTTCCCGAGGTCGTCGAGAATCAGGAGCGACGCGTTCTTTACTTCTTCGAGGATGCTTTCCATCCTTACGCGGCTTTGAGGGTCAAAGGTGTAGCGGAAGTAGTCCAAGAGCTCGGGAATGAAGGCGAAGAACACAGTATTTCCGATTTCTATCTGTGTGTTGGCTATGGCGATTGCAAGGTGCGTTTTGCCTACTCCGGTATTGCCGAACAGCGTCAGCCAGCCCTTGGGGTTGTCAGCGTACCTTACGGCGGCAAGCACTGCGTTCTGCAGACTCGCCTGTTCGCCTGCACGGGGATTGTTGCCGCGCACGTCGAAGGTCTCGAAGGTCATGCTGCGCTGCATTTCAGGTGGGATGCGTCCGAGGTTGTGCGCTTTCTGTGGGTGGTAGTTGCCTGTCTGCACGATTCGGCTCAGCCCACTGGTTTCGAGACGGCTGCGAATGTATGGGTCAAGGTCGTTGAGGTCGCTTGCGGTGGTTACGACTGTGGGCAGTTCGGAGTTGAAGCGATGGTTGATGACCTGCTGCAGTTTCTCTTCCGCCCAGGGGGTGGAGCTGTGCGCGCCCAAGCCGTCCAGAATGAGAAGCGGTGCTTCGACCACCTGCATGTAGAGGTCACTGTATGTAAGCTCGCTGGTAGGAGAGTAGGTCGCGCGCAGGTGATCCAGCAGGTCGGGCACATGGATGAAGAATACGACCAGCTCGGACTTGATGCAGTGGTTGGCGACGGCAGCCGCGAGGTGAGTCTTGCCGGAGCCGTTAGGTCCAACGAGCACCAGCCAGCCGTTGGGATTTTCGGCGTACTCTGCGGCGGCACGGCAAGCGTCCGAGAACAGGCGTTGGCTTTCGGAATCACTGGCGATGCCTTCAGGCCTGAGCGTGTCGAAAGTGAAGCGAGTGAGATGACCGAGATTGCTGTATCTCAGCAGTCTTCCGAAGCGCTCGTCGGTTAGGCGTTGCTGCTGACAGTGGCAGGTTATCACCTGCCCAAAGTCTGGATGACCGACGACGACATCGGGCGTGTACCAGCCCCGTCCACCGCAGACCTGGCAGGCGTTGTCATCCTGCTCGTCCGCAGACGACGAAGGCGGATCGCCCGCTGCGTGGCTTGATGCGCCGTTGGCAACCCGTCTAGTAGCGGCTAGCCTTTGGAGAATGTCCGCGAGATTTTCCATCGCCTTGACCTCGGTTTCTGCCTTCCCGCTCCCAGCTTTCGAGGATGCGTACTATGTAACGCCAGTTGCGTACATTTTGCAGGGTGGCTTCGCGGAAGGCATCTTCTATCCACTCGATTGGGTAAAGCGTTTCCGCCTGTTTGAGTTCATCTGCGATCATCGGGCTGAGCATGCCGATATTGGCTTCGTACAGCGCGAATATGTTGGGCCGCTCGATGCTGGGGTCCCATGGCTCTGGAACGGGTTCAGTCTGCGAATGTCCCACTACGAAGGCATCGGACGCGGCGCGAGCGAGGGCTTGCCTGTCTCTGCCGGTGTTGAGCGCGTAGAGGCGCTCCTCCTTTACCTCGTTACCTATTATAGCCATTGCAAGCGTCCCGCGCCTCACGCAGGCCTCAAGCGCGTTCGAGATGGTGTCGGAGTCGCTGTCAAGCGCGGTCGCCAGCGTGCGGTCCGCCAGCGCCTCGCTGTGGGTTACGAAGCGTGGGTAGCCCTTCTTCTGCTGAAGCAGCCAGATTACCCGTAGCAGGCACTTGAGTTCGGCGTGGTCGTCTATCTGCTCAAGCAGCTGCCCGAACAGCGGGGCGGGCACAGGAATGCTGCGCACGCGGTCGGGGAAGCCGTTGTATTTCACAGCCATTGGGTCACAGCCATTGGGTCATAGCCATCAGGCCTCATTCTGCGCGTACTCCATGGAGGGCGTAGTCTCCAGGCTCTCGAAGCGCACGAGGTCGTTACGGAAGTACAGTGGCACCGTCCCAACCGGACCGTTGCGATGCTTGGCGAAGATTATCTCCGCGATGTTCTGCGGGTACCGCTCGGTTGGGTTGCGCTTTTCCCAGTCCTCGCGGCTGACATAGACATCTTCGCGGTGAATGAAGGCGACCACGTCGGCGTCCTGCTCGATGCTGCCGCTTTCGCGCAGGTCGGAGAGGAGCGGCCGATGGTTGGGGCGCTGCTCGATTGCGCGGCTGAGTTGGGAGCAAGCGATTATCGGGACGTCGAGGTCGCGCGCCATAGCCTTAATGGAGCGGGAAATCTCGCCCATTTCCTGCGCCCGGTTGTCGATGCGCCCACCGCCGCCGATTAGTTGCAGGTAGTCGATTATAACTAAGTCAAGGCCGCGATCGGACTTAAGCCTGCGCGCTTTGCCGCGCATGTCCACGATGGTCTGTATCGGCATGTCGTCGATGTAGAGGGGCAGGTCGGAGAGCACGCCGATGGCGTCGAGGAGGCGCGATTCTTCGTCGTTGCTGAGCAGCCCGATGCGGATGCGGTAGCTGTCAACATTAGCCTCGCTTGCAAGCAGGCGCATGGCAATCTGGTCACGGCTCATCTCAAGACTGAATATGCCTACACGGTTACCGCTGTCGGCTGCGGCACGCGCGATATTGAAGGCGAGCGTGCTCTTGCCAAGGCTCGGTCGCGCAGCGAGCACGATCATATCGGAGCGCTGCATGCCGTTTCCAAGCAGGCTATCAATGCCAGGGAAACCGGACGGCACGGGTGAGATGTGCGCGGCATCCGGCCCATGCAGAGCGGCGCTTTCCTCCATATAGGTATCGAGCACTTCTCGGATGTGCACGAAGTCTCCCGAGCCCCGCCCTGCGCGAATGCGAAACAGCAGGTCTTCGGCGTTGGCTAGCGCCTTGTCAGTGTCCGAGTCGCTCTCGTGGTAGCCTATATCGGCGATACGTCCGCCAACATCGATGAGTTGGCGCATGATTGATGTGCGCTGGACGATGCGGGCGTAGTACTCGATGTGAACTGAGGTGGGCACGACCATTACAAGGTGGCTAAGATACGCGCTGCCGCCAAGTTCCTCAAGTCTGTTCTGGAGGTTTAATTCGTGCGCTACGGTGACCTGGTTGATTGCATCGCTGCGCTCGGACAATGCAAGAAACGCATCAAAGCACCACCGGTTCTTTTCGCCATAGAAGTCGGCAGGACGGAGGAACGAAGATACGCGCGACAGAGAATCTCCGTCAATCAGGATGGAGCCTATGACTGACTCTTCGGCGCTGGCGTCATGGGGTGGCAGGCGATCAACGTACACGGCTCACTCCCTTGGGTAGTGGTCAGGTGTCAGCAATCAAGTGTTGAAGGGCAACCGCAAGGATTGCCCCGCTGCCTACAAGGATAGAGCGTAGTTCGGGGTTCTGCTAAGCGTCGTTAGGGCTATCTTCTTCGGAATCGCCGGATTCATCAGCGGCTTCCACAGCGGCTTCCTCCGGTTCGCCTTCGTCCTCGGCGGGCTCTTCGTCCTCTTGAAGGGATTGCAGCCATTCATCCGCAGTCGTGCCGGTGGGATATACCAGCACCTCAATCTGCGCTTGCACTTCAGGATGGAGACGGACATTGACATTGAAGCTGCCGAGTTGCCGAATGGGCTCTTCAACCTCGATGCCGCGGCGGTCGATCTCGCGGTCAGACATTACTGACAGCTTGTCGGCGATGATGGCATTCGTCACTGAGCCGTAGAGTTGCCCGCTTGCACCCGCTCGCATTTCGACATCTATGCGCATGCCGTTAAGGGTCTCGGAAAGTTCGCGCATGTCTTGCAGCATGCGCAGGCGCGTCCTCTCGGCTTGCTCCGCGTACTGTCTGACACGCTGCATGGCGTTGTGCGTGGCGGGCACGGCGAAACTCTTGGGAATCAGGTAGTTGCGCGCGAAGCCGTTCTTGACTTCTCTCACGTCGCCGCCCTGCGCTACTCCTTCAACATCCTGCAAAAATACTACTCTCATTGCTGGTCAACCTCAGTCCATATCGTTGGTAGTCGATAGCTCTTATTTGCGAGCAAAGTCTGGTTCTTATTATTGGCTATTGAGTTTAGCCTCTGCGGGCGCAAAAGAACAAGTGTACGCCCAATTAACATCATACACTAGTCTTCAAATATATCACAAGTGTCTGGGATTGTCAGTTGAAGAAGCGGCTGAAGACCTCGTTGCCGAGCATGCGCCCTCGGTGTGTCAGGCGTAGCGCGTCTTCTTGTGTATGAAGCAGTTCAAGCCGCTCGAGTTCATCGAGTGTATCGGCGTAGAAGTGGGAAGGAGGTTCGCCGAAGCGTTCCTTGAAGCCGGCGATACCGATGCCTTCGTCAAGGCGAAGCCCCATCATCATTGTCTCCGCCATCTCCAGAGGAGTGTCGATTTGCTCGATTTCATCCACTACGGGAACGCTGCTAATCCTGGCTCGCATTGGCTCGCCGCATGAGTCAGGGGAGACGCTTTGCATGCGGCGTATGTATTCACGTGGCGACTTGATCGCGCTGAAGCGGCAGTCGGCCAAGTATGAGTGAGCGCCGGGTCCCACACCGAGATACGGGTCGTTGCGCCAGTATGTCAGATTGTGTTGGCTGCGCATGCCGGGCTGCGCCCAATTGGAGATTTCGTAGTGGCGGTATCTGCCGTGCCGCATCTCATCCTGCGCCATCAGGTACATATCGGCAGCGAGGTCCGCATCGGGCGTTGGCATGCTGCCCTGATCTACCCAGCGTTCCATCGGCGTGCCGCCCTCCAACGTCAGGCAGTACATTGATATGTGCGGTGGCGCCAGTTCAAGCGCCTGCGCGAGAGTGCTTTGCCACTGCTGTATGTTCTGATACGGCAGTCCATACATCAGGTCGATGCTGATATTTTCGAAACCTGCGTCGGCAGCCTGACGATAGGCGTGCACGGCATCGGTTGCGTCGTGACGGCGTCCGAGAGTCTTCAGCAGGTCGTCGTCAAAGCTCTGTACGCCGATGCTCAGGCGGTTGATGCCGCAGTCCAGATATGCGGCAAGCTTGTCGGCGGTGAAATCGCCGGGGTTTGCCTCAAGCGTTACCTCGGCGCACGGCGCAAGATTGAAAGCAGTAGTGATTGCTTTCATAGTATGCCGAATGTCCTCGGAGGGCAGGTACGATGGAGTGCCGCCGCCAAAGAAAACCGTATGCACTTCAGGTCCGTCAAGCAGACTGCCCCACAGGGAGATTTCAGACTTCAGAGCCGCGACATACGTTGGCATGAGCGGCTCGATGGCGGCGTATGTGTTGAAGTCGCAGTACGGGCATTTCGTCTCGCAGAACGGTATATGAACATAAAGGGATATAGGCTCGGCCGATGACATGGCGTGCCGCCTATACATTGAAGAGGACATGCATAATGTCACCGTCCTGCACGACGTAGTTCTTGCCCTCCTGACGCAGCATGCCGTGCTTACGCGCCTCTGAGAGGGTGCGGCAACTGACCATATTGTCGTAGGTTACAACCTCGCCGCGTATGAAACCGCGCTCAAGGTCGGAGTGAATCTTTCCTGCCGCCTTGAGCGCAGGGGTGCCGCGCGTGATGGGCCATGCGCGCACTTCTTCATCGCCGACCGTCATGAAGGATATGAGGTCGAGAGCCTCGTAGCAGAGGTTTATGACGCGGCTCAGACCGGATTCGCCTACTATGCCCAGCGAGTCCCTGAACTCTTGCTCGTCATCTGGGTCCATCTGCGCCAGTTCCATTTCGAGCTTGCCGCAGAGTGCTGCAGTGCGTACTCTCTGCGTCTCGACTTCAGCGCTGAGCCACGCGTCAGCCGCAGGGATGTCGTCCAGCTGATCCTCGCCTACATTCACTACTACGACGAGAGGCTTTGCGGTCAGCATCTGAAAGCCGGACAGCAGACGCAGTTCGTCCTCGGTGAGCGTTTGGTCGCGCAGATGCACTCCTGCTTCGAGGTCGTCCCTTACGCGGGACAGGGTTGCCTGCTCTTTATTCAGGGCATCTCGATCTGCCGCCCTTGCGGACTTGAATCCGTCAGCAACCCGTTGGAGGCGGCGCTCCAAGAAGTCCAGGTCGGATATGGTCAGCTCGAACAGCAGCGTGTCAATATCGCGGAAGGCGTCGATGCTGTCTGCCACATGCGGGACGGACGGGTCCTCGAAGGCGCGCGCGACCATGAGTATGGCATCGGCGCGCTGCAAGGTGTTCAGGTACTCACCGCTGATGCTTTGTGTCTTGCCCGACCCTTCGGGAGCGGCGGGCAAGTCGGCGTAGGTAACTTCGGCGTTGACCTTGCGCTTCGGGTTGAAGATTCCGTTCAAAACATCAAGGCGCTCGTCTGGCACTTTCGCAGCGCCCAGATTGATTCGGTTGGCGAATGTTGCGACTTGCGCCGTGCCTCGTGACGCTGCGTTGAATACTGTTGTCTTGCCGCTCTGGGGTAGTCCGATTATCGTGATTTCCATAGTTAGTCAGTTATTGAGTCCTTTGGCCAGTCTATTCAATAGTTCGAATTGAGATTCCTATTTGTTATCTTCATCAACGACGCGTGCCGTACCGTCGATTACGCTGTCGTTCGGTCCGGGCGAGGGCGTTTTGCCACTGCGCAGATGCTCGCGCAGTACATCGCTCGGTATGGAAAGCAAGAACAGCAGGAGTGTGACGACGGCCGCAACTATGTCGTCCAGCCAGCCAAGAATTGGTATGATGTCTGGCAAGAAGTCTATGGGCGACAGAATATAGATGAGGCCGCCCGGAATGATGAGCTTCGACCAGATGGGCACGCGCCTGTCCAGCATCAGACGGAGTATCAGGCGACCAATGCCTGAGCGCGCCAGCATCATGAGCAGGGACGGTCTGAGCATTGTAGTCTGCCTCCAAGTGTTCCTATCCATTATAGCCGCTTGGGACGGTTAAGGTAAGCGACCCGTGATATATCTGATATACGGCGAAGATTCGCTATCGGTCGAGGAGATGCTGGCGTCCCTGCGGGCAGACGCCAGTGCTGACGAACTTTACGATGTGAGTACAACCACGCTGGACGGCGCGTCCGTCAGCCTTGCAGAGTTGGAGGCGGCGTGGAGCACGATACCGTTCCTGGCGGACAGGCGCACCGTGATGGTTCGAGGCCTGCTGGCCCGGATGGAGCGCGGGCGCGGCGGCTCTACGCGCTCAGGAGGTATCGATGAAGAGTGGGCGGATATAGGCGAGCGCCTCGCCATTGTGCCTGAGTCCAGCGACGTGATATTCGTGGACGCGGCGGTTAATCGCGGCAACCCCTTGCTGCGCGCTATTCGACCGCTAGCGCAGGTTCATGAGTTCCGACTGCCATCCATGCGGGAGATGCCCGGTTGGGTGCGGCAGCGCGCGGACCGGCTAGGCGCAGCCATTGAGCCGAGCGCAATATCCGTGCTCGTTGACGCCATCGGCAACGATACGCGCCTTATTGACATGGAACTTCAGAAGCTCGCGCTCTATCGCTCTGACGGGATGATACGGCGGCAGGACGTGGAAGCGATGGTGTCCTATGTGCGGGAGGCGAACATCTTCGCCGCCGTGGACGCCACACTTGAGGGGCGCGCTGGGATTGCGCTGCGACTGGTGCATCAGTTTCTAGACGCAGGCAGGCCGCCGACATACCTGATTACGATGTTGGCGCGGCAGATGCGCTTCCTAATCGTCGCGAAGGATATGAAGGCGCGCGGTTTTCAACAGGACGAAATTGGACGCAAGCTTTCCATATCCGGCTATCCATTGACGAAGACGATGCAGCAAGAGGGGCGGTTCGACGCGGTGCGCCTTGTGGAGATTCACCGTAGGCTAATTGAGGCAGACCTGTCGATCAAGACGGGCGCTGCCGATGAGGAGATGGCGCTGGACGCGCTCATAGTTGCGCTATCCGCCGCGCAGTCGCGCCGATAATGCTCGGCTGCAGCCGGCACAATCCTTTTCCGAACGACCGCGTTATACAATGCAAGTGCGTCTTTCTTCACGCCAAACGGCTCCGACCTGCAATCGAAATGCAACGGTCTGCCGCCCGCTGCCCACTGAATGCTCAAACTAACCAAACACTGGAACATAGGAATATATCTACATGCCTAAATTGATAGTCCGTTCCGCCCTATGGAATGGAGTCGCCGTCGCGTTGATTGTGTCGCTTGTGGCGTGCAGCAATGCGCCCGAAGATGCACCTGCGGCACAAGCGACGGTTGCCCCGGTCGTCACGGCAACTCTTGCACTCCAGGCTACTGCTGCGCCACAGGCCACATCGACGTCCGTGCCTGAACCGACTGCAGTTCCGGCTCCATTGCCGACAGTGCCGATATTGCCGGCAGTAGCCGCAGCCACACCAACGACCGTTCCGACGAATCCTGAGGCAGAGCGGCTGTCCGCGATAGGATTGGAGCTTCTGACGGATTTAACTGCTGACTACAGCCCGCGGGAGAGCGGTACGGACGGAGAGCTCGCCGTCGCGGAGTTCATTGGCAGATACCTGGAGGATATGGGCTATGTTGTCGAGTTCCAGCCCGTGGAGGTTGAATACATACCCTGGAGCGAGGAGTTCGTCTCGCTGATTGGCGACGGAAGGCCGGACTTGCGAGCGGTGCCGATGGCGATGTCAGGGTTGGGCGATGTCACCGCGCCGCTGGTTTCTGTGGGCAAAGCGTTTGAGGAGGACATCCCGGATGGAGGGCTAGATGGGGTCATTGCGCTCATAGAACGGGGCCAGATTACCTTTGAAGAGAAGGTGAACCGAGTGGCGAATGCGGGAGCAGTAGCCGCGATTATCTACAACAACGAGCGTGGCAACTTCCGCGGCGCATTGCAATCTGACGGCCCGATTCCTGCCGCGTCCCTGTCACTCGAAGAGGGTGAGGATGTGCTGCAACTCCTTGAAGATGAAACTGAACTGGAGGCACGGGTCACAATAGAGATGTCTTTGCTCAACTCGCAGAATGTCATCGCTGAACTCGATGGCCAGTCAACGGAGTGCGGCGTTGTCGTCATGGGCGGACACTACGACAGCGTGGCGGACACGCAGGCGGCGGGCGACAACGGCACGGGTGTTGCCTCACTGCTTGTCATGGCGGAGGAGCTTGCCGAGGCTAACAGCGAGGACGAATCTTTGCCGTACGTATTGCGGTTCATATTCTTCGGCGTTGAAGAGATCGGACTGTACGGTAGCAGGCACTATGTTGACAATCTAAGCGAGCAAGAACATGGGGAAATCATCGCGATGCTCAACTTCGATGCCATGGGTAAGGGGGAAGCCGCAGTAGTTGGCAGCGATGATCTCGTGGACAGGGCGATCAACTACGCGGACGGTAACGGCATCACATTGAACCGAAGCAATGAACCGGCCGGCTTCGGCAGCGATCATGCTTCCTTCCTCAACGCGGATATACCGGCGCTGTTCTTCTTTGGCGATGACTTCTCCATCATAAACTCGCCGGATGATGTGCTGGAAGAGGTCGAGCCTTCGATAATGGGCGCAAATATGGTGGTTGGATTGGGGATGTTGGAAGAGTTTGAGTGCAAGCCACAAGGATAGAGCGTCACGCGAGACGAATTGCGCCGTGTTTGGGTTGTCCCAGTGTCGGTTGGTGAATTATACTAGGTTTGTATGTGTGCCGATTGTGGCGCCATAAGAGACTCGACGAACTAGCACTCAAATCGCTATGACGACAAGCAGACAAGACTATTACGACCTGTTGGGTGTCAACCGAGGCGCTTCGGATGAGGACATCAAAAAGGCGTTTCGCAAGCTTGCGATGGAGTACCATCCCGACCGCAACAAACGGGAAGGAGCCGCGGAGAAGTTCAAGGAGATAAACGAAGCCTATCAGGTGCTGTCGGATTCGCAAAAACGCTCTGTTTATGACCGATATGGGCATGCAGGGGTGTCCGGCAACGGCGGCGCGAGAGGCTTTGAAGGCTTCGAGAACTTTAGTGGCTTCGGCGACATCTTCGACGCATTCTTCGGCGGCACTACAGGTACACGCCCGAACGCGCCCCGGCGAGGCGCGGACTTGAAGTATGCGCTGGCCATAGACCTTGTAGATGCGGCTCTCGGCATCGAGAAAGAGGTAAAGCTGGAGCGGACGGAAGTGTGCGGCGGGTGCAACGGCAGCCGCAGCGCTCCGGGCAGTTCGCCAAACATTTGCAGCAACTGTGGCGGCACGGGACAGGTGAGGCGCGCTCACGAGAGCGTCTTCGGTCAGTTCGTTCAGGTTGTGCCTTGCGGCGTATGCCGCGGCGAGGGACAGACTATAACCGATCCCTGCGACACCTGCAGAGGAATCGGAAGAGAGCGCCGTTCCCGCACACTTGAGGTTGCGATACCCGCAGGCATCGAGGATGGAGTGCAGATTCGCCTGCGAGGCGAGGGCGAGGCCGGACACAACGGCGGCACACCCGGCGACCTGTATGTGCTGATCCGCGTCAGGCGACACGAGACATTCCGACGTGAGGGCAACGACATCCTTTACACTCTGCCCGTCAACATGGCTCAGGCGGCGCTTGGCACAAAGATAGCCGTTCCCACGCTTACGGACGAAGATGCGGAAATCGTCATTCCCGCCGGAACGCAGACGGGCGCGGTCATCCAACTGAAGAACATTGGTATCCCCTACATGCGCAGCAGTCGCAGGGGCGATCAGCGCGTAACGGTTGATGTGCAGACCCCGAAGAAGCTTTCTGAGGAACAGCGTATGCTATTCGAGGAGCTTGCTAAGAGCTTTGGTGACGATCCGGCGGGCATAAGCGAACAGGACAAGGGCTTCTTCAACAAGCTCAAGGACGCTATCTCAGGCGAATAGCATTGTCGGTCAATAGCAGTGCCGGTTAGTATGGACGGGCACGATACATATTTGGGCGCACGGCAGTGCGTCCTTTTCGTATTCTGAAGTTTAAGAAAAGTGAGCGGACATTGAAGTGGCTTGAGTTGAGCGTCCGCACTCCGCCAGAATTTGTAGAACCACTCTCGCAGATTTTCTATCGATATGGGCATGGCGGGGTGGCGGTGGAGCAGGAAGGCGGTTTTAATCCAGATGAGGGTGAATCGCCCACGGGCGACGAGTGGGCGACGGTTACAACCTACCTGCCGATGAACGAATCGCTGGACGAGCGGCGTGGTCGGATTGATGTTGGGGTGCGTCTTGTGGCGCATGTGTCTGACATATCGGCGCTTCAGGAGCGAGTGGTGGAGGAAGAGGATTGGCAGAACAGCTGGAAGGAGCACTTCTATGTGCTTAGGATCAGCCGCCGGATCACAATCTGCCCTACCTGGCGCGAGCATACGCCTCAGGAAGGCGAGACCGTGATAATGCTCGACCCCGGCATGGCGTTCGGCACAGGGCATCACCCTACGACAAGCATGTGCCTCAAGCAGCTTGATGCGCTCGTAACACCGGGCATTGATGTACTGGATGTGGGCTGCGGTTCCGGCGTGCTATCTATTGCGGCGGCGCGGCTTGGCGCGAGACATGTCTTCGGGCTGGAGATAGACTCGGTAGCGGTGAATGTCGCCAAGCAGAACGTGCGCGAAAACAGCGTGGAACACACGGTTCGTGTGGCACAGGGCACGCTGCCGCATCCCGACGCGAAGCAATCCGCCTACAGCATAGCGGTTGCAAATATCTCCGCGAAAGTGGTGTCCGAGATTTCCCCTTATCTGGTCAGCGCTGTTCAGAACGGCGGCAAAGTCATAGCATCGGGTATTCTGCTGGAGAACAGGGATATAGTTACGCAAGCGCTTGAAGATGCTGGCGCTGACCTAGAGGAAACACTAGTTGACGGCGACTGGGTTACGCTGGTCGCAGGTGTCAAGAGGTGATAAGGTGCATCGCTTCTTCGTGCCGCCAACGCAAATCAAAGACGGTCGCGTCGTGCTGACAACTGATGCCTCGCGTCAACTCTCAAGGGTGCTGCGCGCGCGCCCTGGCGACAGCATCATCACGCTCGACGACAGCGGCTATGAGTATGCCGTATTGCTAGACATGGTTAGCCCGCGGCATACATCAGGCGTTGTGACTGACCGATACATTGGCGAAGCTGAGCCGAGCATTTCTATTACGCTGTACCAGGGGCTGATGAAGGCGGATCGCTTCGAATATGTGCTTCAGAAGGGGACAGAGCTGGGCATATCGCGCTTCGTGCCAATCATCAGCGAGCGCACCGTTGCCCGAAGTGTCATCAGCGCAGCCCGACTAGAGCGGTGGCGCAGGATCATACGAGAGGCTGCGGAGCAGGCAGGTAGGAGCAGGCTGCCATCGCTCGATGCTGCGATCGGCTTTGAGGAGGCGTGCGGCGGCATCTCTAAGCCTGCCATCATCGGCTGGGAGTGCGAGCGCGATACGGGCATCAGAGATACGCTTCTCAGCCAAAAGGCGGACATAAAGCGCGCTCAGTCCATAGCAATAGTCATTGGGTCTGAGGGCGGATTGACGGACGCTGAGGTGGCTCACGCCATTGGATGCGGCATTGCACCGGTATCGATGGGCAAGCGTATCTTCCGGGCTGAGACTGCTGGAATCATCGCCGCCGCCGCTGTGCTGTATGAGATGGACGAGCTTGGCTAAATTAGAATTTTCACTCAGTTTAATATGACATGCTACACCGAGTCGGATGGGGACTGTGAATCGATAAGAGTGTTCAAAAATCTGCGCGCTTCCGTAATTTTTCTTATGACAACGAACAAGAAAATCAGTGGGAGTAACCCCGGTATTAGGATTGTCGTGTATGACCTTTCCATGTCATCTAATAGGTTGATGAGTTTGTTCAAGTGTGCGGGTATGTAGCACTGTCCACCTTGGCATTCAGCGTAATCATTTGGCGACCACCAATCAGTGGACTGAGCACATATATATCCTGTGCCTTCGGGTTTTGGCTGACTACATTCGGAAGGCTCGACTTCGTATATGTCACCTGATACGAGAGGTTCAAGTTCCTCTAATCGTTCCGTCCATTCAAGGTCTTGGATCATCCACTGAATGCCTCCGACTAGGGTGAAAAGCCCCAGAACTAACGGAATTACCAACATCCATTTCGCATTCTTTAGTTCATTGAAAGCCTTTTGAATATCGTCTGTCACAAATGCACCTTTTACTCGGGACGCGGCGCGCGCTCCATCAACTCTTGAACCGCACGTTCAAGGGGTACACTCTCGAAGATGATTTTGTGCATCGTTCGAGCTATCGGCATCTCGATGCCGAGTCTGTTGGCGACAGTGATTGCACCCGCGACTGTGTCCACGCCTTCGGCGACATTGTCCATCGAGGCGCGAATCGTCTCCGCTGAATCACCCAAGGCAAGACGCCTGCCGAAGTATTGGTTGCGGCTGAGGGAGCTTGAACATGTGGCTATCAGGTCGCCCATGCCGGCCAGTCCTGCCAGTGTGAGGGGGTTTGCGCCGGCGGCTTCGGCGAGACGCCCGATCTCCGCCAGCCCTCGCGTGATAATCGCAGCTTTCGCGTTGTCGCCGTAGTTCAGACCGTCGCATACGCCCGCGGCGAGCGCGATGATGTTCTTCAGCGCGCCGCCGAACTCGACGCCCACGATATCTTCGTTCGTATAGACGCGGAAGAGGTTGGAGTTGGTGATGCGCTGGGCTGTGCAAGCAGCATCAACATCTGCTGAAGCGATGACAGTTGACGCCGGCTTGGAGCCTATTATCTCGCGTGAGAGGTTCGGACCGGAGAGCGCGCAGATGCCGCGATGCATGCCTGATGGCAACTCGTCTGCAAGCACTTCGCTCATGCGCTTTCCCGTACCTGTCTCGATACCTTTGGTGGCGCTGACGACTATGGCGTTTGGTGGCAATGCCCACCGCACACGCCGCACATTCGCCCTGAATGTTCGAGAAGGAACGACTATGAGTACGAGGTCTGCGCTCTCAAACGCCTCAGACGGGGACGCCGACACAGACAGCGCCTCAGGGAAGCGTACCCCGGGCAGGAATCGCGCGTTTTCGCGCGCAGCCTCAAGAGTCGCAGCTTCGGCTTCGGTGCGCGCCCAGATGCTCACGTCTATGCCGCGCCGCGCGATAATGACGCCGAGCGTAGTTCCCCAAGTTGTTGTGCCGACAATGCCTACTTTCGGCATTTTTCGTCCTAGTTAGCCTGGAATAGGCTTAGAATTCAGGTCTCGAGCTAACCGCACCCCGGTCAATCCGCAGGCAGCGCTGACTGGCCGAGTTTGCGCTCGTTGCCGCTGATGAGGCGTTGTATATTGTCCTTGTGCAAGCCAATGACTAGTGAAGCCCCTATTACGGCGAACCAGATGTACTCGGCGGACGCGAACCAGAAGGCATCGGACGATCCCTCTATGGTCATGCCAAGCACTGCCAGTATTATCAAGGTGATGATGCCGGAGAGCGTCCCCAGTATGGAGCCGAGCGAAACGTATCGGCTGACTGCGATTGCCACGACCCCGACGATCGATGCTACAAGTCCTGCAAGAGGCGACAGGATGATCAGCGCACCCCAGCCCGGAGCAGTGCCTCTCCCCCCTCGAAAGCCGACGAAAACAGGCCAGTTGTGTCCCATAACCGCGGCGATTGCGGCGGCGGCTTCAGCGCCTCGCGAATCGAAAAATGCGCGCGCAAGCACTACGGCGAGAACTGCCTTGCCCATGTCAAGCGCGAGCGAAAGAAGCGCAGGACGCACACCTGCCGTGCGCATGACATTGGTCATACCCGTTTTCCCGCTGCCGTACTCGCGTACATCCACGCCTCTGAACAGCTTGCCCAGTATCAGACCGAACGGAATCGCACCCAGAAGGTAGCCAATGGGTATCATCACAAGGTAGGCAATCATGGCTATCTCCCTAAGTCTCTCCTACCTTTGAATCGCATACGCAGAGGGCTGCCCCGGAACTCGTACGCGGCTCTGAGCGCGTTCTCCAGGTAGCGCTTGTAAGAGAAGTGGACCATGTCCGAACGATTGACGAAGAAGGTGAAGCTAGGGGGACCAGTGGCGTCCTGAGCGACACTGTATATCTTCAGCGAGTTCCTACCTGATAGGGAGGGCGGGTGCTCCGCGACTGCGCTCATTACGCGGCGGCGCAGCTCGTATCGCGGCACTCCCTTCGTCCATTCCTGATATACCTGCCGCGCGGTATCAAGCAGGTTGGCGATACCCGCGCCGTTGAGCGCGGATGTGAAGCATATCGGGGCGTAAGAGGCGAAGCGGAATCGCTCTCGCACCTGCTGAATTGCCTGAGCCTGAGTCAGCCCGGCCTCTCCCGCAAGGTCCCACTTGTTGACTCCAAGGATAATGCCCTTGAACCCGTCAAGGATGTACTTGGCGATGTGCGTGTCCTGTGCACTCGCAAGTTCGGTGGCGTCCATAAGCAGGATGGCGATATCGGCGCGGTCAATGGCGCGCACGGCGCGGAGCACACTGTACCTTTCGATGCCCCTTTCTATGCGTCCGCGACGCCGAATGCCCGCAGTGTCGATGAGCAGCACCGACCAGTCGTCGAATTGCATCAGGCTGTCGAGCGAGTCGCGTGTGGTGCCGGGGATGTCGCTGACTATTGCGCGTTTCTCGCCCGCGATGGCGTTCAGGAGCATGGACTTGCCTACATTCGGGCGTCCAATGATCGCGAGCTTCAGATCGGCTTCCGGCTCAAGGAACGCGGGAGCGGTGGCGAAGTGAGACACGACCTCAGCCATAAGGTCGTCAACGCCCAGATTGTGGAATGCGCTGACCGGAATCGGAGTGCCTGCGCCTAGCTCGTAGAACTCGGCTGCATTTGTGGCGAGACGGTCGTTGTCCGCCTTAGTCGCCACAAGCACGATAGGCTTCTCGGTTCGGCGCAGCGCGTCCGCTACATCGACGTCTGCGGGCGTCACTCCTGTCGTGGTATCCACGGCGAACACGATGACATCCGCATCGTTGATGGCAACTTCAATCTGCCCTTTGACCTGCTGCCAGATGTCCGTCTCGGGGAACAGGTCGAGACCGCCCGTATCGACAAGGATGAAGGCGTGTTCCGCCCAAATCGTTTCGACCATCACGCGGTCGCGCGTCGTGCCCGCGATGTCGGAGACGATGGCGGTGGGCCTGCCGATGAGCCGATTGAACAGCGTGGACTTACCCACGTTGGGGCGTCCAACGATTGCTACGAGGGGTTTAACGGTATTCGTCATGAGAGGTCTGTCGATTCGTCTGATTGCCGGTCTGTCAGTCTGTTGGGGGTTAATTCGCGAAGGGGAAGGTTATTAGCGCCGAGACTTTGTCCCATTCCAGCCTTCAACCATGCGAGGAAGGAATAAAGTGAGAGGTTTCTTAGTCGCCGAAGATGCCGGCGAGGATGGCTTTCTGCGCGTGCATGCGATTTTCCGCCTGGTCGAACACGACGGAATTGGGGTGGTCTATCATGCCTTCGGACAACTCTTGTCCTCTGTACGCAGGCATGTCGTGCATGAAGAGGAAGTCGGGCTTTGCGGCTTTCACAAGCTCCTCATCGACCTTGTAGCTTCCGAATATAGCGATGCGCGCCGCCTTTTCTTCTTCCTGGCCCATGCTTACCCATGTGTCAGTATAGACGACATCGGCGTCTTTTACCGCTTCTGACGGCTCGCTCACCCAATCGACTTTGGACTCGGCGGCTGTGGCTCTGCGTTTCGCTTCATCTAGCACGTTCGTGGGTATCCGGTATTCCTCGGGCGATGCCAGCGTGAAGTTCGCGCCCACGGATGCACAGGCGAGCGCGAGGCTGGCGGCGACATTGTTGCCGTCGCCAATGAAGGCGATAATTTTGTCGGACAGGCTGCCCTTGTGCTCCCGTATCGTCAGCAGGTCTCCCATCGCCTGACAGGGATGTTCAAGGTCGGACAGCGCATTCACCACCGGGATGTTGGCGTATTCGGCGAGCAGCTCAAGGCTGCGGTGCGAGAATACGCGCGCTATGATGCCGTCCACCCAGCGATCGAGCACACGCGCGATGTCTGCCTCAGGCTCACGCACGCCAAGTCCGACATCCTGCTGGCTGAGGTACGTGCACGTGCCGCCCAGTTGACGGATGCCGACTTCAAAGCTCACGCGCGTCCGCAACGAAGGCTTCTCGAATATGAGAGCGAACTCTTTTCCTGCGAGTGGTCGCTCGCCCTTGCCGCGCTTCATCTTGTAAGCGCGCTCGACAAGCTGCGCGACGCCATCAGACGGCAGGTCAGCGACCGATAGGAAGTCCTTGCCCTTCATTTACTCCTCCTTACTTGCTTGGCGATAATATAGCAATTGCGCCAGTGTAAGCAAGGTATAGATGCGTGATTAGCCTCATTTTCGGATGTTTGTGGGCGTGTGCCTGTCGCCTATGCAGATTTTTGGCGTTTCCCATTATTTATCTGCCCAGTTGCTTCTGTACGGAGGTGGGACGTATGAGTCGAGGAAGGGATAGGAAGCGGTAAGGTTTGTATTCCTTGGAGCGAGCCGTATCAGAACCTTGTAAGGAAGTCCTATGCGCGTTCCTGAAGTGGGCTTGGCTGCCGTGCCAGCAGAATGACGAATGCGCCTATGAACCCCATTATGGTGAAGGTGGCGAAAGGTATGACGTAGCTTTGCCTGAGGTCGAACATAAATCCGGCGAAGAGGGGCGCGAAAATCATCGCAATGTTTGACGGAACCATGTTCATGCCCAGTATTGATCCGAAATGTCTTCTGCCGAAGTAGTCGCCAACTATCGCGGTCAGCAGAGGCACGCGCCCTCCGAAGCCTGCCCCCCACAGCACGGCGAATATGACAGCCATTGGTAGAGTATCGGTAAAGGTCAATATGCCCATCGCCAAAGCCTGCAGGAGCATGCAAACGAATAGGACAATTACCTTCGATGAGCGATCCGCCAGGTAGCCCGCCAAGAAGCCGGTCAGGAATGCGACAAAGGTGTAGAGCGTGACGACGAAGTTCGCGGTGATTAACGAGATGCCTGAGTCCGTAAGCTTGGGAACAAGATGGACTGACAGGCTCACGATGGATACGACAGAAGTAAGGCGTGCGACGGCAATCACCCAGAATGAGACTGTCTTCAGCGCCTGACGAGGTGTCATGTCGGGCACGTCTCCGGAATCAGACTGCGTAGAGGAGCCGGACGCGCCGACAGTGCGTCGAATGGGCGCGCCGTCGGGCAGGGAACCTACATCTTCAGGGAGATTGCGAACGAAACGCGAAGCCGGGACTGCTACCACTATCAAGACTATCCCTATGCCCAGCGCGGTCATGCGGAAGCCGTGGCTCTCTATTCCCCAAGCCATCAGAGGAACAAGGAATCCGCCCAGCTGAATGCCTGATACAGCGATCGACATGGCGAGGGCGCGGCGGCGTGAGAACCAGTTGTTAATCAGAGTTACAAAAGCTATCCAGCCACCCACGCCCGAACCGAGCGAGATGGCGATGTATGCGACATAGAAGTGCCAGACTGTCTGTATCTGCGAGTAGAATATGAACCCCAATCCCATCACCAGATAGCCAACTATGACCATCCTGCGCGTGCCAAGCCTATCTACGAGAAAGCCTTCAAGAGGACCTAGCAGTGCGCCCTCCGCACGGGATAGCGCGAAGGCGCCGGAGAGCGTGGTGCGATTCCAGCCAAAGGTGCGCTCCAGCGCCACGAAGAACGTGCCGACGCCCTGAAAGACGGTTGTGGACATCAGCATCAGCATAAAGCTGGATAAGCCCACCAGATACCATCCGTAAAAGACATTGCGGGGCCGTCGGAATTTGGGCATATCAGTCAGTGTGAAAGTCCCTTGCAGGAGTGCGCCTGGGTTCAGGGTGTTGCGTGGTCGGCGCGTCCGGATGGAGGTCAGACTGCGGGCGGCAACTATGATACCACCATTGGCGTGTCAGTTTGAACTATTCCCAAACTCTCCTGCCAGGTGGAGCAGACGCGTCAGTCTGGCAATATGGCCACCTTAGGTTCAGCATTACATCCGTCCTGAAGCTTGTGTTGTTATGTGATTACGCGGGCACAGAGTCGTATCGGTGGCTGCGGGAGTAGGCGGGCAGTTATCTAGTGGGCACGAGCTAGTGGTCACAGGCGCAAGTCGGCAAAGGCGCAACCATAGGCGATTTTGACAGCGCCTTTATATTCGGCTAGGCTCTGTGCTGAAATTAAGTCGGAAGGTGTTTGCTATGGACTATGTAAGGCTCGGTCGCAGCGGTCTGAAGGTGTCGCGGGTGTGTGTCGGCACAAATATGTTCGGCGCGGGGTATGTGGAGGACGACCGCGCAGTATCGGTCATAGATGCGGCTTTCGACGCGGGCATCAACTTCATCGATACCGCTGACGCCTACAATGCCGGCCACTCGGAAGTCGTCGTCGGCAAAGCGGTGAGCAGCCATCGCCACGACTTAGTTGTCGCCACAAAGGGGTTCATCGCTACAGGAACAGGCCCCAACGATGTTGGCCTTTCACGCAAGCACCTGATAGCCGCAGTAGAAGGAAGTCTGCAGCGGCTTGATACAGACTACATAGACCTGTACCAAGTGCATTACTTCGACCCGGACACACCACTAGAAGAGTCGCTCAAGACGCTCGACGACCTTGTTAGGCAGGGGAAGATTCGCTATCTGGGCTGCTCGAACTTTGCGGCATGGCAATTGGTCAGGGCGTTGTGGGTGAGCGATAAGCACGGATTCGAGCGGTATGAATCGGTGCAACCGGAGTACAATTTAGGGAAACGGGACATCGAAGGGGAGCTGTTCGATGCCTGCTCAGAGCAGAATGTGGGCATCGTCCCATACCAGATTTTCATGGGCGGTGTGCTGACAGGACGCTACACGCCGGACTCACCTCCGCCGACCGACAGCCACATGGCATCGCGCCATGCTCAGCGCGCTATGGGGACATACTGGAACGAGGGAACTTTTGAGATTGTCGAGACGCTGAAGGCGACTGCCTCAGAGCTGGAAATCAGCGTCCCTCAACTTCTAATCGCCTGGACTCTTTCGAGACCGCAGATAACCTCGGTGATAGTCGGGGCGTCGCGTCCGGAACAGGCGAAGAGCAACGCAGAGGCGGCGTCAATCGAACTGCCGAAAGAAGTAGTGGCGAGGTTGGATGCACTTACATAGGCTTGCGATTACAGACCTACGATGCTTGCCTCCTAGATCTGCAACACTCCGTCCCGCTTAACCACGCTGCCCTGTGCCACGATAGTGTTTACGCTGTGCAGGGCTTTGATGTCGGTGGTCGGGTCGCCGTCCACGATTACCACATCCGCTGCCTTGCCCACCTCAAGCGTGCCTGTCTCGTCGTCGATGCCGAGGCATTCGGCGGATGTCTGAGTTGAGCAGACAATCGCCTCCATTGGCGTGATGTCCATCTCCTCGACCATCACCTGCGGAATGTACGCGAAGTCGTCGAAGCGGGCGTTGGTCATCCCCGAGTCCATGCCGGTGACGAACTTCACGCCCCTGTCCCACATGTCGCGCAGAATCTCAAAGCGCCGCTGCGGGTCGCGCATCCCCGATCCGCCCGTTGACCTGCCACGCAGCCTGTTCAGATGGCTGAGGGCAAGCGTCGGATCCACCCAGAGTCCCTTTTCGGCAATCATGTCGGCCACATCGGTATCGTAGTCATACATCTGCGCTTCGTCCTCAGCGAGCCATGAGCAGTGTATGAGGTTATGCACGCCCGCCTCCGCGCAATTGCGAACGCCTGCCGTCGCGTGGCAGTGCGCAGCGATGCGCAGACCCAGCCTTTCGGCGTCCTGCACGGCGGCTTTGAGCGTGGATGCCGGATATTGCGGTGCGCGTGTGTTGGTGCCGGGCGTGAAGCCTCCGCCTGTGGACATTATCTTGATGTAGCCCGCGCCCAGCTTGAACTGCTGTCGCACTGCCCTCAGCACATCGTCCGCTGTGTTCGCCTCGGTGCCGAACATGTTGCAGTGGCCGCCTGTGGTCGTAATGGGAGTGCCTGCCACGATGAGGCGTGGGCCCGGAATGATGCCGTCTTCGATCGCCTGCTTGATGGGGAATGCCACCTGGTTGCGCGCGCCCAAGTCTCGCATGGTAGTAACACCCGAGGAGAGCGCCGAGCGTGCCGCGCCGACCGCGCGCATCAGGAAAACCTCGTCGGACTCGGTCATGATGTGTGCGTATGCGTCCTCTTGCGCGTTGCAATGCATGTGCGAGTGCATTTCGATGAAGCCTGGCATGATACTGCCGCCGCTTACCTCAATCACCTCCACATCCTCACCCGGCGCGAACTGCAATGCCTGTTGCGTGGTAATCTCGGTAATCTTGCCGTTCTCGATTACTATCGCCCCGTTTGACACAGCATCCGCGCCCGTGCCATCGATCAGTCGGTCTGCTTTCAGCGCCAGTTTCATTTTTGCCCTCACACACTCGAAACTCTGGATATTCGGCACATTATAGCACGGCGTACTCCTGTCCCTCCGTGCCAGACCGCCGCCGTACTAGACCACTGCCCCATATATGGATATAATCCAGCAACAAATGGGCGAGGCTGCGATCCTCGCCATCCGATACTCATCAAATCCCTGTTTTGCAGGAGGGAGGCAGACCCATGGTGACCCATTCAGAGCTAAACCGAGACTCGCTGCTATGGATGTACGAGAAGATTGTGACCATACGCCGATTCGAGGAGCAGTCGCGTCGCGAAGCCGATGCCGGTAAGCTGCGCGGCATGCACTCGTCCATCGGGCAGGAAGCGGTGCCGACCGGCATCTGCGCTCACCTACGCGACGACGACTACGTGCTTGGCACGCATCGTAGCCACCACCACTGCATAGCCAAGGGCGTTGACCTCAACGAGATGATGGCGGAGCTACTGGGCAAGTCAACAGGCACCAATAAGGGCAAGGGCGGCACGATGCACATCGCCGACATTAACAAGGGCATGCTCGGCGCGAACGGCGTCGTGGGCTCCAACATCCCGGTCGCCACAGGGGTAGCCCTCAGCGCGAAGGTGCGCGGGAGCGATCAGGTCAGCGTCGTGTTCTTCGGGGACGGTGCATCCAGCCAGGGCAGCCTGCACGAATCAATGAACATAGCCAGCATCTGGAAACTGCCGGTGCTGTTCGTATGCGAGAACAACCGCTACGCCGAGTCAACGCCGTTCGAATACGCGGTCGCAGGCGGCTCAATCGCAAACCGCGCGGCAGGCTACGATATGCCTGGCGTGCTGGTTGACGGTCAGTCCGCGCTCGATATGTTCGAGGTCGGTAAGGAAGCCGTAGCGCGCGGGCGGGCAGGGGAGGGTCCCACGCTCATTGAAGCGCAGACCTATCGGTATCAAGGGCACTTCGGCGCAGACGACCCGCTCGGCTATCGTACACAAGAGGAAGAGGACTATTACGAAGCGCGCGACTGCATCATGATGCTCAAGGCGCACATCACCGATGGCGGCTACGCAACCGAAGGCGATATTGACGCCATAGACGCCCGCGCATTGGCTGCAGTCGTAGCGGCGGCGACCTTCGCCAATGAAAGCCCGTTCCCGGATCCGTCCGAACTCACGACGGATGTATATGTGAGTTATTAGTGCTTCGGTAACTCGTTCAGTCGGCTAGCCAGCGAGAACTATGGCTGAAATAACCAACTGTCGATAGGCCAAGATACTGAACCACAGGCAGACTGATGAACCTTTCAGGAGATAACAATGGTACAAACACAAGGCACACGACGGCTGTCATATATTCAGGCGGTTAACGAGGCGCTGCGACAGGAACTTGAGCGCGACGAGACCGTTATCATCATGGGCGAGGACATCGCGGGCGGCGGCGAACGCGAACAGTTCCAGGATGCATGGGGAGGTCCGATGCGCCTCACTAAAGGACTGGTCGGCGACTTCGGCCGCCAGCGCATTCGAGATACGCCCATCGCGGAATCCGGCTTCGTAGGCGCGGGTGTGGGCGCGGCGGCAACCGGACTGCGACCGGTCGTTGACCTGATGTATGTCGGCTTTCTCGGCGTCTGCGGCGACCAGATTCTGAACAATGCTGCAAAGATTCACTACATGTTCGGCGGCAAGGTCAAGGTGCCGCTGACAATCATGACCGGCATCGGCGCGGGCACGAACTCCGCGGCGCAGCACTCCGAGACCGTGTACTCGGTCTTTACGCACTATCCTGGGCTGAAAGTGGTCGCGCCCTCCAATCCGTACAACGCCAAGGGACTGTACGCGGCGTCCATCCGCGACGATGACCCTGTAATTATCTGCAACAACCGCCAGCTCATGGGTATCCGCTTCGATGTGGATGTGCCGGAGGAGTCGTACACCGTGCCACTCGGTCAGGCGGATGTTGCCAGAGAAGGTACGGATGTGACCCTGCTGGGCATAAGCTACATGACTCAGATCTGCTTGCAGGCAGCCGAAGACCTCGCGGCGCAGGGCTATTCTGCTGAGGTCATTGACCTACTGTCGCTCTCACCGATGGACGACGAGGCTATCCTCGAGTCCGTGCGCAAGACGCGCCGCATAGTCATCGTGGACGAGGACTATCCGCGATGCAGTATGGCAGGGGATATTGCAGCACTCGTCGCGGAAGAGGCTTTCGACTACCTTGATGCTCCGCCGAAGCGCGTGACTCCACCGCATACATCCGTGCCGTACAGCATGCCCCTTGAGGCGCTCTTCGTACCGACCAAAGAACAGGTCGTAGCTGCCGCGCTTGAGACGCTCGAATAACAATCGCGTCACGACCCCAAGACGAAAGCGAGAGCCTAAGAAAAATGGCAGTCCAAATTGTAATGCCCAGACTCGGCGACTTCATGACAGAAGGTATCGTTGCAAGATGGGCTAAGGGGCAGGGCGAAGCCGTCGTCCAGGGCGAACTTGTCGCGGAAATCGAGTCCGAAAAACTGAATTACGAACTTGAAGCCACTTCGGACGGCATTCTCCACCACGCGGTTGATGAAGGTGCGATAGTCGGTGTGGACGACGTAATAGGCTACTTGCTCGAAGAAGGCGAAGAAGCGCCACAGCCTCAGCAGGCTGCCCCGACCGTAGCGGCTGCAAGATCGCCCGCATCTGCGCCCCAGAGACGCGCGCCAAGCCGTGGCGCCGGTGATGTCGTGCCGTCCACACCCGGCGCGAGACGACTCGCCGCCAGTCTTGGCGTGGACTTATCTCAGGTGACGCCCACGGGCCCTCGCGGTCGTGTGGTTGACGCCGATGTGCGCGCCTACCACGAGCAGCAGCAACCCAAGGCGCCTCCCGGCATGCCGGAGCCGTCCAAAATTGAACCACTGAGCGGGATTCGGCGCAGCATCGCGCAGAACATGCGTCACAGCCTGAGTCAAACGGCGCAGCTCTCGTACTTCCTTGAAGTCGATGTAACTGAGGCACAGCGCACGCGGCGCGAAGCTGCCAGAGAAAGTGTCGTGAGTATCAACATGGCGAGCGTGCTCATTAAGGCGTGCGCCGAATCGCTGAAGCGGGTTCCCGCGTTGAACTCCATCCTTGTCGATAGCAATGTCATGTACTTCGATGAGGTGAACATGGGTGTCGCGGTCGCGCTCGACGACGGACTGATCGTGCCGGTGCTAAAGGACGTTCAGGATAAGAGCATAGCCGAGATTGCAGAGGGCGTTCAGCAGCTTTCGGAAAAGGCGCGGACGGGCCATCTGTCATCGTCCGAGATTAGCGGTGGCACCTTCACCATCAGCGTGCTAGGAGTAGTGGATGGCTTTACGCCCATACTGAACCCGCCGCAGAACGCTCTGCTCGGTGTGGGACGGAGCGTGCAAAAGCCCGTCGTGCGCGGCGGCGAGATTGTAGTGCGAGAGATGATGACCCTGAGCCTAACGGGCGACCACCAAGTTATAGACGGAGCAATCGCTGCGAGATTCTTCAGGCGTCTTCAGCAGTTGGTTGAGCGGCCTGCGGCGCTATTTGGATGAGGCACTATGATGACGCGCGGGCGATCTTAAGCCTTAAGGCGTAGAGTTTTCTCGCGAGCGAGTCCAGTCATCCTTCCCTATTGATGTACGTAGGAGGAGAGAGACATCTAGGGTGAAAGGCTTGCTTAGCAGAATGTGGCTACATCAGTTGTGTGATGACCGTGGTCGTGAAAGAGGCAAGTTGAGGTCTTGCCGTCACAGATCTATGATCTTTCGTAAACCACCATCAATTGCCTGACGAATTGCATTGCTCTGAGCTAAGATTTCGCTGAATTTCCTGCTCCGCCTGAAGAATCAACTCTAGTCCTCTTACGACGGTCTCCAACTGTTCGGAGTCCAGCAAATCCACCACCATCTGGAGACGCTCACTGCCGATGCGCCAGAACCGGTGAATCGCTTCTCGGCCGTCCTCCGTCAATTCGCATAGCACGACCCTTCTGTCGTCGGGGTGGGTCGAGCGGTCCACCAACCCCTTCTCCACCAAGCGGTCCACGACAGTGGTGGTTGCGGAAAGCGCCCTGCCGAGATGCATGGAGATGCTGCCCATCCTCAAGGATCCAAGGCGTTCCAGCAGAACCAGCGTCTTTATTTGCGGAATGGTCATGTCCAGATCTTCCCATTCATCGAGACGCCTGAGATGCATCTGACGGTTCAGGAATTCAGCAACGGTTATTAAACGTTCCGTTAGTTCTTGCCTATTATTATCTTCCATATCTCCATGTTGCCCCAGATTTACACATTCGGCGGGCCGGTTTTTGCGCGACCAATGAGTTCTCTCTGATTAGCGCGGGTTGCCCTTCACAAGCTCCATATCGTTTACTTGCTCTCACACTTTAGAGTCATGCTCAACCATCTAGTGACTAATCGCAGTGTGCCCGATCGAACCAGTTTCGCTTCTGTGCGAAGAGCAAGGTTTCTAACCTCATCCAAAGCCAGTAAATCCGGATATTCGACTCCCCTTTTCTCACTTGAAAGCCGTAAGTGACTTAGCATTTTGTAAGAGTTCTCATCTGACTTTCGCAAGGAAAGCGAATTGGCTACTAATGCTCATAAAAGCCCAACCATCGGTTAAATGGGCTTGACATCTATCTATTTTGGCTCTAATGTAATGTTGGAGTGGTCCCCACAATCAGCGATGAGGTCATAATTGTCCATTCAGGATGTTTAAATTGGCCCGCACATTGTTCGCTATTTGTTCCCACGATGCGACATGAACAGGTATGCTCTCCGCCGCCCGGCACCAAAATCTTCCAATCATCGTTGGGCGGGTAACCAATCCTGACCGTTCTGGGCACACAGATTTATGCCATTGGCTTTCGCCGAGTAGGGCCGCTTGTGTGATACCAAACGCGACACCTCGGTCAATTAGTCATGCTCCAGCAGTGGTGGTTTCTCCTTACTAGGTTCGCTACTTAGGTTACTCACTTCGTCGGCATACCGGGGGACTAATTGTCGCACACAATATTTTCTGGAACACTCAATTATTGGGGCGGCGCTCTCTGTTGCCTTGAATTGGTGATTTTTGCGGCTTAGTGGTGGCGTCGGCTCTGCTTATCCAGCAACGTTAAGTGTAACCACCGTTGCCTAGCTATGCTCACCCTTTTTTCGTTCCTGATGATACCACAAGTGTGTCATACAAACACGCACCAGCCTATTTTAAGACAATGTATCGTAATGTCAACTTGAATTTATATAGCGCCTCCATGTGATGTCCAATTTATGATACCCGTATTCAGATCCCATTCTGTACAAGAGGCATGCACAGCTTCCCCACTTGCACTGGGAATGTGTTATTCTTTTCACAATAATTTCGATGACATTGCGGAATTATGTGTGATTGAAAGCTCGACCACAGTAAGGAAACAGCCCATGACCACAGACGATGCTCCCATTTCTACAAACTTCATTCAGCAGGCGATCAATGCCGACAACGAATCGGGCAGGTTCGACCGGCGTGTGCATACGCGCTTCCCGCCTGAGCCGAACGGCTATCTGCATATAGGTCACGCCAAATCCATCTGTCTGAATTTCGGTCTGGCGCGAGAATTCGATGGGCTGTGCAACCTGCGCTTCGACGACACAAATCCTACAAAGGAGAGCGTTGAGTATGTCGATTCGCAGAAGGAAGATGTGTGCTGGCTTGGCTTCGAATGGCACGACAGGGAACTCTACGCTTCCGACTACTTCGGCGAGCTGTACGAGTTCGCAAAGCAGCTTGTTCTTGAAGACAAGGCTTATGTGGACAGTCTGAGCCAGGATGAGATACGGCAATATCGTGGCACCCTTACCCAACCCGGCAAGGAAAGCCCCTACCGCAATCGCTCGGTCGAAGAGAACATCGACCTGCTGGAGCGTATGAAAGCGGGCGAGTTCCCCAATGGGGCGCATGTGCTTCGCGCGAAGATAGACATGGCGTCACCCAATCTGAACATGCGCGACCCGGTGATGTACCGCATCCTGAATACTGAACATCACCGCACCGGCGACGAATGGTGCATCTACCCGATGTACGACTTCGCGCACGGGCAGTCGGACTCAATTGAAGGTATCACGCATTCTATCTGCACGATGGAGTACGAGGACCACCGACCACTGTACGACTGGTTCCTGCGAGAGCTTGGGATGTACCAGCCACAACAGTTAGAGTTTGCGCGCCTGAACTTGAGCCACACCGTACTCAGTAAGCGGCGCCTGCTGCGCCTCGTAGAGGGTGGATATGTGAGCGGATGGGACGACCCTCGTATGCCCACGATTGCGGGCTTCCGCAGGCGCGGCTACACTCCGGAGGCAATCCGCGACTTCTGCGACAGAATCGGCGTGGCGAAGAACGCCGCGATCATCGACATCGCTCTTCTGGAGCACAGCCTGCGCGACCATCTCAACAAGACTGCGCCGCGCGCTATGGCAGTGCTACGCCCGCTCAAGGTCGTCATCACGAATTACCCAGAGGACGAGACAGACTGGCTGGACGCGGTGAATAATCCGGAGGATGAGTCCGCTGGTACGCGCAAGGCGCCCTTCTCGCGCGAAATCTACATTGAGCGCGACGATTTCATGGAAGACCCGCCGCGCAGGTTCTACCGCCTAGCGCCCGGGCGCGAGGTACGCCTACGCTATGGATACTTCATTACTTGCCAAGAGGTGGTCAAGGACGAGAGCGGGGAGGTAGTGGAGCTGAGATGCACCTACGACCCGGAGACACGCGGAGGAAGCGCTCCCGACGGACGCAGAGTGCGCGCTACGCTGCACTGGGTATCTGCGGCGCACGCGATAGAGGCGGACGTGCGCCTGTACGATCACCTCTTCACTCAGTGGAATCCGGACGAAGACGATGAGGACGGCGCAGACTGGCTGTCCTTCCTCAATCCCGAGTCGCTTGTGACCGTCACAGACGCGAAACTTGAGCCGAGCCTCGCGGGCGCGGTTCCTGGCACTCGCTACCAGTTCGAGCGGCAAGGTTACTTCTGTGTTGATACAAGGGACTCCACTTCCGAACGCATCGTATTCAATCGCACGACTACGCTGCGCGACACATGGGCGCGGGTGCGACAATCTCAGTCCAACGCCTGATACGATCTCAAAGGGCAGTGCATAAGGATGGGGGCAGTCGCAGAACTGCCCCCATTAACCAACTATCCAATTGCCTGTCTACTGGTGTTGGTTCAATTGGACCCTACTCCTTCGGGTCAACCTCGCGGTACTCACCCTCGACGGTGCCGTCGTCCGGTATATCGGCTCCGGGAGCTTCACCGGGCTGTTCGGGCGCTCCTGCCTGACTGTACACCGCCTGTCTGACCTGTTGGATCGCTTCCTGCAGTTCGTTTGAAGCGGTAGTTATCGCCGCAATGTCGCCACCGGACAGAGCCGAGCGAACCGCTGAAATCTTTCCTTCGATCTCGGTCTTCAGGTTGTCCGGTATCTTGTCAGCGTTGTCCTGAACCATCTTCTCCGCACTGTACGCCATATTTTCGGCGTTGTTGCGTGTGGTTGTCTCTTCGCGGCGATGCTGGTCTTCATCGGCATGCATTTCAGCATCGCGCACCATGCGATCGATTTCGTCTTGCGCCAGTCCGCTGCTCGCCGTGATGGTGATGCGCTGTTCCTTGCCGGTGCCCTTGTCCATTGCCGACACGTTGAGGATGCCGTTGGCATCGATATCGAAGGTAACCTCGATCTGCGGGATTCCCCTGGGCGCGGGCAAGATACCGTCGAGAATGAACCTGCCGATGCTCTTGTTCTCTGCCGCCATGCTACGCTCGCCCTGCACCACATGCACTTCGACGCTGGGCTGGCTATCCGCGGCTGTGGTGAATGTCTCGCTCTTAGCGGTCGGGATCGTTGTGTTGCGCGTGATTAGCGTGGTTGCCACGCCGCCGAGCGTCTCGATGCTAAGGCTGAGCGGCGTAACATCGAGCAGCAGGATGTCCTGCACCTCGCCCTGAAGCACACCGGCCTGAATCGCCGCGCCTATCGCGACTACTTCGTCTGGGTTGACGCCCTGATGCGGCTCCCTGCCGAACAGGTCAGATACGACCTTCTGCACGGCGGGCATGCGCGTCATGCCTCCTACGAGGATGACCTCATTTATCTCGCTCACGCTCACACCCGCGTCCGAAATCGCCTTGCTGCAAGGCTCCATCGTGCGCTGCACGAGTTCTGCGACTAGTTGCTCCAACTTGGAGCGGGACAAGCTCATGACCAGGTGCTTAGGCCCTGATGCGTCAGCCGTGATGAACGGCAGGTTAATCTCCGATTGCATTACGGTGGAAAGCTCGATCTTGGCACGTTCCGCCGCCTCGCGCAGGCGCTGCAACGCCATTCCGTCCTGCTTCAGATCGATACCCTGCTCGCGCCTGAACTCGTCAACGATCCAATCAACGATGCGCTCATCGAAGTCGTCTCCGCCGAGGTGTGTGTCACCGTTGGTCGCCTTGACCTCGAAGACGCCGTCACCGATCTGAAGCACCGTGATGTCGAAGGTGCCACCACCGAGGTCGTACACGGCTATCGTCTCGTCTGTCTTCTTGTCCAAGCCGTAAGCGAGCGATGCGGCGGTGGGTTCATTTATGATACGCAGCACTTCGAGTCCGGCAATGCGGCCTGCGTCCTTTGTCGCGTTGCGCTGGCTGTCGTTGAAGTACGCGGGCACGGTGATGACTGCCTGATTGATGGTTTCGCCCAGCTTTGCCTCGGCATCCTGCTTCAGCTTCTGCAACACCATCGCCGAAATCTCCGGCGGCGCATGGTTCTTGCCGCCCATGACAACATAGGCATCGTTGTTTGTATGCTTGACGACCTTGTATGGCAGTAGCGAAAGGTCGCGCTGTACGCTATCATCTTCGAAGCGGCGTCCCATAAGACGCTTCACTGAATAGACGGTGTTTTCGGGGTTGGTGACCGACTGGCGCTTTGCGGTCGTGCCTACATATCGCTCATTGGAGCGCGTGTTCAGCCCTACAACCGATGGCGTAGTTCGCCCGCCCTCTGCGTTCTCTATCACACGCGGTTCCCCCGCTTCAATCACTGCCATGCACGAGTTCGTAGTTCCTAGATCGATTCCGAGTATGTTTGCCATTTCTATGACTCCTGATAGATTGCTAGTTGTCTGCTGGGAGATGAATTGTCTTATGAGTTAAGTGGGCTATCTGAATCCGCATGCGCTACCGTCGGAGCCTTTGCCACGATGACCTGCGACGCGCGCAATACCTTGTCGTGCAGCCGGTAGCCGTCGCGGAACACTTCGATAATAGTGCCGTCATCTGCGTCCGGAGTCTCCAAATAGTGGACAGCTTCATGTTCCCACGGGTCGAAGGGCTTGCCTGCCGCCTCGATTTTGCTGACGCCCTCAGACTCCAGCAGGTTGTCGAGATTGCGCTTTACCAGAATCAGCCCTTCCTGCCATCCCGCAGCGTCCACAGGGAGCATTGCAATTGCCCGCTCGAAGTCATCGACGACGCCCAGAAACTTCAGTATCAGGGTTGAGTTAGCGTTGCGCTGTAGTTCCTGGCGTTCTTCGGCGACGCGCCGCCTGTAGTTCACGAGGTCTGCCTGGGCGCGCTGGGCCAGAGCCCTGAACTGATCGCGTTCGCGCTCCATGTCCTCCATGGGGTCCGGCAGCGGCTCTATTTCTGAAAGCGCCTGCCGTAGGAGTTCGTCACCGTCATTGGAATCCGGAGCATCATCATCTTGCTTGTCTTCGCCAATCAATTCTGTCCTCCGCATTTGATATTTGATCTCGTTTAATTCGCTCGCGTATGCAGTATACCCAGCATCTCGTCGATGCTCTCATTCAGCGCCTCTTTGAGTTCATCGCCTTGCAGATTTCTTAGCTGGCTCTTCATACGGAGCAGCCTGTTGAAGAGGCGAAGCGCGAGCTGCACGCCTGCAAGGTTCAGCCCCATTTCTACGACCAGATGCTTGATGAGCCTCAGACGCGCTACATCTTCTTCGGAGTATAGGCGCAGCATGCCCATCGTGCGGGACGGACGCACCAGCCCGATGCGCTCGTACTTGCGCAGGGTCTGCGGGTGCATCTCCAGAATGCGCGCCGCCACGCTGATGATATAGACGCCCTCCAATTGTTCGCTGCCCTGTCGGTATCTGTTCATGTTCCCTCCCGGGCGCTTGATCGCTGTGTTCTCAGGCTCACAGGCACTGCTAACCTGCCGCCATTCAACCCGTTATATTATACGCAACGCCTGCTGCAAATTGCAGATATTCTCTCAGATATCTGAGACGTCGCTGCTATAAGGGAGTGGCAACTCCTGAATATAAATTCACTACTCACTTTATATTTTAGATATTGACACGGCCCGTGTCAATCGTTTATACTAGCGGTAGTTAGTAGAAACTGAGCATTATGCTTGTGCAGTCGCGGCGGTAATCAGTCCGGCCCACGCGCATCAGAGTGAAGGAAACCGAAAAGACTGGTACGGCAAAATTCCTAGATGGAAAAATGGGGAGGGGGATAATGACAGTTTATCTTAAATCCTGCAATCGCTGCGGCGGTGACATGAACTCGAACCGTGACATTTATGGGGAGTACCGCCTGTGCATTCAGTGCGGCAATATGGTTGACATCCCGAAGGAGTCAAACCTTTTCTCGCTGAAGCTTACGCCGGAAGATTCCAGGAAGAAGGCGGCATAATTGTTGCACCGGCATAGGCTGGCGAATAGGTATCAGAATGAAGCCCCTCTCAAATTTGAGAGGGGCTTTTGCTATGCTGTTTTCTGGCTCTGAAAAGGCGTGTCAGCGGTCAAAGACGAGACCTACATCAACTCGTCCCAGAAGCGCTGCTCCTTCCACGGATCGCCTTCCATATGGTAGCCGCGGACTTCCCAGAATCCGGGGCGGTCCTCAGTCATGAACTCCAGTCCGTTCACCCACTTCGCGCTCTTCCAGCCATACCGCTTTGGCACGACCAGACGCAGCGGACCTCCGTGCGCTTCGGCAAGCGGCGCGCCGTCATGTGCCCATGCGAAAAGCACATCGTCATCGGTGATGACATCCAGAGCAAGGTTCGTCGAGTAGCCGCCGTAGCAGTGCGCCATCACATGCGTAACATCCGCGCCGGGCTTGACGAGCTTCATAACTTCGTTGAACGCAACTCCCTCCCAGGTGTTCTGCAGCTTGCTCCACTGCGTTACGCAGTGAAACTCCGTGTCCAGCGCCAGCTTTGGCAAGGCGGTGAACTCTTCCCAGTTTAGAGTAATCTCCTCCTCCACATGCCCTGACACTCTGAATTGCCAGGTGTCCAGGCTGATTCTCGGCGTAGACCCGTATGTCAATATCGGGAACTTCTCTGTAACGAATTGGCCCGGGGGCGCGTCCTGCTCCATTGTCGGCATTCGCCTGCGGTTAATTCGTCCCAGCTTTTTCAGCATGCTCTATCCTCCACATAAAATCTCGTTCATTCATTTAGATGCAACCCTGCGCTGACCGATGCAAAAGCCGCCAATACATCGGCGCAACTCGATATAGTGTACACTAATTTTCGCATCCCATTGTCCCCTCAATTTCTTCCATTCCGTTGACTATGGAGCAGCCATGAATGAGCAGATAGAAGAGATACTTCGCGGCGCGTATGACCTCCATGTGCATGCTGCGCCGGACGGCAAACAGCAGCGCCGAATGGACGCGCTCGAAGTCGCCCGCTGCGCCTACGAAGCCGAGATGGGCGGATTTGTGCTCAAGTCCCATGACTACAACACCGCGCCTTTGACCTATGCGCTCAACCAGATGTATCCGGGTCTGAGCGTCTTCGGTGCCATCGCCCTCAACCGCTCAGTCGGCGGGATCAATCCCGACGCCGTACAGGTTGCCGCCGACTTGGGCGCGCAGGTCGTGTGGATGCCCACATTCACTGCCGACTTCCGGCAGCGAGGGCGGGATAGTGAAGGCATTCGCGTGGCGGATGACGACGGCAATCTCTGCGACGGCGTTCATGAAGTGCTGGAGATCATCGCCGCCGCCGATATGACGCTCGCATCAGGACACATCTCCCCGGCGGAAGCAATCGCGCTTTTCAAGGCCGCGCGCGCTCAGGGCGTTCAGCGCATGATTGCCACGCACCCCGATGGCGTTGCAACGCTGGAAGAGCAGCAGAAGATGATTGCGCTTGGCGCGTACGCGGAGTACACATTTCTAGCCTGCATGCCGTCGCGCGCGCGCCGAATGCCGCAGCAGTTCGTTGAGATGATCCGCAGTCTCGGCGTGGGTAACTGCATTGTTACGACCGACTTCGGCCAGTGGCAGAATCCACCTCCCGCCGAAGGCATGCGCATGGCAATCGCCGCCCTGCTAGATGCGGGCATGACCTCCGATGAGGTGACCACCCTGGTGAAGGGAAATACTGCTCAGTTGGTTGGGGCGGGTTAGAGGCGGACGCAGGGTTCCTTGTCTCCGAAGGGAAGGAACATATATATATCCTAACTCTACTCTGCGGTAGGTTCTCTACGGTAGGTTCGGCAGCACCTCTTCGCTCATCAGCGTCATGGAATCCAGCCACTTTTGCCTGTCATCCTCCCAGTCGTGGCACAGCATCAGCAGCGTGCCGAAGCCTCCTACGTCCTCGTGAAGCTTGCGCAGCTTGTGCGTAACCTCGTCAGGATCGCCCACAATCCACAGGTTCTCCAGCATGTACTCTGGAGTTAGTTCTTCATCGGGCATATCGGCGTCCGTTTTGAGGCCCGCTAGTCCTCTGCCGCTGCCAAGCAGCGGGATCCAGTAATCTGTGAAGAACCGCCCGAAGTTGTTTAGTGCTTCCTTGCGCGCCTTGTCGCCGTCCTCTGCTACATGAACTTCGCGAGAGATGCGCCAATCCTTGCGCGATGCCTTGATGTTGCTCTTGGCAGCGCCCTTCTCCACTACCTGCCAGTGGCTCGGCAGAAAAGTGTCGTGCAGGAAGCATGTGCTGAGCGGCATCCAGCCGCGCTCGCCCACAATCTCCAGCGTGCCTGAGAACGGGCTGCTGCCCGCGACTGCGATCGGCGGGTGCGGCTTTTGATACGGCGTCATGTGAAAGCCAAGTCTGCGCTCAGGCACGGATTCCGGCAGCCTGCCCTCGTAGAATCTGCTTTCATAGTCGAACGGCTCGCCCTCCCAAATCTTCAAGATAAGGTCAGCCGCTTCGTACAGGCGCTCGCGCGGTTCGCCAAGCTCCGTGTCCAGCCCGAAAAGCTCCGTGTCGGTCGATGGTCCGCCGGAGCCTATGCCCATGTAGATCCGGCCTTTCGACATGTGATCGAGCATCGCAATGCGGTGCGCCACATGTGCCGGGTGGTGGTAGTGCAGCAGCGAAACGCCAGTGCCGAACTTCATCTGCTCGGTCACGCCCAGCGCCCTTGCGATGAAGAGCTCCGGCGACGGCATATTCTCCCACGGCAGCGTGAAATGCTCTCCAACCCACGTCTCGTTGAAGCCCAGCCTGTCGGCGTGTGCCATAAGCTCAAGGTCTTCCTCGTAGGTCTCGAAGTGTGGGCGGTGCGGGTAGTGCAGGGGCATCAAAAAGAGGCCGAGTTCCATGGCTGTCCTCGCTATCTAATAGGATTGTCAGCTTCTACTTATAGCGCCGAATTATACCATACGGGCCTATATCGACAGAAAAGGGAATGCGCGGTATGTGGTATATTCTTGGGCGTGACAATCAACCAGCATTGTGAGCAAGGGGAATATGGCGAAAGGGCTGCTATCCGGCATTAGAGTTCTGGAGCTTGGCGAGGGCGTATCCGCGCCTTACTGCGCCAAGATTCTGGCGAATTTTGGCGCCGAGGTCATCAAAGTGGAATCTCCAGACGGCGATATTGCGCGCCTCATGGGGCCCTTCCCCAATGACGAGCCACACCCTGAAAAGAGCGGCGTCTTTCTCGCGCTGAACTCTAACAAGTACGGCGTAACGCTTGATATCGAAACCACCGAAGGCGCAGATGCATTTCATCGCCTCGCGTCCTCTGCCGACATCCTCATTGAGGGTAAGCCAACCGGCTGGCTTGATGAAATACATCTCGGCTATGCCACACTTGCGCAGGATAATCCGGCGCTCATAATGACATCCCTGTCAGCGTTCGGCACCTGGGGCCCCTACGCCGGCTACAAGCTGACCGACCTGACGCTGTTCCACATGAGCGGCCAGGCGCACAGTCTGCTAGGTCCAGTCGCCGACCCCGACAGCCAGCCGCCTATACGCGCCGGCGGGCATCAGGCGGAGCTTGTAGCAGGCATGTCTGCCGCGACTGCTACGCTGATGGCGCTCTTTCGTAGGCGTATCAGCGGCGAGGGCTGCCACATCGAGGCATCGGCGTATGAGGCGATGGCTACACAGCTCGTCAGCGCACTCGCCAGCTGCGCCTTCGACAACCCACCGCCATCGCGCTCGCTTTCTGAAGTTCAGGAGGCTGCTACAGGTGGCGTGGTGTCAGCCGTTGGCGGTATCCTGCCATGCAATGACGGCTATGTGGCAATCTCGCCGCGCGAAGATGCTCAATGGCAACGCTGGGTCGAACTGATGGACAATCCACAATGGGCGGACGAGGAACGCTTTCTCACACGCGACGGCAGGGAGAGCAATTTCACCGAATTATGGGAACTGATCGGGGAGTGGACGCAGCAGCGTTCCAAGCACGACATCGCACGTTTGGGACAGGAACGGCGCATACCCTGCTTTCCTGTCAACACGGTCCATGACCTGTTCAATGACCTGCACCTGAAAGAGCGCGGCTTCTTCACGACCATCGAGCATCCGATTGCAGGTGCATTTCAGTATCCCGGCGTACCGTATCGATTTTCGAACACACCGCTGAGCCTTGCAGAGCGTCCCGCGCCACTACTTGGCCAGCACAACGACATTTACCTGCGCAAGGACGAGCGATCATGAGCGCTACTCGGCAGGATCTCCCGCTTAAGGGTGTGCGGGTGCTTGACCTCAGCTGGATTATCGCCGGTCCCACCGCCACGCGCTTCCTCGCAATGATGGGTGCGGAGGTCATCAAGGTCGGAAGCGCGCGCCGTCCCGACCCGTCCACACGCGGCGCTCCCTTTCAGGCGTACAACCAGTCCAAGCTCTGCGCCGCACTTAATATATCTCGCCCCGAAGGCCTGGAACTTGCGATGCGCCTCGTATCGGTCTCAGATGTGGTTATCGAGAACTTCGCAGCCGGAGTTATAGAAAGGCTTGGACTCGGCTACGATGCGCTCAGGCAGGCAAAGCCCGACATAATCATGCTCTCTTCGTCCGGCACAGGACACTCCGGCCCAGACAAGGACTATGTAGCCTACGGAAGTCTGCTGCAATACTACACAGGCTGGAACGCCATATCAGGCTATCCCAACTCCGAGCCAATCAAGGGCGGGCTATGGGCTGACCCATGGGTCGGCATGGAGCTTGCGATGGTCGCTGCCGCCGCGCTCAACCACCGCGCCGTCACGGGCGAGGGCAACTACGTGGACTTCTCGATGGCAGAGGCGCTCACCGCCAGCATCCCGGAGGCACTGCTCGACTACCAGATGAACGACCGTGTCCCCGAACTGATGGGCAACGCCGACAGCCAGCACTGCCCCCACAATGTCTATCGCTGCAAGGGCAGCGACCGCTGGCTTGCCATCGCAGTCACTAGCGATGAGGAATGGCGCGCGCTCTGCGGTGTCATCGGTTGGCATGATCTGTCCGACGACCCTTCTCTGGCAGACGCGAAGGGCAGGCGTGAGCAGCAGCATAAGATTGACGCGGCAATCACTGAGTGGACGCAGCATCACGAAGACTACGAGGCGATGGGAGTCCTGCAGGACGCGGGCATTCCCGCAGTGCCGTATCTCAGCCCGCAGCGCGTCTTCACCGACCCGCAGCTGCGTGAGGGCGGATTCTTCACCACACTCACCGCAAGTGACGGCAAGCCCCATGACCTTCCCGCGCTCGGCTGGCGCTTTGAGGGCGGCCCCGAACCGCGCATCACCGCCGCGCCGGTATTGGGACAGCACAATGACTATGTGTATGGCGAACTGCTAGGGCTGTCCGAAGAGGAAGTCGCGCAATTGGTTGAAGCGCAGATAATCTATTAGTCTTTAATCGGTTCCTTCTCCCTCGATGGGGAAAGGTTAGGATGGGGGTGATTGGCATCCCTCATTGCCCATTCGTGTAAGAAAGTGAAAGAGGCAGAACTATGGCAGTGCAATATGAGAAGAAAGGCGCCATCGCCTATGTAACCATCGACAACCCGCAGAAGGCGAACATCCTTGACCGCCAGACTTCGGACGAGATGGCAGAGGTTTGGAAGGAAGTGTGGGATGACCGGGACGTGCGTGTAGCAATTCTGACCGGGAAGGGAGACCGCCACTTCTGTGCCGGGCACAACCTCGCCACTCGCCCCGACATCACGCCCGAAGAGCGCGAGCGTATCCGCTCAGAGGCGATATTCTGGCCGCCCTCCGGCACTGTGAACGGCGCGGCGCGAATCGGTGCTGACGGGCGGCTAGGAGACCACTACCCGCAGATATGGAAGCCCGTCGTCGGCGCGATCAACGGCTGGGCTGCGGGTGCAGGTTTCTATCTGATGCTCACATCCACCGACATACGCATCGCCAGCGCGGAGAACGCACGCTTCAAGTTCGCCCTGCTCAGCCAGGGCTGGGTCGGCAACGGGCCCGGCGCAACATACCTGATGAAGCAGATTGCATACGCCGATGTGATGCGTATCCTGCTAACCGACGAGCCGTTCGACGCGAAAGAGGCGCTTCGCATGAACCTCATCAACGAGGTCGTACCGCACGACTCGCTGATGGCGCGCGCGGAGGAGATTGCGAACCACATCGCAGGCATGCCGCCCCTTGCCGTGCGCATGATGAAGGAGTTCGTGATAAGATTCCGCGACACTCCGGTGACTGAGGCGTGGCGCGTGCAGACGCTCATGAACACGCTGCTCACCCAGCTCAGCGCAGACGGCGACGAGGGCAGGCGCGCGTTCCTCGAGAAGCGCGCTCCCGACTTCACCGGAAGCATACGGCAGAAGGGCGAGCCATACCCCGAAATCGACGAGGAGCAGCGCGCGCGCCTCGACGAAGTGCGCCGGGAGCTGCTGGGATGACCCCAGTAGCCGAACTCGAGAAACCTGACTGGGTGATGGCAACTGATAACTGACCACTGGCAATCTGGAGGAAAACAATGTTCGAGAGACTGGCAATCGTAGGTACGGGGGCTATCGGTAGCGTGATTGGCGGCTACCTGTCCAGAGCGGGGCGCGACATCACGCTCATCGACACATGGGCAGAGCACGTAAACACCATGAACGCTGACGGGCTGCATGTTACAGCCGAGAATGGCGAGTTCACCACCAGCGTCAACGCCATGCACCTCGGCGATGCCAACACGGTAGGGGAGCCGTTCGACGCCATCTTCCTTGCCGTGAAGTCATACGATACCGTTTGGGCGACCCACTTCGCCATGCGCTACCTGAAGCCCACCGGCATAATCATCTCGGCGCAGAACGGCATCAATGATGAGGTGATTGCGCCCATAGTCGGCTACTCGCGCGAGATTGCGTGCGTCATAACGCTTGGCGCTGGCCTGTACGAACCTGCGAAGGCGATACACACCGGTGATCCGCAGAAGCTGTCGTTCACGCTTGGCGAGCTGAACGGGTTGCCGACGGACCGCGTGCATGCGCTTGCTGATGTGATGAACGACATAGGCCCCACGAAGGTCAGCCGCAACATCTGGGGAGAGCGCTGGGCGAAACTCGCCGTAAACAGCATGGCGAACCCTATAGCGGCGTCCACAGGTCTTGGCTCTGCGGCGGTCAGAAGTACCCCCGGCGTCAACGATGTATCGATCAACATGGCTGCTGAGGTCGTCAGGGTAGCGCAGGCGCTTGGCATTCAAGTTGAGCCAATCAGCGGGATTCCGGCCGACGAATACTTGCCGACCGACAATGCGGAGGCGATGGAGGATGTGAAGTCTCGCCTGGCTGAAGGCGCGAGCAATTTGGGCGCAGGACGGCCATCAATGCTTCAGGACGTAATGAAGGGGCGCAAGACCGAAATTGACTACCTGAACGGCTTTGTGGCGGCAAGAGGCGACATCGTTGGCGTGGATACGCCGTTCTGTGACGGCATTGTGGACATCGTCAGACGAGTGGAGCGCGGCGAAATGCCATACGAAGAGTCCAACATAGACCCACTGCGCGCGATGGTGTAGGCACTTACATCATGGATCTCCTCCCATCGTGGGAGAATTCATGTGTTGCCATTTCATCACGACAAAGCCAAAGCCCGTCCGACATGCCGAAGTCGAACGGGCTTCATTCTAAGCAAACATATTGGGGCCAGAGAAGTTCAGAAAATGCAATGCGTTAGTCCTGAGACTGTCGAAGGGCTGAACGCTGACGCCTGACTGCCTCTACCGCTTGGTGTACTGTTGCGCTTTGCGTGCCTTTTTCAGGCCGTATTTGCGACGCTCTTTGACGCGGGAGTCGCGTGTGAGCATGCCTGCGCGCTTAAGCGGCGTGCGCAGCGACGGGTCTGCCTCGATTAGCGCGCGCGAAATCCCGTGCCGCAGCGCGCCTGCCTGTCCTGTAATCCCGCCGCCGGTAATCTTCGCCACCACGCGGAATTGACCGCCGGAGTGCGTGATTCTGAAGGGCTCCATAATCTCGCGCCGCCAGTTGTCCCAAGGGAACGCCTCTTCTATCGGCCTGCCATTGACCACGACGGGCCCGCTCTCCATGTACAGACGGACCTGCGCGATGGCTGACTTGCGTCTGCCCGTGGCATAGTAATACTGCTGCTGCATTGTGGTCACTTACTATTCCTCCCCTTGTTTGGCTGCGCTAGACGCAAGCTGCGCCTGGTGTGGATGGTCAGGGCCGGCATATACCTTCATGCGAGCGAGCATGTGCCTGCCCAGTGCGTTCTTGGGCAGCATGCCTTTGACTGCCTGCGTGATTACGCGCGTCGGTGTCTTTTCCAGCATTTCCGCCAGCGTGCGCTCCGTCAAGCCGCCGTGATAGCCGCTGTGACGGTAGTACATCTTCTGTTCCATCTTGTTGCCGGTAACCCGAATCTTGTCGGCGTTCAGGACAATTACATAGTCTCCCGTGTTCAGGTGCGGCACATATATGGGCTTGTGCTTGCCCTGAAGCAGAACGGCAATCTGCGACGATATCCTGCCGAGCGTCTTGTCGGCAGCGTCAACCACATGCCACTCCGGTTTAAGTTCCGCCGTTTTCGTCTGATACGGCTTATTAGCTGTAGCCATTTTTCTCACCGTTCTCCGTTGTAATTTCTTCTTCGCCCTTCTTTCCCTCGATGGGGCAGGGTAGAGCCAATCCTAAGATTGCCGAAGGATGGGGGTGGTAAATCTTCCCCCTCTAGTATATCGTTTTCAACCACCCGCGACTCACGGGGGATAGTCCGCGTACCCCACTTTAACAAGGCACAGACCGTGCGCAGGCAGCGAGTGCGCCACCTTGTCGGTCTGCGCGTTTTCGATCAACGCTTGTAGTTCATTCATTGAAAGCCTACCGCGACCAATATCCACTAGTGCGCCTGCCATACGCCTCACCTGATGTTGCAGGAAGGCGTTGCCCGTAACCCAAATGGCTATGGCCTCTCCTGACTGCTGTACGGATGCGCTATGTATAGCGCGCGCGCTGTTCGTCTTGCCCGTCGGAAGCGGCGCCGCGAACCTTCGAAAGTCGTGCTCTCCGATGAACAGACCGGCTGCTTCTTGCATCCGACTCAAGTCCAGCGTATTCCGAATGTGATAGCTGAACCGCCTTGTCAGAGGTGACGGCGTCTCACAGTTCAGTATGCTGTAACGGTAGGTGCGCTTCAGCGCGTTTCGCCGCGGGTCGAAATCCGGCTTAACGATGTGCGCCTGCTTTACGGCGATGTCCTGCGGCAGATAGTGATTCAGCGCATTGACAAATGTCTGTGTCGAGCGGTCGGAAGATGTATCGAACACTACGACCTGCGCCTCGGCATGTACGCCTGCGTCGGTGCGGCCCGCACCCTTCACTCGCACACGCTCACCCGTCAGCCGCTCAATCGCCTGCTCAAGCTCGCCCTGTATCGATGGTGCGTTCACCTGATACTGGAAGCCGTGATAGTGCGTGCCTTCATATTCAATTGTTAATGCAAGTCGCATTGAGCGGCTCGCTTCCAGGACTGACGATTGATAGATAATGTCTGATTACTGCCTAGGGCATCAACTCGATCACTGCCATTGGAGCGGCATCACCCTTGCGCGGTCCTAGCTTAGTGAGACGGGTGTAACCGCCGGGCCTGTTTTCGTAGCGTTCCGCAAGCTCGTCAAATACCTTTCGCAGCACATCGTCGTCGGTCAGGAAGGCGGCTGCCTGCCTGCGTTGGTGCAGCGTCCCGTGCTTGCCCCGCGTTATAATCTTCTCTGCGAGCGGGCGCACCTCGCGCGCCTTCGCTTCCGTAGTCCTGATGCTCTCATGCCTGAGCAGGTCCGTCACCATCCCTCGCAGCATCAGCATGCGTTGCGCTGTGGGGCGGCCAAGTTTTCTTCCCGAGAGGCGGTGTCTCATTGTCGTCCTCTCTACTCCTCAATAGTTGCTACGGCACTTGCCGCGCCTTCTGTGTTTTTGGGGTCAAGGTTAGGCGGCAGGAGATCCATTGCGCGCAACTGGTCAAAAAGTTCAGTGTAGGACTTCTCGCCGAAATTGCGGATGGCAATCAGCTCTTCCTTGCTCTTTTCAAGCACCTCTCCGACCTTATCGATGCCAGCGCGCTTAAGACAGTTTAGCGTCCTCGACGAAAGGTCTAGCCGCTCTACAACGATGTTGTACTTCTCGGGCGAGAGGCTTGGAATCAGCACGGGACTACCTGCCTCGGAAGAGTCCATCTGGACCTTGGCGAACAAGAAGAACTTGTTCATCAGTAAGTCTCCCGCCTGTCTGAGTGCTTCGATAGGCTGAATTGTGCCGTCCGTCCAAATCTCGATGACCAGACGCTCATAGTCAGTGCGCTGACCCACGCGGGTAGGCTCTACTCGGTAGTTGACCTTTCGAATCGGCGTGAACACTGCATCCACAGGTAGCGTGCCGATGGACTGGTCGTTTCCACTGGCAGCTTCCTTGTAGCCGACGCCCTGCTCAACATTGAACTCGACCGCGAGTTTCGCTTCCGGCGAGTCAAGTGTCGCCAGGTGCAACTCCGGGTTCACGACCTCGAAGTTGGACGAAGCCATGATGTCGGCGGCGCACACTTCGCCTTCGCCTGCGACTTCGAGCCGCAGTTTGCCCGGCCTGTCCGACTCGGAGCGCAGCCTTATGCCTTTGACATTCAGCAGAAACTCCGACACTTCTTCCTTCATGTGCGAAATGGTGGCGTACTCGTGAAGTACGCTTTCCACTTTGACCCAGGTAACTGCCGTGCCCGTAAGTGAGCCGTACAGCACGCGGCGAAGCGGGTTGCCCAGCGTCATGCCGTAGCCCGGGTCCAGCGGTTCGATGGCGAACTTGCCATACCTGTCCTCAGACTCAAGCTGCCTGATTTCAGGGCTGATTTCAATCTCTTCTTCTTCTTCAATGTCGGAAAGTGTGAATGCTTGGTAATCCAAGACCATATTGCGCAACTCCTGTCCGCATTTTCGGTGTCGCCGTGTGAGGCTGCCGCAAGGTAAACCTGAGCGGCTGCGCTACTTCGAGTAGAACTCCACAACCAGGCGCACGTCGATGTTGGTGTCGATCTCGGACGGGTCCGGAAGCGCAACCATCTCTCCGGCGCGCTTGCCGGAGTCGACCCTCAGCCAGATGGGCACGGTACGCTTTGGTGGGCCGTCGGTCAGCACCTGGATGAACTCCGGCACACTACCGTTGTTGCCGCCCTTCTTCCACTCAATAACATCGCCCGGCTTTACGAGATACGATGGGATGTCCATCCTTCTGCCGTTTACCGTAAAGTGGCTGTGGTTCACCAGTTGACGCGCGTGCTGCCGCGACTCAGCGAAGGACAGTCGGAACACGACATTGTCGAACCGAGTCTCAAGCAGTTGAAGCAGGCTGTCACCCGTAACGCCGGGGTTGTCGCGCGCCATCTCGAAGTACTTTCTGAACTGCTTCTCGAGCACTCCATAGGTAAAGCGCGCCTTCTGCTTCTCGCGAAGCTGGAGCGCCCAGTCCGAGGAGCGCCTACGCCGCGGAATGCTGTTTCCGGGTGGTTTCCTGCGCCTCTCCACCGCGCATCGGGGCGTGTAGCAGCGCTCGCCCTTGAGGAACAATTTCTCCCCTATACGGCGGCACTTTCGGCATACTGCATCAGTGTATCTTGCCATTTCTTCTGTTCTTGACCCTCCAAGGTGGATTTTCTTCTCTACCCCAAATAACCATCGCCGTTGTTTGTCAGGTTTTAAGCAGCCATCTATCTGCCTGCTATGCCAATGTACTGTCCGGGGGCAACATCCCCATCTGCTCAGACAGCGCTTCCAAGTCGTAATCTTCCTTGCGAGACCGCAGGTCAAGATAGATCAATGTCCCTGCCGTCGCCGCTATCGGCGCGATTATCGCGTTCGAAAGCATTCCGGAAAGCGCACTTGCCACTCGCGCCGTTATTCCCGTAAGTCCTTCATCTCCTATTAGCGCCATCGGTGCTGCGAGCAGCACCGACACAATAATTGTCAGTCCCATGACCACCAGTATCGTCAGCAATATCGTCGAGAAGGTTCTCCACCAATTACCGCGAACCAATTCAAAGCTGCGTTTCAACGCCGCGATAGGCTTGCATCCCTCGATTGCGACTACCGGAATGTCCGCCGACCAGTAGATTATCAGCACCGTTATGATTATGCCGGGCACAATCAGCAACGCGAAGCCCATTGTCATCAGCACGATCAGGCCGAAAAACAGCAGTCCAAGCGTTACGAACGTTAGAACCCTCCACCAAGCTCTACTATAGCATCTGCCTACATCTACCCATCCGGTTGCGTACTGCATTCCGACTGCATAACTGATTACACCGCTCAAGAATGACTGCAGCACAAGCGTAACCATGAGGTAGCCTGCCATCGCAAAAGCCAAGTCAGTAATTTCCTCGCGGCCCAGTGGTACTGGCAGTTCCGATGGCTCGGCGCTTTCAGGAAGCGCCAATCCCGGATCGCCCACGATGGTAACTTGCAGGCGTTGCAAATCTTCAGCAGTGGGCAAGCTATCGCTTATTGCAAATCCCAATACCGCCAAAGGCGCCTGCACTATCAGAGCAATCAAGATGAACTTCCGGAAGTGCCTGCCGTATATGCTGAAGCACTCCCCAAGAATCTCAAATGAATTGCGTCTGAATGTCTGCGTGGGCTGTTGCTCCACCTGCATCACCTCGCAAGCCGCGCTGTAACTGCCGCTACACGCGCCGTCGCTTGCGTGGCCTCGCCCCATTGTGCGGTATGGGGGTTACGTCTCGAATACTCGTGACGAAAAGCCCTTGCGCTTGCAGGGTTCGGATAGCGGCCTCCCTGCCGGCGCCCGGCCCTCTCACGAAGACTTCGATCTGCCGCAGTCCGTTTTCCTTGGCCTTGCGGGCAGCGTCCTCGGCGGCGCGCTGGGCGGCAAATGCCGTTGACTTGCGCGACCCCCTGAAGCCTGCCGTGCCCGAACTTCCCCAGCAGATGACACTGCCCTCCGGGTCCACTAGCGTGATTATTGTGTTGTTAAAAGTTGACTGTATGTATGCCTTCCCAACAGGGATGGACCTGCGCTCTCTACGCCTTGTTCGCGGTCTTCGCGGCATCTATGTTGACCTTTCCTGCTTTCGGTTCGTATTTTGCCGTTGGTGTTACGGCGACTATTCAGTACGTGGTAAGCCTGTCGAACTACATTAGGGATGACAGGTGAAACCTGGCAACTACTTTGTAGTCGACCTCTGCCCGCGTCCGGCGACAGTCTGGCGTCTGCCGCGCTTCGTGCGCGCGTTCGTGCGTGTGCGCTGGCCGCGGGAAGGCAAGCCTCTGCGATGTCGCAGGCCACGATATGCGCCGACATCCATAAGGCGGCGGATGTTCATATCCACCTCGCGCCGCAGGTCGCCTTCGACAATCTTCTCGCGGTCAACAATCTCCCTGATGCGAGTAAGGTCCGTCTCGTCGAGCTCGCGCACGCGGGGATTCCCCACAATGCCCGCCTTCTCGACGATATCCTTTGCATGATACGGTCCAATGCCGTAGATGCTGCGCAGGGAAATTTCGACGCGCTTATTGTCAGGTATATTTACGCCGGATACGATCGCCATGCTTCCCTCCTAGCCTTGTCGTTGCTTGTGCTTTGGATTCTCGCAGATGATAAGAACCCTGCCGCGTCGCCTGATTACGCGACACTTGGCGCATCTCGTCTTGACCGATGCCGATACCTTCATATGTTGCCTCTCTTGCCGTCATTGCCATCCCCGTTGCATCCTGGGGTTTGACGTTCTCCGTGTGCAACCCTTGAGTGATTATTTCTGCCCTTCAGAAAAGTGAAATTACCCTGCCATGCATTTTGCATGGACATCTGGGCAATTGCGGGCAGCCCGATATATTGGTTATTTGAAGCGGTAGGTTATTCTGCCTCTTGCAAGGTCGTAGGGCGACAGTTCTACAAGAACTTTGTCTCCTGGCAGCACGCGAATAAAGTTCAGACGTATCTTCCCGGACACATACGCCAACACTAAGTGCCCATTCGCCAATTCCACGCGAAAACTCGCGTTTGGCAGTGACTCCGTTACTGTGCCTTCAACCTCAATGGCTTCCCTTTTTGCCATGCACTCTCCTTGAGTGGTGTTCTCGGGCGCGGCTTTCGCTTTGCCCCAACATTTACTATTCCTCAATCAATTGGAAAGAGGACAAATTAAAAGTAGTAACCGTTCGGAGTGGTTAGAATCTCCGCTCCGTCGGCAGTTATAGCTATCGTGTCCTCAAAATGCGCCGAAAGTTCGCTGTCGGCGGTTACAACCGTCCAGCCGTCATCCAACTGAACCGTCTCGTGCGTGCCGATATTCAACATCGGCTCGATTGCAATAGTCATTCCCTTTTTCAGCAAGGTTCCTCGCTTAGGCCTTCCGTAGTTTGGCACCTGCGGATCCTCGTGCAGTGCGCGACCGATGCCGTGCCCCACATACTTTCTGACGACCGAGTAGCCTTGTCCTTCCGCGTATTTTTGTACGGCGTGCCCGATATCGCCGATGCGCGCTCCATTGGTAGCCTGGGCTATACCTAATTTCAGCGACTCGCGCGTAGCGTCTATGAGCTGCTGTGCCTCGTCCGGGATATCGCCGACACCGATCGTGAAGGCACTATCGCCATGAAATCCGTTTACGATCGCGCCAACATCAACGCTGAATATATCCCCTTCTTTCAGTTTCCTGTCGCCCGGGATACCGTGCACTATCTCCTCGTTAATGGAAGCACAGATAGTACCTGTAAAGGGTATTAGGCCTCCTGCCGCATATCCCTTGAACGACGGGGTGGCGCCCATCTTGCGTATTACTTCTTCGGCGATGCTGTCCAGTTCACCTGTGGTGACGCCGGGCTTCACTGCCTCCATTATGTGTACTTTCGCTTCTGCGACGACTTTGCCTGCCTGTCTCATCTGAGCAAGTTCCCGCCCGGACTTTATTGTGATGCCGCTTGTCCTGCGCCGCAAATTAGTCATCTTTCAATGTGATGCTGAATCCGAACCAGTATTATAACAGATAACATAAAGTCTATCGCCTGTTATTGGATCAGCGAAGCGCCTCTACTAGAAGAGCGCCTACGGCGTCCACCGTGCCTTCGCCGTTGATCTCCCTTAGCACACCGGACCTGCTGTAATGTCCTACGAGCGGCTCGGTCTCCTCGAAATAAACATCCAGTCGATTCTTCACCACTTCGGCCTTGTCGTCGTCGCGCTGATACAACTCCCCGCCGCAATCGTCGCACTTGCCCTCTTCCTTCGGAGGCGATGCAATCGCATGATAAGGCGCCTGGCAGCCGCGGCAGATAAATCGCCCGGCAAGTCGCTTCACCAGTTCGTCCTCTGCCACGTTTACATATAGCACTCGGTCGATTCCGCCGGGTTCGAGCGCGCTGTCGAGTGCCTCCGCCTGCGGGAGCGTGCGTGGGAAGCCGTCGAGCACAAATCCGTCGCCCTGTTGCGGCGCTGAAATCCAGGACATCACCAAACGAATTGTGACGTTGTCGGGCACCAAGTCACCCCTGTCCATGTACGACTTGGCGAGTAGCCCCAGCTCGGTTTCGTTACGGAGATTCTCGCGAAAAAGGTCTCCCGACGCGGCGCGAGTGACGCCAAGTTCATCGGCGATTCGTGCAGCCTGTGTGCCTTTACCGGCGCCCGGAGGTCCCAGCAGAATGACTTTCAATTATTTCTTGATCCTTGTATGAAACTGTTACTGCCATTTCATATTTGGATGGCAGGGTAGGGGTGAAATAACGATCTCTATCGTATGAACCCCTCATAATTTCGCATCAGCAACTGTGCCTCCAGCTGACGCATGGTATCCAGTGCTACACCCACCATGATAAGCAGGCTAGTGCTGCTGAGTGTGAGCGAACGCACATCCGTCGCGTAGGTCACGAAGAACGGCAGGATGGCGACAATGCCTAAGAACAAAGCGCCTCCCCACGTGATACGTACAAGGACGCGAGTAAGGTATTCCCGTGTTGGTTCTCCTGGACGAATCCCCGGGATGAAGCCGCCGTTACGCTGCAAGTTGCCCGCAAGGTCCTGCTGCTGAAAAGTAACGAGTGTATAGAAGAATGTGAATATCACCACCAGTACGAACACAAGCGCCCAGTAAGGAAATGCAGATGGGTCGAGACTGTCAGCGAAGAACTGCGCGATTCTCGAAACGAAACCGTCGCTGAGAGGATTTCTGAAGTAGCTCGCAATTGTGCCCGGCAGGATGACGATGGAGAACGCGAAAATCAGCGGAATCATGCCAGCCGAATTCACACGCAGGGGCAGGAATGTGGAGCCGGATTGTCGCTGCATTCTGCCGCCGCGAAACACGCTGCGACCGTACTGAACTGGTACGCGCCGCTGAGCTTCCGTGAATAGCACAATGGCGTAGATGACGCCGAATGTGAACACTGCCAGGAGCAAAATCCCCGCTCCCTGATTGGTATTCAGGAAGCTCTGCCCAATTACCTGTGGGAAGCGAGCTACGATACCGCCGAAAATGATGAGCGATATGCCGTTGCCTAGTCCGCGTTCCGTGATTAGTTCACCCAGCCACACCAGGAACATAGTGCCCGCAATCATGGAAATGACCATCGCAAGTGTGGGGAGATTGAAACCGAAGTCTATGGACGGCAGTACGCCAGCTTGTTGCAGCAGAGTGAGCTGCCCCCAACCCTGAAGCGCCGCAATCGGCACCGCAAGGTAGTGAGTGAACTGGTTGATTTTCTGCCGACCGTACTCACCCTCTTGTGACAGCGCCTTCAGGTTTGGAATTACCGGTACCAGAATCTGCATCACGATGGAGGCTGTAATGTATGGGTACACGCCCAGAGCCGCAACGCTCAGATTCGCGAGCGCGCCACCGCTGAACAAGTCAAGAAAGCCGAGCAGTGCCTGCGACTCGAACGCCTGCGACAGTGCTTGCGGATCAACGCCTGGCACAGGCACATGCGCTACGAAGCGGAACACGACCAGCATCGCCAGCGTGAACAGGATCTTGCCGCGCAGGTCTGGCACCCGCATGGCATCGATCATAGACTGGATTAACTGCGGCCTGGAGACCTCTTGCTGCCTTGCCGCCTGCGTCTGGCGCATCATCAGCCTGTCTCCCTGACGCTTCCTCCGGCAGCCTCAATCTTCTGCCGCGCCGAAGCGGAGAACTTATGTGCCGTGACATTCAGCGGAATGTCAATCTCGCCCCGCCCCAGTATCTTCACCGGCTTATTCAGGGTTCTGAGAATACCAGTATTGCGCAGAACCTCCGGGCTGATCTCGCTATTCGCCGCGAATTGGGCGAGCTTCTCCACATTAACCACGTTGTATTCAACGCGGAAGATGTTAGTGAAGCCGCGAATGAAGGGCAGTTTCTGTGAAAGTGGAAGCTGACCGCCCTCAAAGTAGGGACGCACACCGCCGCCGCTTCTAGAATTTTGTCCCTTCACGCCTCTGCCTGAGAAGCTTCCATAGCCGCTGCTGTCGCCTCGTCCAACCCTGCGTCGGGCTTTCTTCGCGCCCCTCGGCGACCTCAAATCTTGCTGTTGCATCTCTTCGTCCTGTTACAAGTTCCTCGTTCGTTCAAATCGTCATTCCTGCTAAAACAGGAATCCATAAGGCCATAGCGACCTTACATCTCATTTACTTCCACAAGGTGGCGTACTTTGAACACCATTCCTCTAATAGTTGGCGTATCATCATGCACAACCGTCTGGTTGAGTTTGCGGAGACCCAGCGCCTCGATTGTGCGCCGCTGGTCCCTCTTGTAGCCTATGCCGCTAACCTTCCAGGTTACCGATAGTTTGTTTGCCATTGGAATCTACTTTCAGAAAATCACAGCCGTTAGATCAAAGGATTACACAGGCGCCGATGGTGAAGGAGCCGGAGCCGCGCGCTGGGCAGCCGCAGCTTGTTGCGCCGCCTGCTGTGCCGCACGTCGTGCTTGTCGCTGCCTTTGCCGCTCTGCGCGTTCGCGTTCCTGTTCCCTGCCATATTCGTAAAGCCGTTTGCGGTTAGCGAATTCCTGCTCAACGTCTTTCAACTGCTGCAGACCGTTAAATGTTGCCTTGACCACATTAACCGGATTGGTGCTACGCCGAACCTTAGTCATGATGTCCTGAATGCCGGCAAGCTCAACGACGGCGCGAACCGATGCGCCAGCGATGACGCCTGTGCCGGGCTGCGCAGGCTTCAGCATCACCACCGAACCGACGTACTTCGAATTGACTTCGTGCGGGATAGTACTGCCGTGTCGCGGCACCTCTATGATGTTTCTGCGGGCGGCGGTTGCGCCTTTGCGAACGGCGTCTGGCACTGCGTCGGCTTTGCCCATGCCTATGCCCACATGCCCGTCCATGTCGCCAACCACGACGACTGCGCTGAAACTCAGGTGCCTTCCACCCTTTACGACCTTGGCGACCCTGGAAATCTTGACCACTCTCTCGGTCAGAGGAAATTCGTCCTCTTCACCGTCTCGGCCCCGATCTCTGTTTCTATTTCTATCTCTGTCCCTGTCCCTATTCCTGTCTCGCTGCATCATCATCTAAAACACCAATCCTCCCTTACGGGCTGCATCCGCCAGCGCCTTGACACGGCCATGGTACCTGTAGCCGCCCCTGTCAAAAACGACTTGGCTGACGCCTTTTTCTTTTGCGCGCTCGCTAAGGAGGCTGCCTACTAGCTCAGCGACATTTACCTTGTTCTTGTCGTCCTTCTGCGTCTTGACGGCGCTTTCGAGACTCGAAGCTGAGGTAAGCGTCACGCCTTGGCTGTCGTCGATCACCTGCGCGTACACGTGGTTAAGGCTGCGATACACCGACAGGCGCGGGCGCTCCGATGTGCCGCTAATCTTGCGACGCACTCGGATGTGCCGCATCACCCTTCTGCCTTTGTTAGTGCGAATCTTCGTCATTCCTACGCTCTCCTGGCGCTCTTACCGGGCTTTAAGCGTATCTGTTCGCCGAGATAGCGAATGCCTTTGCCCGTATAGACATTAGGTGGGCGCACTTTGCGAATCTGCGCCGCCAGTTGTCCAACTTTCTGCTTGTCGATACCGCGGACGTGAATGCGGTTATTGCCTTCTACCTCGAGCGTAACCCCATCCGGTGGCTGAATTTCCACAGGATGGCTGTACATCACACTTAACGTGATGCCCTTACCGCTCTGCTGCACCCTGTAGCCTACGCCGACCAGTTCCAGACTTTTGCCGAATCCCTGGCTCACGCCTGTAACCATATTGGCGAGCAGGCTGCGGGTCAGCCCGTGCAACGCACGATGACGCCCTTCGTCAGACGGGCGTCGAACCACCACTGAGCCGTTATTACGCTCTATGGTCATTTCCGGATGAAACGTGAAAGTCAGGACGCCCTGCGCGCCCTTGACCGTAACATCGCTGCCCTGTATATCCACATCGACGCCGGTCGGCAGATCGACGGGCATGTTGCCTATTCTGGACATTTCGGCTCCTTACCACACATAGCAGAGAAGCTCTCCGCCCATGTTATCTCGCCATGCTTGCCGTCCCGTCATTACGCCTTTGGAAGTGGACAGGATCGCAACACCCAGACCTCCGTATGGGCGAGGAATCTCGCCCTTCTTTACATACACGCGCAATCCGGGCTTGCTGACGCGCTTCAAACCGCTGATAGCAGGCTCGTCCCTGTCGCGGTAGTGGAGGTATATGCGGATATTCGCCTCCGGCGTGCCGCGCCGATGTACGCTGTACCCTTCTATGAAACCCTCATTCTTCAGAATTTCGGCAAGCGATTCTTTCATCTTGGACATCGGTATGGGCACCGAGTCATGCCCAACCATAATCGCGTTTCGGATACGGGTCAGCATATCCGCTATCGGGTCTGTTACTGGCATCTCATTTCCCTTGTCATATATTAGCCTTCAATTGATGGTGAATAACTGTCAGGATTAGATTGCAGGCATTGCACACTGATAACTGGATTCCAGCTACTCAGCGACTGCTGGCTTCTAGCTACCAGCTTGCCTTGCGCACGCCGGGCAACAACCCTTTCAGCGCCATTTCACGAAATGTGATGCGCGACAGTCCGAAGTGCCTTATATACCCGCGCGGACGGCCTGTCTGCAGGTCTCGATTGCGAACACGATTTGGGTTGGCATCGCGAGGAAGCAGCGCCAATTCGTCCCTTGCCTGCACGCGTTCTTGCTGCGGCCTGCTCATGTCCTGCGCGATTGCGCGCAACTCAGCACGCCTTCCTGAGAATCGCGCTACGGTTAGCTTACGACGTTCATTCTTCGCTTTAGAAGATTCCTTAGCCACTTTGCCCTGCCTTTATCTCGTCTTTCCTGCCTAGTATGTCACGGTAGTAATCATGGTACCAATTATGAGACAGGAATCCATTACGACCTTAAGCCACCCTTTGCTGCGAGTCGGACCGCACGAAGGGCATTCCCATCAGTTCAAGTAATCGAAGCCCCTCGGGGTCTGAGGGCGCAGTTGTAACGATGACAATCTGAAGCCCGCGTATGCGGTCGATTGAGTCGTAGTCAATTTCAGGGAATATCACCTGCTCTCGTATGCCCAGAGAGTAGTTGCCCCTACCGTCGAAAGCATTTCGCGACACGCCCTGAAAGTCGCGAATTCTCGGCAAGGACGAGCTTAACAACCTGTCAACGAACTCATACATTCGTCGTCCGCGTAGAGTTACGCTTACCCCTATGGGCATCCCCTCACGAATCTTGAAGCCCGCGATGGACTTCTTCGCGCGGGTCGTGACAGGTTTCTGCCCGGTTATCGCGGTCAGGTCGCGAGTCGCGTTCTCAATCGCGCGCGCGTTCGTCAGCGCTTCGCCCAGTCCAATGTTCAGCGTAACCTTGCTCAGTCGCGGAACCTGCATAGGGCTCGTGTAGCTGAACTCCTGAATCATTACGGGGCTGATTTCGTTGCGTATTCTGTCCAGCATGCGCGGCGGCGTCTTAGGAGCCGTCATCTCCGCAGGCTGCTCAGCGTCGTCATTTCGTCGACCGCGCCTTCGCCGTCCTTGATCGTTGTCATTCTGAGTAGTCACTCGATTATCTCCCCACTCTTCTTGGAGACCCTCGCCTTCGTGCCGTCGGCAAGACGGGTAAAGCCTACCCGGGTAGGCTGATTTGTCGATGGGCAGATCAGCCTCACATTGCTAATTCGCACGGGCATCTCCTTCTGGATGATGCCTCCCTGCCGGACGCCCTGGGTCGGCTTGGTGTGGCGCATGGCGATATTGACGCCCTCGACCAGCAACTTGCCCTGCTTCGGGAATACCTGCTGCACGCGCCCTGTTTTGCCGCGGTCGCGTCCTTTGGTAACAATTACAGTATCGTCAGGTCGAACCCGCATTTACAGCACCTCCGGCGCGAGGGATACGATGCGCATAAAGTTCTTGTCACGGAGCTCGCGAGCCACAGGGCCGAATATTCGAGTCCCACGCGGCAATTGATCGTCATTCACCAGAACGGCGGCGTTGTCGTCGAAACGGATATGAGAACCGTCCGGCCTGCGGTGAGTCTTGGTGGTTCTCACAATAACTGCTTTGACGACTTCACCCTTCCGCACATTCGATGCGGGTGCAGCTTCTTTGACCGAAGCCGTTATTATGTCGCCGAGCCAGGCATACTTCCTGCCGCTGCCACCGGGAACGCCGATGCAACTTATCGTCTTTGCCCCCGAGTTGTCTGCAACTCTCAGGCGGGAATATATTTGAATCATTTCTGTATTGCCCTTGCCTTTATTTTACCGTTCCGCGAGGATCCATTTATCCGCTATTGCGTGGGGCTGTCGTCGATCTCTTCCGATACATCTGTCTCGGGAGCGTCGTCCTCGTACGCAACTTTCGCACTCACATCGACAATTGCCTGTGCCTCTGCGATGATGTTGCTCTCGTCTGCGGCAGTCAACTCTCCCGGCTGCACCTCGGCGATGTCCTCTCGCTGTAGTATGTCCATGACGCGCCAACGCTTGGTCTTAGACAACGGACGGCCTTCCCGGATTCGTACCGTATCGCCGAGCTTGCACTCGTTTTCAGGGTCATGCACCATGAACCGCGTCTTTCGCCTGACCGGCTTCTTGTAGATGCGGTGTGGTCGGCGCCACTCCACAGCCACGATGACGGTCTTGTCCATCTTGTCGCTGACTACCCTGCCAATTCTTACCTTGCGTCTCTCGTAACTCATACTGCGCCTGCGGCAAGCTCCCTTTCTCGTATCACAGTGTTGATGCGGGCGATACGCTTGCGCGCCCTCCGCACCTCATTCATATCTGCCAACTGCATCGTAGCCGCTCGAAATCTCAGGTTCATGAGCGCCCGGTGTGTATCTTCGAGCTCCTCGGCGAGCTCTTCATCTGACAGCGCTCTGATGTCGTCTATTTCCATATCTATCCCGCCATTCGCTGTTATCTGCTGATAACTGAGCACTTATTGCTGATTGCTGGAGGGTCTCTACAAGCCCTGCCGTGTAACGATAGTCGTTCCCATAGGCAACTTAGAGGACGCAAGTCGCAGCGCTTCTTTTGCCGTAGCTTCCGGCACGCCTGCAATCTCGAATAGCACTCTACCCGGCCTCACAACGGCAACCCAGTGGTCAACCGGTCCCTTGCCGCTGCCCATTCGCGTCTCAGCCGCGCGCGCAGTGACCGTCTTATCCGGGAATATCCGAATCCAGATCTTGCCGCCTCTGCGTGCGTAGCGTGTCATTGCCCGCCTCGCGGCTTCAATCTGCCGAGAGGTGACCCACGCGGCCTCGGTTGCCTTAATGCCGTACTCACCAAAGTTCATGGTACTTCCTGCAACCGAAAGACCCTTACGCCGTCCTCTGTGGTGATTGCGATATTTAACTCTCTTCGGCTGAAGCATTTGTAACCTCTACTGTCGGTGCAGCTGCAGTTTCAGCAGGCGCTGGCGCAGCCGCCTCTGGCTCTGATGCCGTTACGGTAACTTCTATTGGCGCGATGTCAGCAGGCGCCGGCTCTTCCTGCGGCCTTTGGCGCGGCTCTGGCACGATATCGCCCTTGTATATCCAAACCTTGATTCCGATGCGCCCGAACTCAGTCGCGGCTTCGACGATTGAGTAGTCTATGTCCGCTCGCAGCGTGTGCAGCGGGACGCGCCCTTCCATGGCTTTCTCGCGCCGGGCTATGTCCGCGCCACCAAGCCTGCCGGAAATGAGCACCTTAATGCCGAGTGCGCCTGCCTGCATTGAGCGCAGGACAGTCTGTCTTATCGCGCGACGGAACGCCACTCGCCGTTCCAATTGCTCGGCGATATTGCGCCCAACTAGGTACGCGTCCAATTCAGGCTGCCGTATCTCCTGCACATTGAGCCGCGCACGCCTAGCAGACTTCTGCTCAAGTTCCTTGCGAAGCTCTTCCACGCGCTGACCGCCTCGACCGATGACAATTCCCGGACGCGCCGTGTGAATCGTTATCACTACGTCGTTCCCGCGCTCGATCTCCACTTTCGATATACCGGCGTCGGGGTAGCGAGACAAAATAATGTCGCGTACCTCTACGTCCTGCTTGACAAGGGCGCGGTACTCCTCAGGCTTGGAGGCGAACCAGCGTGACTGCCAGTCCTTGCTGATTCCCAGCCGAAATCCAATGGGGTGCGTCTTCTGACCCAACTTAGGAGACCTCCTCGTCAACTACAACGGTGATGTGGCTATTGCGCCTGATGATGCGGGTGATGCGTCCTCGCGCACGCGCTCTAAATCGCTTAGCCCGCGGACCCTCGTTCGCATAAATCTCTGTTATGCGGAGGTCAGATGTGCGTGCTAGGAGTTCATTCTCCGCATTCGCCGCCGCCGATTGCACCACTTTCGCGACTCTTGCCGCGATGGGAGATGGCAGGAACCGAAGTGCGTTCAGCGCCTCTTCCACATTTTTACCCCGAATCATATCAATGATGGGCTTAATCTTCTTAACGGAATAACCCGTATTTGTCGCTACTGCTCTAACCGGCATTTTCAGACTCGCTATTGCTGCTCACTAACATTTTCCGTCATTTTTGCGCAATACCGCGCATACCTGTGAACGCTTACTCTGCAATCATCAGGCAGGTGGCAGGCATCCACATTGGCACAGCGACGGAAATGCCCCAGATGTGGGTTATCGCGCCCGCGTAATTCGCTCCGACCGGGATATATGTCCTCGGAAAGTGCGTGTTGGCGCGAACTCGCCTAGCTTATGCCCGACCATGTTCTCCGTTATGAACAGTGGTACGTGGCGCCGACCGTCATGCACCGCAATCGTCAGCCCAAGCATGTCGGGCATTATCGTGGACGCCCGCGACCATGTGCGAATTACGGTGCGGCTGCGACTGTTTTGCGCCGCGGTCACCTTCTTCGCAAGCTTTGGGTGCACAAATGGCCCCTTCTTTGTTGACCTCGACATATTATTACCCTTGTGTGTCCTTTGGAGTTCCTGCCCCTGCGGGGGTGTTAGGGTGGGGATACTTTGACACCCCATAATTTCTCGGCTAACTCTCGGAGGCTGAAGACCTATCTCTGTCCTCTGCGCCTCACAATGAATTTGCCGGACGGCTTCTTCTTCTTGCGCGTGCGGTAACCAAGAGCGGGCTTGCCCCAGGGTGTCTTAGGCCCTGGCATGCCGATGGGTGATCGTCCCTCTCCGCCGCCGTGCGGATGGTCGCGTGGTGACATCACAGAGCCGCGCACTTCAGGACGCCAGCCCATGTTGCGCTTGCGGCCGGCTTTGCCTAGTTTGACATTCTTGTGGTCGAGATTGCTCACCTGTCCCACGGTAGCCATGCATGCGCTGAGCACATTCCTCATCTCGCCCGATGGCAGACGCAAGAGCGCGTACCTGCCTTCCTTGGCAAGCAACTGAGCCGACCCTCCGGCGCTTCGCGCCATCTGACCGCCCTTGCCCATCTTCATTTCGATGTTGTGGACTTGCGAGCCTTCACGAATGGAGCGGAGCGGGAGCGCATTGCCTACTCGCTGTTCAGCGTTCTCGCCCGCCTCGATCTTGTCACCGACCTTCAGTCCGTCCGGCGCCAGAATGTAACGCCACTCGCCGTCCGGGTACTTTATCAACGCGATCCGCGCGGAGCGGTTCGGGTCGTATTCGATTGATGTTACTTCGCCCGGTATGCCGTGCTTATCCCGCTTGAAATCGATGACTCGATAGCGGCGTTTGTGTCCACCGCCGCGGTGGCGCACCGTGATGCGACCGCTGGAATTGCGCCCTGCGTTCTTCTTCATCGGGCGGACTAGCGATTTCTTGGGTTTGCGCGTGGTTATGTCATCCGACGTGGACAGCACCGCACCGCGCTGTCCCGGGGTTCGTGGTTTCAGTGCTTTTAATGGCATCTTACACGCCCTCGAATATTGTTATGGTGTCGCCGGGAGCGAGTGTTACGAACGCCTTCTTTATTGCTTTCTTCTGTGTAAAGCGCGGCCCGTAACGCTTCGTCTTGCCCTTTTTGTTCATGGTGTTAACCTTCGTAACGGTAACGCCGAAGGCTTCCTGCACCGCCCACTTAATCTGGTGCTTGTTTGCAGACCGTGCCACCTCGAACACATACCGGCCATCTTCCTGCAGGTCTGTGCTCTTTTCGGTGATTACGGGCTTCCGCAGAATCTCGAAAGGATGCAAATCCATTACTCTTCCTCCTGCCCTTCATCCGCCGATACTTCTACGGTCTGCCGTTTGATGCGTACGAAATCACCGCCCCATAGCTCCTCGGCTCGCCTCACTGCGTCAACAGTCATCACGACCTTGTTGGCATTCAGCAAGTCCACTACGTTCAGCAGCGATACCGGCAGCGTTCGGACTCTTGGGATATTCCGCGCAGCGCGCACAATATCGGCGTTCATCCCATCATCGACCAGCAGCACCGACGATTCTACTTGCAGCGCGGTCAGCGCATGCGCCATCTGCTTCGTCTTGGCTTCCGTAATCCGTAAGTCATCCAGAACTACTAGCTGCTGTTCCCTCGCTTTGTCGGAGAGAACCATCTTGATGGCCTGACGCTTCATCCTTTTGGGCGTACGTTGCCGGTAACTTCTCGGCGCAGGTCCGAACACGATGCCACCCCCGCGCCAATGCGGCGAGCGGATGGAACCCTGACGTGCGCGCCCGGTGTACTTCTGTGGTCTGGGCTTCGCGCCGCCACCGGCAACCTCGGAGCGCGTCTTCACCTTGGCGGTGCCCTGCCGTTTGTTCGCCAGCTGGCCCACCATTACCTGATGAACCAGCGCGGAGTTCATTGGGGTGTCAAACAGATCGTCCAACACCTCGATGCTATCTACGACGGCCCCGCTCATGTTCTTAACTTCTAGCTTCACAACTACTTCCTCTTACGTTTGCCCGCTTTTCTTATGATCACAAGCCCGTTGCGCGCTCCGGGCACAGTGCCCCTTACCAGCAGCAGGTTGCGATCCGCGTCTGCCAGAACGACCTCAAGGCCACGCTGCGTTATCTGGGCGTCGCCCATGTGTCCTGCCATACGTAGGCCTTTGATGACGCGTCCGGGAGTGGTACCCGCGCCGACCGAGCCGGGCGCCCTGTGGCGGTCCGACTGACCGTGCGTCTTTGGCCCGCCGCGGAAATTGTACCGCCGCACGCCTCCCGCGAAACCACGCCCCTTGGACTTGCCCGTTATTTCGATTGCCTCGCCGGCCTCGAATACGCTTGCATCCAGCATTTGCCCAATTTCGACATCGCTCGAATCGTCAACTCCGACCTCGCGCAGATGCCGGAATAGCTGCTGTCCGCTTCGCTTCAGATGACCAGCGCGCGGCTTGTTCAGGCGCTTGACCGGTTCAAAGCCGAGTTGCACGCTCTCATACCCGTCGCTGTCAACGGTCTTTACCTGCGTAACCGTGCAAGGACCAACCTCAATGGCAGTTACGCAATCGGCTCTTCCGTCTTCATGGAAGACCTGTGTGGTACCTATCTTCTTGCCTATCAGTGCATGAATAGTCATGTTTTGTTCTCTATCAGTTAGAGTTTCGCCCACTTCCGGAGGAATGCCGTGAAGACCATTTAGCGGCCTATTGATTCCTGCGAATGAGGCAAACAATTGAATGCCTTACAATTTAATGGAAATATCCACTCCCGCCGGCACGTTAAGTCGTGTGAGCGAGTCGATCGTTTTCGATGTCGGTTCCAGTATGTCGATGAGCCGATTGTGAGTCCTCAGCTCGAAATGCTCCCGCGAGTTTTTGTCAATATGCGGGCCACGTATCACGCAGAAGCGCTTAATAGCGGTTGGCAGCGGCACGGGTCCCGTAACGCGTGCGCCCGTGCGCTCCGCAGTCTCAACAATTTGCCCCGCGGACTGATCAAGCAACCTGTGGTCGAAAGCTTTCAGTATGATGCGTATCTTCTGGCTGTTGGTTGTAACCATATCGCGCTTCTGCCAACTCCCTCGTCAATTATGCGCCTGCATTTGCCATTACAATAATGTCGCCGTTGAAATTATTTCGACACAACGCCTTCTGGAGCAGGCTCGTAGTTGTCGAATTCCATCGCATAGCTTGCGCGTCCCTGCGTCAGCGAGCGAACCGCGTTAGCGTATCCGAACGCCTCGCCCAGTGGGATCGCAGCTTTGACAACCTGAATCTCGCCCTGACCTTCGATGTTTCGTATCCCGGCCCGTCGTCGTCCAAGATCGCCCAACACTTCGCCCAAAAACTCGCCCGGAGTAACTACCTCCAGGCTCATTATGGGCTCTAAAAGTACGGGCCTTGCCTTGCTCACTGCGTCCTTGGCTGCCATGGATCCCGCGATCTGGAAAGCAATTTGCGAAGAGTCCACCTCGTGCGAACTACCATCAACCATCGACACTTTCACATCGATTATCGGGAAACCGGAAAGCGGGCCCGTGTTCAGAGCTTCGCGTATGCCCGATTCCGCCGAAGGAATGAACTCGCGCGGAATAGCTCCGCCCCTGACGTTATCTTCGATTACAATGCCAGTTCCAGGCTCGCCCGGCTCCATCTCCACAACTACATGCCCGAACTGACCATGTCCGCCCGTTTGCCGCACGAAGCGTCCGACGCCACCGGACGACTTCCTGATAGTCTCGCGATAGGCGACTCGCGGCTGGCCAATGCTGCCTTCTACGTTGAACTCACGCTTCATCCTGTCAACGAGAATCTCCAGATGAAGCTCGCCCATGCCGGACATTATGGTCTGACCAGTCTCATTGTCGTAATTTACCTTAAATGTAGGATCCTCGTCCGAGAGCTTGACCAGCGCGTCCGAGAGCTTGTCCTGATCCGCTCTCGAGCGCGGCTCAATAGCGACAGAAATTACCGGTTCAGGGAAGCTGATAGTCTCCAGAACAATTGGATCGCCCTGGGCGCAAATCGTGTCCCCGGTTGCAGTGAATTTCAGTCCCACAGCCGCCGCGATCTGCCCCGCGTGCACCTCGGATACCTCCACGCGGTGCTGAGCGTGCATCTGCACGATGCGGCCCAGACGCTCGCGCCTGCGGTTGGAGGAGTTGTACACCGAGGAACCTGCCGCCGCTGTGCCTGAATAGACCCGGAAGTACACCAGACGTCCGATGTACGGATCAGAGACCGTCTTGAACGCCAAAGCGGAGAAGGGCTCTGTCGGGTCGGGTGCGCGGGTAATCTCTTCGTCTGAGGTGGGGGGTTTGCCGATAACGGGGGGAACATCGAGAGGGGAGGGGAGATAATCGCCGATTGCATCGATGAGGGGTTGGATGCCCTTCGTTCGCAGCGCCGTGCCGCAAAAAACGGGCACGATGCTATACCCAATCGTCGCTTTTCGCAGTGCGTCCTTGATTTCCTGATTGGATATTTCTGCCTCTTCAATATACTTGGAAAGAAGCTCATCATCGGTTTCAGCTATCTTTTCAATCATCTGACCACGATAGTTCCGATATTCTTCGATGAACTCCTCGGGAACGGGGCCCTCTTTTGGCGTTTCCACGCCTTCCTTTGCCCACGTCCACGACTTGCCCTCAATGAGATCGATGACCCCCAGAAATTCGTCCTCTTGCCCGATGGGAATTTGCACCGCGATTGGGTTCGCTTGCAGCCTGTGCGATATAGAGTCGATGGTCCTATAGAAGTCTGCTCCCACGCGATCCATCTTGTTCACGAAGCAGATGCGTGGCACATTGTACTTGTCTGCCTGACGCCAAACAGTCTCCGACTGCGGCTGAACGCCCGCGACTGCGTCGAACACCACTACTCCACCGTCGAGGATACGCAGACTTCGTTCCACCTCTGCGGTGAAATCAACGTGCCCCGGAGTGTCGATGATGTTGATGGTATAGTCGCCCCACTGCGCCGTAGTCGCAGCGGATGTAATCGTGATCCCACGTTCGCGCTCTTGCGCCATCCAGTCCATCGCGGTTGTGCCATCATCAACACCGCCTATTTTGCGTATACGCCCGGTGAAATACAGGACGCGTTCGGTAACGGTCGTCTTTCCGGCATCGATGTGTGCGATGAACCCTATGTTTCTTGTCTTTTCAAGACTCTGCAAAGTTGCAGGCATGCTCTCTCTTTTCTTTTCTTCAATTTGTCCCTTGCCCCTGACGGGGAAGACCAGCGTTCGTCCTGAGCCTAGTCAAAGGGATGGGGTTGAAGCCCCAAATCAGAATTCAAACGAAATTCTGAAATACTGCTGAATGCTGTTGTAACAAATACTGAGTGGCTGCCTTACCACTTGTAATGCGCAAAGGCACGATTTGCCTCTGCCATTCTGTGCGCCTCTTCGCGTCGTCGCACGGCAGGCCCCTGATTGCGTGCAGCCTCTAGCAACTGCCCCGCAAGGCTCTGATGCATCGGTCTGCTCCCGCGTGCTCGTGCCGCAGTAATAATCCAGCGCATGGCAAGTGCCATGCGCCGTGACGGTCGAACTTCTGTCGGCACCTGATAGGTTGCGCCGCCGACTCGACGAGACTTAACCTCAAGCATTGGCATCGTGTTACGAATTGCCTGCTCGAACACCTCTAGACCGGGGCGGTTTGCTTCCTGCTCGATTATGTCCAACGCGCTATAGACAATGCGCTGGGCGACAGTCTTCTTGCCGCTCCACATAACCCTGTTGATGAACTGGCTGAGCTCCACGCTGCCGTATTTGATGTCGGGCGGTGTTGGCCGTACTTCGGCTCTTCTGCGACGCGCCATATCTAATACTCTCTTATCCTAACATCCTGTTCATTTATGTTCGCACGCGCGCCTTCGTGGCGGGCGTATTCAGCCATCAGGGGATTTAGCGCTCTTCGCTAATTCCTCTTACTGCCATACTTGCTGCGACCGCGCTTGCGACCGTCAACGCCGGATGTGTCCAACGCTCCTCGGACGATGTGGTAGCGCACACCGGGCAGGTCCTTCACACGCCCGCCGCGAATCAACACGACGGAGTGCTCCTGCAAGTTGTGCCCTTCGCCCGGAATATAGGCTGTAACCTCCATACCGTTGGTCAGGCGCACCCTCGCAACCTTGCGCAGCGCAGAGTTCGGCTTCTTCGGCGTTTGCGTACGAACCTGGGTGCAAACGCCCCGCTTCTGCGGCGAACCCGAATCGCGCCTGCCTCTGTTCCTCAGTGAATTGAACGAAAACCGCAAGGCAGGAGCCTTGTCCTTCTTTCGCTTCGCCTGTCGTCCCTTCCTAACCAACTGGTTCACAGTAGGCATACTTTTACCCCAATCACTACAATTGAATGGAAATGCGCAACGCAAAATCAGCACGAACAAAAAGGTCGTACAAACGGGTATTTTACATATACCACTGAAGGTATGTCAACCTTTGTGCAGCCGAAATCGCGCTCGTCATCGCTCGCTCGGAACAAGTAGCAACACTTCCCATCGACTACCGCTTCCGTTATATGATATGGCCATGCGAATAACTATCCTCAACATACTCATAGCGGTGCTCTTGACGCTCTCGGCATGCAGTTCACAGGCAGAAGAGCCGCCTTCGCCGACTCTAGTTCCCACAAATACGCCTGAGATTACACCCACGCCTCGTCCAACCTCCACGCCCTTGCCGCCGCCAACAGCCACACCGGCGCCTACTCAGACACCCGTTCCGGCGGGCACATCTACCCCCATTGTCGCTGCTTCACCTGCATCAGGCGAAGACGATGCCACAATCATAGCCGCTGCTATCAACGCCATGCAGCAGGTTGAATCATTCCACGCCGAAGTGGACGCCGCATTCAAGGTTGTGCAACTGGAGGCGAGCTTCAGAATGGACGAAGAGACATTTGGCACAGAGTTTCCAATCCGCTACACGGGCGACTTTCAGAGGCCCGACCGCGCAAGCGGTAAATTACAGATTGCATTGGGAATTGTATTGCTTGAATTGGACATCATTACGATAGGTGACATCGCCTACATCACCAATCCGGAAACCGGTGTGTGGGAACAATACCCCCTATATTTTACCGGCCTTCCAAACCCCTACGATCTCGTGCTGCTCCCCTCTGACACCTCTAGATATAGCGACATCCAGATTGTGAAAGACGTGACGATAGACGGAGTGCAGACACGCAATGTCAAAGCAAACCTGCGCGGAAACCTGCTAGGCAGCTCTTACGACAACCTCTTTTTAGAATTGTGGATTGGCAAAGATGACAGCCTCATACGGCGTCTCATCTTGGCTGGCGAGACCACTGTTGACGAGCAGGACTCCGCGGGCCTGGCGGGCAGCGCACTCGGCGCGGGCGACATTGGCGGTAAAGCCGAGTTCACAATGACAATCAACTACACCAACTTCAACAGCCCCGTAGCCATTGAGCCGCCCATTCCGTAAGGCAGTTTGCCTTGTCCCCTTTAGTCTGCCAATCGATGTTAGCCCTGGCCAACTGGCAGATTGAAATACCGACGAATTACATCGGCGAAATCGGACTCGCCGGTGGCTTCAACCCACGCCCGCCGCTATATATCACGCGTGGCCTGAACAGGCGATTGTCGTCGTGCTGCTCCAGCACATGCGCCACATTGCCAGCAGTCCGTGAAGCAAGGAATATTGGCGTGTACAGCGGAATCGGTATCCCCAGCAGGTAGTACAACAGCCCGATGGGATAGTCCGTATTCGGATATAATCCCTTTTCCCTGTACATCACATTTTCCACCGTCGAGTATATCGACGACAGATCCTGACCTTGCGGTATCCGCTCCGCCAACTTAGGAATGTAGTCCATGAGGAAGCGCGCTCGCGGGTCGTACTTACGCATATACACGCGATGGCCGAAGCCCATGATGCGCTCGCGCCGCTCCAGCTTGCCCATCGTGTAATCCTCAGCGTGCGTCGGGCCGCCCTCGCCGTTGATGTCCATTAGGAACTCAATCGCCGCTTCGTTTGCACCGCCGTGCAGCGGACCCTTTAGCGATGCCACCGCTCCGACCATCGCACCATACATATCCGAAAGGGTGGATGCGATCACCCGCGCCGCGAATGTCGAGTTCGGCATCTCGTGCTCGATGTAGCAGATGTGAATGCGGTCGAAAGCATCCAGCGACTCTGCATCAGGCCGCTCGCCCCGCACCATGTACAGGAAGTTCTCCATGTAAGGTAGGTCCGGGTTGGGGCGCACGATGGGCATGTCGTTCAGCGCACGGTAAGAGTTTACGACCAAGGTTGGCGTCTGCGCCAGCAACTTTATGCCCTTCTCCAGGTTTGCCTCGTGCGAATTGTCGTGTAGCAGCTCCGGGTTCTCATAGCCCGCAAGGAATGAAAGCCCCGTCCTCAGCGCGTCCATCGCCACCGTCGATTTCGGCATCATCTCGAAAAGCTGGTAAAGCTCATCCGGCACCTCCGCCTCGGCAACAAGCCTGTCGCAGAACGCCTTAGCCTGTGAAGGCGTCGGCAGTTCGCCGTATATCACCAGGTACGCGACATCCGTGTAGCAGAGGTTCTGCGCAAGCTCGATCAGGTCGTATCCGCGCACCAGAATCTGCTCGATGTCCACATCAAGATAAGAGACCGATGTCTCAGTTGCTATCACGCCCTCAAGCCCGGGGCTGTATTCGGGTGTTGTCATCGTATTGTCTCCTGTAAAATCCTATCCCTCTAATCGTTCCATGTAGGCCCTATTGCTGCCCAGCGCCAGCGCGCTATCCACCTCCGCATAAGCGTCATACTGTATCAGCTCATACAGCTCAGCCCGAGTCTGCATTCTCGGCAGCCACTCCACCTGAGTTCCAGTCCGCTTCAGGTCAGTCAGCAGATCCTCTGTCGTTTTCGCCGCCGCCCGCAGCGTAGAAACCGGGAATATCACGATGTTGTATCCTAACGCCGCGAACTCGTCCACGCTCAGGTAAGGCGACTTGCCGAACTCCGTCATGTTTGCCAGCAGGTCGCCGCCCACAGCGTCCGCATACATCCTGAACTCGTCAAGCGACTGCATCGCCTCCGGGAATATGATGTCCGCTCCTGCCTCCTTGCACAGCCGCCCCCGCTCGATTGCAGCCTCCATTCCTTCGATGGCGCGTACATCGGTGCGCGCAATTATCAACATGTCCTTGCGAGCCCGCGCCGCCGCCGCTATCTTCTCCACGAACGCATCCGTGGACACAACCGTCTTGCCGTCAAGATGCCCGCAACGCTTCGGCAACACCTGGTCCTCAATCTGTATCGCCGCAGCGCCCGCCTCCTCAAGCTCCTTCACCGTGCGAATCACATTGATAGCCTCGCCAAATCCCGTATCCGCATCCACGATGAACGGCAGCCCTGACGCCCGCACCATCCAACGCACCGCATCCGTCAACTCCGCAAGCGTGAACAGGCCGATATCCGGTATCCCTAGGCTCGCCGAGAACGCCGCGCCGGAGAAGTACAGCGCGTCGAACCCGACCTTGCGCGCTATCATCGCCGTCATGGGATTGAACACGCCTGGCACGCTCAGCGGCTCACCCGAATCGAGCAGTTCGCGCAGCCTCACCGCGTGGCTCTGCTCCGATGCCGATTTCAGCATCCAGGTCATATCCGCATCGCCTCCATAAGCTCAGAAAGGTCCGGCTGCTCGTCGATATGCCAAACGAGATCAATGACACGCCGCGCCTGCTCATCCGTCCAAACTTCCTCCACATTCAGCAAGAACTTTTGCTCGACCTCTGCGTCGCTCATCTTGTTCATCGCATGCCCGCGTGGGAAGCTCACCTCGCGAGAGAGCGTGCCGCCGTCCTTCGTCTTGATGATGATGCGATTCGGTATGCCTTCCGGGTAGCCTTCCGTCAGCGCATCGTCCTCCTCTAGTGTCGTCTTGCTCATCAGCGCCTTGATGTCCGCGTTATCCAGCATCTGCTGTGAGAATGAATGCTTCGTAACAGTCCCGTCCAGCAATGCCGCCGCCACAATATACATCAACGAGTGGTCCGCAGTCTCGCGCGTCTTCGGCGCCCACTTCTCTGGGTCCTTGGCGATAATCTCATATGATACCTTGAAAGTATCGAGGTGAATGGATTCGATAAGGTTTGTGTCGCCACCAAGCTCGTCTCGAAGCTCGACCGCCGCATCCACGGCGCTCTGAGCGTGATACTCCACAGGCCACTTTTTGATGTAGGTGTCCTGAATGCGCGTGGGCGCAGCGCCATCAGCGACCGACTTCAGCGCCGCCTCGTCGAAAGGCACGCCTCCTAGGAGTTGAGCGAAAAAGCCCATCTCGCCTGCGAATGGCTGATACGGCCCCGTCAGCCCGCGCTGTGAGACAAGACTTGCGAACACCGCGTTCCGCACCGAGTTCGCCGCCGCAGCGCCTTTCCACATGGAAAGCTCGCCCGCGCGCGTCTGCCGCATAGACGCATGCGGCACACTCGCAATCGAAATCGTGTGCTCGATCTGCTCCACCGACTGCCCCAGCAGCCTACCCGCGCCGCACGCCGCGCCGATGCCTGTATAGACGACGTGATCCCACTGGTGAGCGCGCACACTCGCCGCGTCGCACAGGTTCACCGATACCTCATAGGCAGCAGCCGTAGCCGTGAAAATGTCCCGCACAGGCTTTCCGCCCCACTCGCACAGCGCCATAATCCCAGGAATCATGTCGCTCGGGTGCAGCGGCTCAAGCGACAGGTAAGTGTCGTTGAAGTCAAGGTAGCGCGTCATCAGCCCATTGGCGAAAGTCGCCGCCTCCGGAGTGACCCGCACCGGCGCGCCCCATACCGTAGCGCCGTGCGGCTGCTCAAAGTCATAAGCATAAATCCGCGCTGCCTTCGGAGCATCTTCGGAGAACGCCGCCATGCTCACCCCTATGTTGTCGAGTATGCGCCGTTTCACCTCATGGGCCGACTCCGGCGGTACATCCTCATACCGCAGACCTGCCGAATACTCCGCGAACATCCTGCTAAACTTATCTGACATCTCTCGTCCTTTACTACGTCATTCTAGTCAACGACCCTGCCGAACCACATTAAGGCGCTAACGCGCTTGTCGTTGCAGCAAGCCAATGATATAGACGCTGCCCCGCGCTTTCAACTAGATTAACCCATCTTGCAGGATACTCCGCGCGATGACCAGCCGTTGTATTTCCGAAGTCCCCTCGTATATCTCCGTTACCTTCGCGTCCCGGTAGTACCGCTCCGCAGGCGTCGGCGCTAGATACCCAGACCCGCCGTGCATCTGCACCGACTTGTCGGCAGCCTCCACCGCAACCCGAGACGCGAACAACTTCGCCATTGACGCCTCCTTGACGAACGGCATCCCAGCGTCGCGCATCGACGCAACCCGCATCACTAGCAGCCGCGCCGCGTCAATCTGCGTCGCCATATCCGCGATCATCCATTGAATCGCCTGCAACTCCGCCAGCTTCTGCCCGAAAGCCTCGCGCTGCTTCACATGGCTCACAGCAGCCTCATAAGCAGCCTGCGCTATCCCAACGCACTGCGCCGCAATGGATATGCGGCTCGAGTTCAGCACCTGCATAGTCTCGCGGAAGCCCTCGCCCTCTGCGCCCATTCGATTCTCCTCCGACACCGCGCAATCCTCGAACACCACTTCCGCGATGGATGACGCCCGCATGCCCATCTTGCCCTTCAGCGGATTCACGCTCAGGCCCTCGCTGTCCCCTTCCATAATCAGCGCGTCGATCCCCCGTGTTTTCAGGTTTCGGTCATGCGTTGCAAGCACCACGAACACTGACGCCTCCGGAGCATTTGTGATAAAAGTCTTGCTCCCATTCAGCAGGTAGCTCCCGTTCGAGCGCGTCGCCGTAGTCCGCATCGCGCCCGCATCGCTGCCCGAACCCGGCTCAGTCAGCGCGAATGCACCGATATGCTCCCCGTTCGCAAGTGTAGGCAAAAACTGTCGTTTCTGTCCCTCCGTGCCCCACATGTGAATGAACTGCGCGCATAGCGACAAGTGCGCGATATACGATGTGCTTGTAGCCGCGCACGCACGCGCAATCTCCTCCACCGCCACCGCAAGCTGCCGAAATGTGCCGCCGCTGCCCCCATACTCCTCGTCGATCGTCAGCCCCAGCAGCCCCAGGTCCGACATCTCCTTGAAGTTGTCAAACGGAAACTCCCCGCTCTCGTCATATCCCGCCGCCCGTGGCGCGATCTCGCTATCCGCAAAATCCCGCACCGTGTTTTTCAGGAGCAGCTCATCTTCACTCAAAAAGTAGCCGGACATTCTAACACCTCTATAATTCTTATCCTGTCTATCATCCTGTGCATCGATGTAAATTTATTCCTCTATTGACATCCATCTCCGCCCGTACCCGCCCATCGTATCCCCCAGCGACAACACATCACACTGCGTTCCAACGTCGCCCTTATACCCTCCGAACACAGCATGCCCCGCTTGCAGCCAGAAGCAGTCCACACCGTCGAATCCCGCCTCGACAAGCCAAGCGAGTTGCTGCGAGAGTGGCGAAGGCGTCTCCGCATCATCCGGATAGCGATAGTAATTCCATTTCTCTTCAACCAGTCGAGCGTACAGCACATCGCCATCCGTCCGCTCGACCGACTGTTGCCAGCAGATATCGTCGTATGCGTCCGCGTACAGCCGCCATGCCTCTGCACGCTGCGGCTGCACAACATCCACCACCATCACTACAGAACGCTTGCCCAGCCTGCGATACGCCTCTGCGAACAGATCACGCTTCCCCTCAGCAGTCAGATGATGCAGCGCAAGCGAGGACACCAAACAGTCCGCGCCGTCCAACGCATCCAGCCACTCCACACCCTCAAGCTCAAACGCCACTACCTCCGCTCGCTCTTCGAACGGCTCCAATAGCGCCTCCGCATGCTCTCGCATCGAAGCAGACCCGTCCAACCCCAGCACAGACGCCATCGGATACGCCGTCAGAGCGGCACGAGCGAACACGCCCTCACCACAGCCCACATCGACTATCCTGAACGCCTCATCCCTGCCAAACGGCAAGAGGCAAAGCATCGTTGCCAACTGCGACTCCCTCCCCGGCACCGCAACCTCAGCCAGCGCCCGATACACCGCCGAATCTTCCTCACGCCAACTCCACATCCCATCCCCTATGTCCTGTGCATCCATGTTAGCCTCCGCTCCTGAGCCGCACCGATAGCACCGGCGGAATATCCTTGTACATTAGCCACCCAAAGCTATCATCGCCCGGCACATCCGCAGGAAACACCGGCTCCTTCAGCGCGTCAACAACAAACCCAGCCTTGAAGAAGACGCCCAGGAGCGCACTCAATGGCCTGTGAAAATAGTTCTGCGCCACCGGCTGCCCGTTCATCGCCTGTCCCTTGTGCGCGTGCGACTCGATGTACCGCGTAACCCGCACCGACAGCCGCGCGATGATCTCGCCTTCCTGCTCCTCTCGTTCGAAAATCTGCGTGAAGCCCTCGGTCGAGTTGAAGCACGGGTGCATCACTGAGAACACCATCCGCCCCGTCGGTTTCAGCAGCCGTCTGGCCACCTTCGCAACAGGCAAAATGCTCGCCATATCCATCAACATCATCGTGCTAACTGCTGCGTCAAAGCTGGACTCGCCCAACTTCAGCATCGCCTTCTCGTCGCTCGCATCCACAACCTCATAGCGCACGCGCCCTTCACACTCCGCATCGGGTGGCGTCCGCCTTCGCGCGTTCTCTATCATGCGCGGCGCGGCATCAACAGCCACCACGTCAGCACCCAATGACCCCATCTTACGCGCAAACTGCCCGTTGCCGCACCCAATATCCAACACCCGTTCGCCCGGCATCAGCGACAACAAGTCTAATTGCGTAGGCTCAATAAGCAACTTATGAAAAGCGTTGCCTTCGCCCATCCGCTGATCCCAGAAATCGGCGTTCCGGTCCCATATCTCCACTGTCTCTTCGCCAAGCTCCGCAAAGTCCATCATGTCAACCCCCGTCACCGAATTATACTGCAACCCACCTAGTAAAGGCTTCTTGACATATTCTGCCAATCCTCAATACAATGAACACGAGTTCTGTTCAATGATTTCTATGCAGAACTATGAATTGGCAAATGTCCTACAAATTGTTTAATTACGTGTCAAAACTTTTGACGAACTTATCAAGAACTATTCATTAAAATCTGTATACCTAGGTGTGTCTTGGCGACTCAACTTCTCGAAGGGGCTATTCAGGTGTCCAAATATCCACACGAGCGCGAAGAAGTTGTAGAAGGCTGCATCATCAAATGCAGAGACTTCAGGGACTTTCTACAAAGTTTGGACAAAAACTCCGTTAATCTTGTGTTGACCGACCCGCCCTACACAATTAGCCGGAAAACTGGCTTTTCAAGCGTGAAGAAAGGTGTAAAGCGGTTTGCTGTTTCTATGGATTTTGGCGAATGGGATCACAAGCAGATCGACTTGGAAGCCTTCGCTGAGGAGACATATCGTGTGCTACGACGCGGCGGAACAGCGATTGTCTGGTATGATGCGTGGAAGATTAGTCATCTTTACGACGCGATGACGGACGCGGGCTTCGAGATGCTGCGACTCATCGTCTGGAACAAGACCAACCCCGTGCCCCTGAACAGCAAATGCATCTACCTGTCTAACAGCCGCGAAATGGCGGTCGTCGGCGTCAAGGGAGGCAGTCCCACCTTCAACAGCGCCTACGACAGCGGCGACTACTCATATCCCATCCCTCGACACGGTGGAAAGCGCATCCATCCCACGCAGAAGCCTCTCGCCCTATTCCGGGAACTCGTTCGCAAGCACAGCAATCACGGGGACCTCGTAATAGATCCCTTCCTCGGCAGCGGCACAACCGCAGTCGCCGCGCTCCAGGAAGGAAGGGCATTCGCCGGCTGTGATATCGACGAGTCCTACATTCGGGCTGCCAGGAGCCGCATGCACCAACTCGCCTGACATGATAGATATACACTGGTAACATGTGCCGAGAGGGACATGACTACTCCAGTGGGAGATCGAGTCCTTGATTAGTCGATGATGGTTATGATGATGGTTATTTGGAGGCCCCTGATATGCCGGAAATGAGTTGGGAAGATGCGATTGTCAGAGTCTACCAAGAGAATCTGGACGTTGAGATGACCAATGGTGACGTTGCCCAAGTCATAATGGACAAAGGTTTCAGAACCTCCGTTGGCAAGACTCCACAGAACACTATTGGATCAAGAATGTCCGCCTTGATGGAGAGGTACGGTATTGAGAGGCTAAATAGGGGCATTTACATTCTTCGTTCTTCTGGAGACGAAACGTGCGCTGCTCCCATTGAAGAGACAGGCGACCCCCCTGATGACGCTACCGCTCCTTCTACAATAGGGATAGAAGCCTATGGCGTGCATTGGGAACGCAATAAGGTGCATTGGCAATCCGGTCGTATATTGGGATACGCAATCGATCCTCGTGAAACTATTGATTTTGCTAATCAACAAGGCGTGTATGTGCTATATGATTGGAATTCAGTGGTTTATGTGGGGCAAACGATTGCAAGGACAAATGGGCTATTTCAAAGACTGCAAGAAGCTCACACTAAGAGGGAAGACTGGGGAGATAGGTGGGAAAGGTTCTCTTGGTTCGGAATTCGCCCAGTCAATGAAGTTGGCGAATTAACCGACGCCCCGATCAATGCTGACCTGAGAGCCGTCGCCGACTTGCTGGAATCCGTTCTAATCGAAACTTTGCGTCCAGCTTTCAACCGGCAGTTGCGTGGCAACAATATGGGAACTTTGTACCGTCAGGCCATTGACCCTTACCTAAGTGTCACTAGGTGATGAGGCTCTCACAAAACACTCACTGAACGAGTCACCAAAGTAAAGTGGACTAACGAACCAAAATGACCCAACGCATTGTCTCCGGCGCGCCCCACGAACTTGACCACTCGCTGGACACTAGCCTGCGCCCGCGCCGCATCATCGACTACATCGGACAGACCGCAGTCAAGAACCTGCTCGCCATCAGCATCAAGGCGGCGCAGCAGCGCGGCGAACCGCTCGACCATGTTCTCCTGTACGGCCCCCCGGGACTCGGCAAGACTACTCTCGCCAACATCATGGCATTCGAGATGGGTGTCAACATCAAGACCACCTCTGGGCCCGCCATCGAGCGTCCCGGAGACATGGTGGCTACACTCACGCAGATGCAAGAGGGCGATATCCTTTTTATCGACGAAATCCACCGACTCGGCCGCGTCGTCGAGGAAGTTTTGTACCCGGCTATGGAGGACTACTTCGTGTCCTGGGTCATCGACAAAGGACTCAAGGCGCGCAGCATGAACCTTTCAATCAAGCCCTTCACTCTCATCGGCGCGACCACGCGCTACGGCATGCTCAGCCCGCCTCTGCGTGACCGCTTCGGCAACATACACCGCCTCGACTTCTACGACGAAGATGCAATGGCAACCATCGTCGAACGCTCCTCGCGGATCCTGGAAATCGAAGCAGAGCCGGAGGGCGTAACCGAAGTTGCCCGCCGAGCGCGCGGAACGCCCCGTATCGCCAACCGCCTGTTGCGCCGCGTCAGAGACTACGCGCAGGTCATTGGAGACGGCATCATTACGGCTAAACTGGCACGAGAAGCCCTGAAACAGCTCGAAGTTGACGAGCGCGGACTCGACGGCACCGACACTCGCATGCTGCTCACCATCATCGAGAAGTTCGAGGGCGGTCCCGTAGGATTAGACACCATAGCGGCGTCCATCAGTGAAGATAGCGATACCATCGAGGACGTGTACGAGCCATACCTACTGCAACTCGGCTTCCTTGACAAGACCCCCCGGGGCCGCGTAGCCACCCGCCGCGCCTACGACCACCTCGGCTTCGACTACGCCAAAGACAACCCCAACAACTCACCCCAGGCCTCCTTATTCCAGTGAACGGAGGACCCCCGCTCCGATACGGTGAGGGTAGGGAAGGGAGCAGGTAAGCAATGACCAGAACCAGAATCTCCCTCACCGCCGCCCTCATTGCTCACATGCTCGCTTGGGCAGCCACCATCTTCTTCCTCTTCGGCCCCGTTTACAGACCCACCGGCGCAACCCTCATTGAAGTCAATGGTCTATCGGCAGCCTTGCTCATAGTCATTCCCGTCGCGCTCACCGCCATGACCCTAAACGCATCGCTCCCCGGCGCAACCCGCCCCCGCCTCATGCTAATCCTCCGCTGGGCAGCATTCGTCCTGATGTTCCTCTTCTGCGTCGTCAGCGCCTTATCCATTGGCATCTTCTACCTCCCATCCACCATAGCGATGCTCGTCGCTGCCGTACTACAAAAACCGTAGAAAATACCTCGTAACAGAAGGGAAGTTGATGATGATGCGGTCAGAAGTCCGCAAATGTCTTTCCTTCCAGATAATCCGGGAAAGTATGAACGCCAGTGACCTGTGTCCAGCAAGCTACCGGATAGTTGCCCATTTTTCGCGGACGGGCCAGGCCTATACGCAGGTACAGGCGGTCTGCCGAATGCAGTGCCTCAAATACCGAATTGGCAGCCTTTAGGTGGTCGTTGAGCATTTCAATCTTGCTCTGCAAGAAAGTGCGGAAGGCAAGGTCATTTACAGGATAGCCATTGTATCTTTTGCCTTGAGTATCCTCGAAGTCGAGCCGGAATTGGGTCCTCCCATACCTCTCGTCTATCCACACATTAGTGACTCTCGGACTACAAAGTGTCCCCAGCGACCGAGTGTTGGAGTCAGGCGCAACGCGTCTGTCGCCCTCGATGTGTCCGTCAAACATCTTTTCTAAGCTGGAAAAACAGCCTCTATTCAGGATACTCTCCCATTGTGTCTCGGTGCAATTGACAATATTTGCTGTTGAGTCAGGTTCAAAATACTGGTCTTCTATATGAGGTGGCATAACCAGGCTGACAGGAGTCAGATTAAATTCCACAAGCGCGCCCGGATATACTATCAACTGACCATCTCTAAACAGATGATTCCTCGTCACTCCCTCGCGGGTCAAAGGACGTATGCAATTCCCGTCCCTGCCAATCCCCGCAATGCACACCTCATCGTCCCACATATATGTGAGGTCAGTAATGACGATGCGCTTCTTGACCATTCGTGGCAAACCTCACAGATGTACAATACCGAAATCTCCAAAGGCGTTCTCGCGCAAAAACTCCGCCGCCAATCGCCTGTGGCACTTATCCGCAGTCGGCTCGCTGCAAAGCAATATAGAGCCCTCTGCGAACAGCGACCCCTTAATTGTTTGAGTTACATTGCGCTCAATCAACATCTGATTGTATCTGTCCTTGTAAGCATCCCAATCGCCATCGGTGCGGTACTGCTTGAGGATTTCGCTTGTCGGAGCCAGCAAGGGCAACTCAAGGTAAGTTAGTTCAGTCAGATTTTCGATGAAGTATTCGATGTTTCCCTTCTTGGTGAATCCCGCAAGTTGTGACTTGTTGTTAAGCCGCGTATCCAGCAGATACTTGGCGTCTGCGCTTTGCAACTTCTCGAAAAAGTCCTGTGCCGTCTTCTTGGTAAATCCAATGGTGTAGATATTCATACTCTAAATCCGAAATTCGCTCTGAAGTTGCTTCCCATATCTCTTGCCAACTGCCAGTTGTCCAGTACGCTGAATCTGACCATTGGCCCTGATGTGCAAAAGCTCGCAGCCATTTTCCTCTAGCGACGGGCCCAATAAGAGTAGTCTGTGGCACTGTGAAGGATCTTCCTCAGAGCACAAAATGGCCGTTTGACGGCGCGAGGCTATGCTTGCCAGCTGGCTGACTGCCTCTTGAAACTCGTCAAGCTCGCGCATTCTGCGATAGTCAGGCTTGCCCTTGGAGTCATAAAACCTAGTGCCCGCAGGCTTGCCGCCCAGCACTCCGCCCATAAATTCGTAATCAATGCCGACTTCTTCCAAAAGTGCAGGCATTATTCTTGCGTTTGAGAACGGCGCAAAGCGACTCACTGGCTTCGACCGTGTATCTACTAGCAATTCGATATCGTTATGCCTCAGTAGTTCAGCGAAGTCTTCCCAATTATGGTTGCTGTGTCCGATGGTGAAGATGTTCATAGCGTCAAATCTCGACTAAAGCTAATTGGCTTAGTGAATCAGTGTCGCTATGTTATCACCTCGTCCACAGACGAGTAAGGGGCGGTCCGAAGACCGCCCCCAAGTCGCTCGTAATGAGTAGGCCCCTAGGCCCAATCCCCGCTATCCCGTTCCGACGCCTAGCTCTGCGCACCCTCAGCAGCCTCCTCCATCGAAGCATAGTTCATGCTATACAGATGCGCGTACAGCCCATCCTGCTCCATCAGCGACCCATGCGTCCCGACTTCAACAATCTCCCCTTGGTTCAGCACCACAATCTTGTCAGCGCCCCTTATCGTCGATAGCCGGTGCGCGATCACGATAGCCGTCCGGTCCTGCAGCAACTTTTGCAGCGCCTGCTGAATCAGCATCTCCGTGTAGCTGTCGATATTCGCTGTCGCCTCGTCCAGAATCAGAATGCGCGGGTCCGCGACAATCGCCCTTGCGAAGCTCAGCAGCTGTCGCTGACCAAGGCTCAGGTTCAACCCCCGCTCCGCGAGGTAAGTGTCGTACCCGTCGTCCAGTTGCATGATGATGTCGTGGACGCCTACCGCCTTCGACGCCTCGATCATGTGCTCATCGCTCGCGCCCGGATGATTGTACTTGATGTTATCCCGCACCGTCCCGGAGAACAGGAACGGCTCTTGAAGCACCATGCTCATCTGACCCGCCAGCGAACTGCGCGTAACATCACGGATGTCGTAGCCGTCCACCAGTATCGCGCCCTTCTCGCGCGGCACATCGTAGAAGCGCGAAATCAGAGACACAAGCGTCGTCTTACCCGCGCCCGTCGGTCCCACAACCGCCACCGTCTCGCCCGGATTGATATGCAGCGACAAGTGCTTCAGCACATCCGGCACACTGCTCGCGCCATTGGCTGTGCCGTTCCTGCTGTTCACCGAACCTGCTTCCCTGTCCAGCCGCACGATATCTTCGCTTGCCGAGTAGCTGAAGCTCAGGTCCTTCAATACCACATCGCCCTTGAGCTGCGGCAGCCTGCTCGCGTCCGGATTGTCCACAAGGTCCGGCTCAACATCCAGCAACTCGAATATCCGCGCTCCGGACGCCATCGAGCGTTGCAACTGCGTGTACTGCATCGTCAGGTTGCGTATCGGGTCGAAGAAGCGCTGTATGTACATGATGAACGCAATCAGCACACCGATTTCCAGCTCGTTGCCGCTCACCATGCTTGAGCCGAAGAATATCGCCAGCACGATCGCAACAGCCGTCAGAATGTCCACCGGCGGCAGCAGGCTCGACGACAGCTTGCCCGCCCGCAGGTTAGCATTCAGGTGCTCGGTGTTCTTCTCGTCGAACATCTCCAGATTGCGCGGCTGCCTGTTCAGCGACTGCACCACGCGCACGCCCGTGATGTTCTCGTTCAGCGCCCCGTTCACGATGGAAATCGCCGTCCGCACTCGCAAAAACGCCTTCACCGCGAAAGGCTGCCAGATTGCCATCGTCAGTGCGAGTATCGGCAGCACAACCATCGTTATCAGCCCAAGCTTCAGGTTCATGATGAGCAGCATAACCACGATTCCCGTCAGACTCAGCAAGTCCGCCGCCGTCATAATGACCATGGTCATAAGCTCTTGCAACTGCCACACATCCCCCTGAACGCGCGACATTATCCGCCCGACTGCCGTCTTGTCATAGTACGAAAGTGAGAGTTTCTGCAGGTGCGCGAACATCGCCCTGCGCAGGTCGTACAGCATACCAAGCCCGACCCGTGCCATGAACATCTGCTGAAAGTAGTTCGCCACAAGGCCGCCCAGCGCAACAGCGATGAATATCCCGCCCACCGCCAGCAGCCCGCGGAAGTCCCCTTGCTCGATATAGTCGTCGATTCCCAGCTTCAGCAGAAACGGTATCGCCAACTGCGAGCCGGTATAAACCAGCATCGCTATGAACGCGAATATCGCCGTCTTTCTGTACGGGCGCACATACGGCATCAGCCGCAGTATCACCCGCCTGTCATACACCCGCCCAAAGGTGTCCCCGTCGACGTCTTCGCCCCTGCCTCTCCCGCTAAATGCGTGTCCGTGCATCATCATAGGGTGACAGCCTCCTTCGCTCTCGCTGCCGGAACATCATTGCCCACATCAATATCCCGCATAACCTCTTCCTGCGGGCGAAGTTGCAACTCGTATATCTCGCGGTAATTGCCGCCCAGCGCAAGAAGCTCCTGATGCGTCCCACGCTCGACAACCTCGCCTCTGTCTAGCACAATAATCTCATCGGCCCTGTGTACCGTGCTCAGCCTGTGCGCGATTATCAGCGTCGTCCGACCCTTCATCACCTCTTCCATCGCCTGCCTAATCAAGTCCTCTGTGTTGGCGTCCACGCTCGAAGTCGAGTCGTCCAGCACCAGAATCGGCGGATCAAGCAACACCGCGCGCGCGATCGACATCCTCTGCCGCTGACCGCCCGACAGGTTCACGCCTCGCTCACCGACCTCCGTATCGTAGCTGCCGTCCAGCGCCGATATGAAGTCGTGCAACTGCGCTACCTTCGCAGCCCGAATCACATCCTCGATTGGCGCGTCCTCCCTGCCGTATGCGATATTCTCGCGCAGACCCGCCCCGAACAGGAACACATCCTGCTGCACTATCCCCATGTTCTGTCGCAGCGACTTCAGCGTCACATCCCGTATGTCTATACCATCAATCGTGATGCGTCCCGAATTCGCCTCATAGAAGCGCGGCAGCAAGCTCGCGATTGTGCTCTTCCCGCTCCCCGGCGTCCCGATCAGCGCCACCACCTTACCAGGATCCGCCTCCAGGTTGATGTTCTTCAGCGCCGGTTTGCCCTCTTGATAGCTGAAGCTCACATCTTCGAAGCGCACTCGCCCTTCGACGCGGCCTAGTTCTATAGCATCCGCCTTCTCCACCACATCAGATTCCGTGTCCAGTATCTCGAACAGCCGCTGCCCGCCCGACGCTGCCCTCGCGTATGCGTTCACCAGGAAGCCCGACATCCGCACCGGCATAGCCAGAATCTGCATGTAAAACACAAATGCCGCAAGCTGACCGATAGTCAAGTCGCCGCTGAGATACCGCCAACCACCGAACAGCAGGATTATCACCAGCCCCATCTGGAATGAGAACAGCGTGAACGCTGTGTTCGCCGCCCGCAGCTTCTCAGCGGACATGAACGCTTCCGAAACTTCCATGCTCTTGTCGTTGTACTTACGGTTCTCGAACTCCTCCGACGCAAAAGCCTTCACAACGCGCTGCCCCGTCAGGTTCTCCTGCAGCACCGTGTTCAGCTCTGCCATCATGTCCTGTATCTTCAGCCACGCCAGCCTGAGCTTCAGCCGCACCACACCCGACACTATTACCACCAGCGGCACGAAAGCAATGCTCGCCAGCCCAAGCTGCCAGTCCATCCTGACAAGGATGATGGACACCACCACGAACAACGTCAGGAAGTACGGCGTCCGCACTATGCCCATATTCACGAACATCCGGATGTTCTCCACATCCGTAATCGCCCGCGACATCACCTGCCCTGTGTGGTTCCTGTCGTGGAATCCGAAGCTCAGATGCTGCACATGGTCGTACAGCTTGTTCCGCAGGTCGTAGGACACAAACTGCGACACCGCTTCCCCGAAATAGTTCTGGAAGAACGAGAGCCCCCCACGAACTATGCTCAGTCCGATGATGACACCGACTATCACCAGCAGGCCCTGTATCTGAACCGAGCCGCCCTTCAGCATCGCCTCAATCTGGTCGATCGCCTGCCCAAACAAGTGCGGCAGAAACAGGTAAGCTGTCGTAGCTCCTATCATCGCCGCGTACGCAGCGGTCATCTCCCGTCTGCGACTTAAGGCCATCTTGACAATTCGCCATATAACTTCCATACGCGCTTCAGTCCCTCCTCTGATTCGCAATAAGCCCCACAATCGCAACCTTAAAGTCGCGCAGTCCACCCAATTTCCGTCCTTCAACAAAGCATTGTACCACTTGTAGCATAGATTATGGCAACTATTTGTGCCCCTTCATCACTCCATAAGCATCACGAGACCTACCCTATAACGCAGAGAGCGCCCGCCAAGGGAATTGGCGGGTGCTTCCAATACGCCGAGCTTGCCTCAACAATCTGAACCCTTATCACGGACGTCGAGCGCCGTAGTCCCTCGAAAAAATCTGCCTGTGCATCCCCGAACACACGAACACCACCACCGCCGGCAGATACACCGCCGTGTTCATCAACGCATGGAATATCACCCCGTCGAAGTGTCCCCCCAGCAACCCCGGAGTTCCCTGAAGACCTGTGTTCAGAAACTGCACCAGCCTCGCCGAATGCTCCACCATGTGATACCCCTGCACCGCCACCGTCGCAATCAGCAACCCTCCCAGCATCTTCTCCTGCCTGCACACCCGTCTTCCGAAGTTCAGCCACCCCAGCGTCACATAAATGAGCGCGCCCAGATACATCAGGTTGAAAATGAAATGCACCTGCTCCAGGTCAAACGAGCCTATCAGACCGTGCGCATATGGAAAGTCCAGCACAAACTTCTGCAAGACCTGCGCAACATGCTCGACCATATGCAGCGTCTGTATCATTATGGTCGCCACGAACATGTAAACGAACTGCTTGAACGGACTAGCCCGCAGCTCTGAGATCAAATTCATGCTCCGTTTCCTGCCATCAATGTCGTAACCATAATGTACGCATCCCCAGAGTCTGTCAACATTCTTTTCTCACCACAGGTGATCGTTTCTAGCAGTCATTCCAATGGAAGCCTTCCTCCACAGAAAATTCCCCAAGGCGTAACTACAATGTAAGCCCAATTTATCATTATTGATACTTAAAATCATTGCGACTTATAAATGTTTCATCTTGCATCTTACAATTCGCGCCGCAACTTCAAACGGCAATAATATTTTCATTGAGGAGGGTCCATTCCCAGGAATAGAAAGATAAGCATCGCCGCTCTCATGCTGCTTAGCGTGTTCGCTTTTGCAGCCATCTCCGGGGTACTGCCATCAGGCATTCCCTCTCCGATCGACTTAGCAAACGTCGAAGCGAGCAACCATGAATCGCAAACTCACACCCAACAGTCCATCTCGAACCAGCAAGCCATATCCAGCGCCATAGCCGCTCACGGCGCAGGCGCATGGCGCGAAACTGGCTTCAAGGGCGAAGGCGTCAAAATCGGCATCATCGACTTCGGTTTTGAAGGACTTCAAGCCGCCCTAGAAACGACGGAAGTGCCCGCATCGGTGCAGGCGGCGTGTTTTGAAACCTTAGCAGATCAAATACCCACCCACGACCTTTCAGTCTGCGAGGCAGCGGCAGCAACGATGCGCTGCTAGACGGGACAGTATCCGTGTTCAATGTCAAGCCCTGAGCGGAGTTTAAGAAGACATGATTGGTACTGACTTCGGGACCCAGGGTGTCCCTCGACGTGCCACCGCGTTCAACTGCAGCAGCAGCTTGCGCATGACCGCCACCACCGCCACGTTGCCGGGCTTCCCCCGTTGACGGAGATTCTGATAAAAGCGGCGCAGTTCGCTGTCGTGGCGTATCACCGACCAAGCACACATGTACAGGGCACTTCGCACCGAGCCTCGCCCCCCTCTGATAGCACGGTTGCCCCGCTTCTTCCCGCTGTCCCGTGACCAGGGAGCTAACCCCACCAGGGAAGTCAGCGATTTACTGTCCCAACAGCCCAGCTCCGGCAGGTAGGCGACCAATGTGGCCGAGGTAAGCGGCCCGACGCCCGGCACGGTGCGGTACAGCGTGGCACGGTCGGCGAAAGGGATACACTTCTCCAATGCCTCCTGATACTCCACATCCAGTCGGGCTATTTCCTTTTCCAGCCAGGCGATGTGACGCTTTGTAGATCTGGTCGCGATAGAAGTGATTCCCTTATCCAGGCGCCCCTTTTCCTGCGCTCGCTGCCGCACAAACTGCCGGCGCCTGCTGAGCAGGTCACGCAGCGCTTCACGCTCTGGCTCAAGCTCACGCTGCGGTGTTAGTGCATCCGGAAATACCTGTCCGTACCGTGAGAGCACCTGGGCGTCCCGTTGGTCGGTCTTGGCTTCGTACCCACACGCCTTCGCGAACGCGCGCACACGGTTCGGGTGGGCCACGTGCATCGCAATCTCGGTCTTTCTCAGCCGGCTTACCAGCACTCGTTCGTACCCACCGGTGGCCTCGCACACAGCCACGGTGACGTCCTGCGCCTTCAGGTGCTTCAGCAGCTTTCCAATCCCTTTAACCGTGTTGTCAAATCGTATCACCGGACCCTCATAAATTGAGACGTCCAGGCTGGCCTTGCCCACGTCAACCCCGGCTGTGACTACCATGTTCGACCTCCCGATGAAATAATGGTTGATGTCCTCCACACTTGCAGATGCGGGCCTGGTGCCCTTGTATCCGTTCGGAGCGACAAGTGCGGCGAGAGGGGTGTCATACTGTCCCACGGTGCAGTCCAGAGCAGTAGCTCGGCTCACCCAGCGGTCACCGACGCGCCCCTCTCGCCCACCCCACAGATTGGCCCATCTGTGGGGCTTATGCAACATACAAGGCGGTACAGAAGCGGTTAAAGCAGTGTTCGATATTGCTCCTGAAGCCGAATACTACATAAGCGCGCACCCCAGAAAAGCCGTTCATCAGCTTAGGATTATTGTCGACTGGATGATCGAGGAAGATGTGGACATTATCTTACACCCGAAGGATGAATTATGGCTTACTCCGGGCGATGGCACGGGCCCGCTACATCTGACCTCCGGCCTTGCTCCAATTAACTCGGTGGATCATGCAGTGGAACACGGCATCACTTGGGTCAGCTCCGCAGGGAATTTTGCGAACGATGTGTGGGCCGGACCGTTCAGCGACATCGATGGCAACGGCTACCATGACTTCAATTCGCTCACTCCGGGGAGCGATGTTGACGAGTGCAATCCCGTAGCCCTGGACGAAGAAACGCATCAGTATGGCGCGGTGATTCGGTGGGACGACACCTGGGGTGATCTGAACAGTGAAGTTCACTTGGTATTGAGAAATCAGGACACATTGGGTATTGAATCGACGAGCAGCCCGTTGCGAATATTCCCAGGTTATGCAGCCTACCCGTTGGAAACAGTCGTTTTCACTACGCCCGAAGTTGGCGGCACCTACTGTCTGAGCGTAGAGTTAAAGGCTCGGGCAGGCAAAGAGCTTACGCCACCGGCCTGGATACAGATACATTCTCTGCAACACAGTCTTGGTAACGCCACACGCTGGGGCAGTATCTCTGATACAGGGGAAGCCTCCAATGCGGGCATGCTGACCGTGGGAGCCGCGGCATTCGACAACACATCAGAAATCTGCGAAACTAGCAGCCGAGGGCCTGCGGCTCCTTTCAACACGGACGGCAGAAACAAGCCTGACGTAGTTGGCGGAGTCGGAACTTGTGAGCTTGATGGACACCAGTACTGGCGCGGAATGGGCGAGGCGGCGGCGCATGTCGCCGGACTCGCAGCGCTCGTCACGCAGCGCTACCCGGACTATACGCCCGAACAGGTCACAAACTACCTCAGGGACAACGCGGAATCACGCTCTGCCGAAGACGACTACCCCGGCCCTGGTACGGACGCCAACAGCACCTGGGGACACGGCTTCGCAATTCTCCCTGACGACGTTGAAGGCGTCACTCCACCGGCGGCTGACACTTGCGTACAGACGATCGACGGCAGCGGCACGTACACCGGAATCTGGGACGAGACCTGCCTCTCCGATAAGCCCGCCGAGCAAGGCTCCGGCGACAGGTACGCGCGCTTCTACACGTTCACTCTGGACGGAAGTGCGAATGTAACAATTGATCTGTCATCAGCAGAGGACGCATACCTGTACCTGATGAAGGGCACCGGCAGAAACGGCGAAGTCGTTGAGTCCAATGACGACATCGTCTCGGGCAACACCAACTCGCAGATACCTGCCACTCTCCTGGAGCCGGGTGAATACACGATCGAGGCGACTACATACGCCGCCCAAACATCAGGCGACTTCACTCTCGTCGTGGACATTGATGCGATCGGAGAACCGCCCGAGCCGCCGCCTGCCGTGCCGTATATAGCAATCAGCAGCGGCGCAAATCACGTCTGCGCCATAGCGACTGACGGCTCGATAATGTGCTGGGGCGAAGATAGCGAAGGACAGGTCTCAGAGCGGCCCACGAGTGGACACTTCACGCAGATTAGTAGTGGCGATAACCACACCTGCGCCTTGCGGGACGACGGCGCCGTGATATGCTGGGGCAGCTTCGACGTGCCCTAGTAACGAACTTGCTGGGCATCAGCGTGCTGATGCCCAGCACATGAAAACAGAAGCGGGCGCAGGAAATGATCATCCTGCGCCCGCTCTGGTTAGAAGTTGTAATCAGATCAGGGACACCGCGAAAGAAACGCGCGCAGAACTTAGCTGAGGGTAGCGCTAAATGTTGGCCGAGAGAAGTCACTTTTCCAAAGGACGTGGAGAGGTCAGGAAGAGGTGAAATCGCAATATATGATTGCTTCCGAGAAAGGGGTATATGGCCGGCGTTTAGCTCGCCAATCTCACGGTGAATAGATAGTTGCGAAACTAGCTTGCCTTAGTCGATGAATGGGCAATACTTCGCAACAAGGAAGTCATTCGGAGTTCTGGGGAAACCCCTAATTCCGGCTCGGCGCTCCATTGGCCGCCGCAATCCGGTAATAGCCCATCACCGTCGGCTCGCCTCTTCCGTCCAGCGCAACTATCACCACACGATATCCCAGGTCCGACTGATGCATCAGCCGCCATACGCGATGCTTATGTGGTTCCGGAACCTGCTTTACAACTGCCGTGAGCTGCCCTTTTACATAAGCCTCGTCGTGGCTCAGCCTCTGCCGAAGTGTGTCTGCACTGTGACTGGGATGTGCCGGAACGCGCGGCATCTCTATGAAGTGCGATGACACTACCACGCCCATGTGATTCGCCGACTTGTTCAGATGCTTGTGAAGTCGGAACGCCACCACCTCCGCCTCGTAGATGCGTCCCCTAACTATGAGTTCGCCCATCTCCCTGCCGCGTTCGCGTGCCAACTTTGCATGCACTTGCGCCTTGTGCTCATCAGTGCGCGCAATCCGCTCCTCCACACCCTCCCGAATGCTCTTCACCGGGTATAGAGGCTCCCCCGGAATGCTGTGCGCGGACGCAACCGTCGTACCACCGGCCGCAATGATGGTCAGAAACACCACCGCGAATGCCGCCGCAATCGGCGTGGTGATGGGCCGCCAGAATATCCTCGACAATTGCAGCCGCCTGCCGCGTCTATGCCGACCTTCCGTGAGCGCAGCCTGCATCCGTTCCATCCCGCGCGCTTTGCCTGCCGCGCTAGGTGTAGCTGCACGTGAAGCCTGCATAGTGGACTGCATCATTCCAAGCAGAGGTGCAAGCTCATCCGCATGTTCCGGATACCGCGCTAGGCAGTCCGTAACACTCTCGCCCGCAGCCAGCCGCTCCAAGCACTCATCCAATATATTGTCTAAGTGAGAATCACTCATCTCAACCTTCAGACACTAGATTCCTTTCCCCTAAATGGGGCAAGGCTGGGATGGAGGCGAAAAGCCCGTCCATCCTGTATATCGATGTTAGTTCCACGTGTATCACTCTGAGCATCACACAGCCACCGCAGCGCGTCCATTGGTCTCCGAGCATAGCGTCCGTCTCAGCTTTTTCAGCCCTGCGTGCTGCAGAGCCTTCACAGCGTTGTCCTTCTTTCCCATCGCCTTAGAGCCTGTTCACGATCTTCTTAGAATTAGCGCTGTGAAGGCAAGCACCACCATTTGCAGACTGGTATTGAGCTTTCTTTCGCAGTTCTTCCAGAGCCGGCGGCACTTTTGCAGCCAGGCAAAAGACCGCTCTACCACCCATCGCTTCGGAAGAACCACGAAGGTGTGAAGTTCGTTGCGCTTCACCACTTCCACCGAGGCTCCTAACAGACTTTGCACCGCAGTGGCAAAGGGCTTCCCTGTATAACCCCCATCGACAAGTACCTTTTGCACCTGCCTGAGGTCGGCTCCTCGTTGGTCGAACATCGCCAAAGCCCCGGCACGGTCGGTGACATTGGCGGTGGTCACGTGAATTGCATGCGGCAACCCCTGGGTGTCCACTGCGATGTGTCGCTTGATTCCCGAGACCTTCTTGCCGGCGTCATAGCCCTTGTTCTCGGCGCTGTCAGTGTTCTTAACGCTCTGAGAGTCCACGATGCAGAAGGTCGTCCGCTCTGTCCGTCCATTGCTTTGTCGGGCCTCGCCAACTGATTTTTTTTAAGACTTGCTCCAGAATGGACTCATTAGCCGCCTCGGGTCGCTCGCTCCACTGCCGGAAATACTTGTAGCAAGTGCGCCAATTGGGGAAGTCTGCGGGCAGCATTCGCCACTGGCATCCGCTTTTAAGAAGATACAATACCCCGCAGAAAACATCATACAAGTCCACGGTGCGGGGCTTGGTCCTGCGGCGGGCCGACTCCAACAAGGGGAGAATCCGGGCAAATTGCTCTTGGCTGATGTCGCTGGGATAAGAATGAGACATGATTACCCTCCTGATAATAGTCTCAACCTATTATATTCCAGAGATCGTAGACAGGTTCTTAGCAGTCTCCGCAACCGACAGTCCCGCCGCAAACCGCAGCGTGATAGCCTCCCGCTGAAGATCGGTCAGGCTCTCCATCGCCTTCCGGACATCTCCCATTGTCAGTTCCATGTCTATGCGAGCATCAGGATCGAACATTGCTGTCTCCACAATGGGCGGCGCCTTCTCCAGCGAAATCGTTTGGCGTCTTCCCTTCTTGCGATAGAAGTCCACAACCAGGTTGTGTGCAATTCGAAACAGCCAAGAACTGAACGGGTAACCCTTCCACTTGAAGCGGTGAATGGACTCGATCATTCGCACAAACACCTCTGCGGTTATGTCCTCCGCATCCGCGGTGCTCCCTGTGCGGAATGAAACATAGCGAAAGATGGAATCGTAGTAGTGCTCGTACAATGCAGAAAACGCTGCAGCGCCCCCGTCTTGCGCCTGCCTTACCAGCGTAGCTACATTGTCCTGAACCTGAATTTGCGCCTGCATCGCAACCCTTCTCTCACACCAAACGCTTTTGCTAACCATTATAACGCCGATTTTTTCAATAAGTTAGTGCCTCTGATTGGATATTTTCAATTTCAGGTCCGCCGAATTTTGCGACTATGTAAGACAAGTTGATTATCAAGGAACTGACATACCGACTATCTTCCTGCTAAAATGCCGCATGCCCTAAGGAGTAGCCATGAGTGCCGTACAGAACATGCGCCACATCGATAAGATGCCGTATGCCCTGCGTCCGATGCAAGAGCAAGACCTTGCGCAGGCGGCCGAGATCGAGCGCGACGCCTTCCCCACATTGTTTCCTCCCACATCGTTCCGACGCGAGTTAAAAAATCGCCTCGCTCGTTACCTCGTAGCCTGGCGACGTGAAGCCCCGCCCGAAATTGCGGCACACCATGAATCTCAAACTGCGGGCGTACACCAACGCTTCCTCCATCGCGCAGCAAGCCTGTGGCGTGGACGTCCCTCTGCCTGGCAGCCGGGCCACCAATACCTCGCCGGCTTCCTCGGCACTTGGTACATGCACGATGAAGCGCACATCGTATCCGTTGGCGTCCGCACCGACTACCGCGGATACGGCATCGGTGAACTCCTAATCATAGGCGCGATTGAGCAGGCAATCTCCCGCAGAATGCACGCCGTCACTCTCGAAGTTCGCGTCTCCAACCACATCGCCCAGAACCTCTATAAGAAGTATGGCTTCGAGAAGATGGGCGTCCGCAAGGCATACTACTCCGACAACCGCGAAGACGCACTCATCATGACTGCATCCGCCATTCACAGCGTGTCATACCGCGAAGACCTCCGTGGCCTCATAACATCCCATCAGCAGCGCTGGGGAACAGCCGACCGCACCCTCTCGTAGCGTTCAGTCGTGCTATGCTTTATACAAGCATGGCACACGCATGAATAAGCGTCGCAATTGCCGTCTTGCGAGGTTGCCTTTGCGGATAGATAATTGCAACACATTCCTGTTTGCCCCGAGCCTGCCGAAGGGGGGCGATGGCGAACTAAAAACTGCTAACTGAATACTAAAGGACACAAATGTCAATTCTTGCCAAAATCGGAGTCTTCTTCGTCGTCATCCTGCTCGTCTTCAGCCTTCTCGCACCCCTTCTCACGCCCTTCTTCGAAGAGCAGGTCATACCGCGCTTCGGTGGAAGCGCCCCGGGAGAGCCGGCGCCAATCAACGGCGAGGCGAAGTGGCAGCCTGATCCAATTAAACCGGGCACCGAGCCGCGCTACGACATCATCACCGTGCTCGGCTACGACGCCATACCCGCCATCCTCGAACCCAAGATCGTGAGTATTGAAGAAGCCGAAGAGTGGATGGCGCCAGGCGAGCAAGTCATCGGACTCTCCATCAATGGTGACCACCGCGCATATTCCATACCCATGCTCAGCCGCCACGAAATTGTCAACGATACCGTCGGCGGCAAGCCCGTCGCCGTGACATGGTGACCGCTTTGCTACTCGGCCATAGTCTATGGCCGCCAAATAGATGGCAACGAGCACACCTTCGGTGTCTCAGGCAAGCTCATAATGAACGCACTCGTCATGTACGATCACCAGACTGACACGCTCTGGAGCCAGTTCCTCAGCAAGGGCGTCGAAGGTCCCCTCAAAGACGCGCAACTTTCCGCCATACCCGCAACGCAGACCAGTTGGCAGACATGGAGGGAGCTCCACCCTGACACGACCGTGCTCGATAAGGGGGATGCGTATCAACAGGACTCCTATGTCCACTACTACGAAAATGGAAAGTCAGGCATCCACGGCCAGTTCAACCCCGACGACCGCCTATACGCAAAGGAACTCGTAGTCGGAGTAAACCTCGACGGCAACGCCAAGGCATACCCCTTCAGCGCCCTAAGCCGCGAGCAGGTCGTCAACGACACCCTTACAGACAAAGAGGTGCTAATTTTCTTCGATGCCTCCACCGGCACGGCGCTAGCCTTTGATCGCAGCCCCGGAGACGCACCGCTCACATTCAGCGTCGAAGGCGAGCCCGCCGGAGCGCGCACCATCCTCGTCGATGAGGAAACGGGCAGCAGGTGGACAGCCTTCACCGGCAGCGCATTCGACGGCGAACTCAAGGGCAGCAGGCTGGAACGTATTCCTTCCCATCTATCATTCTGGTTTGCCTGGAGCGACTGGAACCCCCAAACGGAAATCTGGGAATCCACTTCATTTCCGACGGAAGGATAGGGGCAGTTCGAAGCCTACTGCACTCTTGGAAAAGGACTGAGAAGGACGGACTAGCTATCTCAACCGTCTGATCTGGCACCTGTGCTGTTCTCGATAACCTGAATATATGCCGGTCAAGGGCGAGCTAATCTGGTCTACTTGAACTTGCCCATCCTGCAGCCCATGTAGCGGTCATTGGCGCCTGGAGGTTAGTTCTCTGGCAGCCTTGTTGACTGCCAAGCCACCATCTGCCAACCTTCATCTCCATTCGCATAAACATCCGTAAATCGAAGCGAAAATGTCAGGTCGTTTCCGCGTGAAGTAACCTCAACATCCGTCTCACCAGTTACGACCGCCGCACCGCCGCGAGACCGCACAAGCACATTCCGTGCCGCCATCTTGTGATAGTTCAGGTTGCCGTTGCCGATGGATTCCATAATGCTGGACTTAGTGTCCACCGCTGCGCTCGTATGCACATAAGTCAGGTCATCAGCGAGAATGCGGCCCAAGGTCCCCAGGTCACCGCTTACCATCGCTCGCATCCTCTCACCGTCCAATGCTTTGATCATTTCGCCAATATCCGCCATGTCTTTCTCCTTCTTATTGGGAATATATCAACCGCCCTATTGGAATGCGCTAATCGTAACTCTAACGAGAACAGGAATCCAGAGAAGAGAGTTACCAAAATATGAAGGACAAGTGTAGCCTCTCATATTGTTACGCACGAGTAACTGCACTGGCACGGTCAGAATTGCCGTGGTGCAACACATTACCGCGCGCACCGTTAATGCATTAGTCGGCTAATTGGCACAAGGCGACGATTTCCCAATATCCTGTATTGCCTCTTGGTTCAAGAGCCGGGAACTGCATCCCAGTCATTTGGCTGCTGGCTGACTCGTTACGGTGTCTTCGGCTACTTGGCGGAGTCGAGGGAATCGGCGAGCTAGTTTGAAGCTATTGAGCGGCGCAGGGAGATGACGCGCGGCGAAAGCCTTGCCCTAGCATGTGTTCCAATTGCCCTACCACCCTGCATACGCCGAACTGGGCGTGTTTCTGGGTGAGTCCAGGGCGGGTTGTTGGGCATTGCTCAGATTGGCATCGGCGGGCGGCGGCGGCGTTTTCCTCGACTTGTTCAGGGGCAAATGTTGCGAACGCCACAGTGCGTGGTGGCTGATCATCTTTGCCTTGAAAAGCCTGAAATATGATCAACACGCACTGCTTCAACTATAGATTTGGATTGCCCGTTCGCCGCCTTTCCCTGTAAGCAAGGTATCCCACGATGAAAAGTCCGATTATCAGGGGCGCACCAATTGCGGCCAAGACTATGCTGCCGAATGATCCGGAATCGCCATCCACTGACGAGGCTTGTAGAGTTTGAGCCAATGACTCTGTCGCTGCCGGAACTGCAGTCTGGGTTGGAGCCGGACCTATTGTCTGCACCGATGCCCGTTTCCCGTTGGGCAAGGGCATAGGTGTAGGTATCTGAGTTGGTGTTGGTGTCGGCGGTTGTGCCGGCAGTGAAATGCGCTGCACTATGACTGCAGGTGCCGAAGCAGGTATGGCGGTCGGTGTCGGCGCGACTGCTGCTGCCACAGGTGTAGGCGTCGCCACAACAGGAGCATCATCGATCACCAGCGCGAATGCCCCAAGCCGCTCCACCTGTGTTACTGCCCAGGCGTGGCCTGATTCGTCTGTCTCACAGCGATGCTCAATGAGACTCCATGTTTCCGCCTCTACGAAATACACCCTTGTCTTGCCTTCATCGCAGGCTGTTCTGTCGTTGCTTGGAAGTCGCAACCACAACTCCGCAGCAGGGGAGTACGCGACGTCTTCTGGAGTATCGCCTCCCGGCGAGTATGTATTCGAATCCAGTGCAAGCACCACACGCTCACTGTCACGAAGAGGTTCACCATGTGCCTCCGTGTTGAGTTTCATCAGCTCGATGTCCACGTCTTTTGGCGGCGAACCCGGTGGCACGACGAGTCTGACAGTGCCGTCGGGCATAGTGACAACTCCACCTTCGTCGCGCGATACGAACTGCCTGATGTAGTCCGGAGGCAGCACATCCAGTACGACTATGACCTGTCCTGGCGACCTGCCGGCGGGGCTAATCTGTATATTTATGACGTCCACATACTGTCCTTCCGGCAAACCGGATATATCCACAGAGGTTGAAATGGCTACGACGTCGGCGGGTCCGGTTGATACGCCTGACAGCGGATCTTGGTACAACCACTCTTCGTGATTCGACAGATTGAAGCTCATCGCTCCCTGCGCCTTGTTCCAGACTGAGAAAATCTGCGGCGGCGGATTGTCTCCACCCTCTATCGCAACGAATCTGAGCATCTGCGGCGAGAATCCCAGCAGTGGTATATTCACTGCGCGCGCTGCCTGCACAGTTCCGCTTCCGCTCGAACTCGCGTCGTCATCATCCTTGCGCTTCACAGTAGTGAATGTGACCGACCTAGTACCGAGTCCAGCTGATATTGGCACAAGTATAAGAAATGGGTTAAGCTCGGGCACATCTTACGAAGAGGATGTTGCCGAATATGACCGCAAACAAGTACAGAGTGGAGTTGAGCGAGTCCCAGAAGAGCCGACTGAGTGAAGTCGCCCACCGCGGCAAGTCACCTGCGCGCACGGTAAAGAGAGCGCTGGCGCTGCTCAAGGCAGACGAAGGACAGTTTGATAACCGCATAGCCGATGCGTTGTCGATAAGCAGGCGCACGGTCATCAGGATACGCAAGCGTTTCTGCGAGGAGGGACTTGAGAGCGCGTTGGTCGAGCGTGCGCGTCCGGGGCAGAGGTGCAAGCTGGATGAGCGTGCCGAAGCGCATCTTGTGGCGATAGCGTGCAGCGACCCTCCTGAGGGCCATACGCACTGGACGCTGAAGTTGCTTGCGGACAAGGCTGTGGAGTTGGGCTATGTAGAGAGCATAGCGAGGGAGACGGTGCGTCAGAGCTTGAAAAAAACGAACTTAAACCGTGGAAGAACAAGGCGTGGTGCATCCCGGAACTGAGTGGGGAGTTCGTGGCACGGATGGAAGATGTACTGGACCTGTACGAGGAGGAATACGACACTGAGCGACCGCTGGTCTGCTTCGATGAGACATCCAAGCAGTTGATCGCGCACACGAGAACGCCGATTGAAGCCGAGCCTGGGAGATTGGAACGCATAGACTATGAGTACAGGCGCAACGGCACGCGCAACCTGTTCGTGTTCTGCGAGCCCAAGGGTGGATGGAGGCACGTGGAGGTCACGGAGCGACGCACTGCTGTGGACTTTGCCGAGCAGATGAAGTGGCTGGTGGATCGAGCGTATCCCGACGCTAGGGTGATCAGGGTGGTACTGGACAATCTGAATACTCATAAGCTCGGCTCTCTGTATGAGGCATACGAGCCTGTGGAGGCGCGGCGTATAGCGCGACGACTGGAGTTCCATTACACGCCCAAGCACGGTAGTTGGCTGAATATGGCGGAGATAGAGTTGAGCGTCTTCGGCAAGCAGTGTCTGAAGGGACGCCTTGGCGATGAGGAGACGCTCAGGCGGCATATAGGGGCGCTTGAGCGGGAGCGAAACGAAGCGGGAGTGACCATAGACTGGCGATTTCGCTCTCAGGATGCTCGCGTGAAGCTCAATCGCATCTACCCGAAGCCAAAGCTATGAACGCTAAAAACCCAACGTGTCATCATCAAGTGGACTCGGTACTAGTCCCGTCTGACGGGAACGACTCGCCGAGGGAAGCCTCGGCGATATACTCGGTCCCAGAAGACAGGCCCCTTAGCCTCAGGCTCGCGATGTCATCCACTGCATTCACCTGCTGGGTGGGTCTCCACGCGATGTAGCCCGTAGCGCGGTGGCGCACATATACCGTCTGCGCCACGCCGTGCGAGTCCGCAATTGTCGCGTTTACGGTTGCGCCATTCCTGCCGACATTCTCCTCCTCAAAGGAGGCTATGCTGGGCCAGCGCAATGTTGTAAAAGTAGCCAACTTAGTGCGCGACGATGGGAAGGAGTCGTCCAGTGAAGCCTGCACGTCGTATTCAGTTCCGGCCGTCAGTCCGGAAATCTCTTTGCTGGCGGTTTCGCTGTCACTTGTCGTCTTCAGATCGTCGATCCAATCGCCCCTAGGAGTCGTAGTGCGATAGCGCAGATGCACGGTCTGATCCTCGCCGTTCGCGTTAGCAATGCTGATATTTGCCCAGACACTAGTCTGTTTCCGCCTATCCACGCTTATGCCCGATACGACCGGGTCAGGAGGAAGTGTTCTGAATGTGTCTGTTTCCGACACTCCGAAGTCAGACGTCAAAGATACTTCAGCCTCGTACTCCGTGTCGGATGCTAGTCCCGTCAAGGCAATCGACGCCTTGCTAGTTGTGCTGCTACCCGGGGGAGTGCTGCTCCATACCCCTTGAGGGGTGGTGGTGCGATAGCGCAGGTGTATGGTCTGGCTGCTGCCATCCGGGTCCGCAACTGTAATCACTGCGGTGGCACTATTCTTAGTCTCGTCTTCGACCTCGAGATTCGAGATGCTCGGGAAGCGCTGTGTCGTGAAAGTGGCATTCTTCGTCAGTTCGTCCGGGAAAGTGCTGTCCAGGGATGCCTGCACCTCATATTCCGTGTCGGCCGTTAGTCCCGTCAAACTAGTCGACGCCTCTCCCGTTGTGGTGGTAGTCTCTGGGGCCTCGCGCCACTCGCCCTGGGGCGTGGTCGTTCGGAAGCGCACGTGGACGGTTTGTGAGGTGCCGTCCGAGTCTGATATCGTCGCTATCGCGGTTGCGGTGGTCTGCGATATATCTTCCACTCTTACACTAGTACCGAGTCCAGCTGATATTGGCACAAGTATAAGAAATGGGTTAAGCTCGGGCACATCTTACGAAGAGGATGTTGCCGAATATGACCGCAAACAAGTACAGAGTGGAGTTGAGCGAGTCCCAGAAGAGCCGACTGAGTGAAGTCGCCCACCGCGGCAAGTCACCTGCGCGCACGGTAAAGAGAGCGCTGGCGCTGCTCAAGGCAGACGAAGGACAGTTTGATAACCGCATAGCCGATGCGTTGTCGATAAGCAGGCGCACGGTCATCAGGATACGCAAGCGTTTCTGCGAGGAGGGACTTGAGAGCGCGTTGGTCGAGCGTGCGCGTCCGGGGCAGAGGTGCAAGCTGGATGAGCGTGCCGAAGCGCATCTTGTGGCGATAGCGTGCAGCGACCCTCCTGAGGGCCATACGCACTGGACGCTGAAGTTGCTTGCGGACAAGGCTGTGGAGTTGGGCTATGTAGAGAGCATAGCGAGGGAGACGGTGCGTCAGAGCTTGAAAAAAACGAACTTAAACCGTGGAAGAACAAGGCGTGGTGCATCCCGGAACTGAGTGGGGAGTTCGTGGCACGGATGGAAGATGTACTGGACCTGTACGAGGAGGAATACGACACTGAGCGACCGCTGGTCTGCTTCGATGAGACATCCAAGCAGTTGATCGCGCACACGAGAACGCCGATTGAAGCCGAGCCTGGGAGATTGGAACGCATAGACTATGAGTACAGGCGCAACGGCACGCGCAACCTGTTCGTGTTCTGCGAGCCCAAGGGTGGATGGAGGCACGTGGAGGTCACGGAGCGACGCACTGCTGTGGACTTTGCCGAGCAGATGAAGTGGCTGGTGGATCGAGCGTATCCCGACGCTAGGGTGATCAGGGTGGTACTGGACAATCTGAATACTCATAAGCTCGGCTCTCTGTATGAGGCATACGAGCCTGTGGAGGCGCGGCGTATAGCGCGACGACTGGAGTTCCATTACACGCCCAAGCACGGTAGTTGGCTGAATATGGCGGAGATAGAGTTGAGCGTCTTCGGCAAGCAGTGTCTGAAGGGACGCCTTGGCGATGAGGAGACGCTCAGGCGGCATATAGGGGCGCTTGAGCGGGAGCGAAACGAAGCGGGAGTGACCATAGACTGGCGATTTCGCTCTCAGGATGCTCGCGTGAAGCTCAATCGCATCTACCCGAAGCCAAAGCTATGAACGCTAAAAACCCAACGTGTCATCATCAAGTGGACTCGGTACTAGATACACTTGGCTCCGGCGCAAGGGTTGTGAATGTGACAGCCTCAGCACCTGCGAAGTCACTGCTGAGCGATGCCTCCACCTCGTACTTCGTCTTCGGAGTCAGGCCGGTCAGGTCGAAGGAGGTGCTTGCTCCCTCAGTAGTCTTGGGATCCGTCGAAATCCATTCGCTTTCTCCAAACTTACGGTAGTGGAGATGCACCGTCAGTTGCGAGTTACCCGCGTAAGCGATATTCACTGTAGCGACTGCCGAGGTCTGCGTGATGCTTCCCACGCTTATGCTGGATACACTGGGGCCGGGTGCGAGCGTGGTGAATACTGCGTATTTGGGCGCGTCAGGGTCATTGCTGAGGTATGCCTTCACTTCGTAAGTCGTTCTTGGCTCCAAGCTGGTCAGGTTGAAGGAGGTGCTCGCTCCCTCAGTATCATGGGGATCATGGGGATCCTTCGAAATCCATTCGTTCTCACCGAATTCGCGGTATTGCAGGAGCACCGTCTTCTGCGCAGTTCCGGCGTCCGCAATGCTCACTGTGGCGATGGCGCTTGTCTGCGTGATGCTGCCTACGCTAACACCCGACAGACTCGGTGCGGCCAGCGTGGTGCATTGTTCAATAACCATGCCGCTGAAGTCGTTCGACAAAGCAACCGCCACCTCATAGGTAGTTCCCTCCGTGAGTCCGGTTAGTGGAATGGACGTGTCATCATCATAGGTGATCGTCGGGAACGGAAGCATAGTCCACTCATCTTCGCCCTGGATACTGTGCTTCAGAAAGACCTCATTCATCCCTGTACCGGCATTTGCGATTTCCACCATTGCAGTCGCAGAAGTCTGCCCTATGTTCTCGCACTTGAGGTTTGAGATGATAGGATCCGGCGCCGCCGCCTGTTCGTCAAGCGTGTCGAACTCATAAATCTTCGTGCCCGCGGGCGGCAAGCTGCTATCGAGCCATGCCTGAACCTCGTAAGTTGTCCCTGCCGTCAAATCGCTCAGCGTAAAGGTCTTGCTGGAACCGCTTGTCTTATCGGACTTAGGCGGCGTACTCCAGGCTGTGGCGCCGTCCACGCGGTAGTGCAGGCGCACAGTCTTTTGCGAGGTGCCCGCGTACATTATTTTCACGGTGGCGTTAGCAGAGGTCTGAAGTATGTCGGCAAAAATCACCGAGGACACCTCAGGCGACTTGATAACCGGAGGAGTGGGATTGACCGGTGACCTCTGCGGCGGTGGATTGTTCGGTGGCGGCGGTGGACTGGGCGCAGCGGAAGGCGTGCCGGTTCCCTGCACCCAGTTATACACATTCGCCTCCACGGAGTTATCGGCCCTCACCCTGAAGGAGTAGAGCGTGCCGTTGGTTAGATCTCCGATGACTTGTGACGTGATGGTTGGCGTGGCCTGACGTGATGTGTCGTATTCTTGGATTCCGGACTTCCACTGCACGATGTACTGGTTGATGTCCAGTCCGCCCTTGTCACTTGGTGCGGCCCAGGACAACGCAATCTGCCCGTCACCTGCCTCCACCCTGAGGCTCCTCGGTGCACTCGGTATCTTTCTGGGCTTGCCGGTCGTGTACGCCCACTCGAATGTTTGCCCCTCCACGTCGTTGTCGGCCCTGACGCGAATGTCATAGTCAGTGCCGTTGTCCAAGCCCGTGATGGTATCGGTCAGTTTGTTCCCGTCTGTTGTCGTGTGCTCGTCAGGAGAGCTCCAGTTGCCGCCCTTCACCTGCCACTGTATGACGAAGTGGTCTATCTTAATATTGAGGCCCCCAGTGTTGGTTGGAGCCACCCACGACACTTTGAGCTGCCGGTCGCCCTCCTCGACTTCGAGATTGGTTGGGGCGCCGGGTACCGTCATTGGCGTCCCAGTAGTCTCCTCCCAATTATATTCCTGCTCTCCTTCTGGCTCTTCACCGTTGTCCGCTCTAACTTGGATGGAGTAAGGTGTGCCGTTCGTCAGCGGTTTGATGACTTGCGAAGTGTTGGACGTGGTTTCTTGACGTGATGTGTCATAATCCTGATCTCCCGACTTCCACTGCACGACGAACTGGTTGATTCCGGCGCCGCCGTTCTTTTCTGGCACTGGCGCCGTCCATGACACCGTAAGCTCCTTATCCCCCGAAATGACTCCGAGTTCTGTCGGTGGGCCAGGGATCGTTCTGGGAGTTTCTGTAACTTCATCCGACGGATCTCCGGAGGTGTCAGGGTTAGCTTCGTTCACGCCGAGCACCCGCACCGTGTACGGAGTACCGTTCTCCAGATTCGTGATCTTGTAGGGCGATACCGTTGGCGTACCCTGGTTCGTCGTGTCGTAGTTGGCCCCTGACTTCCACTGCACGATGTAATTCTTGATAGGAGAACCGCCTGTGGCATCACCGGTAAGGGCTGTCCACGTAACTTCGAGCCAGCCGTCCCCGTGGTCAGTTATATCCACGCCGGTCGGCTTATGAGGCTTCCTGCTAGGTGTGCCTGTCGCTGCGTCCGACGGATCGCTTGTGTTGTCGTCTACGTTGTCGTTGTCGTTCACGGCCAGGACACGTACGTCGTACATCGTCCCGTTGGTCAGAACCTCCTCGATGGTATAAGGCGACTGTCCGTCGTCATCATCGATCTCGGTGTAGGTGTTCGTGTCCCAGTCGGCCTCTGAGTTCAGCTTCCACTGGATCTTGAAGCCGGTGATGGGTGAGCCGCCTGTGCCCTCAATGCCGGTGGGAGCGGTCCACGACACGGTGAGAGATTTGTCGCCGAACCGGGCTGAGACATCGGTCGGCTTCTGGGGTTTGGTCATCGGCGTGCCGGTGTCCTCATTTGAGCCGTCGCCGGGGTCGTCGCTCGTGCCCCTTACGTTCTTGGCGAGTACGCGAACGGTGTACTGGGTGCCGTTCTTGAGGTTCGTGATCTTGTGAGGTGAAGTCGCGGGGTCGGCCTTGTCCGTCTCGCTGTAGTCGGCGCCCGACTTCCACTGCACGATGTAGGTCGTTGGCAGGCCGCCCTTGTCTTCGGGCTCTGTCCAGGTAACTTCAAGCCACTTGTCCCCGTGGGCGCTGACCTCCACATCCGTCGGCGGATCAGGTTTTTTGCTCGGCGCGCCGGTCACCTCACCCGACGGACCGCTGTCACCCACTTCGTTCACGGCAATCACGCGGATGTCATATTTCTCCCCATTTTCTAGGTTGACGTTGATGGTGTAAGGTGACCGCCCGTCGTCATCATCTCTTTGGGTGTAGGTGTTCCAGTTGTTCTGGGAGTACAGCTTCCACTGGATCTTGTAGCCCGTTATCTCCGATCCACCGTCGGCCGGCGCATCCCACGCTACGGTGATTTCCTCGTCTTCAGTACGGGTGACCTTCAAATTCGTCGGAGGGTCGGGCTCCACCGGACCGGTCTTGAAAGTCGCAGACTCCTTGATACTGGACGTCGTCGTCAACCACGCCTCAACCACATAGTTAGTGTTCCCGGACAGGTTGCGAAGGTTGAAGGTCTCGCTTGTGGCCGTCGCTACCACAGTCTTGGGCGTCTCAGTCTTCCATCCGCTCTCAGTCGTCTTGCGGTATTGCAGGTGTACCGTCTGGCCGTCGTCCGTCTCGTTTTCGATGGTAACCGTCGCCGTCGCCTCTGTCTGCGTGACGGTGGCATCCGCGACAGTCACTTCAGTTACGATTGGTTCCGGCCTCGGCGTGCCGTCATCCGTCGCCCAGTTGTAGTTGCCCTCGTCTTCATTACCTTGATCGTCCAGTAGCACGACGCCGTTGTCCGCCCGTACCCGGATGTCGTATGTCGTCCCGTTCTGGAGGCTACGGATGAACGCGTTGTAGACTTGTGCCCCGTCTACCACCATAGCCGGTGGGAACGTGCTCCAAGTCTGTCCCTCGTCGTCACTGTACTGCAATTCATAATCGATTATGTCCGCGCCACCATTTTCACTTATTGATAGCGGCTCCCAAGATACGGTGAGCATTTCGTTGCCCGGAATTACAGTCAGTTCTTTGGGCGCCTCTGGAATCGTGGCAGGCGTGCCCGTCTCCTCGCCCGAAACCGCCTCACCAGACTCGTTCACGGCTTTGACACGCACGGTGTATTCCGTGCCGTTGGTCAGAAGACTGGAGATCGTCGTATCGTAGGTGGTGGTGTCTGCAACGTGCGCGACCGTCTCCTGTCGACCGTCGGCTTCGGCATCATCGAATGTCTCGCTGCCCGACTTCCACTGCACGATGTATTCGTCTATCGCATCTCCACCGGCGGGTTTGGTCCACCCCAGTTCCAACTGCCCGTCACCCGGAGTAACCCCCAACCCGGTCGGCTTGTTCCGCTTCGTCGGGAATATGTCAAATTTGGTTCTGTTGGTAGGGAAGCTAGGTTCGAGAGACGCCTCCGCGATGTACTCGGTTCCGGCGGTCAGGCTGGGCAAATTGAAGACGACCGGATCCGTCACAGTATTCGCGTTGCCGGTTACATGAAGATTGGAGTCATCCGTGTCCGCGGTCTTGAAATAGCGGTAATATACCGCGTGTGAATTGCCGGTTTCATTATCTACGTTAATGGTCGCTCGTGCGTCGGTAAGTGTGATTCTATCGACAACAACGGACCTGACTGCCATCCGCGGGCCCTTCGTAGTGACTTGGGTTCCAACATTTCTTCCTTGAACTCTGGGATGGAACGAAATGGTAAAGTCGTACGTGGTGCCCATTTCCAGTTCGGTCAGTTTAATCCACGCCCTTCTTCCCCCGCCCTTGGTATAGACATAGGCGCTGAATGGACCTCTGTCCGCCCCGCCCCTTGCGCCGTAGTAGTAGTAGATGCATCTGCCTTCATTGACGCCCGCCAGGCCGCTATTTGTTACGTACACGTCCAGGGTGATTTCGGTCTCTTCTCGCTTAGCCCCAATCCACCGAGGGGGGCGTGTGAGAGGCCTCCTGAAGAAGCAAAAGGGTGCACCTCTGAATCTGAGATAATGGTTTTACAACACAAAACCTGTCACAGAAAAGGAGCACCCAACAGATGCTACCACGTAACCACCCTGACCGCATCCAAATCGCCTTCGACGATCCCCGCCTGGTAGCCAATGCCGGGCTGATCCTGCCGGTCACCCTGGCCGGGCGTCTGGGTCTGAGCCAACTCGTCGACAACCACGTTGACCTGGGCGACGCCCCGGGGCGGGCCAACACCGGGGACAAGATACTGACCCTGGTGGCGTCGGCTCTGGTCGGTGGCGACTGCATTGACGATGCCGACGTGTTGCGGGCGGGCAGGACCTCCTCGGTACTGGGTTGTGTGGTCAAGGCTCCATCCACGCTGGGGACATTCCTACGCAGTTTCCGCTGGGGACATGTGCGACAGTTGGACCGGGTGAGCCGAGAGTTTCTGGCGCGTGCCTGGGACGCCGGGGCAGGCCCCGAGGACTCGCCTCTGACGATCGACATAGACTCGACGGTCTGCGAGACCTATGGACTGGCAAAGGAGGGAGCGCGCCATCACAACTACACCGGCCAGCGGGGCTATCATCCGCTGCTGGCCGGTGCCTCAGGAACCGGCGACGTGCTGATGGCACGACTGCGCAAGGGCCGAGCCAACACCGCCCGGGGCGCAGCCAACTTCCTGCGGGAGACGGTGGCGCGAGTGCGCTACGCCGGAGCCACGGGAGCGCTCACGGTGCGGGCCGACAGCGGCTTCTATGCCCACACCATCGTTGCCGTCTGTCGCAAGATGGATGTCCGCTTCTCCATCACCGTCCGACAGCACCCCCGACTGCGCAATCTCATCGAGGCCATACCAGAGACGGACTGGACACCCATACCCTACTGGATGGACGGCACAGCCGATGTGGCCGAGACCATTTACACTCCCTTCGAGAGCAAGCCCGACGCCGCACCAGTGCGACTCATCGTCCGCAGAGTGAAGCCCACGCCCGGCTCTCAACTGGCGCTCTTCACCAACTACAGCTATCACGGTTTCATCACGGACCGAGAGGGCGACACCCTCCAACTGGAGGCCGACCATCGCCGCCACGCCGAGGTGGAGAACGCCATCCGCGACCTGAAGTACGGCGTAGGACTGAACCATCTGCCCTCAGGGCGCTTCGCAGCCAACGCCGCCTGGTTGGCCGTGCAGGTGATGGCTCACAATCTGGCTCGCTGGACCTCCCGCATCGGACTGGAAGAACGAGCCTCCACCACCAAGACCTTGCGCAGACGATTCTTCTCCCTCGCCGGACGGCTTACACGCTCGGCACGCCGTCTCACCCTGCATCTTCCCCAGCGCTGGCCCTGGGAAACACAGTTCGGCCGCGCTCTGGCCAGACTGCGAACCATTCCGTTACCGAGCTGACAGCTGACGGCAGCGGCGACGACTGCCCACCATACACTCCATAACCCATCTCATCCCCAGACTCGCGCCGGACCGGACCGTGAGTATCCCCTGCTGCTCACCGATTCGTCAACTTCACCCACAATCGCCACTGTGGGCCTCCATTGGCGTTCAACATCACGACCGGGGACCTTCAGAACGCTCCAGCGTCGGCATCATACCCGCACCGCCACCTTGCCGCGTCCTTCACCCACGCTCCGGCAGAGATACCATGACTCTTCGGTGGATTCGGGCTAAGGTTGAGGCGGTCAAGGCGCGACGCCTGGAGATTAAGGAAGGCTAATCTCTTCAAGCGCAGTAGATAAGCGCTAGCCGGGCGCTCGGTGAAATGCCGCCGGGTGTCCGGCTCTTTTTGTGCCAGGTTATATTTGTGTAAAGTTGTATCTGTGCCAGCATGTATCTGTATAAGTGGCAGGGCATTGCTGATATAATGCGCTTGTCTCGGCGTTCACGGGTTAGGGGCATAAGCATGACGATGAAGATATACACAAAGTCGGGCGATGCGGGTGAGACGGGCTTGCTCTTCGGCGGGCGCGTACCGAAGAACGACCCGCGCTGCGTTGCCTATGGCGAGGCCGACTTTGCCACATCCGCGATGGGACTTGCGCGCGCGCTGTCACAGGATGCCCGCGTCAAGGAGATTCTGCTTCAGGTGCAGCGCGAGATGTTCACACTGAGCGGCGAGCTTGCCACAGACATCGAGAACTACGAACATTACAAGTCCAACTTCCACGCCATTACTGCGGAGAATGTGGACGACTTGGAGACGCTGATAGACGAGCTGAGCGCGCAGGTGGAACTGCCGCCCAAGTTCATCATTCCCGGGGCATCGGCGGCGTCGGGCGCGCTCGATCTGGCTCGCAGCTCGCTGCGGGCGGCTGAGCGCAGCATTGTGGGGCTGGATCAGCAAGACTTACTGCCGAATATAGAGCTGCTGCGCTATGTGAACCGCCTTGCCGACCTGCTATTTATGCTTGCGCGCTTCGAGGATAGGGCGCTTCCGATGGACATCGTGACCGGGACTCGGCTGGATGAGGGGTAGAAGCCGATGCAGCCGAGCATAGCGCCTAGTATAGCAATAATCGACTACAAGGCCGGAAACCTCCGCAGCGTGCAGAAGGCGCTGGAAGAGTGCGGAGCGTCAGCTCACATCACAGCCGACGCAGAGGACATAAGCACCGCAGATGGCGTGGTCTTCCCAGGGCAGGGCGCGTGCGACGCCTCCATGCTCAGCATCCGCGAGCGCGGCCTCTTCGAAATCATCAGGCATTCGATTGACAGCGGCAAGCCCTTTCTGGGCGTATGCCTTGGGCTTCAACTCCTGCTGGAGTCCTCGGAGGAGGGCGAAGAGCCATGCCTTGCGATCCTGAAGGGCAGCACGAAGCGCCTGCCTCCTGAAAAAACGGAGCAGGTTGGTCTGAAGATTCCGCACATGGGCTGGAACAGCGTCTCCCTGTCGATACAACATCCCGTTTTCGAGGGAATCCCGAACGACTCCTACTTCTACTTCGTGCACAGCTACTATGCCGACCCCGAGGACAAGGACATAGTCACGGGCGTCACGAACTACGGCATTGACTTCTGCAGTGCGGTCGCATGGGACAATGTGGCAGCCGTGCAGTTTCACCCGGAGAAGAGCGGCGCGGTCGGACTGCGGCTGTACCGTAATTTCTTGACACTCGTTGATGCGAACAGGAAGGCAGCGGCATGGAGGTAATCCCGGCAATAGACCTGCGCGGCGGCAAGTGCGTCAGGCTGTACCAGGGAGACTACGCACAGGAGACGGTCTATTCCGACGACCCGCTTGAAACCGCGCTGCGCTGGGTGGACATGGGCGCCACCAGGCTGCACATCGTTGACCTTGACGGCGCACGCGACGGGAGCCCGGCGAACTTGGCAGCCGTAGAGCGCATATCATCTGCTGCGGGCGTTCCCGTTCATCTGGGAGGCGGTATCCGCGACCTCAATACCGCGCGCACGGCGATTGACTCGGGTGTCAGCAGAATTATGCTGGGTACGGCAGCGGTTGAGGATGCAGACCTGATTAGCACGCTGCTGAGCGAAATCGGGAACGAGCGAGTGATAGTGAGCGTTGATGCAAAAGATGGACGCGTAGCGCTCCACGGCTGGTTGCAGGGCAGCGACGCGCTCGCAACCGACCTCGTGGCAGACATGGCAGCGCTGGGCGTAAAGCGATTCCTATACACGGATATATCTCGCGACGGCACGCTGACCGAGCCGAACTTCGATGGCGTCAGCGCGCTCGTCAACCAGGGCAACATTCGCCTGATTGCGGCTGGCGGCATTGCGACTGTGGAGCATCTGGAACGTCTTGCCAAAATTGGGGCGGAGGCTGCGATCGTCGGCAGGGCGATATACACGGGCGATATTGACTTGCGCGAGGCGATTGCGGCTATCAGCAATTGAGGAATGTGAGCAAGGCTTGGCTCCGTGTCATCCATGTCCGCGTATGAATCGAGGCGTAACATAACGGCCGGTGGGCGCGTCCGGCAGTTGACCAAGCATTGCTCTGATAGAATGATAGAATCCGATATTGTAGAGGAGCAGGTGGCGCATACGCTGGATAATTGGGCATTGCGAGGTATTGACAACACGCCGGACAGGGAACCAACCTATGTACACTTCGCTTACATCCCTGAGCATGACAAAGTGTTGAAAGTGGTCACATCCATAGATGATGAAAGAATTGTTACGACGCACTTTCATACACAGGCAACCAAAGCCTTCAAGAGAGGTGCCACAACTATTTTGTTGATAAGTACCAGGACTTGGAGCAAGGAAATGAAAGTTACTTATGAAAAGCAAGACGATCTTTTAGACCTTTCTTATGGTGGACAGATGACCACTGGAGCATCAATCGAAGATGACACTGGCGTCGTGGTGCATTTGGGGACGGATGGCGGATGCGACATAGTGGCCGTAACCATTATGGGGGCTGCGTCTTGGTTCAACAAAGGCTTTGATGAAGCGTCAGATAAATGGCTGATTGGCGATACGACCGACGACCTTGAAATGGTAACAATAAATGGCGACTTTGTGGGTTATTGGCAGCCGGATAGGTACGATCCTAATGAAGTCCCCGACCCTATCGGCGTTGAAATTAAACATGTGGCAAAGCATGTGCCTGCCCGTATCCGCAAGGCGTTGCGGAACGCTTACCAAGGTGTTGTGAACTCCGACGAGGGGTCTGGTATAGAAGGCGAGGCACTGTCGGTCGAGCGCCACTAAGCGCATCACAAGCAAACGGAGCTTGGACAGAAAATGCTGACAAAGCGGATAATTCCGTGCCTGGACATCGACAAAGGCAGAGTCGTCAAGGGCGTTAGTTTCGTGAACATACGAGACGCCGGCGATCCCGCGGATCTCGCGCGCTTCTACGATAAGCAGGGAGCCGACGAGCTGGTCTTCCTTGACATCACCGCAAGCTCAGACGACCGCGACATCATTGTTGACGTGGTAAAGCAGGTGTCGGAAGAGGTGTTCATACCTCTGACGGTTGGCGGCGGGTTGCGCAACGTAGCGGATGTGCGCCGCATGCTGGAAGCCGGAGCGGACAAGGCGTCGCTCAACACGGCCGCCGTCAGCGATCCCGCCCTCGTAGCGGAGGCATCAGCATTCTTCGGCGCGCAGTGCATCGTGGTGGCTATCGACGCAAAGCGTGTCACACCCGAAGACGAGATAGGTGAGGTCAACTTTCAGGTTGCGAAGGGTTTGACAGAAGAAGTCGCCAACGACATCGCGCTCGATGAGCATTCGGGCTGGCAGGTGTATGTGCATGGCGGGCGCACGCCAATGGGCATCGACGCCGTGAAGTGGGCTGGGAAGGTAGCTGAGCTTGGAGCGGGCGAACTGCTGGTCACCAGCATGGACACTGACGGCCAGCAGACGGGCTACGACCTCCAACTGCTACGCGCCATATCCGAGAGCGTCACGATACCGCTGATCGCAAGCGGTGGCGCGGGCGAACCGCATCATCTCTATGACGCGCTCGCCGAGGGCAAAGCCGATGCGGTACTTGCCGCGAGTATTTTCCACTACGGCACATATCCGATTCCTGTGGTCAAGGAATATCTGTCTGGCAGAGACATACCGATTCGACCCAGCATCGTTGCGGATTAAGAATTAAGCTAGGTGAATGACATGGCAGAAGTGAAATTGGACGAAAAGGGCTTGGTGCCCGCAATCGCGCAGAATGTGAACACCGGCGAAGTGCTGATGCTGGGGTACATGAACCCCGGCTCACTCAAGCGCACGATGGAAGGCGGCGAAGTCTGGTTCTTCAGCCGCAGCCGCTCGGACCTGTGGCACAAGGGCGAGGTCTCGGGCAACTACATGCGCGTGAAGTCCGCAGCGGTAGATTGCGACGGTGACACGCTGATCTTGCAGGTAGAGCCTGACGGGCCCATCTGCCATACGGGCGAATCCAACTGCTTCTTCACGCCAATTGAAGATTTCCCGGAGTTTTACCGCGAGGACACGGGGCCCGGCGTCCTGGAGGACCTCTTCGCCACGATTCAGGACCGCAAGCAAGCCATGCCGCAGGGGAGCTACACTACCAGCTTATTCGAGGGTGGCGCTGCCCGTATCGCGCAAAAGGTGATAGAGGAGGCGGGGGAAGCAGCGATTGCGGGCGTCAAAGGCGATGGAGAACAGGTCGCTGAAGAAATGGCGGACTTGTTCTACCACGCGCTGGTGCTGTTGTCGGCGTCAGGAGCGAGACCCGAAGATGTATGGGAAGTGCTGCGAGAGCGCGCGGGATAGGCTTGCGTGCGCGAATAACCCAACAAGACTGGTCTCCGCTTTGCTTTGTGCAAAGGGATTGCAGTCGTTACAGTGAAGACTCTGCAAGTTCTGGAGCGCTGTCCGCTGCCTGCGCCTGCTCCATGGCAGTGATTGCGATTTCAATCTGGTCGTCGTCAGGCTGCCGAGTGGTGAGCGACTGAAGCGCGAGGCTTGGAGCAGTAATTAGGCCTACTAGCGGATTGCCGGCATGGCGTCCGCTAAAGCGTATGACTTCGTAGCTCACCGCTGCTATGAACGGGACCAGTACGACTCGCGACACGATCAGCCACCAGAAGGGTTCGCGCCCGACGAAGATGAAGGCGACGATCGCCACCACCATCACGACCAGCAGGAACGCCGTGCCGCAGCGCGGGTGCGCGGTCGGGTACTTGCGGATGTGCTCCACTTCCAGCGGGTCCCCGCGCTCCTGCGCGTGAACGGTCATGTGCTCCGCGCCGTGATACATGAACACGCGCCTTATGTCGTCCATGCGGCTTATCAGCAGGATGTAGCCCAGAAACAGCGCGAGCCGAATGATACCTTCCGCGATGTTCGCCAAAAGGCTCGAGCCTAGCAGCCCTTCCAGCCGGTCGCTTGCAAGCACTGGCACCAAGAAGAAGATACCAATGGCGATGCTCAACGATACCAGCATCATGACTGCCATCGAACCTTTGCCTATTTCCTCGCCTTCGGCTTCAGCCGCAACATTGGCGGAGTAGCTCAGCGCGCGCATGCCGAGCGTCAGAGTCTCAGCCATCGCAATGACGCCACGCACTAGGGGTGTGCGCCGCAGCCTGCCCGTGAACAGCGGCGTGAGCGGGTGGCACATCGTCGCAATGCTGCCGTCGGGACGGCGCACCGCGACGGCGATGTTGCGCTGTCCTCGAATCATCACGCCTTCAATGACGGCTTGGCCACCGTAGGTAGGCGTCTGGTCTGTGCTCATTATTCCCCTATGATAACGAAAAGCAGGGGTGAGCGTACCCACCCCTGCGAATGATGTGCTGCGTCTTTCCGATACCTTGTTACTGCTGCTGCAAGTTGAACCGGCGCATCAGGCGCTCCACACGCCCCTCAGTGTCGATGATGCGCTGCTCCCCTGTGAAAAACGGGTGGCACTTATTGCATATCTCCACCCGAAAATTGGGCTTCGTCGAGCCGGTTGTGTAAATCGAACCGCAGGAACATACCGCCTGCGCTTCGGGATAGTATGTCGGATGAATGTCCGGTTTCACTTCGCTATTTCCTCCATCGGTTACGCCGAATTAGGCGTACACGCTCGCGCGCTTCTTGTCGCGGGTCTTGTGCTCGAACTTGACCTTGCCGTCAATGAGAGCGTAAAGCGTGTGGTCTCTACCCAGGCCGACGTTGTTGCCGGGATGGATGCGCGTACCACGCTGCCGCACAATGATGGTGCCTGCCGTGACTAACTCAGTGTCGTAGCGCTTCACGCCCAGCCTCTTGGAATTACTGTCTCGTCCGTTGCGTGTGCTGCCGCCGCCTTTCTTATGTGCCATCTCACTTACCCCTTAATCCTTGTTATATGAAATGTCGGTCACGCGCAGTTCGGTGAAGTTCTGTCGGTGACCCTGCTTCCTGCGGTAGCGAGTCTTCGCCTTGTACTTGAAGACGATGACCTTCTTGCCCCGTCCTTGTGCCACGACCTCAGCCGTAACCTTCGCGCCATCAACGTTGGGCGCGCCGACGGTTACCCCTCCATCGTCGTCCGACAGTAGGCGCACATCTTCAAGCTCAATCAGGTCGCCCTGATCTCCGGGTAAGGATTCCACGCGTACCGTGTCGCCGGGCTCCACCCGGTACTGCTTGCCGCCTGTGTTCACTATTGCATACATGGTATTCTCACGATGGTCTCTGTGATGAAATCAATCTTAGTTACAAATAAGTATTGTATGTCCGAGTTGACGCTCGGTCAAGTGTTAGAAGACGCCAATAGGTTCAGCATAGTTCAAGGCAAACACCTTGTCAGGCCGCCATTGCCGCAGTTCGGCGTCGAAAATCACAATCGCAAGGAAGCGCCCGTCGGTTGTATAGACGCGGCAGCGTTCCCCGGACTGCGCTTGCGAAGACGTGCCCCCTTCGGTGAACGCGCGGCCGTTTCGTATCATTTCCTCGAGGCGGTTGCCCACGATCAGGGCGCGCATTTCACCCAGAACCGCGTCCGGCGAATGGATGACTTCACGCCAGCTCCCGTCGGCGAAGCGCTCCTCGGCTTCATCGAGGGACAGAGCATCCGAGACCGTGAATATGCCGCTTCTCAGGCGGGCAAGCGTCTTCAGATGACCGCCGCAGCCTAATGCCTGCCCGAGGTCGTATGCAAGGGAGCGCATGTAGAAGCCCTTGCCGCAGTCCACCTGAAGCGTTGCCACAGGGGGCGCCCAATCATTCAGGGCGATATCATGCACCACAACCGAGCGGGGTTCGCGCTCGACCTCGACGCCGGCTCGCGCCAAGGCGTAAAGACGCTTGCCATCACGCTTAAGCGCGCTGTACATTGGCGGCACCTGTTGGATCTCTCCGGCAAAGGCCCGGACTGCGCGCTCCACATCGCCAGGAGTAATGCCGGAAGTGTCACCCCGTTCAGTTATCTCGCCAAGCGCGTCGTATGTGTCCGTAGATGCACCTAGCTCAACGGCTGCGAGATAGGTCTTGGAGCCTCCCACCACATTCTCCATCAGGCGCGTCGCCTGCCCAAAGCAAATCGGTAAGACGCCCGTGGCGATTGGATCAAGCGTGCCGCCGTGACCTACACGCCGCTGCCCTGATGCTCGCTTCAGGCGGCGCACGACATCCATCGAAGTTATGCCATACGGCTTGTCGATGTTCAGGATGCCATCAATTCTCGGCTGTTGCGAATTCGCCATCAACTAATCTCTTCTTCAGAGATGTCCCTCGGCGCATTGCGGCTGATCAGATCGAGCATTTCGGTGCCCTGCTCTATTGATTCGTCGAGTTCAAACGACAGGACAGGAGCGAACTTAAGCTTCAGGTTGCGCTTCATAGTGCGATGAATGAATCCCCCCGCGCTCTCCATGGCGGCGAGCACATTCTGCTTGGTATTTTCGTCGCCCAGCACGCTGAAATAGACCTTGGCGCGTCGAAGATCAGATGATGTACGCACTTCTGTAATGCTTATGAGGGTCGACAGGCGAGGATCGTTCATCTCGACAGCCATGATTTGGCTGATCTCTTGGCGCACGAGCATATTGACGCGTTCAATCCGACGAGACATGCGGGGACCTCAACCTTTGGTTGCAAGTGGTATCTACTGAGAGTGCTCGCCCTCACCGTAGCCCCCAATTGGGAAGCGGTTTACGGGGAGGGTGATAAACTCAGCTAGCGAACGCGCTCCGAGCGGTGAGCCTCAAGAATGTCGCCTTCTTCAAAACCGTTGAAGCCTTCGAGCATCAGACCGCCCTCGAAGCCGATATTGACCTCGCGCACATCGTCCTTAAAGTGCTTGAGGCTGGAGATTGAGCCCTTGTAGATATTCTGCCCGCCGCGCAGCACATGTATCGTAGAACTCCGCTGAATTTGGCCGTCATTCACATAGAAGCCTGCGACCTTAAAGCGTCTGCCCACACCGAAGATAGCTCGGATGGTGGCATGCCCCTCAGTTACATCCCTGTAAACGGGTTCGAGCAGGCCCGTGAGCGCGAGTTCCACATCCTCAAGAAGGTTATAGATGATATTGTAATGGCGAATCTCTACGCCTTCCTGATTGGCGAGTGCCATCGCGCCCTGCCCCGGCTCGGTGTTGAAGCCAACGATGATCGCCTTAGACGCCATCCCAAGCAGCACATCGCTCTCGGTGATTGCGCCGCTCGCAATATGAACAATGTTGACTCTGCTCTGCTCTGTGTTCAGCCCGTTCAGCGCGCCCTTGACAGCCTCGACGGTGCCTTGCACGTCGGTCTTGATTATCAGGTTGAGCGCCTTGACTTCACCCGCGGCGATGCGAGTATGCACATCTTCCATGGTTGGACCTGCGGCTCGCTTAATCTCTGACTGGCGAATACGTGCCTCGGCAAGCTGACGCGCGGATCGCTCGTCCTTGGCGACCTCCAGGATGTCGCCCGCCTCAGGTACGCCTCTGATGCCCAGAATCTCGACGGGCTGCGAGGGAGTAGCCGTTTCCACGGGCTCCCCGCTGTCCGCTTGCATCGCGCGAATGCGCCCACGAAGATTACCGACGACGATATTGTCCCCGACATGCAGCTTTCCGGCTTGCACCAGAACGGTTGCGACTGTTCCTCGGCTGCGGTCTATTCGAGCCTCGACAACTACACCTCTGGCTTGCCTACCGACATTAGCCTTAAGCTCGCTGACCTCTGCGACGATCGCAAGGTTGTCAAGCAGGTCATTCACGCCGTCGCCCGTTAGCGCCGACACGGGCAGCGCGATGACATCGCCTCCCCAATCCTCGACGAGTAGGTTGCGCTCAGCAAGCTGGCGCTTCACACGCTCAGGATCGGCTTCGGGCCGGTCAACCTTGTTTATTGCTACGACGATGGGAACCTCCGCAGCCTTCACATGGTTGATCGCCTCCTCGGTCTGCGGCATGATGCCGTCGTCCGCGGCAATGACAAGTACCGCGATGTCGGTCACTTGCGCCCCCCGCGCGCGCATCGCCGTAAACGCTTCGTGCCCCGGCGTGTCCAGGAACGTGATCAGATTGCCGTCGTAGGTAACCTGATACGCGCCTATGTGCTGCGTAATGCCACCTGCTTCGCCATCTACGACGTTGGTCTTGCGGATTGTATCCAGCAAGGTCGTTTTGCCGTGGTCAACGTGTCCCAGGATGGTAACGACAGGGGGACGATCTTCGAGCAAGGCGGGATCGACGTCATCAGTTGACGGCACAATGGAACCTGCGCCGCTCTCTGCTTCGAGGGGCAGAACTTCAAATCCGAATGACGGTGCAATCCCCACAACCAGGTCGTGTCCGACAACCTCGTTGATCGAGAACATATAGCCACCGCGCATGAACTCCTTGATAACCTCAACAGGAGTTGTCTCCATCAGTTCAGCAAGGTCATGCACGGCTATAGCAAGTGGAACCTCCAGCGGTTCCAGCTCGTAGTCGTCATCGTAATAGTCTTCGTACTCGTCCTGCCCGGAAGTGCCGTTGTACTGGTCCTGCAACTCCGTGGCGTTTGTTCTGTTAGTCATAGGCACCCCCTAAAATGCGCCTTCTTAGGACTGGCGCTTGGATCTCGTCAGCCCGCCGGCGAGTCAAAATGTGACTGCATATCTGCCAGGACTTCGCACCACTGAGCGTCGGCAATGCCTGTGCGAAGTGTATGTTCCAGCCGACCTTTTCTGATGTTTTCGGAGCTGTCGGCGCAGGTTGAGCACACATAAGCCCCCCTGCCGGAGAGCTTTCCGCCCGCGTCAAATACGATGCCTCCCTCGGGCTTGGCAACGATGCGCAGCAACTCTCTTTTAGCCGTTTTGGTCCTGCAAGCAACGCAACTCCGCAGCGGAACATGTCGCCTTCTGGCATTCATCTACTAGCGTCGCCTCTTGCCTGCCTTACGCCGCCTTCCGCTACCGCCTCGTGCATTTGCATTTGCTCCACCGGCGGGGGCCTGAGGGTCGTCTCGCCTTCGGCCGCGGCGTGATGCGGTTACCCCACCACGCAATCCGGCGATGTCCTCCGCGAAGCGTATGCGGCCCGGCGCGTCTGCGTCCGACTGTGCGGGTCTGCGAACGCGAGCGCGCCGCACCTGCCAGATATCCTCCGGCAAGTCCCGCAGAGAAGTCACCTGTTCCTCTTTTGCCGCCTGAACACTCTCCAAAACGGGCTCAGGGATCGGTAGAGGCTCTACTGCCTCGACGGCCGCCTCCGGCTCCGCGACGACTTCCACTTCGGCGACGGGTTCGGCAAGTTCAGTCTCAACTACGTCATCCGTAACAGCGGCATCCACGGGTTGAAGCTCGGCTGCCACCGGCACCGCATCCTCGACAACTTCCGTCAATCCAACCGCAATCGCCTCATCCGCAATCGCTTCTACGACGACGGAGTCTGCCACGATGGTCTCTGCCATCTGGTCAACTTCAGCAGCAATCGGAACGGGCTCAGCCTCCACTTCCACATCGCTGGGCGCAGATTCGGGTTCAACCGCAACTTCCTCCGCGGCAACAGCTGCGGCTGCCTGCGCTTCTTCGATCTCAGCCTCCGCGGCTGCGATAGCGGCGGCAGCGGCCCTGGCTTCTTCTTGAAGCCTGGTGCGCTCCTGAAATTCGACCTGGTACTCGACGTCGCTCTTGATATCCACTTTCCAGCCGGTCAATCGAGCGGCGAGTCTGGCGTTCTGGCCTTCCCGTCCGATTGCGAGGGAAAGTTGCCTATCAGGTACAACTGCCATTGCAGTTCCGTCGTCAAGGTTCAGTTCTACTTTCATCACCTGCGCAGGACTGAGCGCATTGGCAATAAAAATGGGGACTTCCTTGTTCCACTCCACGACATCGATCTTCTCGCCGTGCAGTTCGTTGACGATGTTCTGTATTCGTACACCGCGTAGCCCCACGCATGAGCCGACAGGATCCACGCCGTCTTGACGGGCGCGCACGGCAACCTTGCTGCGCGAACCGGGTTCCCTTGCGATCGCTTCAATTTCAACCGCACCGGTGAAAATCTCAGGCACTTCCATTTCGAAAAGCCGCCTGAGCAGCGTGTTATCAGCGCGGGAGACAATAAGCTCTGGTCCCCTAAGGGTGCGCTCCACTGACTTGAGAAGCACGCGCATCTTGGTATTGCTGCGATAGCGCTCAGATGGCACCTGCTCGCTGATGGGCATAATGGCTTCGGATCGCCCCAGGTCAACCGTAATGTGGCGCGGCTCAATCTTCTGGAGCGTAACCAGGAAGACCTCGCCCTCTTTGTCCTCGAATTGCTTGAACACGATCTCCCGCTCTGCGTCGCGTAGTCGCTGCATCACCACCTGCTTGGCAGTTTGCGCTGCAATGCGGCCCGGAATGTGCGGCAGGCTTTCTGTGGTGATGACATCACCAATTTCAGCGTCCTGAACAATTTCCTGGGCGTCCGGCAGCGTAATCTCCGCCTTGTCATTGATGACATCGTCCACGACGGTCTTCAGGATATTCACCGTTACATCACCTGAGCCGGGATCCAGCTTCACGGTGATGTTCTGACCATCGGCGATGCTGTCCTTCCTGTAGGCTGAGACCAACGCATCTTCAATGGCGGAAAGCACAGTCTCTTTGGGAAGGCCGCGCTCTGCGGCGAGCTGTGTTAAGGCGACGATAAAATCGCTCTTCATACTGCAACCACCTCCTGATACCGCTTTTCGTCAGTCCCCTGTAACAAAGAAAGTGGGACTAGCCCACTTCCCACAAAGCACATATTCCGCGCCCGCCGATGCACAATGCTCTCGACAAGTCTTTCGTGTTGCAGTATAGCATTTGCCGCCTTGATAAACAACCTCCATAGCCGCGCCGCAAGATGATTCCGCGGATTCTCCACAGCGGGCCAAGAGCCGAATTACTTGAGAATTCCCTGTCTCGCCGCGCCACTTCTTCGTGATAAGATATTTGCATGGCTCCATTAAACTACGACGGTCGCACTTTGCAATCCACTGTTGGCAGAAGCATATTTGACTATGCTGACGCCCTAAGCGTGCGCGTGCCCACATCTTGCGGCAGAACGGGAGAGTGCCACGAGTGCATCGTCGAGATCAAGCGCGGCATCGACGCGCTCTCCCCTCTTACGGAAGCGGAGGCGTTCCTGCGGGAGGACTACCGACTCGCGTGCCAGGCGACCATCGTTGATGCCGATACGGATGTAGAGTTCGCGGTGCTGCGCCGCCAGCCGCGAATTCTGACGCGCTCAGTGCGCCGCGACATTGATATAGATCCCATGACTCGGCGCATCGGTGACGGCGTGTTCTTCGGCGACACGCGCATTGACGACTATCGCGGGCAGGTGTACGGTGTCGCGATTGATGTTGGCACCACGACCGTCGTGCTGAATCTCCTCGATCTCGAGTCCGGAGATATACTGGGCACCGCGTCGTTCGAGAACCCTCAGCGATTCGGCGGCAGCGACATAATGCACCGCATCTCTTATGACGGCGGTGACTATCCGGGCGAATTGCAACAGGTCATGCTTTCTGCCGTCAACTTCGAGATAGGCGATCTCTGCCGACGACTGAAGTTTCATCGCAGGCGCATCTATGAAATAGTCGTAGTTGGCAATTCCACCATGCGCGACATATTCTTCGGCTTCGATGTGCAGCCGATAGGTGAGCGTCCCTACAAATCGCTCACAGAACTCGAAATGCTTGATGGCAGGCGCGAGACGACGGCGCTTAATGTAAAGGCGTCTGACATCGGACTGCGCGTCTTCCCCAATGCGAATGTGTACGGCGGACCCCTCATCGGCTCGCATGTAGGCGCGGATGTCGCCGCCGACATGCTTGCGGTAGGAATAGATGAGGAAGAAGAAGTCGTAATGCTGGTGGATGTGGGCACGAACACAGAGGTGGTGCTGGGCAACAGGCACCGGCTCATGTCCGCTTCGTGTCCGGCGGGTCCCGCATTTGAAGGAGGTCAGGTGCGCTACGGCATGCCCGGCTATGACGGTGCGGTCGAAAGCGTAGCTCTCAGTGAAGACAATGTCGCCTATCGCACCATCAACGATGCCCCACCGCAGGGAATCTGCGGTTCTGGACTGGTGGATTTGCTGTCCGAACTTCGGCGCACTGGCAAGATGAACGAATTGGGCGCGTTCAATAACGGTGAACGCGAATTCCCCTTCGTGCCCGATACCGGAATGTCGCTGTCACGGGCCGACATCAGCGCCCTTGCTCAAGCGAAATCTGCCAATTATTCCGGACAGTACATTGTGCTGCGAAACTATGGTGTCCCACTTGAGGGCATCTCGAAGTTGTATTTAGCGGGCGGTTTTGCAAACTACATCAATGTGGCAAACGCGGTCAACATCGGCTTCGTCGCAAATCTCCCGGAAGAGCGAATCGTCAAAGTGGGCAACGCATCGCTCGAAGGAGCGACAATAATGCTGCTCTCCGGCAAGTTGCGCGCCCGCATGGAGCAGTTGGTGCAGTCAATACAGCACATTGAACTCGAAACCACTCCCGATTTCTTTGACATCTTCGTAGAAGGATGCATGTTCAATCCAATGAATACGGAGATAACTTAATAGCTGCCCCACGAGTACGCATCCGACATAGTAGGCGCCAATGTACATTCGCGACTTTGACTGGCTAATTCAGATACTAGATAAGCTGCTGTCCAAGCATAATGTAACTCAAGTTGAAGTGGAGGAAGTTTTCCTTAACCGCCCGATGTACCGCTTTGTTTAAAGAGGGCACAGACGTAACGAGGACGTTTATTCTGCAAGTGGACAGACTGAAGCAGGACGCTACCTGATAGAATTCTTCATACACAAGGAAGACGATGTTGCTCTCATACTAAGTGGGAGGGACATGGACAGGTCCGAACGGAGGCTCTATGAAAGACGAAGATAGCCGGACAAGCAGCATTTCCAAAGCAAAGACGATAGATGAAATAGGCGACTTTTGGGACACCCATAGCTTGGCTGACTACTGGGACCAAACTCGCGAGGTGCACTTTGAAGTAAGCGAGGTGCCGCGGAATCGCGTAACACTGAATCTTGAGTTGTATTCCAGAATCAAGACGGTAGCGCAAAGGCGTGGAATTTCGCCCGAAACCCTTGTCAACGCTTGGCTTGAGGAGCGTCTCCGGCAAACGGGATGAGCGCTGCCTTTTCGCTAGGAGGAGAATAACCATGTCATTCAAAATTCTCGTAACCGATTATGTCTGGCCTTCGGTCGAACCGGAGCGCGCAGTTCTTGCGAAGATCGGCGCTGAACTTGTCGTAGCGCCCGACGGCGAAGAAGACACCCTCGCCGCACTTGCAAAGGATGTTGACGGCATACTGACCTGCTTCGCGCAGGTTACGGACAAGGTTGTGCGCGCCGCGGAGAATTGCATCGTCATCGGACGCTACGGTGTAGGCGTTGACAACATCGCGGTGGACACTGCGACCGAGCTTGGCATCGCCGTTACCTATGTCCCAGACTACTGCGTAGATGAGGTATCAGACCATGTCCTGGGTCTGCTTCTCGACTGGAATCGCCGCATTTCCCTCTTCGACAACTCGGTCAAGGGCGCGGGCTGGGGCAGCGTACCGCTTACGATGCGAATTATGCGGCTGCGCGGCAAGAAGCTGGGCATCGTGGGCTTTGGCAGGATAGGCAGGGCCGTCTGCGCCAAGGCGCTGGCATTCGGCTTCGATATCCTGACCTACGATCCTTACGTTTCCACTGAGCAGGCATCCGAGGCGGGCGCCCGTTCCGTCGACATGGAGACGCTCCTGCGGGAATCAGACTTCGTTACGCTCCACTCCCCGCTGACGCCGGATACCGAGAACCTCATCGGCGAGGCGGAACTGGCTCTCATGAAAGACGACTCCTTCCTGATTAACTGCGCTCGTGGCCCGCTGATTGACGAGGAAGCCCTGTACGCCGCCCTTCAGTCCGGCAGCATAGGCGGCGCGGGACTGGACGTGCTCGTGGACGCTCATCCGTCGCCGGACTACAAACTGCTGAAGCTGGGCAATCTGCTTGTCACTCCGCACGTAGCATTCTTCTCACAGGAAGCTGTGCTGGAACTCGAAGAGCGCGCTGCCGGAGAAGTAGCTTCTGTTCTGCAGGGGCAGATGCCCGACAACCTCGTGAACACCGCCGTGCTTACTCACCCCAATCCGAGGCACGGCCTGTCGGCCTAGTTCCGCCCAAACCACAATATCTGCCAAGGCCACAATAAATGAACGATTTCTGTCTCATAAACTAGTTGTTAGACCAAACACTAGTGCGCTAACCTGATTGTATTGAATGGTTTTGATCCTTAATACCATTCGGATGCTGGCAGTTCTGACTGCATTGGAGGCGTGAGATGGAGAAATCTACGATATTAAGCATGGCGCTTGGAATCCCCGCAGTCATTATAGCGGTGATTGCCCTGGCAATGGCGTTCAACGCGGGCGGGGATGATGTTGACGATGGCACTGCGGAGTCTGTGCGCAGTCTCGTGGCAAGCGAATCGGCGCAGAATACCCGGATAGAATGGCTTACAACCCAAGTCGGCGACCTGCAGGTAGAAGTCGCCGATGCCCGCCAGCAGGAAGCCGCCGATGCCGCAAAGTTGACCGCGGACGTGGACGATCTCCGCAGCCTGGCTTCGCGGGATGATCGTTATGACGACACCGAACTGAGGGCGGCAGTCAGGGACAACCAGTCCAACCTGGCCGAACTCAATAGTCTCGTGGACAACGACGCCGGCAACAACGAGAACATAATTGGCATCGCCGCATCTCTCGCGGACATACGTGACGCAATCTCTGATAGCGACGAGTCCACGGAAGCAATCAACACCGAGTTAGGCGCACTCCGCGCCCAACTGATGGAACTTCAGGGCGCAGTATCATCGGGCGGATCAACGGAACTCGACGACGCCCTTTCGCGCCTGGACTGGCTGGAAAAAGCCGTCGCCCCCTCATATACGCAGGCTTACGTTGAAGAAGCGTTACGCCGCTACAACTCACAGGGACGCCAGGCGACGCTCGACTACTACAGCACTATGGCGAGCGTAAACGGAGACCTGTACCTCTTCGTGCTCGACGAAAACTACGAAGTAATCGTGAATCCTGCATTCCCGGGCAACATAAGTATGGACATCAGGGGCACGCTGGGAACGGACATAACCGGAAAGAATTACGGTGCCGAGTTCGTAACGGTGGACGATGCCGGCAAGTGGATTGATTTCGTATATCAGAACCCTGCAGACGACTTCAACTACCAGCGCAAGCGCGCCTGGACCGTGCGCCACGAGAACCTGATATTCGGCTCAGGCTGGTACGAGCGCGACGTGTCGTTGGAAGATGACCCCTCGACGTATGCGCGTTCGCTGGTTGATCGGGCTATAACGCGTTATAGCGGAGAGGGCAGCGACGCCACCATCGACTACTACAACACGCCCGAAAGCGTAGACGGACAATGGTATGTCTTCATCCTGCAGGCGGACGACCTTCGTACTCTTGCCAACGGCGCGCGCCCTGAGCTGGTGAATATAGACCCGCCGGAGAGGATAGATGCCACCGGCTACGCTTATGGCGAGGCGTTCGCAACCGTAACCGACGAGGGCAGGTTGGTATCTTATGTCTTCGTAAATCCCGCGACCGATGCACTGGAGTCGAAGCATACTTGGCTTATGGAGCACGACGGCCTGCTCTTCGGCTCCGGCTGGTACACCGAACCCGCCGAGTACACCAAGTATCTGGTGAACGGCGCGATAAGCCGCTACAAGTCCGATGGGCGCGACGCTACGATCGCCTACTACAACACTGCGGACAGCGTTGATGGTCAATGGTACATCTACATCGTAGATGAGGACGATCTGGTCCTATCCCACGCTCCGTCACCGTCATTGGTGGGCACCACCGACATCAAAGACCTCGTAGGTCCAGACGGCTATGAGTGGGGCAAAGAGTTGGCGAAGGCGACAGAGGCCGGACACTGGGTTGAATACGCTTGGGTAAATCCCGCAACCGACGCGGAGGAAACGAAGCGCTCTTGGGTCATCAGGCACGACGGTTTGATATTCGGCTCCGGATATTAGGGAGAGTAGAGCCGCTACCGGCGCGCCTCGTTCTAGGATCGATTCCATAGCGGTGCATAGCAGCATTTCGGCAACTGCGCTAAAATGCTGCTTATGAAAGCTAAGCGTCTGGTAGTCGTAAAGTTCCATGAGCCCGCGCTAAAGGGCAATAACCGCCCTATGTTCATTCGGCGTCTGGCGAGCAACCTGCGCCGCGCCATCAAGGGCACAGGTGTCGAGCGCGTGTGGCAACAGCACCTGATGATATGCCTCGCGCTGCGCGAAGACGCCGACTGGGACACGGTGCGCCAGCGTGTCGGCGACTGCATGGGCGTCGCCAAGTTCTACCTCTCATACAAGGTCGCCGCCGAACTCGACGCCGTAAAAGAGCTGCTCCGCTCAGAACTAAAGACGCATCAATTCGATACCTTCCGCATCACGGCGCATCGGTCTAACAAGCGCTTCCCCATAAAGTCCGACGCTATCAACCGCGAGATGGGCTCTTTCGTAGAAGAGCTAACCGGCGCAAAGGTGCGCCTGAAGGGCGCAGACTTGGAAGTCTTCATCGATGTGGTGAATGACGGCATGCTCGTCTACTTCGACCCCATCCAGGGACCCGGCGGCATGCCGGTCGATTCCAGCGGCACGACAATGGCGTTGATGTCAGGTGGCATAGACTCGCCGGTCGCAGCCTGGCAGATGATGCGGCGCGGCAGCCGTGTGAAACTCGTCCACTTCCACAGCCACCCGCTCGTGGACTCATCGTCCATCGAGAAAGCAGCGGAATTAGCCGAAATCCTGACGCGCTACCAGTACGATGCCGAGCTGTTCCTCGTGCCCTTTGCCGGTGTGCAGCAGCGCATCATCGTAGAGGTCCCGCCGCCGTATAGAGTCGTCCTGTACAGGCGGTTCATGGTGCGCATAGCCGAGGCGCTTGCGCTGCAGCAGGGCATAGCGGCGCTGGTGACCGGCGAGAGCCTGGCGCAGGTAGCGTCTCAGACATTGGAAAACATCGCCATAGTGGATGCGGCGGCGCAGATGCCCATACTTCGCCCGCTAATCGGCTCGAACAAGAATGACATCGTTGACATCGCGCGGCAGATTGGCACATTCCCTATATCCATCATCCCGGATCAGGATTGCTGCTCCCTGTTTGTGCCGCGCCATCCGGTTACGAAGGGTAGCCCCAGGGTAGTGGACCGCCTGGAATCCCTGCTGCCCGTTGATGAACTGGTGCAGGATGCGTTGGAAAAGGTCGAGATTCGACAATTTGCCTACTCGCCCCGCTAGCGCCGCTGTCCCGCTCGATGAGGTCTCTTCGGCGGCCTCATAAGCAGCACCAGCCCCAGCGATACCAGTGACGCCGCGCCGAACCCCATGAACGCCCACTCGTAGCTCCCCGTGGTATCGAACACATAGCCCGATACCAGCGGGCCAATTATGATTCCAATCATCTGAATCGTGCCGCGGAAGCCCTGTATCGTCGCGTATGCCCTCCGCCCGAAGTACTCGGCAATGAGTGACTGCGGAATGACCGAAATGCCTCCCTGCGCGGCCGCATACAGCACCAGGAACGGCAACACCTGCGTCACGCTCGTGGCTCTCGCCATGAACACAATGGCTATTGTCATGAGAAATAGCGACACCGCCATCACATAGCGGCGGTTGAGATAGTCGCTAACTGCGCTCAGCCCGAACCTTCCGGGTATGCTTAAGACACCTACCGCGCCCGCGAGCGTCGCGGCGAACACATCTGACGCGCCCAGGTCCACGAAGTATGGTACAAGGTGCAAGCCCACGCCACCGCTGACAAGGGAACGCGCCGCAATTGATAGAGTCAGATACCAGAAGCTCGATGTCATCAGGGCTTCTCTCGCCGTGAAGTCTTGCGACAGATCTGGCTGCTGACGTCTGCGAACTTCGCCCGTCTCATCATCCGTATCAGGTTCCTCTCCGTCCGGCATATATCCGTAAGGTTCGGGCCTGTGCCGCATAAGCGCGGCTATGGGAATGCCCATCACTATGATGAACACGCCAATGACAATAGACGCAATGCGCCAGTTGTAGGCAGCTATCAGCCAACCCACTGCGGGGACAAAGAAACCGCCCAGCCCGACCCCGGACCACATAATGCCGAATGCCAGCCCGCGCTTTCTGTTGAACCAGTTCGCTACTGACGCTGCCATCGGGGTACTCATGCCCAGGCTGTTGCCGAGCGTGATGGCGAAGATATACACGAAGAAAAACGCCGCCAGCGAGTTAACGCGGCTCATTAGTATGTAGCCAACGCCCATGAGAGGGATACCGACGATCATCAGGCGGCGAGGACCGACGCGATCCACCAGCCAGCCCTCAAGGGGACCAAGCAGGCCCGACTCCATTCGCGCCAGCGAGAACAGGCCGGATATGGTCGTACGATTCCAGCCGAACTCGTTGGTCAGCGGAATTATGAAGTTGCCGAAGCCGTGGAAGTTGATGCCCGCGGTGATGGACATGCCCAGCCCGCCCGCAATGACAATCCACCAGCCGTAGAACATGCCGCGCTTACGTTTTGACTCGCCGTCCGCGCTGCTCACGGCAAGTTTTCTCCGTGAATCCTGGCGTGCCTAGTATGAATAATGCTCGAAGTGATCAGTGTACTTTTAACCCCCACTCGCAGAGTGCCCTAGAGTTTAACACCAAGCTATTCATGCTGCTCCCCGTCATCTCAATTCAGGCGATTATGCCTGATGTGGTATATGCGTCTAAACTGTTATTGCAACTAATTGACATTTGCAACTCAGCAACACTAAAATCTATGCGCGAGCTTAATTTCTTCCTGATTCGACGGGATTGTTCGATATGACGGAGCGTTCGATATGACGTTAAGCATAAGTCTGCCCTTTCTTGGCAGCAGTCTTCCTCTTCCTTTGCACGCCCCCGACGGCTTCTTCAGCCTGCCAGTTGCAGTAGCAGGATATGTAGCTGCGGCGGTGTTCATCGGCATCGCCATAAGGCAGACGAACAAGAACCTCAACGAGCGCATAGTTCCTATGATGGGCGTGATGGCAGCGTTCATCTTCGCGGCGCAGATGCTCAATTTCCCCGTCGCGGGAGGCACTTCCGGTCATCTGATTGGAGGCGCGCTCGCCGCCATTATACTGGGGCCTTGGGCGGCTATACTCGTCATGACGGCGGTTGTAGGCTTGCAGGCCCTGCTGTTTCAGGATGGCGGGCTTGTAGTGCTCGGCATCAACCTCCTGAACATGTCAATTATGAGCGTACTCGTGGGCTACGGAGCATACTGGGTATTCCGAAAGCTTGGCACGAGTTTCAAGCACCTGATGATAGGCGGTTTCATCGCGGCATGGGTGTCGGTCGTCATAGCCGCCGCGTCCACCGCTCTTATGCTAGGTATGAGCGGCACGACTCCTCTCGCGCTTGCGCTGCCCGCTATGGTCGGCGTTCACATGCTCATCGGTATAGGCGAAGGGCTGATAACCGTGTTCGCCCTATCGTTCATTCGCACAGCGCGCCCTGCCCTCCTGCAGGCGCCCGCAGACACGCGGGCATCGGGAATGCCCGCTGCGCAGACTATTGCCCCCGCCGTGAAAAGCATGGGATTGCGATGGTGGGTGTTGGGCTATGTTATAGCCGTTGCGGTTACGCTTCTAGCGCCATTGGCATCCGGGTCGCCCGATGGACTGGAGCGTGTCGCCGGGGATTACGGATTTATTGAGCGAGCGCAGGATGCTCCCTACGCCCTCATCGCCGATTATGTCGTGCCGGGCATTCAGAATGAAACGCTTGCTACAATTCTGGCGGGCGTCATCGGCGTAACTGTAGTCTATGTCTTAGTGGCAGGCGGCATATACGGCTTGTTCACACTTTGTCGGCATCGCCGGCGCGAGAGTCTGGCGCACGAATAACCTCCAATGACCATTGCCGCCGGATTACTTGATCGCTACCTAGAAGGCAGAAGCTGGTTTCACAGCGCGGACGCCCGCATCAAGTTGGTGATGGCGCTAGGCTTCATATTCGCGACTACATCAATTCCGCCGGGCAAGTGGATTGGATTCGCCGCTATGCTGGCGCTGGTGTGGCTGGCGGCTGGCATATCGCGCGTAGGACTGCTTCGCGTATTCCTGCGCTCGCTCGTGGCGATACCCTTCATCCTTATCGCGCTTCCCACCGTGTTCACTAAGCCGGGAATACCCCTGTTTGAACTTAACCTCGCACTCTTCACGCTCACGGGCACACAGGAAGGTCTGGACTTCTTCATAAGTGTCCTGCTGAAGTCTTGGGCGTCCGTAACCGCCGCCGTTGTGCTTACGGCTACGACTCCGCCATTGCGCCTGCTTGAGGCGCTGCGCGCACTGCGCATACCTGCAGTGCTCGTAGCCATAGTAATGCTGATGTACCGCTACCTCTTCGTGCTTGTGGATGAAGCTCAGAGCCTCATGCGCGCCCGAACCGCCCGCAGCGCCGCCATAGGACCCAAGTCGGGCGGTTCACTCGTATGGCGCGCCAAGTCAGCCGGAGGCATGGCGGGCTCGTTGTTCATCCGCACACTCGACCGCAGCGAGCGCATCTACATGGCAATGCTCGCGAGAGGATATGACGGTACGCTGCGCCAGTCGCACGCGGATTCGCTTGAACGAGGTCCGATACTTCTTCTCGTCGCCTCTCTTTGCCTGTTCGTTGCCGTCGCAGTAGCAGCCCGGACGGTGCTATAAAGGACAGTGCTGTAAATGAAGAGAACAAGCGATCAGATCTCCGCCGTCTCTGTAAATCACCTGGAGTTTGCGTACCCCGACGGGCGCCCTGCCCTGCGCGGCGTCGATCTTTGCATACAGCCCGGCGAGAAGGTCGCGATCCTCGGTCCAAACGGCGCGGGCAAGTCAACCCTGCTGCTGCACCTCAACGGCTTGCTGCACGCGGGGAGCGGCAATGTAACTATCCTGGGACGAGAAGTTAGAGAAGGCGACAAGCGCGGCTTGCAGGAGATACGCGCTCTGGTTGGCGTCGTCTTTCAGGACCCGGACGATCAGCTCTTTTCGCCAAGCGTCTATGACGACGTCGCATTCGGCCCCATCTACATGGGTTTGCCCAGCGATGACGTGGAAGCCCGCGTAAGTGAAGCCTTGTCGCAGGTTGGGCTGGAAGACTATGGCGACAGAATGCCCTTTCACCTGAGCGGCGGTGAAAAAAAGCGCGCCGCCATCGCGACCGTGCTATCCATGCACCCGCAGGTTCTCGCGCTCGACGAGCCGTCCGCCGGACTCGACCCACGTGCGCGGCGCGGACTCATCCACCTCCTGGACCGTCTGGAACAGACAATCCTCGTCACCACCCACGACATGCACATGGTGAAGGATATATTCCCGCGCTCAGTGATCATGGACGGCGGCAAGGTCGTCGCCGACGCGCCAACACATAAAATCCTTGCTGATGAAGCGCTGTTAGAAAAACACGGGCTGGAGATGCCTTAATTTCCTCACACGGGCATCCAAGAAAGCGTCGCCTGAAGTGGCCAGCAGCAGGCCAGTGCTCATCAACCCCGCCCATGCCGCCAGTCATGCGATAGTCATCCAATTAGAGACTCACCACCATTTGCGGACCGTCAATTCAGATGAATCCTTCACACCTTGTCAGTGAGTTCGCAGCCACTTCAGCGCATCGAGCGCCGCCCAATATCCGCACATGCCATGCACACCCGCACCCGGCGGAGTCGAAGCCGAACACAGGTACACTCCCTCGATCGGCGTCCTGTAAGGCGCAAACGCCGACACCGGTCGCGCGAACAGCTGCCGCAAAGTATTCGCGCCACCAGCGATGTCCCCGCCCACATAATTCGCGTTGTAATCTTCGATATCCGACGTATTCATCACACTCCGAGCCAGTATTCGCTCCCTGAATCCGGGCGCAAACCGCTCAATCTGATTCTCGATGCGCTCTGTCATGTCGAAGTCCGACCCACTCGGCACATGGCAGTACGCCCACGCGACATGCCTGAGTTGAGGCGCGCGCGTATCATCGAACATGCTAGGCTGCGCAACAAGCACGAAAGGCCGTTCAGGATGTTCCCCGCGCCAGACTGCCGCTTCTGCCGCCGCAATCTCATCCAGCGTCCCGCCCACATGCACTGTCCCCGCGAACGAGCACTCCAACGCCGACCACGGTATCGGCCCCTCAAGCGCCCAGTCCATCTTGAATACCCCGGGACCGTAGCGAAAGGCCTCCAGCTTGCGCCCGTATCGTGGCGGCAGTCCGTCACCTGCGATGCTAGCCAGTTGTCGCGCTCCGACATCGAGCAGCGCAACTCCGACGCCCGGCAGTTCCTCCAGCGATTCCACCCTGACACCCGTAACGACCTCACCGCCCAGTGATTCCAAGTACGACACCATCGCGTCGGTGATGCTTTGCGCTCCTCCGCGCGGCATCGGCCACCCGACCGCATGCCCGGCGATCTGGAGCATAAGCCCTGCCGCAGCCGATCCTCTAAACTCCAACGGCGTAACCGAGTGCGCCGCAATGCCCGCAAACAACGCACGCCCGCGCTCTGTCCGCAGCCAGCCTCTTGCAAACCCACGCGCCGAGCGCATTGCCCGCAACCCAAATCTCCCCATCGCAATCGGGTTGCGCGGCAGCCGAAGTGGCCCCATCACTCCTCTGGCGATCGTTTCCCAGTCCCGCACAAGCGGCGACATCACCCTCCGATAGGCTCGCGCATCCGCATCCAACGCCACGGCAGTTTCATCCACATCACGCTCCAGCAAAGCCGCGCTCCCGTCGTCCAGTGGATGCGCCACCGGATAGCGAGGATGAATCCACTCCAGCCCGTGCTCCTCCAGGGGAAGCGTGCTGAGGAACGGCGAACCCACTGCCAGCGGGTGCAGCGCGGAGCACACATCGTGCCGAAAGCCGGGTAGAGTCAGTTCTGAGGTGCGCGCGCCGCCGCCCGGCGTATCGGACGCCTCAAGCACCTGCACACTGTGGCCCGCCTGCGCCAGCGTTATCGCAGCCGCAAGCCCGTTCGGTCCTGACCCCACAACAACCGCGTCGTAGCTGCCGTTCGAATGCTGCATGGGAACTCATTCCCCCAACCAACTTGCCGTTGTACCACCTTGTCCCGTCAACCTATGATAATCTGTCCCGTCAACCCCCATGAAAGTCCAACGACTTATTACATCCGTATTTTCGGTTCGCAAATACCGCGATTTCACCAAAAATAGGTCCTTCCAAGGTCGGATTTGCTGCATCCGCACATCTCGCTGGTCTGTGCCTATCCATCCGACACACCTTACGCATTGCCGTAGCACACGGGCAAATGTCGAACACGCTCCCGACACACTCCCACGGAGGCCCAATTGCTGATTCCAGACACCTTGTGTTAAATTGATGCAATCCTACATAGGGAGTTCGCACAATGGCTATTAATGTTGTCGTACACGGCGTCATGGGCAAAATGGGACAGCAGGTGCTGGAAACAGTAACCAACACTCTGGGCATGCAACCTGTCGGAGCAGCCGACATCACAGCGAGTCAGGGCACCATAGCCCTGCCCGACGGACTTGGCGAAATACCAATTTCAGGCTCGCTTGATGAAGTGCTGGAGGGCGCAGATGTGGTCGTTGACTTCACGAGCGCAGAGGGCGCGGCATCCGTGCTCCGAGCCGCAGCTCCTCGCGGAGTGAATGTCGTCATCGGTTCCACAGGCATAACGGAAGCCATATACCAGGAGGCAGAGAGCCTTGCCAACGAGCACGAAATCGGCGCTATCATCGCGCCCAATTTTGCTATGGGCGCCGTGCTGATGATTCATCTGGCAAAGCAGGCGTCACGCTTCTTCGACTACGCCGACCTGACCGAGATGCACCACGAAGCAAAAATAGACTCCCCTTCCGGCACTGCGCTTGCCATCGCCAACGCCGCCTTGGAGGGAAAGCCGGGAGGATTCATCGCGCCTCAATCGGAGAAAGAACTGATAGTCGGCGCGCGTGGCGCAACACACGAGGGCATCAGCGTCCACAGCGCGCGAATGCCGGGGCGCGTGGCGCACCACGAGCTCGTGTTCGGCGCGTTGGGCCAGACATTCACCATCCGCCACGACTCGGTCAACCGCGAGAGCTTCATGCCCGGCGTCGTCCTAGCCATCAACGAAGTCGTCAACCGCAAGGGCCTGACGATAGGCCTCGACAAGATAATGGGCCTATGATTCTCACTGCGCACTATCGGAATATCGGATATTATTTCTAGATTTGGCTCAGTGAAACAGTTATCATGACTGGGTTGTTTAGGACAATATCTCACTGGAGGTTGAGGTCACAGTGGAAGCTTGTAGCATCGCAGTAGTTGGCGCAACGGGCGCGGTGGGGCGCGTCTTTTTGGATGTGCTCGAAGAACGCAATTTCCCCGTATCTGATATCCGCCTGTGCGCTTCGGAGCGCTCGGTCGGTAAAAAGCTGAAGTGCATGGGTGAAGAGATTGCGGTCGAAATGGCGACTCCGCAGTTGTTCAGTGAAGTTGACTTCGTGTTCATCTCCGCGAGTGGCGATGTCAGTCGCGCGCTCGCGCCCGTAGCGGCGGAGCAGGGTGCGGTCGTAATCGACGACAGTTCCGCATTCCGAATGGACCCCAATGTGCCTTTGGTCGTTCCAGAGGTCAACGGCAGGGATGTGGAAGACCACAGGGGCATCATATCCATCCCCAACTGCTCCACGACGCCGCTTGTGATGGTGCTCAAGCCCCTTATGGAAGTCAACCCCGTCAGGCGCGTCATCGCCGACACATACCAGTCGGTCTCCGGCACGGGAGCGGCGGCAGTCGAAGAGTTGCGTGCGCAGTCAAAGCAGCTGACAAATGACGACAGCCTCACCCACAGCGATCTGACACCGAATGCCTACCCGCATCCCATCGCCTTTAACGCCCTGCCTCACATCGAGCCGTTCCTAGAAAATGGCTACACGAACGAAGAAATGAAGATGGTGAACGAGACTCGCAAGATTCTCCACGCACCGGACATCGCGGTATCGGCGACATGCGTGCGAGTGCCCGTAATGCTCAGCCACAGTGAGGCGCTGCATATAGAGTTCGAGAATCCGATCAGCCCCGGGGAAGTGCGCGAGATTCTTGCCGATTTCCCAGGCATCAAGGTGGTGGACGACCCGCTTGCTAATGTGTATCCTATGCCCATCGAGGCGGCAGGCCTCGACGACGTATTCGTCGGGCGCATCCGACAGGATGTATCGCATCCCAACGGCATCGCAATGTGGGTAGTAACCGACAACCTGCGCAAGGGCGCCGCAACCAATGCATTGCAAATCGCAGAGGAAGTTGTGGAGCGCAACCTGCTGCCGAGGCAAGCCGCAATAAGCCGATAGGCTTGGCATAGGATAGTTAAACAAGTTGCTGCGAATTTCCCACTCAAGGAGGCTCAACAATGGTAGAACTAGGCAGACTCATAACCGCGATGATTACGCCCTTCGATGAAGATGGCGCAGTGGACTTCGACGAGGCAGGACGCCTTGCATCCGCCCTCGTGGATTCCGGCAGCGACGGCCTTGTGATTACCGGCACGACGGGCGAGACTCCCACACTCTCTTTCGATGAGAAGTTGGGGATGTACGAGGCGACCAAGAAGGCTGTCGGCGACCGCGCTGCGATTATCGCGGGCACGACCGGCTACAATACGGCAGAAGGCATCGCCTTGAGTAAGGAAGCCGAGGCGCTGGGCGTTGACGGCATTCTCATGACGGTTCCGTCATATAATAAGCCGCCGCAGGAAGGGCTGTACCAGCACTTCAAGACGATAGCGGAAAACGTCAGTCTGCCCTGTGTGCTATACAATGTGCCGAGCCGCACCGCCCTGAATATGACCGACGAGACCACCGTGCGCCTCAGCCACATCGACAACATCGTAGGCACGAAAGAAGCCAGCAGCGACCCGGTGCAGATTACGAAGATAATCCGCGACACCGACGACGACTTCAAAGTCTGGAGCGGCAACGACGACGAGACATTCCCCATAATGTGCTCGGGCGGCTACGGCATCGTTAGCGTGGCATCCCACCTCGTCGGCAGCCAGATAAAGACGATGATGGGCCTGATATTGGAAGGCGACATAGAAAGCGCGGCTGCCGAACACCTGCGCCTGTTCGAACTCTTCAAGATACTGTTCGTCGTTACCAACCCCATCCCGGTGAAATACTGCGTGGGCAAAGTGGGCTTCAATGTCGGGCAGCCTCGACTTCCGCTCATTCCGCCGGATGAGGGCACTGCAGCGACGCTTGACGCGGTCGTGTCGCGGTACAATATCGACCTGAGACTGCCCGTTGCAGTCGGAGGCGACGACTAAGCGTTCACTTCACAAAGTTTGCAGATAGCAGAAACCCCGACCATTCTCAGGTCGGGGTTTCTTTATTTGGCTGATTTGGTTCTCTTCAGACCAGCAGTAGAACTTTCAAAACTCTGGCGCGTATGAGGCGACTGCGCCGAAGCCACATTGATCACCGGCCTAACCACAATCGTCTCATGCCGATGGGGCCCCGTGGAAATCAGGTCTATGTTGCAGCCGATGACCTCTTGCAGGCGCTCCACATAGTTGTGCGCTTCCGTTGGGAGCTGCTCGAAGTTGGTGATGCTCGCGGTGGGGCTGTCCCAGCCGGGCATCTCCTCGTAGATGGGCTTGCAGCGTTCCAGCGCGGCCAATCCGCCGGGGAACTCGTCCACAACATTACCGTCAAGTTCGTAGTGCGTGCATATCTTCACAGAATCGAAGCTGTCAAGCACATCAAGGCGAGTGAGTATAGCAGAAGTGTAGCCGTTCACCTCCACGCTGTACCGTGCCGCCACGCCGTCGAACCAGCCCACACGCCGGGGCCTGCCCGTCGTTACGCCGAACTCCTGAGCAAGGTCGCGGATGTATTCGCCTGTATCGTCGAGCAACTCCGTGGGCAAGGGACCGCCGCCGACTCGCGTCGAGTACGCCTTGAACACTCCCGTAATGCCGGCGATGTGTATAGGCGACATACCCAGCCCGATACAAGCGCCGCCCACAGTTGGGTTCGATGATGTAACAAACGGATATGTGCCATGGTCAAGGTCTAGCAACGCCCCCTGAGCGCCCTCGAGAAGAACGTTCTTGTTGGCTTTGAGCGCGGTGTGAATAATCTTTTCGACCGGGGCGATTATCGGAGCCATCCGCTCCGCCCAATTGCGGCACTTGTCGAAGACCTCTTCTTTGGACACAGGAGAGCCGCCATAAACCTTCGTGATGACGGCATTTGTGTGCTCAAGAATGCGCTCAAGTCGCGGAAGCAGCGCCTCAACATCAAGCAGGTCTGCCGCTCGAATGCCGGTGCGCGCTGCCTTGTCGGCGTATGTCGGCCCTATGCCCTTGCCCGTGGTGCCGATGGCGCTGTTCCCCCGCGCCTGCTCGGCAAGCATGTCAAGAGCCACGTGATAAGGCATTATGATGTGTGCGCGGTCACTGACGACAAGCCTGCCGTCAATGTCGATACCCCGCTCACGGAGACTGTCTATCTCGTCGAGCAGCACATCCGGATCAACGACTACTCCGTTGCCGATGACATTGATTGTCTTTGGCCAGAATACGCCACACGGGACCAGATGGAAGCTAAACTTACCATCCTCGTTGACCACGGTATGTCCGGCGTTATTTCCGCCGGAAAACCGCGCAACAATGTCGGCGTCCCGCGCCAACACATCGATTATCTTACCTTTTCCTTCGTCTCCCCATTGAGCGCCTAAGACAGCGTAGGCAGGCATGCCTTCTCTCCTGTATTTAGCATTGGCCAGTATTGGAATTGGGATTTCCTTTGGCACCTAGAGCGGGCGCCGATAGTCTGCCCCGCCTGTTGCCTCCGGCCCTGTTGCCTCACAATGAGAAAAGGCCACCCTCGACGACCTTGTTCCCAAAAGCGCAAGCCTTGCGAGTATATCAGACGGAATACCGATGCGAAAGTGATTGCCCTGCCCACTCAATCGTAGTCCCAGCCCTCCTGCTCCTTGCCCGATGACAGCGTCCATCCTATAATCAATTCGTGCATCTACTTCAAATATCGCAAGGAACAGCAGCCAATTGAAAGCGGACTACGAGTGTACTCTGACATTGGCGATAGACGGGCCCGCCGCATCCGGCAAGTCCGTCGTCGGCAGAGAGGTCGCGCGCAGGCTCGGCATTCGCTTCCTCGATACCGGCGCGATGTATCGGGCCATTACATTGGCATCGATTCAACAAGGTGTCGCCGCGGATGATGCGTGTAAACTGTCCTCGTTGGCGGCATGCGCCGATATGCGACTCGTAGCCTATTCGAATGGCGACAGATTATTGCTGGACGGCGACGACATTACTCCCCGTCTCAGGCTCGCGGAAGTAGATGCAAGCGTATCAGCCGTCTCCGCAGTTAGCGGTGTGCGCACGGCGCTCGTTGCTCAGCAGCGCGCCATAGCTTCTGATGGCTCAATCGTGATGTGCGGACGCGACATCGGCACGGTCGTACTACCGGACGCCAGCGTCAAGGTCTTCCTGACGGCATCGGCAGAAGTGCGCGCTGCAAGACGCGCCGCCGAAATGCAGCAGCGCCAGGAGACTTTCGACACTCGACAAGTCTTGGCAGCGCTGCAACGCCGTGACAAAATTGACAGAGAGCGCGACGACTCCCCGCTACGCCCCGCCGCCGACGCGCTCGTAATCTGCAGCGACCACCTGACGATCGAAGAAGTGGTGTGTCAGATTCTCGCTGAGGTGTCGCAATGCTGACCGACTTGGTTTATCGAATCTGCACAATAATACAGCGACTGGTGATGCGCTTGTTCGCCGATTGGCAAGTCAATGGCGCGGAGAATGTGCCCCCGATGGGCCCGATCATCATCATTGCCAACCACCAGAGCAATTTCGACCCGCCTCTTCTTAGCGCAAGCATACCTCGCCGGGTGTACTTCCTTGCCAAGTCGAACCTCTTCATGGGCCACGTTATCACCTGGTTCCTGAGTTCATACGGTGCCTTCCCCGTAAACCGCGAAGGGGGCGACATCCGCGCGTACCGATGGGTAATCAGCCAGCTCAGGGCGGGAAAGCCGGTTGTGCTCTTTCCGGAAGGCACCCGTTCACGCAACGGCATGATGAAAGCAAAGCCCGGCATCGCGCAGATTGCCCTCCAGTCCCAGGCGTCCATCCTGCCGGTCGGCATCGTCGGCACTCACAGGCTTGGCACATGGTTGCGCGTCCTCAACCCCACAGGCAAGATTACCGTGAACATCGGGCAGGTATTTTCCGTCCCCATGATCGAAGGCAGGCCGAGCAGGGAACTCCTCGACTCAATCTCGGATATGATTATGCAGCGCGTGGCGATGCAGCTCCCGGAAGAAATTCGTGGCGTATATGGCAGCGGCGCTGGCATAGATGGCGCGGCGCAGCGCAGGTGACCTGGCGCAGGTGAAATTATGTGCGGCATCATTGGATACATTGGCGACCGAGCGGCAGCCCCGATAATTCTGGAGGGGCTTGGCGCACTCGAGTATCGCGGCTACGACAGCGCCGGCATCGCGGTGCTGGATGCGGACGGCGTGCCGCAGCTCTTCAAATCGGCAGGCAAGCTCTCAAAGCTCAGAAGCATCCTCAGCAACGGACTGCCCGACGGCAGCAGCGGCGTTGGGCATACTCGCTGGGCGACACATGGAGGGCCGACCGACTTCAACGCCCACCCGCACACCGACTGCTCCGGCGACATAATGGTCGTGCACAACGGCATATTCGAGAACTACCTCGATCTGAAGCGGGAACTCGCCGACGAAGGGCACATATTCAACTCGCAGACGGACGCGGAATGCATCCCGCATCTCATAGAGTCCTACATGAACAACGGCTGCTCGCTGGAAGAGGCGACGCGCGCCGCGGCATCCCGCATTGATGGCGCGAATGCCGTCGTCGTTCTATCGCGCAAAGAGCCTGACAAGATAGTCTCATTCAAGCTCGGCAACGCAGGCGGCATCGTTATCGGCTATGGTGAGAGCGAAATGCTGCTTGCCAGCGACATCGCCGCCCTGCTTCCTCACGTCCGAACCGTTGCCTACCTCGCCGTTGGCGAGATGGCGACGGTTACGCGGGAACGAGTGCAATACACGCGCATAGACGGCTCCGCAGTGAAGAAATCCACGGCGCGTGTCTCCTACGGCGCCCTTACTGCGACAAAAGGCGAGTACAAGCATTTCATGCTCAAGGAGATCCATGAGCAGCCCGACGCAGTGCTGGACACGCTGCGAGGACGTGTTCAATTCGATCCGCCAGGCATCACTCTGCCGGACTTCCCCTTCTCCGATGACCGGATCAGAAGCTTCAATCGCGCGATCATCATTGGCATGGGCACGAGCCTGCACGCCGGCATGGTCGGACGCATGTGGATCGAGTCGCTCGCGGGCTTGGCGTGCGAAGTGGACAACTCGTCCGAGTTCCGCTACCGCGATGCCGTACTGGACGAAAATACGCTGGTAATCTCCATATCCCAATCCGGCGAGACCGCAGATACCTTAGGCGCGATGGACCTGGCAAAGAGTCGCGGCGCGCGCCAGCTGACCCTGTGCAACTACGAGGGTACGCAGTCAACGCGCGTAGCCGACGGCGTCCTGCCCATTCGCGCTGGACTTGAAATCAGTGTCGCTGGAACGAAAACCTTTGTCTGCTCACTTGTGACGCTATACGCCCTTGCAGCGTATCTTGGAGTCAAGCGGGGCTACTTAAGTGAAGAGAGGCTGGCGAATATAGTGCAGGAGCTATTGCACCTGCCCGAGATGGTTGGGCAGCTCTTGTCCGATCAGTCGCAGTATGAGCGGCTGGCGCTAAAATACGGTAGGCGCGCCAATTTCCTTTTCCTCGGGCGCGGCAAGAACTATCCCCTCGCAATGGAAGGCGCGCTCAAGCTCAAGGAGATAAGCTACATCCACGCCGAGGGTTATCCGGCTGGCGAGATGAAGCACGGCCCGATTTCCCTCATAGACAGAAAAATGCCAGTAGTTGCCCTTGTTCCGCAAGATGACCTTTATGAGAAGATGCTGAGCAACGTGAACGAAGTGAAAGCGCGCAGGGGAAGCGTAGTCGCCGTTGCGGCCGAAGGTGATAAGCACATCAGCGAAAAGGCTGACGAGGTAATTTGGATACCCAAGGCGTCGGCGAACATCACCCCGATCCTGAATGCGATACCGATGCAGCTCCTGGCATATTACATCGCGGTCGAGCGGGGCTGCGATGTTGATCAGCCGCGCAATCTCGCAAAGTCTGTCACCGTCGAGTAGTTGAGGGACATCAAATTACGCCGATTACCTGATCACAAAGCTCGGCGCAAACAGGCATATCCAGTTCGCTCCAGTTCCCCATTGAAGATAATCAATTCGTATGCTAATTTAGTGCTATTATGTTTAGTGCTATAACGTAGAGGTACAGATGCTACCGTACATATCCAAGTTCGGCATATACCTGAATCCCACTGAGCACAAGGTCGTACGCATAACTTCCCCCTACTGGTTCCCGGAAGAACCCGATTGGGTTTATGTGACGAACGAAGTTAATGAGACCCTGCTGAACATTCGGCAGTTAATTCGCGACAAGAACCTCGCCGACAACCCCGACTCGGTTACATGGGGAAGGATTCCGCTCAAGGCCTGAGTCAAGACGACAAAGTCAAGACGATCAATTTGGGCGGCTCGGAGGAAGATTTGGCAGAGCAAGCGCTTGGCGTCAGTCGGGTAATTCGCTTCAAGGAAGCGGCTAGCCGTAGAGTGCCTCCGGCGCTGCGCTACCCGGCGTATCGCACATATTGGTTTGGAACACTGGCATCCGTCAGCGGCTTCCAGATGCTCACCTTCGGCATACTCTGGGTAACCTACGAGCTCACGCAGTCGCCTCTATTCCTGGGCTATGTCGCCGCAGTGAACGCGCTGCCCGCGATTGCCCTGAACCTGTTCGGCGGCGTCTTCGCAGACATGTTCGACAAGCGCAGACTCATCATCGCCTGCCAACTCGTAACTGCGACTCTCATCTTCATCCTTGCGCTGATGACGATGTTCGATGTGCTGCATATCTACTACCTCCTGCTCATCGCGTTTTTTGCGGGGGCGGTGAACGCTTTCGATCAACCCGCGCGACAGGCATTGTATCCGCATCTCATCGATCGCTCGGTGATGATGAGCGCCGTATCGCTCAACGCCGCCATCTGGCAGGGCACGCGAATAGTGGCGCCGGCTTTCGCGGGCTTTATCATAGCTTATCTGGGCACCTCGACTTCGTTCTTCATCTCGGGCGCGGGCTTCGTCACTATGGCGGTAGTCATCGCCGCTATCAAGCTGCCTGAGATTCCGCGCGGCGGCAGCGGCAATGCGGCACGTGACCTGCTCGACGGCATGAAGTTCATCGCGGGCAACTCCGTCTTCTCGTTCCTCATCGGAATGACCTTCTTCAACAGCTTCTTCGGCATGGCATATATCTTCATGATGCCCATTTTCGCGGTGGAAATCCTGAAAGTCGGCGCGGATGGCCAGGGGATACTGATGGGAGTGGGCGGCGTGGGCGCGTTGGTTACAACGATGCTGCTTGGCTCAATCGGCAACTTCCGGCAGAAAGGGCTGATGCTGATAGGCGGCGCGGTGGCGTTCGGCGTCGCTCTGCTGCTATTCGGCCTGACATCGCAGGTGTACCCCTCATACTACCTGGTAATGGCCATAATGCTGTTCATCGGCATATTCAACTCCATCTACATGATTTCCATAATGAGTTCGCTGCAAATGATGGTGCCGAACAGTATGCGGGGTCGCGTGATGGGCTTTTACGGAATGACATGGAGCATAATGCCGCTCGGCGGGATGCAGGGAAACTGGATAGCCAACTATCTGGGCGCGCCCATGGCAGTCATCATAGGCGGCGTTGCCGTGATAGCCTTTGCGGTAGGACCTGCGATGCTCAACCGGCAGGTGAGGAACATCAGCACGCTACTCAATCAGGTGGAGCAGGTTATGGCGGCAGGACGACAGCAGGCTCAGCCGACAGCGCCCTCCGGAGACTGATGCGCCCAATCTGCTCAATTACTCTAGGGCTGGGCATAATTGCCGTTAATCTCGTTCCTTCCCCCTTGATGGGGGAAGGTTAGGATGGGGGTGAAATGAATCATGCCCACCACTAATTACTCGCCACAGTATTAGCCCGTACTGGCTGACGCTGCACACTGGGAGACACGAATGCAAACCAACGAACTTCACTACCTTACGGTAAGCGACGCCGCATCTCTAATCGAATCAAGGCAGCTTTCCCCGGTCGAACTTGTCGAGGCGCACCTTGAGCGCATCGAGCAGACGGACGAGCGCCTGAATTCGTTCGTCACCCTGCTTGCGGACGAGGCAAGGTCAGCGGCGGCGGACGCCGAGTCAGCAATACAAGGCGGCGGCTATCTAGGTCCGCTGCACGGCATACCCATTGGCTTGAAGGACCTGTACTACACGAAAGGCATTCGCACGACCGTCGGCTCCAAAATCATGGGCGACTTCATTCCGGACTATGACGCCGCAGTAACGGAGCGATTCCGCGACGCCGGCGCCATCCTGCTCGGCAAGCTGCAAATGCACGAGTTCGCCCTCGGAGCAACAAGCGAAAATCCGCATTACGGCCCCGCGCGCAACCCTTGGGATACCACGCGCATCACGGGCGGTTCAAGCGGCGGCTCCGGCTCTGCCGTCTCTTCGGGACAGTGCATGGCGGCGCTCGGCAGCGACACCGGCGGCTCAGTGCGTATCCCGTCGTCCGCCTGCGGCATCGTAGGGCTGAAACCCACCTTCGGCAGGATCAGCAGACGCGGCGTATTCCCACTGTCTAACAGCCTCGACACGGTAGGTCCGATGACGCGCACCGTCACAGACAATGCAATCGTCATGAATGTCATTGCTGGCTACGACGAACGCGACCAATCCTGCGCCAACCGACCCGACGAGGACTTCACTCGCTTGCTCGGTCAGGAAATTTCCGGCTTGCGGATTGGTGTGCCGCAGGACTACTTCTACAACATGATTGACGATGAAGTGCGCGCAGCCGTCCAGCAAGCGGCACGAACGCTGGCGAGTCTCGGCGCCAATGTCGAGGAATGCTCCATCCCCGCGCTCAACGACTCCATAAGCATATCCGGCACTATCCTGCTCACAGAAGCGGCGGAGATACACCTCGACAACCTGCGCGAACGCCCGGACGACTTCGGCTCCGACGTGCGCGGACGCCTCGAAGAGGGCGCTATGACCCCGGCGGTCAGCTACATCGCTGCACAGCGCGCCCGCACCGAGTTCAACCGCGCCATTGCGGAGGCGATGAAGACCTACGACATCCTGCTCGCGCCCACTAACGCAGTTCCTGCGCCCAGAATAGGCGAGAATGTCGTCGAGGTCGGAGGAGTCACAGAGGCGAAGCTCGCACTGATGCCGCGCCTAACGCGCCCGCACAACATCTGTGGCATACCGACAATATCAGTCCCCTGCGGATTCAGCTCCGAAGGGCTGCCAATCGGCGTGCAGCTTGCCGCCCGCCCATTTGAGGACGCCCTAGCGCTTCAGGTCGCCTACGCCTACGAGCAGGCAACCGATTGGCACTCGCAGCGTGCGCCTGTCTAAGCCCGTAGCTTGCGCGTGTTAAGCCTTTGGCTTACGTGTGTTACTAGGTTCCGCCAGTCCGTCGCCGCGGTATTGTCCACACGTGTTGATGTGAGTCATACTGTCCCTTCCCCCTCGATGGGGGAAGGTTAGAGTCTGCCCCTGCGAAGGCAGGGGATGGGGTGAAGTCGAAGTCAAACACAATGTTGAATACAACACCAACACCTATTGGCAATACCGTCGCCGCCAACTGCCTGACAAACCTCCCTGCCTAGTGTATGATTTGGCGCGTTGACTTGACGCGTTGACTTGGCACATTGAATTGAATGCCGCTCACTCGGCTTAAGGCAATCGGAGGAATGGACCGTTGACTTCGCAGGCAAGCAAACAGGCTCTATCACTTTACGACGCCGCGCGCGCTATGGGCGTCAAGTTCACCAACGAAAACGCCCCGCAGGACAAGTTCGTCAATGCCAACGGCATGCGCTTTCACTACCTCGAATGGGGCAACCCGGACAATCCGCCTATGCTGCTCCTTCACGGCTTCGCGCAGACCTGCCATTCGTGGGACTTCGTCGCACTCGGCTTCAGCGACAATTACCGCGTCATAGTGCTCGACCAGCGCGGACACGGCGACAGCGACTGGGCGTCAGACGGCGACTACTCCCCCGAGACCCAGCAAAAAGACATCTCCGGCGTCGTCAATGAACTTGGACTAGAGAACTTTGTCCTGATGGGCCTTTCCATGGGCGGGAGAAACTCCTTCACATACGCCGCCAACAACTCCGGCAAGGTCAAGGCGCTAGTCGTCGTTGACGCCGCCCCGCAGAATATGCAGCAAGGCACGCAGAACATCCGTAGCTTCGTCCAGCAGGACGATGAACTCGACTCCGTCGATGCCTTCGTAGAGCGGGTGCTGAAGTACAACCCGCGCCGCGACCCACAGCAGGTGCGCGGCAGCATCATGCATAACATCAAGGAGCTGCCCAGCGGCAAGTGGACCTGGAAGTATGACAAGGCGCTCCGCAGGCCCGGACGGCGCATGGGCAGCGATCCAGAGACCGAAAAACGCCTCTGGGGTTACTTGGAGACCCTGCAATGTCCGACGCTTCTCGTGCGCGGCGGCGGGAGCGACATAGTTGCTATGGACACTGCCGACAGGATGCACCAGGCAATTCCCAATAGTCGTCTTGCAACCATTGATGGCGCGGGGCATCTCGTGATGGGAGACAGCCCATCCGGATTCCAAAGCGTGGTTACTGATTTCCTAGCCTCGCTTACGGACTGACAATTAGGCAGGTCTTGGACTGGGTCCGATGGGTGGGGAGGCACATTGTATTGCGCCTCATGCTCGCCTCAAAGGGACACCAATTCATTGCGTGCGTTATTCGCTCTATGCTAAACTGCTAGCGAGAAGAAGGAATATCTAAATTAAAACAGGGGAATTCCCGGGAGAAGGGATTGAATAAGGCTGAAAAGCAAGCCGTAATTGCAGAGCATCGCACCCACGAGAACGACTCAGGCTCCATAGAACTTCAGGTGGGAGTCCTGACGACCCGCATACTCCAACTCACCGAACACCTCAGGATCCACAAGCACGACGAGTCCACACGCCGCGGCCTGTTGAAAATGGTTGGTCGCAGGCGGAGATTGCTTCGATACCTCAACAGGGAAGACGTAGGCCGTTACAGAGCGCTAATTGCCAAGCTCGGTCTGAGAAGGTAGCTCTAACACTCTAGTTAGAGCTGTCCCTCTTTTTCTCACGTTCCCCGTGGAGGATTAATATCTTATGCTAAACTCGTTTGAACACGTCTATGAATCCGGCACGCTCATCATGGAGAGCGGCCAATTGGCTCTTCAAGCCAACGGCTCCATCTTGGTGAAGCAAGGCGACTGCGCCCTGCTCGTTACCGCAACGATGTCCAAACCTCGCTCTGGCATCGATTTCTTCCCACTAACCATTGATGTGGAAGAACGCCTCTACTCCAGAGGCAAAATCCCCGGAAGCTTCTTCAGGCGCGAAGGGCGGCCAAGCACACATGGAATCCTTATGGCGCGCCTGACCGACAGGCAGCTCCGCCCGCTATTCCCCAACGACTTCCGCAACGAAGTGCAGGTCGTCGCAACGCCACTCTCCCTCGACATGGAGATGCCCTTCGAGACAATGGTCATGACCGCTGCATCGGCGGCGCTCAGCATCTCCGACATTCCCTTCACCGGCCCCATCGCCGCCACGCGCATCGGCTACATCGGCGGCAAACTCGTCGTGAATCCCTCCTACGCCCAGATTGACGAGAGCGATCTTGATCTTGTCGTGTCAAGCTCCCGTGAGGGCGTGACGATGATGGAAGCAGGCGCAAACGAACTTCCTGAAGAGGTCGTTTTCGACGCAATCGAGCTCGCGCACGAAGTCAACCTCGGACTCATCGACTTTCAGGATGGCATGGTGGAAGCCATCGGCAAGCCCAAGTCGCAGGACTATGAACCTTTCGCCTATCCCTCGGAGCTTGACGATGAGCTTGCGCGCATCCTCGGCAGTGGTGTGACGGACGCATTCGCATCGTCCACAGGCAAGGCAGACCTAGACGAGAGACTGGACGTACTGCGCGCAAAGGTCGCGGACGAGCTTAGCGAAGAGTACGAAGCCAACCACCTGCGCGACGCCTTCGAGGTACAGCTTGAGCACGCCTTCAAGCAGAACGTGCTGTCAGGCGGCAAACGCCCCGACGGACGCGACAGGCGCGAAATACGACCCCTGTCTAGTGCCGTAGGGTTGTTGCCCCGGGCGCATGGCAGCGGCCTGTTCAATCGCGGCGAGACGCAGATCCTTGGCGTCGCAACGCTCGGCTCAGTCGGCGACGCACAGCGACTAGACACCCTTACCCCTGAAGAAACCAAGCGCTTTATGCTGCACTACAACTTCCCGCCCTATTCGGTGGGCGAAGTGCGGCGCATCGGTTCGCCGGGACGACGCGAGATCGGACACGGCGCGCTCGCAGAACGCGCCATCGCACCTGTCCTGCCAAGCCAGGAAGATTTCCCATACACGCTGCGAATCGTCTGCGAGGCACTCGGCTCGAACGGCAGCACATCAATGGCGAGCGTCTGCGCAGGCACTCTTGCGCTGATGGACGCCGGCGTACCCATAAAGTCGCCGGTCGCAGGCATCTCAGTCGGACTCATAAATGGCGGCGACGGCGAATACGTAACCATCACCGACATTCAGGGTATGGAAGACCATATCGGCGACATGGACTTCAAGGTCGCCGGCACGCGCGAAGGCATCACTGCAATTCAGCTTGACATCAAGGTGAACAGCATTAGCTTCGATGTCGTGCGGGACGCGCTTGAGCAGGCTAAGGAAGCCCGCCTGTTCATCCTCGACCACATGCGCGACACAATCAGCGACACCCGCGAGGACCTCAGCCTGTTCGCCCCGCGAATGCTGCAAATCAAGGTTGCGGTTGACAAGATTGGAACAGTGATAGGGCCAGGCGGCAAAACCATACGCGGCATCACCGAAGCGACAGGCGCGACCATCGACATTCAGGACGACGGCACCGTTGTCATCGGCTCTCCTGACGGCGCCGCCGCTCAGAAGGCTGTGCAGATGGTTGACGACCTGACACGCGAGGTCAAGGTCGGCGACATATTCACCGGCACGGTAGCCCGCATAATGGACTTCGGCGCATTCGTTAACATCCTCCCCGGCAAAGATGGCCTTGTGCACATCAGTGAGCTCTCGGAAGAGCGCGTCCCGTCCGTAGGCGAGACCGTCGAGATCGGTCAGGAACTCACAGTAGCGGTTATCCAGATCGACGACCTCGGACGAGTCAACCTATCGCGCCGCGCACTCCTCACTGACGAAGAGATCGACCCTGCAGGCAGAGAACCGGTAGGCGGCGGACGTCCGCAGCGCACCGGCGGATACAGGCGAGACGGTGGTGGCAGAGGACGCAACGATCGCGGCGGCAGAGACCGCGGCGGACGCGACGGTGGTGGCAGAGACCGCGAAAGAGGCGGCTACCGCAGATAGCCCCTTTGCAATAACAAGCTAATTCAAACCTCGGGCTTCTGCCCGGGGTTTTTCTTTATGCGCGCCGAATGCGGTCGCCTATTACTGTGGCCGAGTGTGGTAGCCGAATATGGTAAATTGACCGCAGGTACGCTCTTATGGGGAAACCGAATGACCGCCGGACAGCCGACTACGGAGTCAGGCGCCGTACGCGAATCCGCGCGAATAACCAGCCTCGACCTCATACGCGGCGTCGCCGTGCTCGGAATTCTGCTGATGAACGCCGTATCGTTCAAATTCGGTCTGCCACCATACCTGAACCTGAGCGCGGGCGGCTCCGAGACCTGGCTCGACTGGACGGTGGGCATCTTCGGTGAGATTTTCATCGACCAGAAGTTCATGGGGCTGTTCTCGCTGCTCTTCGGCGCGGGAATGATTCTCTTCATCGACCGCGCCTCAGTGAGAGGCAGGCGCGCTGTTCTCCTGAATCTCTGGCGCAACGGTCTGCTACTGATAATAGGCATCCTGCATTTCCTGCTGTGGGATGGTGATGTACTGATGCTCTACGCAATTTCGTCAGCCTTCCTGATCGCCCTCCGAAAGCTGCCGGATAAGGCGCTCATTGGGGTCGGCGTCGGCGTGTTCACGCTGTCGGTTGCATGCGCGCTTCTGGCGCAGAACATTGCCGACACGACTGGCACATCCCTCGCTGGCATCTGGACGCCCGGAGAGATTGAAACTCTAGACTGGATAGGCATCCCGGCATTGTTCGGCTTCTTCCTGCGCGGTACAGGGATGATTCTGATCGGGGCCGGCCTATACCGCACTGGCTTCATAAGCGGAGGCATGCTGGAGAAGATTTACCGCAGTACGGCAATCGTCGGTCTCTCCGTGGGACTACCGCTAGCCGCACTCGGCGTCATCTTAACCGCGTTGAACGACTACTCACGCGAGGTCGCATTCATTGGCCAGATTCCCAATACCCTCGGCACGATCCCAGCATCGCTTGGTTACATGAGCCTCATCATCCTCTGGAATAACAGCGCAGACAATTGGCTCAAGCGGCGGCTGCGCGCCGTGGGCAGAATGGCGCTTACCAACTACCTGACACAGACCATACTGGGCGTGCTCGTACTCACAATGCTCCTCGGCGATGTGAGCGGCGTAAATCGCGCGGCAATCCTGCTCTTCGTCTTCTCAGTCTGGACACTGCAGCTCTGGTGGTCGCAGGCGTGGCTCAGTCGATTCCTATTCGGTCCTGCTGAATGGCTCTGGCGCGTAGCCACCTACCGCACCGGCCAACCGTACGCCGCCCCTGATCCAATTACGACCCGCGCCTGCGCCACCAGTCCAGACTTACGCCATACCGCCCATCTTCCCTCTACTGTCATTCCGAACGCTGTGAGGAATCTAAACTCATTGCAAATACACCATTGCGATCGCAACGCACGTCTATCCCGTCATTCCGGACGCGGTGCCTGTTCATTCCGTCATTCTGGTCACTACGCCTGTCTATTTTGTCATTCTGAACGTAGCGCAGCGGAGTGAAGAATCTAAAAATCGCTGTACAGGCGGCAATCTCCGATTTCAGATTCCTCGCTGCCCTCGAAATGACAGAAAACATCCACACAACCTAATCCCACATCGCCCGCCTGCTTCTGTTGACACATGTTGATGTGAGCCATATTGTCCCTTCCCCCTCGATGGGGGAAGGTTAGGATGGGGGTGAAGTCGAAATCAAGCACAATGTTGAATGCAACAGCAATACCGCCCGCCTTTCCCCCTTGACAACCCAAACATTCGTGCGTACCATAGAGATCGATATAAAGAACATTCATTCGTGCTTGGTACATCGAAACCCATTACTGGCAACTAACAACTGTGAATTGAAGACTAACGCCAATGTGCATTCCCGACACCCTACAACAGAACATCCTGACGAGCACCAAAGGCGGTTGCGACATCGCCACCTTCCTCGTAGAAACAATGCGTGGCGAAACACTAGGCGTCAAAGTCAACCACCGCCTCGAAGCCGCCAAGCAACTCATCAAGCACGGCTTCCCAAACGACCAGCCATCCATCCTTGATCGTCATTCCCGCGCAGGCAGGAATCCAGAGGGACAGGGCGACGACGAAACCCCCGCTCAAAGTCCCCTCTCCCCTGGGGAGAGGGCTAGGGTGAGGGGAGAAGAGATTGCAAAGCCAATCTCCCACCTCGACATCCTAAACTACCAAATAGCCCACCTCATCCGTCACGAGACTGCCGAAGGTCATACCATCGTCAACTTCCTCGTGGACACTATGACCGGCAGAGACAGGCCATTCACTCCCAAGAAGTTTCGCATCAAGCCCGCAGACCGCATGGCTGCAGCAAGAGAACTCCTGCGCCGAGGCTTCGGAGACCTCGGCTCACGCCGCAAGCTGTCAGACACCACCGACGAAGCAAACGCCTACGACACCCTGCACACAGACCTCGCCAGGCGTATGCGCGAGTACAGCGAACGCGGCACCGACACCATCCGCTTCCTGCTCGAAGTAATGTCAGACCCCAACCCTGAAGAAGAGTTCACCGTCCACCACCGTATGTCCGCAGCGCAGGAACTTCTGCGTCGTGGCTGGGACACCAACTACGACAGCGTCAAGCCTGAGCACCTCAAGGATTACTGGCAAGACAAGGAATCTCCGCGCCTGTCCAAAGGCCAGAAAAAGAAGCAGGCAGGCATGTCTGTCTATGTTGACGAGTACGACATCTATGACGATGTGGACTACGAAGCCATAGCCCGCCAACTCCACGAAGACGAAGACCGCGAATCCAATTCAAAGCCTCTTCGTTTCCACGAGACCGTCCCATCTTCTCGCCATTCCCGCGAAAGCAGGAATCCAGAAGACCAGCAAGCCGTAGCCACAATGCTCCCTCTCCCCCAGGGAGAGGGTTGGGGTGAGGGCAACGAAAACTCCCCTGCATCCCCTACATCCATGTCAAACAACACCCCGTCCACCCCGACTCTGCAGAAAAGCCTGCCCCTGAGTAAACCAGAGAACGAACCCTCCGACCCCAAAGCAATCATCAAAGAGTTCAAGGAAGCGATGGACAAGGGCGACGAGCGAGCCGCCCTCCGCGCAGAGGCAAAGTACCGCCGCATAGACATCAAAGCAGAAAGAAACATCTACGACTACGGCCCCAACGACCCCGACCCAACAATCGACTACTACTACGAACCCCTGAGCAAGGAAGATCAGGCAAAGTTCGACGAGGAAGACCGAGGCGAACACGATAAGCCCGCGCCCGACCCGTCCATCAGTAAGCCCACCTTCACCTACATCCGCGCCCAGCCGGTCGACGACCAAGAGCGCGCACCGCCATGATGGAAAAGACGTTAGGTTCTGTTGACATCTGATGCACAAAGCGTTTTAGCATTGAAACGTATATTTATTCTGTCATTCTGAACGCAGCGCCTTTGTCCTCGTCCTTCTAAACGCAGCGCACACTTGCACTGTCATTCTGAACGCAGCGAACACTTACACTGTCATTCTGAGCGCAGCGCAGCGGAGTGAAGAATCTAAGATCGTGCACATACACCATTCACAGACCTCAGTTTCCTCGCTTCACTCCGGGTGACAGGGAGCAAATGTGAGTTGTCCACACAACCTAGTCACTGATAGCCCCGTCTGTCCGACACTTCGAGGCTTGTTGCCGCCGCTCAACCTACTTGCCCGCGTCATCATCCCCGATTATACTTGCGCGCATCCATTAGCTATAAGGGGGTGGCGTACATGCCAAAAGCTCCAGTGAACGGCATACAACTTTACTACGAATCCACCGGCGAGGGCTTTCCGCTCATCCTGGCGCATGAATTCGCGGGCGATTTCCGCTCATGGGAGCCGCAGGTGCGCTACTTCTCGCGCTACTACCGCGTCATCACCTACAACGCGAGAGGATACCCGCCATCGGATGTGCCCACTGACGAAGACGCCTATTCACAGGATATAGCGGTCGAAGACCTGCGCGGATTGCTCGAACACCTAGGCATCGAGTCCGCCCACATCTGCGGCTTGTCAATGGGAGGCTCTCTCGCCCTGAACTTCGGGCTGGCACACCCGCACTTGGCAAAGTCTCTGATCATTGCCGCTGCGGGATCAGGTTCAACTGATGTGGATGCCTGGCGAGATAACGTATTCCAACGCTCGCGCGCGATGGAGGAACGAGGCGTGTCCTCAATGGATGACTACGCGAGCGGTGACGCGCGCGTTCAGCTCCGCCGCAAAGACCCGCGCGGCTACCGCGAGTTCGCCGACCAGTTCCTCTCCCACTCCGGCCTCGGCTCCGCGCTAACCTTCAGAGGCGTGCAGGGCAAGCGCCCGCCCATCTTCGCAATTGAAGAAGAAATGCGTGCGCTCACAATACCCTCGCTCATAATGCTCGGCGACGAGGACGACCCATGCATCGAGCCAAGCATCTTCATGAAGCACTGCATCTCTACATCCGGCCTCGTGATGTTCCCGCAGTCCGGACACGCCATCAACCTCGAAGAGCCGGACCTCTTCAACCGCAGCGTCCAGGATTTCCTGATCGCGGTCGAAACCGGCACTTGGGCACAACGCTAATCCTGAAGGAGGCAAGCAAAAAAGCAAAAGCCGTCAGCCCCAACCCCGTCGCAGGGCAGCCATACTCAAGGATAGCGAAAAATGTTTACTCTGTCATTCTGAACGCAGCGCAGCGGAGTGAAGAATCTAAAATCATTGCGAATACACCATTCACAGACTTCAGATTCATCCCTGCGCTCGTAATGACTGGAAATGTCCACACAACCTAGTTAAGCGTAGCCACGCTGAACACAACATGGAACGGCATGCAGTATATGACCACGCTGCCATATCCGGATCCGTCATCGCCGTCCGGCAGGAAATAATTCTGGTTGCCCAGGTTGCCCTTCAGCTTGCCCAGACTGATGTACCCTTCGACATCACCGCGCCCCTGCGGCTCCGGATTGGGAACAAGCAGCACATGCAAATCCGGCCCATTGGTAACGCTGAATTCCTCCAGTCGCAGCAGGTTCTTACCGTCCACGCTGCGATAAATCGTCGCGGTGCCGCTGCCCTTATGGAAGCTGTCGGCATCCCGGAAGCTGCCCGACTTGGCCTTCACGACCGAAGCATCCATCTTCGTGGAGTCCTCCGGCATGGCCATCTCTTTAGGCACTTCCTCTTCGTACGTGTTGAATCTGCTTGCCGCCTGGACCATCGCTTCCTCAGCCTCTTCCATCGTCATGTCGGCCGGAACGACAGCATTGGCAGCGAGCGGAAACTTCTCATCGATAGTCGTGCTGATAAATAGCGGAGACAGCAGCCACCATGCCAGCGCCAATCCCGGAACCCCTATGATAACTACAGCCGCAATTATTATGCGCTTACGAGTGAACATCCGCACACCTCCCACCTACCATATAAGCGATTCGAAAACTCACAGATCAGACCTTGGAGTACTGCGGCGTCGCCGTCTTTGAACCGTCGGGCAGAGTCTCTATCGTAAAGTCCCCGAACAGCAGCGGCGCTTCAACCTGCAGTGCTTCTAACACCATTATAGCAAGTCTACGAATTTCCACGTCGGCGAAGGCGCTGCCCCGCATTTCGATGAAGTGCCGCCACGCCCGCACGTTGGCGGTAACGAATATCTTGGTCTCGGTTGCATTTGGCAGAACCGCGCGCGCCGCCTGCCGGATTGCCTTGCGGTGGTCAGTTGCAAGCTCGAACCGCTCGCGGGGTATGGCAGACTCGAGCGCCTTGACCAGTTCAACATAGCCCTTCGCCGCGTTTTCAATCGCCGCCTCGAAAACAGCCTGAACCTCGTCGTCGGCAGTGTCGGCAAGCACTGGCGGCGCGACGAACCTGCTGCCGCTCTCGTCCACATATCGCTGGCTGCGCTGGCTGTATGCGAAGCCCGCGCGGTGACGCACCAGTTCATGCGTCAGCGAGCGCGACACCCCCGTGAACACGAAGCCGTAGTTGATATGCTCAAACACGCTTCCGTCCTTGCGCCGCAACAGATTATTGATGAAGTTGACGATATCGCGTCTGCCCCTACCGTAGCTCATGTAGCACAGCCGCGCGGAAATCTCTGCTATGGCGGCAGATTCGTCTTCGCCGGCGCGTATGCTGTCCGGGATGCCGGGCACACCCTCATCAGCAAGGAACGCAGCAACCTGCTCCCAATCCACCGAAGGCTTTGTAACCAGATAGGCTTTCGGCTGCCTAATTATGGTGCTCACTACGCAAACATCCTTTTCGATGAAACTACAGCTAAAGATTAGAAGAGAGACCGAAATCTCCAAAGGCTAATTGAGGTGCAGAATAAAGTAAAAGCCTACGCGCAGTCATTGCTGCGCGTAGGCTGACAGTTCGATCCAAATATTGGATCCCTATAGCAAAAGGCTCAGCGGATTTTCGAGTGCGTTCTTCACTTCCATGAGGAATTGCGCGCCTTCTGCGCCATCCACCACGCGGTGATCGGCTGAAATTGTGGCATTCATAGTCTGCCGAATCACGATTTCATCGTCTCTTACGACTGGTCGCTTGGCGACGGTGCCTACCGCCAGGATAGCAGTCTGAGGCGGCTGTATGATGGCAACGAATGTGCTCACGTCGAACATTCCAAGATTGCTGACGCCAAATGTACCGCCCGTGTATTCGTCGGGGCGCAGCGTACCGTTCTGCGCGCGGTCCGCAAGGTCTTTGCTCGCGAGTGCGAGCGACTTCAGTGTCATCTGCTCACAGCCCATGATTGCGGGCATCAGCAGCCCTTCTTCAACCGCCATGGCAATACCGATGTTCACATTATCGTTTGGACGTATAACATCGCCGTCAAGGAAGGCATTGAACTTGGGGTGCTTCTTTAGCGCGTCGGCGCATGCCTTAATGATGAGGTCGTTGACGGTTACGCGCACGCCCTCGCCCTCCAACGTCCTGTTTATCTGCTGGCGCAGGACCATTGCCTCGGTCATATCGACTTCCGAGGTTACATAGAAGTGCGGCTTCTCTTGCTTGCTGCGCACCGTAACCCTGGCAATCTGCTGGCGCATGCGTGAGAGCTGCATGGCATCGTCCGCAGCTTCCTCTTGTGCGATCTCGGCGGGCTGTTCTTCGATGACCACCGGTTCCGGCTCGGGTTCGGCCTCCAACTCCTCTTCTGCCACCACCTCTACTTCAGCCTCCGCTTCAACGGCTTCTACGTCTTCCGGCTCGGGCTCCTCCATTATTTCAGGTTCCACTGGCTCAGGTTCTTGGTATTCGAGGACATCGTCTTTGACAACGCGTCCACCCGGACCAGTGCCCTGCACTTTCGTGATGTCGATGCCACGCTCATCGGCGATACGGCGCGCTATGGGCGATGCGCGCAAAGGGGATGCCGCTAAGGGTGGTTCTTCCACCTCTGGTTCCAGCTCCACGACATGTAACTCTTCCGTGGCAATATTGCTGCTAGCGGGAGGCATGGGAATTGCAGCGCTTGGTGTCGCCTCGTCCGCATCGACATCGACCGGAATGGTGGGCCCTTCGTCCGACGCAGTGTCGTCAACGGCGTCGAAAGACTCATCCTGCGCGCCGACTAACGCGATAGGTTCGCCCACCGGGACAGTTGTGCCAGCGGGAACGATTATTCGGTGGAGTACACCCTCAGCGTAAGACTCGAACTCGACTACCGCCTTGTCGGTCTCTATTTCAGCGATGGGTTCGCCGTTCGCCACCGCGTCTCCCTCACCCTTCAGCCACCGCAAGACAGTGCCTTCCTGCATGTCATAGCCCATCTGCGGCATAGTCAGTTCGGTTGCCAATCGACACCCCCTGTTACAGTAAATCTCATGACTAAAGATTAAAGCGTGGGAAGATCAACATCAAGGTATATCAGAGCTATGCTTCTGCATAAGGTGAGAGTCCAAGCAAACCTGCAACTACTGGATAGCTTTCAAGTTGGTCACCTTGGCGCTCGCGCTGCAACGCTACGCAAGGCACAACCCGCGTACCATCAGATGCCGTAGTTGTCCGATAAGGCCTTGATGATCCTCTCTGAATTCGGAATCGCCGCCGCCTCAAGAGTGCCGTTATAAGGCGCCGGCACATCTAGGCCTCCCACCCGCGCAACTGGGCCGTCGAGGTCATCGAATGCTTCTTCCTGTATAGTGCTGGCAATCTCACCGCTGAAGCCACCAGTTTTCCAAGTCTCCTCGACAACAACGACACGGTTCGTCTTACGAACGGATTCTAACACTGTTTCCTTGTCCCATGGTCGCAGTGTGCGAAGGTCAATGACTTCCGCTTGTCTGCCTTTCTCCTCAAGCATCGCAGCAGCTTGTAGAGCCACATGAGTCATGCGAGAGTACGCAACGATTGTCACATCATTGCCTTTTCGTTTGATGTCCGCTTGACCAAATGGGATCTCATACCATTCATCGGGCACTTCGCCACGCATGCCATACAGCAGGGAGTGTTCTGCAAATAAAATGGGATTATCGTCCTTCATCGCGGCGCGGAACAGTCCCAGAGCATCGTAAGGTGTTGCCGGCACGGCGACCTTCAACCCTGGCACAGAAGCGTACCAGTTCTCGAAGCTCTGAGAATGGGTTGCGGCAAGTTGACCTCCGCCACCAGTAACCGTGCGTATGACAAGCGGAACCGAGAATTGACCATCCGACATGTACCTGAGCTTCGCGGCGTGGTTCACAATCTGGTCGATCGCGACAAGGCTGAAGTTGATGGTCATCAACTCGACGATGGGCCTCAGGCCAGCCAATGCTGATCCGACTCCCGCGCCCACGATGACTGACTCGGATATCGGCGTATCCATTATGCGCTCAGGACCAAATTCATCGAGGAAGCCGCGAGTTACGGCGTAGGCGCCGCCATAGGCGCCAATGTCCTCACCCATTATAAAGACGCGGTCGTCCTCCAGCGCCTCACGGAGCGCTTTGGCGACGGCCTCCCTGAGAATCATCTCAGTCATGTCTCACCCCACAACTATGCGTAAACATTTGTGTACATCGCGTCCATATCAGGCGCAGGACTATCCTCTGCGAACTGCACGGCTTCATTGACTTGCTCGTCCACTTTGGCTGCAATTTTGGCGAGTTCCTCTTCACCCGCGACATCGAACTGAATCATGAAGTTCTTCAGACTATCTATCGGGTCCTTGATCCCTAGTTCTTGAGCCTCATCTCGTTCTCGGTACATCGTGGGATCCGCCATGGAGTGACCACGATAGCGATAGCACATCGCCTCTATGAAGCGTGGCCCCTCACCCTTTCGGATGGACTTGACAGCCTCTGAAACGCACTCGTTGACACCAAGAACATCCATACCGTCTATCTGGACGCCGGGAATGTCATACGCACTCGCCACTTCGTAAATGTGCCTGCCGCCCGCGTGAGTGCGGTCAACATGCGTACCCATGCCGTAGAGGTTGTTCTCAAGCAGAAACAGTATGGGCAACTTCCACACCGAAGCGAGATTCAGCGTCTCATGGAACTCGCCCTGGTTGACGGCGCCATCGCCAAAGAAGCACAAGGTAACAAGGTCTTCCTTCTTGTACTTGCTTGACAGTGCAAGCCCTGCCGCTATGGGCATCTGCCCTCCTACAATGGCGTGGCCGCCCATGAAGTGCCTTTCAACATCGAAAAGGTGCATTGAGCCGCCCTTGCCTCCACTGCTTCCCGTTGACTTGCCGCACAGCTCCGCCATCGCAATTTTTGGGTCCATTCCCTTAGCGATGGCATGACCATGGTCGCGGTAGTGACCGATAACGTAATCGTCGGGACGGAGCGCAGATATAGCACCGACTGCGATGGCTTCTTCACCAATGTAGAGGTGCAGGAAGCCGCGAATCTTGCCTTGCATGTAAAGGCGCCCGCACGCTTCCTCGAATCGTCTAATCAGCAGCATCTGCCTGTAAAACTCGGCTAGTCGCTGCTTGTTAAGTGTCGATTCCACTTTGGCAATTCACCTCTTGTTGCTCTTTCGCGTAGTTAGGTCGGCCTATATGTGAATGGCTTCGCCCTCAACTGCTAGAGCCGCCTCTTTAATCGTTTCCGAAATAGTAGGGTGTGGATGCACAAGCCATCCCAATTCAGTAGTTGTGCCTTCAAGGAGGCGCGATAGTCCGACCTCGCCGAGCAGCTCGGTCGCCTCTGGGCCTATAATATGCGCGCCCAGCAACTCCCCTACTTCGCTGTCCACAACCAGTTTGACCATGCCGTTCGGCTCACCCATTGCAAGAGCCTTCCCGCTTGCCGCCATGGGGAACCGTCCCACTTTGAAGGAGTATCCTGCGTCGATTGCCTGCTGTTCGGTTAAACCAAAGCTCGCAATCTGCGGCCTGCAGTATGTCGCGCGTGGCATCAGGGAATAGTCCAGCGGCATCGGGTTCATGCCAGCAATCACCTCTGCCGCGATAACACCCTGAGCAGATGCCACATGGGCGAGAGGCAACTTTCCGGTTACGTCTCCAATAGCAAATACACCCGGCACGTTGGTACGCATTTCATCATCCACTGTGATGTATCCGCGCTCCGTATTGACACCGGCTACTTCAAGCCCAATATCTTCAGTGTTGCCCTGTACGCCTATCGCGACCAGTACCTTGTCGCACTCAATCTCGCTCACTGACCCATCAGCATCAGTTACCGTTACAGCGGCGGTGCCTTCGCTCACAGTGACACCACCGACCATCGCTCCTGTCTTAAATCCGATGCCCCGACGACTGAAGACTCGCTCCAATTGTTGGCTAATCTCCTCGTCTTCCAGCGGAACCAGCCTGGGCAGCATCTCGATTATCATAACCTCTGCGCCATAGGAATGGTAGATGTCAGCGAATTCGACGCCGATCGCGCCGCCGCCAACTATAACAACTCGCTCAGGAACCTCACGCAGCACGATAGCCTCGCGGGATGTAAGCACAGTTTCGCCATCAACGGGGATTCCGGGGATATGCCTGGCGCGTGCGCCAGTGGCAACAATGATATTGTCTGCGCTGATGGCGCGATCTGCCCCGTCGATTGCGATGGTATTCGCACTTTGCAGGATGCCGCGTCCGCTGATATGCTCTACTCCGTTTTTTCTCAGCAGAGAACCCACACCGCCTGTAAGTCGCCTCACGACCTGACGGCTGCGATCAATCGCCAAACCGTAATCGAAGGTAACATCGCCGACACTGATGCCGTATTCGCCGGCATTCTTCACCAGCTCTAAAACTTCGGCATTTCGCAACAGCGACTTGCTTGGAATGCAGCCCCAGTTCAAGCACACTCCACCAACGTTATCGTCCTCGATAACCGCAGTGCTCAAACCAAGCTGCGCTGCGCGAATCGCCGCGACATAGCCGCCAGGACCCGCGCCAATAACAACCACATCATAATCTGCCAATCCAACACCTCAAAACGGAGAGCCGCATTCACCCTATCGTATCGCTTGCGCGATCACGCCAAGACATGTTTCTGTGTTTTCTATCAAGAGCCTATTCTACACTAACAATAGCGCTTCAAGAAAGCGCGAGTCGAAAGCCTGAATCTTGATAGACTACATGGCTGAGTGTTCCGGAATATGGCAGCAGAACTGCCAATGCATATGCGAGGTCGTGTGCCTCCAGTTGTACAAGCATTCAACTTGACACTGCGCTGAGCTGTTATTAACATGTTTAGACGCGCCGAGGTAGCTCAGTAGGTAGAGCACAGCACTGAAAATGCTGGTGTCGTCAGTTCGATTCTGACCCTCGGCACCTGTACAGCCGTCGGCATCCACTGGCCGACTCGCAGGGTTCGCAGCGTGCGGAAGTAGCTCAGTTGGTAGAGCACATCCTTGCCAAGGATGAGGTCGCGGGTTCGAGCCCCGTCTTCCGCTCCAATTTTCTTCCCCGCCATTTCATAGGACCCCGTTCATTCCTGAGAGTGTTATGCTCACCCCCTCCGCTATTCAGGAAAATTCGCGCCGCGTAGGTGTGCTGTGTCATTTATGCAGACGGGAAACCAGCCTTCTCGATTGAACCTGAAGCGACATATGGATGTATTCTCCAATACCGTCTTCCAGATGAACTGCTCGTCGAAGCCGAGTATGTAGTGTAGGATGCAGCGCGTAGCGGCGCCATGTCCAATGATGGCTATCTGAAGAGATTGTGGGACACTGGTGAGGTCGGCGTTGTACAGTATTTCATCCTCTAGCCAGTTGGCGTAGCGGCGCTGCACCATTCGGTGCGACTCGCCCTGCGGTGGGACAAAGTGACTGGCCTTCGCCCGCATATACGCGAGCAGCTCAGGCGTCAGCAAGTCATCCGTACGCAAGCCTCTCCAGCCCGTTGTCTTCTGCTCGACAATAGCCTCCACGCGGGCAAAATCCTTGTTTGCCTCACCCATTACGTCCAGCATGGTCTGGGTTGTCTGAACGGTACGGACAAGGCTGGAGCAATACACCTTGTCGAAGGTGATGCCATCTTGCTTAAGCCTCTCTCCAAGAAGACGTGCCTGAGCGAAACCTCTACGTGTAAGCGAAGAATCCGCGTTCAAGGATGTTCGGTCCGGCATGGCGTTGGACTCAGATTGGCCGTGTCTGATGAAATAGAATTCGCACTCAAAGTTCTGGTGAATCAATTTAATTTGCCTCCTGCATGGATACAGCGAAGACGCCGGCGACTACCTTTCCTATGTGTAGAACAGGATTGTGAGAAACTTTTCAAACATGCGCCGATAAGGTATCATGTTGCGCGCGGTTTAATCTGTAACAAGTGGTTAATTTGCATTAACGGATTGTTAAGATTTTGTCGCCCTTGATGGACCACCGCGAAGGGCAAACTAGCGGTTCAGGTTCGATCTGATTCGACCAATTACAACTTGAGCGCAAAAAATTCTAGTCAGTACGGAGGTGGAATACATGGGAAACCGCTTAGAAGGCAAAACAGCGGTTGTAACAGGCGCGGGCCGCGGAATAGGCAGGGCAACAGCACTGCTGCTCGCGGAGGAAGGCGCGTCAGTCGTGGTCAACGACCTCGGCTGCGATATTGACGGTAGCGGCTCGTCGCAAGACCTCGCCGACAGCACCGTTGAGGCAATCAAGGCAGCCGGCGGCAACGCTGTCGCCAACTACGACAACGTCGCTACAATGGACGGTGGCGAAGCCGTCATCCGGTCGGCTGTGGACAACTTTGGTCAGGTGGATGTCCTCGTCAACAGCGTCGGTGTGTTGCAAGACCGCATGATTTATCGCATGACTCCGGACGATTGGGATCGAGTCATCCGGTACAATGTGAAGGGCGTGTTCTCGCCAACTAAGTTCGCGGCCATACTGTTCAGACAGCAGCGCAGCGGGCGTGTAGTCAACTTCACTTCCGATGCCGGACTAGGCGACATAGGTCGCTCGAACTATGCGGCAGCGTCAGAAGCGATTATCGGACTGACGCGCACAGTCGGCAGGGACCTGGGCCGTTATGGCGTCACCTGCAACGCCATCTCTCCGCTGGTGGAAACTCGGTTATTCCCTGGCTCAGTGGAAGAGTTCCGCGTAGTGCAGGGACCGTCCCCTACGCCAGCAGAGCGCGCAGGCATAGGCCAGTCCCCGCCCGTCTCCGAATGGGAAGGTGAAGGCAGCCCGGACGACCCCGCGAATGTCGCTCCGTTGGCAGTGTATCTCTCCACTTATGCCGCGCCGAATGTGAACTGCAATGTGTTTGGCGTGCGTGGTGGCAGCATATACCTGTATTCCAACCCTGAAATTGCAAACGCTATTCATAAGTGGGGCACTTTCACAATGGACGAGATGGATGTGTTGGTCCCGAAGATTTTTGGCAAGGGCCTCTAGCCCGCATTTAATCACATTTCACGGTAACAAGCTGAGAAAGGAAACAAGTATGGGCAAGAGACTTGAAGGGCGAGTAGCGATTGTTACTGGCGCCGGCCGGGGGATCGGTCGAGGTGTAGCAATGCTTCTGGCAGAGGAAGGCGCGTCCGTCGTCGTTAACGACCTCGGCGGGGGTGTTGACGGTGTGGGAGGCTCTGACGCTCCCGCTTCTCAGGTAGTGGCAGAGATCGAGGCTCGCGGCGGTACCGCAGTGGCCAACTTCGATTCGGTTGCGGACCACGAGTCCGCTGGCAAGATAGTACAGACGGCTATCGACAACTTCGGTCGCATCGACGTGGTGAACCACGTAGCCGGTATCTTGCGCGACCGGATGGTGTTCAATATGACTGAAGAGGAATGGGACGCTGTATTGCAGGTCCACCTCTACGGAGCATTTAACATGGTGCGTCACGCCGTACCACATATGATTAACCAAGGGTACGGAAGAATTGTGCTGTTCTCGTCCGGCTCCGGAATGGGCGCATCCGGGCAGGCGAATTACGCAGCAGCCAAAGAAGGAATGGTAGGCTTTACGCGGGCGCTCTCGCGTGAGCTTCACGAGCACGGCATCAAGGTAAACGCCGTTTATCCGGGTGGCGCGACTCGCATGACCGAGACTATACCAGAGAGCACGCAACAGCTCAGGCAGACACAGCGTCAGGCAGCTGCAGCGTCTGTTGGCGCTACACTGACGACGCAGGGTGCGCCGATTATGGGACCGCCTGAGGGGCGGGCGCCTGAGAACAATGCTCCTAAGGCAGTGTATCTCTCGTCAGAGAATTGCCAGATTACTGGGCAAGTAGTCGGTACGAGCGGTTGGCCCGCAACTCTTTACTCGCCACGGCACGTAATTCGCAGCATCCACAAGAACGATCGCTGGACGCTAGACGAATTGGATGAGTTGCTCCCGATTTCCCTGGGGAACTCGTTAGTAAACCCGGTTCCAGCACAGCAACCACGCTGATAGTAAAAGGCGAAATAGACTAATCGAACGGGAGCAACGATTGATTCGCTGCTCCCGTTCTGTTTATTGCCAGGAATGGCATGTTGGCCGGAACTGATTGTGTACCGTATCTAACTTAACACTTGCCCATGTTAGGCGGTCAGTCCTATGGTAAAATCGTGATTGATGAACTGGCTAGATATAGTGCTGACTGGACTTGTGGTCATTGGTGCGCTGCGCGGGTTTCGTATTGGGCTCATTGGCGCTGCGATCAATGCCTTTGCCTTGATTGCGGGCTGGCTGTTCGCAAGCCAAATTGCCTACGCTCTGGGGCTTATCGGCGGTAATTTCGGGTGGGGCAGCACAAGTGTCGTAGTTGCTGTATATGTAATAGTAATTGCGCTGACAGTAGGAGTCATTCAGTTTGCGTGGAAGATAATACGAAAGTCATTGGGAATAGTCACGCTTGGGGCATCTTCACTGGTTGACCGCGTGGGCGGGTTGTTGCTTGGTGTCATACTGGGGGGTGCGCTCGCCGCGGTATTGATACTCGGACTTGCCAGATTCGCCTATAATGTGCCCCTAGAGAACGCTAATATGCCCGGTGCAAGTGGAGATGTGCGTGATGGGCTGGAGCGCGCACTTACAGAATCTGCGGTAGTAAGGATTTTCGTCGAGGAAACGGATGCGCTGCCACTGAACGCATTCGGATTCATATCCCCTGTTTTTGCGGAATCGTTGGATTTATTGGAGAGAAAGCTTTAAGTCGAAGCGGCGTTAACACCAAAACATTGAGCGGGGCTGATAATGTCAATAAACAATCCTGTGCTGGTGCTGAACCAGAATTATCAACCTCTGAACGTATGTAACGCGCGGCGAGCGATCGTGCTGCTGGGACGGGGCAAGGCGGAGACGCTCATTGATGGGGAGGAGCACATTGCCACCGTGTCCCGGCGCGTGCCTATTCCGTCCGTGATACGGCTCATCTATATGGTGAAAAGGCCTCTCGTGAGGCGGAGGCTGTCGCGCCGCGCCGTGTTCTATCGGGATGGCTTTCGATGCCAGTACTGCGGCATGGAATCCAAGAACCTGACTCTCGACCACATCATACCGCGCTCACGCAAGGGAGCTCATGTCTGGGAGAATGTCGTCAGCGCGTGCACTCCGTGCAACCACAGGAAGGCGGGCTTCACGCCGCGTGAGGCGAATATGAGGCTGCTGAACAAGCCTGCCGCGCCACGTCCCAATCCTTATTACATCTTCCACCACCGGCAGATCGAGGAGGAATGGCGTCAATTCATGCCGTGGATGGAATAACGCGATTGCAGTCAGACGTACACGACGGGGTTGTAGCAGGCCAGACGGTGGTTCGGCTCGACTTCCACTAGCGGGGGAGCGGACAGGGTTCGACACTGGTTGACGGCTTTGCCACAGCGCTCCAGGAATGGGCACCTGTCCGGGGCGTCAATCATCTTGGGCGGCGCGCCGCGTATGGGGTTTAGTGACTGCTGCCCGGTGTCCAAGCGAGGTATCGCCTGGAACAGCCCCCAAGTGTAGGGGTGAAGAGGCTTTGCAAATAGCGACTTGGTGTCTGTGTATTCGACGATCGTACCGCCGTACATGACCGCTACTGTCTGGGTCATCTGAGCAACGACGCCAAGGTCGTGGGTGATGAGCATAATCGCGGAGTGGTTCTCCTTGCGGAGTTGGCTGAGGCGGTGCAGAATCTCGGCTTGCAAGGTTACGTCGAGGTTGGAAGTAGGCTCGTCTGCGATGAGTACCTTGGGCTTGAGTGCGACGCCGATTGCCAGGAGAACGCGCTGCGCCATGCCACCGCTGAGCTGGAACGGGTAGCGACTGAGCATGTTCTTGGCATCGGGAATGCCCATCTGATCGAGCAGTTCTATGGCGAGGGCGCGGGCGCGCCTGCCACCGAGGTCCGTGTGCTCAAGGACTATTTCCTCGACTTGCTTGCCGATGGGAATGACGGGGTTCAGCGCCGCGCCTGCATCCTGGAATATCAGGGAGATCTCCTTGCCGCGGATGTGGCGGATCTCCTCGGCATTCATGTTCAGCAGTTCGCGGCCGTTGTAGGTGATGCTGCCCTTGACGATCTGACCGGGGAATGGCACGAGTTGAAGCACGGAGAGGGCGGTTACGGTTTTTCCGGAGCCGCTCTCGCCCACGACGCCGAGTATGGAGTCTTCATCGAGGGCAAGCGAAACGCCATTGACCGCCTTGTTCACCCCTTCCTTCGTCATGAAGTAGGTGTGCAGGTCTTTGATTTCAAGAAGATGGGTTGGCATGTGACACCATCAAATTGCTTGGGTTTGGGTTATGCGCGCACTAGTTCGGCAGGAGAGGTACGCAAGGATAAGGGGCTGAACCTGCCTGCCTTCAGCTCGGCGATGAAGTCGTCGAGGCTGTGCACGGGCTGCTGGAAGCGGGTGGCGTAGGTGCCGACCTGCTCGAGGCTGTGGGCGTCGCTTGCGCCAGTCGCACTCAGACCAAACCGGTCGGCGAGGTCGCCCGCGAAGTGATTTTCTTCGTCGGAGCCGCGACCATTGAAGATCTCGACGGCGTCTATGAAGCCGAAGACCTTATTGCGTGATGCCCTGGTGAGCATCTCCTGATAGGCTTCGTCGCTAGTGTGAGCCTGCTTGCGGTAGAAGCGACGGTACGGGTGGGCGACCACCATGGCACCGCCTGCGTCATCAACAAGTTCTTTGACATAGGATGCCTTGTGCATGCCGAATATGTACTCCTTCAAGCCATAGACCAAGAGATGGCCCTCTTCGGTGGTCACTTCACAGCCAGGTAGCACGAGATAGTCGTGCTTGCGTGACAGGGCATGAATGTCTTTGGGGTCCCAGAACCTATCGTGGTCGGTGATACAGACGCCGTCGAGGCCTATTCGCTTTGCCTTGGCAATCAGTTCCTCGGGAGTGAGCGTGCTGTCATCGGAGGTGGGATAGGTGTGGGTATGAATGTCTATTATCATCTGTATCAGGGCAAAGGATAGTCCGGATTATCCACAGTGGCAAAGTCGGCTTAGAGCAGAAATATCTGCCCTAGTCTGACACTGGCTTTGAGTAAAGTCAAGGCGAGGGATAGAAGGATAATCTGTCAGTTAGAGCATTGCCAATAGGTGGTTGTGTTGCATTCAACATTGCGTTTGATTTCGACTTCACCCCCATCCTAACCCCCGCCTTCGCTGGGGGCAGGCTCTTCCCCCATCAAGGGGGAAGGGACTTTGAGGTTAGGGGCTGCGGATTGTGGGGTTTATGCGCTTGGCGGCTAGGGGATTTGGGTGGATGGGGGTGTTGTGGGCTGCGGCGGATTGGGCGAGTTGCTCGAGCGTGCCTGATTTGGCTTTTTGCGTGGGTGTGCCTGAGAAATCCGCGATTTCATCTTCGGTCAGGCCGTGTTCGCGTCTGTCTTCCTTGTCGAACTTCCCCTGCTCTTCGGGGCAAAGGGGTTCGAAGTAGTAGTCCACGGTTGGGTCGGGGTCGTTGGGGCCGTAGTCGTAGATGTTCTTTTCTGGTTTTACGTCTATGCGGCGGTACTTTGCCTCCGCCCGGAGGGCTGCCCGCTCGTCGCCCCTATCCATGGCTTCGCGGAACTCTTTGATGATGGCTTTGCGGTCGGTGGTGAATTCGTTCTCTGATTTAGTCAGGGGTAGGCTCTTCGGCAGAGTCGGGGTGGATGGGGTGTTGTCTGACTTGGATATAGGGGATTTCTCACCCTCACCCCAACCCTCTCCCTGAGGGAGAGGGAGCTTTGTGGAAGGACTGGCGGCTTGGCGGTCTTCTAGATGCCTGCTTTCGGAGGAATGGCAAGAAGATGGGACGGTCTCTTGGAAACGAAGAGGCTTTGAGTTGACGTCTCGGCCTTCGTCTTCGCGGAGTTGTAGGGCTATGGCTTCGTAGTCGGTGTCGTCATAGTTGTCGTAGTCGTCGATGGAGGTTGAGAGACCGGCTTGGGTCTTCTTCTGGCCTATTGATAGGCGCGTGCTTTCCTTGTCTTGCCAGTAGTCCGTGAGGTGCTCAGGCTTGATGTTGTCGTAGTTGGTGTCCCAGCCACGGCGCAGAAGCTCTTGTGCTGCTGACATGCGGTGATGGATGGTGAACTCTTCTTCAGGGTTGAGGTCTGACATTACTTCGAGCAGGAAGCGGATGGTGTCGGTGCCGCGTTCGCTGTACTCGCGCATTCGCTTGGCGAGGTCTGTGTGCAGGGTGTCGTAGGCGTTTGCTTCGTCGGTGGTGTTTGAGAGATTGCGTCTTGAGCCGAGGTCTCCGAAGCCGCGACGCAGGAGTTCTCTTGCTGCTGCCATGCGGTCTGCGGGCTTGATGCAGAACTTCTTGGGTGTGAATGGTCTGTCCCTGCCGATCATGATGTCCACGAGGAAGTTGACGACGGTGTGACCTTCGGCTGTTTCGTGGCGGATGAGGTGGGCGATTTGGTAGTTTAGGATGTCTAGGTGGGTTACTGGAACTGACATCGATGTACAGGATGGGGAGGATGTAGGTAGTTCTACAGGCTCATTACGAACGGAGACTTCACCCCCATCCCAACCTTCCCCCATCGAGGGGGAAGGGGCTTTTGTACCCTCATCCTGAGGGAGCGAGGGATTGTTGTGGCAGTCGGCGTTGGGGAAGCCGTAGCGGATAAGGTGTTTGGCGGCTTCGAGGCGGTGGTTGACTTTGACGCCGGGGGTTTCGCCTTGCATTGTTTCCGTGAGGAAGCGGGCGATGCGTTCACCGTCTTTGGTGAAACTGATGATGTTCTGTTGTAGTTTGGTTGGGATGCACATAGGCTTTAGTTTTCAGTTCACATGTCAGAAATGTGATCCGACAGGTTTGTTGCGAATAAATGTTCTTTCGTATTGACTTTCATCTTACGCACGAATGTTTGGATTGTCAAGGGTCAATATGAGGGGTTGGACGGCTGTTCCATATGAAATGGGTGAGGTTGCGCTTATGGTACAATTCGCCAACGGTGGGATTCGGAGGCGTGCAGACTGCAGGCGGGAGGACGTCGAAAAATGACCACTATACTAGGAAACGAAGACCCATTCGAAGAAGTAGAACGTGGGATTGACTGGCTTGAACGGTTGGAAAACATCAGAGAGCGGCAAGACCGTGAGGCGGCGATTCGGGAGACTGTGGAATACGTGGAGATGCTGCGTGGCGTCCTAATGGAATTGTCGGGCGGCGCTTCATTGGAATCGGTTGCAGGGGAGTCGATAGCAGACTGCCACGGTAATGAAGTCTCGGAACTGATAGAGAGCATCAGAGGGGATGGCGAAAAGGATCCCTGGGTCGCGTATCTAAAGCCTATGCTGATCGAACGCTAGCGGTCAGGCTTTTCGACCTGGGACATTCAAAAGAAGCAGCGGCTACAGAAGCAGCGGCAGCCTGAAGGTTCCATAATCCGACATAGGCTTTTAGTGAGTGGATTCCTTCCTTCGCAGGAATGACGGACCATTGGACACCGAATACCTAGGAGAGGATGAATTGACGAGAAGTATAGATATTCATGCGCATATTACGCCGGAAGGATTTTTGCGAGCCGCGGAGAAGGGCGAGGACTGGTACGGAACGATGGCGGACGCCGGGGGAATGTACAACTACAACCCGAAGACGGCGTGGTCGCCTGAGCAGCGGCTTGCCGACATGGACTCGCTTGGTGTGGATGTGCATGTGCTGTCCACGAACGCCTACTTTTATAACTATGACAAGGACGCCGAGACGATAACTAATATGTCTCGTGAGGCGAACGACTATGTGTCGCAGTTGACGAAGGACCACCCTACCCGCTTTTCAGGTCTCGCAAATCTGCCGATGCAGGACGTCGGCGCATCAGTGGCTGAGCTTGAGCGGGCGGTTACTCAACTGGGGCTGAAGGGCGCGATGATCGGCGACCATGTGAACGGGAAGACATACGATGACCCGTCGTTTGCGCCGTTATGGGCCGCGTCGGAGCAGCTTGGCGCGGTGCTTCTGATACATCAGGGAGGGCCGACAATTGTCAACCCTCGCTCTTCGAAGTATCACCTGCCGAATACTATCGGCAATCTCGCCGATCGCACGGTTACATTCGCATCGTTCGTGTTCGGCGGCGTGATGGACAGGCATCCGGACTTGCGGATATGCCTGTCGCACGCGGGCGGATACGTCTGCTACGGCATTGGCAGGATGGACCGGGGCTGGCAGGTGCGCTCGGAGGCGCGCGAGCACATCGACAAGCCGCCGAGCGAATATCTGAGCAGCTTCTATTACGACTGCCTGACGCATGACGAACTGGCGCTGCGGATACTGATTGACCTTGCGGGCGTGGAGCGGGTGCTGTTCGGCACTGACTGGCCGTTCGATATGGCGATAGACTGGCCAGTGTCGTGGCTGATGGGGCTTGAGAGCCTGACGCAGGACGAGAAGGAAGCGATTCTGTACAAGAATGTTGAGGGGCTGTTGGGGATTTAGGACGGGGGCTAACAGGATACATAGGATGGATAGGATGGGGGCAGGGTTAGTTAGTTTTTGGGAATGGAGTTCAGCGGTACGATGATTGCGAAAGAGCGGGACACCGAATACTACATCGACAAGGCGCGGGAGCTGGCTGCGCTGATTGCGGCGAATACGGACCGCATTAATGAGCAGCGCAAGATACCGACGGATGTCTCTGACGAGATTGCCGATGCTGGGTTCTTTCGCCTGCTGATGCCGCGCAATCTTGGGGGCGCACAGCTTGACCATCCTGATTTTCTGCGGATCGTGCAGATTATTGCCGCGGCCGACGGCAGCGTGGGCTGGTCTTTCAACCAGAACAATGTCTTCGCAACGAACTCCACGCGGATGAACGACAAGACGCGAGAGGAGATATACAGCAATCCTCGCGCCGTGATCACGAATGGGCCGCCGATGTCGCGGTCAAGGGCGATCGAGGTTGACGGCGGGTACAGCCTGAGCGGGCGGTGGAACTTCAGCAGCGGGAGCGACCATGCGACATGGATCGCTGCGCTGACGCCTATTCAGGATACGGACGACAACAGGGCGAGTCCTGCCGAAATGGTATCCAGAGATGATATGCGGATACTGCTGATTCCAAAAGACGAAGTGGAGATGGTGAACAACTGGCAGGTGAACGGGCTGCGCGGGACGGCGAGCTGGGGGTTCGAGGCTGACGGCTTGTTTATTCCGAAGCACCGGATGTATAACCCGGGCACTGCGCCACGCGAAGACGGGGCCGTTTATCGCATACCGACTTCACTGCTTTTCGCGTCAGGGTTTGGGACGGTCGCAATGGGGGCTGCCAGGGCTGCGTTGGACGCTGCGAAGGAGCTTGCGAACCGCAAGGTGCCGGGTAATTTGGATCCCGCTACGCCGCTGCTGCGGGACTGGTCAACGACTCAAAGGCAGGTGGGCGAGGCTGAGGCTATCTGGCACTCGGCGCGGGCGTTCCTGTGCGAGGCTGCCGGCGCGGTGTGGAAAACGGTGTCGGCGGGAGAGCCGCTGACTATGAGCCAACTGGTACACATGCGGCTGGCGAGCACGCATGCGAATCGGAAGGCCGCGGATGTGGTGGATATCGCGTATACGATGTGCGGATCGTCGGCGATATTCGAGAGCAATCCGGTGCAGCGTCGGTTCCAGGATGTGCATGTGATCAATCAGCAGGTGCAGGGTCGGCTGACACACTACGATACTGCGGGGCGGTTCTTTTTGGGGATGGATCCGGGGCGGGATGGGTTGTTTTAGGAAGTTTGTCAGTTAGTCAGTGTGTCAGTCGGTCAGCATATCGTGTTGACGCTGTAGCACATTGACTATAATGGTACATCCGCCACGAAGTTTGCAGAGTCAGTCTCTGGAGGTCCGGAATAGAATATGGCTAAGGTCAGGGTGATGTACTGGAAGGAGATTCCGGTGCAGGTGCAGGCGCAGGATGCGGGCGCGCCGCCGGTTGGCGTGCCGCTGGATGCGCGGTTTCAGCAGGGGGTGGACGCGATAGCGATGTTCGACGGGAGCATGGGCAGCGACGATTACCTGATGGCGTGGGAGTGGCACGAATACGGCGATGTCGAGGGAGTGGCGCAGGATGCGGCGGAGGCTGTGGCGGCGCGGTTCAACGAGGGGTTTCCGACGGACTTCGTGGCGCGGATACGGGACCTGAAGAACGCGGGTGAGCGGGATGCGCGGCCGGGGGCGGTCGATCACTGGATAGATGAGAGCTAACAACTTAGAGACATTGGGCAGCGACATTTGGAAGGTAAGAGTGGAATGACACAGAGCGAAACGCAAGCACCTACGATACTGGAGCGGCTGGCTCGGGGTGAGCTGATAATCTCGGACGGCGCGACCGGGAGCTATCTTCAGCAGCACGGGCTGGAAGACGGCGATCCCGAAGAGTGGAATGTGAGCCATCCGGAGGTTGTGCAGGGGATGGCGAAGGCGTACTTCGACGCGGGTTCGCAGATGGTGCTGACGAATACGTTCGGGGGGACGAGGCTGCGGCAGAAGCACTATGGGTTTCAGGACAGGGCGGCGGAGTTCAACAGGCTGGCTGCCGAACATGCGCGCAGCCAGGCACCTGAGGGGTGCTTCGTGGTGGGGTCTGTAGGTCCGACGGGCGAGGTGCTGGACGATCCGCTGCGAGACGAGCCGCTGACGGAGGATCAGGCTTATGACGCGTTCGCGGAGCAGATAACGGCGCTTGCGGAGGGTGGCGTGGATGCAGTGGACATCGAGACGATGATCGATGTCAACGAGGCGACGATAGCGGTGCGGGCTGCGAAGGAGAACACTGACCTGGTGGTGATATCCACGATGTTCTTCGACAAGGGGCCGCGCGGCTTCTTCACGATGATGGGGACGCGACCTGCCGAGGCGGTTAGCAGGCTGCATGAGGCTGGCGCGGACATCGTGGGGGCGAACTGCGGGAATGGCATCGATGTGATGCTGGAGCTTGCGCGGGAGCTGCGGGCGGCTACGGACGGCTACCTGCTGATTCACTCGAATGCGGGCATTCCGTCGCCGATTGGGGGCGAGATTGTGTATCCGGAGACGCCGGAGTACATGGCGGAGCGGTTCAAGGTGATGGCGCACGATGTGGGCGTGAATATCATCGGAGGGTGCTGCGGGACGACGCCGGCGCATATAAAGGCGCTGGTTGAGGCGGTTAAGTAAGTCAGAGGCTATTTGAGGCGTACGATTATACTTTCGTTAGTGGAGTTGCAATGCAACGATGTTAGATTCCTCGCTTTGCTCGGAATGACAGCGCGAGTAGGTGAGATACCGACGCACTGACTAACTGAAAAACTCATGCGAGGTGCTTGATTATGGTTGAAATGAGAACGCGACTGCGGGCAGTGGATGTGATTGAGAAGTACGGAAATTGTCTTGAGCTGGTGTCGATGGACCCGAACTTCGAGAATATCAGCGTGGGGCTGTACATGAAGGACGGTGTGTGTACTATCTGGACTTTCAGCAGCAAGGCGGGGGTCTCGGCGCGCATTGAGCGGATACGCGATCAACTTGTTGCACTTGGCGGCGTGGAGGCGGTAGAAGGTACGACGAACCAGGTGCGCTTCGCGTGCGGGGAGCTGCATGAGAGGGCTATCAAGTTCCTGATGAGCCAGGCTGTGGGGAAGGCGCCGGACTTCGCGCCGCCGCAGGGTGAGATGGCTATCAAGGACTCGCGGTCGCCGCTGACCATCAAGGTATCGGGTGCTGCGCAGGATGACACCTATGTGTATTCGGTGTCGGCAGAGGGGGATGCGCCGAATCCGGCGGTGCGGCTGCGGATGGTGGTGGCGGGGTTCCTGCGATACGGCGAGATGGAAAAGGTGGGGGACGTGGAGGTTGCTTTCCCTTGCGGGGAGCGGCATGATGCGCTGATGCGGCTGCTGATGCCGTACTCTCGGAATATATCGAGCGTGGAAGGGATGATGGCTGCCGAGGCGCTGCGCGGGCAGATGACGACTGGGACGCTGGGGTTCTCGCCGACGTAGGGGAGGACAAGGATGGATAATAAGGAGCTGGAGTAACGAACGTCTGGTAGGCGAGCTCAAGACCTGAATTCGGTATTGGTCCAAGGACATCTTCCCATTCAAGTAGAGAGATATAAGGTTGAACGAAGCATATCACTACCCACCTGAGCTTCTTCTCTTGCTAGTGGATACAATTCCACGATTATGCAAGTCGAAACGTGACGTCATAATTTTTTTCAGAGGTTCAGGAGTACGGCACTCGCTGTTGTCTGGAATACAAAGCCGTCTCTCGAACGACCCGAACAGCATCAATAAATATGAAATGGCTCGAACCGTACTCACAGGTCTGAACGAGATTGGGGATAGTGCGATCAGGGAGAGAAGGGAAATTCTGAAGAGAGTCGTCGAGTTCGAGGATTTCTCTGCATGCTGGGAAAATGATCGGCTTGAAGCGCAGGGCCTGGTTGCCAATATACGCAATGTTGTCGATTACAAGGACTCATTCACTAGAATGAAATTGGAGCGTGAGGCGGAGGTGCGTAAGCGCCGAGAAACGCAAGAGGCCAAGGCAGCGGAGCAAAGCAGATATCGTGAACGAATGGCAAAAATCCGCCAAGATTTCTCAAACTTATTCACAATGGACAATGCCCAAAGGAGGGGATTGCAACTTGAAAAGGTTCTGAATGAACTCTTCGATTCGGCCGGTATTCTCGTACGCGAAAATTTTAGAAGACTACCAGATCCGGGACAGGGTGTCATTGAACAAATTGATGGCGTCATACAACTTGATGGTCACATCTATCTGGTTGAAATGAAGTGGCTGAAAGACCCAGTATCCGTTGAAAAAATCTCACAGCATCTGGTTCGGGTGTTCAACCATCCTTCTAGCCGTGGAATATTCATTTCCTACAGTGAATACACGGCGCCAGCAATTGCAACGTGTAGGGAGTCCTTAAATAATCAGGTAGTCATTGTGCTGTGTACAATTGAGGAATTCGTTCGACTATTGGAGAAAGAAGCCAACCTGAAAGATTTCCTTATAACAAAGATTCAACATTCTATTGTCGATAAGCAGCCTTTCGTTAAAGTGCCGTAACTCAAGTGAATACGGCAGGAAATATGATACTTTGCCGTGATCCACGACTAGGATGGTTGAGTGGCTGTTGAAGTTCAAGGAAGTGTTTGGGCCTAGGTTGGCGGAGCTGGTGGATTGACGCAAACAACGCAAGGAGCAATTTCATGGCGCAAGCAAAACCCAAGAGGGCGAAAACACAAATAGTCATGATTTCGCCGACGAAGACGACCGTGTTCAACCCGGGCGACATCATACCGCCGCATATTGAGATCGACGGGATGGCGGACGCCCTGAGCGGCGGCCCCGTCTTTGAAGGCACGGATGTGCCAATAAAGTACCTGTTTCACTACACGGACGAAGTGCATAACTTGTACGCCTTCCTTGAAGACTTTCCACAAGTGAGTATGCAACAGGCGTTGGCTGCGCTGCGGGAGCGCGTGGATACGAACGGCGTCATCCACAGCAACAGGGAGATTGTCAGCGGCACGCCCATATTCAAAGGCACGCGTGTGCCGATTGACATCCTTTTTGGGCTACTGGCATCCGGAGAGAACATAGATGAATTTCTTGAAGGATATCCAACGGTAAGCCGAGAGCAAGCTGTGGAAGCTCTTACCCTAGCGAAATGCGCTTTGGAAAACGTTGCCTATGAAACTGCTGATAGATGAGTGTTTGGATGTCCGGCTAAGACATCATTTCCCGGAACATGACGCTCGTACAGTTGACTACATGGGATGGAAAAGCATTGGCAATGGCAGCCTAATAGCGCTGGCGCGGCAAGAATTCGATATCTTCATTACACGCGACCAGAGCATACCAGAGCAGCGGCGTATCACTGCGGAGGAGATACCAATCATAATTATCTATCCTCGCTCGGACAGCCTGAAAGATATGATACCGTTAGTTCCGCAAGTGAGCGAAGTCCTACCCATTATCAGGCCCGGGCAGGTTGTCAAAATCAGGCCCGACAGCGAACCTGAATTTCTGTAATTTTTGACAAGGAGGCTCCTTATGACATTGGTTGAGACTATGACGCCGCGGGAGCGGGTGATGAATGCATTGGCGGGGTTGCCGGTAGATCGGACGCCTGTCGCTAATCCGACTAATGTGGCGACGGTGGAGCTTATGGATATGGTGGATGCGCCGTTCCCGGATGCGTGCCGCGATCCTGAGCTTGCGGCGCGGCTTGCGGCTACGGGCTATACGGAACTGGGCTTTGACGCGATTATGCCGTATTTCACTATCATCCAGGAGTCGGCGGCGCTGGGTTGCGAGATGCAGTGGGAGGAGAAGGATAACTGGCCGACGGTGCGGATGGCTAATCCTATCTGGAAGGGCGTTGAGGATATTAACATTCCGCCGGGCTTTCTGGAGCATCCGGACAATATCACGATCACGCGCTCGATAAGCCTGCTGAAGGAAGAGTTCGGCGACGAGGTCGCTATCATCGGCAAGACGATGGGGCCGTGGACGCTGGCGTACCATGTGTTCGGCGTGGAGACTTTCCTGCTGATGACGGTTGACGATCCGGATATGACGATGCGCTGTCTCGACGAGCTAAAGGAAATCTCGGTGCTGTTCGGTCAGGCGCAGATTGACGCGGGCGCGGATGCGCTGACGTTCCCGGACCACGCTACGGGCGACCTTGTGAGCGGGGAATACTACCGGCGGTTCCTGCTGGAGATCCACAAGGAGATGGAAGAACGGCTGGATGTGCCGCTGATTCTGCATATCTGCGGCAATACGCTGGATAGGATGCCGTACATCGCGCAGACGGGGATGGCGGCGTTCCACTTCGATTCCAAGAACGACCCGCAGGCGGCGATGGACGCTGTGAACGGCGGCATTCGGCTTGTGGGGAACATCAACAATCCAGAGACGCTGTACGCTCGGGGACCTGCGGAGGTGCGCGAAGAGGTGCGTAAGTGCCTAGACGCAGGGGTGCAGCTGGTGGCGCCTGAGTGCGCGATACCGCTGGCGACGAAGTTGGAGAACTTGCTGGAGATTCCGAAGGCGGTGAAGGAATGGCACGCGGAGCATGACTAACATCGATGGACAGAATGGATAGTATAGAGTGAAGAAGATTTCTCACCCCCATCCTAACCTTCCCCCATCGAGGGGGAAGGGACTTTTCAAACCGTCTCGTGTTGCGGATAGCTGACGGCTTGATTGCTACCTGATAAAATCAATTGAATACACGAAAAATGAAACATTACCTTAGTTGAGGTGTAGAGCGATGCCCATACATAACGAAGGCTTGGAGCAGGAATTGCAGTGGGTTACCAAGCCGTTCGAGATCAAGCACATACGGGGTCTGTTCGAGGGGACGACTCCGTTGATGCACGACATCGCGCGCAACCTCATTACGGGGGCTCATTTTGAGGTTGACAGGCTGGTGCAGGAGGCGCTCGCCGAGGGATATTCGGCGAACGATGTGCTGGACGATGGGCTTATTTCGGGGATGGCTATTGTGGGCATCAAGTTCCGAGACAATATCATCTTCGTGCCGGAGGTGCTGGTAGCGGCGCGCGCGATGAAGGCGGGCATGGTGTATCTCGAGCCTATCTTATCGGCGTCGGGCATCGAGCCGGTAGGTACTATCGTGATGGGCACGGTGAAGGGCGACCTGCACGACATCGGCAAGAACCTGTGCATCATGATGCTGCGGGGCGCGGGGTTCATTGTTCACGACCTTGGGGTCGATACAAAGCCGGATGAGTTCATTGACGCCGTGATGGAGCATGAGGCGCAGATACTGGGGATGTCAGCTCTGCTGACGACCACGATGCCGAATATGGGCAGAACAATCGAGGCGTTCGAGGAGTACGGGCTTCGCGATATGGTGCGCATCATGGTCGGAGGGGCGCCGGTGCGTCTGGAGTTCGCGGACGATATGGGCGCGGACGGCTATGGCGAGAATGCGATGGAGTGCGTTGATATGGCCAAGCGGTTTATGGGTGCGGGAGAGGCTGAGGAAGTGGAAGCGGCGCCTGTGGCGGGTTCGGATTAGGGGAGAATGTGATATAATTAAGCCGACCAGAATAGTTATGTGTGAGACAGATGCCTTATGGCAACACTGGAAGAACGAGTCGGTCGGCAAGAAGGAAGAAGTGAGCAGTTCGACAAGCGGCTAGAAGAGCTGAGTGTCGAAATGCGGTCAGGATTCGATAGGCTTGACAGGACTATCGAATCGGGATTTGAACGAACCGACAGGGCTATTCAGCAGACCAACGAGGCTGTCAGGGGCTTACATAGGCTTCTGGTGGGTTTGCTGGTTGCGTTAATTAGTGGACTGGTCACAATAGTCGTTCTCTTGCTGATAGTAATCGTCAACCTGTTGAATTCAGGGGAATTCAGGGCGTAGGGTGCTCATACTGATATGGCAAACGAGCAGGGTGTAGATAAGGCGCGTTACAGGGCGAGTATGTCGCGGCTTGACGCGATATTTCGAGGGATGTCGGATACTGTGACGGAGGTGTCGCAGTGGCGTTGCCCTTACAAGAACGCACAGGACAGGTGCACGGCGAAGTTCGGCTGTCGCAATCAGGATCGCACGGTGCCTGCGAGTGAACTATTCATCTGCACGGGGGACGATAAGCTGGACTATCGGAGCGCGTGGGAGGTCTAAGTGCTTGACATCCATAGCGTAATGCAAAGCCTTGCGGAACGTCGTCTGATATTTAACCTTGAAGCAGACTTTCAGCACGAATTAGCGTGGCACATCAAGGAGGTTATCCCGAACTGTAAAGTCCGTCTCGAATATAAGCCATTTCCATATGAAGGGGTCTATCTTGACATTTGGCTTCCAACTCTTTGCACGGCAATTGAACTAAAGTACTTTACACGTGAAATTGATATTGAAGTCAATAGAGAGCGGTTCGTGTTGAGTAACCAAGGATCACAACCGCTTAGCCGCTATGATTTCGTCAAAGACATAGCAAGATTAGAGAGAGTTGTAGCTGACAATGCAGCGTGCACAAGTGGATACGCTATACTGTTAACAAATGATGCTTCGTACTGGAAATCTCCTGCAGCCCAATGGAGAACTACTATGGATGCCCATTTCCGCCTCCACGAAGGAAGATCTCTAACTGGCGACTTGAAATGGAAGGATGGCACTAACCCACGAACAATTGCGAAGAGAGAAGGGCCGATTTTCTTGGCCGGTTCATACAATGTCAACTGGCAAGACTATTCCGAAATCCTCAATCAGAAGCAGTCCAAGTTTCGCTATCTTGTTGCAACAGTCGGTGGCTAGTGTCCCAGCATTCAATGTATGTCTAGCGTCACATTGTACGTTACTGGTTTTTTACCACCACTGCTCGAATTGTAGGCGTTCCGCTGGGACGCCTATTTCTTTTAGTGCGGACAGCATAGCTCTAATCATTTCTGGGGGGCCGCATAGGTAGCAGAAGGTGTTGGCGTCTATGCAGGCGTTGCGCAGGGCTGATGCGTCAATTCTTCCGGTGCGACCGCTCCAGGGTTCGCTGTGGGGGCGGGTTACGCTGAAGCAGGCGCGGAAATGGGGATTGCGGGCTTCTATTGCCTTGAACTCTTCGCGGAAGAGCAGTTCGGAGGGGGTGCTGGCGCTGTACACGAGGGTTGCAGGGACTTGGAGCGCGGACTTGTCGATGTAGCGGATGATGCTGGCGATGGGGGTGATTCCGATGCCACCTGCGATGAGGGCGAGTGGGTGTGAGTCGTTGCCGGCGTAGTGGAAGTCGCCCTGCCCGCCTTCGACGATGAGGTTATCGCCTACGGCGGCGCTATCGTGCAGGTAGTCGGTAACGGCGCTGTCGCCGACGAGCTTGACGGCGATGGAGAACCAGCCGTCTTCGGTGGGTGAGGATGTGATGGAGTAGCCGGCGACTTCGGTTTTGCCGTCTATGTCGATGAAGCAGTCGATCCACTGGCCGGGCAGGAATGTGAAGGGCTGACCATCGAGAGCGAGGGTGAACGACTTCACGGTGGGCGAAATTTCTTGTATGTCGGCTATCCTTACTGGGATTTTCATTCTGCCATTGCCTGCTCTGCGAACTCGGAGCGGACAAGGCGCTCGTAGGGGTGGCGTCCATGTACCAGACCTCCGTCGATGAGGACCTGGCGCATTGCGTTGTAGCCGTCGATGCCGATGTCGGGTGTGTCGGGCCAGATTTCGAGGGTCTTGTAGCGGGTGATACTGGCTTGCAGCACAGAATCAGAGACGCCTGGGAAGAAGGGCTTGACGCGCTCGGCGACGACCTCCGGGGCGGTAGCGGCGAGCCACTGCTGCGCCTTGTAGAAGCCGCGCACGAAGCGGTGGACAACTTCGGGCTGCTGGTCGATGAAGGCGGGGGTTGCGGCGAATGAGCTATAGCAGAGGTAGCCGTGCTCGCTGCCGAGCGATGCGGCGAGGTAGCCTGTGCCGTCTTCAATGAGCGCCTGTGCCTGCGGGTTGGGCATGTGGATGTAGTCTGCGTCGCCTCGGCGGAATGCTGCGATGGCGTCCTCGGCTGATAGGCCTTTGAGCATGGTGATGCTGTCGATGTCAACGCTGTGCTTGCGGAGAGCGGCGGTGAGGGATGTGAGCGGGACGGGGGTGAAGCCGATGGGGATGAGAGTTGCGCCCTCGAGGTCGGACCACTGCCAGTTGTCGGTGGGCGTTCTGCTGACGAGGAAGAAGCCGTCGCGCTGGTTTATCTCGGCGATGTGGAGGGGCGCGTCTTCGTCGCCGTCGTCAAGTGCCATGAGGCTGCGGCTGATGCCGGACTGGATGATGTCAACTTCGCCCTGACGCAGCGTGTCGAGCGGTGGACGGTCGGCGGGGACGGTGCCGAACATGACATCGAGGCCTTCGGCGTAGAGGAAGCCGCCTGAGACAGCCGTGTAGATGGGCGTGTAGAAGAGGTTGCGGTAGGTGTCCATGAGGCGGAGGCGGTAGGGTTTTTGCATGTATTTTCCTCTTGGGTATTCGGTGTGACGCTTTCGTTGACAGTCCGTGGACTATGTGTACGATATAGTATAGTCAAATGCAAGTAAGGCAGGAAGATATGCGTGAACTCAACGATGACACCCACCCAACGCTCAGCGAGGATACCGCTATCGATACGGGCTTGGCTGAAGCCTTGAAAGTATTAGGACCTAACGCCGAGGCGATCAGAGCCGAGATGGATCGCATTTATGCTGAAAAGCCGTGGCCTCCGCCTAATGAGAATGTCGCAATCTGGATAGACCGCGATATAGTGGAGTATTACCAAGCGAGGGGGATGGAAGACTGGCGGGAGAGGTTGAACGATACGCTGCGTCAGGCGATGCGCGCTGATCAGGACAATGATGCAAAGCCCTAGCACATAGCTGACAAGCGGCGTATCGTCAATACGCTGATGAACGATTACGAATGGGACGAATCGAAACGCCTCTCTAACGTAGCCAAGCACAGAATCGATTTCGCGGCTGTCAACGAATTTGAGTGGGAAACCGCCCATGCGGAAGAAAGTGACCGCTATGGAGAAATTCGCTATGCTGCTACCGGCTATATCGGTAGTCGTCTTCATCGTGTCATCTACACAATTCGCGGTGACAGGAAACGCATCATTAGCATACGAAAGGCAAGTCCGAGGGAGATGAGAGAGTATGCCCAAGCTTAAGCCCGGCACAATCTGGCCAACCGCTGAAGAGGACGCAGCTATCATGGCAGCCATCGCCGAAGACCCTGACGATTTTGAGATGACCGCGGAATTGTTCAAGTATTCGCGCCCTGCCGGCGAGGTTATGCCGGAGTTCGTAGAACGTTGGCAACGCAATGGAGGCGTCAAGAAAAAGAAGACGCTTACCCGCGACGAAGAAGACCACATTGCGGTCTGGATAGACCCCGATGTGGTGGCGTACTACCGTGCGGGCGGCTTGGATACCTGGCGGCAGCGTGTGCATGATGCGCTGCGGCAAGCGATGAAAGCTGAGCAAGGGAATGGCAGGCAGCCCTAGTCCAATTCCGCGCCTTCGTAGTCGATGCGGACTATGGGGATGTTTAGTTCGCGGAGGGCGGGTTCGATTGTGGCGGCGTCTCCGGCGACTATGATCTTGAGGGCGGCGCTCTTGATGTGCTCGTCTGCGACTCTGTGAATGTCTGACAGCGTTAGCTTGGATACTTCGGCGGCGTAGTTGGTGAGGTAGTCGTCGGGCAGGTCGAATGCGATTAGGCGCACGAGCTGGTTCAGCACTTGTCCATGCGTCTCAAACTGGCTTGGCAAGCCGCGCAGGATACCGCCAACGGCGTCTGCGAATTCTTCATCGGAGACGGGGCGAGAGTTGCGAATTTCCTCGAACTCCTTGATGGTTTCGGCTACGGACTCTTTGGTTACTTCCGTTTGAACGGAGCCTCCTGCGGTGAGCGCCGATGACTGCGTGAGCCATTCTATGCCGGACATGTAGCCGTAGCTGTAGCCTTTGTCCTGGCGTAGGTTCATGTTGAGGCGCGCTGAGAACTGCCCACCTAGAATGTAGTTGAGCAGGTTGAGCGCGAGGTAGTCGGGATGATGGCGCGGAATCGTCAGGTAGCCCGCGCGGATGACGGACTGAGGCGCGCCGGGCTTGTCGGCGAGGTATATGGTGGTCGCGCCGTCCGCAGATTCGCTGTCCGCCACTGCGCTTGCGACAGGCGAAGGGCTTTGCTGCCAGCCGCCGAATGCAGCTTCTGCCTGCCGGATAGCTTCGTCTCTGCTGATGTCGCCGACCAGAATGAGGGTAGCGTCTTCGGGCGCATAGGTCGCTGCGTGATGGGCCGCGAGATCGTCGCGGGTGAATCCCTTTACTGCCGCTTCCGTACCGGACACGGGATGTCCGTAGCGTGTACCCGCACCGAAGAGCAGCGCCTGTGACGCGCGACTGGCGATTGCCTGCGGGCTGTCGGCGATGCGGCTGAGGTCCGTGAGTCGCTCACTGCGAACGCGGTTGAATTCCTGCTCGGGGAAGGTGGCGTTCTGCACGACATCCGCCATGATTTCGAGCGCGTGCTGCCAGTGTGAGGTGAGCGTCTCAGCGGCAATCGCGGTGAACTCGCGGGATGCGCTGGCACGAAGCTGCGCTCCGAGGAATTCCATCTCGTCGGAAATCTGCTGGCTGGTTCGCGTGGCGGTGCCTTCGGTGAGCATCGCAGCAGTCAGGCTTGAGATGCCGGGTTTATCTGTGGGGTCGGTTATACCCCCGGCGCGAAGGAACAGACCCTGCGCGACCACAGGCACGCCCGGCTTTTCCAGCAGCACGACATTCATGCCGTTGGAGAGCGTGGCGCGCGTGGGCACGGGCGGGCTGAAGGCACTTTCAGGAGCGGCGTCAGGCATCGCCGTGCGGTCAAGGGCTGTGGCTGCTGCGGAGAGTTGGTCTTCCGGCAGCACCGTGAGCCTGACCATATTTTCGCCGAGCGCAGTGTTGGCGACGCGGCGCACGTCGTCAGCCGTGACTGCCAGGTAGCGGTCCAAGTCGGTGTTGATGCGGGACGGATCGCCTGTGTAGGTGTTGTAGTGGTTGAGCTGGTCGGCGCGTCCGCCGAAGCCGCCTACACGCTCTAACTGGCGCACATGCTGGCTTTCGATGCGGTTCTTGGCGCGCTGCAATTCATGGTCGTCTGGGCCGGATTGGCGTATGGCGTCCAGTTCCTGCTGCACAATCGCCTCTATCTCTTCGAGGCTCTGCCCAGCGTTCGCCGTAACCTGAATGAAGAACTCGCCTGCGATCTCCTGACCGTAATGATATACGCTGACGTCGCGGGCAATCTGGCGGTCATAGACGAGGCTGCGGTAGAGCCTGCTGCTCTTGCCGTCGCCAAGAATAGCGCTCAGAATTTCCAGGGCAGGTTCTTGTTCGTCGAACGCGGGGCCGGTGGGCCAGACTAAATACAGCCTAGAAAGCTGAACTCGGTCACGCAGCACGAGGGAGACGCTGCCGTTCAACTCGGAGTCCATGCGGCGGACGCGGTTGATGGGGGGACCCGGCGGTAGGTCGCCGAAGTAGCGCTCAATAAGGCGGCGAGTGCTGTCGGGGTCTATGTCTCCTGCGACTGCGATGCTGGCGTTGGAGGGTGCGTAGAACTTGCGGAAGAAGTTCTTGATGTCTTCCAAGTCGGCGGCGTCCAAGTCTTCCTGTGAGCCTATCGTAGGCCAGTTGTAGGGGTGCGGCGGCGGGAATACGGTCGGCTGTAGAGTCAGGTAAGCCATGCCGTAGGGACGGTTTTCGTAGCTCTGGCGACGCTCGTTCTTGACCACATCGCGTTGGATGTCGAAAGCCTTCTGGTCAAGGGCGTCGAGGAGGAAGCCCATCCTGTCGGATTCGAGCCATAGGGCAAGTTCGAGGTAGTTGGAGGGCACATTTTCCCAGTAGTTCGTCCTGTCGGGCGTGGTGGAGCCGTTAAGGTTCGCGCCGACCTTTTGCAGCGGGTCGAAGAAGCTACTCTTGTGGTGCTTCGAGCCTTCGAACATCACATGCTCGAAGAGGTGGGCGAAACCTGTGCGTCCCGGCTCCTCGTTCTTGGAGCCAACGTGATACCAGACGTTGACTGCCGTGACGGGCAGTGAGTGGTCTTCGTGCAGGATTACATCCAAGCCGTTGGGCAGTGTGAACTTGTCGTATGAGATGGAAACCATTAGGCGTTCTCCGAATCTGTTTGACGGGTCGAGTTTGTCTTTGTGAAGTGGATGCATCGCTGCTTGACGCGGTTCATGCCTGATTATATCATCATCGCATCATCCTCCCGTTCGAGACGCGCTGGGAATGCCCCATGCATTCCTGAAGACGGTGGAAGTGAAGGTAAAGGCTGTGAGAGTCACATTAAGCGAAAGGGCGCAGGCGCACATTGCCAACAAGGGCGGGCGAGTCGCCGTGGACCTTGTCTGCGTGTCAACCTGATCGGCGCGGTATATGGAGGTGTCAGTTGACACCTATATCGGCAAGCGCAATACGGCTCGTTATCAGAAGCTGGTGCAAGAGGGCGTCGAAGTTCTTATTGCCGATGTCATCGCTCCGCACCTCAAAGCCATTGAGCTTGACTGCAAGAAGTTCCTTTTCGTGAACAGGATGCGCGCGTTGCTGGAACTGGACAATGGGTATGTGATTTCAGCCTGATGATTCGCTGCTTCACGGTTGACTAATCACGAGCGGGCAAATTTTCCTACACCCCCATCCCATCCTAACCTTCCCCCATCAAGGGGGAAGGGACTGATATTGCAACTATTCTGCCCGCCTGAGAGCCACTTCCATTTCTACTCACTTACCCCTGAAGATGCTTGCCTAGCAGGTCGAATGCCGCCTGCGCCGCTGCGCGCTTGTTTTCGTCACGGTCCGTGATGCCGGTCTCGATGCGCTCTGCGACTTCCAAGCCGTCGGGGCCTGCAAGCCCAACGTAGAAGGTGCCGATGGGTATGCCGGGGCGCCCGCCTGTGGGTCCCGCAACGCCTGTTACGGATATGGCGTAGTCGGTTGATGTGAGGTCGCGCGCGCCTGCTGCCATAGCAATCGCAACTTCGGGGCTGACGCTGCCCTTACCCTCATAGATTTCGTCGGAGACGCCGAGGACGGACTGCTTCAGCCCTCCTGTGTAGGCGATGACGCCGCCGGGAAACCAGCGTGAGCTGCCGGGTACGGTGCTCAGCAAGTATCCCATCAGCCCGCATGTATCCGCTTCTGCCACCGATACGCGCTTGTCCTGTGCGTTTAGCAGTTCCGCAATCTGTTCGACTTTCATTGCTTGTCCTCCATGTCAATCTTAGTTCAATAGGTGCTTTCTCGAAATCTGCACGTTAATGCATGCCGATTGTGCAGATGTTAGAGGGGAATGGCGGTTGATGTCAAAGCAGGAGGACTGGCATGGATAGACAGGATGGACAGGACGGGAATTGCAAGATTACGAAAATTGAATGGAAATTGGTGTGGAATCGGGGAACAAAAGGGGAAAGCGCATCGTTGTAGGGGTATATCGGCAAGTCTCTGACTTGTGAAGACAGCGAAGTGGAGGTTGATTGACATGAGAAATAAGTTGAAGAATCTGACGGCGATTACTCTAGCACTGGCGCTTGGATTGGCGGTTGTGGGGTGTGGTGGCTCGGCTGCGGAGGCACCTGCGTCTGCTGCTCCGCAAGCACCGGCTGCGCCTGCTGCACCGCAGGCGACCGCGCCTGCACATGCTCCGGCACCGGCTGCACCTGCGATGGCAGCGCCAGCTCCTGCCGCCTCACAGCGGGCACCTGCACAGGTTATGCCGGCACAACCTGCGGTTGTTACGCAGGCCATGACTGCCCCGGCTGCAACGGCAGCTCCCGCAACGATAGTGGAACAGAATCAGCAGGCTGCGCCAGCGCCTGCTGCACCCGCTGCGTCGGCACCAGCGCCTCAAATGCAGTTGCATTCAATTCAGAGTTCGGGCGGACAGGTGGCGCAGTCGCAGTCGGGTGTGGGGCCGCGTGGCGGACAGCCCGGCACTACGACTTTCGAGGACTATGAGCGGACTCCGTTTGTGTACACATCGGAGGATAGCGTTTCGACATTCAGCCTTGATACAGACCGCACGTCGTACCACCTGGCGCTGAACTGGGCGCGGTCGGGCTACGATGTGGAGCCTGATTCGGTGCGCTCAGAGGAGTGGATTAACGCATTCAACTACAACTACGCGCAGCCGTCGAGGGATGATAGTTTCGCGGTGCATACCGATTTAATCCCGCATCCGCTGGATGACGACAAGGTGCTGGCGCGGGTCGGCTTCCAAGCGCCGGAGCTGCGCGATGACGGCAGGCCTCTGAATGTTACGCTGGTGCTGGACGCGTCGGGATCTATGGCGGACGGCGACAGGGTGGATATAGCGCGCGAGGCTGCGGAGAGCATTCGCAAGAGCCTGAGTGGAGACGACCGAATAGCGGTGGTCCACTTTACGGAAGATGTAATCGACAGACTAACCGTGGAGCACGAAAGGCCGGACAGCAGGGATGTCAGAAGGTCTATCGACAGGCTGGAGCCGCACGGCTCGACGAATGTGCAGGCGGGTCTGGACCTTGGCGTCAGACTGGCGCATGAGGCGCGGTGGGAGCGTCCTGACGCGCACAACTATGTAATCCTGATGTCGGACGGCGTGGCAAATGTGGACGCGACGAATCCGTTCGCCATACTGGAGTCGGCAGGGGACTACGACAACGCGAACCCGCTGCGTCTCATCACGATCGGCGTTGGAATCGAGAACTACAACGACTACCTTCTGGAGCAGTTGGCGCAGCACGGCAACGGCTGGTATCGCTACCTGAACGACACGGGACAGGCGCGCGCGACATTCAGCCGCGAGAACTGGCTTGCGCTGTCGATACCGTTCGCGGACCAGACTCGGGCGCAGGTAACGTGGAACGCGGAGGTCGTGGAGTCGTGGCGGATCATAGGCTATGAGAATCGCATTACGGCGGACGAGAACTTCACGCAGGCGCGTAAGGAGTTCGCGGAGATACCGTCAGGCGCGGCAACGACGGTGTTCTATGAGCTGGAACTGGTGGACTATGCGGCGCGGGGCGATGTGCTGAACCTGGGCGATGTGGAAGTGCGCTGGGTTACGCCGGTGGTCAACGAGGCGAACCGTCAGCACGCGCAGATACTGGCGCAGTACAATGATGCGCCGAACGACCGAGATGGTGCGCTGCTACAGTTGGGGGCGCTGGTTGCGCTGGCGTCCGACAGGTACAGCAGCCTGCCGTACCCGGACGCGCCGTATGATGTACATGACGATATTGCGATGCTGAAAGAGGACTTGCGGTCGCTGGACAGGCACATCGGGGAATTGGCAGCGTACCGCGACTTCTCGTTCCTGATGGAGCATATTGCGCGGGACATTCCGAAGCAGGCTTCGGGGTATAGCCGGTAGGAAACCGACATTAATGGACAGGATAGGCAGGATGAGTTGGCGACGTGTTCACTCATCCTGCCCTAGTGCCTTGGATATTTGTTGAAGGTGTGTTGGCGGCTTTGTTACACTTGCGGGTGATGTTTTGCGGGTGGCGGTCAGGTTGGTCATCGTGAGGGAAGGGATTTCAGGCTGATGGAAGAGAGTACGCGACTTACGACGGAAGAGGTTCGGCATATTGCGCTGCTGGCGCGTATTGGGATGGAGGACGATGAGGTAGAGGAGATGCGGGGGCAGCTTTCCGACATTCTGGAGCAGTTTGAGGCTCTTAGCAGTGTGGATACGGGGGACCTGGAGCCGACGGGACACTCGGTCGATCTGCTGTCGGTGATGCGCGAGGATGCGGCGCGTCCGTCGTTTGCGCGAGAGGATGCGCTTGCGAATGCGCCTAATCGGCAGGACGACCTGATTCGCGTCAAGGCTGTGCTGGAGTAGCCGGGGCTGACATGGATCGATGGGACGGGCGGTAAAGGATTTGGTGACACGACAAGCTCACCACGAGCGGGAGAATATGAGCAAGATGGAATTGGCGGGGCTAACGGCGCATGAGGCGAGAACGCTGCTAGATGGCGGCGAGGTAACATCGGTCGAACTGACGACTGCGGTGCTTGAGCGGATTTCGCAGGTTGAGGACAGCGTGAAGGCGTTCGTGACCGTGACCGACGAACTTGCGATGCGGCAGGCGGAGCAGGCGGACGTGCGTATCGCTGCCGGGGATGTGCAGCCGCTCACGGGCGTCCCGATGGTGCTTAAGGACAATATGGTGACTAAGGGTGTGCGAACTACCTGCTCGTCGCGTATGCTGGAGAACTTTGTGCCGCCTTATGACGCTACGGTTACAGGGCAGCTGTATGAGCAAGGGGCGGTGCTTGTGGGTAAAGGGAATCTCGATGAGTTCGCGATGGGGTCGTCGAACGAGAACTCCGCGTTCCATCCAACGCATAATCCTTGGGCACTGGACCGCGTGCCGGGCGGGAGCAGCGGAGGACCTGCCGCTGCGGTGGCGGCGGACGAGTGCATGTTCGCGCTGGGGTCGGATACGGGCGGGAGCATACGGCAGCCGGCATCGCTGTGCGGCATCGTGGGCATGAAGCCGACTTATGGTCTAGTGAGCCGCTTCGGGCTTGTGGCGTTCGCAAGCTCGCTCGACCAGATTGGGCCGCTGACGAAAGATGTGCGGGACTGCGCGATCACGCTGAACGCCATCGCGGGGAACGATCCCAACGACTCAACATCACTCAGTGTTGATATGCCGGACTATACGCAGGCGCTCGTTGAGGACTTGTCGGGGCTTCGCATTGGGGTGCCGGTGGAGTACTTCGGCGAGGGGCTGGAAGCGGGCGTGGAAGGCGCAGTACGCGAGGCTATCGATGTGATGCGGTCGCTTGGGGCTGAGGTGGAGGAGACTTCGCTGCCGAGCACACGGCACGCACTGGCAGTGTACTACATCATCGCGCCATCAGAGGCGTCGGCGAACCTGGCACGGTATGACGGAGTGAAGTACGGCTTCTCGGCACAAGATGCTAACAGTGTGTGGGACGCGCTGGAGAAGACGCGGCAATTTGGCTTTGGGCCAGAGGTGAAGCGGCGCATAATGCTGGGGACTTACGCATTGTCGGCGGGGTACTACGACGCGTACTACGTGCAGGCGCAGCGCGTGAGGACGCTGATCCGGCGCGAGTTCGAGCAGGTGTTCACGCGGTTTGACGCGGTAGTGATGCCGACTTCGCCGACGGTTGCGTTCAAGCTAGGCGAGAAGACTGCCGATCCCTTGCAGATGTACCTGAACGACATCCTGACTATTCCAGCGAACATCGCTGGCATACCGGGCATATCCGTTCCGGCGGGTATGTCGGACGGGCTTCCGGTGGGCTTGCAGATTATGGGGCCTGCGCTGAGCGAGGAGACGATTCTGAGGATTGCATACGCTTACGAGCAGGCGACTGACTTTCGGGGCAGGTTCGGGGCACCGCTGCTGTAAGACTTAGCGCTTTCCCGATCTGGATTCCTGCTTTCGCAGGAATAACGGAATTATCGTTGCGTCAAAATGCTACTAGGATTGTTGGCGACGCAAATGGTCCTGAAGTCGCGCTATCTCAGCTTCAGCGCGCATCCTCGCGGCACGTTCAGCTTCGTAAGCTGCTTCTGTTGCGATATGCGAAGCTTCCGTTGCTGCACGCGCTTCTTCGGATTCCTTGTATTGCTGTTCCAGTTCCTCTGCGTCGAGTTTGAATGAACCGCTGTCCGGATCGTATACTCGCAGCCTGTCGTCTCCCCAGTAGATGTCGATGTCGAGTACAGGACTGTGCGCCCAAATTTCTCTGTCAGCGGTCGTGTGGACTTCAAAGGGGCGATATTCACCACCAACAAGCTGTTCTCCGACGAGAGGCGTGCCGTAAAAGTCGCCGCCCGTGGAATCATAGCGCCAGTATTCGCCAACGCCTAATGAAGCGTACAGGTCTCGCTTTCCGATGCAGTCGTACCTCGCGGTGCTTTCGGAGGCAATTTCGAGCACAAAGTCGGGTGCCTTGCCCACTTCCCATATCAAGTAGCCGTGCCGCTCACGGATAGCGACCGTGTCCACTCCAAGCGCCACATAGAGGTCGGGTGATACGCGGCGATTTCTGTTCGTGCGGTCGTAATAGACGAAGGTGTTGAAGTCCACGAACACACCTGGCAGTTCGCGTAAGCGGGATATGAGTGCATTTGCCGCGTATAAGAGAGTGGGGTTTTGGTGCATGCCTTCAGGCAAGGGGCCGGGGTCGTCGAGAGCGCCCAGCCGTTCGCCCTCCTCCAATTGCAGCCTGTATGGAAGTATGCCTGTAGTCGTTGTGGTCATTGCGCCTCCCGAATGCTGCTTTCAGCGCCTATGGAGGTCATTGTAGCACAAGCGAATAGGCCTGAAAGCGCACGGAACCATCCGCGTATTGCGATTGTGAGTCACAGGGCAAGCCGAAATCAGCGAGCAGCCAATTGTTTCAGGGCTTCCTCGTCGAGTTCGACGCCTAGTCCGGGGCCGGTTGGCACTGCTAGGTAGCCGTCCTTGACTTGCAGCGGCTCTTTCAGGACGGAAATCTCGTCTCTGATGGAGATTGGCTCGATGTTGTATTCCTGCGAGTAGGGCACTATGTCGGCATAGGCAGCGCAGAAATGTAGGTGTGCTACGGTGCTCAGGATTGGCTGCGTGTTGTGGACGGTGATGGGCTTGCCGAACGCTCTGCACAGTTCGGCAATCTTCTGGAACTCTGTGAAGCCCGGCGCCTTAACAATGTCGGGCTGGATGATGTCCACCTTGCCCCTGAGGATGAGGTCGCGGTACTCGTACTGGGTGTAAATCATCTCGCCGGCGGCGATGGGAATGTCGAGCGCGTCCGCGATGGTAGCCAGACCTTCGAGGTCGTAGTGGGGGCGCGGTTCTTCGAAGTGAAATACGCCTAACTGCTCCAGCGCCTTGCCGATTTCCATGGCGTGGTGAACAGAATATGCGCCGTTAACATCCACGAGGATGTCTATATCGTCGCCAACTGCGGCGCGCACTTCTGTGACGGTGGCGATGGTGTAGTCCCTCGCATCGTCTATTGCGCCGGGGACCGCGCTGTGCAGCTTGTAGCCGGAGTAGCCCTGTTCAACGAAGGACGCTGCCCTCTGCCCTTCTTCAAGTGGGGTCAAGTCGCGGCGCATGGAGCTTGCGTACATGCGAATCTTGTCGCGCTTCATGCCGCCGAGCAGGTTGGCTATGGGCTGTCCGAGCGCCTTGCCCTTAAGGTCCCAGAGGGCGATATCCAAGCCCGCGATGGCGCACCAGACCGCGCCGCCCATCTCATAGGCACTCGCGGCTCGCTGCATGTCGTCAAAACGAACAGCGGTGTCGGTTGGGTCTTTGCCAATGAGCGCAGGCGTGAGCAGGTCGTCAATCAGCGCCTTAATGACGGAAGGCTGGCGTCGGAAGCACTCCCCTATTCCTACGAGACCTTCGTCGGTATGGACGAGAACGAAGGGGAAGCTGCGGTCGAGTATGAGGCATTCGATGGCGGTGATTTTCATTGCATCGTCTCCGGCGGGCTAACATCGATGGACGGGATGGATAAGGATTTTCACCCCCATCCTAACCTTCCCCCATCGAGGGGGAAGGAACTTTGTGAAGCGATTAGACGGCTGCGTCGCCGCGCTCGCCTGTGCGGACCCGAATGGTGTCCTCTATCGGGTGGATGAATATTTTGCCGTCGCCGATTTCTCCGGTGCGCGCGGACTCGACGATTATGTCAACAACCGTGTCCACGTCCGAATCCTTGACTACTAATTCCAGCTTCATCTTGGGCAGCATGTCCACGGTAATTGTCTGCCCGGCGCGTCCAGTATGGACAATGCCACGCTGTCCACCGCGTCCCGTTACGTGAGTGGCATTCAGTCCGTAAAAGCCTGCCTCGCCAAGCATAAACTTCACTATGGTGAGTTTCTCCGGTCTGATAATTGCTTCTATTTTCTTCATGGCTCACCTCCCCATGCCAAAAGGGCAAGGATCAACTACGAGGGATTGAGTACCCTCATTCTAGCCCTTCCCGTTAGAAAGGGAAGGGAGTGAATTTTTGATAATAATAGAGCAGACGTCAATAGACTGGACGCCGAGCTCGTACTACTAGAACCTATACGCAGGTTCTTCGTGCTCTGCGATGTCAAGACCGATCGCTTCGCTGTCTTCGGGGACGCGCAAGCCGATGGTGTACTTGAGCGCGAGCAGGATAATTGCCGTTACCGCGAATGCCCATCCCCATGTTGCAACGATGGAGATAAGCTGGATGCCAATTTGCTGAATACGCGGGACATCGAGCGAACCAAAGCCTATGCCGACGAACAGTCCTGTGGCGATGCCGCCCCAAGTGCCTCCGATGCCGTGAACGCCCCACACGGACAGCGCGTCGTCCAGCTTCAGTTTGACCAGGAAGCGGGCGGCAACGGCACAGAGGATGCCGCCAACGAGTCCGATGATGATTGCTGGCATTGGGCCTACGAAGCCTGCTGCCGGCGTTATCGCTACAAGTCCTGCGACCGCGCCGGACGCAGCGCCGATGACCGAGGGCTTGCCGTCCTTTATCCGCGTGAATGTCGTCCAGCCGATAGCGCCGGCCGCCGCTGCGGTGTTCGTGACGACAAAGGCGTTGATCGCGGTGCTGTCTGCGGCGAGGGCAGATCCCGCGTTGAATCCGAACCAGCCGAACCAGAGCATGCCGGTGCCTAGCACGACCATGGGGACATTGTGAGACTCCATGGGTTCGGTGCCGAATCCCATACGCCTGCCGACTATCAGGGCAGCGGCGAGGGCGCCAACTCCGGATGTGATGTGTACGACGTTTCCTCCGGCGAAGTCCAGAGCGCCGAGATTGAATATCCAGCCGCCCTCAGCCCATACCCAGTGGGCTACGGGCGCGTAAACGAGAGTTACCTAGAGAATCATGAAGAGGACGTAGGCGCTGAACTTCATGCGCTCGGCGAATGCGCCTGTGAGTATGGCTGGGGCGATGATTGCGAACATGCCCTGGAACATCATGAACAGCATGGGTGGGATACCGCCGTCGGGTCCGACTTCAGAACTCACGCCGCTGAGCCCGAAGAAGCTAAAGTCACCGAACAGGCCGCCAACAGAGGGTCCGAAGGCGATTGTGTAGCCCCACAGGACCCAGACAACGCCGATGATCCCCATACTCATGAGGCTGTGCATTATGGTGGTGGATGCGTTCTTGCTGCGCGCAAGTCCTGCGTAGAAAAGCGCCAGCCCCGGTGTCATGAACAGTACCAGCGCGGAGGACACAAGCATCCACGAAATGTTTCCTTGCTCCAAGGTCGATCCCTCCCACATAGATGTAAAATCTATGTTTCTTGTGTTTTGCCCGCGTGAGTATAAACAAGAAGGCTCCGAAATGTCCATCCCAGCGATTCGGAACTGAGCGTCATGTTAGTATATTTCGTGAAGGAATTGAGCCAGATGTGAAAGGCGAATCTAATTATGGGCAGCACTATTAGCAGCGAAGACAGGGTGCAGTGGGTATATTCCTCTGAGAACAACAGGGAACTCGAAGAGCGGTACGACGAATGGGCGAATGAGTACGACAACAACATAGCAGGCGATTTTGGGTATGTGATGCCGCGCATGGCTGCGGAGATTTTTGCTCGATTCGTGAACAAGGATGCAAAGGTGCTGGACGCTGGCGCCGGCACGGGGCTGGTAGGCGTTGAGTTGAACAGGCTTGGATACTCGGACATTGAGGCGATGGACATGTCGATGGGGATGCTGGAAGAGGCGCGGGCTAAGAATGTTTACTGCGATTTCCATCAGATGACGATGGGAGAGACGCTCGGATTCGAGACGGACAACTACGATGCAGTCATCGGCGTAGGCGTGTTGACTCTAGGACATGCGCCCGCGCACTCGCTCGACGAACTGGTGCGCGTCACTAAGCCGGGTGGCGTGGTCGCGTTCACGCTGCGGCCGGATGTTTATGAGCAGAACGGCTTTCGTGAGAGGCAGGAACTGCTGGAGTCACAAGGGAAATGGAAGCTTGTTGAGGTTACAGACAAGTTCCTGGGAATGCCGAAGGGCGAGCCGGATGTTTATTTCCAGGTTTGGACATACCGCGTTAAGTGATGGCAAACGACATGACGATTGATTCTAAGAAGGAGATGGACTTCGACGATGAGCGTTTGCGCTTTTCGTGGGACGTCCTGCCTGCCGCGAGCGCGGAGCTGCCCGGGACCGGCGGCAATTTGCGCGAGGATATTGCCGACTTCGTGGTGGAGGAGATACCGAGCTACCTGCCGAGTGGCGCGGGGACGCACGCTTATGCGTTCATCGAGAAACGCGAGCTTACTACGATGGATGTCGTGACCGCACTTGCGGGGGCGGGCGTGCCGCGCAGAGCGGTGGGATTTGCCGGGCAGAAGGACAAGTACGCGGTGGCGCGGCAGTGGATAAGCGTGCCCGCGGAATATGCAACTGCGTTTGAGTCGATGGGGGATGTTGAAGGGTTGACGGTCTTGGAGACATCGCTGCACCGCAACAAGCTGGGGTTGGGGCATCTGCGCGGCAATCGCTTCAGTGTGCGGGTGCGTAATCCACGCGACGACTGGCAGACGGTTGCAGAGGATGTGCTGGCGCATCTTCGTGGGGTCGGTGTGCCAAACTACTTCGGGCCGCAGAGGTTCGGTAGCTTCAACACGAACATCATTGACGGGCTGCGCCTCGTTCGAGGCGAGAGGATGCACGTTGACCGCAGGATGCAGCGCTTCTATCAGTCGGCGCTGCAATCGCACCTGTTCAACTGGCTGCTGAAGATTCGGATGGAGCATGGGCTGTTTGGTGCCGTGCTTGCTGGTGACAGGGCGCAGAAGCACGACACGGGTGGGATGTTTGTAGTGGAGGATGGCGCTGCGGAATCTGAGCGAGTGCGCCGTATGGAGATTAGCGCTGCGCTGCCTCTGTTCGGCAAGAAGGCGCGTGTCAGCGGTGGCGATGCGGGTGAGCTTGAATTGCGGGTGCTGTCGGAGTTCGGGCTTGAGTATGGACAGTTCCGAGGCATTCCGGGGGCGCGGCGGATCAGCCGAATACGGCTGGATGATGCAACAGTCAAGCCTGCGGAGGACGGCTATGTGGTGGAGTTCACGCTGCCGAAGGGTTCATTTGCGACGAGCGTGATGCGGGAGTTGATGAAGGATGGGGATCTGCGTTGAGTCTAGCGGGCTTTAATTTATTTTGCATAGTGTTATAATTCATTAAAGCGAAACATTATGCAAGAGGTGGGTATGGCTGTGGAAGAGAGAGTAAGCAGGTTGGGAGGCGAACAGTCGGGGATGAGCGCCCGGTTAAGCGACATGCGCTCGGATATGAACGCGCGCTTCGACCAAATGCGTTCTGAAATGAATGCTCGCTTCGACGACCTACGATCAGATATGAACTTCCGGTTCAATATTCTGTTCGGTTTGCAGATAGCGATCTTGGGGCTGCTGGTCGCTGTGCTATTGCGCTCGTAAATGTTCCATTACTAAAGCATTGTCTCGTTGAGGGTGACGCCGAAGCCGGGTCTGTCAGATGGCGAGATGTAGCCGTCAACGGGGGCGGGTTCGTCGAGCCAGAGGATGTCGCGCTCGTCTCGGATGTGGTCTGAGTGATACTCGGCGAGGTCGGCGCAGGCTGAGCCGGCAATCAAGTGCAATCCCCAGACTTCGCCGCCTCTGTGTGGTGCAACGGGTATTCCATACTGTTCGGCTATCTCTACTATCCGCATGCCTTCGGTGATGCCACCGCACCATGTGATGTCAGGCTGCCACAGGTCCATTGCGCCAGCCCGGGCGATTGCATCGAAGCCGTGATGCGTGAACTCGTGCTCGCCGCCTGCTATGAGGGTGGGCTTTACATCTTCTATGAGCGCGGCCTGCCCGTATAGGTCATCGGGCGTGAGGACGTCCTCGAACCAGTAGAGGTTGTAGTCCGCAAGACGCCCTGACATTTCGAGCGTGACTTCGGAGTTCCAGGACATGTACACGTCCACCATGACGAGCGCGTCTTCGCCGAAGACTTCGCGCACGTGGGAAGCTGACCGAACTGCGGTGTCGTAGTCGGCATCGCTGCCTGTCCAGCGATGGCCGAACTTGTTGGCGGTGTATCCGAGGTCGCGGTATTGCTGGGCATCCTCGCCGGTGGCGTAGGCGCGTATTCCCTTTTTGGGGGTGTCGGTCAGCAGAGCGCAGACTGGCAGGTCGCGCGCCTTGCCAAGCAGGTCGTAGAGGGCTAGGTCTATGCCGGAGAGCGCCATGACGCCAAGACCTTTGCGACCGTAGGGGAGCGACTCCATGTACAGCATGTCGTAGGTCGCCTGAATGTCTGCGATCCTCTCAATCTCGCGTCCGATAAGGTGGTCGCGCAGGTGGCCGTTGACGACGGCGACTCCCGCAACACCACCGCCGCCATAGCCGTAGCCCGTCACGCCTGCGTCCGTATCCACGCGCACTACGATTTGCCAGAAGTGCGTGCGCCAGGATGGGGCTAGGTGCTGGTACTTGGGATAGACGGCTTTGACGTCGGTGATTTTCAAATTAGATCCTGAGATTCCCACATAGTGAATATTTTCTTTTTGAGGTGACTCAACTCCAGAGTACTCAGTATAAGATCACGAAGCAAGTGCTACTTCAGAAGCAGTGGAAATCTGATGATGCAAAGCCACTATAATATTGTACAATGCTACAAAATATGGATTCGGTAAGCAATCAGAGTAGTTGCAATTATCATGCGAAAGTGAGGTAAAAGTATGAAGCAGGAAGTGGCTTTCTATTACCCTGGGCAATATTGGCACTCGTCCGACAGAATCAAGAACCTTGTGCTTTTTTTTGATGGGATCGCCATGCTGATTCCAAACTATATGGAAGACTATGGCCGATTTGAGGATTTGCCAATAGTTTCCTCACTCAGAGAAAACGAACTCTTTCACGTAATTCGCCCAGAGACATCCATTGGTGAAGAACAAACAGAGAAACTTGCAGATGCACTCATTGACATAATCGCTTCGGGAAGATTAGATCACTTGTCGCGCGACACCAGTTTCGGGTCACTGTCAATGTCAAGAGTTGGGTACTATGGTGACAGAAATCTTGCCGAATTCCTGGTGGAGGAACTCAAGAAACGTGGGCTTGCGCGTGACTCGGAAGATGGCGTCTCTATACCTATGCACGGCACAGTACGTGCCCTGATTTTGGTCCTCCTTGCGCAAATATTGCGATCCAGCGGCGAAAACATTGGATTGACACTCTCACCAGCGACGGACAGATGGGATCTAGTCGAAGCACTAGGAGAAATAATTAATCCCTCGAAACACTCTTCACCTAATGTTGCCGATCTGGTAGCTTTTGATATGGCTATGGTTGGAGTTGACGTGACCAGCATCCCAATGGAGGAGATTCTAGATTTCCGTAGCGAAAATTACGCTCAGCACCGCCAATATCGGTTATCAGTGCTCAAATTTGCGAGAGAATTAAGTCAGATGCCCGTGGAAGAGAGAACTTCCTCTCTTGAGCAACGTCAAGAGGAACTTGATGACGCCGCGAGTGCGCTTAGGAGTTTACATAGAAGGGCTTGGTTGAGGCCGGTTTCTTTTGGAATTGGATTCGCTGGCGCGGCTTGGAATGTGTATAGTGGGAACCCTATTGGAGGGTTCTTAGCTGCAGCCGCAGCTGTTTCAGGAGCTCTTTCGAGTCAATCGGAAGATTTGGGTGTTTATTCATACCTTTTCTCGGCCAAGAACACCTTAATGTGACCGTCAAGTGCTCTATATGAACTCCGCGTCAGCGGTTATTGAAGGGTTAATGGTTATTGCAATTGCTGTGAGGGCGCATTAATGAGTGTCCCGAAAATTTAGAAGACTAGAAGCGAATAGCTGTGAAGGGATTACATTAGTGGCGCATGAGCAGATACTGACTGAGGTGCGGGGGCGTGTTGGGATTATTACGCTGAACCGGCCGGAGAGGCTGAATGCGTTTACGGGGGTGATGCAGTCGGAGATTCAGGCTCAGGTAAGAGCGTGGAATGCTGACGATGGGATTGGGGCGATGGTGCTTACGGGCGCGGGGCGGGCGTTTTCGGCGGGCGCGGATGTGGGCGGCTTCGAGGATTTTGTGCGTGGTGGAGGGGCGCAGCAAGCGCCGGCGAGAGCGTCCGACATCAGCTGGGTTGACCTCGCCCGCGAGTCCAAGCCCATCGTCTGCGCGCTCAACGGCATCGCCGTCGGAATGGGAATCACGCTGCCCTTATCCTGTGATGTGCGCCTCGCCGCCGATGACGCGCGCATATCGTTCCGCTTCCTGCGCATCGGCGTTACGCCAGAGTACGGCAGCACGCACTTTCTCGTGAATCTGGTCGGGCTGGGGAGCGCTCTGGAATATATGCTGACAGGCAAGTTCATCACGGCGCAGGAGGCGAAGGATACGGGCTTCGTGAACCATGTCTGCCCTGCTGAGACTTTGCTGGAAGATGCGGTGGCGCTGGCGCAGGAGATTGCGGACAATCCTGACTGGCATCTGGCGAAGGTGAAGCGGCTTATCCACGAGAATTACATGGAGAAGGACCTGTCGCTGGTGCTGCGACGGGAGTCGGAGACGCTGAGAGAGTCGCGGTTTACAGACGCGCATAAAGAGGCTCTGACAGCGTTTCGCGAGCGGCGGCAGCCGAAGTTCCACGGGTAAGGGGCAGCGGATTGGATATGTCCGATGGGGAGCGAAGTTACTATGATGTTCTCGGTGTGGTTCCAAATGCCAGCCAAGATGACATCAAGAGAGCGTATCGCAGGCTGGCGAAGGCGTACCATCCGGATGTGAACAGGGACCCCGATGCGGATGCGCGTTTCAAAGAGATAAACGAGGCGAATCAGATTCTGTCTGCGCCTGACAGACGCGCTCAGTACGACCGTCTCGTGCTCATGCAGGAAATGCACACGGAGCATGAGCAGGAGAAGCGCGTGCGGTATGAGGAGTGGAGGCAGACGCAGGGAGGGGTCAGGCAGAGCGCGAACAAGGTGAGAAACAATATCCGAAGAAGTATCAGGTGGGGCACCGTCAACAGGATGAAGAATCGCTTTCGGCGCTTTCTGAAGTAAGGCACTTTTGGCAACGCATATACCTTCAATTGGGCCCCTAATCGGCATAGTGGCATTGTCAGATGAGAATGCGCGGGTATGCGCCGCTTCCGTAGAACGGCTTGGCGGGCGGGCACTGCGGATAGATGCGTCTGACGGAACGGCGCCTGATGTCTCGTTGCGGCTCATTGACGCGCTCGTTTGCTGTGATGATGCTGGCGCGGGCGATGCGGCTGTTGTGCTTGTGTGCGCGGCGATCGATGACGATCTGCCCATCTATGCGGTTGGTGAGGGCATGCAGTTGCTCAACATTGCGTTCGGGGGCAAGGCTTCGATTCGGATCGCAGAGCATGCGGATGTTGGCGAGGATGGCGGAGTGGCTTCGGCTTATCACCACATCTACATCGCGCCGGGTAGCAGATTGGCGTCAGTGGTCGGATCGGGCGGGTTCGTGCGCGTGAACAGCCGTCATAGCAATGGGATTCGGGAAGCGCAGAAATCGTCTTGGCTGCTGGCGTCGGCGTATTCGCTGGAGGACGGCGTAATAGAGGCGCTGGAAAGCTCGCGGCATAGGTGGGTCATCGGGGTGCAGTTCCGACCTGAGCGTCGCATGGAAGTTCCTCCGCACTTCGACCGCCTGTTTCAGTCGCTTCTCGAACGCGCTGCGGAGCGCATGGATGCGGCCAAGTTCTCACATTAGAACCTTCAATCCCATGTTATAATAAGTTCAATTATGCTATTAAGATTAGGTAGGGGTTAGGTTGAGCATGGGCCGCAATACCATGCCGCCTGGCTACTTCAATAATCGCTGCTTCCGGACCGACTTGATGCGGTCGTAATGCTGTAATTCTGACATCCCGAAGCGAGCGCTGCCGTTAGAAGAATCACTGTCGCCTAAAGAGGCGCTGCCGCGAAAGACAGGAGAGTTTTGATGACGACCTATAAGACTGATTATGGCTTCATCAAGCCAACGCATATCGAAGAAGAGATGCGTACTTCGTACCTCGACTATGCGATGAGCGTAATCGTGTCGCGGGCGCTGCCCGATGTCCGCGACGGCTTGAAGCCCGTACAGCGGCGCATCCTCTACGCAATGGAGGAACTGGGCATGCGGCCCGGGCAGGGGTACAAGAAGAGCGCGCGGCTCGTGGGTGAGGTGCTGGGCAAGTATCATCCGCATAACAACGACTCGGTGTACGAGGCGATGGTGCGAATGGCGCAAGACTTCACGATGCGCCTGCCGCTTGTTGACGGACAGGGGAACTTCGGAAGCGTGGACAACGACCCGCCGGCGGCGATGCGCTATACGGAGGCGCGTATGCAGGCGGTTGCCGAAGAGATGCTTGTAAATATCGACGAGAACACCGTTGACCACATCGACAACTTCGACGGCACGCTGCGCGAGCCTGTGGTGCTTCCCGCGCGTCTGCCGAACCTGATGATCAACGGCGCGTCCGGCATTGCGGTAGGCATGGCGACGAACATACCGCCGCACAATCCGACCGAGATTTGCAATGCCGTCGTTCATCTCGTCGATCACCCGGATGCGACGGTGGAAGACCTACTTAAGCATGTGCATGGTCCGGACTTCCCGACAGGCGGGACAATTATGGGGCGTGAAGGCATTCGCAACGCGTATTCGACGGGGCGCGGGCAAATCATCGTGCGCGCCAAGGCTGAAATCGAGCCGATGAGCCGTTCCAACCGCATGCAGATTATCGTGTCGGAATTGCCTTACCAGGTGAACAAGGCTGCGCTGGTGGAGAAGATCGCAAACCTGACGAAGGACAAGCGGCTTCAAGGCATATCGGAGGTGCGGGACGAGTCGGACCGCGAGGGGATGCGCGTGGTCATTGAGCTTCGCACGGGCACTCAGCCTATGGTTGTGCTGAACAACCTGTACAAGCTGACGCCGATGCAAAGCTCGTTCTCGGCGAACATGCTCGCGCTGGTCGAAGGCATGCCTCGCACGATAACGCTGAAGGTCGCCCTGCTATCCTTCATAGACTTCCGGCGCGAGGTCGTGCGGCGGCGTGCTGAGTTCCAGCTTGAGAAGGCGAGACAACGGGCGCACATCCTTGCCGGTCTGCGAATTGCGGTCAGCAACCTTGACGAAGTGATTGCGATTATACGCGGTGCCGCGGATACGCCTTCTGCGCGGGATGCGCTTATGACGCGGTTCAGCCTGGACGAACCACAGTCGCAGGCGATACTGGACATGCAGCTTCGTCGCATCTCGACACTTGAGCGGGAGCGCCTTGAAGAGGAGTACGCGCAGATTCAGACGACGATACAGGGTCTGGAAGAGCTTCTCGGCGATGAGAATAAGATACTGCTCGAGATAAAGAAGGAGACGCGGGCGGTCAGGCGCAAGTTTGGCGAGGACCGAAGGACGGACATCAGCCTAGACGCGCACGACATAAGCCGCGCCGAGCTTGAGGCGCATGAGCAGGTTGTAGTTACGCTGAGCCAGGGAGGATACATCAAGCGCATTCCGGCGAACACATACCGCAATCAGCATCGAGGCGGCAAGGGCGTGGTGAGCATGACCACGCGAGAGGACGACCCTGTAAAGCACCTTCTGGTCGCGGACACGCACGACACGTTGCTTTTCTTCACGAACCGAGGTCGGGTTCACAAGCTAACAGTCTTCGAGTTGCGACCGGACACTTCGCGCAACACGCGGGGCGTGCCTGTGGTGAATGTGGTTCAGCTAGGCGCGAACGAGACGGTAAGCGCAGTGGTGGCGGTGGACAGCCTGGATCATGACGACACTTTCCTGATGCTGGGGACGCGCAACGGCAAGATCAAGCGCATCGCATTGAGCAGCATCGGCAATATCCGCCCATCGGGTCTGATTATCATGAACATGAACGGCGGGCCTGCCGACGAACTGGTGGGCACGTGCCTTGCGAAGGCGGAAGACGATGTGGTGATGGTGTCGCAGCAGGGGATGTCTATACGGTTTGCAGTGGAGGATGCGCCACAAAGACAGCGTAATGCAGGTGGCGTATTGGGTATGCGCCTGCAAAAGAAGGGCAGCGAAATCGGCAAGAGGAAACTAAGTCAGGATGACCGCGTTGTCGGAATGGCTATTATCTTGCACAATAGCGACAGCCGCCTGCTAGTCATCAGTAAAAAGGGCTTTGGCAAGCTTACGGCAGTCGACAAGTACAGACGGCAAGGTAGGGGCGGCAAGGGTATATTGACCTTCGACATTCAGCCGCGCAAGACTGGTCCGGTTGCGGTAGCTGAGGTTGTGGACGACAGCAAAGAACTCTACCTAGTTTCCGAACAAGCGCAGGTGCAGCGTACCAACCTATCTGAAATCTCAACCACTATCGGCAGGAAGGCCAGCGGGGTCATCATTATGCGCCTCGCAAAGGGTGACGCCGTGTCGTCAATTGCCTGCGTCAGTGATCTTGACAGCGGCAGCACGAGCACAGCAGGCAAGTCTAATGGCAATGGTAAGGCTGAGGCAGCGAAGCCCGCTGCCGGGAGCAAGAACGGCACAGCAAACGCGCAGAGGAACGGAGCCGCTAATGCCGAACTTGGGGATGCCGAGAAAGCGTCCGATGAGCAGCAGTTGCCGCTTGACGAGATGACGGAGGACGGCGACACGGATAGCGACGATTAGCAGAACAGTATCTTGAATTAGGCCAGTATTAGAAGTCAGCCCTCTCACTGCAAATAGTGAGAGGGCTGACTGCATTATTCGGGCGTCGCCTTGCGGAGGACGGGGTTCAGGGGGCCGCGCAGGTCGGAGCGGAGTACCTGGTCAGGCGCGATGACGACTACGCCTTCATGTTCGCCGTCCCAAGTCTCCACTATGACGCTCTCCCCTGCCCTGAGGTTGAGGTCGTTGGCGTCGAAGTATTGCACCTTGTCGGACGGTCTGATTTGCACGCCTGTTAGTGTGGGCATTCTTACCTCCAATTCATGGGCCTGGTCGCTGCAATTCCGAGTGCCGAAATTCGATCTGCGGCATACGCAGCATCATGCCTTCGATGCATAGTCTGGGGTTCACATTGCTCTCCAGCATCGCGGTTGTCTCCTGAATGGCACGGATAGCGGCGACCACCTGAGCAGATGTGCATTCTGACGCCGCCGACTTCAGAGCGTCCAGCCGGGATAGGTTGACGGCGAGGTCGTCGTTGCCCTCGCGGATGACGAGAACATCGCGCCACCAGTTGAGCCAGAGCTGCAATTCTTCATATACGACGTTGCGGCTGCGAGAGAAAGCTGCCGCCTGATTTTCGGCATACGCGAATTTGTCGTCAAGTCCGCCTGACAGCGTAGATTCGATCTCGTCCAGACGCTCGCTTCGACGGGCGAGCATCTGTGGCTCCGCGGCGGCTTGCAGCGCCCAGCCGAGCCTGCCGCCCGACAATCGGGCAATTTCGGTCACGTCGTGAGACGGCAAGTTGAAGCGGCTTTCAATTTCGCTCTGCACAAGCGCCGCTGAGAGCGGGCGCAGTTCGAGTGTCTGGCAGCGGGACAGGATTGTGGGCAGTATGCCGCCGACCTGTGGCACAGCTTCCAGCAGCGCGGTGATTCTGTCCTGCTCATGCTCCGGTGTGTATGTGATGTAGCCTGCCGACTCGTCAACGGTGTTTTCGCGGACTTCGGACGCAAGGAGCGCGAATATGACATCCGCGGGCGGCTCTTCCAGCATCTTTAGCAGCGCGTTGGCTGCTTCCTGCGTGAAGTTTTCGGCATCCTCGATGATGAAGACGCGGTAGCGACCCTCATAAGGCTTCAGCACGGCATCACGCTGCAACTCGCGGATCTGCTCCACGCTGATGGCGGTGCGCCTCGATGTGCTACCATCGCCGCCGCCCCGCGAAATGACTCGCAGGTCCGCGTGCAGGGAGTTGGTGATGCGCCGGCACTGGCGGCATTCGGCGCATGGTCTGCTCTCTGTGTCATCTGCGGTGCAGTTCACGAGGCGCGCCAGGTCGAGCGCGAGGGTCATCTTGCCGACGCGCGTGGGGCCCGCGAACAGCCAGGCATGCGCCATGCGCCCGCTTGCCATGCTTCGCGTGAGCGTGCTGACTGCGCTTTCGTGTCCGATGGTCTGCCAGTTTGCCGCCATTGCCTTGCGCTCGTGCCTTTTCAGAGTTTCGGGTTGTGTCGCTCATGGTATCAGGTGGGCGCTGGCAGATGAACACTATCCATACCGTTTGAGAGCCTTTTCATTCGGTTAATGGAATGGCGATTTCACCTCCATACCTTTGACTGGCTCAGGTCAGGCTCTATCATTCACCGATCAGAGAGAATGGGACTGATTGCCATAGGTTAGCGCGGCGTTTAGCTATGCGGAGCGTGCCTGAGTGTAACTTTATGTATAATGTAGAAAGGTACACGCAGGAGGATGAGATGAGACAAAGGAATTATGGTCGAGACTTGGAGCTGACCTTCCGCATGGGAATCACGATGATGATGCTGGCGGTGGTCTATGTCTTCTTTCTCGGTCTGCTTATGATGGCAGGATTACCTTGGGAGCTGGTGCTGATAATCGCCGTCGCGATGGCTTTTTTCCAGTATTTCATGTCCGACAAGCTGGTGCTTGCGACTACGGGGGCGCGAGTGGTCACGGCAGAGGAAGAGCCGCGTCTGCATGGCATAATCGAGAGGCTGGTGGCGATTGCGGATATGCCGAAGCCGAAGAAGATTGCGGTTATGGATACGCACGTGCCCAACGCGTTCGCTACTGGGCGCAACCCGAAGAACGCGGTCATAGCCGTTACGAGAGGGCTTCTGAATCGGCTCAACGAGCGCGAGCTGGAAGCGGTGCTGGGTCATGAACTGGCGCATGTGAAGAACCGGGATGTGATGGTACTGACCTGGGCCAGCGTCATAGTGATTGCAGCGGGGTTCCTGCTGCAGATGCTGTTCTGGATAACGCTGTTCGGGGGATTCGGCGGCGGGCATGGAGGCGGCGGTCGGCGTGATATGGGGCAGCTCATGATAATCATGCTCGCGGTTTATGTCGGCACGATAATAGTTTATTTCGTGAGCCAGATGCTCATTATGACGCTGTCGCGCTACCGGGAATTCGCGGCGGACAGGGGCGGCGCAGTTATAACAGGGTCGCCGTTGCAGCTCGCATCCGCGTTGCAGAAGATCAGCAACGACATGTACCGCATTCCTGAGAAGGACTTGCGGAAAGTGGAGCACGCGAGCGCATTCTTCATCATTCCAGCGCTCAAGGGCAATGCGATAGCGACAATGTTCTCCAGCCACCCGAAGGTCGAAGAGCGGATCGAGCGACTTCAGGAAATGCAGCGCAGTATGGAGCGGAGTAGCTAGAGGGACTGACATCGATATACAGGATTTTCACCCCCATCCTAACCTTCCCCCATCAAGGGGGAAGGGACTATGGACTGATTTGGAGGCGCCGTCGTGGGTTTACTCAGTACGCTGTTCGGACGGAACAAGCTCAAGAAGCCGAAGCGGGAGGAGTTTTTTTCCGTTATCACGGCGGAGATTTCACTTAGCGGCAGGATGGACTTGCACCGCACGAACAAGGCGGGCATCGTGTTCAACCCCGTGGATTCGTCATTCTTCGAGAATCTCGACGAGGAGATCAGGTCGCTTCTTGCCGTGAGCGAGACCTCAACTGGAACGCAGTTCAAAGTGGTTGACGATACCTATGGCACCCGCTGGGCAGTGCTGGACGACCGCGACTACGAGGACCTTGTCACCACGATTCACATGATAAGCGAAACCGTTGTGGACCACGGGTTCGCGGATAGACTGCTCGCAGCGGTGTTCGGCATGGAGTACGAAGGGAAGCAGGCGTACTGGATTTACAATTACAAGCGCGGCAACTTCTACCCCATGGTGCTTACTGGCCCACAGACGCGGGACAACACATCCGAGATGCGGTTGAGCGTCGTTATGGAAGAGGAGAAAATGCCCGTTGAGCGCAGCCTCGAGAACTGGTACGCGCTGTGGGGGATTCCGTTTTAAGGGTCGTCAGGGATAGATGTGGACAGAATTTCCACCCCCATCCTAGCCTTCCCCCATCAAGGGGGAAGGGACAATATTAGTATCTACCCCGGCACAAGGCCTTCGCCGACGAACATCTCTTCCGCTTCTAGCAGGGTAATGTCGGGTTCGGGTAGGACGAGGTCGGATTCAACGAGTTCGTCTATCGGGACAGGGCTTCCATGCTCACGCACCAGATCGAGCATTTGCTTCAGGACACGGGCGAACGCCTCTTCGTCCTCAGCCGCGACCACATCCACTAGCTCGTTGTCGATGGCGTTCAGGTCGTCGATATACGCGCCGGGCAAGTTGTATTGCCCCTCCGTGAGTATTCGTACAATCATAAGTTGTCACCTTCCACTAGGCGTCATCCTGCTTGCCGCGCAAAGCGGCGAGTTTGGCTTCAACATCCGAATCACCTCTATGATGAGGATTCGGGAAGCGCGCGCTTTTCTGCTGACGGCAGTTCGCCTTTCAGCGAGGCAAGCTCGTCTTCCACGTTTTGCTCTGCCATCAACTGAGAAAGCTCCCTGCTGAGGGGGTCTCCGCTGGTTCCGGTGATGTCGTCCAGAACACCAAGTTCGGCCAGTTCGTCGATTGCGCCGGCGCGGGCTCGCATGGTTTCTGTTTTGGTCTCTGCGCGCTCGATAGCGAGGGAGACATCGCCCATCTCCTCTGAAATGCCCGATAGCGCGGAACCGATGCGAACCTGTGCCTGAGCCGCGTTGTACTGCGCCTTGACGACTTCCTTGCGAGTGCGGAATGCCGCGACTTTCGCCTGCATGCGCTGTTCAGCCTGGGTGAGCTTCTCCTGCTCAATCTCCAATTCAGCTATCTGGGTGTCAAGGCCTTCAAGCTCCATAAGCGACGCCTGTTTGCGCTGCAAAGCGAGTCTGGCGAGGTCTTCGCGGCCTGCGGCCATCGCCTGCCTTGCCTGCCCATCGAGCTTGACAACGCTGTCCTTCACCTTTGACTCCTGGAGTTGAAGCCTGCGTTTCGCGGTTACCATTTCCACCACGCCCCGCTTCACGTCCCGCAGAGTTTCCATCTGCTTCTCGTAGGCGTAGTCCAGCGTTTCATTGGGGTTTTCCGCATTGTCGAGAATGCGGTTCATTTTGGATTTCACCACCGTTGACATTCGGGAGAGTATGCCCATACATCACCTCGTTTTCTAACTCGCCTGCCTGTCCGTTATCACGCTAACTATATCACGATTCTTAACGAACTTCCTTCTGGCTCCTTTGCTTGAGTGCACTTGATAATCCGAATATACATACGGCAATACCTGAGATTATCAGAATGCCGTTTCCCAAGAGGCTCAAGAAGTTCAAGGAGCTAAGGAAACTAGGGAATCGAATGTCGCTGATTGCGCCACATAGCGCAATCAGGAGCGCGCCTCCCCAGAAGAAAGCAATTCCACCAAGGAATATCTTGAGGTTGTCGACGCTGCGGTCTTCGTCCTTGAACGCTTTCCAAATTGCAACTACGAGGCAAGCGAATCCGGCGATACCAAAGATGTTCCCCAAGGCGCTAAACCACGAGAGCGCGGCAAAGAGAATTACGACAGCCCCAATTGCGACGAGTATGGCGTGAATTGCAGAGGAGTCGGATGCTTCAGTTTCCTCCGCGCCTGCGGCCTCATTCTCTTCGTATTCCAGTCCAAGCTCGAGATGGTCGAGCCGTTCGTGCTCCTGAAGCAGCCGTTCTTCTTCTTCCAGATGGACCTCTTGCTGATAGAGATGCTTCCGTTCGTCAAGCGCCTTTCGGCGGGCGTCCTGCTCTATGCGTCGTTCGGCAAAGTCGCGCCGTCGTCGTTCTAGCTCTTGTCTTCGGTTTTCCATTGGGCGCTGCCAATCTGTCTAGCGATGTGTCAACCGAACAAATTGCATAGCACACGCGGGCATAGCACACGCAGGGCGTTTCCTATAAAACTCAGTAGCCTCTGTTGCCGCCCTTAATCATGCTTACCAAGCCGATGACGCCTACGATGACGCCTGCAATGATGGCAATCCATCCGACCACTGTAATCAAGGCTTGCAGGATGCCTGTCAATAGAAGTAGCCCTATGATAATCAGGAGAACTCCTGCGCCAACGATGCCGCCATTGCCCATGATCGTCTCCTTTTTCTCTAACACAGCCAAGTAATTTGTTCGGGAGCAATTTTAGCACAAGCATCCCTATCTGTCCTTGCGACTTAGGGTCTGCCATAGCTTCATCTCGGTCAATATCAGCAGCATTGAGACTTAGGGGACTCAGGAACCGCGATCCTCTCGCAGGGGTTGTTGACGGGCTGAGGCACTTTGGTTCACCACTCAGAAAACATGCTGTTGAAACCGCAGGATTGTTGTTGAACAAAACAAGGTCTGATATACTTACTCCGTTTGTGGGATTATGCCCTTATAAACTCAACAAATAGAAGGAATTCGAGGAAAAATTAGAAAGGAGGTGGGATATTGCACTGGATAGATTTCGCCAGTCCCCACTCGGTTAGAGAAGCGGTTGACCTGCTAAATGACGCGGACGGTAAGGCACGCGTTTTGGCGGGAGGGACCGACCTGCTGGTCCAATTACGGGGAGGCAGGTTCGATGACGTGAACGTCGTCGTGGACGGCAAGAACATACCTGAGTTGAACGAGATTACATACGACCCTGAAGGGGGTCTGACTCTCGGCGCGGCTGTTCCTTGCTACAGGATGTATGGCAATGCGGCGATATCGCGCGCATACCCCGGACTTATAGACGCTGCAACCCTTATCGGTGGCACGCAGATTCAGGGCAGGGCGTCGTTCGGCGGCAACCTCTGCAACGCCACGCCCAGCGGTGACTCCATTCCGGCGATGATCGCGCACAGCGCGGTCGCCCATATAGAGGGTCCCGGTGGTCACCGGCATGTAGCGGTAGAGGACTTCTGCACGGGGCCTGGCAGAAATGTACTTGGTCGCGGCGAGATGCTAGTGTCAATCAGCTTCCCGGCGCCGTCAAGCGGTTTTGGCGCGAACTACATGCGCTTCATCCCGCGCAACGAGATGGACATCGCGGTCGCCGGCGCGGGCACTTCCGTAGTGCTTGACAACGGCAACATCAAGTCGGCGCGCGTTGCGCTCGCCGCTGTTGCGCCCACTCCGCTTTATGTTTCGGCAATAGGCGATGCCATAGCAGGCAAACCTGCCAACGAAGAGACTCTGGCAGAGGCGGGACAGATTGCCAAGGACGCTGCGATTCCCATTACGGACATGCGCGGCACGATTGAATACAGAAAGCACCTTTGCGATGTGCTCACAAGGCGCTCGCTCCAGATTGCGATTGACCGAGCTAAGGAGAATGCTTAATGCCCGGAAAGACTTATGTACAGACGAGAATCAACGGCGATAGCGTGGACTTCCTCGCTGAGCCGCGACAGAGCCTGCTCGAATGCCTGCGTGATGTCATCGGCCTGACCGGTTCCAAGGAAGGCTGCAACGACGGCAACTGCGGCGCATGCACGGTTGAGATGGACGGCAGGATCGTTACATCCTGCCTCGTGCTAGGCGTAGAGGCTGAGGGAAGTGACATTACCACCATCGAAGGCATTGCCATAGGCAGCGAACTTCATCCAGTGCAGCAGGCTTACCTTGAGAATGCTGCGCTGCAGTGCGGCATTTGCACGCCGGGCTTCATAGTGGCGACGAAGGCTCTGCTCGACCACAACCCAGACCCGACTGAACACGAGATTCGCTTCTGGCTGGCGAACAATCTGTGCCGCTGCACAGGCTACGACAAGATTGTGCGCGCAGTTCAGGATGCCGCGGCCCGGATGCAGGAGGTGAGCGCATGACGACTGTCGAATACGAAAGCAATGTAGTTTTGTCGAGTGTTGACTTCAATGTCGTCGGCACGCGACCTGTACGACCTGATGGCGCAGACAAGGTAACGGGACGCGCGCTGTACGGCGCAGACTTCGACACGGCCGGGATGCTTCACGGCAAAATCCTGCGAAGCCCCCATGCCCACGCGAACATCAAGTCCATTGATACAAGCAAGGCAGAGGCGCTGACCGGCGTACTCGCCATCGTAACTTTTGCAGATTTCCCACAGGTCGAGGATGCTGCGCTGGACCTGGGCGAAGAGGTCACGACTCTTCACGACCTGCAGTCGAACATTCTTGCTCGGCACAAGGCGCTGTACAAGGGGCATGCAATCGCGGCAGTCGCGGCGACAAATCCCCATGTGGCTGAAGAAGCGGTCAAGCTCATTGATGTGGAGTACGAAGTGCTTCCCTCTATTATGACCGCTCCGCAGGGCATGGCCGAAGGCGCCGCAATCCTCCACGAGAGCATGAGGACGAACGAGCTTGGCGAGACGATTGAGGACAAGCCGAGCAATGTGGCACAGCACTTCCAGCATGTTAAAGGTGACGTCGAAAAGGGCTTCGCCGATGCGGACGTCGTCGTTGAGCGAGAGTTCGACACGGTAACGGTGCACCAGGGCTATATCGAGCCCCACGCAGCAAGCGCGATCTGGAACACCGACGGCAGGCTGCATATCTGGTGCAGCACGCAGGGTGCGTTCACCGCGCGAGACGCCACCGCAGAGGTGCTACACCTACCTGTGTCTCAGGTGCGCGTTACGCCGATGGAGATCGGCGGCGGCTTCGGTGGCAAGATTCCCGTATACCTCGAGCCGGTCGCTGGGATGCTCTCTAAGAAGAGCGGCAGGGCGGTCAAGATTGTTATGAGCCGCGCAGATGTGTTCGAGGCGTCAGGCCCGACCTGCGGCTCCAACATGAAGGTCAAGATCGGTGCGAAGAACGACGGCACCATCACTGCTATGCAGGCGTACCTCGCGTACGAAGCGGGTGCTTTCGCCGGTTCGCCGGTGGGCGCGGGCGCGATGTGCGTGTTCGCCGTTTACGATGTGGAGAACGCGGTAATCGACGGCTACGATGTGGTCGTAAACAAGCCCAAGACCGCGGCATACCGGGCGCCGGGCGCGCCGAACGCCGCATTTGCCTGCGAACAGGTGGTGGACGAGTTAGCGCAAACGCTCGGGATGGACCCGCTCGATTTACGTTTGAAGAACGCCGCTTCGGAGGGCACACGCCGGCCGGACGGCATGGTATTCCCGCGCGTCGGCTGCGTCGAGGTACTTGAGGCAATGAAGAACCACCCGCATTACAGCGCACCGCTTGGTGAGAACCAGGGACGAGGCGTTGCGGTCGGCTACTGGTTTAATATCGGCTTCGACTCCGCTGTCAACATCGCCGTTAACGCGGACGGCACTATCACGCTGATCGAAGGCTCGACTGACATCGGCGGCAGCCGCGCGTCTATTTCTATGCAAGCTGCAGAAGTGCTGGGCATTGCTGCCGAGAGCGTTCGCCCGACGGTCGTGGACACCGACTCGGTGGGCTACACCGCCGTAACGGGTGGCAGCCGCACCACATATGCCACCGGCTGGGCCGCTTATGATGCTGCGTTGGATGTCAAGGAGAAGATGATTGCACGCGCTGCTACTATCTGGGATGTGGACGCCGACTCGGTAGAACTGAAAGAGGGCGTATTCCAGTCAATATCCGACCCTGAGTTGAACATGAGCTTCGCCGAGCTTGCAGGGCAGCTTGCCAGCACCGGCGGTTCCATCGTTGGCGCTGCCAGCGGCGGGTATGGCGGCATGGGCGCAGGCGGCGGTTCGTTCGCGGGCAACATCGTCGACGTTGAGGTTGACCCTCAGACGGGCAAGACGGAAGTTACGCGCTTCACGGTCGTGCAGGATGCCGGCAAGGCGATCCACCCGAGCTATGTCGAAGGACAGATGCAGGGCGGCAGCGTGCAGGGTATCGGCTGGGCGCTTAACGAAGAGTATTACATGACTGATGACGGCACGATGGCGAACTCGACGCTGCTGGACTATCGCATGCCCACCAGCCTCGACCTGCCGATGATCGACACGGTTATCGTGGAAGTGGCGAGCGACCATCCCTTCGGGGTGCGCGGCGTGGGCGAGGCGAACATTGTGCCGCCAACACCGGCAATCGCCAACGCAGTCCATAGCGCGACGGGCATCCGCATGGAGCGGCTTCCGATGAGCCCAGTGGCGATTATGGAGGAGTCCTGGAAGCAGAGCTAGTCCTATGGCAAATGTATTCATACCCTCTCTGATGCAAAGCCTGACCGACGGGGAAAAACAGGTGCGCGTGGAGGGCTCCACTGTGCGCCAGATTATCAATAACCTGGACGGCATGTATCCGGGCGTGAAGGCGCGGCTTGTCGAAGACGATCGCGTGAAGCCGAACATATCCGTCGCGGTTGATGGTGAAGTTACGACGCTGGGGATGCTGGAGAGGGTGAGCGAAAACAGCGAGGTGCATTTTCTGCCCGCCATCGGAGGCGGGGCCTAGCACCGCTCATTGCTGCGAGCCAAGGCAAATACGGACGGGCCGATGACACCGAGATATGGTGCGTCGGCCCGTTCTGTTTGCTTAACTGGTGTATATAATAAATTGACGGAACCGCGAACAGAAGCATTCGCCGTGAGTGATAGAGTCGCCACCAATTTTGGGAGAGGCGTAATATGGGACGAACGACGGTGGAAGCGGTCGTAACAGGTGAAAACGGAGTCAGGCGCTTTGAGTTTCTGGTCGATACAGACTCTAATTTTGTGGGCTTGCCGCTCGAGGATATAGAGGCGCTTGGTTTGTACAAGATTCCGGGCGGCAGGTATAGATTGATGACTGGGCTGGGTGTAATGGAAAGCGATACCTACTCCGCGTCGGTGCGGATAGGCGACGACCGCGCCCCGGCTGCAGTAATAGTGTCCCCGCTGCCCCTAATTGGCTACGAATTGCTGCAAAGCCTTCGGATGAAGGTAAATCCGGTTACGCAGAAATTGGAGAAAGTCCCGGAAGGTGAAGGATGGCCTCCGTTCATTATGTTGTAAACACTACTTATACAGGGCAAACATCTGAAAGAAGGAGTTTCAAATGGCAGACAAGCAGATCAAAGGCGTCGTAGTGCCCATACTAACGCCGCTGAAGTCGGACGAGAGCGTGGATGTCGCGTCGCTGCGAAGACTGGTGAACTATCTCATAGATAACCGAGTCCATGGGATCTGGGTATCCGGCACGACGGGCGAGTTCGCCAACCTTTCGGATAAAGAGCGACTTGTGAGCATGGACGCTGTCGTTGACGAGGTGAACGGGCGCGTGCCGGTCATCGGCAACGTGTCGGGCGCTAGCACTCAGCTATCCATCAATATGGCGCTTGAGGTGCAGGAGATGGGCATGGACGGCGTCGCCGTTACGCCGCCGTACTACTATCCGAACGCGCAGGACGAAATCCTTGACCACTACCGACACATCAGCGCGCGGGTTGGTACGCCGCTCTGGGTGTACAACATACCACAGACGGTCAAGACTGCTGTGGCGCCCGGAACTGTGGCGACACTCGCAGGCGAGGGTGCGGTCGTTGGTGTCAAGGACAGTTCAGGCGCGGGCGAACTGCTTGCACAGCTAAATCTGATGTGCGAACAGGGCGGTATATCGCTGCTGCGCTTCCTGGGCACGGCGTTCCGCATCACTACCGCAGGTTCGGTCGGTGTGCAGGGCGTCATTCCCGGCATAGCGAACCTGATTCCTGCTGCATCGGCTGCAGGCTGGGAGGCTGGCGAAGCCGGAGATGCCGATACCGTGCGCAAGAGCAATGCCACAATCATGGCGGCCGGGAAGATTGCGGGACTGGCGAAGGGCGGCGGCGCGAATGCTGCGAGCTTCGCGGGCATGAAGTCTGCGCTAAAGCACATGGGCGTTATTGACGACGACACGGTATCGCGGCCGCTGCGCCCGTTGACCGATGAAGAAAAAGAAGGGATTCCGGCTATTCTAGAGGAGTTGGAGTTGGTATAGGGTCAATGGTGTCATGCCTTTTGCACCTTGAATGAACTGCACCAACTCACATAAATCCTCACCAACATGAGCGGCATACAGGAGGCCCTTGACAGTGCCAACAAGCCATTGCGTAAAAGTTGAAGGCATCCATCTGCGCTACGTTGACTGGGGCGGCGACGGACCGACGATGCTGCTGTTCCATGGCGACATGCGAACAAGCCGAAGCTGGGATGCCGTATCGTGCAGGCTCAAGGGCGACTATCGCGTGATTGCGCTGGACGCGCGCGGGCATGGGGATAGCGATTGGACGCCACAAGGCTACCGCTTTGCGGAGCGTGTGGACGATCTTGCAGCGTTCTGCGAGTCGCTGGGTCTGCGAGATATTATAGGCGTGGCGCACTCGACGGGCGGCGTGGTGATGTCGCTTTGCGCGCAGAAGCATCCGGGCGTGTTCTCGCGGCTTGCGCTGATGGAGCCGATGGTGGTTGTGGACGAGCGCTTTCATCGCATGGTCTCTGGCAGGGAGCATGCGGTACGCACGACATGGAAGAGCCGCGATGAGCTGCACGATTACCTGGGCCAGCATCGGGCGACGGCGAATTGGCACCCGGAGGTGCTGCGCGATGTCGTGGCGCATGAGGCATACCGGCGCGAGGACGGCTTGTACGATATGAAGTGGTCTTCGTACACCTTCAACTGGAAGGACCGCGACGGCGACCATGTGGACCTGAAGCCTGTGTTCGCGGAGTTGGGCTTGCCTGTCCTGTTCATCAGAAGCAGCAGGCATCGCACACAAATAGAAGAATTGCATCAAGTACCGGACGGCATCACAGACTTCCATCGTCTGACAATCGAGAACACGGGACACAACATGTACCTGGAGAGGCCGGGCGCGATTGCGGACGCTATCAGAGATTTCGCTTGCGGTCGTGAGTTGCCGAAGTCGATTTGATCTCGCCGTCATGCCGTCGATGATATACTTGCCGATTAACCGACCAACTAACGTAAGGAGAAAGAGAATTGAAAGTTACTGGAATCGATACTTTTCTTGTTAAGTCGCTGGGCAGACCATGGATGTATTGCGCAGTACGCACCGACGAGGGCATCACAGGATATTCGGAGTTCGGCGTGGGCGATCTGGCGAAGGGCTTGCAGGGTCTTGTAGAAGATCTTTCGCGCCATATCATCGGCAAGGACCCTCGAAGCGTCGAGCAGCACTACACGAACATGGTGCGCTCATCACGCTCAGCGTATGGCGGTGCTACCTGGATGGCTATCGCGGGCATCGAGCTGGCGCTCTGGGATGTGAAGGGTAAGGCGATGGGCGTTCCCGTTCACGAGCTTGTTGGTGGTCCCACGCGCTCGGAGCAGAAGGTGTACTGGTCCCACCTTGTGTCCTTCCAGTCAACGAACTACAAGGCATTAGGTAGAGAGCCGCTCCGCAACTACGACGACATTAAGGCATTGATGCGCATGGCGCTGGACGCGGGCTACGATACGGTGAAGACGAACATCCAGATTCCCGGCGAGCCGTTCCGGACTATTGGCCAGGGGACGGCAGGCCCGCACGATCAGGTTATGGAACGAGCACTGCGGCAGGCGGCCGTTACGCAGATAGCGGCGATGCGCGAAGAGGCGGGACCGGACGCCAACATCTGCCTGGATGTGAATGTGAACTTCAAGGCTGAGGCGCAGATACGGCTAGGGCAGGCGCTTGAGCCGTATGACCTGATGTGGATGGAGATCGACAACCTGGACGCGGAGAGCCTGCGCATGGTGAAGAACGCTACACGCACGCCGATATGCTCAGGCGAGCAGAAGCTGGGGCCGCTTAACTATCTTGAACTATTGCAGAACCGCTCGATGGACTTCATGAAGCTGGACGTGCAGTGGCAGGGCTTCATACCGGCGCGCAGGGCGGCGAACATGGCGGAGCTGTTCGACATCAATGTCGCGCCGCATAACTACAACAGCCACCTGTCGAACTTCCAGACGATGAACCTGTGCGCCTCGATCAACAATGTTCGCATCAGCGAGAGCGACCCGGTGCAGGCACCGTGGCGCGAGGAACTGTTCACCGTGCTGCCTGAGGTGAACAACGGAATGATGAAGATTCCGACGGGGCCAGGCTGGGGCACGGAACTGCGGGAGGATATGGCGAAGAAGTACGCGTATACGGGGTAGAGCGCTGTGGGAAATGGAATACTGCTTTGTAGCTTGGCAACGAAGGCCGACCTCAAAGACTTGGAAGTTCGCCTGACTCGGATGATGTATGCGCTCGGTTTTGGCCTGGCGATTACATTCTTTGGCGTAGTGGTCAACATCTTAATTACCATTCTCAATTAGACGAACGTCAACTATGCAAAAGGGCGTCCATTGTGGACGCCCTTTTCAGTTTCACTGGATCGTGTGGGTTTTGCTATTGCCGGACCGGTACCTTGTAGCCTTGGGTCTGGACTTCGGAGAGGCTGTTTTCGTCCCAGGGGTGGGCGAGGGCTACTTCTTCGTTGATGTCGGCGCCCCAGCCTGGGCCGCTCGGGACGGTCATGTAGCCGTCGATGATTTCGGGCTGCGTGGTTGTCAGGTCGTCTTTCCAGGGGATGTCGTCGATGTCGATTTCCATGATGCGGACATTCGGCAGCGTGGCACAGAGGCTCGCGCTGACGAAGCTGGATAGGTGGCTGTAGTAGTTGTGCGGCGCGACGTTGTGCTGATAGACCTCGGCTAGGTCGCCAATTTTCTTGGACTGGCTGAAGCCGTTCCATGGAACGTCTATCATAAACATGTCCGCCGAGTGGTTTTCGAAGTATGGGATGAAGTCGCGCATGTAGAAGAGGTTCTCGCCGGTGCAGATGCGCGTGGTCGTGGAGTCCTTGATCTGGCGCAGGCTCTTTGGCTCGTACATGTCGATTTCGAGCCAGAGCATGTCGAACTGCTCCAGCACCTTGGCGATTCGCAGCGCGCCTTCGGTCTTGAAGTGGAAGTTGAGGTCGAGGTTGATGTCGATGTCGTCGCCGACTGCATCTCTGAATGTGCCGATGAGTTTCTCGACATGCGGGATGAGCCACTTGGGGGCTATCTGGTCGGTGGAGCCGATGCCGCCGCTGAAGCCGCCGCCGAATGTTGCGTTCTGGCCCGGCAAGATGATGTTAGTCTTCAGCGCCGTGAAGCCTCGGTCCCTGACCTCATGCCCCAGATCCGTAATGGACTGCCAAGAGTCAATGGGCGGCACGCCGAGGATGTCGTGATGGCGCACACGCGAGCTGCCGCAATGGGACCAATAGATGCGCACCTTTTCGCGCGTGGGGCCGCCGAAAAGCTCAACGACCGAAATGCCTAACGCCTTTGCCTTGATGTCGATGAAGGCGCAGTCCAGTCCCGCGATTGCCTTCGCCGCGATGCCGCCGGGACTCTGACGCGTGATGCGGTACATGTCCTGGAAGCGCATCTCGAAGGCGCGCGGGTCCTGCCCTATGAGCAGCGGCTTCATGTCGCGTATCGTGCCTTCGATGCCGTGTGGGGAACGGCCGTCGCTGCACTCGCCCCAGCCGGTAATACCTTCGTCGGTCTCGACTTTGACGAACATCCAAGGCCGCCAGCCCGCGTCCACAATAAAAGTTTCGATGTTGGTAATTTTCATCGCACTAAGCCTCTCTGATTTAATGGTTTTATGCCGTTGCGATAATATCACAAACGGGCAGAATACGGAGAGGTAGGCGATGGGATGAGTATTGCCTAGTTCCAGCGATTGGAGACCAAATACTGCTCAAGAGCATGGGCGCAGTTTTCCCATGAGAACCCAAGCGCGAACTCGCGGCAGTCGTCACTGCTGAGGGAGAGCGCGCCCAAAGCAGCCTGCCTGAGATCGGCGTCGAGAACGCCAACCTTGTCGCTTGTGATGACATCGACCGGGCCTGTAACCGGGTATGCCGCCACGGGCGTTCCGCTGGCGAGCGCCTCGATCATCACCAAGCCGAATGTGTCTGTCTTGCTGGGAAACACGAAGACATCGGCCGCCGCGTAGTGCCGCGCGAGCTCTTCGCCGTGCTTTTCTCCGACGAACACGGCGTCGGGGTACTTTCGCTTCAACTCTCCCAATGACGGACCCGCACCGACGAGAACCTTGGTGCCTTCGATGTTCATCGAGAGGAAGGCGTCCAAGTTTTTCTCGACAGCTATCCTTCCCACATATAGCCAGATTGGACGCTCGAGCCCGTCGAATACAGGTTCGCTGCTTGGTCGGAACAGGTCGGCGTCAACGCCTCTCGACCAAATGCGAAGGTTCTTGAAGCCTTGCTCCGCCAGCTCATCTTGCATAGTTGCGGTTGTTACCAGCAGATAGTCGGCGGGAGCATGGAACCATCGCAGCCAGCCGTATGTCCATTTTTCGGGGATTCCGAAGCGCAGCCGAATGTATTCGGGAAACTTGGTGTTGTAGTTGGTGGTGAAGTGCAGTTTGCGGGACTTGCAGTGCAAGCGGGCTGCCACTCCGAGCGGTCCTTCCGTGGGAAGGAATATGTACTCCGGCTTCAGCCTGTCGATCATCCTGCCCAGCTTGGGCCAGATGTTAAGCCCAAGACTAATGTCCGGGTATGTTGGACATGGCACACTGAAGAACTGGTCGGGAGTAATCATCGTGACATCGTGCCCGAACCGCGATAGGTGGCTTCGTACGGTGTCAATTGTGCGCACAACGCCGTTGACTTGCGGATGCCAAGCGTCAGTTACGATGAGGATTTTCGCAGACATGTCCGTATATCTGTTTCCGAGGGTAACTTCCCTGCTCAGGTGGGCGATAGCGCAGGCTTCTTATGTGCTGAGTCTGTTGGGGGTAGCCTGCTCAAAGTCGGAATGATACACGACATCAACCTGTAAGGAAACAATAACGGCGGACGCATCAGCCAAGGGTGCAACCCATCTAGTCAGAAGCGAAAATCGCGGCTGAGGATACGGCTGGGGAAGGGGTGAGGACTTCCGCGCGGGTCATGGAGTCATGATGTGAAAGTTCACGGATTATTGCCGCGGCGCGCTGCGGGTAATCGGTGGTTACCATATCAGCTCCCCAGACTATGACATTCCTGATAGCGTCTGAGTTATTCACAGTCCAGAAGCCAGTCAGGATGCCTTCCGCTTGAGCCTTTGCCATTGCCTCTCTATTGGATACCGCGAACTTGCCGGGCAATAGAGCATAGGGGTTGCGAATGTTGAATCCGGTGAAACGCTGGAGGTTGTGGGCGAGCCGATCCCACCTGTGGTTGTAGTTGATGGTGAAGCGCTTGTCTTGTATCAAACCGCGTAACTTTTCATCTCCCATTCCAAGCGTTGTCTTTATGTCCTTGCTGTCTGCGGGGAACAGCGACGTGGAAGCCTGGAACGCTATGCTGAGGTCGTCTTCGGACTTTTCCATAATCTCCATCAGCATGCATAGGTTTCGGCGCCCGTGTATGCCCTGCGATATGACCTGAATGGGCGTCGGGCCGTTGCGCGAGCATATCTCGTACGCAAGCCGGTTGAGCAGGGATTGGGGTGGCAAGACCTTATTGAGCTGGCTCCCGGGTCTCACTTGTTCGAGCAAAGGATGCAGGAGATGATCCTTGAATAAGCCTATCTTGCTTGCAGCGTGGGTGAAGTCAACTCCCACACCGATCAGTGGAACCCCGCTTAGAAGGCGAGACTCGTTCACTCTATCGACAAGGTCAAGGACTTCTTGAAGGGAGGGAATCCTCAGATCTTCTTCGCGCACCGGAAGAAGCAGGATGCCAGAGCCGCGTTCGACATCAGTGAACTCTGAAGGACTTTTTTCGCAACCTGACGGCTTGATCCTTAGTTGTTGCAGCTTCTTCAGGGTAAAGTCGCGCACTCTGCCTTTGCCAAATGTGGTGGCGTTTACAGAGCCGTCGTGTATGACCACAAGTTCGCCGGATTCGCTCCCAGGGCCAGCTTTGCACTGGTGCACATCCAGCTCGATCATGCATCTTATGTCCGGGTTCAGCTGAGCATAGTTGATTGCCTTCTTGAAATTGATAAGGGTGTTTGGCTCATCGAACCTGCCGCCGCGATGGGCAACTACAACAAGGTCGCGGATCTTATCCGGCGATGGCTGATTCTCTTTTGCCAAATCTGCATTGGGCGTATAGATAAGCCGCACTCCTATCGTGTCGGGAAAGCTCAAACGATCCCTAATGTAACTCGCGCAGTTGAACAGGCCGTCGATCGAAGATGGGTAAAATAATGACTTTGCGTTAAGTCATTATTCATTATCTGACAAACTGCCGCAAAAGCATAGGTGTATTAGTCATCATAGGCAAGTATTCTCATCAAGTAGGCTGTCGGTAAACAGGCGACGGAGGCATAGAATCCGGCAAGTGAGTTGCGAGCCAGATTTGTCGAGCCTAATGATCTACTCGCGGCGCGAGGGCAGGATTCGCTTCATAACACCTGATTGCGATGCAGAATTTCAAGGTCTGGCGTTCAAGCCGAACGCCGGCGATAACCGCGAGGCGCAGTCTATTGAACTCATTCGGGTGCGTGGATTAGCGATGACATAATGACGCGTGTTGAGGACGCGCAAGGCCTTGTGCTGATGACCGAGTGGGATGATATAGTTGATGCCGACTTCGCGGGAAATTGCCGATTTGACCAGACGGCAGGCTTTTTTCTATGTCAGGAAATGCCTCGAATCCCCGCGAATTGCATGAATATGGGTTCGCCTACAAGGGCATTGGACGGGGAAATTGCGGCAGTGTTCGCGCACAAGTCTTAGGTGCGCTGCTTTCACGTTGTGCGGAGCGTCCGAAAACACAGAAGGGATGCAGAATTGGAACTTGGAACTTTTTCGGTTAGCCTGGCGGTTAGGGATATGGAGAAGTCTCTGGACTTTTACGAGAAGTTCGGTTTCAAAGTCATTGATGGGGGTCATCTGAACGAGGCGTTTGCGGACTCCGAGACAGAGAAGTGGCGGATTCTTCAAAATGAAAGCGCGACAATCGGCCTGTTTCAAGGTATGTTCGATATGAACATCCTGACCTTTAATCCAGAAGACCTTCGCACGATTCAGGCGAGTCTGAAGGAACAAAGCGTTGAGTTTGACTACGAGGCTGATATGACGACGTCCGGGCCATGCAGCGCTTCGCTGAAAGATCCCGACGGCAACATAATTCTTCTCGACCAGCACTATTAGTCGGCAACAATTTCAGTAGAAGATCGCAGGAGAACAAAATCATGCCTAGCATCGACGAGAACCTCGCCTTCGCACCCGCATCTGAACTTCGCGCGCTCATCGGCGACAAGCAAGTGTCGCCCGTAGAGTTGACAGCTTTGTACTACGACCGCATTGACAGGCTTGACTCGCAACTCAACGCCTACCTTACGCTATGCCGAGACGAGGCGATGCAGGCTGCAAGCGACGCCGAGGATGCCGTGATGCGCGGCGATGCGCTTGGCGCGCTGCACGGCATTCCAATATCCATCAAGGACCTGGAAATGTCGAAGGGTATCCGCTCCACGAGTGGCTCGCTCCCGTTCAAAGACCGTATCCCCAATGAGGACTCGATTGTGGTGGAGCGCGTCAAGGCTGCGGGCGCAATCATCCTTGGCAAGACGAACACTCCGGAGTTCGGGCACAGGGGCACGACGGAGAACCTGCTTGGCGAACCCTGCCGCAATCCGTGGAATACGGCACGCACGCCTGGCGGTTCGAGCGGTGGCGCGGCTGCAGGATTGGCTGCGGGGCTATCCGCCATATCGACCGGCAGCGACGGGGGCGGGTCCATTCGCATACCCGCCAGCTTCTGTGGGCTATACGGCATCAAGCCAACTCAGGGGCGTGTACCTCGTTATGCCGGACGCAACGCACCTACAGTCGTTAATCAGCTCGGTCAGTCGGGGCCCATCACACGTACGGTGCGCGATGCCGCAATCTTGCTGCAAGAACTCGCAGGATGGGACGCTCGCGATGCCGGCTCACTGCGTGATACGCCGGGGGACTACCTTGCCGCGCTTGACCGCGACATCAGCGGCTTGACAATTGGGTGGAGCCCTGATTTCGGATACGCTGCCGTTGATCCAGAAGTCGTGGATTTGTGCGGCAGCGCGGCGCGAGTGTTTGAAGGTATGGGCTGCTCGGTCAGCGATGGCGGCTTCGCTATCGAATCGCCGCAAGAGCCATTCCGCGTAATATTCGCGTCAAACACATACGCCTCCTCGGGCTACCTGCTGCACGAACGGCCTGACGAGCTGACGGACTACTTCCGCGAGGCGATGGAGCATGGGGCGACACTTACCGCCGCCGATTACGCCAGAGCGCTTGGCGCGATAGTCGGGTTGAAGGCGCAGTTTGATGCCTTCTTCGAGAGCCACGACCTGCTGCTGTCTCCGACAATGGCAGTGCCCGCGTTCGAGATAGAGCAGCATCCCACGACCATTGGCGGGCAGGAAGTTGACCCCTTCTTCGGCTACCTGCCGTTCACATACCCAATCAACGCCATCGGGCATACTGCGGCGAGCGTACCGTGCGGTTTTTCGTCGGACGGCATGCCCATTGGCTTGCATATCGTGGGACGCATGGGAGACGAGAAGACGGTGCTCGCAGCGTCGGCGGCATTCGAGCGCGCGATGCCGTGGGCGGACAAGAGGCCGACGGTGTCTTAACCATATCGAGTTGATAGGGTAAGATAGCGTGACATCCTATCCGTATCAAGGAGTTGTACTATGCCAAACATCGATGAAAATCTCGCTTTCGTACCATCACATGAACTTGCCGCGCTGATTACTGGCAAGCAGGTGTCGCCTGTTGAAGTCACTCAGCTCTACTATGATCGAATAGAACGACTTGACTCGCAGTTGAACTCGTACCTCACACTGACGAAGGACGAGGCAATGGAATCGGCGCGGGCTGCTGAGGAGGCCGTGATGCGCGGCGATGCGCTCGGTTCGCTGCACGGCGTTCCCATATCCATCAAGGACTTGCAGATGATGAAGGGCGTGCGGGCGACACTGGGTTCGCTCGCCTACAAGGACAATGTACCCGCCGCGGACTCTGCCGTGGTGGAGCGCGTGAAAGGGACAGGCGCAATCATACTGGGCAAGACGAATACGCCGGAATTCGGCTTGCTTGGCGCGAACGAGAACCGCCTAGGTGACGACTGTCGCAACCCCTGGAACACGGAGCGCACATCGGGGGCGTCCAGCGGCGGCGCGGGCGCGGCGGTTGCAGCCGGGCTTTGCTCGCTAGGCACGGGGGGCGACGGCGGCGGCTCGATACGCATACCTGCCAGCTTCTGCGGCATCTACGGCATCAAGCCCACCCAGGGGCGCGTCTCCAGCTTCAGCGGTGTTCCACCGGCAGCGCCGCTGGTGAATATCACCAGCCAGCAGGGTCCGATGTCGCGCACGGTCAAAGACTCGGCGATACTGCTTCAGGCGCTGGCGGGCTACGACCCGCGCGATTCGTCATCGCTGCGCGCGCCCGTGCCTGACTTCGTTGGCGCGCTGGATGCGGACATCAGTGGGCTGCGTATCGCGTGGAGTCCGGATTACGGCTATGCGGGCGTTGACGCGGAAGTCGTCGAGGTGAGTGCGAGCGCGGCGCGAGTGTTCGAGGGCTTGGGTTGCACGGTGGAGGATAGCAATCTGGCGCTGGAAAGCCCGTTTGAGACATGGTGGGTGTTCTTCTGCGCCAATGTATTCCTCACGCAGGGGCATTTGCTGGATGATCCTTCCGATCCGTTGACTTGGTACGGGCGGATGGCTATCGAGGACGGCAAGGAGTACAGCGCGGGCGATTTCATCAAGGCTATGGGCGCGCGCGATCGCATGATGAACCAGTTCGCCGATGTGTTCGACGACTACGACCTGCTGCTCTCCCCTACGATGGCGACAACTGCGTTCCCGGTGCAGGAGTACCCGCACGTAATAGGCGGCAAGGCGAATGCCAATCGCAAGGGCTGGAGCTTTGTGCCGTTTACGCATCCGATAAACACAATCGGGCACCCCGCCGCAAGCGTGCCATGCGGTTTCTCATCGGACGGCATGCCCGTTGGCTTGCACATCGTGGGGCGCAAGGGCGACGAGGCGACGGTCATAGCGGCGTCTGCAGCGTTTGAGCGCGCGATGCCCTGGGCGGACAAGAGGCCGGCGGTGTCGTAGTGCGGCAAACCGTCCTGCGAGGTTTCCAGGGAGCAAAGAAATGGGGATGCCTGCCAAAAAGCGGGCATCCCCAATCTGTCTATATGGAGTAACGCGGTTACTTCGAGACGAAGTCGAACTGCTCGTACAGGCCGTTAGTGGTCTGGACGGGATCGAGGCCAAGCCAGCGGTCCGCGATGGTCGAGTAGGTGCTGCGGAAGTCGTTGGTGAAGTGCATGTCGCCTTCCGACTGCTTGTCGTCATCGAGCGAGGGGAAGTCGCCGTACATGCCGCCGTTGACATCGCCGCCAATCACGAACGAGATGCCTCCTGAGCCGTGGTCGGTGCCAGCGCCGTTGTCCTTGATGCGCCTGCCGAACTCGGAGAAGAGCAGCACCACGACGTCCTTGTCCATGTCGTGCTCTTTCATGTCATCCATGAAGTCGCTGACTGCGCCGGACACATCCTGCCAGAGCTTGGCATGACTGGTCAGCTCGGATGCGTGGGTGTCGAAGCTGCCATGCTGCGTGTAATAGACGCGCGTGCCGAGGCCTGCGGTCATCACCTGCGCGATTGACTTCATATTTTCTGCGATGGGGTTGTCGGCGTACTCGATGCTGGAGGAGTAGCGCTGCGGGGCGACTCGCAGTACGTCCGCGCCCTTGAGTGCGTCCGTGCCCGTCTGCGAGATAAAGTTGGCGATGATATCGCGCCCACTGCCGCCGTACATCTGGGTGAAGGCTTCGAGCGCGAGGTTGCGCGCCGCCTCGTCCTTGATGTCGGGGAACAGTCCGTATGTTTCAAGATTGCCTACCGAAGCGACCGGCACGCCCTTGGCGTACAGCGCTCGCGGAAGGCCGCGACCGAAGTTGACGCCGGTGAGCACATTCTCTGCCTTCGGGTCCAGCTCTCGGATTGCCCTGCCAAGCCAGCCTTCGTCGCCGACCTGCTCGCTTTCGGCGGTGTGCCACACATCCATGGAACGGAAGTGCGAGCGGTTGGGGCTCGGGTAGCCGACGCCATTGATGAGCGCGACTTTGCCATCATCCCAAAGCTCCTTGATGGGAGCGAGCGCGGGATTAAGGCCAAGCTTGTCGTCAAGCTTAAGCACCTTGTCCTGCGGGATGTTGACGAAGGGCCTGTTGTCGTAATACTGCCCGTCGTTATACGGAATGACCGTGTTCAGGGCATCGTTGCCGCCCGAAAGCTGCAAGACTACCACCGTCTTGTCGTGATGACCGTTGCCATTAGTCCCCATAATACTTCTCCTATAAGGATATTGATGCCCTGCTCTTTTTCATTACTGGTATATTCGCTTACTTTAGAGGTTTCGTCAAGCCATGCTTTCGTTAATATCTGCGCTACCTTCCGCTTGCTCGCCATCTGCAGCCTGCAATTCGTTGACTATTCTCTCCATGCGCGGATTGAACACCTTTTTGAACTTGATGAGATAGTCGAACATCCACCTTCTTGTTTCGTCGAGCTTTTCTTCGGAGTCGTATAGCGAGGCTTTTCTGTACACACCTGTGCTGTTAGCCCAAGTCTTCCACTCGATACTTGTGCCCGTTGGCAAATTCAGTTCTTTTTCTATGTCCTCTCTTGCAGCAGTATCATTGCGAATCCTGTTCAACATCCGATTGTTGACAGAAGGCCAGCCCGGAATGTACACCCAAGCTAATTTGCCTTCGAAGCTTGCGTGGTAGTCTATTCCAGGTAGTGTGGACGGAAATGAGTGATCGCCCTTTATCAAAACCTTCTGGTCCTCCACGAAACCTGCCTTGTGCAGGTCGTCAACAAGCCCCTCAAAGAATTCCCGCAGTAGGACGCTCTGAACTTTCACAGGAATCGGTCCGCTTCCTCCACTTTTTGACCAGGAGGCGGGTGCAACGACAGGAACGAATTTCAGATTAGCTATCGCATCGCCCTCTTTCGTTGTGTGAAGTTCTACCCCATAGACTTCAATTTCCTCAGGTGTCCAGCGATTGAGCCAGTCGAGCGCAGCGCGATGTTCTTCGTAGAAATGGGGCGCTACCCATATTAGGGTGTGTGCGTCATGCCATCCGGCGTAAGTGAGAACTTGACCTAGGTGCCCGTGGTTTGTCCACTCTAACTGGTTCTCAATTACGACGGCTGCACCGCTTCGTGCATCGTCAGCGAGAATGTCAAGATAGTAACGTCCACTCGCCGCCTCCTGCTGCACAAGTTCAAGCTCCATGTTCAGTGCCTCGCCCAGCAGCGGAAGGTTCTTGGCGAGCCAGGGCGTAAAGTCGGACGCTTCATTTAGCCAAATCTGCTTGACGGACACACCTTCAGTGTCTTGTGACGCCTCGGTTCCTCTAAACTTTTCCCCGGCATCGATTCCGAATATGCCATCAATCACCTTGTCGCGCCTGCCGTTATCTCCGTCCTTTATCAGGAAGTCGCGGCGGTCGCGGTATATTGGAGCGCGGTTGAGCACATAGTCGTCTTTCTCAAGGTCTATCTCGGTGCAGGGCGTCATCAGCCAATACTTGTAGTCGCCAATGAATAGGTATCTGTTCTTCATGCTGAAGAATTTGCCGTCAACGCCTTCGCCGGCACAGAATCGCTTGCACACGGCGTTAAACAGTTCTTCCTGCTTGTCCTTCTTGATGACGACATACTCGTGCGGCCATGTTTCGCGGTAGGTGACCGCCTCGCGCCATGGGGCTTGAGTTATTAGTTCAACCAGTTCCATTGCAGTGTCTCCGCTAAATGAGATGATACACCTGTACGCGGTGGCGGTTGCTTTCGGTTACGAACAGCCTGCCTTTGCCGTCAAGGGTTACGGACATGGGAGCCCAGAAGTATTTCTCAATGTGCGAGGATACATCGTGCGGGTCGTCTGGGTCGAAGAAGTCTATGTCGCGCTCAAGGTCTGCCCTAGAGCGCGCTTCGCCTTCCTCGCTGTTGATGCTCAGGAAGTTGACTGCCCAAGGGGAAAGAGTTGCCTCGCCGCGCAGAAGCTGGACGAAGTTGCCCTCGTCGTCGAACGCCTGCACGCGCTCGTTGCCCCAGTCGGCGACGTACACATTGCCGCTTGCGTCCACGGCGACGCTGGCGGGCTTGACGAGTTGGCCCTCGCCTCGTCCCGGCTCTCCGTAGGACGCCTCGAACTCGCCATCCGAGGTGAAGCGGGTGATGCGGTCGTTGCCCCAATCGGCAACATATATATCTCCGCTCGGCGCGACGGTTACGCCCCAAGGCATGGACAGCAAGCCTAATCCTATTGTGGCGAGAAGGACGCCGGTGGGTGTGAACTTATGCACTCGGTTGTTGTAGGTATCGCTGACATAGAGGTTGTCGTCTACGTCGAAGGCGATGCCGCAGGGTCCGTCGAGTTCTCCCTCATTGCTGCCGTGTGTTCCCCAGACGCGCAGGAAGTTTCCATCGGCGTCGAAGGCGGTTATCCGGTGCAGGTACTCATCGCTGAGAAAGATGTTCCCTTCGCTGTCCTTCGCACCCGAAGTCAGCCAGACGAACTGCCCATCACCTTCGCCGTAAGCGCCGAATGTGCCGTAGTATTCGCTGTCTATGTCGCACACGGTTACGCGCACGCCCCGGTCAACGCTTTCGAGCGAGCGGTTGACAACGTACAGGCGTCCGTTATCGCCTACAACCGTGTCTGCCGGGTAGTAGAAGCCACGGCCTTCCATCACGGACAGGCCAAGGGTGCGGTCGTACTGTAGGAGTTGAGTTGTTGTAGTTGTGGTCATTGCTCAACCTCAAGTTTTAAGCGGACAGTTATCAGCAATCAGCAAATGCAGATTATTAGAACAACACCGACTGATCACCGATAACCGAAGATTCGTTAATTGCGCTGAAACTCCTGCGTGGCGGTGGTAATGCGGAGTAGGTTGGAGACCTTGTCGCGGGTGCGCTCTTCGCCCGTCTGCTCGGCGAATCGCTCCAGCACCTCGCGCGTCTCATCGGAAACTTCGATGACGCCAAGCTGATCCAGGCATGCGTCAACGATGCGCGCGGGCGAGGTTGCGTATTCGTCCGCCATAACGCCGTCAATCATGTCTCTTACGCCGGGCTTATTCGTATCGCCGAACTGCTCGGATGCGAAGTTAACGCGCTCCACGAGAGTGCCAGTGTCCACCCATTCCATGCCCTGATGCCAGCCTTCTACACTGGGCGGGTTGTTGAGCATCTGCCCCATGAAGGTCATCTGCAATGTCCTGTCCATGATTTCGCGGCGCGGCCTGTCGAATTCGCCCGTGAGCCGCAGGACGCCCGCCACGAGTTCGGCGGGACTTTTCACCTTTTCGTATCGAATGCTCTCGTCCTTGAAGAAATCGGACGTGAAGAGTGCGCGCAGCATCTCTTGAATGTCGTAGCCGCCGTCATAGTATGCCTTTACCAGCGTGTCAATCGCGGCAGCGTCGCGCGGCGGCGTGTATGGCCAGGCGGGTACGGGCGGCTCGTCGGCGACGAAGAAATGGTACATGTGGCGCGCGATGAACTGCGCTGTCGCCTCCTGCTGGCAGATAATCTCAACGATGTCCTCGCCATTGAAGTTGCCTGTCTGTCCGAGGAAGGTCTTCTCGCCTTCGTCGTGGTCTTCGGGGCGGTAGTCGAAGTGCCAGGAGATTCTGCCATAGGGCCAGTCGGAGTCGCGCTCGGAACGGAGCACCATGTACTCGGTGTTGCCAATCGTCCAACCAGTAAAGGCGCGCGAGGCTTCCTGTATGTCGTCCTCCGAGTAGTGGCCCACGCCCAGGCTGAATAGTTCCAGCAGTTCGCGTCCGTAGTTCTCGTTGATTGCACCGTTGTGGTTGTCGTAGTTGTCCAGCCAGACAATCATCGCCGGGTCTTTGGACAGTTCGACCAGCATGTCCTTGAAGTTGCCCAGGCCGTGCTTGCGGAACATGCGAATCTGGTTCCAGAGGACCTTGCCATGGATGACCTTCGGATAGCCTGTGGCGAATATGCCGTGCCAGAAGAGGCACATCTTTTCCTGAAGTTGCGCTTCCGAGGTGACCATGCGGTAGAGCCAGTTCTCACCGGATGCCCGAGGGCCCATCATGCCGGACTGCTCGTGATGGAAGCGGCGCACCATGTGGTCACCCAGCCACGGGGCGTTTTCGGGGGCGTTGAGCAATTCATCGACTACGGCGTCGTAGCCCTTCTCTTCAAGCCTCTCAAGTTCTGTGCGCGTAGCTCCGAACCCTGCTCGTCGCATCAGGTGCGCCATCATTTCAAGGTCTTTCTTAGTCTCCACAACCATAGTGAACGCCTCCTTTATATGTTGTCGTGTCATTGGTGGCTAATCTATGCTAATGTGAGTGCGAAATCCGCCACATTATCGTAAAAAGCGTTCCGTGGCTGGCATTCTGCGCTAGTCAAGGAAGGCAGTTTTGGCATTTTCAGGATTAGCGCGATTATAACATAACGGCATTGCCAGTAAAGGCAGAGATTTAGGCAAAGTCGTCGTAGCGCACATCGTTCGACCAGACCAAGAATAGACAGGGTATATATTCCACATTAGAGAGCGCTGCGGGCGGCAAGGCTTGCCGAGACGACTCGCCGGAGGTGCGAAGCATCAGAAAGAGCAGAAGCACGACAGACGACGGCATGAAGAAGGGGCTGTATTACGGCTGGGTCATCGTGTTCGTGATGGCGATGTCGGGCGCGGTGAGTATGGCGATGGGTTCGCTCAATTTTGGCTTGTTCATCAAGCCGATGGGCGACACGCTAGGCATAGGGCGCTCGTGGTTCGGATGGGCGCAGACGTCAAGGCAGGTGTCCAGCTCGTTCACCAGCCCGGCAGTTGGTTGGCTCATTGACCGCTACGGCTCGCGCGTTATGCTGCCCGTCGCCGTCATTGTTACCGGCTGTGCGATGGTCGGGCTCGCATTTATGAATGACGCGAACGACGCGTGGATGATGGTGGTCTTGTTCGGCGTTATGGGGCTGGTGGGCTTGAGCGGACCGGGCGCGCTGGTAACTTCGGTGCCTGTGCTCAAGTGGTTCGTGCGCCAGCGCGGCAGGGCAATATCATACATGGCGCTGGGCATACCAATCGGCGCGATAGTCTTTGTGCCTCTGACGCAGATTTTCATCGACATGTGGGGCTGGAAGACCGCGTGGATAGTGCTGGCGGCGCTGGGCGTGGGCGTCATCGCTCCTCTCGCAGCCATATTCGTCAGGCGGCAGCCGGAGGACATGGGGCTGCTTCCAGACGGCGATCCCATCGATGCGCCCGCGAGCGATGGCACGGGCGAATCGCAGCCTGCGCCTCAGACACAAGATGAGGTGTCGTGGACGGTGTCCGAGGCGACACACTCGCCTGTCTTCTGGACCCTCGTAGCCGTGTTCAGCATGGTCTCGCTCGCAACGGGCACAGTGGGAGTGCATAGAATCGCGGACTTCGCGGACCGGGGCTTCGACACGACGCTGATTGCTTACGCCACTGCATTCGACGCGGTATGCGCGGGAGCGTCCTCGTTCACATTCGGCATTCTGGTCGCGCGCATCCCTGTACGTCTGCTTGGCGCCGTTGGGTTTTCTCTGCTGGCAATCGCGAGCGTGATGACAATTTATGCAGCAGACGATTTCACCATTTTCAGCTCAATGGCGATATTTGGTCTGGGCATTGGCGGCATGATGTTCTTGCAGAACTTTATCTGGGCCGACTACTTCGGGCGCGAGCGTGTGGGAGCGATTCGCGGATTCGCCATGCCAGTTAACCTCATTGTGGGCGGTATCGGCGCGCCCATCGCCGGCTATGCGCATGATTGGACAGACTCTTATAACAGCATATGGTGGGTGGGTGTTGGCCTGATGGTGTGCTCGGCACTGCTGATACTGGCCACGCCCCCGCCACGGAAGGTCGTGGCAGAGAGTTCGGCAGTACCTGGAGACTGAGGCTTTTGCGGTTGAGTAGAGTGCAGGGTATGGGCGATAATGCTGTTGCGAAAGCGATAGTCTGCCTTAACAGAGTGAAAGGGTTAGTTGGTATGAACGGCGTACACGATATGGGCGGGATGCACGGTTTCGGGCCCATTGAAATCGAGGCAGACGAGCCGGTGTTCCACGAAGACTGGGAAGGGCGCGTGTATGGCATAGTTACGGGCATCCGCGAGGAGCACGATGTCTATGGACCGTATGGCTCGCGCCACTATATCGAGAACATCCCGCCGGCGCGCTATCTTGCATCAAGCTACTACGAGAAGTGGATGCTGGCGCTGGAGGCGGCGCTGCTGAACAAGGGCTTGCTAACAGCAGAGGAGTTGGATGCTAGGACTCGCCAATTCAGCGATGACCCGTCCGCCGAAGTGGCGCGGCGAAACGATGCAGGACTTGCGGAGCGTGTGCGGCGGCGCATCTTTCAGCCACAGCCTCTCGAACAGCAGGCCGCATCGCCTTCGCGCTTTGCCGTTGGCGACGCAATTGTGGTGCGTAACATTCATCCTGTCGGGCATACGCGCCTGCCTCGATATGTGCGAGGGAAGCAGCGCGGCGTCATTACGCGCATATACGGCGCGCAGGGGTTTCAGGACGAGCCTACGATAGCAGACAATAGCCCTCAGCATGTATACAGCGTGGTGTTCAAGGCGGGCGAGCTATGGGGCGAGAATGCAGAGGCTAATCAGAGTCTTTACATCGACATGTGGGAATGCTGGATGGAAGCGGCGGGGTAGGCACAGCATAGGAAGAGCATAGGGAGAGCAGCAATGAGCGGGAATCATGACCATAACGGTGAGCATCATCCTGAGCCGCAGTCTTACGCTGCGCTGCGAACTAAGGCAATAGAGTCATTGCTTATAGAGAAGGGCTTGCTTTCGACCGATGCGATAGACGTGCGGGTGCAAGCATATGAGCAGGACATCGGGCCGTTGAACGGCGCGAAGGTAGTGGTGCGCGCTTGGACGGACGCGGAATACAGAAGGCGTCTGCTGGAGGACGGGACGGCGGCGATCGCAGAACTGGGTTTCTTCGGCGCGCAGGGTGCGGAGATTATCGTGCTGGAGAACACACCTACGGTTCACAATGTGGTCGTATGCACGCTTTGCTCTTGCTACCCCTGGCCCGTGCTGGGCCTGCCGCCGCGCTGGTACAAGTCGGATGCTTACAGGGCGAGGGTGGCCATAGAGCCGCGAGCCGTGCTGCAGGAGTTCGGGCTGGCGCTGGACGAATCGGTGGAGGTGCGTGTGTGGGACAGCAACTCGGATATTCGATATATGGTATTGCCGGAGCGACCGGAGGACACGAAGAATATGGATGCGGATGCGCTTGCTGCGCTGGTAACGCGGGACAGCATGATTGGCGTGGCGCAAGTCAAGACGCCGATGCCGACGGCTTAGGACGGGCGATATGAGCACAGAGCCGAGCGGTCAGATTGCGGATATGCAGGGGGAGCTTGCCCTGCCGCGCAGCAACGGCGAGTTGGTGTTCGCCGCACCGTGGGAGGGACGAGCATTTGGGATTGCGGTTGCGCTGAACGAGGGCGGTGCATACGAGTGGGGCGAGTTTCAGGGCAGACTTGCCGAGGAGATTGCGTCCGCGCCGCGAGATGAAGACGCGTCCCTGTATTATGAACGCTGGCTGGCATCGCTTGAGAGGCTACTGCTCGACCAAGGCATGGTTACGCGCGAAGATTTAGATGCTCGCACCGCCGCTTATGAATCGGGTGAGCTGGATGAGGGCTGATAGGATGTTGTGGTTTGACAAGCTTATCACGAACGGGAACAGGACTCGGAAGGGATGTTTATGAGTGGAGGCAAGATCCACCTCATTGGGCTAGGGCCGGGAGACCGCGCACTTCTGACGCCTGCCGCTGCGGGTGCCCTGGAGCGCTGCGATGTCGTGGTGGGCTATGACGGCTATATAGAGCAGGTGCGCGACCTTGTGGAAGGCAAGCAGGTCGTCTCAATGCCACTGGGCAAGGAGATGGAGCGCGCCGCCAAAGCTGCCGAACTTGCAAGCGCTGGCATGTCGGTTGGCGTCATTTCGTCCGGCGACATCGGCGTGTATGGCATGGCGGGACCGGTGTTCGAGCATCTCGCAGCGAAGGGATGGGACGGTGAGCATCCCCAAGTAGAGGTTGTGCCCGCGGTGTCTGCGGCGCAGGCTGCGGCATCCGTGCTTGGAGCGCCGCTGATGCAAGACTTCTGCGCGATTAGCCTGAGCGACCTGATGACACCGTGGGAGACGATACGCAAGCGGCTGGACGCGGCGGCGTATGGCGACTTCGTGATTGCGCTGTACAACCCGCGCAGCAAGCGGCGGCGTAGGCAGATTGTGGAGGCGCGCAGCATCGTCTTGGAGCATCGCAGCGCCGATACTCCTGTCGGCATCGTACGAAACGCATGCCGCCCTGACGAAAAGGCTATGCTGACCACGCTTGGCGAGCTTGAATTGCACTTCGACAGCATAGATATGTTCACCACGCTGATTATCGGCAATTCCACGACGTATATTAACGGCGGTCGCATGGTTACACCGCGCGGCTACATGAATTCGCAAGGATAGACTGGATGAGGGTACTGTCATGACACCCGCCTTCGTGCTTGCGGGCACGCGCAGCGGCGTGGGCAAGACGACCATTGCCACCGGCATTATGGGGGCGCTGGCGCGGCGCGGACTGCGCGTGCAGCCGTTCAAGTGCGGGCCTGATTACATAGACCCGTCCTATCATCTAATGGCGTGTGGAGTGCCGAGCCGCAATCTGGATACGTGGTTGCTGTCGCACGACACGGTGCTGGAGTTCTACGGCAGAGCAGCGCGATCCGCGGATGTGGCGGTGGTGGAGGGCGTGATGGGGCTTTACGACGGGCACGAGAACCTTACTGAGCAGGGATCAACCGCTGAGGTCGCCAAGATGCTGCGCGCGCCGGTGGTGCTGATTGCAAGCGCGGCAAGAGTGGCGCGCAGCATCGCCGCCGAGGTGCTGGGCTTCCAGCAGTTCGATCCGTCGGTGAACATCGCTGGCGTCATCCTCAACGGCGTGGGTAGCCCGCGACATCTGGAATTCTGCAAGCCGCCCATCGAGGACGCGACAGGACTGCCGGTGCTGGGCTACATGCCGCGCCGCGACGATTTGCGCGTGCCTGAGCGCCATCTTGGGCTTATCCCGACCATCGAGGGCGTGGTGGTCGAAGAGTGGTTCGACAAGCTCACCGAACAGGTGGAGCAGACGATAGACCTCGACCGCTTGCTTGAAGTCGCGCGGTGTGCGGATACTCCAAGCGTTGTACCGACCGCTTTCCCGACTGAACCTCAGCCACGCAGGGCGCGTATTGCGGTGGCGCAGGACAAGGCGTTCAACTTCTACTACCAGGACTCGTTGGACTTGCTGGAGGCTTGGGGCGCTGAGATTGTTCCGTTCAGCCCGCTCGTCGATGATGCGCTGCCCGACGGCATCGGCGGTATCTACATCGGCGGGGGCTTTCCGGAGCTTTTCGCGCGAGAACTCGCTGCCAACACATCCATGAAGAGTTCGATACGCGATGCTCACGTGGATGAACGAAAGATATACGCCGAGTGCGGTGGGCTGATGTATCTTGGCGATTCGCTGACAGACTTCGAGGGAGAGGCGCATCGCATGGTTGGGTTGATACCGGCAAGGTCGTCTATGAGCAAGGGTCGGCTGACGCTGGGTTACCGCGAGGTGGAGGCGCTGGCGGACGGTGCGCTGCTGGTGAAGGGCGAGCGTGTGCGCGGGCACGAGTTTCACTGGTCGGTGGCGGACAGCCCGGCATCGGCGGACCAGGCGACATACTCAGTTCGCAGTCAGGACGGGCACATCGAGGGCTTTCGCAGAGGCAGCCTGTGGGCGTCGTATATCCATGTACACATGGGAAGTCGGCCAGAAATGGCGAGGCGGTTTGTGGCGGAGTGTGCGGAATGAAGCAGAAATTGTGCTGTGTTGAGATTTCCGGCGCTTAGTATATCGATATCTGGCAAATAGATTATCTTGCACACGATTGCAACACAAAGGGAGCATGCATTTTGAAGGTAACAGACTTTCGCACAATGGTCGTTGAGAATGAGCCGCCGTACATCGGGGGGCGGTATCTGCTCTGGCTGGAGCTGCACACGGATGAGGGGATTTCGGGGCTTGGGGAGCGCATTACAGGCAGCACTTACTCGCGCAGGCTGGGCGATCTGAAGTCGCAGATCAGCCTGATTGAGGAGATGGTTGAGCAGTATGTTGTCGGGGAGAACCCGTTCAACATCGAGAAGATCTGGGACAGGATGTACGCCTCGCGGCACGACTACCGACACCCCAGTCTGCATGCGACGCCTGTGTTGAGCGCGATCGACATGGCGCTGTGGGACATCGCGGGCAAGGCGGCGGGGCAGCCTATCTACAACCTGCTGGGCGGCAAGTACCACGAGACGCTGCGTGCATACGCATACATGCCGGGCGGGTCGTTCAAGGATAACCCGGAGGCTGCCGGCGAGGTGGCGGCGCAGCTACTTGAAGAGGGCAACTCGGCGTGCAAGATTGACCCATTCATGCCGACCTACCCTATCCCGCGCGACATTTCGCTGCCTGAAATCGAGCACGCGGCGAAGATATTCGAGAGTATCCGCGATGCCGTGGGCAACAAGCTGGAGGTGGGCATCGGAACACACGGGCAGCTGACGACATACAGCGCAATTCGAGTGGCGAAGATCCTTGAGCCGTACCATCCATTTTGGTTCGAGGAGCCTGTGCCGCCGGAGAACATCGACGAGATGGCGCGGGTCGCAGCTCACACGAGCATTCCTATCGCAAGCGGGGAGCGGCTGGTTACGAAGTACGAGTTCTCGCAACTCATCGAGAAGAAGGCTGCGCAGATTATTCAGCTGGATGTCGGGCAGTGCGGGGGCATATTAGAGGCAAAGAAGATAGCGGCGATCGCGGAGGCGCACTACGCGATGATCGCGCCGCACATGTACTGCGGGCCCATCGCTGCCGCCGCTGCGATACAGATAGACACCTGCTCGCCGAACTTCCTGATACAGGAGGCGAACCAGGGACCGCTGCACAAGATTATCTTCAAGGAGCCGATTGTGTTCGAGAACGGGGTGATCATTCCGCCGACGGGTCCAGGGCTGGGAATTGAGCTGGACGAGGATGTGCTGAAGGGGCGCATTGTCGAGTAGGAACGGGACGGGGCTAACAGGATTTACAGGATACGGGGATTGGAGTAGCTGATGACTAAGTTTGGGGCGCAGGTGAGTTGCTACCTGACGACCTGGGACGACATCCGAGCGGTAGTGGAGACGGGACGCTGGTATAGCGTGTACCTCGCGGACCACTTCGTGCCGCCAAACGGGCCGGGCGTTAGCGAGGCGGAGACGGCGTTCGATTAAGGTTGGATTAACATCGCTGAATTGAATGGACAAACTATTGACACGCTTATTTCTGGTATGTGATACTCACTGCAAGATGAATAACGCAGGCACTGTATGGTTCTACGCTTATTATTACTTTACCGACACAAATACAGTCGGCAGAGGTGACGCGTCTTAGAAATCCGACGCAGGGCGATAGAAAAACAGCACTCTCAAACCCCAGCCGACAACGGACTGGGGTTTTTGTTTGCATATGGGAAATGCGAGAAGGCATCAATCTACAGATTAGGTGGCTTGGCAAAAGAATTGAACAGAGCAGAAGACGCACAGAACAAGGAAAGGGAGGCAACCACAATGCAACCATCACCGGCAAGGGATGTGAACATCGCAAGCACCGAAGCTCTGATCAGCCCTGTTGGGCTTGTCGAAGAACTTCCGCTGACACCAGATGTCGAGGCGGTAGTTCTCGAGGGCAGGCGGCAGATTCAGGAAGTGCTGCGGGGCGAAGACCCGCGGTTCCTGGTTATCACGGGGCCGTGCTCGGTACACGACGAGGAGGCGGGGCTGGAGTACGCGCAGAGGCTGAAGGCGCTTCAGGACGAATACAGCGGCCGCATGCTCATAGTGATGCGGGTGTACTTCGAGAAGCCGCGCACGACCGTCGGCTGGAAGGGCATGATTTACGACCCTTACCTCAACGATACCTTCGACATCGGCGAAGGGCTGCGACGCGCCCGACGGCTGCTGCTGAAGATTGGCGAGATGGGCATCTATACGGCGACTGAGTTCCTTGATCCCATCGTGCCGCAGTATCTTGCGGGGCTTGTGTCTTGGGCGGCTATTGGCGCGCGCACGACCGAGAGCCAGACGCACCGGCAGATGGCGAGCGGACTGAGCATGCCCGTGGGCTTCAAGAACGGCACCGACGGGGACGCGCAGATAGCGGTGGACGCGATGCTTTCGGCGCAGTCCGAGCACGCTTTTCTCGGCATTGACCACTTCGGTCAAACCTGCATAGTGCATACGAACGGCAATCCGTACGGTCACCTGGTGCTGCGCGGCGGCAAGAGCGGCTCGAACTTCGGCTCGGAGTCCATTGCTGCGGCTCAGGAACTGCTGAGCAAGGCGGACGTGCCATCGCGGCTGCTGGTAGATTGCAGCCACGGCAACTCCAACAAGGACCATACGCGGCAGAACATCGCGCTGAACTCCATTATTGAGCAGCGCATCGCAGGGAACGACGACATCATCGGCTGCATGCTGGAGAGCAACCTGAATGCGGGCAGCCAGAGTCTCAGCGGAACCCTCGCGGAACTGGAGTATGGCGTGTCAGTTACGGACGCATGCATCGGCTGGGAGGAGACGGAAGAGCTGCTTCGAGAGGCGTATGACAAGCTGGCGGATGTAGTGCAGGAGCCTGTGGCATAGCGGGTGCCACGAAGACGTACAGGATGGATATGATCAGACTTTCCTATCCATTCGTATCAATCAAGGTTTGAAATTGGAGACAAAGCCCCGGCTGGAATGAGTCGGGGCTTTGCTATTTCTGGAGGTTTGCAGTGCAACAAACTGAGCGGACAAGGATACGCAATCATCCTGAGCGAGCGGTGCCTGAGCAGTCTGCGGAGATACTTTCGCAGGGTGTTGTGGCGCATGTGGGGTTCGTGGAAGACCAGCTGCCTTATGTGATACCGCTGTCGTATCACTATGACAAGGATACGCCGGAGAAGATTTATCTGCATGGCTCGATTCGCAGCCGCGCGATGGAGGTGCTGGCGAGCGGCGCGCCGGTGTGCGTGACGGTTACGCTGACGGACGGGCTGGTGTATTCGCGCAAGGCGATGAACCACTCGATGAACTACCGCAGCGCGGTGTTGTTCGGGCATGGACGCGAGGTTATGGACGAAGACGAGAAGTTCGGGCTATTCGACGCTATGGTGCAGCGGTACTTTCCGGGGCGCAAGGTTAGCAGCGACTACAACGCGCCGCCACCTGCTGATCTAGGCGTGACGGCGCTGGTGGCGGTCGCCATCGAAGAGTGGAGCGGCAAGCGGCGCATAGGGCCGCCGACCGGTCCTGATGACGATGATGCGGATGCGCTGGGCAGCGCAGGTGTTATGGACCTGCGGGAAGTCTGATGCCCTCAGTCAATTAGCCAGTGTCGGTATGTCAGCGCTAGCAGCAGCCCGAGGTACAGCGCGGTCTGCGAAAGGATTGACACCCCATAGTGGCAGTGATAGATTGGCGCATGGGTTTATAGGCACTTTAATAGCAGTTCAATATCTAACGCGCAGGTTCGCAGGGAAGGGGGTGCGAGTCCCCCACGGCCGCGCCACTGTGAGCGGTTAGCGTTGCGGCAGTGCCACTGGTTTGCTAATGCAAAGTGACCGGGAAGGCGCCGCAAGCGTGATTAGCCGCGAGTCAGGATACCTGTCTTGTGCGTTGGAAGTTGGCTTCTCGCCGGTGGGAGCGCTTCCATGCCTGCACTTATGCAGCGCGGATTCAGGTTTTGCTACGCTCCGACCTTGATGGTGTCGGGGCGTTTTCTTTTGCGTCGGACGGCATGGATGGACAAGATAAAGATTCTGTAGCAGATGATTGTATTTCTAACTACTTCGGATACGGACATTTTGACGCTGGAGCGCGCGAAGGCGGCGCTGCCTGAGGGCTTGGCCAACACGCTCGCGGTGAATCCATTTGCGCTGGTGCAGGAAGAAGGCGCGTTCGAGAGGTTTGCGCGCGATACGCTGCCGAATGCGAGTCTTGTGCTGGCGCGGCTTCTGGGTGGCGACAAGGCGATGGGCGAACACTTCGGCACCCTGGAATCGGAGTGCAGACGGCTGGGTGTTCCATTGGTCGCATGCTCGGGTGAGCCTGTGCGTGATGCAGTGTTTGAGCGGCGTTCAACCACGCCTGTTATTGTTGCGCAGACGGCGTTCGAGTATCTGAATCATGGCGGGGTTGCCAACCTGTGCAACTTGCTGCAGTTCCTGAGCGACGAGGCGCTGGGCAGCGAGTATGGCTATGAGCCGCCTGTGCCGCTGCCTGCGGACGGTGTATATCGCGCGGGCAATCTGGATGCAGTGCCTCTGGACGAGTATCAAAGACTACATTGCGCTGAAGGTAGGCCGACTGCTGCGGTCCTGTTCTACCGCGCTCACTGGGTCAGCCAGAATCTTGAGTTCGTGGACGCGATGGTGGATGCGCTTGAACGGCAGGGGTGCAACGCGCTGCCTGTGTTCTGCTCCAGCCTGCGCGAGGATGACGGCGCAGTATTCCGCAAGTATCTGATGGACCCTGACGGCAATGCTGCGGTGGATGTTGTGGTTTGCACTCAGAGCTTTGCCATGAGCCACCATCCGGGTCTGCAATCCAACGACAATGCAGATGCGAACTGGGATATTCGAGTGCTGGAACAGCTAGATGTGCCAATCTTGCAAGCAATCGTGTCGACCGAGCCACAGGCGATGTGGGACGAGCGGGGCATCGGGCTGAGTCCGCTTGACATCGCTATGAATGTGGCATTGCCTGAACTGGACGGGCGCATCATCACGGTGCCTGTTTCGTTCAAGGAAGTTGTGCCGCAGAACGGCGCGTCCGACATGTCCTCAGACAGGCTCAGCACGAACGGGGCATCAGTGGGCGGTGGAGAATTGCGGCGGTATGTGCCGAACGTCGAGCAGACTGAGGCAGTTGCAGGGCTAGCGGCGCGGTATGCACGCATGGCGCATACTCCGGCGTCTGAGCGCAAGATTGCGATTGTGCTGAGCAACTACCCCACTAAGGCGTCGAGGCTGGGCAACGCAGTAGGGCTAGATACGCCGGCATCGGCAATTAACCTGCTGAACGCGATGCGGGATGCGGGATATACGGTCGAGGACATACCGGAGGACGGGGACGAGTTGATGCGGCGGCTGATAGACCGCTGCACTTACGACGCCGACTTCCTGACGCCGGAACAGATGCGAAATGCAGAGGGGCGCGTTTCTGCTGCTGAGTACAAGGCGCAATTCAATGGGATACCCCAAGATGTGCAAGAGTCCATGATTGCGGACTGGGGTGAGCCGCCTGGAACTGTCTATGTGGATGACGGGCATCTCTTCATGGCAGGGCTGCGGCTCGGCAATGTTTTCATAGGGATACAGCCGCCACGCGGGTTCGGCGAGAATCCCATTGCCATATACCACAGCCCGGAGCTTATGCCCACACATCACTACATCGCGTTCTATCGCTGGCTGCGGAACGGCTTCGGAGCTGATGCGGTGGTGCATCTGGGCAAGCATGGCACGCTGGAGTGGACGCCGGGCAAGGGCGTGGGGCTGTCGCGGTCGTGCCTGCCGGAGATATGCCTGCAGGACATGCCGCACTTCTATCCGTTCATCATCAACAATCCGGGCGAGGGCACGCAGGCGAAGCGGCGGACGCACGCGGTCATCATCGACCATCTCGTGCCCGCAATGACGACCGCCGATAGCTACGGCGACATCACACGCTGTGAGCAACTGATGGACGAGTACGCGCGTGCGCAGGGGATGGACCCGCAGAAGCTTCCGATGCTGCGGCAGCAGATATGGGAGGTTGTGCAGAAGGCGCGGCTTAACGAAGACCTGGGCGTGGATGAGATACCCGACAACTTCGACGACTTCATCCTGCATATCGACGGCTACATCTGCGAGTTGAAGGACGCTCAGATACGCGATGGGCTGCACACGCTGGGCGAAGCTCCGGAGTCCGAGATGCTCATCGGACTGCTGCTCGCGCTGACCCGGCTTAACAACGGCGATGTGCCGGGCTTGCGGCATGCGATCGGAGATGCGCTGGGCATTGACTACGCTGCAATGATGAGGGACAGAAGCGCGGCGGTTAATGCTGATGAGCTGCCCGATGTGCTGGCGAGCGCGAACGGGAGCGAGCTGATACGTAGCGCAGGGGATGTTGTGGAACGGCTGGAGGCGATGGCGCACCTGATGTATGAGCGCCTCGCAGATACGGCGTTCGATAGCGAGAGCATAGAGCGCATTGCCACTGAAATGCTTGGCGAAAGTGGGGATGTGCCTGATGTGCTGCGGTACGTGTGCGAGCGCATCTACCCAGCGCTGACGAAGACGACGGACGAGATTGACGCGCTGCTGCGTGGATTCGACGGGCGGTTCATATCGCCGGGTCCCGCGGGCGCACCAACACGAGGGATGGCGGGTGTGCTGCCGACGGGGCGCAACTTCTACTCGATGGACCCGCGCAGTATCCCGTCAGAGACTTCGTGGCAGATTGGCAAGGAGCTTGCCGACTCGCTGGTGGAACGCTATCTGACGGACGAGGGTGAATATCCGGAGTCGGTGGGCATCAGCGTATGGGGCACCTCGGCGATGCGGACGCATGGGGACGACATCTCGCAGATTCTGGCGCTTATCGGCGTGCGACCGACATGGCAGGAAGAGAGCAGGCGGGTGAGCGGTCTGGAAGTGATACCGCTGGAAGAGCTTGGACGACCGCGTGTCGATGTTACGGTACGCATAAGTGGCTTCTTCCGTGATGCCTTCCAGAACCTGATCGTGATGATGGATGACGCCTTTCACAGGGTCGCATCTTTGGACGAGCCTGAAGGTCAGAACTTCGTGATGAAGCACTACGCTGCTGAAGTTGCAGAGAAGCGCGCCAGTGGTGTCAGCACGGCAGAAGCGGAATCGGAGTCGCTGTTCAGGATATTCGGGAGCAAGCCGGGCAGCTACGGTGCGGGCATACTGCAGGCGATAGACGACGGGAGCTGGCAGTCCGACGAAGACCTGGCGAATGTCTATACCGCGTGGGGTTCGTACGCTTACGGCAGGCGGCAGCACGGCGTGAGCGCGGTGCGTGAGTTCCGTCAGCGGTTCGCGGCGATCGATGTTGCGACGAAAAACCAGGACAACCGCGAGCACGACATCTTCGACTCGGACGACTATATGCAGTTCCACGGCGGGATGATCGCCACCGTGCGGGCGCTGGCGGGCGAGAATCCGCGCCAGTTCTTCGGCGACTCGTCGGACCCGTCGCTGCTGCGGACGCGCGACCTTAAAGAAGAGGCGCGGCGCGTGTTCCGCTCGCGTGTGGTTAACCCCAAGTGGATGGACTCGATGAAGCGGCACGGGTATAAGGGCGCGTTCGAGCTCGCCGCGACCGTCGATTACATATTCGGCTATGACGCGACGGCGCAGATTATAGACGACTGGATGTATCAGGAAGTTACGGAGCGATACGCGCTCGACCCGGAGATGCAACAGTTCTTCGAGCAGAGCAACCCGTGGGCGCTGCGGGCTATCGCTGAGCGGCTGATGGAGGCGGCGGACAGGCAGATGTGGGAGGAGCCGCCGGAGGAGATGCTGAACGAGCTGCGGCGGGTTTACCTGCGAACCGAAGCGCTGCTTGAAGAGCGGCAGGAAGTGTAAGCGGACACCTTCTTCCCAGAACCAGGCCGGAAACAGGTGAATACAAATGCCTTACTTTGACAACAACGGAGTTCGAATACACTACCAGGTGGATGGCAAGGGAACGCCCCTTGTGCTGATGCACGGCACATCTGGCTCGGTGGGAGACTGGTACGAGAACGGATGGGTCGGCGGTTTTAAAGACGATTACCAGATTATCTTGATAGACCATCGTGGGCACGGTTACAGCGACAAGCCCCACGACCCAAACTGCTACTCCCTGGAAATCTCCGTGTCCGACGTGGTTGGCGTCCTCGATGAGCTAGGCATAGAAAAGACCAACTACTTAGGCTACTCTATGGGCGGCTACATCGGCTTTGGTCTGGTCAAGTATGCGTCGGATAGATTGAACGCGCTGGTCATAGGCGCGGCGCATCCCTTCGAGCGCAGCATGGCGACAACGCGTAAGCCCTTTACAAGGAGCATGGCGGTATATCTCAAGCATTCCCTGTCCGGAGCGTCTGATTCTGCGGAATCCGATTGGTACAGGGTTCGCAAGCAGGCCAACGACCTGAAGGCTCTGCATGCCCTGACCAAAGACCGCCCTGACAACTCCGACATCATCCCGACTATGACCATGCCATGCTTTGTGTACGTAGGCGAGAATGACACTATGTACGAGGACATCAAGCGCTGCGCGGAGCAAATGCCAAATGCCGAGTTTCTTTCGGTTCCATGCCTGGACCACGGGCAGATGAACAGGGAAAGCCACGAGGTCCTGCCCCATCTAAAGAAGTTCCTGAAACGAGTCAATCAGAAAGTGGGAGTGTAGATATCGCAATGCCTTACACAGATAACAACGGAGTTCGAATACACTACCACGTCGAGGGTGAGGGGACGCCCCTGGTCCTTCAGCATGGACTTACCAGCAGCATTTTGCGCTGGTACTCTTTCGGATTTGTCGATGCGCTGAAGAACGACTACAGGCTTCTGATAATCGACGCTCGCGGCCATGGCGACAGCGACAAGCTCTATGAAACCGAAGCATACGACCGAAAGGCAATGGCTTCTGATGTTATCGCTGTGCTGGATGCCGAAAACATCGACAAGGCCCACTACATGGGCTACTCCATGGGCGGCAGCATAGGCTTCGGCATTGCCGAGTCCTTTGCCGACCGATTCCACTCCCTCATCATCGGAGGAATGCACCCATATCCACTGGATGCCATAGGGCTAGACTCCAGGGTGGAGCGCATCAAGTCCGGTGGAATGGAGGGATACGTTGCTGATATGGAGAGCAGTGGCGAGCCCATCTCATCCGAGCGGAAGGCTCAGTTGCTCGCAAACGACCCTCAAGCCATCATAGGCGCATCTTTGGGACTCAAGAACCGCCCTGACCTATCTCACGTTCTGCCGACTATGACTATGCCCTGCCTGGTGTATGCGGGCGACGCCGATGGCCTGCACGTTGGCGCCGAGGAGTGCGTGAAGCACATGCCCAACGTGACGTGGGTTTCCCTACCGGACTTAGACCATTCACAGGCGATGGAACGCAGCGATCTTATGCTGCCCCATGTTCAGAAGTTCCTGAAGAAAGCCAGCTAAAGCCTTGAAGTTGGCGGGGGCTAAGTTGCCGTACATCTACAACAACGCAGAGTAATTACGCTACCACATTGAAGGACATCGATGACCCAACCCAGAATAAGCAATCAAGACACTATTTTCCCATTCAGCGCGATTGTCGGGCAGGAACGGATGAAACTGGCGCTGATTCTGAACGCCATCAATCCGGCGATTGGCGGCGTGCTGATTCGGGGCGAGAAGGGCACAGCGAAGTCCACGGCGGCGCGGTCGCTGGCGGCGCTGCTGCCGGAAATAGGGGTGGTTACGGGCTGCCCATATAGCTGCGAGCCGGACGCGCCTTTTGCGGGCTGCGAGTTCTGTGCGGGCGGGCAGCGGCGAACAGTCGAGCGGCAGGTGCGGCTTGTGGAGTTGCCGGTAAGCGCGACGGAAGAGGCGGTCATTGGGACATTGGACATCGAGGCCGCGATACGAGAGGGCAGCCGCAGGTTCGAACCGGGGCTGCTTGCGTCCGCGCATCGGGGCATCCTGTACATAGACGAGGTCAACCTGCTGAACGATCATGTGGTGGATGTGCTGCTGGACTCGGCGGCTATGGGTCGCAACTTCGTGGAGCGCGAGGGAATATCATTTTCGCATCCGGCGCAGTTCCTGCTTATAGGCACTATGAACCCGGAGGAAGGCGACCTGCGCCCGCAGTTCATTGATCGCTTCGGGCTGGCGGTGGAGATCGACCACATCCGAGACGCCGAGCGGCGGGCGGATGTCATTCGGCGGCGCATTGCATACGAAAGGGATCCCGGAGCATTCCAGGATGGATGGGCTGATACGGAAGCAACGGAGCGCGAGCGCATCGCGGACGCTAAAACCTTACTGCCGTCAGTGACGGTTGAAGACGGCATCTTGATATTCATTGCGCGGCTGTGCGCCGAGCATGAGGTTGACGGCCTGCGCGCGGACATCGTTATATACAAGGCGGCGCAGACGCTTGCCGCCTATGAGGGAAGGACGAGCGTAATAGTTGACGATGTGCTCAGGGTGGCGGAAATGGCGCTGATGCACCGAATGCGGAGGCAGCCGTTTGACGACCCGGATATGAACAGCGAACGGCTACAAGAGATGGCACAAGACATCCTGAACTCTACTCCGCCGGATGCGCCACAACCGGATATGGGCGATGTAACGCCGCCGGAAGCACCGCAGGACGAAGAGCGGCCGGATTCGGGTGCGGACGAGGATGTGTTCAGCACGGGGGAGTCGTTTCAGGTGAAGCCGGTGAACCTTGATGCGTTGGACAAGCGGGCGCGGGCGAGTCATGGCAGGCGCACGGTAAGCCGTGTGCGCGACCATCGCGGACGCTATGTGGGCGCGGCGATGCCGGATGGCAAGGTTACTGACCTTGCGGTGGATGCTACGGTGCGCGCTGCATCTCCGTTCCAGCTTCGACGCGGAGGGTTCACGGACGGCAGCCTTGCGCTCAAAGTCGAGGCTTGGGACCTGCGGCAGAAGGTGCGGGAGTCGCGCGTGGGCAACCTTGTGGTGGTCCTAGTGGATTCGAGTGGCTCTATGGGTGCGCAACAGCGTATGGTTGCCGCAAAGGGAGCGGTCATATCGCTGCTAATGGACGCATATCAGCGGCGCGACCGCGTAGCGATGATTGCGTTCCGAGGCACGAAATCGGAGGTGGTGTTGCCGCCAACGGGCAGTCCCAAGCTGGCACAGCAACGTCTCGACAACCTGCCAACTGGGGGCAGGACGCCATTGGCACAGGCGCTCGCAGACGCGCAGCGACTCATCAGGCAGCAGCGACAACGCAGCCCTGACACGCCTCCACTCCTTGTCATAGTGTCGGACTGCCGCGCGAATGTCGGAATGTCCGGCAGCGGCGACCCTTACGCCGACGCGCTGAGAATATCCGAGGAGCTGCGGCAGGACAAGGTGCATTCCATCGTGCTCGACCCCGCGCCGCGCTCAAACCGTTTCGGGCTTGTGGAGCGTGTTGCAGATGCGCTCGGCGGAGAGTATATTCCGCTTACCGAACTGCGGGCAGACGCGATACGAAAGGCGGTACGGAGAGTTCAGGACCAAGCGCAAGGCGAACATTTATGAGCGGTATCATGAGCATCGGGACGGACGAGACGCTACTGCGTGATAATGATACGGTTACATGATAGAATCCGCGAGGAAGTACAGAATATTTCTTCGATACGCGAAAGGATGGTACAGAAATGACCACAGTGGCAAGAGAGAGCGGGATCCTGTCTCGCAAGGCAATGGGGCTGGCTCCGTGGATTGGCGGCGCGGCGCTGCTGCTGTATGCAATGGGCTATGTTGACGGCGGCGTCCATGCAGCGGCGTTCATCGGGGACAAGGGCCTGGTGATGAACTATGCGCACGAGTTCTTCCACCATGCGCGGCACGTCGCGCTGATGTGCCACTAAACAGTTTTCAGTATTCAGTTATCGGTTATCAGTCTTAAGTTTTACTCGATACTGATGGCCGACAACTGAATAATGGAGGCTTGGTATGCAGCGGACGATCATACGCGCTGTGCTGGTGGGGATTGTGGCAGGGCTGATTGTGGGTGTGTACCACAACATCTTCACCATACCAATCATTGAGCGCGCGATTGTGCTTGAAGAGGAGCGCGCCGCCGCCGCATTGCCCGCAGGCGCACCGACAGAAGACGAGCCTCCCCTGGTTTCTCTCGGAGCGCAGCGTGTCGGTCTGGCAGTTGGCATGGGCGTGTTAGGCGCGGTGTTTGGGCTCGTGTTCGCTGGCACTTACGGGCTGCTGCGCTGGGCAATTCCCGACTTTAAGCCTATTGCGATGGCGCTAATAGCGGGATTGCTGGGGTTCTGGGCGCTGTCTTTCCTGGTCTCAGTGAAGTTCCCGTTCATGCCTCCGGGTGTGGGAAGCGAGGATTCCCTCGTATTCCGCCAGGGATATCAGTTGCTCTTCTACATCATGTCGGCGCTTGGAGTTGCTGGCGTGATTCTGGCTCTTAGCGAGATCAACAGCGGCGTTGAATCGGAGACGACGCGGCATCGTCTGTATGCTCTGGCAGGGCTGGTGTATTGCGCCTTCTTGCTGTTCATATTCTGGCTCGTGCCAGGCAACCCGGATCCCGTGGATGTGCCCGCTGGCTTATTTCTGCAGTTCAACAACGTATCTCTGATCGGACACCTGCTGACCTGGGGATTGATGGCAGCAGGGTTCGCGTACCTGCTGAAAAGAGACCAACTTGCTACAAGAGGCTGACAGACTAACACTCGGAGGCAACTATGACCACTGATTCCGCCGCCGCGAACGAAACTGACACGACACGAGAGCACCAACCCGTAAAGGGTCCGCGCATCAAGAAGGGCTTGGTCGTCGTGAACACGGGCAACGGCAAAGGCAAGACGACGGCGGCGCTGGGGGTGCTGTTCCGCGCGTGGGGCCGGGACATGCGCGTGGAGATGTTCCAGTTCCTGAAGCATACAGGGTCGCGCTTCGGCGAGAGCCGCGCCGCCGATAAGCTGGGCATCCCAATGAGCGCGATGGGCGATGGATTCACTTGGCGCACGAAAAACATGGATAGCACGCAGGAGCTTGGACGCGCGCAGTGGGAGAACTGCAAAAAAGCCATCCTGTCAGGCGAGCACGATGTCATCATCCTGGACGAGTTCACCTATCCACTGCACTACGGCTGGATTCCGGTCGAAGAAGTAATTGAGACGCTGAAGCAGAAGCCGCACATGCTGCATGTCATTATCACTGGCAGATATGCTCCGGATGAGCTTATTGAGTTCGCGGACCTGGTAACGGAGATGCGGGAGATAAAGCATCCGTATCGAGAGCAAGGGATCAAGGCGCAGCCGGGCTTAGAGTTCTAAGTTATCAGTAGTTAGTAGTTAGCGCAGGTTGAGCGATGGTAGAACAGTACGAATACTATGACGAGGACTTTGACAATGCGCTTGTGAGCATGCTTGGCGAGGCGCGTGAGAGCGGCGCGGAAAGCCGGCGCATTACAGCGAAGGAGCTGCATGCGAGCGTGGTTACATCGCGGAAGATGTATATGCGCATGACTTGCGATGCAATGTGGAAGTTGTGGAAGAAGCAGGGAGCATACGAGAGCCGCGTGGTGTACACGCCCGCGAGCAATCAAGGCTCCAAGCTGGAGATTGAGTACGAATCGTCATAGCATCTATAAATGGTGCTTGCCTTGAATATCGCCGAAAGAATGGATGAGATGGGTCGGACACTTGCGGACGTGATAGCGTCGATACAGCCTGCGGACGCGGGTGCGATGCGGCGCGCTCAAAGTCGTCAGGGTAATCTGACGAAGCCGCCCGGAAGTCTAGGTCGGCTTGAGGATGTGTCGGTGCAGCTTGCGGGCATATTCGGCGATGAGCGTCCGGTTATCGAAGGCAAGGCAGTTATTGTCGCGGCTGGCGACCATGGTGTGATAGCCCAGGGCGTAACGGCGTATCCACAGGAAGTTACGGCTCAGATGGTGCTCAACTTCTTGTCGGGCGGCGCTGCAGTAAGCGTGATGTCCAGGCTGTTGGGGGCGCGGCAGATTATCGTTGATGCCGGCGTGGCGGCTGACCTGCCGGACCATCCCGAACTTCGCTCGGTCCGCATTGGCAAGGGCACGGCTGACATCTGTGAGGGGCCTGCAATGTCGCGTGAACAGGCGGAACAGAGCGTTCTGGCTGGCATCAACGTCGCAATTGAAGCGGCAGAAGCGGGCGCAGACCTGATCGCTGCCGGTGAGATGGGCATCGGCAACACTACTGCCTCAAGCGCTATAACCGCGGCTTTCACGGGCGAGTCTCCACAGGAAACGACGGGGGCAGGCACTGGCCGCAATGCAGAGGAAATCGCGCAAAAGGCGGCGGTCGTGCAGCGCGCGCTGGACGTAAACGCGCCGGACGTGTCGGATGGGCTGGAAGTGCTGTCGAAAGTAGGCGGCTTTGAGATTGGCGTGCTTGCGGGTGTGGCGCTGGGCGCGGCAAGCATGCGGCGAGCGGTCATCGTGGACGGCTTCATTTCGGGCGCGGCGATGCTCATCGCCCAGGCGCTTTGCCCGACTGCGCGCGACTATATGATTGCGTCACACCGCTCCGCCGAAAAGGGGCATGGGATAGTGCTGTCGCACCTCAAGCTGCTGCCCTTGTTGGAGCTTGACATGCGGCTTGGCGAAGGCAGCGGCGCGGTGCTTGCGATGCCCATCGTGGAGGCAGCGGCGGCATGCCTGAGCGAGATGGCGACATTTGGCGAGGCGGGCGTGTCGGACCGAGACGACAACGAGGTTGAAGCCCCAATAGGACAATGATGAACGGGCTGCGGTCTGCCATCGGCTTCCTGACCATCCTGCCACTTGCGCCTTCCGGCGCGCCCGGTTCTTTGGTTTCAGCGCGGGGTTGGTTTCCACTTGTGGGGCTGCTGCTGGGATTGATACTTGCCAGTCTTGAGATCCTTAGGATGCTGATGCTGCAAGCGGGATCTTCCGGGTGGTACGGGTATGCGCCCCTCCCGGTGACCTATCCTGTATTCCTCAACTATACAATTCTGCTATGGTCGGTACTCCTGGTGGTAATACTGGTTGTACTGACGCGCGCGCTGCATCTCGACGGCTTCATGGACTCCTGCGATGCGCTGCTGGGTGGATTTGACCGCGAACGGCGGCTGGCGATACTGCGCGACCCGAATGTGGGAGCGTTTGCGGTCATCGGCGTCGTGTGCCTTTTGCTGATAAAGGTGTTGACAATCGCGGGACTACCGCCCGCAATTCCGGTGCCGCCAACTGGAATCTTCGAACTGCCACCCGAAGGATGGTCGGTCAGAATACCGATGCTGCTTCTGTTCCCGTGCCTCTCGCGCTGGGCGATGCTGCTGACGATGGAACTGTATCCTTATGTCCGAAGTAACGGGCTTGGGACCGCCTTCTTCGGTGATGGCGAGAGGCGTGTTAGGTGGCAGCTGATACTCGGCTTTGTATTCACGCTGATCGTGAGCGTTGCGCTGGCCGGTATGGTCGGCCTCGTACTTCTCGCGGCGGCATGCGCTGTGGCATGGGGTATCGGAGCATGGGCGACCCGGCTGCTTGGAGGCGTTACCGGCGACATTTACGGAGCAGTCAACGAGTTGACAGAGGTAGTGGTCCTTCTTATGGCGCTAATGCTGATGGCGGCCGCGCCCTTCACGTTATACTCGCCGTTGATTGAAGCAATATGGTCAGTTATGCAATGACTTGGTGGCTGCCTTGGCACCCTGACTGGCAAATCAACGCTGGAATGTTGCTGCTTGCGATTGCGCTGGACATTGCGCTTCCGGAGCCACCGAATGTTTTTCACCCCGTCGCAGGGATGGGTAAAGTTATCTCGTGGATGGAGCGGCTAACAGAGGGGTGCGGCGATAAGGCGGCGCTGTTGATTGGCGCGGGTATGGCGGTATCGGTGCCCGTATTGTTCGGCGGCGCGGCGTGGCTTGCGGTAATCGGACTGCGCGAGATTGGCGACATCCCTTATCTGATTGGGTGCGCTATTCTGCTGAAGACGACCTTCGCGGTGCGGGGGCTTGGACGGGCGGCTCGTGACACGCAGCGCAGCATCGAAAGCGCAGATATTTCGGATGCGCGGCAAAGTCTCAGGAGTCTGGTGAGCAGGGACGCCGCTGCGCTGTCCGAACCACTGGTCGCGGCAGCAGCGATAGAATCAGTCTCTGAGAATACGACTGACAGCTTCATCGCGCCCTGGATCGCGTTTGCGCTGCTTGGTCTGCCGGGCGCGTTCGCCTATCGCGCAGTGAACACGCTGGACAGCATGATAGGCTATCGGGGTAAATACGAGTATCTTGGCAAAGCGTCTGCGAGGATTGATGACGTGCTGAACCTGATACCGGCGCGTATTGCCACTGGCCTGCTGCTGCTGGCTGGGCTAGTAACTGCGGGATGCAGCGCGAGGGAGGGTTGGCGTACTGCGCTGCGTGAGCATCGTATCACGGCCAGCCCAAACGCGGGCTGGACTATTGCGGCGGCTGCCGGGCTGCTCGGTGTGGCGCTGGAGAAGTCGGGGCACTACTGCATAGGTAGCGAATACGACGAGCCGGTCGCGTCGGACATTGGGAAGGCGGCACGGCTGATGTATGTCGTGGCGGCACTGGGCGTAGTTGTGGCTGTGGGAGTGATTGCGGCACTAGGGCTGTGGGCATCTTGAATTAAATGCACTAACATAGATTTGTAAAGAACATTCAGAGAAGCTATCTACCCAGAAAGAACTATAGGATTGTTGTGACTCGTCCCGTACATGGCGGCACGAACATCGCCGAACTGCGCTCGCTTGGGCTGCGTCCCGAAGATGTGCTCGACTTCAGTGCGAGTATCAATCCGCTGGGCGCGCCGCAATGCGTGATTGATGCTATGAGCAGCGTTGACCTCGCCGCGTATCCTGACACCGAATGCACCGACTTGCGGGAGGCTCTGGCGTCCCGGCTTGGCGTTTCCGATTCGCATATTCTGGTCGGCAACGGTTCAACGGAGCTGATTCATCTGACTGCGCGGGCGTATCTTGATGCCGACGATAGTGCTGTAATCTTTGCGCCGACGTTTGGGGAGTTCGAAGCGGCGTGCGCCATGCAGAACGCGCAAATGGTCAGCATAGTTGCTGGCGAGACGAACTGGTTCACGTGGGATATCGCAGACGCCGCAAGGCTTATTGCGAAGCAATCGCCCTCGGTGGTCTTCCTCTGCAACCCGAACAATCCGACAGGGCACTATCTGAGCAAAGAAGATGTGCGGCAGATAGCATGCGCCCTACCCGACCACTCGCTCTTGCTGCTGGACGAGGCGTATCTGCCATTCGTCGATGCGCGCTGGAACTCGCTGCCTTTGCTGGATTTGGGCAATGTCGCGTTACTGCGCTCGATGACGAAGGACTACGCGTTGACGGCGCTGCGGCTTGGCTATATGCTTGCGCCGCCCAATGTCGTCGAGCGTGTCCGGGGGCAGCAGCACAGTTGGAGCGTGAACGCTCTGGCGCAGGCAGCGGGAATTGCGGCTCTTGCTGACGAGGATCATGTGAATAACGGGCGGAAGGCTGTGCAAGTCGCAAGGCGCTACATCATGGCTGAACTGGATGCGCTGGGGCTGCATTACAACCCGCCCACCGCAAACTTTGTACTTGTGGAAGTGGGCGACGCCCGCGCGCTGCAGCGTACCTTATTGACACAGTATCGCATCGGTGTGCGGGATTGCACTTCATTTGGACTGCCGCAACACATCAGGATCGGCATAAAAAAGATGGATGACTGCAAGCGACTGGTCGCCGCACTACGTAACATATTGGAGCAGAATTCATGAACAGCAAATGGTTTCTGGTAAGGCACGGGGAAACGACATGGAACGATGAAGGGCGCGCGCAGGGACAGTCGGATACGCCTTTGAACGCAAGAGGACGCGCACAGGCAGCTCTTACCGGAACGCGACTCGTACCACTGGAGTTCGAGGCCGCCTATTCGAGCGACCTCCAGCGCGTGGTACACACCGCCGAAGCCATCATGGACGGCAGAGATATGCCCTTCACCAAAATGAAGTCGCTGCGTGAGAAAGCTTTTGGCGAGTGGGAAGGGTTGACCTTTGAGGAAGTCGAGCGCAGCCACCCCTCGATGTTCCGGCGGCTCTTCGACGAGGATATTGAGTTTGCGCCGCCCGGCGGCGAGAGCGATATTCAGCTTTACGCCCGCATGAAAGCGACTGCTGACGAGCTGATTGAGCGCCACGCGGACAGCCAGGGGAACATCTTGGTTGCGGCACATGGCGGCTCGCTGCGGGGGCTTATCGTGGCCCTGATGGGTATGCCTGCTGAGTACATGTGGCGGCTGCGCTTGTCGAATTGCAGTATCACGGTGGTGAATACCTTCGACGGGGGCGCGGCTCTGGAACTGCTGAATGACACGAGCCATCTGGGAGATGTGATAAAGGATGTCTTTGCCGACGGACAGTAAGCCGACGGACAGCAAGAACATGGGCAAGGTGCTGATGGTGCAAGGCACCACGTCACACGCCGGCAAGTCATTGATGGCGACGGCGCTGTGTCGCATCTTCGCGCAAGACGGGTTGAGGGTTGCGCCGTTCAAGGCGCAGAATATGTCACTCAACTCGTTCGTTACGCCGGACGGCGGCGAGTTCGGCAGGGCACAGGCGGTGCAGGCGGAAGCGGCGAGAGTCGCCCCCACAGTCGAGATGAACCCTATCCTGCTCAAGCCGGAAGGGCATCGCAAGTCGCAGGTAGTTGTAATGGGCAAGCCGATGGCCGTAGCATCCGCGCGCGAATACTACGAGATGAAGCTACGGCTGTGGCCTCTTGTTACACGGGCGCTGGACACTCTGCGGGCGCAGTACGACATCGTAGTCATCGAGGGCGCGGGCAGCCCTGCGGAGATTAACCTCAAAGAGCACGAGATTGTGAACATGCGCGTGGCGCGCTACGCTAACGCCCCTGTCATCATCGTTGGCGACATAGACCGAGGCGGCGTCTTCGCATCGCTGGTTGGCACAATGGTGCTCCTCGAACCCGAGGAACAGGAACTGGTGAAGGCGTTCGTCATTAACAAGTTCCGTGGCGACCCATCGCTGCTGGATTCTGGGTTCGATATGCTGCGGGAGCGAACCGGAGTCGGCGTCGCGGGAGTAGTACCATGGTTTGACGACATTCACATCCCTGAGGAGGATTCGCTCGGGTTGGACACAGCGCGGTCGCAGCCGGGCCTCAGCTACGACGAGAGTCTTGACATCGCAGTGGTTCGATTGCCACACATCGCCAACTTTGACGACTTCGACCCGCTATTGCGAGAGCCAAGAGTACGCCTGCGCTTCATAAGCAATAGAGACGATCTAGGCGTGCCAGACCTCATAATCCTGCCCGGCTCCAAGACGACAGTTGCCGACCTGGAATGGATGCAGCAGAGTGGTATCGCCGACTCTGTAACCGCTCTACGACGCGCGGGGACGCCTGTCATCGGCATCTGCGGCGGCTACCAGATGATGGGCGAGCGCATTCTTGATCCTGATGGTGTTGAATCCCATAGCCCGGAAACGCGAGGCCTGGGATTACTGCCGCTCACGACCACGTTTGCCGCGACCAAAACAACGCATCAGGTGCGCGGCAGAGTAGCATCGCAAAAAGGACTACTTGCGGGCAGCAGCGATGGAATAATCACCGGCTACGAGATACACATGGGACAGACTTACGGCGATGCGGGCGCGCCATTTCGCATTACGGAGCGGTCGGGCAGTTTGACCGATTCACCGGACGGCTCGCTCGACGACGATGGGCTTACGCTGGGCACTTACATGCATGGACTGTTCCACAACCACAACCTGCGCCATTCCCTGCTGATGAATCTGGCGCGGCGCAAGGGTGTCAGTCTGCATGAGAGCGCAATTCTGGACCTTGATGCGGAGTACGACAAGCTAGCGGACCTTGTGCGGCGGAGCGTGGATATGGAAACTATCTACGAGATGGCAGGCCTCGACAGTCGCAGTGCCAATATCGGAACAGACATCAGTATATAGATGGCGGGCATGGTGTCAGAACTCATCCTGATAACGGGCGGCGCGCGCTCAGGCAAGAGCGCGTTTGCGGAACGACTGGCTTTGGCGGGCGAGCGTGTGCTGTTCGTCGCTACGGCTGAGGCGCTGGATGATGACATGGCACGCCGAATATCGGCGCACCGCAGCAGTCGCCCTGACGATTGGGATACGCTTGAAGAGCCGCGCAGCCTAGCCGAAGCAATCCGCGACAAGACGACCGGCCAGGCCTCCGCTTACGACACGATTATCGTGGACTGCCTGACGATGTGGGTCAGCAATCTGTTGCTGCTCTATGAGGGCAAAGGGGACGCAGAAGTAAGAATGACTGACGCGGCACGGGGGCTGATTGAGGTCTGCGAAGCCTCAAGCGCCCGCTGGATAATTGTTACCAACGAAGTTGGATTGGGCATTGTGCCGTCATCATCGCTGGGGCGCGCCTACCGGGATGCGCTAGGTCGCGTGAACTCGCTGGTAGCATCACGCGCCGACAAAGTGTATCTTATGGCGGCTGGGCTTGCGCTGGAGCTGAAGGCTCTCGGCGCGCAACATCTCAGCGGAATGGATACGGCATAACGAATGACACAGACGACAAAGGCGGTCGCAAGGGCGACGGCACGTGCCCCAGGCAGTTGTGGCGAACTGGCGCAGGGCATGCTTGACGGCGGCTACTTCCTGGTGAGCTGCCCCATCGACATGTACTCCACTGCGACAGTCGCACTCTCGCCCGGCAGCGGTAGAGTTGACGCGCCTGTGGATGCACCGAAATCAAGACAAGCCGTAGAGTTGACGCTGGCGCATTTCGGCACGCGCGACGTGGATGCACGACTGAGCTTGTCAAGCCCGCTGCCGCGCGGCAAGGGCATGGCGAGCAGCACAGCCGATGTATCAGCCGCGATTGCGGCTACTGCGACGGCGCTGGGAATGGAACCGGATATGCCGCCCACGCAGATAGCTCAAATCGCGTTATTGATAGAGCCAAGCGACGGCGTAATGCTGCCGGGCATCGCAATCCTTGACCATAAGCGGGGCAGCATTGCGAGGACGCTCGGAGCGCCGCCGCCCATGCGCGTGGTGGTTCTCGACTTCGGCGGTGGTATTGACACGCTTGCGTTCAATGGAGTGAACAGAGATGCCACTCTGAAATGCCTGCAGCCACAGTTCAGTGAGGCATTGGCGCTTATCGAGCAAGGCGTTCGCAATGGCAGCGCGGCCGACATCGGCTCGGGCGCGACACGCAGCGCAGTTGCCAACCAGCATCTGCTCTACAAGCCGCAACTGGATGCCGTGCTGCAACTTGCCCACGATGTTGGCGCTGTGGGCGTCAATGCGGCACACAGCGGCACGGTACTGGGCTTGCTATTCGAGGACGACGTCACGCTTGCGGAGTATGCTGTGTCCCAAGCGTGGGAGAATCTATTCGGCATACAGAGAATAATGAACCGGCGCATCGTGGGTGGCGGCGTTGTACACATAGACATTTCAGATTTGCAGGAGGCATCCCTGTGGCAAAGATAACCATCGTAGGCGTAGGTCCTGGAGACCCCGACCTACTGACGCTGAAGGCGCAGGAGGTAATCAGCAACGCCGACTATGTTGCAGGGTTCGAGACGGTGCTGGGCCCGGTCCGACGATGGATTAGCGGCGAATCTATGCCCATGCGCTATCGAGACCAGGAGGATGTGCTGGAACGACTCGCGGCGCATGCCGAGGCGGGCAAGAGGTGCGTGGTGTGCGCCTGGGGGGACCTGAACTTCTCGTCCAAGGAGCTTCTAGACCGGGTGCGGAGGCGCGCCGATGTGGAGCTTATTCCCGGTATCAGCTCAGTGCAGGTGGCGTGCGCACGGCTCGGACTTACGATGGAGACCTCGATGTTCATCACTCTGCACGCCCGGGACGGACATGAAGAGGGGCTGCGGGAACTCGCGGAGATGCTGCGGAACCGCAGGCGCAACCTCATCGTGCTGCCCCGTCCATTCGACCTGATGCCAGCGACAATTGCCGCTAAGTTGCTTGAAGAGGGCATCAAGGCAGACACACCGCTTTGGACGCTGCAAAGGCTTTCGCTACCAGAGGAGAGCATAAGCGAATATACGCTGGCGTCACTGGCGGAGGAAGACGCGGAGTTCAGCGATCTGACGATACTGGCGTTTCCCAGCGCGGCGCGGACATGAAGGATTTAGCCTAGCAGTCCAAGCCAGCGGCGCGGGCGCCTGACCGGCCTTCCCAGAAAATCCTCCAAGAGTCTGCACTTCATCGCAATCTGGTCGGATACGCTCGCCGTGTCCTCTAGTATCCAGTCCGGAATATCGTTTCGTGTGCGACCTGCGGTGATCGGCTCCACGCCTACAAGCACAAGGTCGCCGGAAATGCTCCAACTGCCGACAGTTGGACGGCGTTCCCTGCTGTACTTGCAGGGTGCAGCAGATTCTCCAATACCAGGCGGGGCGTTCAAATGCCCTGCTCTGATAATCTTCCAGGGTCACCGGAGCGCACCAATGGGGTAACTCTGCGCTATCCGGCAGATTGTCCAAGAAAATGCGGCGCAGCGCCGAAGAGGACAAGTGAAGCCCATCCAAGTCCCTGTACTCCGACTGTGATATGGCTGCCAAATCAGTTATGACCTCTTGGAGATAATGACGATAAAGAGCAGTAGTCAATCGCTCGCGGATGTCCGCTACAGATCTCTGCAGCTATTCGCGGTCGTGGTTCATCTCTGTCCATATCTTGTCGATGCCCGTGAGCAGCGCGTGAAAACTGGCAGATTTGTTTCTTTCTCTGGTAATGAACCCACCCATCAAACGCGCGCCGCCAGTCTTTTGGAATTCCGGCACGAGTTTTTTAAGAGCGGCGGAAGGCTGCTGCACTGCGTCCGGATCGCGGAAGCGCGCCCGTCTGCCGATATTGCGTAGGCTTTCTTTACCGTATGCATCTGCGAGTGCGTCCGGCTCTCCTAGATACCATCCCTCAAGTTCTTGGCACACGATTCTCACAAGGGAATCCGCCCTGCCGGCTTGCTCACAAAGACTCTTCAGACGTTCTTTGAGAGTTGTGCAGCTCTGTCCATCATTGTCGCGTAAGACGACAAAGCGTACACCTGGTTCTTTCCAACCTCGTAATTTTCGCGGGATGCTCTTCTCAAGGTCTTGTTTGCCTTGGTGAGGAATGAAGTGGAAAGTTACATTGGGGAAATAGCGAGGTAGCAGTCCATCAAGCAAAGATACCATTGACGGTTCCTCTAAGAGCCTGTTCACGATCTTCTTAGAATTAGCGCTGTGAAGGCAAGCACCACCATTTGCAGACTGGTATTGAGCTTTCTTTCGCAGTTCTTCCAGAGCCGGCGGCACTTTTGCAGCCAGGCAAAAGACCGCTCTACCACCCATCGCTTCGGAAGAACCACGAAGGTGTGAAGTTCGTTGCGCTTCACCACTTCCACCGAGGCTCCTAACAGACTTTGCACCGCAGTGGCAAAGGGCTTCCCTGTATAACCCCCATCGACAAGTACCTTTTGCACCTGCCTGAGGTCGGCTCCTCGTTGGTCGAACATCGCCAAAGCCCCGGCACGGTCGGTGACATTGGCGGTGGTCACGTGAATTGCATGCGGCAACCCCTGGGTGTCCACTGCGATGTGTCGCTTGATTCCCGAGACCTTCTTGCCGGCGTCATAGCCCTTGTTCTCGGCGCTGTCAGTGTTCTTAACGCTCTGAGAGTCCACGATGCAGAAGGTCGTCCGCTCTGTCCGTCCATTGCTTTGTCGGGCCTCGCCAACTGATTTTTTTTAAGACTTGCTCCAGAATGGACTCATTAGCCGCCTCGGGTCGCTCGCTCCACTGCCGGAAATACTTGTAGCAAGTGCGCCAATTGGGGAAGTCTGCGGGCAGCATTCGCCACTGGCATCCGCTTTTAAGAAGATACAATACCCCGCAGAAAACATCATACAAGTCCACGGTGCGGGGCTTGGTCCTGCGGCGGGCCGACTCCAACAAGGGGAGAATCCGGGCAAATTGCTCTTGGCTGATGTCGCTGGGATAAGAATGAGACATGATTACCCTCCTGATAATAGTCTCAACCTATTATATTCCAGAGATCGTAGACAGGTTCTAAGAGGAATACGATCTTTTTCACGTAGGGTTCGCTCCTTCAAACAGGTTTTGTCTCCAAAGAGCACCCGGCAAATCTCCTTCAGCAACGAAGGCCGTCAAGAGTTCGCTGTCAGACGCACGGCGCGCGGTTGTAAAACCATCCTGTTTGACTAACCAGAAAATCTCGTCAAGTTGTGCTCCGTTGAGAAACTCTGGCGAGTGCGTAGAGACAAAGACTTGCCCACCCCGCCGTGCATAATCTCGAAATTCCTCAATAAGCTCATAGAGCAAATGCGGATAAAGCTGATTCTCTGGTTCTTCAACTGCAAGGAGTGGATGAGGTTGCGGATCGTATAACATTACTAGGTACGCAAACATCTTGATTGTGCCGTCTGATACATACCGAGCGATGAAAGGATCCTTGAAGCCTCCATCTTGGAAGCGCAGCACCAAACGCCCGTCTTCGGTCGGTTTGGCTTCCACGCTGCTTACCCCAGGGACGCGTTCACGCATCGTCTGGAGTATTCTCTCAAACTGGTCTGAATGGTTTTCATATAAGAATTGGGCAACCTGCGGGACATTATCCCCGCGAGTAGATAGGTGCTCAGCATAACCTGCTTCAGAACTCGGGCGCGCGTCCATAATATGAAAGTCAGAAATATGCCAATTCTCAATAAGGCTTCTAAATTCCGACACTACTCTGAAGCCACGAAATTGACCAAGTCCCTTTATCGCCAAAATACTTGGGTCATCAAGCAGATATTCTTCCCGCTCTTCCACCGCCCCTTCCTCACCATATACCGACTCGTTAGTAATTGCTCTCCCCTCACCGCGGTGGAAGTCTACGAAATGCCAAGGACGCCCGTGTTGTCCCCTACGGTAGCGAAGCACCTCTCTTTCAACTACAACTCGCCCGTCATCTCCTGTAGATACCTCAAGAGTATAAGTTGCGAGGCGCCCACCACTTTCTCGGAATTTAACCTCAATCTCTATTGGTCCCTCTTGTCCGCGGCTGACCAATTCCCTGAAACCGCCCCTTCTGGCCACTGCTGTGGCGACATTCTGAGTCAGAGAGTCTTTGAGGAAAGTAAATACATCAAAAAGGGTTGATTTGCCTGATCCATTCGCCCCAACCACGACTGTCATAGGGGGGAGATTGCTCAATTCCACATCACGAAAACATCTATAGTTCCTTATCGCAATGCTTTCTATGTGCATTTCTATTCTCCTGAGTATAAGACCACGGCTCTGGATGAATGGCAAACTTCCATGACCAGAGATAATCAATGTTCGTTCTTCAGTGTATCACAGCAAATTCAGCGACTTTATCAGTCTGATGTTATCCAGTATGATCAACTCACGTCTAAGAATCGTTTAGCTAAAGGAGTAACCTAAATGGCAAGCAAGAATCCCGCACGACCTAACATCCTGTTTATACTGAGCGACGACCAAGGGGCTTGGGCGATGCGATGCGCGGGCAACGAGGAGATGGTCACGCCCAACCTCGATAGGCTTTCGGCGACGGGTATTCGATTCGACAACTTCTTCTGCGCTTCGCCCGTGTGCTCTCCCGCGCGTGCTTCCATCCTGACAGGGCGCATACCCTCGCAACACGGCGTTCAGGACTTCCTTCGCGCGGGCAACGCTACCTTTCTGCCCGGCGACGGCCTGGAGATTGACTACATCGCGGGGCAGCCGACCTACATCGAGCTTCTTACGCGGGACGGCTACGAATGCGGGCTGAGCGGCAAGTGGCATATTGGGCACGCGGCTTTGCAGCGCGCGGGCTTCTCGTACTGGAATGTGCACGCGGCGGGCGGCGGCAAATACTACGAAGCGCCGATGATTGTGAATGGCGAACGCTACCAGCCCGACGAGTATGTTACGGATGCCATAACAGACAACGCATTGGAGTTTTTAGCGGCGCAGACTGGGTCTGACGCGCCGTTCTCGCTGAATGTGCATTACACCGCGCCGCATGCGCCATGGGGCCGTGAGGAGCACCCTGATGCCGTGTTCGACGAATTCCACGACAATTGTGCCTTCGACTCGCTGCCGGTTGAGGCGATCCACCCCGACCAGCTTGCTAAAGAGCCTGTGGCTGCAACGCTCGGTGACACGCCTGAGAATCGCAGGATTACGCTCAGCGGCTACTTCGCAGCCGTAACCGAGATGGACCGCAACATCGGACGGCTGCTCGACTGGCTAGAGGCAAACGGGCTGCGCGAGAACACGCTAATCATGTTCATGGCGGACAACGGCATGAATATGGGACATCACGGTATATGGGGCAAGGGTAACGGCACATATCCGCCGAACATGTACGATACCGCCGTGAAAATCCCCGCGCTGGCTTCGATGCCGGGAAGCGTGCCGCAAGACCTGGTATGCGACCGTCTTCTCAGCCAGTACGATGTGATGCCTACACTGCTGGGCTATACGGGAGTGGACAACCCGCGCGCCGACTCTCTGCCTGGACGCGACTTCTCGCCCGTGCTGCGCGGCGAGTCACTCGGCGACGGCACGCCGGTGTTCGTGTTCGACGAGTACGGGCCCACGCGCATGATTCGCACGCGCTACTGGAAGTATGTGCATCGCTACCCTGACGGCCCGAATGAACTATACGACCTGGGCGGCGACCCGATGGAGGCCGCCAACATCGTTGACAACCCTGCGTATGCAGGCAGAGTGGAGGCGCTGCGCGAGGAACTTGAAACTTGGTACGCGCGCTATGTTGACGAGGTGATGGACGGCACTAAGCAGAATGTCACGGGTAGAGGGCAACTCGGACTCGTCGGCTCGGAAGCATATACGAAGCCTTTCGCTGACGATGTCGAGTTCTTTTACAATCCTCGGCTTTAGCCTTAGTCTCAAACAAGGCGATTGAGGGTTTTCAGTCGTCCTTCTCGGCAGGCGTATCCTGATTGTCCACTTCCAGCCGTTGCTCCAGACGACGCAGCGCGTCCCGCGTCGTGCGGAGTTCACGCAGCAGTTCCGCTCTGGACACGGGCGGTTCCAGCTCTCTCAAGCGTTCAGCCTTCGCTTCGTCCAGATTGTTGATGATTATCGCGATGAACAGGTTAATTACGACAAAGGTTCCAGCTATCACGAAACTGACGAAATAGATCCACGCCCACGAATGCAGCTGCATCGCGTTCTCCATGACGACCGTCCAGCCTTCGAGCGTGATGATGTTGAACAGAGTCAGCACCGATATGCCCAAGCTGCGCCAGTGCATTGGATCGTGTTCATGGAAGAGCTGATAGCCGATAATAGCGTAGATATAAACTATGATGCTCATCAGTAGCATGACATGGCCCACGCTTGGGATGGAACGCACGAGTGCCGCTACGATCAGGCGTAGTTCCCTGATTGCCGAAATCAGGCGCAGTACTCGCAGCAGCCGTGCCAGCCGCGCCACCATCGCAAATTCGCCAGTCGCCGGAATCAGCGAGAAAACTATCACGAGGAAGTCAAACACATTCCAACCGTCGCGGAAGTACATGTCCACGCGAGGCGCCAAGGCAATCATCTTCAGAAGCGCCTCGACAATAAACACTCCCAATACGATCTGGTTTCCCAGATGGAGCAGATCGCCATACTGTTGCGCCAGAACAGGGGAAGTTCCTAAGCCCAAGAACACGCCGTTCAACAATATAAGCGCGATGATGGTGTATTCAAAGGCCGCCTTGTTGACCAGGCGATCGGCAAACAGGGAGATTTGTTGCATAGTTATTCGGCTTGCATCCTTTTCTTGAAGATAGAATATTGAAACAGTTCAGTAAAGTTTCGCAGAACTCAACGCTTGTATCAACAAGATGGGCAGGCCTTGTGCCATTTGCGCTATAATTGGGCGTGCGGGTTGGGCTGGTCCGAATGCAATTGCGGAGGGGTGGCCGAGAGGCTGAAGGCACCTGTCTTGAAAACAGGAGTAGTGAAAGCTACCGCAGGTTCGAATCCTGTCCCCTCCGCCAGGTCTGGAGATAATGCCCACGCTACACCCGTGCTACAAATGTCGATACGGAGCAGCAATAGATGAAAATTCATGAGTACCAGGCGAAGCAGATCCTGAGCAGATACGGCATTCCAGTGCCCCAGGGTGGCGTTGCGTCCACGCCGGAAGATGCCTCGAATCTGGTCGAGTCGCTTGGTGGGCGCGCCATAGTCAAGGCGCAGGTGCATGCCGGTGGGCGCGGCATGGCGGGCGGCGTGAAACTTGTCTCGTCTCCCACAGAAGCAGCCGAGTTCGCTGATTCAATTCTCGGCACAAATCTGGTTACATTCCAGACCGGACCTGACGGCGTTCCCGTTCGCAAGGTGCTGGTCGAAGAGGCGATAGATGTCGCCAAGGAGCTATATCTCGGCGTAGTCATAGATGGCGCCGCAGAGGGCGTTGTCGTCATTGCGAGCGAGGCTGGCGGCATGGAAATAGAGGAAGTCGCCGACAGCAGTCCTGAGAAAATCATGCGCGCAGTGGTTGACCCCGTACTAGGTTTTCAGCCATTTCAGGGAAGGGGCATCGCCTACGGACTGAACCTTGATAGCGCGCTTGTCCGACCGGTTGCGACTCTCATCGAAAACCTTTGCCGCGCATTTCAGGAGAACGACTGCTCACTGGCGGAAATCAACCCGCTGGTCATCACCGGCGACGGGCGTGTGCTGGCTGTGGACGCCAAGCTCAACTTCGACGATGACGCGATGTTCCGCCACCGCGACCTGAACGAATTTTACGACGCGGAGCAGGAAGACGCCGGCGAAGTCGAGGCGCGCAAGTACGACATAAACTATGTGAAGCTCGACGGCAGCGTGGGCTGCATCGTCAACGGCGCAGGCTTGGCTATGGCGACGATGGATGTTGTGCTATCCGGCGGCGCAAAGCCTGCCAACTTCCTGGACGTCGGCGGCGGCGCGGACGAAGACAAGGTCGCCCAAGCGCTCAACATCGTGCTGGCGGACAAGTCCGTAGAACTGGTGCTGGTGAACATATTCGGAGGCATACTGCGCTGCGATGTGGCGGCGCGCGGCTTCCTCATGGCAGCCGAAGGCGCACCCCACAACATTCGTCCGATGGTCGTGCGAATGCTCGGCACGAACGCGGACGAAGGACGCCGCATCTTGTCCGAGTCGAGCCTCGATGTAACGCTCGTGGACGACCTGAGCGGCGCGGCGGCGGCGGTACGGGATGCGAGCGGCGTACAGACACAAGCGAATATCTCCGTCTGCAAATAAGGTTACTAGGGGAGATGATGACAGATCCGGCGATGAGCGCGAGGATATACTCAGTATCCTGCGTGAACTTCGACCATTCTACTTCTGGATATTAATTGCCCAAATTGCGCTGTGGGGAACACTCATAGTCTTGGCAGAGAGGGACAATTGCACCACTGCCGATTTCAGCACTTGTATAGTGGCAATAGGACTGAAGACGAGCGGATTTATTCCGCTTTGGTTTCTAACAAGCGTAGTTCTGGTGGATATAGGGAGGTTCCTAATGGTGCTTTTACCGAATCTTCGCGGAAAGATAAGGGCTGAAGGTAAGGTTGAAGGTGCAGATCAGATGTATGCGAAATGGAGCGCGTGGAACGCTCGACGCATCGAAGCGGCGCGAAAGTGTGAACCCTTTGACGAACCTCCTCCCGAACCCGATGGCAAGCCTCAAAACTTCTCGTAATCGTCAATAACCAACCAGTACAAAGGAGGCTGTTATGCACCTGCTCGAAGTCCTAAACCCAATCGGCCAACAGCGGGGCCTGATAAACTCACTGACCATAAGTGAGCGTCCGCAAACGCTGGACAACAAGACCGTTGGGCTGATCTGGTCCGGCACGCACGGCGGTGATCTTGCCCTGAACCGCACCGGCGAGATGCTGCAAGAACGCTTCAGCAACGTGAAGGTCAACTTCTACACTGGCGGCAACTATCCTGCGCCGCCGCCCATAGTGCAGCAGGCAGCGAAGGAGTGTGACGTCGTCATCGGCGCCACAGCGGATTGAGGGACGTGCGCGTCGTGGATGGTCCACGACATGATTGAGATTGAAAAGACGGGTAAGCCCGCCATTCCAATCGTATCCGGACGCTTTGAAGAGGACGCTATTGCAAGCTCGCGAGCCTTTGCCATGCCGGACCTGCAGTTCGTCATCGTGCCTCGCATATACCGTAACCTCGCGCCGGAGCTGTGCGTCAGCCAGACCGAAGCGGTCATAGACGACATAATCGAGGTGCTGACCGTTGACAAGGCTCACGGGCGCAGAGAACGCGACACCGCGACCACCGTGGAGCGCTTCGAGGGCGACGATCTCTGGGACGCCATTCTCAGGATGAACGAGCAGTGGCTTATGCGCGACTGGGGCGACTCTCTGGTTCTGCATCCGCCGACAGAAGAGGCGGTCGCGAACCTTGTCGAAGGCACTGGCCTCGATCGGCATGACCTCGTGTGCGACATGCCACCCGGCTTTGGGCTGGCAACTGTGGAGAAGATTGCAATCAACGCTGCGATGGCAGGCGCAAAGCCTGAGCAGATGCCCGTCATCATCGCTGCGGTTAAGGCTTTGTCTGAGGTCGGTGAGTACGGCGGCAAGTCGCTGCTGATGTCCACCAGCCCGCACGCGCCCATGTTGGTAGTCAACGGACCCATCGCAAAGGAACTCGGCATCAATCCGCGCTCAGGGCTTGGTCCCGGACGCGACAACGAAGTCAACATCACTATAGGGCGCGCATTCTCGTTGTGCCTGCGCAACCTCGGTTACTGGTATCCCGGTCAGATGGACATGGACACCATCGGCACCACGCGCAAGTTCGTCCACTGCATCGCGGAAAACGAAGAGATGAGCCCTTGGCAGCCGTTCCATGTGGATCAAGGCTTCCGCGCGGACGAGAGCGCGGTCAGCGTGTTCATTACCGACGGCGAGTTGGATGTGCAGGACCAGGGCAACACCTCCGCAGAGGGCCTTCTGAAGACCCTCGCCTACGGCAGCACATTCGGCACTCGCGGACTCGGCGCGAGGCACACGGGCGAGCGCCTCATCTTCATGCCTCCGGATGTCGCGCGACCTGTTGGCGGCGAGGGCTTCTCCAAGCAGGAGGCGAAGCAATTTATCCACTTCCACGCCAACACAAGCCTGGGCAAGCAGATTCAATACATGCCCATAGACGACGCTCGCGTGGGGAAGCAGTGGCAATGGCTGAAGGACAGAACCGAGCAGGAACGGCTCGACATTGAGGTACCGCTGCTGGAAGACGTTGACCGCTGGTTCATCGTCGTAGTGGGCGCAGACCGCGCCAAGACTCTGGTGATGCCCACCGGCGAGGGCGCATCCACAGTTGGCATCGACCAGTATATGCCGTAAACCATTGAAGCAAATCGCCGTCTCTCTAACATGTCAGGGGCGGCGATTTTAACATCATCCCAGATAACAACAGACTGATCTCGCAAATGGATCGGTTTGGACTTGCTTGACCAAGATTCGCTTCACATTCAGGTTTTCAGGGACAAATAATGCTCAACACCTACATAAACTTCAAAGGGAATTGCAGAGAGGCGTTTGAGTTTTACCGCTCCGTATTCGGCGGCGAGTTCGCCATCTTGGAAACGTTCCGCAACGGCCCGCAGGATATGGGCATACCGGAAGAAGAGCTGGACAATATTATGCATGTTTCCTTCCCAATCGGCGACAGCGTCCTGATGGGAAGCGACACTCCATCAATCTTTGAAGGGTCACATGTCGTTGGCACCAACATTTCCATCAGTGTCAGCCCCGAGAGCAAGGATGAAGCCAACAGACTATTCGGCAGCCTGTCCGAGGGTGGTTCAGTAGCCATGCCCATGGCAGACATGTTTTGGGGTTCGTACTTCGGATATTGCACGGATAGGTTCGGCATCAACTGGCAGATTAACTACGAGCAAGCGCCCGAGTAAGAACCGGGCAGATGTTGTCGGCGTATCCGACAATACGATTAACTGAAAGGACAAATCCAACCAATGGGAATCCTTGTTGATGAGAATACGCGCCTGATGGTGCAGGGCATCACTGGCAGAGAGGGCAGCTTTCACGCCCTGCGCTGCCGCGAGTACGGCGCGAATCTGGTAGCGGGCGTGACACCGGGGCGCGGCGGGCAGATATTCGACGGCGACGTGCCTGTCTTCAACACCGTCAGGCAGGCTGTCGATGAGACTCAGGCAAACTGCGCCCTCATTTTCGTGCCGCCGCCCTTCGCCGCCGATGCCATTGTGGAGTCGATTGACGCGGGCATCCCCACCATCGCCTGCATCACAGAAGGTATCCCGATTATGGATACCATCGCCGTCAAGCGCTATATCCGCGACAAGCCCGTTACACTCATCGGACCCAACTGCCCCGGCATGATTACCCCCGGCGCCAATGTCAAAGTAGGCATCATGCCCGGCAATATCCACGCGCCCGGTAGGATAGGCGTCGTCTCACGCAGCGGCACACTCACTTACGAGGCTGTAAGCCAGCTCACTGATCTCGGTATCGGCCAGTCGTCTTGCGTTGGCATCGGAGGTGATCCAGTGAACGGCTCGTCCTTCGTGGACATCCTCAAGATGTTCAATGACGACGACGATACTGACGGCGTTGTGATGATTGGCGAGATTGGCGGCACAAGGGAGCAGGAAGCTGCCGAATACATCAGCAGCGAATTCAACAAGCCCATGGCGGCGTTCATAGCCGGACGCAGCGCACCACCGGGCAAGCGTATGGGGCACGCTGGCGCAGTCATCACAGGCAGAGCCGCCCGCGCAGAAGAGAAAGAGAAGGCACTTGCGACAGCGGGTGTGGCCATCGTGCCCGGCCCCGGCGAAATTGGGAGCACGTTTCAGCAGTTAGTGAACGCATAACGGCGGCTGAGAGATGGTCGCTCAACCGCCGTACATTAATTTATCTGCCAATTTTCTACCGGTGGGCTCCCAGTCCTAACTGCTGCTCTTGGGCGCAAGGTGATTGTCGCCGTAGCAGTCGTCGCTTTTTACTCCGTTCGGACAAGTTGTATCATTCCAGTCGGCCTTGTGGATGTTCTTGGCATCGTGCAAGTTCTTGGCGTCCTCCATGTCTGCGCCGTCGAAATCGGCGTCCTCGACATCTGCGCCGTCGAAATCGGCGTCATCCATGTCCGCGTCCGTGAAATCGGCATCGCTCAGGTCGGCGCCCTTCAAGCTGGCGTCTCTAAAGTCTGCATCGCTGAAATCACCTTCAGACAGGTCGGCATTCTCGAGGTCCGCCTCCTTGAAATTGCCATCTGAAGCGTCTATATCCGAGAGGTCTGCTCGTGTCAGATCAGCCCTTTCAAAGTTGGTCCTTGAGTTTATCGTCGCCTGGTTCAGCTTAACGCCCCTCAGATTCGCGTCCTCCATATCCGCTCCGCTCAAGTCTGTCGCGAACAGGAGAGTGTTCCTGAGGTCACTGTCCTCAAGAATTGCATCCACCAAACTGGAATTCGACAGGTCGGCGTTGATGAAACCAATGCCTGATAAGTTGACACCGACATCAAATATTATGTGACTTAGGTCTGTGCCGCGGAACATTGCATTGTCGGCATCCTTGCCTGATTTGAACTCGGTCTCGACTACCTGGACACCTTGCATGATCGCGTTCCTGAACCTTGCTTCCCGAAGATCAGCTCCGCTCAGATCCGCGCCGGTCAGGTCCGCGCTCTCCAAGTCGGCTCCTGTCAAAACGACATTATTCATGATCGCGTCGGTTAACACAGTCTTGTGCAGGGTTGCGTCGCTCAAGTTTGATCCGGAGAAGTCAGCACCGGTAAGGTTGAGATTGCTGAAGTCTATACCCTGAAAGTCGCACTTCCGAAGATCTGCGCCCGGCGCGATTATCGTGCAAGGTGGTATGGGCGTTGCCGTAGGCACGGGTGTAGCGGTCGGCTCAGGTGTCGGAGTTGGTGGCTCCGGCGTCGGTGTCGGTTCCGGTGTTGCTGTCGGCACAGGTGTGTTCGTCGGAATAGGTGTTGCCGTTGGCGGCACGGGTGTGCTGGTCGGCGGCACAGGTGTGTTCGTCGGCGTCGCAGTCGGAGGCACGGGCGTGTTTGTAGGCGGCACGGGCGTATTTGTCGGAGGTACGGGTGTGTTCGTAGGTGGCACGGGCGTATTCGTCGGAGGTACGGGTGTGTTCGTAGGTGGCACGGGCGTATTCGTAGGCGGCACGGCGGTCGGCGCAGGCGTCACCTGGTTCTGCGCTGTCACCGGCAGTTCCGGCTGCGTGCTGCCGTCCTCACATGCGACAAGAAACGCCGCTAAGAATATCGTAAGGGCGAGGGTCGCAAATACTCTGATTTTCATGGATGCTCCTTGGTCGGCTGCGGGTCGCCGCCGGTGGGTCAAGGTTATGCCCTCAGCAATATCACTTGCCTGAAGGATAACACAATTTCAGAAATAGATTAGAGAAAGTCTAATTTTTGTTCAATTATTGGGAAAAACCCTACATCGCGTCAACCGCTTTTGGGGTTTCAAATGTCCTAGAATACCCAGCAAATAGCCTCAAATTGGGCATTCCTACCTAACAACTATGGGGCAAGCGGAAGTTATGCTATGTTGAAATAGAGGGATCAGACAAATAAGGCCTTTCCTTACTGGTTCCCTTTTCAATCGAAGCAAATGCGAAGTCTTGGAGGTGGAGGGATGACAGAGGCGAACATCACCGTGTATGGAGCGCCGTGGTGCCCCGACTGCACACGCGCGAAGCAGTTTCTTGGCGAGCAGCGCGTAAGATACAACTGGGTGGATATTGATCAGGACGAAGATGCCCGCGCATACGTGCAGCAGGTCAACGACGGCAAGCAGATCATTCCCACCATCATATTCGAGGACGGCTCACTGCTGGTCGAGCCTTCCAATTCGGAACTTACCGCCAAGCTGGGCATACAGCCGAAGGCGCGCCGTGACTTCTACGACTTGATCGTGGTTGGTGGCGGCCCCGCTGGACTGTCAACTGCGCTGTATGCCACGCGCGAGGGAATCGAGACGCTTGTTGTGGAGAGCAGCGCAATCGGCGGTCAGGCGGGCGTAACAGAGCGCATCGACAACTACCTGGGATTCCCAGACGGCGTGGAGGGCGCGCGGCTCGCGGATGACATGCGTTCGCACGCAGAGCGCTTCGGCGCTGAGATGCTGCCCGCGCAGTCGGTCGCCGAAGTGCGGGCAGATGACACCTACCGCACCATAGTCACCGAGTCTGAAGACGAGTACGGCGCGATGGCTCTGCTGCTCGCCGTGGGCACACGCTATCGCAGGCTGAATGTGCCCGGCGAAGAGGACTTTATAGGCGCAGGAATTCACTTCTGCGCCACCTGCGACGGGCCCTTCTACAAGGGGGAGCAGATGGTCGTCATCGGCGGCGGCAACAGCGCCCTCGAAGAAGGCTTGTTCCTGACGCGCTTCGCCGAGAAAGTAACGCTGCTCGTCAGGGGCGACAGCCTTCGCGCGAGTCAGGTTCTGCAGGAGAAAGCCGCAAATCACCCAAAGATGGAGTTGCGCTTCAACACTACGGTTCACGAGTTTCTGGGAGAACGCAGGCTCTCCGGCGTGGTGGTGAAGGACGGCAAAAGCAACGCTACTGAAGAGATTCACCCCGGCGCGGTGTTCGTCTTCATCGGGCTGGACCCTAACACAGGCTTCCTGTCCAACCTGGTTGAACTAGACGACTGGGGCTTCGTTCGCACTTTCGACAACATGCAGACGAGCGTAGAAGGTATATTCGCCGCTGGCGACGCCCGTGCGGGAAGCACAAAGCAGGTAGCCAGCGCGGTCGGTGAGGGCGCAGCCGCAGCCCTGATGATCAGACAATATCTGGAAAAGCTGGGCGGCAGGCGTGGTTACAGAGGCGACTAATCTTCCGCCAAGGTTAGTCTTCGCTCAACAGCCCCATCTCGATTTTGCGCTCAACGACACGTCTCACAAATCTTGGGTCCAACGCCAGATCCGCCAGACCGCCGCCGGCAAGTTGAAGCGCCCAGCTATATGTGCCCTGGGCAGCGGCTTTTCCACCTTGCAGGACAGGCGTGTCTTCCCGCACAGTGTCGAGCAAACCCACTACCTCTGTCGCAATCCGCTGTTGAATACGGGCGGATACTTCCTGGGCGCTGCCACCTTCAGAAAGAGAGTCCGTGTATCGCTGCATGGCATCGAGATGCAAAGCGAACGTGCGCGGATAGAATGAAACCATTATGTTCCAAGGATTTCCCTCAGGTTCCTGATCGCCGCCGTGCCGGAAGTCGGTGCGCAGAATTACCGAGGGAATATCCAGCGTCTTGGCGTACATGTACTCGGCGACCGTGCCTGAGTCCAGGTCCGACCCGTCAAAATTGAATAGCGCCAAATCACACTGCATCAGCGCCCGCAGATTCTGGTCGCGTATTTCAAGCGACGAAACTCCCCGCTGCTCTAGGTTCTGAGGAAGGACGCAGCGGTAACGTCCTTGCGAAACGTTCTCGATGTGCGATGCCAGCAAGGCATTACCCTGAAGAATTTTGTGGTCGAATAGGGGCCCGGCAAAGTAGATGGTGTACTGCATAGTCATAGTCTTTTAAGCTGTCTCCTCATTTCTGCAAGTGCCTCTTAACTTTAGCACAGTAGCCCCTTCGCAAATTTTTCAGACACAATCCGATGCACGGCATCATCCAGGGATCCATCTCCCGAGATAAGCTGCGCAAGCCGCCCGCCCGCGAGCCGCACCGCCCAGCGGTATGTGCCTTCCGCACCTGCCCGCCCACCCTCAATGATGGGCGCGACGCTCCGAACTTCGTCCAACAGTTCAATAACCTCTTTTGCAATCCGCCGCTGAAAGCGAGCGGAGACCTGTGTTGCGTCTCCGCCCAGCGCCAGCGCATCCTGATACCACTGCATGCCGTCGAGATGCAGGATACGAGTGCGCGGGTAGAACGACGCCATCAGGTTCCAAGGGTCGCCCTCGGCATTCTGATCGCCGCCGCCGCGAAAGTCGGTGCGGAGTATCAGCGCAGGGATGTCCAGCATCTTGGCGTACATGTACTCCACTACCGCGCCCGGAGGCAATTCTGAGCCGTCGAAATTGAACAGCGCAAGGTCGCACTCCATCACCGCGCGCAAGTCCTGATCGCGTATCCCCATCGGGCCTATGCCCCGCTGCTCAAGGTTCTGCGGCAATATACATAGATACCGCCCCTGCGAATCGCTGTCGATGTAAGACGCCAGCAGTGCGTTGCCCGCAAGATGCTTGTGGTCGAAAAGCTGCCCCGCGAAGTATATCGTGTATGATTCTGCCATAGTGGTGGAACTGCCTCCTAATTCCTGCTGGTTCGTCGCCGACATTAGCCCAAAAGCCCTTTCGCCAGCTTGTCTGCAACCAGTCTATGGACTGCAATTTCCAGGGATTCGTCGGCCGCCATGCGTTCCGCAAGCCCGCTGCCCGGAAAGCTCAGCGCCCAGCGATACAGATGCTCAACGCCGTCAGGTGCAGCGCCAAGCTGCGGCGATTCCGCTCTCACCGCGTCCAGCGCATCGATTACTGCGCGCGCAATCCTGTCACAGTAGCGCGCTCCCGCATCCACAGCCGAATCCGATGCGCGACGCTCCTCCTGATACCACGCCATCGCGTTCAGCGTTACATTGCGGGTGCGCGGGTAAAAGGAAGCCATCAGGTTCCAGGCGTCGCCGTCTGTATCCTGGTCGCCTCCGCCGCGAAAGTCAGTGCGAAGTATCACCGCGGGAATATCCAGCAGCTTGGCGTACACGAACTCTACGACGGTGCCTGAGTCCAAGTCCGAGCCGTCAAAATTGAAGAGCGCTAAGTCGCAGGTCGCAACGCCTATCAGATCCTGGTTGCGTATATCGACCGCTCGCGAGTCAGTCTGCTCCAGGTCTTGCGGCAGCACGCAACGATACCGCCCGTTCGACAGGCGTTCGATATGCGCCGCCAATAGCGCGTTTCCTATTAGGTGCTTGTGGTCGAACAACTCTCCCGCGAAGTATATCGTGTATTCCATAATTGTAACCCTTTACATTCCTCTTAAAACTACTCAACCATATTAGCCCCCGTGTCAATCCTGTTAGCCCCCGTGTCAATCCTGACTTGTCGTTTCCAAGTTGACGATGCAAAGGGGCGGTGATACTGTTTGCCATATCACCCTGATTGTACCGAAGGGAGGCGTCATGAGGCTGGAAGGCAAGGTTGCGATTATTAGCGGCGGCGCGCGTGGAATGGGCGCTGCGGAAGCGCGAATGTTCGCCCGCGAGGGCGCAAAGGTCATGATCGGCGATCTGCTCGAAGAAGAGGGCAACAAAGTCGTCGGCGAGATTGGCGAGGCAGGCGGCGATGCGCTTTTCGTAAGGCTAGATGTTACCGACGAAGCGAGTTGGCAAAGCGCAGTCGAAGCCGCGGCGCGGCGCTTCGGCAAGGTGGACATCCTCGTGAATAACGCCGCTATTCTCCGAGTTCAAGGCTTGCTCGAAACCACCGAAGAGATTTGGGACGAGGTGATGGACGTGAATGCCAAGGGCACGTTCCTCGGCACGAAGAGCGTCATCGCCGAAATGCGAAAGGCTGGCGGCGGCTCCATCATAAACATATCGTCGGGCGCGGGCATCACGGGCAGCGAGCGCAACACTGCCTACCACGCCTCTAAGGGCGCGGTGAGGATATTCACCAAGGCAGCGGCGGTACAGTACGCGGGCGAGAACATTCGCGTGAACTCAGTGCATCCCGGACCGATTGAAACCGACATGCTTGCGTCATCTACGTCGGTAGAAGGTGGCAGAAGACCCGAGGACATCCCTCTCGGTCGCTACGGCAGGCCGGAAGAAGTCGCCTATGGTGTGCTCTATCTCGCATCCGATGAGTCGTCGTTCGTGACCGGAAGCGAAGTGATCATAGACGGCGGGCGCACTGCGGAGTAGAGAATGGGCGGTCGCCAGTCGCCATCTCACTCATTGAAAACTGCTTGATATAACGCAATTATCTTCAAGGAGATAGAACAATGGAACTTCAAGATGCAGTAATCGTCAGTGGAGCAAGGACGGCCGTGGGTAGGTTCGGAGGCGCGTTCAAGGATGTCGCAGCGCCCGATCTGGGCGCAGAGGCGATCAAAGCTGCGCTGGAGCGCGCAGGGATCAGACCCGAGCAGGTCGAAGAGGTCGTGATGGGCAACGCATTGCAGGCGACCGAAGCCGGCTACGCCGCAAGGCTGTCCTCGCTCAAGGCAGGTATCCCGCAGGAGACACCTACGATCGCCATCAATCGCCAGTGCTCATCCGGGCTGGAAGCCATCAACATGGCGGCACAGCTCGTCCGCACGGGCGAGGTTGACATCGCAGTCGCCGGCGGCATGGAGAACATGAGCCAGACGCCGTACCTGCTCGGCTATCAGGCGCGCTTCGACGGCTTGCGAATGGGCGACGCGACAATGCGAGACGGCCTGACCGAGGGGCTTGGCTGCCCGGTCAACCGCTACCACATGGGCGTAACGGCTGAGAATGTAGCGGAACGATTCGAGGTTAGTCGCGAGGATCAGGACGAACTGGCGCTCATCAGCCACCAGCGCGCCGTCGCTGCCATAGCGGGCGGGCGCTTCAGCGAGCAGATTGTGGATGTCAGCGTTCCCCAGCGGCGTGGCGACCCTGTGGTCGTTTCACAGGATGAAGGACCCCGCGCAGACACCACGCTTGAACGTCTGGCGTCGCTGCGTCCCGTATTCAAGCGAGACGGGAGCGTTACCGCAGGCAACGCATCCAGCATCAATGACGGCGCTGCCGCAGTGGTCATCATGTCCGCGACGAAGGCAGCCGAGCTTGGCATTCAGCCCAAACTACGCTGGCATACGCGCGGTGTCGCAGGAGTCGAGCCCGCCATCATGGGCACAGGACCAGTTCCCGCTGTGCGCAAGGCGCTCAGCAAGTCCGGCATGAGCATTGACGACATCGACCTCATCGAGCTGAACGAAGCGTTCGCTTCGCAGGCGCTCTACTGCATGCGCGAACTCGACATGGATATAGACAAGACCAATGTTAACGGCAGCGGCATCAGCCTGGGGCACCCCATCGGCGCAACCGGCGCTATCATGACCGTGAAGCTGATGGAAGAGATAGGATTGCGCGACCATGAGCTTGGCTTGGTGACAATGTGCGTCGGCGGCGGTCAGGGCGTGGCGACTATCTTTGAACGCGTGGGCTAGGTGGAAGTCAGCGACCGTTAATCGGCGGCATTCCTTTCAACGTCATCACTCCGCCCTGTAGAGCAATCGCTTACACGCTGTGCAGGGCGGATTTTCCGATGTAGGGTCATCCTGGCGATAGCCACATCCACCGCGCCTGCCGATTCCGACGAGTCCAATCTCATGCCGTGGCTTGGTTGTACGCAAATCCAGTCGCGCCCTAACCGGCTATTTCAGGCACTAGCCCGTCTGCGGTGCTGTCCCGCTCACACCATCGGCCTCCAGCGCGGCAATCGTGTCCGCGTCCATACCCAGCAGTTCGCCGAAGACCTGCTCGTTATGCTCGCCTAAGCGCGGCGCGTGCCAGCGCACTCCCGGCGGCGTCTTCGACATTTTCCACGCAGCGCCCGGCATGAAGTACGGCCCGCAGGAAGGGTGATCAACAAACTCCAGCAAGCTGCGCTCTTGATATTGCGGGTCGTTGAAGATTGCCTCACCTGTCATTACAGGCGTAGCAGATACGCCCGCGTCCTGAAGCATGCGCATCACATCGGCAGCGGGCTTGTCATGAGTCCACCGCGATATGAGCGCGTCCAGCGCGTCGTGGTTGCGATGGCGCGCGAGGATGTCGCAGTATTCCGAGTGCGTCGTCAACTGAGGCATGTCCATAGCGGCGCATAGACGCTGCCACTCCGCGTCGTCGGCAACGGCGATCGTAATCCACTCGTCTTCGCCATGGCAGGGATAGGCGCCGTGCGGTGCGTACACGGGATGCCGATTGCCTCGATTCTCAGCGCGCCTCCCATTCATCTGAAAGCCTAGCAGGTGCTCGCCGATGGTCATTATCGCCGATTCCAGCTGCGACAAATCTATGAAGCAGCCCTTGCCCGTGCGCCGCCGACTCCACAGCGCAGAAAGCAACGCACCCGCCGCGTGCGCCCCGCTGATGGGGTCGCCGAAGTTCACGCCAGACTTCACAGGCGCGTCCTCGCCACGATAGCCGTTCATCGACGAGATGCCGCCTAGCTGCTCCTGCCCGATGCCGTACTGAATGAAGTCCTTCCACGGCCCTACACTGCCAAACGCGGGCATCGAAACCATGATGATGTCCGGGCGTATCGCCCTCAGAGCCTCGTAGCCAAGTCCGCGCCGCTCCATCAGTCCCGCCCGGAAGTTCTCGACTACCACATCGCTGATGCTTACCAGTTCCTCGATGAGCGCCTTGCCTTTCGGATGGCGCATCTCGGCGGTGATGCCTAGCTTGCTCATGTGCAGTGTATTGAACCAGCCGCTGCGATTCCACGGATCGGCGCCGCGCTCGCCGTCCGGCAGGTTGCCGGAGCCGACAATCATTCTGTGCGGATCCCAAGCCCGTACCGACTCCACCTTGATGATCTCAGCGCCCATGTCCGCGAGAAGCTTCGTCGCATGCGGGCCCGCCCATATCCGTGAGAAGTCTAGAACGCGCACACCTACGAGCGCGCCGTTGGCAGCTTGCGAATCAATCATGTATGCCTATCCCTTTCATGCGGAATATCCACATGTTAGCCTACTTGGTGATATTCTCAATACCGAACAGACACCGCAAACTCGCATGTGTAAAAGGAGCATTGCATTGCTGACCATACCAAAAGCGTTCACCAACGACATGATTGCCCACTCACAGTTGGAAGACCCCAACGAATGTTGCGGCATATTAGCAGGCAAGAACGGCTCGGTGGCGAAGCTGTATCGGATTGCCAACGCCACTCCAAGCCCATATCGCTATGTCATGGAACCGCAAGATATGCTCAACGCGATGCGCGATGCCGACGCGCACGAATGGGATATTACTGCGTTCTACCACTCACACACGCACAGCCCCGCGTATCCCTCGCCGACCGATGTGCGTATGGCGCAGCAGAGCGGCTGGCTCGGAGATGACATCTACTACATCCTGGTATCTCTCGAAGACAAGGCGAACCCTCAGATCCGCGCATTCCGCATCATGGAGACCGGCGAAATCGTCGAGCAGGAATTCGCCATCGCCGACTGAGCATCCTCGTTCGACAACCATCTCAGCCATCTTCTCGAACTACTCACTCTGCTAACTTTCCATGTCTCTCCTCCGTTTAATTCCTTGAGCGGCTCACTCTGTAGGCAACACGATATGCAGCGAGAGAGAACGGAGAGCAGTAATGAAGAAGAAGTTACTAGGAGGATTTCTCGTTGTGGCGATTCTCGCCACGGCGGGTTTAGTGGCGGCGCGAGTCAACACTACTGAGGCGAGCGCCAAGTCGCACTCCGAGCAGCGCGGAATATTTAACGACGACGGGGTCAGCGCGCAGCAAAGCGAGTCAACTGGCAAGCCTTACATCGGCATTGCGGTAACCTCAGTTCCGGAAGACAGCGCGACAGACGGCGCGCTCATCGTCCGCGTTGTGGAGGGGAGCGCGGCGGACGGCAACCTAGAAGTGGACGACGTCATCACCGCCTTAGACAGCGAGTCCGTTGGCGGACCCCGTGATGTGGTGGAAATCGTGCAGGAACATTCGCCCGGTGATGTCATCGTATTCAGCGTGGTGCGCGACGGCGCAAGTATGGACATCAGCGTTACAGCCGGAGAATATGAGACTTCGCGACACGAAGGCAGGGGTGCCAAGCGCGGCGGCTATCAGAAGTTCGGCTTCTTCGGCAAGGCTGACGAGCGGCTTGTCCTGTCGGACACGCGCTACATGACCGATGACGGCGTGAAGACAGTGCGAAAGGCAGTTGGCACAGCGCAGAATATCGACGCGGATGCAGGAACATTCGACCTCCTTCTTCGGGACGAATCCGAAACGCTGTCGTTCACCATAGACGACGACACCAAGATAGCCATCGACACCGTGGAGGGCGATGCAAGCCTTTCCGACTTGGGCACGGACGCGACCACGATGGTCGTCGAAGTAACGCATCCTGATGACACGCGCCAGGTCCAGCTAGTGGCGCAGGGCGAGTTCTCGGTCATGGTGCATGGGCTTATCTCCAGACGTGATGGCTTCGATTTCGATATTCCTCGCATCGGACGCAGCGACTCCGGCGGCTTCTCGCCGCAGCGGTTCTTCTTCAGGTGGCGCAACAATCATGACAGCAGCGCTGACGGCGGCAGTGAACGGCGTGGCAGAGGCCATGATTAGGCCAGTCAATAATTCCTTGACAGCGCGCTTTCGCACCCGCTAATCTGGTTTGTGAGAACTTTTACAATAATAGTCAAAGGCTAAGACGGAGCCGAGTAAGAGGCCAACATCCGGCACAGCGAGTCTGACACGGCGATTCGGGTCACCGACAAGCCGCACGGTGAGAGCAGACGCACAGGATAGCCTCCGAAAATCCCTCCAGAGCCGCGCACCGAAATTTTTGTCCGTGGGCATTGTTAAATTTCCGTGGATAACAGAGTAGGCTGCGACGGATTCGCCCGACGTTAGCAGGGCGGGAGTATGAACACGTACTCTACAGAGCGTATCGCGCGGCTTGTCGTCGTGCCGGTGAAGCAGGGTGGTACCGCGAGCCATCAAATCCACAGCAGGAAATTGAACGCCCGTCCCTACATTCAATAGTGGACGGGCGTTTTTCTTTGCCCAATTGCCAGGACACTAACTAACCAAATTTCTGACATACCGAACGACTGACACGAGGAGCACAACCGAAATGTCAACTCTGACTCTCTACGACACCACGCTGCGGGACGGCACTCAGGGCGAAGGCATATCGCTTTCTGTCTCTGACAAATTCGCCATCTGCCAGCGTCTTGACAAGCTAGGAGTTCACTACATTGAGGGCGGCTGGCCCGGCTCGAATCCACGCGACGCCGAGTTCTTTGAGCGCGCCAAATCAATGACCCTTTGCAGTGCCACTCTCACCGCGTTCGGCAGCACCCGCCGAGCCAACATCAGCGCCGCAGAGGACGCCAACCTCGCCGCGCTACTTGAAGCCGATACCAGCGTTGTCACCCTCGTTGGGAAGTGTTGGGACCTGCATGTTACGCGGGTGCTGGAAACATCGCTCGAAGAAAATCTTGCCATGATTTCCGACTCGGTGGCGTTTCTTGTGGAGAGCGGAAGGCGCGTATTCTTTGACGCCGAACACTTCTTCGACGGCTACAGGGCGAACGCCCACTACGCTATTCAGGCAGTGCAAGCCGCTGAGGTCGCGGGCGCAGAGTGCATGGTGCTCTGCGACACCAACGGCGGAATGATGCCTGACGAAATGTCCGCGATTGTTCATCAGGTACGGCAGCGCACCGGTGTCGAACTCGGAATTCACACGCACAACGATGCTGACATGGCTGTCGCGGGCGCCCTCGCAGCAGTGCGCGCCGGCGTGACGCAGGTGCAGGGCACGATGAACGGCTACGGCGAACGCTGCGGCAACGCCAACCTCGTCTCCCTGATCGCCAACCTGAAGCTGAAGCTGGGAATCGAGTGCGTAAGCGATGAGCAACTCGCATCGCTCACGGAGGCAAGCCGCTATGTCGCGGAAGTCGCCAACATGCCTACGCTCAACTCTCAACCGTATGTTGGCAGCAGCGCATTCGCGCACAAGGGCGGTCTGCACGCCTCCGCCGTCTCAAAGGTCGAGCACAGCTACCAGCACATACAGCCACGCAGCATCGGCAACGATAAGCGGGTGCTTGTCTCCGACCTGTCTGGTCGTGGCAACATCTTGTGGAAAGCGCGTGAAGTCTGCCCCGACGCCGAACTTACTCAGACTCAGGCGCGCCAACTTCTGCAAGAGATAAAGGACCGCGAGAACAATGGCTTTCAGTACGAGGGTGCAGAAGCGTCATTCGAATTGCTGGTTCGCCGTATGCAACCGGACTATACACCGCCATTCTCACTGGTCGATTTCGTCTCCATGGTAGAGAAGCGCTCAGACAACGCTCGCGCAGGCGACATCAGCTCGCAAGTGATGCTGAAGGTGCGCGTTGACGACGAGGTGATGCACACAGCCGCGGAGGGCAACGGTCCAGTCAACGCGCTCGACCACGCCCTGCGAAAAGCGCTTGAGCAGTTTTACCCTGACCTGCAAGTCGTGCGTCTGCTTGACTACAAGGTACGCGTCGTTGACCAGGGCAGCGGCACGGGCTCGGTGGTGCGCGTTCTCATCGAATCCACAGATGGGCATCGCACATGGAGCACAGTCGGATCGTCCGGGAACATCATCGAGGCAAGCTGGTTCGCCCTCTCCGACAGCTTTGAGCATTGGCTTGCGAGGGAAGCAGTCAGTCATTGACGCTAGTGGTGCGCCGTACTATCATTCGCATGTGATACGAAGTTACCGAAACACGGACACCCGGGCGGTGGCAGAACGTCGGCGTGTCAGAAAGTTCCCTTTCGAAATTCAGCGCCGCGCCCAGAGCAAGTTGATGATTCTGAACAACGCTAGGGATATTAGTGACCTGAGAATTCCCCCGGGCAATCGATTAGAGGCTCTTTCTGGAAATGGAGAAGGGCAGTACAGCATCCGCGTCAACAATCAGTGGAGAATATGCTTCACATGGAGGGACGGAGACGCCTATCAGGTAGAGATAGTTGACTACCATTGAGAAGGTACGGCGAATTGAGGGAGCCATGGCTACCAAAGCGGAGTCCGGGACAGAGAAACTACACCCTATTCATCCAGGCGAAATCCTCAACGAGGAGTTCCTCCTTCCGTTGGGAGTAACTCAATATCGTTTGGCAAAATCCATCGGCGTCGATACACGCCGCATTCATGCCATCGTCCATGGAAGGCGCTCTATTACGGCTGAAACCGCCCTACTGTTCTCTCGCTTCTTTGAAAACAGCGCCGAGTTCTGGATGGGACTGCAAAGTCAGTATGATTTAGAAGCCGCGGAAGACCGTCTTTCTCAAAGGCTGGACAGTGTAACGGCATACTCAATCGACGATAGAATATAGATAGCGTGAAGAAATTTCAGGGAGGTCCCTCTCATGGAACTCGGCTACTTTACGATGCCCCTGCACCCACCCGATACAGACATAGCGCAGACATTGCAGGACGACCTTGAGCAGCTTGTAGTCCTCGACGAACTCGGATACAGCGAGGCATGGATAGGCGAGCACTTTACCTCAGTGTGGGAGAATATTCCCGCGCCCGACCTGTTCATTGCGAACGCTCTCGGCAAGACGAAGAACATTCGGCTGGGCACCGGCGTGACCTGCATGCCGAACCACAACCCGTTCATGATTGCCCACCGCATCGCGCAACTCGACCAGATGGCGCGGGGACGTTTCATGTGGGGGGTCGGATCGGGCGGCTTCGTCGGCGACTTCACCGTGTTCGGCTTCGACCCTGAATCAGGCGAGCATCGCGGCATGGCGCGCGACTCCGTGGAAACCATCCTGAAGATATGGAACGATCCGGAACCCGGCGTTTATGAGCATAAGTACTGGCGCTTTACCATCCCCGAACCCGTGGAAGATGTGGGGCTTGCGTTCCACATGAAGCCGTACCAGTTGCCGCACCCGCCTATAGGCGTCGCCGGTGTGTCGCCGAAGTCGGAGACGCTCTATCTTGCGGGAGAGCGCGGCTGGATTCCCATGAGCATTAACCTGGTTCCCGTGCACCAGCTTGCGACCCACTGGGACAGCGTAAGCGAGGGCGCAGAGCGTTCCGGTCGCACGGCTGACCGCGCCACATGGCGCATCGCTCGCGAGGTCTATGTCGCTGAAACCACCGAACAGGCGCGCAAGGACATGCTTGAAGGCGTCTTCGCCCGCGACTTCAACCAGTATTTCAAACCCCTCCTGTCGCATATGGGGCAGCTCGGTCTGATGAAGACTGACCCCGACATGCCTGATGAAGATGTCACGGCAGAATATCTGCTGGACAACATCTGGGTCGTGGGCAGCCCCGACGAGGTGGCGGCCAAGATCCGCGCTATACATGAGGAAGTCGGAGGCTTCGGCGTGCTGCTGGCGATGGGACACGAGTGGCAGCCCAAGGACAAGTGGACGCGCTCGATGACGATGTTGAAGGAAGAAGTGTTGCCCAAGTTAGCGGACCTCGAATAGTGGGAACTCGCACGGATGAACAGGAAGGGAAGGGCGGAAGCAGAGCATGAAGCCGGGCGAACTCGTAGCGACGCGGATGAGTGGGGGCATCACCATTGCTCGCGTGGTCGATGTGGACACCTCACGCGTACGCGTTGCAATACGCCGCAAGAAGGAAGCGCGCCTGCCAACTGAGCGCATCATATTTGCTACGCAGATATTCGCGGAAGACGATGAAGAAGTAGCGAACTTCCGCCGGCAGAGCGAGGAAATCGCCGACACAGTTGACATCGCCGAACTATGGGAAGTCGTCAGTGATGATCAGACCGCCCTACCCTTCAACGACCTGAGTGAGCTGTACTGGGGCGTGGATGCAGCAGCAGTACAGCAAGTCGCCCTACTATTGTGCTTAGATAAGGACACCCTCTACTTCGAGGATGGCAAGGCGGGCTACACGCCACGCGCGCCAACCGCCGTTGAGGAGACGCTTGCGCGTCGAAGGCGACAGGCGCAGCAATCCGAGGAAGCAGACGACCTTCTCGCCTACTTGGAGCGCGGGGAACTACCGCCCACGCTTACATCGCACCAGCAGATGCTCATTGACAGTATCCGAGTATTTGCTGCATTCGGCGACGACTACACTCGCAGCGCGCTAGTCAAGGCACTTCTGAACAAGATGGAGCGGAAGACCGGCAATCTCCAGCGCCTTGCCTTCGATGTGCTTGTGTCCTGCGGTGAGTTCGCCGAAGATGAGCCGCTTGAACTCGTGCGAGACGAGATCGTTGAGGCATTCTCGGATGAAGCGCTCGCCATGGCAGAGTCCGTAAGTGAAGCCGAACTGCTTAGCGACGCCAATCGAATCGACCTGACCGCCCTGCCCACCATCACCATCGACGACGCGGACACGCAGGACCGAGACGACGCCCTGTCGCTGGAACGGCTAGACGAGGGCGGCGGAGCGGAGAGATTTCGACTTGGTGTGCACATCACGGATGCCGGTGCGCTCATTCCACAAGACAGTGTCCTCGATGAAGAGGCGAACCGCCGCATGGCAACGCTCTACATTCCCGATCGCAAGATACCGATGCTGCCGGCGGTCGTATCGCACGACAAGGGCAGCCTAGAAGCGGGCAAGCGGCGTGCTGCGCTCAGCCTCCTTGCAGACATCGGCGCAGACGGCGAGATGCTACGCTACGAGGTCAAGCCATCGGTCATCGTCAGCGACGCTGCCCTGTCTTACGATGAAGCCGATGCGGCAATCTCGGACGCTGACGAACCTTATCACGACCTGCTGGCAAACCTGCACACGCTGACCGAAGCGTTGAAGCAGCAGCGCGAAGCCGCAGGCGCAGTCAACATCGATCGCTCTGAAATGCTCATCAAGGTCGTGTCGTCCAATGATGTGCAGATCAAGGTCGTAGAGCGCACCTCGCCCGCGCGTCAGATGGTCGCCGAATGTATGGTGCTGTGCAACTCGCTGCTGGCGTCATTCTGCCGCGACCACGGCATCCCCGCGGCGTACCGTTCGCAGTCCGCGCCCGACTTCAGCGACCTTGGCGCAGGATTGCCATCGGGTGTGGAGATCGGCGAAGATGGCCCCTTGCGCCAGTATCTTATGATGCGCCGCTTCGCCCCCGCCGATACACGTACCGCGCCCGCGCCGCATGGTGGCCTCGGTGTGTCGGCGTACATACAGGCGACATCGCCGTTGCGCCGCTACCCCGACATGGTGATGCAACGCCAGATAACAAATTACCTCAGCGCCGGCGAACCGCTTTACAGCGTGGAGGACATTACCAGTGTCGCGGGTCGTGCCGACATGCAGATTCGAGCGATGGGCAAGCTGGAAGATGAGCGCCGCCGCTACTGGCTATTGAAGTTCTTCAAGCTGCGTATGGAAAAGGCGCCGGACGATGAAGAGGCTTCCTTGTTCAAGGCCGTCGTGCTCGAAAACCAGCCACGTCGCTCAGCCATGCTCGAACTGGCGGACTACCCGTTCCGAGTGCGCGCCCGCCTGCCCGAGGCTATTCTACCCGGCGCCACAGTAAGCCTAGGCCTGCACAGCGTTGATCTCTGGGAGAAGCGAGCTAGCTTTATCCACATCCCAGACGGCATCCACGTACCGGAAGAGTAGTCCGCACATTAGCCGTCGCTGTTTACAGCCCCGGAATCTCCCCAGGCATGTAGTGCTCCGCTCGAAAGACGGCGTTGACTTCGCCGAATCCAGGATCGACGGCGAACTCGGGGTTGATGTACTCCCAGACGACCTCGCCTTCCGGCGTTACCTGGAACATTCGCCCGAAGAAACCTTCCGTAATTATCGTATTCCCGTTCGGCAGGCGACGCGCGCCGGAGATTATGTTGCTGTGAAAATTGAGCGAGGGCCTGTCCTGGTATTCCCAGACGATTTCGTTCGTTGACGGGTCAACCTCAATCACGCGAGAGTAGGTGAAGGCATTGTCGCGCCTATGGGTGCCGTTGTCGAAGATGAGCACATTGCCATTGTCCAGCATAGACGGATCATGCTGCTGCGCCAGCACATCACCACCGAGTTTCCACTCAAAATCCCCCGTCGCCTTGTCGATGATGCCAACGGTTGAAATGCTCCTGAAGCTAACCATCACACGGTCTCCCGGCAGTGGCACGATGGTATTCCCGTGCGTCCAGTTCTCACGCGGGTCGTTCAACGTAAGGATCTCTGTTTCCACATCAAGATGCTCGTGGGCGCGCCACGACCACACTCGATTTCCAGCCGCGTCCACTTCCACAATCTCATCAGCCCACATTTCGTCGTCGCCGTCCACTGGTATTCCGCCCTTCACTTGCGCGGCGATTTCGGCGGGCACGCGGTAAAGTCCGAGATAGATTGCGCCGCCTGACTCCGTGCGCCGCGCGTCGTGGTGGTGCATGGGGTCATTGTGCTCCCACAGCACATTGCCCTGCCAATCGGCTTCGAGCATCGCGCCGCCCTTCAGGATTGCCCAGAATGGGAATGGCAGCGGGCCATCGTCCCTTACCTTGCCACTGTAGAATAGATTGCCGTTGGGCAGCAGATAGCCCCAGAACCCCGGCGGATACGGCATCTGCCACTTGTGAACGATGTTGCCGTGCAGGTCAATGAGGCGTGGCTCGCCCGAACCGAAATTCGGTGTGAACAGTACGTAACCCGGGCAGGCTCGGTCCTCGTCCAGCGCCGTAAGCCCAAGGCGCGTCGTGCGCCGTCGCGTCTGCTGGTCAATGGTAGTCAAGGCAAGTCTCCTAGGAGGAGGGCATGGGACGGCGAGGCTGTGGTCGGGGTGGCCGGGATTGAACCGGCGACCTCCTGCTCCCAAAGCAGGCGCGCTCCCGCTGCGCTACACCCCGACTAGATTACGCAGGCAAGTCGATGCTAGGAGAAGCGCGACAACGCCTACATGAAGATGATAAGCGCACTCAACGGCGTTGACAAGGTTAAAGCGGGAACTTCACACCGCCGGATGCTGAGTATGCCACTCAGTCGCCGTCTCATAAGCCTGCCCCACGCGAAACAGTGTCGCCTCATCGAACGGCCTGCCGATTATCTGCATCCCAAGGGGAAGCCCAGCATTCGAGAAGCCGCTCGGTATGGACAGCGCGGGCAACCCCGCGAGTGCAGCAGGACTAGTGTATCGCCGCCGTCCAAGATCGAGCCTGCCCTGGTAGTAGCCGCCTGGCCTGCCGGTCGAAGCCTCTATTGTCGGCGCGGCAACAGGTCCGGTAGGGAGAATGATGATGTCGTACTTGTCCAGCTCAGCCATCAGCTCGCGGCGAATCAACTCTCTAGCTCGCTGGGCGCGCAGGTATGCCCACGCAGGCACGAGGGACGCCGACTCCAGCCGCGTGCGCGTGCTCCAGTCGTAGTCGTCGCCTCGCGTCCGCAGCCAGTCAGCATGATACGTCGCGCAATCCACATCAGCCGTGCCAATGAACACCGCGCCGCTATTCGCAGACAGAGGCAGCGATATTTCCTCTGCCGTTGCGCCCTGCTCTCCTAGCACGCTCACGGCGCGCATCACCGAATCGCGCACATCCGCAGCGAGTCCCTCGTATTCGAACATCTCAGTCGGCAGACCTATCCGCAGCCCGCTCACGCCGCCATCGAGCGTCGCGGAATAGTCCGGCACAGACGCATCGGTTGAAGTCGCGTCCAGCGCATCCCTGCCTGCGATGGCATTCAGCATCAGGGCGCAGTCCGCGACCGTACGAGTCATTGGTCCAACCGTGTCCATAGACCAGCACATCGGTAGAACGCCTTGCCGCGTAACCCTGCCGTAAGTTGGACGCAGGCCAACGATGCCACAGAAACCCGCAGGTCCGCGCACGCTACCGCCCGTGTCCGATCCAAGCGCGCCAGCACACAGACCTCCTGCCGTTGCTATCCCTGATCCACTGCTAGACCCGCCCGCAGTGTGGTCCATATTCCACGGATTGCGCGGAGTGCCGAAGGGGTGATCGATCGTCCCGCCGATGGCGAACTCGCTGAGGTTGAGCTTGCCGAGCAGCACCACGCCCGCAGCATCCAGCCTGCGCACAATCGTCGAATCCGCATCCGGCACAAAGTCCGCCAGCACCTTAGACCCGCCCGATGTCAGAACTCCCTCGGTATATATGATGTCCTTGATACCGACCGGAATGCCGTGCAGCGCGCCCTTGTCCTCGCCCGCCTGCATCTCCGATTCCGCTTGCCGAGCCTGCGCCATCGCCTGCTCGCCCATCACCGTGACGTACGCTCCCAACTCGCCGTTAAGCGCCTCGATGCGATCCAGATACGCCGAAGTTAGCTCCACGGGGGAGACATCGCCGCCGCGCAGCATCGCCGCCTGATCGGTGATCGGCTTGAAGTGCAGTTCGGTATTACTCATCGGCAGCCTCATAAGGCGCAAAGGTAATCGCCGGTTCCACGGATGCCAGTGCATCCGCTGGAATCTCATCCAGCGCCTCTAGCACTGATGCCAGCCGAGCCGCGATGCTTTCAGCGCGTGTATCGTCCACTTGGAAGCCGGCGATGCGTGTCAGTTCATGGACTTGCTCTTTAGTAATGTCGGGCATCTGAGTTCCTCGGTATTTCTTCCTCGCCTGTAATTCGTGCGGATTGTATCAGGGCGTTGACTATGTTGCCAGCCGCACATACAATCCCCACGAACCAGTCCAACAGGCTACACTGAACATCAACCAACACTAAAATCGGAGGTATCCATTATGGCAACCGTAGGCTCAGGCAACTATCAGTATGAACGAGTTCCAGAGTGGCCGAACATGCCTAAATACTGGGCGTTCGGCGCAGCATCCGACGGGGCGGTGAACTCCAAGGATGAGGTTTACATATTCAGCAGGGGCGCGCACCCTCTGACAATTTGGGACACCGACGGCAACTTCATTTCGTCGTGGGGAGAAGGCACATTCTCGGCCAACCCGCACGGCATATACATCGCGCCGAACGATAACGTGTGGCTCGTGGACCGCGACTTCCATATCGCAACCGAGTACACCCCCGGCGGCGAGGAGATTCGAACGCTCGGCGAGAAGCTCGCGCCATCGCCTTCGTTCCAAGGAATGCCATTCAATATGCCCTCCGGTCTCGCCATTGCGCCTGACGGCAATATGTTCGTCTCAGACGGCTACGGCGGCCACCGCGCCCACAAGTTCAGCGCGGACGGCGAGTTGCTGCTGTCCTGGGGCAAGCAGGGCACAGGCCCTGGCGAGTTTGCCCTGCTGCACAACATCTGGGTCGATGAGCGCGGGCGCGTCATCATCTGCGACCGCGAGAACAACCGCATCCAGATATTCGACGGGGAAGGCAACTTCCTCGAGGAGTGGACAGACCTGGAAGCGCCCGGCGACCTCTGGATTCACGACAACATCATCTATGTCGTGGAGCAGGGCGCGGGCACCGGCGTCAGCATCTGGACGCTCGACGGCGAACTGCTATCGCGCTGGCGAGGCAGCGACGAGGGCGCGGCTGCAGGCAGCGTCATCGGCGGGCACGGCATCTGCGTTGACTCCAAGGGCAGCATCTATGTAACCGAGATCGGGCAGGGCGAGCGGGTCTCCAAGTTCGTCCGTGTGTAGCTCCATAAAGTTCCTTCCCTCTCGATGGGGGAAGGTTAGGATGGGGGTGAAATCTGTTATCCCATCTGAAAAGAACGTCCCTCGCGCTGCTGGACCTCGTACTACCTGAGTACTGTGTGGTCTGCCGGCGCGAGGGCAGCTATCTATGCGCCAATTGCGAAACCGACCTGCCGCCGCTGCAAAAGCCTTTCTGCTTCCTTTGCGCCAGCCCGCGGGTTCCACAGTTGTGCGAATCGTGCAGGCGCAGCGCCCCGGCATTCGACAGCATGCGAGCGCCTTACGAGTTCCGCGGTAGCGCCCGCAGCATCATCCATGACCTCAAGTATCGCAATGTGAGAATCGCCGTGCCGCACATTTCACGCCTTCTCTCAGAGTATCTGGAACGCAACCCGTATCCCATCGACGCCTACTGCCCTGTTCCGCTTCATCCCCGGCGAGAGCGCAGTCGAGGGTTCAACCAGTCGGAGTTGATAGCGCAGCACCTCAGCAAGCTCTTAGGAGTGCCGGTTGATACTATAGCCTTGCGCCGGACTCGCAACACGCCGCCGCAAGTCAGCATGGAAACACCGGGCGACCGACAAAACAACATCGCTGGCGCCTTCGAGTGTCCATCGGACATTGAGGGGCGACGCTATATGCTGATAGACGATGTGGTAACCACCGGCAGCACAATGTCGGCGTGCGCCGACGCGCTGAAGGACGCAGGCGCGGCGAATGTGTGGGGATTGGCGTTTGCGCGGCAGGGGGTGTTTGGGGAGGATGACGATGACATCGGAGCGAGTCGATGGTGGGTGTGAGTGCAGTTAGTCTCGACGTTCCGCAGTCTGACTGCCTTCTGACGATGAATTGCTATTAGGGGGAATGGTGCTCGGCGCCTTTGATAGGATCCAACACTTCGGAGGGGCAACTTTGGGAGCAGTACCTATCTTGAATGCAACATTAGTCGGCGGAGGAGAGACCTTCGGACCTGATCCCATTTCAGCCTCTTTCTGTGGAGTAGTGAACTCCAATTCAGTCAACAAGGGCGAAAGTGTCATTCAGGATTCCTAGCAATAAAATCCCGAATGCTGTCAATCATCAACATCACCTGCTGCTTACTGTATTCGTCGTAGTTCCCATGGGCAGCGTCGTTGCGGAGTCCCAACCAAGCTGTAACGTTCTTCTGGTCAAGATTGGTGTAGGCTCCCAACTTCGCGAGTTCTGCATTCAGTGTGTCCGCGTTGATAGACCTTGTCTGACCGCTTCTCTCCCTCTCCAACGAAATCTCGCGGTTTTGGCAGAGTTGCTTGATATGCGCTTCTAAAGCGCTACCTGCTATTACGGCAGCAGCGTCTTTGTAATTTGAGTCTACCAAATGCGCAGCCATCTCAAGGAAATCACTGAAGACTTCGCCCCGTATGAGTGTGGAATTCCGCCGAAGGAAACCACCTTCAACGTCAACTGCAAGTGCCCTAACAACTCCAATAAGTCGTTCTACTCTGTATGCCGCTGCAGCACCAGGCAAATCCAGTATCCCTCGCACATGGTCGCAGTGGACGGAAGATCTACCTGCAATCTGATCTATGGCTGCGATGCTTCTAGTGGTGAACTTCTGTACCTGTTCAATGGAAAGCTCGCCATAAAATTCGCTCTTAGCTTCGTCGTAGTCTGAAATTAGACGTTTCAAACGTTCTACCGAGGCAATTCTAAACGCATCATTCATGGGATTTTTCCGAGAAACATAGCAAGAAATTCTTCTGATAATTGTAAACAGTTGCTACTCAACTGCTACTTGCGCCTTTTTGAACTCAAAGACGGCAGATGACTGGCGGTTCCAAGTAGAACCATAAGGATACTCACTTTCTATCCCTCTAGACAGGCACTCGCAAGGCAAACGTCCAAAAGGTGATATACACTTCAGGCCTTGCGAATCCCAGTATCCAACTACCCCAACCGCGACAGATACTGCCCCGCGATGTCCACGCCCACTAGGCCGCTGTATGCCTGCGTTAGGCGCTGCGTGACAGGCCCCGGTATCTCTGCGTCGCCTATTACATTGCCGTTAAAGGACGATACTGGCACGATGCAGAAGCTGGTGGATGTGATGAACGCCTCGTCCGCCGTGTAGGCATCGTACAGGTCGAGGTCAGCTTCCTTTACCGTGATGTTCAGCTCGTGCGCCATGTCTATCGCCGTCTCGCGGCTGATGCCCGCCAGCACATACTGCTCGCGCGGGGTCAGCACGGCGCCGTCTTTCACGAGGAAGATGTTCGCGCCCGGGCCCTCGCACAGGTTGCCGCTCATGTCCAGCAGAATCGGCCAGGCGTCAGGGTTCTGCGCTTCAACCTCCTGCGTCGCCAGCACCAGGTTGATGTAGTTGTGCATCTTCGCGCGCGGGCTCATCGCCTCCGGCGGCGTGCGCCGAATCGACGGCACGATGACCGGCATTCCATCGCGGTAGAACTTCGCTCGCTCTGCAAACGGCAGCGGCACGCACTCCACCAGTACCGTCGGGCTGCCTCCCGGCACACCCCGCGTGATGCGCTGCGTAACCCAGTAGTCGCCGCCCTCGTCCAGCAGCGGCAAGTTCGCCGCAAGCACCTGCATCGTGATGTCCGCGAACTCCTGCTTGGTCAGGACCGGCTCCATTCGCAGGTACTTCAGCGAGTTGAAGAAGCGGTCGAGGTGGTCCTGCAGCTTGAATATCCTGCCGTTGAATGTGCGTGTAGTGTCGAACACAGCATCCCCGTACACAAACCCCCTGTCGCGCACTGATATCTTTGCCTCGCTCTCAGGCACCATCTCTCCGTTCAGATATACGATGCGTTCCTGTGCCATTGTTATACCTCCTCTTTTGTCCATGTAATCTCGAAAAAAGTTACAGGATGGCTAGGATATTCAGGATGCAACACCCCTAACTATCCTTCCCATCCTGCATATCGATGTCGGCGTCCGATTATCCCTGTTGACTGAAATCCCTGAAGCGGTACCCCACATTCCAGATTGTCTCGATATACGGATGCTCCGCGTCTTCGATCTTGCTTCTGAGCCGCCGTATATGCACATCCACCGTGCGCGTGCCGCCGAAGTAGTCGTATCCCCAGATGCTGCTGAGCAGCGCCTCCCGCGAATACACGCGTCCCGGATTCGTCGCCAGAAGCCGCAGCAGCTCGTACTCCTTGAAGCGCAGATTGACGCGCTTGCCCCGCAGGGATACCTCGTAGGTGGACGGATTGATGACGAGGCTGCCGGCGCGTATTACTTCGTCGCCGTCCTCGTGGCGGTTGCGGTGCAGCGTGAGCTTGACGCGCGTAACTATTTCGTCCGTTTCAGGCGGGCTGACCACGAAGTCGCTCACGCCAAGCCGCAGGTCGAAGTCTAGGAGCATATCTGGCGAGACCAGCGCAATGACGGGCAGCTTCAGCGAGTCACACCGCTCGATGAAGGCCTTGACGGCAGTGATGGACAGCGTCGAGAGGTTCAGCAGCGCAATATGAGGCAGTCCTGAGGCATCGAGGGCGTCCATGTCCGCCGCGCGCTCCACCAGGAGCACATCTATGCCTTCTTCATCAAGGGCATCCCGCCACTCAGAATGTGGGGCGCTGTTTTCAAACGGCCGCGATCTTACCATATCTTAGGCGCTTCCCTCCGCAGCGTATCTATACGACTGCTCCTGAAATTCCCGTCTGCAATATATGTCATTGAAGCGGTGTAGTTCAAGTACGCCCTCAGGCAGTAACACATCAATGCTATGAAGGGTAGCGAGGATAGCTCTAATCTCTGCGAGACGACGAGTGTCTATTTCTGAGTTGCAACTTCAGCATTTTGGGACGCCGCCGAAGCGCAGTCGCAGCAGTCCCTTGACATCCTCGATGGCTGTGCCGAGTATCTTGACGCGAGTGTCCGGGTCGTCGGTCCAGTGAACGGGGATTTCGCGGATCCCGAAACCGTTGGCTTCGGCAATGATGAGCAGTTCGGTGTCGAAGAACCAGCGGTTGTTCTCTATCAGCGGAACGAGTTCATTCACGGCGCGGCGACTGATTGCCTTGAAGCCGCACTGGGCGTCCCGAAAGCCAGTGAAGAACATCGAGCGGAAGAGAAGGCTGTACCCCCGCGATGTGATTTCTCGCCTGAGCGGCCTGCGCTCGACGCGCGCGCCCCTGATTAGGCGCGAGCCGATGGCTATGTCATATTCTTGATCTGCGATTGCGCCAACGAGCGGCTGCAGGGCTGCGAGATCGGTGGACAGGTCAACATCCATGTACGCCACGATATCGGCTTCCGAGGCGAGCCAAGCGGTTCGGAGTGCCAATCCGCGCCCGCGCTCTTCAAGGCGGAATGGGAAGACGCCAGGAAATTCGCGCGAAAGGCGCTGCGACACTTCAGGAGTGGCGTCTTCCGAGCCGTTGTCGGCGATGACGATTCGCCAGTCGAAGTCGGTGAAGTGGGCACTGAGGTGCGCGTGGAGCGTCTTGATGCTCGGTGGGAGGGCGCGCTCCTCGTTTAGCACCGGAATTACTATGTCAAGTGATTTTTGGGTCATGTATTGTCGGATTTTTCAGTCATTGGGCACTTAATGCCGGAAGTGCCGTGTTCCGGTGAAGAGCATTGCGATGTTATGTTCATTGGCGGCAGCGATTACCTCATCGTCACGGATGGAGCCGCCGGGCTCGGCTATGGCGGTGATACCACCCGCAGCAGCCATCTCAATGTTGTCGGCGAATGGGAAGAAGGCGTCGGATGCGAGAACGCTGCCCTTTGCCTTGTCCTCGGCGATGCGTAGTGCAAGGTGAACGCTGACCACTCGGTTGGGCTGCCCCGCGCCCATGCCGACCAAGGTGTTGTCCTTTGCAAGCACAATGGTGTTGGACTTGATGTGCTTTGCCGCCTTCCACGCGAAGGCGAGGTCGGCAAGTTCGGCATCGGTGGGCCGGCGCTCGGTAACCACCTTCCAGTTGGTGGGGGATTCGGCGATGTCGTCGGTCTGCTGCACGAGCGCGCCGCCAGATACGAGGCGCACGTCCAAGCATTCCTGCGGACCGGATGCGGGCTGCACTTCGAGCAGGCGGGTTCGGCGGCGTCGGCGCAGGACTTCAAGCGCGTCCTCTTCGTAAGCCGGGGCGATGATGATGTCGAACAGGACGCCGCGCATCGCCTGCGCGGTCTCAGCGGTGAGGGTGCGGTTGAAGGCGACGATGCCACCATAGGCCGATACGGAATCGCCCTCGAAGGCTCGCTGATAAGCTGTCGGCTGGTCGTCGTGAACGGCGAGTCCGCAAGGGTTGGTGTGCTTGATGACGGTTGCGGCAGGCTGCTCGAAGTCGGCGACTACGCGCCACGCGGCGTCTGCGTCGAGGTAGTTGGTGTAGGACATGTCGATACCGTGAAGCTGCTTGGCTCGCACGATGCCGCCGCTCGATAGGGGCGCGGTATAGAGGCCAGCCTGCTGATGCGGATTCTCGCCATAGCGCAGGGTGGATTGACGACTGAATCCGAAAGTGGTCTCGTCGAGTTCGAGCGCGTCTTCGCCGAGGTACTGCGATATCGTTGTATCGTAGAGGGCGACATGCTGGAACGCCTTGCGTGCAAGCGAGCGGCGCTCATCCAGAGTTATATCTTTGTTAGCGGAAAGACGCTCGCCTATCCAGTCATAGTCGGCAGGATCAACGACTACGATGACATGCGGGAAGTTCTTGGCCGCGCCGCGAATCATCGTGGGGCCGCCAATGTCGATGTTCTCCAGAGCGTCAATGAGAGTCGCGTCCGGGCGGCTAACGGTGTCAACGAAGGGGTAAAGGTTGGATGCGACTACATCAATTGTGCCGATGCCGTGTTCTGCAAGTTGTGCGTTGTGCTCGGCGATGTCGCGCCGCGCGAGTATGCCGCCGTAGATAGCGGGGTGCAGCGACTTCACACGACCGTCCAGAATCTCTGGGAAGCCGGTCAAATCCTCGACGTGCTGCACAGGAATGCCAGCATTGGCGATGGCGGCCTGAGTGCCACCGGTGCTGACGAGTTCGTGCCCGCTGTCGTGCAGTGCGCGAGCGAAGTCTGTGAGGTCGGTCTTGTCGTACACGCTAAGAAGCGCTCTCAAAGTGTCCTCCTGAGTTGGTTGATGTCAGATGATGCGTCAGGAATTGTCCATCCAGTATCGCAAGGCGATGCTGAGGCAAGCCTCTATCCAATTCATAAATCTGTGCCTTATTTCCTCAAAAGAATCGTTCCAAGTGAAAGTGAAAGGAGCGACGGTGCAGTTGTAGAAAGGGGAATTGCCTAAGGAAGTCGTGATTAGTTCTGGATGGCGCTGATTGGAATACGGTCTAGGGCCCTGCATCTCAGAAAAAGCGGTTGCTGCCATTACGCCCGTGGAATGAGATGTATGACCTATGTGGAACAAGGAAATTACGAATAACATTCGTGGGGCAAGGCCTACGTCATGTGTCTCCAAGTCCAATTCTATTGTATATATATACTCACTGAAGTTGACGCTATATTGAAGCTTCTTGGCTATTTCATGCATTTGGTCATTATACTGGTGAAAGTAATGCCCAAAAGTATGTCCCATTTTCACATCAGGGTTAACAAACATGTTGACTTCGACAAGTCTATTCTGAATACTCTGCGATTTCTCAGACAGATAGGATTCTGCCGCTTCCTGTAATTTAACAGCAACTTCATTCACACGACTCATCTGACGTGATTCAGAAGCTTGCCGCAACCCAGCGCGTTCTACAATGCTGTCAACAACTTCGTCAACCAAATCACCCCGCAAATCAAATTTAGTGGCGGGATCACTATCACTTGGGCTAAGCGCCTGCAAGACAGTGTCTTTTTCTAAGTTTACGAACAGGTTTATGAGGTGTGCCAAATTACCGGCGTCGGCTTGTTCAAGAGCGTCAATATATTCGGGTCTGTCGTCGCGGGAGATAACGACTGGAAAGAATCTGTTCTTGACCAGATGCCATGTGAGGATAGCCCTGCCGACTCTGCCGTTGCCATCTGCGAATGGATGGATTTGTGTGAACCTGTGGTGAAGCCAAGCCGCGAGTAGAAGGGGGTGGCAGTCCTCGTTGTCATATTCTTCGTACATAGACAAGAGGTTGTCGAGTTCGCTATTTACTTGTTCAGGAGGACAGTATTCATGAACAGAGCCATCAGATCGGGTTGGGTTGTTTGGCTGAGTTTTGAGTTCGCCCTTGTGGAGCGTGGCATCAAACCTTTGTCCGAATTGGTTTACGGCAGTATGTGTATGTTGGCTATTCAGGATTTGCGTATGGAGAGACTGAATGAACGTCTTGGTGAGCGGGCGACTTTGCTCTATCCAGTAGTTGACCGACGCCACGGATTCCTGATGGTCGTTTAGTATCTGCACCAGTTCGGATGGTTCTGTGTTCGTGGAGCTTCGCTCAATGTTGTCGGTAGTAATTCCTTCCCGTACAAGGGTTTCTGTAACGCCCATATCCAAGTCGTAGATGCCCTCGATGATGCCTGTCTCGATAGACCATCGCCGGGTCAGACGGTCGGTGAAGACTTTGTATGCGTCCGGCGTGGAACTTTCCACCTGCCGCTTGATATGCAGCCATTGGCGTTGCAGCGAGTCAATCTCTCCAAAGTCGTAGGCTTGACTATCGGAGTCGATTGGCTCTATGGGCTTCCACTTGTGGAAAACCTTTTGGGAATTGTCCCTAATCGCAGCCATTTGCATCTGTGCCTATGTCTATCCGTGTCGTTTATACACAGAAATTATACGATACTCACCGGCTTGGCGTTTGTCTCGGGGGTCACTTCGCCAACCACTTCTGCGCTCGGAATAGCGTTAAGCACAGCGTCAGCCTGCGACGGATCGCACACCAGAGCCATGCCGACGCCCATGTTGAAGACGCGGTACATCTCGTCGCGGGAGATGGCGGCGCGCTCTTGCAGCAGTGTAAATATGGAAGGGACGCGCCATGCGGATGAGTCGAAGTGGGCGGCTGTGCCTTTTGGTAGGATGCGCGGGATGTTCTCAATGATGCCGCCGCCGGTGATGTGTGCCATGCCTTTGAGCATTGGCAGCACAGGTCGAACGGCGTCCACATAGGACGGATGCGGCAGCAGGAGCGCGTCGCCAAGCGTTACATCCTCACCAAGTTCAGGGACGACTTCGTTCAGAAGAGACGGGTCGTCATCAAGTCCTAACGCGTGACGCACTAGGGAGTAGCCGTTGGTGTGCAGGCCATTGGAAGGGATGCCTATGATGGTATCGCCGGGGCGGATGGCGCTGCCGTCGAGTATGTTATCGCGCTCGACTGCACCGACTACGAAGCCGGCCATATCGAAGTCACCGTCCGCGTATAAGCCGGGCATCTGGGCAGTCTCTCCGCCGATCAGGGCGCATTCTGCCTGTTCGCAGGCGCGCGCCATGCCCGCTATCAACGCTTCGACGACATCGGATTCAAGGGCGGCCACGGCGAGGTAGTCAAGAAAGAATAGTGGCTGCGCGCCGCAGACGATGATGTCGTTGATGCAGGCATTCACGAGGTCTTCGCCGACGGTGTCATAGCGGTCCATCATGATGGCTAGCTTGAGCTTGGTGCCCACGCCATCGGTGCTGGATACCAGCACGGGGTCGGCATATCCGCTGAGCCGATAAAGCGCGCCGAAGCCGCCCACGCCTCCGAGCACCTGCGCGCCGTGAGTGGGGGCTACGAGGGACTTGATTCGGTCTTTGATGTTCTGCGCGGCATCGAGGTTGACGCCGGCATCTTTATAGGTCAGTTGCTCCAAAGTCTAGCCTCTTTGCTCTAACTAACGGGATGGACAAGACAGAGATGATAGAGTTTCGACCCAGAAGCGGCGCTCGCGCTCTTTGACACGTTCTTCGAGGGCCTCAAGCGTGTCGTTAGGCAATACGGGGACTTCGCACTGGGCGAGGGTCGCGCCGTGGTCGTATTGGTCATCAACATGGTGGATAGTTACGCCGGTTACGCTTTCTCCTGCGTCCAAGACCGCCTGATGGACATTGCTGCCGTACATACCCTTGCCGCCAAACTTGGGCAGCAGCGCCGGATGGCTGTTGAAAATACGACCCCTGTATCGGGCAAGGGTCGCGGGCCCTAGAAGTCGCATGTAGCCTGCGAGAAGCACCAAGTCCGCATTGTGTTCTTCTAAGGTTCTGCATATCTCGTCGTCAAGCGACTTTGGATGCGTTATTGAACTCAGGTGAAATGCCGGTATCCCTTCGCTGCGTGCGCGTCCGAGCGAGCGCGAACCGGAGTTGTTGCTGATGACTACGCAGACTTCCGCATTGAGATCGCCGCGCTTGCAGGCGTCCATGATTGCCTGAAGGTTGGTGCCGCCGTGCGAGGCGAGCGCACCAAGCCGGAGTTTCTTGTCCTGCTTGTCCTGACCGATCTGCGACATCGCCATTCGTACCAAGTCAAATATGACGAAGCTACACTTCGAGCGCGAGCTTGTCCATTTCGAGCTGGACCGGAATTGGATAGTCGCCGGTGAAGCATGCCATGCAAAGTGAGTTGCGCTGCAATCCAACAGCGTTCACAAGGGCTTCGTGGCTGAGGAAGCAGAGCGAGTCCGCGCCCACGTAATCGCGGATGTCGTCAACTGTCATGTTGGCGGCGATGAGTTCCGGTTTTGTCGCCATGTCAACCCCGAAGTGACAGGTCGAGATGATGGGCGGGGCGCATATTCGCAGATGCACCTCGCTCGCGCCGCCACGCCGCAGCAGGTTGACAACATGCGGAGTTGTCGTGCCGCGAACTATGCTGTCGTCCACGACGACAATGCGCTTGCCTCTGATAATCTCAGGCAGCACGTTGAGCTTAAGACGAACGCCGAGGTCGCGCAGCTGCTGGTCCGGCTGGATGAAGGTGCGCCCGACATAGCGGTTCTTCACCAATCCTTCAGCGTAAGGGATGCCTGACTCCTGCGAGTAGCCGACCGCAGCAGCGGTTGCGGAATCAGGCACGCCGATAACAAGATCGGCGTCGATGGGGTCCACATTGGAGAGCGCAGCGCCCATTGCGGCGCGCGCCGAATGTACCGACCTACCCTCTATTACGCTGTCCGGTCTGGCGAAGTAGATATACTCGAATACGCATCCGGCGGATACACGCCCGTTATCCGGCGGGCGCTTGTATATGGTGCGGATGCCGTCAGCGTCTATCAGAACGGCTTCCCCCGGCTCGACGTCGCGGATGAACTCTGCGCCGATGTGGTCGAAGGCGCAGGACTCGGACGCCAGCACCCAGCCGTTGCTGAGCTTGCCAATGCAGAGGGGGCGCACGCCAAGCGGGTCGCGGATGCCGAGAAGCTCGGTCGGCGTCATCACGGTCAGCGAGTATGCACCCTGAAGTCTGCGCATGCAGTAAGCGATGCGCTCTTGCCAGTTCAGCCCGGGGGCGTTCGCTAGCAGGTGAGCGATAATCTCGGAGTCGTTACTGCCGTTGAATTCGCAGCCCCAGAGAGAGAGTTCCTGTTTCAGATCTAAGGCGTTAATGACGTTGCCGTTGTGCGCGAGCGCAAGATTGACAGCCGCGCTGACAGAGCAAATTGGCTGGGCGTTGTTGATTGCGCTGCTGCCTGTTGTAGAGTAGCGCGTGTGCCCGATGGCGATGTGCCCCGGAAGCTGAGCGATGTCCTCTTCCTGGAACGCCTGGCCGACGAGTCCCATGGAGACCCTGAGATTGATGCCGTCCCCGGTGCTGGAGGCGATGCCTGCGCTCTCCTGTCCGCGATGCTGCAAAGCGTAAAGACCGAAGAATGCGTAGCGGGCAACATCCTCGCCTTCGGAGTATATGCCGACGATGCCGCAAGCCTCTCGCGGGTAGTCGTCTTGGGGAGCAACAGTAGAATTGGGATGCCGAGGGGTGTCGCCGTTCATAGTCAACTCCGCTCGATAGTCCGTTGCAAGGGCGTCAAGCGCATGTTCAGTATAAGGCGCACGCCGTAGTAAAAGCAATGCGGTTTCTTAGCGGGAACGGCCTGACATGACCAAAGAGCGCGGATTCCTACTGCGCCACGATAGGCTGTGCGATTATCCAAAGGCTGACCGCCGTGTAGAAGACCATGAGCGCGAGCATCGGATACTGACCGCGCAGGGCTAGCGCGTGGGTTGGCGTGCGCCTGACGGCTATGGTGTGAGCAATATACACCGACACGATATGCCCCACGACTATCGCGCTTACCGAGACGATCCACGCGAACTTGGTGCTTATCACCGTGGGGTCTATGCGATAGCCCGCAGATCCAAAGATGTCCCAGCCGAAGCCGAACGGGTCGGACGCTAGCGGGATAATGAGCTGCCCCTGCACTAACAGCAGCGACATGAAGTGCGCCATATTGTATGCGAGCGCGATCGGCACCAACGAGAAGACATAGGCGCGCGCCACCTCGGACAGCGATGCGCGCTCGCCCGACAGCGCACGTATGCCGATGCAGAAGAGCAGGTATATGCCGAAGAAGAGCAACGGTATCAGCACGACGCCAAACGTGTCCACCACGCTGACGCCGCCCGGACCCAGCAGCCGCAGTCCGATCGTCTGCACTCCGAGCCAGTTCGTAGTCTCCTGAAAGCCGTCGAATGTTACGGCGGCGAGCGTGAGCACGACGAAAGCGCAAGTCTGCCACGACACTCGCCCGATCGATACCAGCCCAGTTGCCCATGGACGCAGGTTGAACTGCCGCCGCGCCGCATCCGCGCGCTCGTAGCACGCGTAGCAGTCCACGCAGTCGTCAACTGGGTTGTCCGTGTCACAGTCCAGTTCGCAGTCGCCGCAGCCGCCGCCGACCACGCGCACCTCAGTCGGCGAGAAGCGAGCGAATATGCCGAACAGCACGGCGAACGGATCGCCGTACCGCAGCCAGACATGCTTGCCGAAGACGAGCATACCGCCGAGCGTGTACAGCGAATAGACGATGATGATGGCGCCGAGATAGCGGGGCACGATTGAGCCGGGATACACATTTTCTAGCCAGACGAAGGCGAGGAACGCAAGCAGCGCAGGCATAGCATCCCAGCTGTCGGGGTATGGACGCGGCGAGGGCATACCAACACCTGCACGCGCCAGCAGCCACTCCGCACACTCGTACAGCGCCTTCCAGGGATTTATCAGCATCCACAGGTTGCCGAACAGCGCGGAGATGTAGCCCATGCCCACCCACCAGATTATCCAGACGAAGGTGGGCGAGAAGTTTTCCAGCGCGTTGTCAGTGCCGACGAAGGATGTCGCGATTACCAGCAGTAGCAGCAGGACCGACAGGACGCGCGCGACGCCTGACTTGATTCGGGATGTCAGGGCTGTGCCGGGCAGGGCAAGCAAGTTGAATCGCGGGTATTGGTATTCCGCGCCGCCGCCCTTGAGGAACATGCCGATGATCACGAATGACAGCGCAACGGTCGCCGCCGCACCTGCCATGAAGTAGCTGAGCGGTATGGGAAGGTCGTATCGCTGCCCGAAGGCGTGGGCATACACGGGGCTTGCCGCCAGCACGGGTGCTGACAGGATAGACAGCCCTATCAGAGTTTTCTTCATAGATGTCAATGGTTGGCTTTCATCCCTTGGTCTAATCTCTGCGAGTTCTGTTCTTCCGCTTGCGCGCGAACGAAGTTGATGACATGCCAAATCTCGTCGTCTGTGAGGCTCTCCCCAAGTCCGACCATCGCCGTGTCTTCGATGCCGTTGCTGATGAAGCCGAACATGTGGGCGTCGCCATGATGAGGTGCATGAACGGTGAGGTCCGCAGGCGGTGGCTCCAAACCTGCAGCACCTGGTCCGTCGCCATGTCCGTTCACGCCGTGGCAAGTCTGGCAGTACCGCTCATATACGACCTGCCCTGCCGCAAGGGAGTCGGAGGTAGGCGCGATTGGATTGCTCACTGTCGCCTGCACCTCAGAAGCGCCCTGAGCGCCTATGAGAAACCACGCGCCCGCTATGAATCCTAGGGCGCCGCACGTCATCGTCAGCGCGCCCGCACGATTATACCAGCCGCCCATCGGTACGCCCGCGCCGAGGAACACGAGGCCAAGTACTGCAAGCAAGATACCGAGATACAGCCCGCCCCTTGCCGCATCCGGCGTGATTGCCGCGCTGCCACCCGCGCCGCCTAAGCCTATCTCGAAGTGGAAGGCGGTGCGAGCGTCAAAGGCGTCGGGGCGCTGCACAAGTAGCTCCGCCCGATACGCGCCCGAGATGCTGATAGCGCTGTCAGCAAGCTCATACGCGCCGCCGCCGATGTTGACGGCGGGAACGGATTCTTCACCGAAGTCGGCTTCCAAGTACGACACGCGCAGGCGCACATCGGTTGCGTTGTCGATTGGCTCGCCAAAGCGATCCGCCAGCCTGACGGTGAAGGTATTCGCACCCACCCGCGCAGGCTCGATTGTCAGCGTTACATCAGCGCCCTCCACGGTGTCCTTGAAGGTCAATTCCTGCTGCTGAAGAGCAAGGACGCGGGATGCCACCTGGCGAGCAGGTTCGAGAGCAGTGAGGAAGCCGACGGCAAGGATTACAAGCACGGCAAGTACGACCTCGGCAGCAACCGTGCGGCGCAGCCACCGTGCGGCTGTGCTGCTTCCGCGCAGTCGCGGTCTTACCCATATCAGGTTGACCGCGGCTACCAGAAGCAGGACGGCAATCACCGCGACTTTTACGATCAGTGCAGTGCCGTATGGCGTATCGAGCGCAGCAAACTCAGTCACCTGCGCCCACGCGCTGTACACGCCCGTTATTATCAGCACGACAACGCTGAGCACGGCGGCGGCGGAGAAGCGGCGCACCAGCCGTGAGAGCGCATGACGGCGCGGCGATTCCGATATCCCGCCGATAAACAGAGGCGTTCCGGCGATGAGGTGCATCAAGCCACCCACCCATACCGCGGCGGCTGTAAGGTGCACCATATCGTTGATGAGGGCAAATCGGGCTATTCCTATGGTTGCGGCCGCATGGCTCGTCATGCTAATCGTAAGCAATATGCCGAGCGATGCGATGAGCGCAAGCCAGAGGATGATGGTAACCAGTCGGTCCTGACGCGGCGCGCGGCGGAAGCGCACGATGAGCGGCAGCAGGAACAGCGCCCCAACCAGCACGGCAAGACCTGCACGCCACAGCCACATCCTGCCCCAGTCTGTCTCTTGCAGCAACTCGATGGCGCGCGCGCCTGCTGTCTCTGTAAGCGGAATGTCGAATGCCGCGACTACCTGCGTCAGCAGCTGCGCGACCGAAGCAGCTAGGAACACGATGAGAGCAAACCACAACAGCCGCTGTGAGCGCGAGCGCAAGCGAGGACGCAGCCTGCCCAACGGCGAGCGCGTCCCGGCGGCTGTCAGCACGGGGCGGGACACCAGCAGCTCGAATACAAGACCGCCCATGAGTGCAAGTACGCTCAGCAGCAGCAGCCAGCGTATGAAGGGATCTTCGGGCGACTGAAAGAGAGGAACATCAAGACCGCGCTCCGCAGCCGTTTCGGATATTGGCTCACCTATGGAGAAGACGAATGAGCCGCGAAGAGTGTGCCCGTTGATGGTTGACAGGTTGCGCCATGCGACAGTGTATGTGCCATCAGGCAGCGGCGGAAGGCTGACGGACATCACGGTCAAGTCGTTGGCGTCAACCCTACTGTCTTCGCTGTCCACTCGCGCGCCTGCGCTATTCAGCGCCTGTATCTCGCTGAAGCGCGCCTCCATCGGCTCTGTGAACCATAAGGTGATGCGGTCGGGCGATGCGTCAAGAGTGGAGTTGGCGGGCGGCTCGGAGCGCACCACATTGGCGTGCGCCTCCGCGACCTGCGACTGAACCACAAGCGCCAGAGCCCACGCCAATGAGAGCAACAATTTCATGCTGATAATGTACAGGATAGACAGGACGCAAGGATAGAAATCCTGCCTATCCTAGTAATCCTGTTAATTCTTTCTGCGGAACGCTGCGACCGCGCCTATACTGCCAACCACGATTCCGACCGCGCCCACGACAATGCCGGCTATTGCCAGAGTCGTTGCCGTAGCAGCGCTGCCTTGCGCGGTGCTTGCAGTCGCCTCAACATTCAGGGCCGCGTCTTGCGCCTGCTGCGCGGAGTCGAGCGCACCCCTGACCGCAGCCTCAATTTCCCTTGCCGATGCCGCGCTCTCAGGGAACTGGAGGGCGGTAGCAGGCTCGATGTCGGCGAAACGCCCAGGCCCAGACTCGAAAGTTTCGTCGATTGTCTGACCTTCGATGCTGCCGACGAAGCGGAATATGTACTGCACGGTCGCGGTGGGGATAAAGTATGCGGTGTAATGCCCGGCATCAGCGCGGACGGGCTCCAACGCCATCTGACGCGTGATGCCGCTCGACACATGGGTAACCTCCAACGCGAGTGTGGATTCTAGTCCCTCCACGGGTATCCCGTCGTGTCCATGCCCTGCCATGCTCATGGACATTTCATCATTCTCGTCATCCTCTTCATATTCTTCCGACTCTCCATGCATCTCGTTACCGTGGCCTTCGGCTTCAGGCATCTTCGTGATTCGCACCGACACGGCGTTCAGCAGCCCCTCAAATGCGGGCTCTTGTATAAATCCGACTACGAAGTTGTACTCGTGAACGTTTCGATGCTCGTGTGCAGCAGCAACAGCCGCACACAGCGTTAGCAGAAGGACCGCTGCCACTGGGGGTATGAGTTTCTTTAGCAAGAGCATTCTCCTAATCATTCTTAACTGCAAGCGAATTGCGTCACGAAGATTTGCTCCTGCGTCTTTCCCTCAGATACATCCGGATTGCCAGCGCCAGGACTATGATGAACGCAAGCAGCGCGACCAGCGTAATGATGCCGATGAGGGGATTAGGCGTCGTTACATTCACAAGGAACTGTGCACTCGCCTTACCTGCGTCCGGGCTGTCCACGTTCACGGTGAATGTCCACCATCCGGACCTGTCCAGCACAATCGGCTGCTCGGTGTCGTAGTAGCCGGGGTATTTCTGCGGGTCAGGGTCAGGGTTGACGACCATCGGCCCTATTTCGGGACCGTCCCCCATCGGGCTTGTTTCGCCTTCAATGGGCGGGCCTATTGCGGACACAACCACATCCGCGCCCAAGACAGGTGTCGTTGATGCCGCATCAGTCAGCAGAATCGAGAGATAGAAGTTGCCCACGACAGGCGACTTCGGAATCTTTCCAAACCCAATCTGATATGCTCCCGCAGTGCGCAAGTCCCACTCTATGACGCGCCCGTTGGCTTGAGCCCGCGGAGATGCGAGATGGGCGGACGCAACTGCTGCAATGCCCAGCAGAACTGCGCCAATGATGGCGAGTCGAACCAAGTTATATGGCAATGTCGGCAAACCTCACGCTGCGTCCAACGGATGAAAAGGAATATCGGCAGGAAGCTACAGGAGAGGATCTGGAGGCTTGTCGGGTGGATTCGGGATGTGCTGCCGTGCCACGACGATGAGAGGCGCGGGGAGGATGAATACGGACGTGGGCTGGTATTGGCGCAACGATGTGGCATCTACATTGACGGGAGACGCTACAAGCGTTGCAGCAACGCCGCCGTCGCTCTTGTATAGGGCAATGGGGAGGCCACCGGCGGCGGGCGTCGACGAAGCGTGGTTGTGCATGTGATACGACGATTCGAAGGTGTGATTATGCTCGCCGGGCGCGCCAAAGTGGAGGTGGTCGGGCTGGCGTTCGGCGAAGTGGTGGTCTAAGACGGGGCCTGCCAGCGGCGCAATCAGCGCCACGACCGCCGTAAGCGCAATGAACGCGCTGAAGCCTCTGACAAACGCTTTGTATCTCATCGTACTGTCGCAATTATAGCATAGGGCTAACCGGCCACGTCCTGCAACGCCGCCTCCAATTCGCCCCGAGTCGTGAACGCCTCGAACTTGGCGCGTATAATTCCCTCCGAGTCCACGACGAAAGTCCACGGCTCACTGGGCAGCCCCCACTCCTCAGCCGTCGGCGATATGACGGCTTTGCTCAGGTCGCCCTCAATCTCGTGCGGATTGTCATAGACTTCGATGTGTATGAAGTTCATCCTGTCCCCATACTCCGCCTTCAGCTCCTTCACAACCCCGAGTTGAGGCCCGCATGTCGCCGTCTGGCAGTACGCGGGCGTCGAGAACACCACCAGCAGTGGCTTGTCCGCATCCAGCGCCTCCGCGATGGTCATGCCATAAAGATCGGTGTCAGGCTCGAAGTCGGTTGTAATCTGCGAGAAGCCGTCCACATCCGCCAGCGTCTTGCTCACGCTGCGCGGGGCAGTCGCACCAATCGCGGGCGTGGCGCTCGATTCGCCCACTCGCACACGCGCCGACGCCTTACGCTCGATGCCTTCCCCATCAGTAACCACTGCGCCGATGCCCCACTCACCGGGGCGGTCGAACTGCAACTGCGCGGTGAATACGCCGCGCGGTGAAACGGGCCACGCCTGGAACACGGCATTCACCGTCTCCATCGGCCCCTCCTGCCCGCCGGTTGCGGGCAGATAGAAAGCGGAAATAACAACATCCGCATCGCTGACTGGCCCCACGCCATCGTCTATTACGCCGAACACGACGCGATTGGTGCCCACAGCAAGATCGCTGGACGCGAGGGCGAGGCGCAGTGTCTCGGGAGTGGGCGCAGGCACGATTGTCGGAGCAGCGGTCGGCGACGAGCCACAGGCGATTGCCGAGGGAATGATCACGCACAATAACGCCAGCAACAAAAGAGGTGAATGCGCGAATTTGAGTCTCAGTCGCTTTGCTTTATCAAACGGCATATTCATGCGTTCAATTGTAACAAAGCGTTCTTGTCTTCACCCCACACACAAGTAATTATAGTCTTTGAGTTGTATCATATCAACTCTACTGCTATACTTATGTATAGAACATTGCTTCAAAAGGCAATTCGATTTTGTTATGTGAGGACAATGACATGGTTCTGAGACCTGACGAATTCACAGACGCAGCCAGAAAAGTCTTGCACGAATCCCAGCAGATTGTACAGCGTTATCTCCACTCGCAGTGGGACGCCGAACATGTGCTTATGGCGCTGCTCGAACAGCAGCAGGGCGTTCCCGCCTATGTACTCGCGGAGATTGGCGCCGACATCCCTGAACTGCGCCAGCGCCTTCACGCCATATTGGAGCAGGCGCCCAAGTCGAGCCAGCCATCCAACCAGATATACCAGACCCCACGCGTAGGTCGCCTGCTGTATAGCGCCAAGGCGGAAGCCGAGCGCCTGCAGGACAACTACATCAGCGCAGAGCATCTCCTGATCGCTCTGACGCAGGATGCGCAGGACGCCGCCGCACGCCTGCTCTCGGAGCACGGCATTACGCAGGAAGCCGTCTATCAGGCGCTCCAGAAGGTACGCGGCGGGCATCGCGTGACCGACCCACAAGCCGAAAGCCGCTACCGCTCGCTGGACAGGTTCACCATCGACCTGACCCAGCTTGCCAGGGACGGCAAGCTCGATCCCATCGTCGGGCGCGACAGCGAAGTCGCCCGCGTGATGCAGACGCTCATTCGCCGCACTAAGAACAACCCCGTGCTGATCGGCGGCGCGGGCGTGGGCAAGACCGCCATCGCAGAGGGATTAGCACAGCGCATCGTCGCAGGCGATGTGCCGGCTGAACTCAAGGACCGCCGTGTGCTCGCCCTCGATATGGGCGGGCTTGTCGCGGGCGCGAAGTTCCGTGGCGAGTTCGAGGAACGCCTCAAAGCTGTACTCGACGAGGTGCGGCAGGCGCAACGCGAGATTATCCTGTTCATCGACGAGATTCATACCGTCGTCGGCGCGGGCGCGTCGGAGGGCGCGGTCGATGCAAGCAACATGATGAAACCGGCGCTCGCTCGCGGCGAACTGCAAGCGATGGGCGCGACCACCGAGGATGAGTACCGCAAGTACATCGAGCGGGACGCCGCCTTGGAGCGCCGCTTCCAGCCCGTGCTGGTGGAAGAACCGGACGAGGAGACAGCAATCGAGATGCTCACGGCGCTGCGTCCGCGCTACGAGGCGCATCACAAGGTTCATATCGAAGATGCCGCTCTTACTGCTGCCGTCCGCTTAAGCGCGCGCTACATCTCTGACAGGCTGCTGCCCGACAAGGCGGTTGACCTCATAGACGAAGCCGCGAGCAAGCTCCGCATCGACGCGCAGATGCTTCCCCCGCATCTCAAGGACGCAGAGCACCGCCTGCGCCACCTCGAAGACGAGGAAGCCGCCGCCGCTGAGATGGCAGACTACGAGCGCGCCGCAGAATTGCGCTCCGATCGGTTACGCCTCCAAGCCGAGTTCGACACAGAGCGTGACAAACTCACCGGGCGCATGGGAACGAAAGACCACAACGTTGTGCATGCGGAAGACATCGGCAGGCTCATCGCAATCTGGACGGGCATCCCCGTTGACCGCCTGCTGGAAGGCGAGGCCGAAAAGCTTCTGCACATGGAGGAGCGGCTGCACAAACGTGTCGTTGGGCAAGACGCCGCCATCACCGCGGTGTCGGACGCCATTCGCCGCGCCCGCGCAGGACTGAAAGATCCCAACCGGCCCATCGGAAGCTTCATATTCCTTGGACCGACCGGGGTGGGCAAGACCGAGCTCGCTCGCGCCCTCGCCGAATACCTTTTCGACGACGAGCAGAACATGGTGCGCCTGGACATGTCCGAGTACATGGAGAAGCACACCGTCTCGCGGCTCATCGGCGCGCCGCCCGGCTATGTCGGCTACGACGAGGGCGGGCAGCTCACTGAGGCTGTGCGCCGTCGTCCCTTCCGCGTCATCCTGTTCGACGAAATCGAAAAGGCGCATCCTGATGTATTCAACACGCTCCTGCAGATCCTCGAGGATGGGCGACTGACTGACGGGCACGGCAGAACGGTCGATTTCCGCAACACGCTAGTCATCATGACCAGCAACCTCGGCACTTCGGAGGCAAGCCGCCGCACAGCGGGATTTGTGACAGGCAGCCAACAGGGAGAATCGGCGCGCCTGCAAGCGTCCGTGGACGAGGCGCTGCGCCGCGCTTTCCGGCCCGAGTTCCTGAACAGGCTGGACGACACCATCGTTTTCGATTCGCTCACATCGGAGCAGGTGCGGCACATCGTTGAGCTGATGCTGCGCGACGTCGAATCGCGGCTGACCGAACACGATGTGGCAATCGCACTGACAGACGCTGCCAAGGACTGGCTTGCCGAAGCGGGCTTCGACCGGACATACGGAGCGCGACCACTGCGCCGCGCCATACAGCAGCACATCGAAAACCCGCTGTCCAGGGGTATCATCGCGGGCGATTACACCGCAGGCGACACAGTGCGCGTGGACGCGAGCGAAGACGGCCTACTATTCAACAAGACCGCAGAATTAACGGACAAAGCAGCTTAACGCCTACTGCGCCGGCGCCTCGCTGAACATTGCAGCGATGTGTCGGCGCTGTATCTTGCCCGTCGCAGTGCGTGGCATCGTATCGATGATGTACACGCGGTCCGGCACCTTGAAGCCGGCAAGGTGCTCGCCGCAATAGGCGCGTATCGCATCCTCGTCAGTATCGGCTGACACCACCACCGCAGCTTGTACCGCCTCTCCGTACATTGTGTGAGGCACGCCGAAGCACACCGCCTCAGCAACCGCTGGATGCCCCAGCAGCGCAGCGTCAACCTCCAGCGGCGAAATCTTCTCACCGCCGCGATTTATCAACTCTTTGAGGCGGCCCGTCAGCGTGAGAGTGCCGTCTGCATCGAGAAAGCCCTGGTCGCCCGTGCGGAACCAGCCATTCGTGAACGCCTCCGCATTCGCATCCGGATTATTGTGGTAGCCATGCGTAACATTCGCGCCCCTGATGACCACCTCAGCGAGTCCGCCTGTGCTGACAAGATTGCCGTCGTCGTCCATGATGCCAATGTCAACGCCCGTGCCCTTGCCCACCGTGCCCGGCATCCGGTCGCCCGGCGGCAGCAAGTTCGACGACATCTGGTGCGACGCCTCTGTCATTCCGTATGCTTCCAGCACCGGCGCGCCGAACCGCGCCTCCAGTTGCTCGAACACCGCAGGAGCAAGCGCCGATGAGCAAGACCTGATGAGCCTGAAACTGCTGTGTGGCGCGCCGTCTTCGTCCGCGCGCGCCAGCAAAATCTGGTGAATCGTCGGCACGGCTGAGTACCATGTCGCGCCGCTCTCCTTCTGCTCGCCCCAGAACCGGCTTGCGCTGAACCGAGGTGGCACCACCAGCGAGCCGCCAGTGCTCAGCGTTGACAGCGACACCCCAATGAGCCCATGCACATGGAACAATGGCATGACTACCATCGCAATATCGTCGGGCGTCAGTCTGTATGTATCGCTGATATTCTTGATAGACGCCGCAAGGTTGCCGTGCGTCAGCGGCACTCCCTTAGGACGGCTCGTAGTTCCAGAAGTGTGCAGGAACAGCGCCACATCATCGGGTGACGGCGCAGGCGCGTCTCGGCGAGCGGTCAGAGTTTCGCCGCCCTTTGATAGCATAGTACGATCAGAATCGTCCAGTGATGCTTCAATTGTCGGAACGCCTAGCTGCGCCGCGGCTTCTCGCGCCGCGTGTTCGCCAAGCGGTAGTATAGCGAGTTGCGCTTCTGCGTCCTCCATGTAGAATTTGAACTCGTCAGTCGTGTACGCGGAGTTCAGCGGCGCGGCGATTGCGCCCGCCCGCGCTACCGCCAGGAACACGACCATGAACTCCAGGCCGTTCGGCAATACGATGGACACCGCTCTGCCGGGCTGCACTCCCGCGCCCGCAAGCAATTCGGCGACGCGCTCAATCTCATCGCCGAACTCGGCGTATGTCACCTCTGCGCCGCCCGGAACGCTTATCGCCATGTCAGTGGCGCTCTGTGGATTCAATATGTCCGCAAGTGTACTCAATGGTCCGCTCCCTAATTCAATTAGATGCTTCCTTCAGCAGTCTCTATTCGCCCCAATTATCTACACTTTCCGCTCCAATCGCAACGCACCCTTCGAAATGTCACCTTTTCTCTTTAATTCCCGCTAGGCATTGTTGATTGCGCCGATCTACCTGTTGAACCTACCTGTTGAAATCTGATGACTGACCACTGATAACTTCCTATGCTACTATTGAACACCGAGCAACCAAGTCAAGCCACACGGAGCGCGTCCCATCACGAGCATATCGGTCAAGCGGCTCAGCCATCGCTACGACTCAGACGCAGGCAGCCTCGAAGTCCTGCGCGATGTAAGCCTTGAAGTAGCGCCATCCGAGTTCGTCTCGCTGATTGGCCCCAGCGGATGCGGCAAGACTACCCTGCTCCGCGCCATTGGCGGCTTGACCGACGCAACTTCAGGAAGCATCGAACTCTCCGGCGTCCAACCCAGAGAGTTGCAACGGCGCAGGGGTATCGGATTCGTGTCGCAGGACGCTGCCCTGCTCCCATGGCGTACCGCGCTCGAGAATGTGCGCCTGCCATTTCAATTGAATTCCGGCACCGCTGCGACTGATTCGTCCGCCCTTGCCGAGCAGTCACTCAACGCCGTGGGCCTCGCCGAATTCACGGACTACTACCCGCACCAACTCTCAGGCGGCATGCGCCAGCGTGTGGCGTTCGCAAGAGCGCTCGCAATCAGCCCGGGCCTGCTTCTTATGGATGAACCTCTAAGTGCCCTCGACGAGATGACCCGCGAAGAGATGCGCTACGAACTGCTGCGTCTCTGGGAACGGCAGAGGCCGACCGTCATCTTCGTGACGCACAGCATACCTGAAGCGGTGGTGCTGTCGGACAGAGTAGTTGTGCTGTCAGCGAGACCTGGTGAAGTCGTTGACGACATCGTTATAGACATTCCAAGACCACGCCTGCAGGAAGTGGAGCGATCAGACCGCTTCTTGGAGTACACATACAGGATCAAAGATGCGCTTTCGAGTGGGGTCGCCGCTGCAACGCCCGTCGGCTGAAAGCACGGATAAGCAAGCTGCGGACGGATCGGTGGAGACCCGTCGCTCGCGCCTTGCGTCCCCAGCCATAGCCATAAGCTACATCCTGCCGCCCGCTATCGCACTGGGCATGGCCGTCGTAGCATGGGAGGCTTGGGTGCGCGCCGCCGCCGTGCCTGTGTACATCGTGCCCGCTCCATCCGCCGTAATTACCCGGCTCGCCGGAGACTTCGGCTTCTTCGCATTGCACGGAGGCATCACGCTTGCCGAGGCGCTGGCAGGCTTCGCGCTCGGCGCTGCGGTGGCATTCACAGGGGCGACCCTCATGGCGCACTCACGCTTCCTGGAGCGCAGCCTGTTTCCCGTCGCCATACTCGTCAAGGTTACGCCCATCGTCGCAGTCGCGCCCCTGTTCGTAATCTGGTTCGGCTTCGGCTCGCTTCCCAAAGTGCTGATAGCAAGCCTGATAACCTTCTTCCCCGTACTCGTGAACGCCATGGTCGGCTTGCGCGCCATCAACCCCGGCGCGCTAGACTTCTTCCGCTCACTGCACGCCTCGCGCACGGAGACATACCTGAAGCTGCGACTGCCAAGCTCGCTGCCCTACCTGTTCGCCGCGTTCCGCATATCCATCCCGCTCTCCGTCATCGGCGCGGTCGTCGGCGAGTGGTTCAGCGGTGACAGGGGCCTCGGCAGCGTCATCATCGTCGCCCACAACAACCTCGACATGCCCACGCTCTTCTCCGCAATCCTCGTCCTTGCCTTCCTCGGCATAGCCCTCACCATTATCACCGCTTACATAGAGCGCAAGATGCTCTTCTGGCACGACTCGACGATGGCTGTCTGATATACATAATCACATCAGCCCACGGAGAACGGAGACATGGATGGAAAGTTTATTCCTCCTACTTATGTTTATTGGCACAGGTCTTTCATTTGCAATCATCACAGCGTTAATCGCCGATTCTAAAGGGAGCCGCGCCACAGGCTGGTTCTTCTACGGACTCTTTCTTGGCCCAATTGCCCTGGCTCACGCAATTGTCATGCACAGGACGCTTGAAGAAGAACAGAAGCGACATCTGCTTGCAGGACGTGACCCGTGCCCCAATTGTGATGAGTACATATCTCCAAAAGCCTTCGTCTGCCCCCACTGCCAGCGAGACATTGAGCCGTCAGCGCGAACCCGGGGCAGCGCATCCTGAACCAGGCAGCGCATTGTTTGATTTCTCAATTCGTATAGCCTAGTCTTAAATCCGGTTGTTGATAGTCAATCACAGTTGAGACTGATCAAGGTTGTAACCGCCTTGTATCGCCTAACTATTCAGAAACGGACACCAATCCATTGCATTCAATGCCAAAACTCAAGCTATTCAACCTCATAGGCCTCGCAGCCCTGCTAATTGTCGGAGCAGCGGCATGTGCTCCACCTGAACCCGAAAAAGTCGTCTTCATGGCGGGCTACAAGCCGCAGGCGAATCTGCCCTTCGCCGCCGCCTACATCGCGCAGGAAAAAGGCTACTTTGAGGAGCAGGGGCTTGATGTGGAGATACGCCACGCATCCAGCGGCGAGCACTTACAACTGCTTATGTCCGGCGATGTCGATTTCACCACCGCCGACGCCGCATCCGTACTAAAGCGCCGCGCAGACCCGGGTCTGCCCATCGTCGCCTTTGCCCTATTCGGACAGCGCGGACAGCAGGGCTTCCTCGCGCTCAAGGACAGCGGCATTGCTACGCCCAACGACTGGGAGGGCCGAATTTTCGGCTACAAAGTCTCGATTCCACCCGACTATCTCGCCATCGTCGAGTCCCAGCAGGTTGACCGCGGCGAGGTACAGGAAGTCCGCGTCGGCTTTGATCCGCGCGTGCTCACCGAGGGACAGGTTGACCTCCTTGCCGTCTTCAAGTCCAACGAGCCGGATACGGTGAGGCGCATGGGCTTCGAAGTAACCCTGTGGGACCCCGCCGACTTCGGTGTGCCGAGCCTCGGTTTGACCTACATCACCCGCGAGGAGTTTGCAAACTCCGACCCCGACAAGGTCGAACGCTTCCTCAAGGCGACGATGAAGGCGCTCGAATACGCTGAGGCGAACCGCGACGAGGCGGTCGAAATAGTCCTCAAGTACGCTCCCGAAGAAGACCCAGCGCACCAACGATACATGCTCGATACCGAGCTTACCGACGCTGTTAGTCCCCTGACCGACGAGCGCGGCTTGGGGCAAATGTCGGCAGCGCAGTGGCAGGCGCTCTACGACCACCTCACTGCGCACGAAGCCCTGCCCAAGCCATTTGACTACAACGAAGCCTTCAACGCAGATTTCCTGGACGCCATCTACGACGGCAGCACACTCGAATGGCCCTAACATAGAAGTCGCTTCCCCTGGGTGGGAAAGGCCATAAATTGGTGTTAAACTGCTAAACTAAATGATACCTAATATCTAAAGTACTCCGTTAGCCTGCGCCAAAATCTATGAACCAGAACGTACTGATAATGCAGTCCGGCGGCTGCACACCCGTCCTCAACAGTAGCCTGTTCGGACTCGTTCAGGAAGCGCTATCGCACCCCGACGATTTCGGCGAGATATATGGCGCGCACTACGGCATGGAAGGCGTCCTCAGCAGCGACCTGATAGACCTGAGCCGCACACCCGCCGACGAATGGCAGCGCATCGCCCAAACGCCTGGCGCCGTGCTCGGTTCTACCCGCCGCAAGCTGCACGACGAGGATGTGCAGCCGATCCTGGACACGCTTCGCAAACACAACATCGGCTGCTGGTTCATCATCGGCGGCAACGACTCCGCGACCACCGGTCACAGCGTCGGGCAGGCGGCGGAAGCGGCAGGTCTGCCCCTCAGCGTCATCAATGTGCCCAAAACCATCGACAACGATCTCGTGCTCACCGACCACAGCCCCGGCTACGGCAGCGCAGCCCGCTTCGTCGCGCTCGCCACTATGGGTGCGGGACGAGACGCCGAATCCATGGGCATCGCCGCGCCAATCACCATCATCGAAGTCATGGGCAGGGACGCAGGCTGGCTCGCGGCAGCATCCGCATTTGCAAAGCGCAACGAGCGAGACGCCCCGCACTTCATCGGCGTCCCCGAACTCCCGCTAGACGAGACTCGCTTCCTAGACTGCATCGAAGACGCTTATCGCAGGTACGGCTTCGCGGTCGCAGTCATCGCAGAGAACATCCGCACGCCCGAAGGTACGCCCATAGGAGAACAGGGAGAGCCGTGGCATGTGGACGACTTCGGTCACCCATACTACGACGGCCCTTCGAGGTATCTCGCCGCGCTTGTAAGTGGGCGGCTCGGCGTGCGAACTCGCTATGAGAAGCCCGGCACCATACAGCGCTCCATGATGGCTTGCGTCTCCCACTCGGACGCGCAAGAGGCAGAGATGGCAGGACGCGCCGCCGTCCGCAGTGCCATCGCAGGCGAGCGTGACATCATCATCACTCTGGAGCGCCCGCGGGGCGGCGACTACGATTGCACGACTGGCACAGCCCCCCTCGCGGCAGTCCGCAGCAAAGTCAAGCGTATGCCCCCCGAATACCTCGACCCAGACAACCACTTCGTCACGCAGTCATTCCTTGACTACGCTCGCCCGCTGCTCGGCGACGCCCTCCCCCATTACGGCAGGCTGCAATAGCGAACTCCCTTCCGTTCGCTCTGAGACTGCTGATAGGTCAGCCAACTCTTTAATCCGCATGCCCCGCGCATAGATATTATATCTTGCCTTTTTCTTGACACGCCCATAGTCGTCTTGTACGATTATTGTGCTTAACAATTAAATACATAATCTCTTATCAAGAGTGGCTGAGGGACCGGCCCTGTGAAGCCCGGCAACCTTTTCGCGTCATGCGGCGCGTGAATCGGTGCTAAATCCGGAGAGCCTGAAATGGCTCGGAGATGAGAGCAGCAAGCATCACAAACTTCTCTCATCAGAGAAGTATTTTTTTGCCCATTTTGAGTAAGAGTTCCTTCCCACTTGCTGGGGGAAGGTTAGGTTGGGGGTGAATTGAATCCCCTGCGTACACGAAGAAATAGCAAGTCAAACCAAAAATACCAGTCACGGAGGAAATAATGCCTACCCAGAACCCGGGCGAACCCTACTACCGCATCAGCATTGATGAAGCCGCAGAAATGCAGGCATCCGGCGACTCGGTCGTCGTTGACGTGCGAGCGTTGAACGAATACGCAGAAGGCCATGTCAAAGGCGCGCTCTTCATCCACGTGGACACTCTGCTAGGACGCATAGACGAGCTTCCACAGGACAAGAACCTGCTGTTCATCTGCGCCATCGGCGTCCGCAGCGGACTCGCCGCCGAGATGGCAGCCGCAATGGGCTTCGACTCAGATCGCCTCTACAACATCGAAGCAGGCACTCCCGCATGGATCGAGGCGGGCAAGCCCACCAGCTACGGCGCGGACGAATAATCCGCCAATCCAACCTACACTGCCCATTCCGTTAGTCCCGAAAGAACAAAAGGACAGAATATGACCGTACTCGTCGTCGGCTCGGTCGCCTACGACTCAGTTACCACGCCCGCCGACAGTCGAGACGACTCGCTCGGCGGATCGGCGACATATTTCTCTGTCGGCATCAGCCGCTTTGCGCCCGTCAGCCTCGTCGCCATCATTGGCGAAGACTTTCAGGAGCGTCACATCGAACTCCTGCGCTCGCGCGGCGTCGATATAAGCGGCTTGCAGCGGCAGAAAGGCAAGACATTCCGCTGGGCAGGCGAGTACTACTCTGCCGACCTCAATGCCCGCACCACGCTGGATACTCAGCTCAACGTCTTCGCCGAGTTCTCGCCTAAGCTCAGCGCCAAGCAGCGCCGCTGCTCATACCTGTTCCTTGCCAACATAGACCCTGAGCTTCAGTTAGATGTGCTAAACCAGATGGAACAGCGTCCCAACTTTGTCGCCCTTGATTCCATGAACTTCTGGATTGACGGTAAGCGCGACGCGCTCAACAAGGTCGTCAGCAGCGCCGATGTGCTCTTCATGGACGAAGGTGAGGCGCGCGACTTCGCCTGCGAGGGCAACCTCGTAACCGCAGCCCGGCGCATCATGGCGATGGGCCCCAGCGCGGTCGTCGTAAAGCAGGGCGCGCATGGCGTTCTGGTCTTCAGCGGCGACACCGTATTCTCCGCGCCTGCCTTCCCGCTCGACCATGTGGTTGATCCCACAGGCGCAGGAGACACATTCGCGTCAGGCTTCATCGGCTACATCGCCGCCACCGGCGACAAGACACCCGACGGCTACCGCCGCGCAGCAGTGCTCGGCTCAGTAATGGGGTCGTTCTGCGTGCAGGACTTCAGCGTGGACAAGGTGTTGACGCTAAGCATGCAGGACATCGAAGACCGATTCCGCGCCTTCACCCAACTCACCGCCTTCGCTCCATTGCGAGACGGCGATTCACTTCTTGACCGCATATCAAAATAATCCCTTGCATCCATAAAATAATCCCGTGTATCCATGAGGAGGATAGATTGACCACACAAACCACCAAGGGGCATATCGCAGACCCCTCACTTGCATCCGACGGCATCCGCCGCATCCATTGGGCGGCGCGCGAGATGACCGTGCTGCGCCAGATACGCGAGCGCTTCGCAAAGGAAAAGCCGCTCACAGGCTTGCGCGTAGCGGCCTGCCTGCATGTAACCAGTGAGACCGCCAACCTGCTGCTCGCGCTGCAAGACGGCGGCGCCGAAGCCGCTATCTGCGCCAGCAACCCGCTCAGCACGCAGGACGATGTGGCAGCCGCGCTAGTCCACGAGTATGGCATACCCACATTCGCCATAAAGGGCGAGGACAGCGAGACCTACTACTCACACATCAACTCCGCCCTCGACACCAAGCCCCATATAACGATGGACGACGGCGCGGATCTCGTGGCGACGCTTCACACCGACCGCACCGATGCACTCGACGGGCTCATCGGCGGCTCAGAAGAGACCACAACAGGCGTCATCCGCCTTCGCAGTCTTGCCGAAGCGGGCAAGCTCAAGTACCCGATCATCGCCGTCAATGACGCCGACACCAAGCACTTCTTCGACAACCGATACGGCACGGGCCAGAGCACCCTCGACGGAATCACCCGAGCCACCAACATCCTCTGGGCGGGCAAGACGGTGGTCCTCGCCGGCTACGGCTGGTGTGGACGCGGCGTCGCCCTCCGCGCTCGCGGCATGGGCGCGCAGACAGTCGTAACCGAGATCAACCCTATCCGCGCTCTCGAAGCCGCGATGGACGGCCATCAGGTCATGAGCATGGACAACGCCGCGAAGATCGGCGACATCTTCATCACGCTCACCGGCGGAATTAAAGCCGTCGGACGCCAGCACATCGAGGTGATGAAGGACGGCGCAATTCTCGCCAACAGCGGCCACTTCAACGTGGAGATCGACATTCCCGCGCTTGAGGAACTCGCAGACGGCAAGCAGGAAGTGCGCCCATACGTTGACGAGTACCTAATGGGAGACGGAAGGCGTCTCAACCTGCTGGGCGAAGGACGCCTCATCAACCTCGCAGCCGCCGAGGGACACCCCTCCGCAGTTATGGACATGAGCTTCGCCGACCAGGCTCTCTCAGCCGAGTACCTTGCGCAATTCGCGCACTCGCTGAAGCCGCAGGTGTACGACGTGCCCCGCGACATAGACGAAGAGGTCGGACGGCTGAAGCTGCTGTCCATGGGCATCACCATCGACACGCTTACGGCAGAGCAGGAAGAATACCTCGGAAACTGGGAAGTAGGAACTTGAACACCCTTCTCAAAGAACATACAGAACCGAAGCAGTACCCAAACTGCTTTGGTTGCGGCGCGGACAATCCCATCGGGCTGCGCCTGCAATATCGGCGCATCGGCGATGCAGTCGTAACCGAGTTCACGCCCGGCGACGAACACGAGGGCTGGCCCGACATAGTGCATGGGGGCATCATAACGACATTGCTATACGAGGTCATGGAAAACTTCGCATACCGCAACGGCACAATCGCAATGATGCGCGACATGCACACTAGCTTCCGCAGACCCGCGAAGACCGGCGAGCGCATCACCGCCACAGCGCGCCTCGAAGAGAGCGCCGACAGAGAAATGTCCGTAACCGCGACCCTGACGCAGGACAAGCTCATTGCCGAGGGCAGAGCCAAACTCATCACCCTTACGCAGGAGCGCATCGCAAGCCTGGGCATAGCCCAACCATAATACCAATTATCCTAGTCCACCCCGTTAGCCCAAAAAATCTCAGGGAGAAGAAAATTGAGCCACACCTTTACAGACTCCGCCTCATACCTGTTCACATCCGAATCGGTAACAGAGGGACACCCGGACAAGCTCTGCGACCAGATTTCGGACGCGGTTCTTGATGCCATCATCGCCGACGACCCCAAGGCGCGCGTCGCCTGCGAGGTCTGCACGACGACGGGCCTTGTCGTCGTCATGGGCGAGATTACCACCACCACCTACGTGGACATCGCTGCTATCGTGCGCACAACCATCCGCGACGCCGGCTACATCGACTCCAGATACGGCTTCGATTACCAGTCCTGCGGCATCGCCGTCTCCGTGCATGAGCAGTCCCCGGACATCATGCACGGCGTTGACCGCGCCATTGAAGTGCGCGACGGCAGAGGGGATTACGACGACCTCGAGGCGGTTGGCGCCGGCGACCAAGGCATGATGGTCGGCTTCGCATGCAACGAGACGCCCGAACTGATGCCTCTGCCCATATCGCTGTCGCACAAGCTCTGCCAGCGCATGGCGCAGCTTCGTAAGGACAAGACCTTGCCATACCTGCGTCCCGACGGCAAGTCGCAGGTAACCGTCGAGTACGAGTACGGCGTTCCCAAGCGCGTCCACACCGTCATTATGAGCACGCAGCACAGCGAAGATGTGAGCCAGGATGTCATCGCCCGCGACCTGATTGAACACGCGGCAAAGGCAATCATCCCCGCCGAGCTGCTCGACGAGAATACGCAGTATTGGATTAACCCTTCAGGCCGCTTCGTAACCGGAGGTCCGGTAGGCGACACAGGACTCACGGGGCGCAAGATTCTCGTGGACACCTACGGCGGCTTCGCGCGGCACGGCGGCGGCGCATTCTCCGGCAAGGACCCCACGAAGGTTGACCGCTCGGCCGCTTATGCTGCGCGCTATGTGGCAAAGAATATCGTAGCTGCGGGCCTCGCCGACAGGATGGAAGTAATAGTCTCCTACGCCATCGGCAAGCGTGAGCCGACTTCCATATCCATAGAAACTTTCGGCAGCGGGAAGATAGCGGACGAAAAGATAGAAGCGCTGATCAAGGACAACTTTGACCTGACGCCCGGCGGAATCATCCGCGATCTCAAACTGCGCCGTCCAATATACAAGCAGACCGCCACCTACGGACACTTCGGCCGCGACGATCTGGACCTCCCCTGGGAGCACACCGACAAAGCCGACCTACTTCGCAGAGCCGCCAAATAAATCAGAAAACTTTCCATTTCGATCGAGGAAGCGCCACAAAGTCCCTTCCCCCTCGATGGGAGAAGGTTAGGATGGGGGTGCTACATGATGATTCCCTTCCTATCCTGTCTATCCTGTGCATCGATGTTAGCCTCCGCGTAGGACAAAAAATGCCCATAAAATTCGGAACAGACGGCTGGCGAGCCATCATCGCCGAAGACTACACCTTCGACAACGTGCGCCTCTGCGCCCAAGGTGCAGCCGACCTGATGAAGTACCACAGCCTCGCCTTTCGCGGCTTCGTCGTCGGCTATGACACGCGCTTTGCATCCGCAGAGTTCGCCGCCGCCGTAGCCGAGGTAACCACCGCAAACGGCATACCAACCTTGCTATGCGACAGAGCGGCGCCAACACCTGTCATAGCCTACAATCTAGTCGCCAAGGACGCAGGCGCAGGCGCGGTCATCACCGCGAGCCACAACCCCGCCGCATACAACGGCTTCAAGTACAAGCCCGACTACGGTGGCAGCGCATCACCTGAAATCGTCGAGGAACTCGAATCGCGTATCGCCGCCGCCGAATCGTCAGGCAGCGTCCAGCGCATACCGCTTCAGCAGGGGATCGCAAGCGGACTACTAGAATACTTCGATCCCGCGCCCGACTACCTCAACCACGTCGCATCACTCGTGGACTTGGCGGCAATCCGCAATGCCGGCCTGGACATAGTCGTGGACTCCATGCATGGTGCAGGCGCGGGCTACCTCGCCGAACTGCTCTCCGGTGGCTCTACCCGCGTCGTCGAGCTTCGCAGCGAACCCAACCCGGCTTTCCCCGGCATGGCTCAGCCTGAGCCGCTCGCCCACAACCTTGAGCCGCTCATCAACGAAATCTCCGACAGAACCGCCGACATCGGCTTAGCCACAGACGGCGACGCCGACCGCCTGGGCGTTGTGGACGACGACGGTCAATTCCTTACGACCCTGCAAACCTTCGCCCTGCTCTGCATGCACCAGCTCGACACGCTCGGCAGGCGCGGTCCCCTGGTGCGCTCCATCACCATGACCAGCATGATAGACAAGCTCGGCGCAATCTACGACGTGCCCGTGCATGAGACGCCCGTTGGCTTCAAGTACCTCGGTCCCGTCATGATGAGCGAAGACGCACTAATCGCAGGCGAAGAGAGCGGCGGTTACGCATTCCAGGGCAATGTCCCGGAGCGCGACGGCATCCTCAGCGGCCTAATGCTGTTGGACATGATGGTCAAGACCGACATGGGCATCCCGGACCTGCTCGGCGAACTGGGAGACAAAGTAGGCCCCCACCACTACGACCGCCTAGACCTGCACTTCGACGAAAGCCAGCGAGACTCCATCATCGCCCGCCTCCAACATATTGCCCCCTCATCACTCGCAGGCAAGCAGGTAGAGCATGTGGACACACAGGACGGCTTCCGCTACCTCCTCAGCGGCGGCTACTGGGCGCTAATCCGCTTCTCCGGCACAGAGCCCCTCCTCCGCATCTACGCCGAAGCCGAATCCCCCGAAGACGTCCGCCTCATCCTGGAAGAAGCTCGCACCCTTGCGGGAGTATAGATTTCCTACATGAAAGAAAATATGCGTGACGTTTTCATTCTAGGAGCGGGATTCTCGAAAGCCATCAATTCTTCAATGCCCACTATGGAAGAATTGAGCAAAAAAGTCATTGCCAAGCTTAACGACTCCTCATTTCCAATTCACGAGAAACTGTATCGGCTTGGAGACAACATTGAAAGCTGGATGACCTATCTATCTCAACCACAACCGTGGCTGCCAGAGGAGGACCATCTTCGCAACAGAGCACTTGCAACCGAGATTCGGCGGCACATAAGTGACATAATCTCGGACCTTACAATGCTATCAATGGAGTCACCAGCACCTGAGTGGTTGCCTTCTTTGATAGAGCATTGGCATTTGCAACGCTGCACTGTGATAACTCTTAACTACGATACCCTGATAGAGAGAGCATCCAGAGACGTTCCAAGGGAAAGTAGCCCTAAAATCTTCGAATACCACACTTATCCCCCTTACTTTTCGAATGTGGCTTCAAGGCATGAGAGTGCGTTCGGATTTGGCGCGAGTAAATTAGAAACTTTTTCGTATCTCAAGCTTCACGGTTCCACCAATTGGTACTATTCTGGAAGAGACTCTTTCTATGGTGAAACCATTTTCACTGAGTATGCTGAGCCGTGGGGAACAAACCGGCCGGAAACTGAGAGATCGACTGCTTCATATAGTGGAGACAAGACTCCCCTCATAATTCCCCCGGTGACTGATAAACTCACATACTTCAACAACGAAACAGTCAGAAGGCTGTGGCAGGAGGCGAGCAATGCTCTATTGGTGGCAACCAGGGTTTTCGTGATAGGGTATTCCTTACCAATATCCGATCTCGGAATGGAATTTTTCCTAAGACATAGCCTGCCTATAAAGGACACCACATGGTACATCGTCGACACTTCCAAGAGAGTGCTGCCTCGTTATAGAAGACTTTTGGTGCCATCCCAGAGACTAAATGGCGAATATGTCTGTGAGAAAAACCCCGTCGAGGCATTCGCGGAAAGTTATCCCAATCTCCCATAGCACAGTCCAATATGCCCATCCTCACCGCCTCCAACCTAGCCCTCCTCTTCGGCGAAGTAGAAATCTTCGCTGGTGTTGATCTACAAATCGACGAGCGCGACCGCATCGGCATCGTCGGGCCCAACGGCGCGGGCAAAACATCCCTCATACGCATCCTCGGCGGCGAACTCGAAGCCAACGCCGGCACCGTCACATGGCAGCGCGGCGTCCGTATCGGCTATGTGCCGCAGACGCCCAATCAAGCCCCCGACGGCACAGTCCACGACGAAGTGATGCAGGCATTCACCCGCCTCCGCCAGGTCGAGGACGAACTCGCCTCAAGCGCGCTCGACATCCAGGTCGCCGAAGGCACAGCCCGCCGTGACGCCGAGCGCCGCTACGATGCCCTACTGCGCGAGTTCGAGGCGCTTGGCGGCTACGAATACGAGCACCGCATGGAGCGCGTCCTTGATGGCGTGGGACTGCCCGAAGAGACACGTGCAACCCCCGCGGCGGACGCAAGCGGCGGTGAGCGTACACGCGCCGCGCTCGCCAGGGCGCTCCTCTCAGACCCCGACTTCCTTATCCTTGACGAGCCTACTAACTACCTAGACTTTCGCGGGCTGGACTGGCTTGAAGACTTTCTTTCCAGCTTCACAGGCGGCTTCATGGTCGTATCTCACGACCGCTACTTCCTCGACAAGGTGGCGAACCGCATACTGGAAATCGACAACGGCAGGCTCCGGTCCTTCCCCGGCAACTTCACCAAGTACCGCGTCCTCAAGGAAGAGCAGCAGCGACGCCAGCTCATCGAGTACGAACGCCAGCAGGAGTACATCGAGCGCGAAGAGTCGTTTATCAGAAGATACAAGGCCGGACAGCGGGCGCGAGAGGCGCGCGGGCGCGCAACTCGCCTCCAACGCCTTGAGCGCATCGACAAACCACAAACCAACGACGCAATCTACCTCGGAAGCGTCAGCACATTCCGTACCGGCCAGGTTGCCATCAGAACCAGCAAGCTCGCCGTCGGATACCAGCAAAACGGGCATGGCGTGCAACTCCTGACCGTAGCCGACGCGCAGCTTGAGCGGGGCTCGCGCACCGCAATCATCGGCAGCAACGGCATCGGCAAGACCACGCTCATAAAGACGCTGCTGGGAGAGACGCCGCCAATCACTGGCAGAGCAAGCCTCGGACACAATGTCGAGCCTGGCTACTACTCGCAGGGCAGCATTGACCTGCCGCAGCGCTCGAGCGTCATGGATGCCCTGATAGACGCGCGCAACCTGCGCATTCCCGAAGCCCGAAACTACCTCGCTCGCTTCCTCTTCAGAGGCGATGATGTGTTCAAGTCCACATCCGCGCTCAGCGGCGGCGAGCGCAGCCGCCTCGCCCTCGCGCGCCTGCTAATCACCGAGCCGAACATGCTCATCCTCGACGAGCCGACAACCCACCTAGACATTCCTAGCAGAGAGGCGCTAGAAGCCGCGCTCCAGACCTACTCCGGCACGCTTCTATTCGTCTCACACGACCGCCGCCTGATTTCGCGGCTCGCAACCCAGCTCTGGATAGTCGAAGACGGCGAAGCGCAAATGTTCAAGGGTGGCTTCGAGCAGTGGATTCGCGGCAGTCAGCCTGTAACGCCGACACAAGCAGGCACGCCCGCACCAGCATCCGGTTCCCGCAGCAGGCAATCGAACAAGCAACGCCGCACAGCAGGCGCAAGGCAGCGCGCGAAGCAAGCCGTCGTCAGAGACTACGAAGCGCTGATAGGCAATCTGGAAGCGCAGCTCGCCGAAATTAACGCAGCGCTTGAATCAGCCACCGAGCGCCAGAACGTCGCCGAAATAACACGACTCGGTAAGAAATACACCGCAACCCAGGCGAGCCTCGAACAAGCATGGAGCGACTGGAGCGAAGTCTCCTGACACGGCTCTTAACCCATCCGCGGTGAGCTTGTCGAACTATCCCTGTGCCTGTGAGACAATTAGCCATACCGCCACAGCGCGTCCTCATAAGCATCAGGTGTATTCAGATCCAGCCGTATCATCGGGTCGCCTATGACATACTCCTGCACACTGTCGCGGTGTGCCAGAAACACCTCGCGTATCCCCTGCTTCTCCTCGCTGATGCGCGCAAGCTCGTCACGCAAAAACGCCGCAAATATCAGTGGATGCCCGCCGTGCCCTTCGTAGCGGGGCGAGGTTATCAGCGAGTCACCCGTAGCGTGCGCTTCCACGACGGCTGCGATGATGAATTCGGTGCGCGGTTGGTCAACCGCAAGCAGCAAGATGGCGTCCGCATCCCCGCTAATGGCCTTCAGCCCAGCCTTGATGGAGGTCGTCTTGCCCTGGAGGTAGTCGGGGTTCACCACGCAGCGCGCGCCTGTGCCTGATATCTGCGCCGAGACCGCATCCGCCTCATGCCCCACAACAACCACGACTTCAGAGACGCCGGCATTGAACAAAGCTCTTATCTGGTGCTCCACGAGGGTTGTGCCGCGCCAAGGCAACAACGGCTTGGGCCGCCCCATACGACGGGATTCGCCCGCTGCTGTCAAAATGGCTGAGACTCCGGGCATCGCCTAGTCTGCGACCACAGCGGCAGCGCCGTGCTTCTCCTCGATGCGACCCATCAGACGCTCTTCGAGCTTCATCACGCTGCCAGTGCCGCCCAGACGGAACATCAGCACTTCCGACATGATGCTCACTGCGATCTCTTCGGGCGTGCGCGCCCCGATGTCCAGTCCGACGGGCGCGCGAATCTCGCGTATGCGCTCGTTGGATATGCCCATCCGCATCAGGTCTTCGTAGATGAGGATAATCTTGCGCTTGCTCCCCAGCAAGCCGACATACTTCGCGGAAGTCCTGGCGGCTGCGGCAAGCGCGACATTGTCATAGCGATGCCCGCGCGTGGCGACGATGATGAAAGTATTCGGGTTGATTGGCAGCTCGCCCATCGCCTCTTCCGGCTTCTTGGCGATGATGATGTCCGCCTCCGGGAATCGATCAGCGTTGGCGAACTCTTGTCTATCGTCCGTGACGAAAACGCGGAAGCCGAGTGTCTTCGCGAGGGGCGCAATCGACTTAGAGACATGCCCGCCACCGCACAGCACTAGCTGTGGTGGTGTCGTGTACGCTTCGACGAAATACTCGGCGCCGCTTCCGGTGACGACATACTTGTTCTTGCCGTGAACCATCAGCTCGAACGCCTCTTCCATCGCGCTATCGTCCAGCTCAGGACTGCCCAACGATCCGACCGTAGAGCCGTCGTGCCGGATGAACATCTTCGCTCCGATGGTAGCAGGCGATCCGCTGCCGCCGCGTATCAGGCTTGCCAGCGCGACCGGACTGCCGCCCGTGTATGCGTCCTCGATCTCCTTGGCAAAGTCCAGGTACTCGCCCGGCTCATAAACAGGGTCAATCAGGAAGAACATCGTACCGCCGCACACCAGCCCGTCTTCAGCAGCAAGATCTTCATTAAGCTGGTACTCGCGGTACTCCGCGGTGCCGCCGCTCTTCAGCAACTCGCTCGCAGCAAACCAGATGTCCCCTTCCACGCATCCGCCACCCAGCGTGCCTACGCCGCTCCCGTCGCTCCGCACCAGCAGCTTCGACCCCGGCTTCTGCGGCGTCGAACCCTTCGTACCTATCACCGTAGCGACAACTACGGGCGTATCGCTCCCAAGCTGCTTGACCGCTTCATTGAAGACTACCTGCATTGTGCACCGCCTTTTAACCGCTCGCTGCGCCCATGAGATTCACAGTTACAGATTACCAACTTGAGCCGTCCAATGCAATTGGAGCATGAATGGACAGCGAGTCATTTCATTCGGTTCATGCCTCCAACAGTGTAAAATAACGGAAAGATTAAACAGCGCAAGAATAAGAAAGGTATTTCGTCCTTTCGTGGCACAAGCGACTCCATCAAAGAAGATACGCATATTAGCCGACCCAAACGGCGCGGGCAAGACAACTTTCGCTACCGAGTTTCTGGTCAATGAAGCCGACTCTCTGGCTTTCGTCAATGCAGACCTCATAGCTTCAGGACTGAATCCCTTTCAGCCTGAACGCTCCGCGGTCCATGCAGGCAAGCTGATGCTGAACCTGATAGATACTTACGTCAAGAGAGGCGAGAGCTTCGCCTTCGAGACCACGCTGAGTGGACGGAATTACGCTCGCATGATTCCTCATTGGCAAGCACAGGGCTATTGGATTCAGCTATACTTTTTAAGCCTACCTAGTCCGGAAATGGCAGTGGCTCGTGTACGGAATCGCGTGCGGGAAGGCGGCCACAACATCCCCGAAGATGTCGTGCATCGGCGATTCTACTCAGGCTGGCGCAACTTCCAGCATATCTACCGCGACTTAGTCGATGAATGGACCTTGTACGACGCCTCGGAGCACTTCCCAGTGGTGGTCGAAGAGGGAGGGAAATAATGGACAAACATAAACAGGATGTTTGGAAGCACCCTAACCGCCCTCGCCCGGCCGACTTCATAGGAGCAGAAAAAGCCCTCCGCCGAGCCGCCATCAAAGCACGCAGACGCGCGATTGAAACGACCGGTTCCGTCCCGACATGGCGAGATGGCAAGATTGTCTATGATACCGAGGTGTAGGGCCTAAGTCAGCGTTAGTCCCCGCCCTCGATAATCAGGACCCACATCGGTCCTGCGCCGACCTCATAAGTCGCAAACCGCGTCAGCGTCCCATCCCCCTCGATCCGGTACGCCGCAAGCCGCCCCGTATCCAGCCCTGCGGCATACAGATATCGCCCGCTCGGATCGATGCTGAACGCGCGCGGCACAGCCTCGCTTGGCGCATGCCCGATAGCCGTCAGCGCGCCGCTATCCGCGTCCACGCTGAAGCATGCAATGCTGTTATGCCCCCGGTTCGGAGCGTACAGAAACTCGCCCGAAGGCGCAATCTGTATCTGTGAACAGCTATTGCGCTCCGTGAACCCCTCTGGCAGCGTAGATATCGTCTGAAATGCGCTCAGCGTCCCCACGTCCGCATCGAAGTTGTAGCCCGTAACGCTGCATCCCTGCTCATCTGAGAAGTACAGGATGTCCTTGCTTGGGTGGAAACAGAAATGGCGCGGTCCCAACTCCGCATCCGGCTCAACTCTGGCAGGAGTATTCGGCGTGATGCGCCCCGTCTCTGCATCGAACCTGAACTGGAATATCGCATTCGGCCCATTGCCGCCCGATATGTGCGGCACAAACGCGAACCGGTTCGACGCATCCGTCTGCATCGAGTGCGCGCCCTTAGCCGTTGCCAGCCACTCCACCGGTGGCAAAATAGCTGCGCCGTCATCGCCGATGGCATGCACCGCGCACCTTCCGCCCTGATAGTACGCCGACAGCAGGAATCGACCGGCGCGGTCCGTCGCCAGGTAGCACGGGTCGTTGTCCACCGCAGCATCCCCAATATGCGTCAGGTCCCCGCCCTCGCCGATGGTGTAGCTCGACAGAGCAATCTCATCACGGCAACCAACATACAGCCTATCCCGCGAAGGATTCACCGCCAACGGCGCAGGCCGGGCCGCCGTAGCCACATCCCCGATATGCGCGAGTTCTCCCGTCCCATCATCCACTTCATACCGCGCGATCCTATCTTCTTCGGACAGCGTGATGTACATGTTCATAGCCATCATGTTATTCTGTGATACCTCGCTCGAAATCGTTCCTGTTGTGCCACGCTTGTTTAGGTTACTTTCTTGACCGTCCCAAATTTCTCAGAGGAATTTTAGCTCAGTGTTACGCCGGTGCCGCCGGTGCCGCCGCGACTAATTCTACATTGTCAGGAAGTGTCAGTCCTGCCTTCCGCAAATCCATTTCAAGTTCTTCTATTTCCTTTGCTGTTAGGTAAAGTTGCACCATGTTATTGCGGATGTCCAGCCCTGAACCTGGCTTAAAGCCAAGTTCCTTCACCATTTCCTCGGCTTTTTCCCTTGTCCTTCTGAGTTCCACGAGTGACTTCTTTACTTGTCGCACTTCCACTATGCCAGACACCGACGTGCCTTCGAGATACGGACGAATCGTTTCCTCTCCATCTCTTACGAATGCCACTACAATCCTGTAATCTGGATTGTGTTGTATCCAGAGGCCACCGAATGTGGCACTCTCGCGTGATTGCAATTCCTGACCGAGTGCCCCGATTGCCTCCTGCCCCGCCAGTCTCCCTATCGCTTCGTCCAGACTTACGCCGTAGTCTTCTGCGTAACTGCGAGCATCCTCCACGAGCGCAGGGCTGACGTCCGGAAGGGATTCCGGGGTCCGCTGTAGAACAATTACAGTGGGTGTCGTCTGAACTTCCTGACACGCCACTATGGCCATTACCAAAAATAAGAGCAATGCAAGCGACAAGGATTGAAAGGCCATCAATACACCTGCAATTCCATCCTGCTCATCTTGCCATCCCTAGTCACAGCCTCAGCATCCGCCGTACCCGCTGATGCCCTCGGCATGGCCCCACGACCGCGATGTTCAGCCTCTCCGTAATTAGCAGATCGCTGGCTAGACTTCGCACATCATCGGTCGTCACCGCGTTCACTTCCTCGATCACATCGTCAACATCCGCGATATGCCCCAGCAGCATCTCCGACTGTCCCATCCAGATGGCAACCGCGCGCGTATCCTCCATTCGCAGCATCAGCCTGCCGCCGCTCAGATGCTTCGCCTTCTCCAGCTCTTCCTCCGGCACGGCGTCGCGCATCGCGGCCACCTGCTCAAGTATCGTCTGAACGGCGTCATACACGCGCTTCGGGTCCACGCCCGCAGACACGATAATCGCCCCAGTGTCCGAGAAGTGGCTAACCTCGCTGTGGACATCGTAGGCAAGCCCTCGCTTCTCGCGCACCTCCACGAACAGGCGGCTGCTCATGCCCTCGCCCAGCGCCACACTCAGAAGGTCGAGCGCATACCGCTGCGGATGTGTCAGCGATACTCCCGGCAGCGCAACCGACAGATGCACCTGCTCCGTCTTGCGATACTCCACATGTGACTGAGCCTCGCTCTGACTTCCCAGATAGGGCGTCCACTCATTGCGCCCACCAACCTCCCAGCCCTCGCTCAGCCGCTCCACGTGTGCCACTACATCCTCATGCGAAACATTCCCCGCCACGCTCACAACTATGTTGTCCGGTGTGTAGTACGCCGACACAAAGTCCAGAATCATCTCGCGGGTTATGCCGCCAACGCTCTCACGCGTCCCCCCGATGTCGCGGCCTAGCGGATGCCCGGGCCACAGCATTTCGTCGATCAGCGCCTCCACCTTGTAGCTAGGATAATCGTTTATCATCCCCAATTCCTCGAAGATGACATGCCGCTCCTTCTCGATGGAATCCGGCTCATACAGCGAGTTGCGAAAGAGGTCGAACAGCAGCGCAAGGCTGTCCTCGAAGTACGGCTGCGCCACCTTGCACCAATAGACCGTCAACTCATGCTCGGTAGCCGCGTTTATCACGCCACCCACGCCTTCTATCGCAGCGCTTATCTGCTGCGGTTCAGGACGCTTCGCCGTCCCCTTGAACACCATGTGCTCAAGAAAGTGCGACAGCCCCGCCTCTTCGTCCGTCTCATAACGCGAGCCAACTCCCACGAACATGCACATACTCACCGACCGAGTATGCAGCATCTCACTCGTCACCACCCGCATCCCATTTTCCAGCGTACTCTTTTGGAACATACTACCCTTTCACTCCCTTCCCACTCGATGAGGGAAGGTCAGGACGGAGGTGATGTATCAAAATCCTCCCCATCCCATACATCCATGTTAGCCCTCGTCCGTAGTCGTTCGAATCTCAACCCCCGCCCGCTCTTCCTGTACCTTTGCGACCGATCCGGACGCTTCCCTGCCCCAGCCCTTGTTCTGCCCGGCAATGTAACGCTGCTGCGCTATATTCGACATCTCCATCGGCACGCGCAGCCGCCGCCCCATATCCGTCGCCAGCCCGACATCCTTCGCCGCAAGGTCTAGCTGAAAGCCCGGCTCGAAGTTCCCCACGAACAGCCCTGCCGGGAATCCCTGCATGCTCTGTGTATTCCCCGAGCTTCCCTTCACAGCGTCGAACAGCGTCTGCGCGTCCACACCTGCCTTCACGCCCAGGCTGAACGCCTCCGACAGCAGAACGCCCACGCTCAGCCCAATGAGATTGTTCACGATCTTGCATATCGCGCCAGAACCCAGGTCGCCGCAGCGCATCACCTTGTCCCCGATCCTGTCCAGCACTGGCTTGCAGCGCAGGTAGGCATCTTCGTCGCCGCCCACCATCACGCACAGCGTCCCAGCCTCCGCGCCGCCCACGCCACCGCTCACCGGCGCGTCCAGCACCGTAACGCCCGCGCTCTCAGCCGCCGCGCTGATGCGATAGATGGTATCCGGGTCGGTCGTGCTCAGGTCGAAATAGACCGTACCAGCGCCCGCGCCGCCTAGGATACCGCCCTCGCCAAGCGCAACCTCCTCCACATCCTGCGGACGCGGCAGCGAGGTGAATACCACATCGCTCGCGGCGGCAACGGCGGCAGGACTTTCCGCCCACGTCGCGCCCATAGACAGCAGCTCTTCGGCGGCTTCCTTGCGTATATCGAACACCGTCATCTCAAATCCGCCCGCGGCGATATTCCGCGCCATGTGCCGTCCCATAAACCCAACGCCAATAAACCCAACCTTCATGTCAAATCCCCTCTTTACTCTGTATCGTAGCCTTATTGGTTGTCCAATTAGTCATTCCTGCGCAGCTTGTACGTGGGAAAACAGGGAGCAGGAATCCATCTGTGCCATGACTCTGTATAATCCCCATAGTCTCCATCAATGATTGCGAAGAATGATAACCCTCCATAGTAACTGGTAGCAAGTTACACGACGCACTCCATTGAGGGAAGACCATCACTTACCATCCTGACCTTCCAAGCAAGGGCATAAGCTCGCAAAATCTTTCCCCACACAATAGCATCTAACCAAACGAATCCCTCAAAACCAATGTATTGCAACTGGGGTAACCCGAACAGACCAAACAACAGGAGTGCCCACAATGAAGACCATTCGCATAGGCATCACGACAATCGCACTGCTGCTCGCAGCCGCCTTCGTCTTCGCCGCCTGCTCAGGATCAGCGCCGCAGACGACCGAAGCACCCGCAGCACAGACGCAGCAGATGAACGCTGTTCCCGCTGCACCCGCGCCACAGCAAGCGCAAGCCGCGACCGCGACTAGCGTCCCACCTACGCAGCCGCCCGCAGCGACGGCGACCACAGTGCCATCCAAGCCTGTCGCCACTGCCGAGCCGCAGGCGTCCGCACACGCGTCCATCGTCACACCCACGACCGGCGACGAAAAGACTGTTCCAGAAATTCGCGGCATCGCCAGTTGGATCAACTCCGAGCCGATCACCTTCGAGGAGAACCGCGGCAAGGTCGTCCTCGTGGACTTCTGGACATACACCTGCGTCAACTGCATCCGCACGTTGCCCTTCCTCAAGGCGTGGCATGAGAAGTACGCCGACAAGGGCCTCGTCATCGTCGGCGTCCACACACCCGAGTTTGACTTCGAGAAGGACCGCGACAATGTAATCGAAGCCACCGAGGGCTTCGGCCTGAAGTGGCCCATCGCGCAGGACAACGACTTCAAGACATGGCGCGCCTTCGACAACCGCTACTGGCCCGCCAAGTACCTCGTGGACAAAGACGGCTATATTCGCTACACGCACTTCGGTGAAGGCGCATACGAAGAGACCGAACTCTGGATTCGCGGCTTGCTTGAAGAGGCAGGCGTTGACCTCAGCGACGTGTCCGCCAGCACTATCCCGGAGCCGCGCCACGCCATTGACCTGCGCTCGACCGACCAAGAGACCGGTCTGACCCGCGAGATTTATGCAGGCTTCGAGCGCAACTACGGCGCGCTATTGTCATCAGCGCCCTACGTCCTGCACGAGGAGTATTACGAGGAAGAGAACGCCGAGGTTTTCTACGACGACCCCGGCGAGCACAAGAACCACTTCCTCTACCTGCAAGGACTATGGCGTAACGACGCTGAGCGTCTGATACACGCCCGCGAAACCGAGGGTTATGAGGACTACCTGGCTCTAAAGTTCAGTGCGACCAGCGTCAACGCAGTCATGGCCCCCGTCAACGGCGGCGAATACCAGGTGCGCGTAACACTCAACGACAAGCCCATCAGCGCAGACGCCGCAGGCACAGATGTGATGTTCGACGCTGACGGCAACGGCTACATCGTCGTTGATTCAGCCCGAATGTACCACGTCGTCAACCTGCCCAAGTACGAGAGCCACGAGCTCAAGCTCAGCTCAAACTCGCCTGAGTTCTCTCTCTTCGCCTACACATTCGGCGCATACGACGGCGGCGAACCCGCCCAAACCGGCCCGACTAACGGTGGCTGAGATTGGCTGAACATCGATGGACAGAGCATGTCCTAAGCTTGTCTAAGGAATGAATAGGATGACTTTCAAGCGACACATCATAACCCTGACACTCGCAGCCCTGCTCCTGCTGGCAGCAATTGCCTGTCAGCAGGAGCAGGGCCCGTCAGAGCAATCCGCACCAGAAGGCGGCGAAGGCGCACAGTTCACCGAAGTCGAGCTCATCAAGGGACCCGTGTCACCCGACGGCCTCCAGGCAATCTTCGCCACGCCGGACCTGGGCGTAGGTGAGCAGCGCATCGCGGTAGTTCTGACATCCAAAAAGGGACTTGTGCGCTCTCCCATAGCATCGCTCACATCGTACCACTACCCAGACGGCTCAACCGAAGGCGAGATGCGCGACACCGCTGTCGCCCTGTTCAGGCCCTTCCCGCTCGGCACACGCGGCCTTTATGCGGCGCAGATGCAGTTCGACACGCCAGGCGATTGGGGCTTGGAAATAGCCGTGCTCGACGAGGAAGCGAACACCCTTCGCGCGCAGCTCCGATTCGATGTCCCTGAGCAGACCGCAGCGCCAGCCAACGGCGCGCCCGCAACCGCAAGCGCCAATAAAACGCTTGCCACGCACAGCATCGAAGAGTTGACGACCGGCTCGCTCCAGGACACTGACCTCTACCAGATAAGCATCGCAGACGCCGTGCAGTCCGGTACGCCAACCGTCATCGTGATAGCAAGCCCCGCATTCTGCACCAATGCCGTCTGCGGCCCACAGGTCGATGTCCTCAGCGAACTAAAGGACAAGTACAAGGGCAAGGCGAACTTCATCCACGTGGACTTCTTCGACAACCCGGACGAAATCCAGGGCGACCTGAGTCGCGCCCGCGTGTCTCCGACCGTCCTTGAATGGAACCTCCCCAGCACAGAATGGTCGTTCGTAGTCAACTCTGACGGCACCATCCACCGGCGCTTCGAAGGCTTCGCGCCCATCGAGGAACTGGAAGATGCCCTGCTCGAAGTGCTGAGTTAGATTTCCCAGACTGCGAACGCAGACCTTTAATTATTGTTTCTGACACTATTGCCTTGTGCTATACTATCTTGGAACACCGACTGAGCACGTTGGCATTAGGCTTTGGCAAGTATTAGCAACACTTCAATAGCGCAAAGAGTATCTATACCGTCCATAACTCCCGAAATGGTCGGGCTATACTTCGCTCTATTTTGGATACAGTGCGTAGCGGGCATGGCCATCAGTGTCTATAATCAGATTTGGTTGAGCCCCGACAATACCCTCACCGGTGCAATACTGCAGATCATCGTAGGAACCGGGCCAATCAGCCTCGGCGCGGCGGCAAACTCAATACTCGTTGCGATTTCAGCGGAGGGAGTCATGGTACTGGCAGCTTGGGTCAAAAAAGGCAGTTTCAGGAAGGCAGGGAGAAGGGCCGTGCTGAGGAGCGCAAACGCGCCAATGCCAAAATGCGCGCGTGGGCAAAAGAGAAGGGCATCCCGACCGACGAACTGCCCACCATTGACGAAACTGAGTCCAACTAAAGGTTCAGTTGCGAATCTGAGGATGCCTAAATGGCATTAGCAAGCTATTTGAAGCGAAAATGGGAAGCGGAGAGGAACCAGCAATTCTTGGATGAACGCCGCCGCAATAAGGCGAGCATGCGGAAGTGGGCTGAAAAGAGGGGTATCCCTATCGACGAGTTGCCTGAACGTGGCACCATAAGCTGGCAATTTGGCGAAGGCTACAAGCAAGGCATTCAAGAAGGAATTAGGCTGGAACGCCAGAGACTCGAAAAGACCACTATTCAGTCTTGGGCGAAGGAGCGAGACATACCCGTAGAAGAGTTGCCAGACGTCTTCCGTTAACAGCCCCCTAAATCGCCTCCGCCAGCAACTCCACCAGGTGCTTCGCTTTCTTCCCCGTCCCGTGTTCCACCTGCTGGCGGCACGACACTCCCTCCATCACCAGCTCGAACTCGCCCTGCTGTTGCTGCGCCCGCACCTCCGGGAACAGCGACATCTCCCCGATGCTCATGGAGATGTCGTAGTGCTCCTTCTCCAGCCCGAACGACCCTGCCATCCCGCAGCACCCCGTCTGTATCTCCCGCGCCTCGCACCCCGGTATCGCGTTCAGCACCTGCATCGCAGCCCGCGTGCCCACCAGCGCCTTCTGATGGCAATGCCCGTGGAACAGCACCTTTCCCGGAGGTCGCGTGTACTCCGGCACAGCGCCACGATCCTCCTGCGCGTACAGCAGAAACTCCTCGATCAGCATCGTGTTCTCGGCAATCGCTTTAGCTTTCGCGTCGCCACCCAGCAGATCCTCGTACTCGTCGCTGAAACTCAGGATGCAGCTCGGCTCAAGTCCCACCAGCTTTGCGCCCTGCTCAATGAGCGGATATACGCTTTCGACATTCGCCCGCGCGCTCGCTTTCGCCTTGTCCATGAACCCCTTCGACAGCATCGGGCGCCCGCAACATCGCACCTCCGGTAGAACCACACGGTATCCCAGATGCCGCAGCACTTTCACCGCCGCAATCCCCAGCTCGGGATGGTTGTAGTTCGTGAAGGTATCCGGGAATAGCACTACCGTGCCGTGCTTAGCGTCCGATGCAGGTGAACCGCCCGACGCCCTGAACCACTGCCTGAAAGTCTGGCTCGCCAGCATCGGCAGCTCCCGCCGCTTGTCGATGCCCGCGTACCGCTCCAGAATCTCCTTGCCGATTGCGGATTTCAGCGGCAGGTTCGTCAGCGGCGCCAGCGGCGACGCCAGCTTGTTGAAGAACGCCACATCGCCCATCAGCCTGTCCCGCAGTGAGTACCCGTTCTTCTTCTTGTACTTGTCGATAAACTCATACTTCAGCTTGGCCATATCCACATTCGACGGGCACTCCGCCTTGCACCCCTTGCATTCGAGGCACAGGTCCATCACCGCCATCATCCGCTCGCTTGTCAGCGACTCGTGCGGCAGCGCCCCAGACATCGCCCCTCGCAGCGCATTCGCCCGCCCTCGCGTCGAATGTTCCTCATCGCGCGTCACCATGTACGACGGGCACATCGTCCCACCCAGCACCTTGCGGCACGCGCCCTGACCGTTGCACATCTCTATCGCGTGCGCGAAGCTGCCCTCTTCCTTGTACGCGAAGGCCGTCTCGATCTCTATCGGTTTGTACTGCGGGCTGATTCGCAGGCTGTTAGTCATCGGCGGCGAATCCACGATCTTGCCAGGATTCATAATGCCGTCCGGATCGAACGCCCGCTTCACATCCCGGAAGGCGTCATATATCTGGCTGCCGAACATCTTCTCGTTGTACGGACTGCGAACAAGCCCGTCCCCGTGCTCGCCGCTCAACGACCCGCCGTACTCCAGGACGAGGTCGCTTATCTCGTCTGATATGGACACCATCTTGGAGACGCCTTCGCTCTCCTTCAGATTAATCAGCGGCCTGATATGCAGGCAGCCCACGCTCGCGTGCCCGTAGTACCCTGCCTCGGTGCCGTGCGCCCGCACAATCTCGTCGAACCGCTTCACGAACTGCGGCAGCTTCTCCGGCGATACCGCCGTATCCTCTACGAATGGCAGCGGCTTCGCATCCCCTGGCACATTCATCATCAGACCCAGCCCGGCTTTCCGCACATCCCACACCTTCGCTTGGTCGGCAGGCTTGATGAGTCGTGGCATCGCGTATCCCATACCCTCGCGCTTCACGCGCGCCTCCAGCCGCTCCAGTTTCGCCATCAGTTCAGGCTCGCTGTCCGCGATCACCTCCACCACCAGCAGCGCCTCCGGGTCGCCCTCGATGAAGTCCGTCATCCGCGAGTACGCCAGGTTGCTCCTCGCCTGCCGAATGATCATGCTGCCTATGAGTTCCACAGCAGCCGGATCCATCTCCAGGGTTGCGACGGTGGCTTCCATGGATTCGATCAGGTCGTTGAAGTGAATGACCGACAGGGCTCGCAGTTTCGGCTTCTCGACCAGTTTCAGCTTCGCCTCAGTGATGGTGACCAGGGTGCCCTCTGACCCGACCACAAAGCGTGCCATATTGAAGTCGCTGCCGCCAACGAACTCGTCGAGATTGTAGCCCGACACACGACGCTGAATCTTCGGATACCGCGCCAGGATCTCATTACGATGCGCCTCGCCTATTCCTAACAGCTTGCGGTAGATGTCTCCTTCAAGGCTCTCGCCGCGCATCCTAGACTCAAGTTGCGCTCCGTCCAGCTGCCCGAAGTGCGCCCGATCCCCGTTGGACAGCACCACATCCAGCGACTCCACATTGTCAACCGTCTTCCCCCACATGATGGAGTGCGCTCCGCACGAGTTGTTGCCCAGCGCGCCGCCCACATTGCCCCGGCTGCTCGTGCTAGGATCAGGCGTGAAGAACATTCCGCTCGACGCGATCTTGTGATTCAGCTCGTCGAGAATGATGCCCGGCTGCGCGCGCACCCACCCCTCTTCCTCATTCACCTCCAGCACATCCCGCATGTGACGCGAGAAGTCCATCACAATCGCATTCGCAACCGTCTGTCCGGCAAGACTCGTGCCACCGCCGCGAGGCAGCACCGGCAGGTTATAGCGATGAGCGGCCTCCAGCACCGCGATCACATCATCCGCGCTCTTAGGCAGCACCACACCCACAGGCTCGATCTGGTAGATACTCGCATCCGTGCTATACAGCATGCGCGTCATCTTATCGAAGCGCACCTCGCCCGTAACGCTGCGCCGCAGCTCCTCAACGAGCTCTCTGGTATCCGCCTCCATAGCCAGTGTTGCCATTATGTTCACACCCCGCGCGTATGCTGCTGCCAGATATTATTTAATGCAAATAATGCAAAAATGCCTGCTTAACAGCATAACGCTTTCAGCAGGCATATTCAAAGAAACGCGAGCACTGCACAGGCTGAGTTCGACAGGCGCAGTGCTCACCTCGGATCAGTTTGCCGCAAATTCCCCGACCATACAGCAGCAACACGTCATCCGCCTTCAGAAGTTTATCCGTGGCAGACATCAGGACAATGTAACAGGATTATCGTGCACTATATTGGCGCGAAAATCCCATCCGTCCCGTCAGTCCTCAACTCCATCAGGATGCGGCACACCCCTGAACACATACACTACCCGCCGCCAGTTCATCGCCACCAGCACCACGGACAGACCGAAGATTATGATAGAAGACCACATCCGCAGCGGCACATTCTCAACACCGTCACCGCCGCCGAATAAGCCCGGGAACGCCAGCAGCGTCGTCATGTACGCCACGAATATCCCTAGCAGCGCAATCCCGTGCCATAACTTAATGATGCGCGTTGAGATTAGCAGAATCGCAAATGTGGAAGCCGCCGCCGTCAGCAGGAACTCGCTCGATTGCAATCCGAAGGGACTTGTAAACCGAGATAAAAATCCGCTCGGCTCGAAATGGTCCAGTGGGAAGCTCAGCAGCTGTCCTGACGAAATGCTGAACACCACCACTATACTGCCCACCAGCAATGTAAGCTGGTTCACCTGCGACGAGATGAGAGTTGTCAATCCGTCGTTCGGATTCGCTCGCAGGGCAAAGAGCACCGCCACGATTATCTCCGGCGACTCCGACGCCAGCGGCGCAAGCCACTGTATCAGCAGAAACTCGCTGATGCCCAGTTCCTCGCCCGTTGCCCTCAGCCCGTGTACGAACGGCTCCGCCGCTATCAGGATAATCCCCGCGCTGAATATAAACAGTCCCAGCACCCAAAGGCGTCGGTATAATGGGCGGAAACTCGCTATCATCGCCGCAGCGCCCAGCAGGTCCGGCTCCTCCGATTCCTGTGTGGAACTCCGCCACAGGTAGAAGATGTACGCGCCAATGAAGACCACGGCAAGCCATATCGGTATCGCCTTGGAAAACGCGACGAGTATCGTCAGCAGTGTGGCAACCACCAGCATCGGCAGTTCCAGCTTCAGCAAGCCGCGCATGTCGAACCCGCTGCGCCGCTTGAGCCAGAAGATGATAATCACGGCCGACCAGCCAATGCCAATGAGCAGGCGGTTCGCGCCGGTGACATTTGCGGCGGCAAGCGACATTTCCTTCGTCACTTCACCCTGGGCTACCGCCAACTGCCTGTAAGACTCCCCGGCGTCCCAGGCAAGCACTGCCTCCACCATGTACTCCGGCATTACTGCGATGAGCGCGAGCACGGCAATCGCGAAAGACGCCGACACATCCAACTGTGCAACTTCAGCCGCCCATGAAAGCAGGAACGCCGCACCGATGATCCCAACTCCGAATATGAGCGATTCCAGCGCGGGATCGAGGTGGAGGCCTCCAAATCGGATTATCACCCCGGGAATACCCACACCCGCAAGCAATATCATCGAAACCCAGAGTTTGCCGTTAGATGCATTGGTGGTCAAGGAATGCTACTCCAATTCAATTGTTGCAGAACGCAGAGAGATACTATGCAATGGGTTATTGGTGCAGGCGTGAAGGTGTGGAGGCAATTAGTTGATCTTTGCAGGATGCATGAGAATTAGAGCAAGATGCGCTAAACCGCAGACTGTGAAATACGCTCACTCGCAATGTCGGATATGCACGGAGAATAAGCTAGGCGATGCTGATGACTTCGTAACTCAGCTTGCCGCGTGGTGTAACGACCGGCACCTTCTGACCGACCCGCTTCCCTAATAGCGCTTTGCCCATCGGAGAATCATCTGATATGCGAAGCTCCAGTGGATTCGCCTCTGTCTTGTTCACAAGCGTGTAAATCTTAGGTTCGCCGCCGCTGATGAGCTCTCTGACCTCGACTCGCGCGCCAATCTTCACCACCTTGCTGTCCCGTACCTGTCCCTCTTCGATAATGACGGATTTCTCCAGCGTCGCCGTTATCTCCTTGATTCGCGCCTCGACTCGCCCTTGCTCCTCGCGCGCCGCATCCAGCGGCGAGTTCTCCGTTACATCACCATCCGCACGCGCCCTGCGTATCTCCACTACGAGCGACTCGCTTTCAACTAATAGCCGCTCGCGCTGGCTAACCAATTGCGTGTGCCCCTCGGATGTCAGTTCGATAGGCTGAGACTCGCTGGAAACCACGGTAGCGCCGGAGCGGCTGCGTGTCTTGCGAATGCGAACATATCGTGCAAGATTTTCTTCGGTTAGCCCTTCGCTCTTCTTAGCGTATGCAAGAAAATCCTTGACCGCCTGAAGTTGCCCGGTTGCTTGGGGAGTCGTTCCTGTGCCGTTGACACTCTCGGCGTATGTGCCGATGTCGGAGGGCGTCAGCTTCTGAAGAGAGGCGTCTGGGGAAAAGTATTGTACAAACTGGTAGAGGGCTTTGTGGTCGATTGGCTTATTGCTGCTGCTGGACCTGCCTTTGGACCTTCCGCCCGTTTTGAGGCTTCGGACATACATGTCCAAGGCTTCCTGTATCGTCGTTGTTTCTGCCGCTCCAGAAGTCAACACTCAAGCCTCCTTACGCATTCTTACTAACCATTATCTTATTCAATCCGACATCACTATGTCAATTCGCTCAGAGCATCGGTATTCTTAGCGCGTGGCGGTTATCAGAATCGTCATTCTTACGGAAGCAGAATCCCAGTGCCGAGAAATGCTGCAAGAACACTCAGTGGGAAATCTTAACAGCCACACGCAAGCGCCTATTGGGGTGTGGCTGAGAATATCAAGCCCACGCGCTCAGCCTGTCGGAGTACCTACATCAACTACCACAGCGTCATAGAGTCCCTGAACAGCCCTCGAAGTTCCTCAGCGCCTACCGGACGCGGCGACAGCTTCACCACCCTATGCTGCGGCAGCGTCCCCTCCACCAACCTGCCCAAGTCCTCCTCCGAATAGCCTATCGCGCTCAGTCCGTTCGGCACATTCAGTCGCCGCATCAGCGCCACAATCGCGTCCGCCAGCAGGTCGCCAGCGTCCTCAGGGCTCGCTCCGCGCGCATCCAGCCCCATCAGACGCGCAGCATGCAGGTGCCGCTGTGGATTTGTCGGAGCTGTGAAACGGAACACCGCAGGCGCGTTCAGTATCACCGACATCCCATGCGGCACAAGCGGTGCGTCCTGTGGATACCCATCCGGACAGAACTCCTTCACCATTCCAGACACAGGATATGACATCCCGTGCGGCAGATGACAACCCGCATTCCCGAATCCCACACCCGCGAATGTCGCCGCAAGCATCATCTGGCTGCGCGCCTCTACATCCTCCGCATCATCGTATGCCCGCACCATATTCGCTGCCACCATCTCGATGGCTCGCGTCGCCCACACATCGCTTATCGGGTTCGCCCCTTGGTAAGACGGGCGCAGACCTGGATTCTCCGGCGCATCACGCTCGGTAAACGGCAACGCGGTGTACGACTCCAGCCCGTGGCACAGCACATCGAAGCCGCTGCAAGCTACCACTTGGCTCGGCAGCGTCCGCGAGTGAAGCGGATCGACAATGCCCATCACCGGGCGCAGCGCCCTGTGCGCGATTCCCGTCTTTGCTTCCAACTCCAGCAGGTCGAAAATCGCAACCCCTGTCGTCTCGCTTCCCGTCCCCGATGTCGTGGGAATCGCAATAAGAGGCTTCAGTGGTCCTGGCACAGGACGTCCCTCGCCGATGGGTGCGTTCACATAAGCGAGGAAGTCAGCGGGATAGGTCACATACAGGTTCGCAGCCTTTGCAGTATCTATGCTCGAGCCGCCGCCAACGGCCACGAATCCGTCGAATGCACCTTCGGTAGCGAACGCAATCGCCTCCTTGAACGACACATCCGTCGGTTCTACGCTCACCCTGTCGAACAGCACCGCGTCGATTGCCTCGTCCCGCAGGGATTCCAGCGTAATCTCCACGGCTTCGCTGCTTGCCATCCGCGGGTCAGTGACCACCATAACGCGTCGCGCACCGAGTCGGCGCATCTCGTACCCGACCTCGCGCGTAACACCCGGCCCGAACTTGATGCTTGAAGTGTCTATCGTATATGCGGTTTCAAGGCTGCTGCCGCTCACCATCATTAGCCCTCACTGTGTTTCTGAATCCATCAAAGGAGTGAAAATCCTGTTGCATAAAGCCGCCGTAATTGTATCACAGGACCTCAGCAACACAGTCCAATGCGGCTTAATTGCTGATCGCCGGCACACCTCCGTGCGGCAACGCCGCCCATCGCCACTACTTGACCGATTTGGATATAATACAATCGGATCTGCACAGTTAGTGCGGTAAAATCCTCATTTCTTCCCTTCAATTATGAACCGTATTCTGCCTCTATCTCTCGCCATCATCGCTTCGGCAATGCTGTTCGTTGCCCTTATTGCGGGCTCGCGGCAGCCAAGCGCCCACGCCCAGCAGGAAGGCGCTCCCACGCCTACGCCTACGCCCAAGCAGGAAATCGAGCCGCGAAACGAGCAGGTCCCGCCCCTTGAGGGCAAGCTCCATCCGCCAAAATACGACGGCATGGCCTATCTCCTCAATGAGATAGTCAGGCAGTACGAGAACGGCGCGCTCACAGCCAGAGCCGCCGCAAAACAGGCGCCCCTGCATCGCGAGCAGTCCGTCGCCGTAACATTCCATATCGAAGAAGACTATGTCCGCGACATCTGGGACTACCTACAGGCAAATGACATCCCCGCGCGCGAACCACTAGAAGACGAGCATTTCATCGAAGCCGAAGTACCTGTATCCTTACTCGCCCATGCATCCGAACTGCCCGGCGTAATCGTCGTGAAGCCCATATTCCCACCGCAGCCCGCTCAATTCAGTGTCGGAGGACACGGCGCTACTGCACACGGCGCGAGAGCGTGGCACAGCGCCGGATACAGGGGACAAGGCGTCAAGGTGGGCGTCATCGACCTGGAGTTTCAGGGATTCGGCGGCCTTCAGGGTTCCGAGCTCCCAACCTCTGTGCAGGCAAGGTGTTACACGAGCAGCATTTCATCGTCCAACCTGCTTTCAAGCTGTGCGTCCGACGGCCCACACGGCACCGCGGTAACGGAAGTCCTCTACGAGACCGCTCCCGGTGCCTCCTATTACATATCGCGAGTAGTTTCGAAAGGCACGGTCAGAAGCGCCGTGCAGTGGATGGTCTCGCAGGGCGTGGATGTAATCAATACTTCCGTGCACTGGCTGTGGGACGGTCCCGGAAATGGCACTTCTCCATACACCGATAGCCCGCTCAGGAGCGTCAATACTGGCGTATCGGGCGGCAGTGTTTTCACGGTCGCAGCAGGTAACGATGCGCGGGCCACCTGGTTCGGGAGCTTCTTTGATCCCGACAAAGACGGCGAACTCGATTTCGTCACCGGCGACGAATGCAACTCCGTTTCGCTCATTGCCAACGAGAGATTCGTCGCCCAGGTTCGATGGCAGGGAACATGGCGCGGCGCGACTAGGGATCTGGACTTATACCTGCTTGACACAAGCATGAATATCGTCACATTCAGCGAAGAAGGGCAGTCCGGAGGCTCAGGCGATGATCCCTTCGAATCCATCTTTTACACACCTTCCACCAGCGGGACATACTGCATGCGCATCAAGCACCAGAATGGCGCTTTCCCAGGCTGGGTGCAGCTGCAGTCGTTCAGCGGCGAGAGCCTTGAGCGCACCACTGAGAGCCACGCCCTTGGCAATCCGGCGGAAACCAAGAGTTCCGGTGCCCTCGCAGTGGGCGCGTCACCCTGGTTTAACACAAATGGCTACTTTGTGAGCAGTAGTCGTGGCCCCCTTCCCGACGGCACAATCAAGCCCGACATTATGGGCGTAAGCGGCATTGCCACTGCGTCTTACGGAGAGACTGTTTATGGCACCAGCTTCGCCGCGCCTCACATTGCCGGCCTAGCCGCACTCGTCAAGCAGCGCTATCCTTCCCGAAGCCCATCGAGTATAGCCTCATACCTCAAGACAAATGCGCTGAGTCGGGGCACGAAGCCAAACAACCTCTACGGGCACGGCTTCGCTCATCTGCCCGCGCCGCCGGCAGCCACACCTACGCCCACACAGACACCCACGCCCAGGCCCACAGCAACTCCGACCGCAACAGCAACTCCCACACCCAGCCCAACAGCAACTCATACACCAACTGCCACGCAGACCCCTACTGTCACAGCTACGCATACCGCAACGCCAGCGCCAAGCCCTACAGTGACTCCCACCAGCACACCCGGTGCTGCCACTACACCACAGCCCCCGCCCGACATAGGCATCACCGTGAGCAGCGGCGGCATGCACTCCTGCGCTCTCCACAAGACGGCGGGCTCTATCCTCTGCTGGGGCGACAACGAGCACGGCCAGGCGTCGCCTCCCACTACCGGCACATACACAGCCATAGCCAGCGGCGAAACCCATACCTGCACCATACGCTCTGACGGTGAAGTTATATGCTGGGGCAGCATCACAGTCAACCCGTGACAGCCAGGCGGCAAGGCAAATCCAATGTAGTGATTGCAGCCAGGAAGTTTTGCCCCCCTGATCTTTATCGAAAGACGGCCCGAAGCGTCCGCATACAAAAGAAAATCCCCTCTCCATTCACAGGAGAAGGGGATTTGTGTGTGTCAGGATATGTTGGAGTTAGGGCCGCTACCTAGCCTGCTCAGCCCTGATGAGCATCACCAGCTCCCAGCGCTCTTCCTCGCTCAGCAGACGTCCGAACTGCGGCATCCATGAAGTGGTCGGCCTGTCGCGTAGCGCAGAAGCAAACCCTGCCTGCCCGCCGTAAGTAATCCACGCATATATCTCGCCGTCCGTAGTGTCGTCGCTCGCCGCGCCCTTTATCTGCTCACCATCGCTGCTGAGCTTCACATCTACCAAATTACGCGGACGCGCACCCGAAGAATTCGCCAGGTAAGGCAGAATCGTCGCATCGCCGTCCTCGCCCCGCAAGGCGGAGCCATGGCACACCATACAGTTCGTCTCATAAGTATGCCGTGCCGTGCTCAGGGTTTCACTTTCTGACGCGATCCCCGACGGAATCTCCATCGCCTGGTACTCTTCAACGCTCTTGTACTCGACCTCTTTGCCCGTAATCGGCACAGAGTCCGGCGGCGGCAGAATGCGCGGCCCTTCCTGCGTCCGGTAAGACGGCTGGAAGTGCATCTCCGTGAATATGTCCACTGCGTGCGGGCCCGTCTGCGTAAACGCCGGCAGCTTGAAGTTGATCGCCCCGCCCACATCAACACGGCCCGTCCTGATGTTATAGCAGCCCAGCGCGGCAACCGTCAGCAACGCCGCCATTAATATCAGCGCTGTCCGCCCGGCAAGCCTGCGAGCCTTAATCTGGTGACCGGTCATCGCCTTTAAGGAAGAGTTACTCATCTGCTAGTTGCTCTCCCAACCTCGTTTAATATCCTCTGCGCCCGAATCACGCAGCACCTTCTCCGCGTCAGCCATACGGCCCTCATCCGCCGTTACGGTAACGCCGATGTAGCCTTCGGTAATACGGGTGTCGTATGCGCCCATGAATAAACGCGGCAGCCGCGATTCTATTATGATGCCTATCACTGCAAAAATAATCGCGCCCAGCATCGTACCTTCGTACATGATAATAGCCATCGGCGGAATGGACAGCACAGGCTTGCCGCCCGTAACCAGCGGATACGCCAGCTGCGAGCCGGCAGTTACCAACAAGCCGACCACAAAGCCGCAGGTTGCGCCCATCAGCGGCCACCGGAACAGCTTGTGTACAGGCTCAGCCTCCCCGAAAGTTCCTTCCGGATATGGCGTCCCAGTCAGTACCTCGTACTCGCTGTCCGTGTATCCCGCAGACGCCAACGCTTCCATCGCGTCCGCAGCTGTGTCAACCTGCTCTTCCGGGAACAGTCCCAACACGCTTCTCTTTGCCATAACTCGCCTCTTCAGACTTATCGAATCAAATTACCAACTACCCTTTGATGGGGAAAGGTTGGGATGAGGGTGAGAAAATCATATCCCATTCGCCCCGTCCATCGATGCTAACCCCGCCTTACGGCGTCTCTCGTATGCTCGCCGGCACAATCCTCCTGCCGATTTTCATTTCATCCTTGAACACCATGCCCTCTTTCACATCGAAGATCGGTACCAGCGGGAAGAACTTGGCGAATAGCAGCATGCCTAGCGATACGAAAGCAAACGTCTCCGCCACAATCAGAATCTCAATGATACTCGGATGGTAGCTCCCCCAGTCGAAAGTAAACGGTGTGCGCCGCGCAAGTCCCGGTACGATAATTAGGAAGCGCTCCATCCACATTCCGATGTTCACCAGCACCGTCGTGATGAACATCCACTTCGGACTGCGCCGAACGCTCTTGAACAGCCACATCGGCACAGGTATGAAGAATGCCGTCAGCAGGAATATCAGGAATAGCCACCAGTACGGCCCTTCGAACACCTGAAGCTCGCGCAGTGCTATCTCCGGCGGCTCCAGTGTGTACAGCGCAAATATCCACTCTATGAAGAAGAAGAAGAACCAGGTCACCGCCACCACAATCAGCAGCCTGCCAATCGCGTCGAAGTGGTCCGGCCGAATGTAATCCCCAACCTTCCACAACCACACGACAAGCGCCATTATCATCGCAACCGCCGACACACCGGAATGAATAGCTCCGATGATGAAGTACGGCGCGAATATCGTCGAGTGCCAGCCTTCCACGCCGATGGCGACCGCGAAGTCCCACGACACGATGCTATGCACTGAAACGAACACCGGTAGCACCAGTGCTGACAGCAGTATGCCCGCTATCCCCTGCAAGCGCCACTGGCGCGGCGTTCCCCGCCAGCCGAGGCATAGGATTGCGTATATCTTCGGCGCATACTTGCCCGTAGCTCTGTCCCGCACCACCGCAAGGTCAGGTATAAGCGCAACGAACACGAACAGCGAGCTTCCGATGAGGTAAGTCATAACCGCGCTCGGGTCCCACACGAACGGCGAGCGAATATTCATGAAGATACCGCGCGAAAAGTCGTATGGATACACCCAGAACAGACGCCAGGGCCGCCCAACGTGGAACATGATGTTCGACAGCGCCGCAATCAGTGAGAACAGCGTCATCACCTCAGCAGCGCGCGTAACGGGGCGGCGCCACTCGGCCTGAGTCAGGCGCAGTATCGCCGAAATCATAATCCCCGCGTGGCTGATTCCGATCCAGAACACGAAGTTCGTAATGTAGAAGCCCCAAAGCACCGGACGGTTCAGGCCCGCAACGCCCACGCCTTTGTTTATCTCATAGCCGTATGCGGCCAGACCCGTGCAGATGACAAGCAGCAGGAAGCCCACCGCGCCAAACCACCACTTTGGCGTTCCCAGAACGCCTGCAAGCAGGTCGCGGTTTACTTCTTTCTGATCCTTATATATTAGTTCTTGCATCTGCCGCCCTATGTTAGTTCCTTCCCCTCATTAGGGAAGGTTAGGATCGGGGTGAAATTATCTCCCCTCTATCCTGTAAATCGATATTAGACTACCTTGGCTTACCCAGCACCAGCACCTGCGTCCGATGATAGGTCTTGTGCATCTTGTAGAGCATCAGCTCCTTCTGCTCCCAGATGTTTATCGGCGGTATCAGCCGCGCGAACAGCAAGTACACCAGCACGCAGCCGCCAATCACGCCCAGAATCATCAAGATGTCCGGAATGTCCGGCGTATGCATCCTGCGAAGCGCCAGTGGTAATCTTCCGCTCTCGTCCAGGTGAATAGCATGATGGGTCAGATTATCGTCTATTATCCGCTCGACATGTGCGGAGTACGCCGAGACATACAGCCGCAGCCTGTCGAGCAATGTCCCCAGCAGAACGGAAACCGACATTATCGTAGGACCCCAGATGCTCTTACGCACCGGATTCCACATCATCACCAACAGCGGCGCCGCAAAGCACAGCACGAACACCGAGATAAACACTGGCAGGTACGGCCCCACCATCAGCAGTTCCAGCGATCCCAGTTCATTCGGCTTCTTGCCGTACCACAGCACATTGAAGCTGGAGAACCAGAACCAGAACCACAGCAGTGACAGCGCGAACAGCAACTTGCTCACACCCCAGAACTGCTCCAGTGTGATGTAGTCCTTGTATCCGCCCCACTGCCGCAGCACAATCATAGTCAGGATGACTGTCGCAACGCCCGCCTGAAGTGCGTTCGCCGCATGCGTAATCGGATACAGCGCATCAATCCAGCCCGGCACCAGCGCAATCAGGAAGTCAACCGAAATCAGGAAATGCACGAATATCAGCATCATGAAGTAGAACGCGCCCAGTATGCCCATTCTGTGATGCAGCATATTCCATTGCGCCGTCGTTCCGATCCAGTTCCTCGACAGTTTCGTCGCCCAGCGTTTGCGCCATCCGTCAGGTCCGTTGTCACGTATAAGCGCAAGGTCCGGTGTCGCCGAAAGCCACAGCAGCATTACTCCTGTAACCACCAGACCTAGCATCGCAAGCGTTGCCCAGATGTGCGGCGAATACACCGGCACCCTGCTGAAGAACGGGTCCTCGCCGTCCCAGAACCACAGACTGCGCCGTCCATCCGTCAGCGGCGGCAATATCCACAGCATCGGGATGAGCAGAATCATGTTGAACAGCCCGACCGCAGTCCATATCTCAGCGGCGCGCGAGATCGGACGCCGCCAGTGGCCGTTGGCGATACGCGGCGCGATTGCCACCATCGGTGCTGCCTGCGCCGTCGTCAGCACGAACGCGAACATCATCGCGAAGTAGCCCCAAACTACGCGGTCGCTGACATCTCCCGACATCCGCATCGCGAACCCGATGATGCCCAGCACCAGCAAGATCGCGCCCGCCGCGACACCGCTCCACCACTTGTCGCTGGGCTTGTCATGCTTGCCTATCAGGTCTCGCACCACATCGCCTTGATTCGTGAAAGGCACATACAGCCCCTCGCGCGGCCCGTGATCACCATTATGGCCAGCGCCGTTTTGAACGGCGCTATTATGACTATCAGAACTAGCCATGCGCTTCCTCAGCGTCCTTGTCATACTTCTTCAGATAAACGACCTTCGGGTGCGTCCCGAACTCGTCCAGCAGATGGTAGCCACGCCCGCCCTTACGCGCAGGTGTCGTCCCTCGCAGTTCCTTTTCTGCCTTCTTCGCCACCTTCGACTCCGGATTGTTCAGGTTGCCGAACATCAGCGCCTCGGTCGGGCATGCGTTCACGCACGCCGGGTTGAGCGCTCTGTCCCCGTCCTGAAGCTCCTCGCCTTCCTTGTCTGCTTCCCGCGAACTGCGCCGTATGCGCTGCACGCAGAATGTGCACTTCTCCATGATCCCTCGGCTGCGAACCGTTACATCCGGATTGAGCTGATTCTTCAGCGTCTCAGGCCACGCAGGCTCCCAGAAATTGAAGAACCTCACCTGGTAAGGGCAGTTGTTCGCGCAGAACCGCGTCCCAATGCAGCGGTTATACACCTGCACATTCAGCCCTTCGCTGTTGTGGTACGTTGCATACACCGGACACACCGGCTCGCACGGCGCGTCGCCGCACTGCTGGCAGAACAGCGGTATGAACCGCGCCTTTACATCCGGGAACTCGCCCTCCCAGTACCGCTCCACGCGAATCCACTCGATTGCGCGGCGCTGGTTGAAGTGCGCCTCCTCATTTATCGGCACATTATTCTCGGATTGGCAGGCGACAACGCAGGACTGACAGCCCGTACACTTGTCTATGTCAACCACCATGCCCCATTGTGCATCCGCCATACTTTGCTCCTCAATCAGTCCCTTCCCCCTTTGACAAGGAAAGGTTAGAGCCTATTCACTGCACCTTCCGCCTAGACGGGGGAAGGCTCGGACGGGGTTGATATTAAAATCCTTCCCATCCTGTCCATCGATGTCAGATTCCGTTTAGTGCTCCCCATCGCCGTCCACCGGCGTAAGCTTGATCACATGCTGGTGTTCGTCCGTAGGGAACTCCGAAACTGTGTTCTCGAACTTAGGCAGGCGAATCCACTCGCCCGTCTTCTGGATATTCACTTTTGTTGACGCCCATGCCAGCGCGCCAGTCTCGCCGTCAATGTTCGGCGACAGGATCGAATACACATTCGCCCCCCGGCGTTCCGCGTACCGACCGCCCGACGCATGTCCCTGACCCACAGGTACGCACACCGTATCAGGCGGCACCGCAGGGCTGGGATATGCCAACGCTTCTATTCGTCCGTTCTGCGACTCGATGCTGATAACATCACCCTCGCTTATCTCGCGCTCCTCGGCCACCCGGTGGTTAATTTCCACCCATGTCCGCCACACGGCGGTCGAAATGGGATCAGGCGTCGCCTGCATCCAGGGCAGTGCCGCGCCACGGCCGTCGCTCAGCCCCGTGGACTCGAACGGAATCAGGTAGAACTCACCAGCCGTAAACGAAGGCTCTACCGCGTCCATCAGCCGCGAAGGTGTCGGCGTTCCACCGTTCATGCGCGCCGATGTATCCCACCAGCCGCCACGCTGAAGCACGCCGTGCCAGAATGCATTGAAATTCGCTGCTTTCACCGAGCCGTTGCCAGATTCGTACAGCTTCATCGCGCCGTCTTGCAGTATCTCTCGGTATGTCTCGCCCGGCAGTCCGAGGTCAATTTCAAGACCTTGAGCCGTCGCAAGAAGCACATCCGCAAAGCCCCGTGTACCGAGTTGATCGCCACGAGGCTCGAAGAACGGCCTCACCACAGGCTGCTGGAATCCAATAATCTGATAGCCCGGTGCCGGGTCCGGCACATCACTGCCCCAGTCTTCGAGGTAGTTGTGCTGCGGCAGCACCAGGTCTGCAATCGCAGTCGTGTCGTCCAACACATCCGAGAAACTCACGATGTAAGGCACATTGTAGGCGGCGCGCTCGAAGCCGACCGCGTCCGGCAGACCATATACGGGATCCACACCGCGCACCATCAGCATCTGAAGCTCGCCACGAGACATCTCGTCTGCCAATCGGTGCCACTCGGAGAACGGAGAACCGCTCTTCGCAGCGGAAAGTTCGCTTATCGCAGCGCCGGGATTGAAAACAACCCCGCCTTCACTGTTCACGCTGCCCACGAGATAGTTCAGTGAATAGATTGCCGCAAGATTGAACAAGCCGTTCGTGTGCGCCGCTGCTGACCCTCCGCCGAAAGCAACCGCAGGACGATGGTTCGCAAAGTCGTGCGCCACCGTGCGAATCTTCTCCGCGCTCACACCCGTGCTTGATGCAACCGCCTCGGGCGAGAACGCGTTGATGTCGAAGCCCGCCGTCAGCGCATCCGCCGCGCCAGCATCAGCCAGTCCGTCTGCGATGATGACCTGCGCGATGCTCAGTGCAAGAACGCCCTCCATGCCCGGCTTCACATACACCCACGTGTCCGCGTTCGCTCCACTCATCGAGAAGCGCGAATCTACATGTATGAATGTGCCTCTGTCATGGTCGGCATCGCGGAATTCGCCATAGCCGCGCCCATACCGCACCGGCGACACCCAAGTATTAAGGAAGTCCGCGCCGAAAGAGAGAACCGCAGAAGCGTTCGCAATATCGAAGTCCGGCATCGTATCCTGACCGAACACCTGCCGAATCGCCGCCTTGACCGTAGTCTGCTCCAGTGGCTGGTATGTCATTCGCCTCGCGCCGTAAGCCGATGTGAATGCGTCCACCACCATGTCGAGATGCGCGTTGATGGGATCCGTCGCTAGCACGACCGAGGATTCGCGCCCATTCGACTTGATATTCTCAAGCGCAAATGTCAGACGCCCAATCGCATCCTCCCAGCTCACCTCGCGGAACTGCTTTGCGCCACGCTCGCCCACGCGCACCATCGGGCCGCGTATCCTGTCGGGATGATACAGCGCTTGCAAGCCGCCCTCGCAGCGCGCGCTGTGTGCCCCGCGGTTTATCGGATAATCGACGTTCCCCTCGACTTTCTTCGCGCGACCCTCCATTACACGTACCACTATGCCCTCGCTCGTCGCGCACTGACGGCAAAGCGTTGCATACCAGTTGTCGCGCCCTGTTACCAGGTCCTCCGGCATCTCTACCGGCGCCTGCACCAGAAGCTCATCCTCCGGAACGCCGCACGCCTGGAACAGTATTGCTCCAGCCGCCGACCCCCCGGCAAGTGTAAGGAATTGTCTTCGCGTTAAAGCCATCTTCTCTTGTCAGCCTTCAGAAGTGCCGATTGTTCCTTCGTGTTTTCTGAGTCTTTACTTCGTCATTCCTGTGAATGCAGGAATTCAGTCTGCAACGAACCTTATCAGTCTGCAACGAACCTTAATAGTGGCAAGTCGTGCAGTCTGTGGGCGCTCCGTTATCCCGGTGGCAATTCACGCAGTCGCCCATCTTCAGCGCGCGTACCTGTTCAACTTTTTCCATCGACCCTACATCGCCATGACAAGTAGCGCACACTGCCGTCTCCGCGATGCCGTCCCGCTCCGAGAAGAATCTGATATGCGCCTCATGAACGAAGTGCACGTGGTCGGGGACTCTATGCACTCGCACCCAGTCTATCGGGCGCTCGTTCTCCACGACCATCTCGCGCAGCTTCTCTATCTCCGGCAGGTCGTCGCCCACAACCTGGTGACAGGTCAGGCACAGTCCGGCCGACGGTATCGTCGCCGCCGCGCCCTCGGTAACATTGCGATGACAGAAAGTGCAGTCCATCCCAAGGTCTTCGACATGTGTGGGATGCGGGAACGCGATCGGCTGGTCCGGACCCTCGGAATACCCGAAGACCACCGGCCTGCCCAGCCACGCCGATATCACAAAAGTCAGAGCCAACGCCGCAACAACTAGAAACGCTAGTGTTATAACGCCCAGCGTACCATGCTTGATAAGCTGCTTCCGCGTCGGCTTGGAGATCTGAAAATCGCCTGGTATCAAATCAAACTAACCTATCTTTAGCTCCTTCCACATCAGAGTGGAAGGTTGGGATGGAGGTGTATGTCGCCCGCGTCCCGTAAATCAATGTCAGATTATATCCAATAGTCCGCCCAGAAACTGCGCAGCACATCCCCCTGCACAATCGTGCTGTAGAGAAAATACATCGCAATCGCGAAGCACGTGATCGCAAACGCATAAAAAAGTAGCCGCGCCTTCTGAAGTGACTCGGGCACATGCCCCGACGCGATGAACGACGGAAGCAGATTATGACCCACAAGCATATTCGCCGCGAACAGCACTATGAATATAACCACCATCCACAGCGCGAACAGCATACTGCCCAGTTCGCTCCATTGAAGCGCGCCAAGAGGGGCTGGTTCCATAGAATGCTTGCCTCTGCAATGCGCCTTCTCCCTACGGAAGAAGACCCTGATGAAATCTCCTGCGCCCTACCCTGTGGGACTCCTGCCGCCTATCTCGTTACTCCAGCGAAGCAAGGCCCCGCCTTGGAGCAGAGAGCGGAAATCCATGTAGCCTTTGGGTACAACGCATACCATAGAAAACACTGGTGAAAACTATCACAACGCCGCCAAAAGTGTCAACCCTTTTGAACCCATTTCAAAAAATACACTGCCATTCAAAACGCAACTTTCACTTCAAATTTTCTGTGCCCATATATTGAAAGACAGCCCTATGTAGTGAGCGCTCCCTACCCCAGCGCTACGCTTACGATTCGCTGCTCCAACGCCACCGCAAGCTCCGTAGCTTCATCCAGCCGCACATGGTCTCCAAGCGTCCCCACGAACGCTACACCCAGCACGCGACCCACCCGAAAGTCCACGATTGTAACTGAAATCAGCCTGTCGTTGTCGTTGTGCAGCGCCTTCAGCGCGACCGCCTCATCGAAAAATCCGTCCGGCTCCAGCCGCTCCACGCCGAGGAGCATCTGCCTCTCCCCGATGTCCAAGCCCACATTCGTCTCGAAATCCTTCAGAAACACATCGTGCATCCAGTTACGCACAGCGCCCGGTGTCTCGAACAGGTGCGCCACGGTCGCAACCATGAAGTCCACCCCGTCCGTCCCGAACGACGGCACCACCGATACGAACTCGCGCATATAGCCCCCGATGCGTCCCACGCCGCGAAAGCGTCCTGCGTCGCTCCCTGGGAACCCGTGCATCGCCATCGTTTCGTTGTCCAGCGCGGACTCCCGAGACGGTTGATAGTTCTCGAACCGCAACGGCAGCTCCTTTTGTGCCAGCGGCATCAGTTCCACATCCTCCATCCCGATATCCTCAGTAGCTCTATGCAGTGAATTCGTCGTCATAAGCCCTCGATTCCCGACAATCCCTATCCTGTTTAACCCGCTTATCGTATGCCATCCAGCCAGCCACTGACAACCGCAAATCCCATTTGCCCGTCTTGCATCCAATATAATGAAAGCCATGAATACGATACTATGACAATCGCAATACATACTGATGCACCGACTGATGCACCGAATTACCAAATCACCGACACGCCGCGAGGACAGCACATGAACGAGACCACCACATACACCGAAGCACAGACCTCACCAGGATTCGCCCGCACTCTCATCCTGCCCATAGCCGCGGCGACCATCGCGCTCGCGCTCGCAGTCATCGGCGCCCTCATCGTGCGTGGCGAGAGCGACATAGACGGCATCAACTTCTTCGTCGAATCCCTCTCCGGCGGCGCGGCACGGCAGCTCGGCGGCCTCAGCGTCATCGCCCCGCTCGGCTTCGCATTCGGCGCGGGACTCGCAGCCGCATTCAACCCCTGCGGCTTCGCGATGCTACCAGCATACATGGGCCTCTACCTCGGCGTCGGCGACGAAGACAACCCATCCTTCATCGCGCACATCGGCAAGGCGCTCCTCATCGGCGGCTCCGTGACCGTCGGCTTCATCCTGCTCTTCGCAGCCGCAGGCGCAGTCATCGGCCTCGGCGCACGCTCCGTAGTCGGCAGCGTCCTCCCCTGGATCGGACTCGGTGTAGGCATCCTACTAACCATTGCAGGCGCCTGGCTGCTCGGCGGCGGCAAGCTCTACACCGCGCTCGCCCAGCAGATGGCAGAAAAGTTCGGCAACCCCGGACAGGCAAATATACGCGGTTACTTCATCTTCGGGCTGGCATACGGACTAGCATCCCTTAGCTGCACGCTGCCCATATTTCTCGCCGTAGTCGGCTCATCCTTCGCAGCCGCAAGCATCTGGACGGCATTCGCCCAGTTCATCCTCTACGCCGTCGGAATGGGAACCGTCATCATCACACTCACACTCGGCATGGCGCTGTTCAAGGGAGCGATGGTCGGCGGAATGCGCAAAGTAATGCCCTACATGCAGTCCGTAGGCACATGGCTGATGCTTATCGCCGGCACATACATCGTCTTCTACTGGCTCACCATCGGCAACGTCCTGGGGTAACGCGGAAAAGCACAGTCAAGAAAAAGAGACGCCCGCCAATTGAATTGGCGGGCGTTTCCTATCCAACTATATTCCCACAGAGTTGTCAGAGCTTGCCGAGCTATCCTGAGTCATCAGCAGCCTTGCCGACAGACTGAATTGCTGACAAACTGACTGACTTATTCCTCCGCAATCACTGGGTTGCTCAGCACACCAACGCCCTCAAGCTCGACCTCCACCACATCGCCGCGCTTAATCTCGCCCGGCTCGCCCGGCGTCCCCGTCATAATCACATCGCCCGGCTCCAGAGTAAGCACGCTGCTCACGAACTCGATGATGCGTCGGCAGTTGTGCGCTAGGTCATCCGTACCCGACTGCTGAATAACCTCGCCGTTTATGCGCCCCGTCAACAGCAGATTATCCGGGTCAAGGCCCGTCACGATATACGGCCCTATCGGGCTGAATGTATCGCTCGACTTCGCCCGCCACCACGACAGGTCGCCGCGCTGCCAGTTCCGCGCGCTCACATCATTACCGCAGGTAACACCCAGCACGAAGTCCAGCGCATTCTCCTGCGTCGCCCGCCGGCACTGCTTCCCGATAACCAGTGTGAGTTCCGCCTCTTCCTCCACCAGCACACCCTCTTCGATCGCCTCTCGCGGAATCACGATAGGGTCGTTGGGCCCCACCACCGACGAAGGCGTCTTGAAGAACGGCTCCGGCACCTTCGGCAGCTCTATGTCGCCGCCCACCAGCGAAGCCGAATGCGCTAGGTGGCTCACATAGTTCCGTCCGATAGCGATAATCTTCCCCGGCATCACCGGCGCAAGCAGCCTCACATCCGACAGCGCCGCCGACTCACCAGTCCGCTCGTACTCCTCGTAAGGCGCCGCCGAAATCTCATGCACATCCTCCCCCTCCACAATCCCGTAAGAGACGCCGCCCTCATGCTCATACCGCGCATACTTCGTCATTGTCTGCCAGTCCTCCTGTCAAATTGGATACTTCAATTTCTGCCCATAATCATACCATCCCCCATCCGTCCCTTGCACTTTGGTGGTCCGGACCGCTACCCCGAGGTTGACGAGACATTCACAGCCTGCTTCGAAAACTCAGAAGATTGTGGCTCTGACGGCGAGCGCCTCATGACCATTACTGACGGTGATGTCCCGCGCATCTACAGCTTCGACACTACCTCAAATTCGTGGCGTGCATGGATAGATGTTGATACTAGGCTCCGTTGACATTTGATACACAAAGCGTTTTAGAACTGAAATGTAGGTTTATTCTGTCATTCTGAACGCAGCGCCTTCATCCTTTGTCATTCTGAGCGCAGCGGAGTGAAGAATCTTAAATCGTTGTGCAGGCGGCAATATCCGATTCTCGATTTCTCGCTTCACTCGAAATGGCAGAATTAATGAGAGATAACTTCGAAATGTCAACACAACCTAGCCAAAGGCACTCATTCAACAGATACGTCAAAGGGCGATGTCTTAGCCCCAATCCACCGAGGGGGGCGTGTGAGAGGCCTCCTGAAGAAGCAAAAGGGTGCACCTCTGAATCTGAGATAATGGTTTTACAACACAAAACCTGTCACAGAAAAGGAGCACCCAACAGATGCTACCACGTAACCACCCTGACCGCATCCAAATCGCCTTCGACGATCCCCGCCTGGTAGCCAATGCCGGGCTGATCCTGCCGGTCACCCTGGCCGGGCGTCTGGGTCTGAGCCAACTCGTCGACAACCACGTTGACCTGGGCGACGCCCCGGGGCGGGCCAACACCGGGGACAAGATACTGACCCTGGTGGCGTCGGCTCTGGTCGGTGGCGACTGCATTGACGATGCCGACGTGTTGCGGGCGGGCAGGACCTCCTCGGTACTGGGTTGTGTGGTCAAGGCTCCATCCACGCTGGGGACATTCCTACGCAGTTTCCGCTGGGGACATGTGCGACAGTTGGACCGGGTGAGCCGAGAGTTTCTGGCGCGTGCCTGGGACGCCGGGGCAGGCCCCGAGGACTCGCCTCTGACGATCGACATAGACTCGACGGTCTGCGAGACCTATGGACTGGCAAAGGAGGGAGCGCGCCATCACAACTACACCGGCCAGCGGGGCTATCATCCGCTGCTGGCCGTTGCCTCAGGAACCGGCGACGTGCTGATGGCACGACTGCGCAAGGGCCGAGCCAACACCGCCCGGGGCGCAGCCAACTTCCTGCGGGAGACGGTGGCGCGAGTGCGCTACGCCGGAGCCACGGGAGCGCTCACGGTGCGGGCCGACAGCGGCTTCTATGCCCACACCATCGTTGCCGTCTGTCGCAAGATGGATGTCCGCTTCTCCATCACCGTCCGACAGCACCCCCGACTGCGCAATCTCATCGAGGCCATACCAGAGACGGACTGGACACCCATACCCTACTGGATGGACGGCACAGCCGATGTGGCCGAGACCATTTACACTCCCTTCGAGAGCAAGCCCGACGCCGCACCAGTGCGACTCATCGTCCGCAGAGTGAAGCCCACGCCCGGCTCTCAACTGGCGCTCTTCACCAACTACAGCTATCACGGTTTCATCACGGACCGAGAGGGCGACACCCTCCAACTGGAGGCCGACCATCGCCGCCACGCCGAGGTGGAGAACGCCATCCGCGACCTGAAGTACGGCGTAGGACTGAACCATCTGCCCTCAGGGCGCTTCGCAGCCAACGCCGCCTGGTTGGCCGTGCAGGTGATGGCTCACAATCTGGCTCGCTGGACCTCCCGCATCGGACTGGAAGAACGAGCCTCCACCACCAAGACCTTGCGCAGACGATTCTTCTCCCTCGCCGGACGGCTTACACGCTCGGCACGCCGTCTCACCCTGCATCTTCCCCAGCGCTGGCCCTGGGAAACACAGTTCGGCCGCGCTCTGGCCAGACTGCGAACCATTCCGTTACCGAGCTGACAGCTGACGGCAGCGGCGACGACTGCCCACCATACACTCCATAACCCATCTCATCCCCAGACTCGCGCCGGACCGGACCGTGAGTATCCCCTGCTGCTCACCGATTCGTCAACTTCACCCACAATCGCCACTGTGGGCCTCCATTGGCGTTCAACATCACGACCGGGGACCTTCAGAACGCTCCAGCGTCGGCATCATACCCGCACCGCCACCTTGCCGCGTCCTTCACCCACGCTCCGGCAGAGATACCATGACTCTTCGGTGGATTCGGGCTAATGCCTCCCGCTGGTTGAGGATTGGCACTGCTAGACAAGAACCCACCTCGACGGGCATCTGGAACTCAGGCAGACCCTCCAGCATCAGGTACCTGCGGAGATTACGAATCCTGAGTGGTCCGGGAATACTGTTGAAGTGCTCTCGCAAAGCCTGCCCGTCCGGCATTTCCAATAGCTGTTGGTGTTCTTCAGGAGACAACCCCGAAGTAACAATGTCCTGAAGCTGCCCCTCAACATTCAGCAACGTGAGCGCCCCATATTGCGCGCCGGTCAGTACGCGTGCGCCATCAACCGCTAGTTGGAGCACACTATCAATTTCCAGGCTCTCATTGATACGCCGACTCGCCTCGCTCAGTTCGAACAGACGACTTCGCAATGCCTCATTCACTCTCCTCAGATCATCAGCCTCCATAATCCTCTACCTCCCACCATACTTCGGATAATCTCCCGGCTACGGGCCATCTACATTAATTATAACTTATAGTCATTGCATAGGTGCGTGTGTTTTCTTTACATCAAAGCCATGCAAAATGGTCAGATCGCCCACTTACCTGAAGTCCTATCTAATCCATGATGTGCATGCCATAGGCACTCCCTGAACAGAGTTGAATCCCCTGCTTACCGAGCCCTTACCTGCCCCGCCGACCACAATCAAGGAATCGGCAGACATACCAGTTGCCGTCAACGTCCTTTTGAGTCTGTCCACTCCCTGACTCCATTCTTGTGCAGGAATACATTTTGTAGGCTTCGACTGCTTTTTCTCGCCGGATAGACTGAAGGCGGCAGCATCGATTCGGAATGCAAATCCGCATCTGAAGGCAGTGGATGAGTATTATGTTGACGTCAGTCGTGTTGACGGCTATCATCAATCAGATGATTTGTAAGTAGTTTAGTATTGGACAGATATGGAGGACTGACGTGCCGTTCGCAAGAGGAATTGGACCTTTAGAACTAATACTTATCCTCGTGATCGTCATGCTGATTTTCGGCGTAGGCAAACTGCCTCAGGTCGGACAGGCCGTCGGCAAGGCGATGAAGCAGTTCCGTCAGAGCCAGGAGTCCAGCCTTGAGGCCGAAGAAACGGAAGAAGACAAAGTCACGACAGGAAAGAGCGACTAAGAATCTTTGGATACGGCCTTAAATACTAGATTCAACCGCGAAGAGCTTGGGACAAACTAACCCAAGTTCTTCTGCTTTAGTGATCGGTTACAGCGACCATATGCAAAATTGAAGCGGCATCAACTCAGTGGGATACCAAAGGCATCTAAGAATGCCTCACACGCGACACAGCAGCATAGTATATTCACGCATCCTGCGCCTGTAGATTTACAACTCCATCGCATATTCACCAGCCGCAACGTCCTCATGACTGTTGCTTGATTAAAAGCCTTGTGCTATATTCATGCGATAAAATGCCATAAAAGGCTTAATTCAAAATGATGAGGTGAGCAGCATCCCACCAAGAGAGTATCGAGTCAATCATCGTATCCGAGTGCCGGAAGTACGGCTTGTGGACGACCGCGGCGAACAGTTAGGTGTCATGCAGACGCGCGCTGCAATTGAGATTGCCGACGATCGGGGTCTGGACCTGGTAGAGGTCGCGCCCACAGCAAGGCCCCCTGTATGCCGCATAATGGATTACGGAAAGTTTAAGTACGACAACACCCGTAAGGAACGTGAAGCTCGTAAGGCTCGCAAATCCAAGGCAATGCAAGAGCAGCGGGAAGTACGTATGAAGACTCGCATAGGGCAGCACGACCTCCAGGCGAAAACCCGACTGGTCAAGCGGCTTCTTGGCACCGGAGCAAAGGTCAAAGTGTCTGTGATGTTCCGCGGGAGAGAAATCGCACATCCGGATTTGGGTATGCAGCTGCTCCGCACAGTCGCCAACGACTTGGTTGACGAAGCCCTCCTGGAACGACCACCAGCGTTCGAGGGACGCTTCCTGGCGATGACACTCGTGCCCAACCCCAGTCTGGAAAAAGACACAGAATCAACACAGGAGAAGGAAGTTGCCCAAACTTAAGACTCACAAGGGCGCGCGAGCAAGATTCCGCGTCACTTCGACAGGAAAGCTCGTTCGTATGAAGGGGCACCGCAGCCACTTGCGCCGCAAAAAGTCCAGTAAGGTCAAGCGCCAGTACAATGGCAAGATTGACGTTAGCCCGGCGGATGCGCCGCGAATCAGGAAGTTGCTGCCGTACGGCGTCGCATAGCCACGTTAAAAGGCTGCATTCCCCCACGAAAATTGATATAATTAACGAACCAGGCGCTAAATCAGTCGCCTGGTTCGTATGTTCAAAGGAGTCTGATTCAAGTGACCAGGATAAAGCGCGGCACAAATAAGCGCCGTCGGCATAAGAAACTACTCAAGGCAACCAAGGGGCATCAAGGCGTTCGACACACGCTGTATCGCCGCGCGCACGAGTCGCTGATTCACGCGCTCGCCTACTCTTACGCCCACCGCAAAGAGAAGAAGGGCGATATGCGCAGGCTGTGGAATATCCGCATAAATGCGGCCGCCCGCGCCAATGGCACTACTTACAGCCGCCTCATACACGGGCTGAAGCTAGCAGGCATCGAGATTAACCGCAAGATGCTTGCAGACATTGCAATCCGCGACCCGGAAGCATTCACCAAGATTGCTGAACAGGCAAAGGCTCAGTTGGAACCGGCCTAGAGGCCTGTCCCGTATTTAGTTTGCCCTGCTCTAGCCGCCAACCAGCTTGACATCGTGCACTACGTCCTGCGGCTCCAAAGGTAACGTGAATGCGGAGCGCATGATGCCTTTCGCATCAATGACGTATATGGGCGCTGAGTGTATGACGCGCCCGCTCTGCTCAACAAGCGCGCTGACTCCGCCACCCTGAGACTTGGGTGCGGTCCCGGCCTCCTTCACGTTGTCGGAGCTACTTGGCCCATGAACATAAGGGTCGATGTAGTACGCCTTCCACACCGGACTCAGCGCCTCCTCACTTCCTACAAGATAAGTCCAGGCATCTCCCATCTGCCATCGCTCCGAGTACGTGAACGCAGAATCCACGGTATCCCCCACTGGATCAACGCTGACCACGACTATAGCGGTGTCCGAAGAATCTTCCTCAAGCAATGATGAAATATCACGCAGGTGGTTCGCCACAATCGGGCACACATCCGGGCATCTGGTATAAAGAAATGTGAGCACCACTACCTTGCCGGAGAAGTCTTCCCTCAGCGAGCGCATTTCACCGAACTGGTCCGTCAGTTCGAAATCAGCTGCCTGCATTTCGTTGGTGAGAGCCGTACCCTTGAAGTCATCGCGCGTAGGCGCGGCAGAACACGCCATTAGCAACAGCGGCGCAAAAACAGCGAAGCTTACAGAAAATAGCCTGCAGATCAAAAGGAAGTCCCGTTCATGCATCTAGTGTGAATTCGCCGATGAACGGGAATGAGTATGTGGTATGGGGCGTGACATTGAGTGCGCTCCGGCGCAGCCACGATATGGGAGCCGATGGCAACTCCGTTCACGAGAATGATTGCTCTTGACGAGCGCGGCTACTTCTCCACCGCATTCTGCGCCAAGAATGCTACGACCGGAACAAAGACCACTAGCGACATACCAATGATTACGACACCCCACTCGTTGTGCATCACATGATGCAGATACATGAATGTCACGCCAAGCGAACCCGCAAAGACGGCGATTACCACCATAGATAGAATCGGGATAAACACTGCCAACAGAAACCGCTGCATCATCTTTAACTATCCTCCAATGCGGGCCCATCGGCCCAACCGTCGTCTTTTTTTCCGTATTGTTCTTCTGAATCCAACTTGCGTACTGCCTCTTCCTGGTTGAACCATTTGTAGAAAATGACAATCAGCAGGACGAGGAAATAGATTCCGCTGCCAACTTTCATGATTATTCCGCCCAGCTGCTGATCCAGCAGAGGCGAGAGACTCCATATCCTGGGAGCCTGCACATAGAAGTCGTAAAGCGGCTCCTTGGCAAAAGTTATTATAGCAAATACGATTATCTGCGCTATCGAGAGTATAAAGATGTAGCCCATCTGAAAAGGGTAGTCCAGGCGCGGTAGCTCCGGCAGATTGCTCGTCAGTGGCCACCACATCAAAACTGCCGTCCCTACCATCATTATGTGCTCTAAGGCATGTACGGCCTCGCTATTCAGCGAAGTATTGTACAACGCTGGAATATGCCAAACCGAAAATACCACATTGAACGCTGCGAACGCTGTAACAGGATGGGTCAGTACCCGCGCCACGCGGAACGACCAGTTCGGGCGCAGCAACGGCCTGATTAGCCAGTCAGGTGTGCCCAGCACCAGCAGCGGCGGGGCAATCAGCGTCAGAAGTACATGCTGCGACATGTGCATGCTGAACAGAAATCGCTCGCTCAAGACATGGAGCGGCGACGCAAGCGCAAAGAAGATTACAACTATCCCTGCGCAGAAAGTCGCCAGCTGTCGCGGGTCCACATGGTCAGCAAGTTTGTACCGTTCCCGCAGAGGCCCTACGCCGACGAGATACACTCCCAAGAGCAGCGCAAGCCCTGCCATCGCATCCCAATGTACCTCCCATTGAAGCCAGAGCGACCCCGCAAACTCATTCAAGTTATGCTCCTAGCATTTTTAAGGTGCTCCGAGAGCTTCTTCATCTAATCATGTGAGAAATCGCCCTGGATTGAAAACTGCTCCTCATTTCGCGCTGGCTATTTGCCACCCGTAAAGAATGCGAGCAGGCTCATAAGCGCAAACACAACTCCGGCAGCCACCACAAGCCCTGCGACGAACAACAACGAGAAGATAGGAACATTTTTGCCGAATATGCCTATCGCAACCCTGTCGTACCTCAAATGCATGTAGAACATCGCCACAAGTATAAACTTCGCGGCGGACAGCAGAGTAAGGATAGGTATGATAGCGTGTCCTATCCAGGTAATGTAGAAGATCCCGAATTCGGCAGCGGTAAGCACACATAAGGTTATCGCAACCTTGAAGTATGTGAGCGGAGTTGGATGTCCGGTATGGACTTCCTCCGCATGCTCTTGTGCGACTTGGTGTTCTTGGCTCATTCGTTTCCTCTGTGGTTAATCAAAGTGCTTGTTAGGGAGCTAGAATCCTGGGAATACTCCAAACAGATACACGACAGTGAAGATGACGATCCAGACAACGTCAACGAAGTGCCAGTAGAGTGCGGCTAAGTCAAGGTCCAAGTTTCTTTCTGGCGTCACCATCCCCCTCTTGAACGATAGGAAGAATAGAGAAAGCAACCACACTATGCCCAGCGTAACGTGAGCACCGTGGAACCCAGTCAGTGTATAGAATGTAGAACCGAAGAGGTTCGTGCGCGGAGTCAACCCGACAACTTCTTCGACCTTGCCGTCATGCTCGTCCTCAGTGCCGCATTTCTTCGCGAGCTCCTGTTTGACCGGCGTCAGCTCGACAACGCCGACATCGGAACAATTCACCACATGCTCGAAGTTGACGAATGTCCTGAACTCATACACCTGGAACGCGATGAAAGTCGCTCCAAGAAGGGCGGTCGACGCCAGCCAGATGCGGAATGCCTTCATGCTGTTGCGCGTAAGCGCCGCATATGCCAGCACCATGCTCATACTGCTCATAAGCAGCACGAAGGTACTGACGGTGGTAATGGGGATGCTGAATACATCCTCTGGAAGGGGTCCGGCAATGCTGCGATTCTTGTACACCAGATATGTCGCGATAAGCGAGCCAAAGAACATGCAGTCCGACCCCAGGAATGCCCACATGAGGACTTTCCTGTGGTTTAGACCGGTCGTAGTCGGCTCGTGTTCGCCGTGGGCGGTTGCTTGTGCCACTTAAAATAGCCTCCGGTGTTAGTGAGCCGCTTGCTCGGCGTCTTCAGGGTCGTTAACAGGCTCGAAAGACCATGAATACACGCCAATCATTCCAATGAGTACGCCAACGATAGAAATCGCATAGTAGCCGACCGGATAGACCAAGCCGAAGCCGCCTATCAGGATACCAATCGACACAATAATCGGCCAGTAGGATGGCTGAGGCAGATGGATGCCATGCCCTTCATCGTAGCCCGACCCGCCTGCTACGGGAACAGCCCGCCTGACCTCGCGGCGCTTGCGCGCCCACCAGTCGTCTCTGTCATATACGGTCGGAATCTCTGCGAAGTTGTACTCGGGCGGCGGCGATGGGATGGACCACTCAAGAGTCCTGGCGTCCCACGGATCATTTCCTGCAAGTTCGCCCTTGCGCCAGCTTCTGGCAAGGTTGTGTATCATAACTAAGACGCCCACTGCCATAACAATCGCTCCCAAGGTGGAAACACCATTCCATAGGTTCCAACCCATGCCCGCATCGTAGGTATAGATGCGCCTCGGCATCCCGTCCAGCCCAAGGAAGTGCTGAGGAAAGAAGGCTATGTTAAAACCTGCGAAAACAAGCCAGAAATTGAGCTTCCCTAGAACCTCGTTGTACATACGCCCCGTTATCTTGGGGAACCAGTAGTATATGCCACCGAATATCGCGAATATCGCGCCACCGAACAGCACATAGTGAATATGCGCCACGATGAAGTAGGTGTCCTGCTGCTGTGCGTCCGACGACGCCGAAGAGTGCATGACGCCACTGATGCCGCCGATCGTGAACATGGCGACGAAGCCCACGGCATATAACATGGGCGTCCTGAAGTCCATTTGGCCGCCCCACATAGTGCCCATCCAGTTGAACACCTTTATGCCCGTGGGCACCGCAATCGCCATAGTCGTTATCGTGAACACCGTAATCGGGATTGGACCTAGACCCACTGTGAACATGTGGTGGCTCCAAACCATCCAACCCATAAAAGCGATTATGGCGCCCGCCAGCACAATCGCCGGATAGCCGAACAGCGGCTTCTTGGAGAATGTGGGCAGTATCTCGGAGACAATACCCATAGCGGGCAGTATCAGAATGTACACCTCAGGATGTCCGAACACCCAGAAGAGATGCTGCCACAGCACCGGGTCACCGCCTCTGGCGGTATTAAAGAAGTTCATGCCAAAGCTACGATCGAAGTAGAGCTCGATTAGAGCGACCGTGATAACCGGAAATGCCAGCACTATCAGAATGTTCGTTATGAAGGTCATCCATGTGAACAAGGGAAGGCGCATAAAGGACATCCCCGGCGCCCGCATGTTGATAATAGTTACGAGGAAGTTGAAAGACGCGGCAAGGGACGCGATGCCCAGCACCTGCAAGCTGACTAACCAGAAGTCTATCCCTGTGCCCGGGTTCTGCTGCACGCTAGTTAGCGGCGCATAACCGAACCAGCCTGCGTTTGTCGCGCCGCCCGTGAACCAGCTAATTTTCAGAATGATTGCGCCTGCGAGGAATGTCCAGAAACTGAAGGCGTTCAGGCGCGGGAATGCCACGTCGCGCGCACCAATCTGAAGCGGAATGACGAAGTTGAAGAAGGCAGCGCTCAACGGCATTATCGCCAGGAATATCATCGTCGTGCCGTGCATTGTGAACAGCTGATTGAACACCTCGGCACTGACGATATCCTGATTGGGACCGGCAAGCTGAATGCGCATCAACAAAGCCTCGATGCCGCCGCTCAGGAATAATATGAAAGCAGTAACGCCGTATAATATGCCTATCTTCTTGTGGTCGATAGTCGTTATCCAGTTCCAGATTCCTGTTGGGTGTGTTGGCCTGGGTATGGGGAACGCTAGTGTCGTCATCCCTCGCCTCCCATGTTGCTCCGTTAATCAGGATTGCTGCGCCAAATTTCAAATTGGCTTCAAATGCGATTGCGATCTATTTCAGAGTTAGCAGATATGCCACAAGGGCGTCAATCTCCCGCTCCGTCAGCTCGTTGGCAGGATCTATGTACGGCTCTCCGTCTCTTGCCATGAGGTTGCCCGGCTTCAGCGCCTCCGGATCCGATATCCAAGTCTTAAGGTTGTTCTGCAACATGGCTTCGCTGACGAACGGTTGCCCATCCAGTCTCTGAGGTATTCCGTCCACATTCACATACAGTTGACGGCCGCCATTGGCATGATCCTCAAATGGTACATCAGAATTGCGGTAAACGCCCAAGTGGTTCAACCTCGAAGCGATATGCGTTAGGTTCGGTCCTGTCCTGCCAGGTATTCTGCCACCATCCGGACGCAACTTAATGATGCTGCTCTCGGCATGGCAGCCCGAACAGCCCGCATCCCGGAAAAGTTCCTTGCCCTCTGCCACCAGCGGGTCGGAAGGAAGCGGAGCGGCCGACGCCTGATGCTGCAGCCATGCGTCGAACTCAGGGCGCGACACCGCGACAACCTTGAACCGCATATTCGCATGAGACACACCGCAGAACTCAGCGCACTGGCCGAAAAACTCGCCCGGCGCATACGCCTGGAACCACATCTTGTTGTCGTTATTCGGAATCATGTCTACCTTGCCCGCGAGCTTCGGCACCCAGAAGCTATGAATGACATCTACCGAGTCCAGAAGGAACACGACCGGCTCGCCGACCGGCACATAGAGCTCGTTAGCGACGGCAATCTGCTCGCCCGGGTTGTTGGGATTAGGATAGCGGAACTCGAACCACCACTGGTGGCCGATCACATCCACCTGCAATTCTTCTGATGCCCCATTGCTATCGATAAACCTTCCGGCATCCGCGTAGAATATTCCATTAACTGTCGGAACTGCCGCCACGATGAGCACGATAACGGGTGCAATCGTCCAGGTAATCTCAATGCGCGTATTGCCGTGCGTCTGCTTTGGATCGAGGTCATCCCTGCGCTTGAACTTGAAAACCATGTATAGCAGCGCGCCTTCGACCGCGATGAATACCACCAACCCAGCCCAGAAAATAACCCAGAATATAAACAACTGGTTCTCAGCGACCGGGCCCAACGTGTCGAAAGTGGATTGAGAATGATCTGGCGTAACTACATTACAGCCCGTAAGCAGAGCGGCCAGCGCACCCAGCAGCGCCGCGCTCAGTAATCTTTTCAAGCTCACTGCGCTTTTCAGCATATCGTAACTTGTGCCCTCTCGTTAGTTACCTGATTCAACTCGTTTCGACTTACCGTTCATCGTCTGATCTGTGCCAATACCGCACGCCCTCAATGCTCCTAGCTTTCATCGGCGCATCGAGTAAGAAATCTATCAGAGCAGTTAAACTCAGTCAAGATTATACACGCTCAATCTGTCATTCCGGCTATATCCAGGAGTACCACCCCACCTTGAAAAAGCTGTCCGCGATTATCGCCAAAAAGAGCAGAGCCAGATATAAGAGTGAATACAGGTATAGTGGCTTAGCACCTTCAATATCGGGACGCCGCATCAGCCGCCACGCATAATAGATGAACAGCACGCCAAGCACAACGGAACTCACCAGATACACCGATCCAACAGCGCCCGTCAGAGCAAACATGGTCGTCAGCGCCAGCATCAGAAGCGTGTACAACAGTATGGACTTCTTCGTGACATCCACGCCCGCGACAACCGGCAGCATCGGCACTTTCGCGCTTGCGTAGTCATCTTTCAACAGCAGCGAAAGCGCCCAGAAGTGCGGCGGCGTCCAGAAGAAGACGATAGCAAACAGGTATATTGCCGGCAGGTCGAGCGAGCCTGTAACGGCGACCCATCCAACGGCAGGCGGGATCGCCCCCGCCGCTCCGCCTATCACGATGTTCTGCGTCGAGGTGCGCTTCAAAGCCATCGTGTACACGAGCACATAGAACAGCGTGGCGCACAGCGTCAACACCGCGCTCAATAGGTTAACCATTGAAGTCAGCATTACGAAGGCGACAATGTTGGTACAGATGCCGAAAGCAATGGCGTGACTGTTCGGAATCGTACCCACGACCACAGGACGCTTGCGAGTGCGGCTCATCGCTTCGTCAATGTCGCGGTCGAACCACTGGTTCAGCGCATTTGCCCCTGCCGAAGCCAGAGTGCCAGCCACCAGCACCACGACCATTACCAAGACATCAGGAGTTCCCTGAGCGGCGAGGAACATGCCCCCTAGCGCCGTGAACAGCAGCAGCATTATGATGCGCGGCTTCGTCAGCGCCACATAAGCCCTGATGATGCTTTGGGACGGGGCAGCGATCTGTTGAGTCGTCTGGGTAGTCAAGACCTCAAGCCCTTCCCTTCAAGCCGCCTGCATTCATGCCGTCCACCGCCGCGGATTCTCTATGCCCCAATACAGCGTCCGCGTCCGCAAATCTCTGCGGCACATAAGATAACGCAGCCACGAACACAAGCGCAATCCACACCAATGTCGCCATGCTAAGGTGAATAGCCTTAATCTCCGCAGTGAAGCCCAGCCACACCGTCAACGCGCCGACTAATATCTGCGCTGCAAACACCACAAGAAGCAGAAATCCGGTTCTGCCAACGCTGGGAAGCTTGGGGCTTTTCCATGCCGAATATGCAACCGCAATCACCAGAACTCCCACAATAGCAGCGAAATATCTATGCGCCATATGTTCAATATACGGCCTGCCCTCAGGAAACAGGCTGCCCCGGCACAACGGCCAGGTGCCGCACGACGACCCGTACCCCGCACCCACAATGTACGAGCCTGACAGGATCAGTAGGAAGACCCCAACCAGCGCCGCAATAGTCCACTTGCTCAAGCCATTGCTTTCGGTCACCGCAACATTGGCAGTCGCATTTCCGCTCACCCGCCAGCTTACCACCACAGCGATAATCAGGGCAGCGACTACGCCTTCCGCTATTCCCAGATGGAGCAGCCGCAGCCACCATGCGAGTTCTGTCAAAACTGTCGCGCCTCCCAGAATGGCGGCGACAATTACGAGAGCCAGAGCCGTCAAGACTGAATTCTTACCCCATCTGTTGGGTCGATAGCGCATCATAACCACGATGGTAGTGCCAAGTACCAGGACACCAAGCACAGATGCCGAAAGCCTGTGGCTGTACTCAATTAGTGTCGCGAATTCAAATTGCGGAATGAGCTGTCCATGGCACAGAGGCCAGTCCGGGCAGCCGAGCCCAGACCCTGTCACGCGCACAATGCCGCCAAGTGTCACTTGAGCAAATGCCGCCACTAAGGAGGCAACTGCCAGCACACGAAAGATAAGGCCGGTCCTGTCAACAGATTTTCGAGTCTGGACCATTGACGCCAATTCGCCTTACCTGACCGCCCTTCCATTGCACAATCCCGAAGGGGTTTCGCCGCCTACGCCAATCAACGCACGAGAATGTGCATCTTTTCACGAACGCCATTCAGGAAAGAATATAGCATACGCCCTGTTCATCGTCAATTAACCTTGACGCAGTTCGCACCGCAGGGCTAGAATAATCTAGCGTCGCGCGTATTCAAGGCACTCACAGCGCCGACCACCTGTACTGGTACGGCTCGCTAGCTCAATTTGGCAGAGCAACTGACTCTTAATCAGTAGGTTCTCGGTTCAAGTCCGAGGCGAGTCACTTCCCCTCCACATAATTCCCTTACCTCTCACTGACGCCTATTCCCACTCCCTATTGGGATAGGTGCGGCTACTTGGTAATAATTGCGGCTACCCCCTTGTCAGATTGACTCATTGCGCCTAGTCTTACGGGGCATATTTGCAACTGCTTCATTCGACGCCGCACTGAGGAGGGCTGACGATGTTCCTAATGCGATTCACCGAGCGCGCCTATTACCACTACACAGAAGAGGACGTGCGCAACAGCTACCGCAGCGCCGTCAGGCTCACCTTCCCCAATTCGCACTTTGACACCGCCAAAGCATCCCATATGTACAACTACTACCTCGACGAGTACGAGTACAGCGAAGAAGTCGGTTTCGACGGCTTGATGCTCAACGAGCACCACAACACGCCAACTTGCATGGGCGCTGCGATGAACCTTGAAGCCGCAATCCTCGCGCGCACGACAAAGAAGCCGAAAATTGTGCTGCTCGGCAACCCCTTGCCCATACAGGAAAACCCTATCCGCATGGCAGAGGAGCTCGCGGAAATTGACCTTATCTCTCGCGGCAGGCTCGTGTCAGGCTTCGTTCGCGGCACAGGCGTCGAATCTTGGGCGACGAACACCAATCCTGTCTATAACCGCGACCGCTTCCAGGAAGCCCACGATCTCATCATCAAGACTTGGACTACGCCCGGCCCCTTCCGCTGGGAGGGCAAGCACTACGAGTTCCGCGTGGTCAACCCCTTCGTTCGCCCGCTGCAAGAGCCACACCCGCCCGTTTGGGTTCCAGGCAGCGCAAGCCCGGAGACCATGATTTGGGCGGCGCAGCGTCACTATCCCTATGTTTTCCTCGAAGCCGACCCGGATGTCGTGGGAGACGCCAAGCGCATCTACGCTGATGCAGCGAACGAGGCAGGCTACGAGCCGGGCCCGCAGAACTTCGGCTATCTATTCCGCGTGCATGTGCAGGACACCGACGAGAAGGCTTACGAAGTCGGCAAAGGCTTCTTGTCCGGCAACGCAGGCGTCGGGCGCGTGCCCATGCCGATGGACTACATGAATCCACCGGGGTACAGCTCCATAGAAGGGCGAAGAAGGCTCGCCAATATCAACCTGCGCCCGGACAGGCTCGTAGGCGGCGTGGACTCTGCAGGTTATGATCGCGTTGTGCAACTCAACCGCATCGTCGTCGGCAGCCCGGACACCGTAATCAAGAAACTCCGCGAAGTGCTATCCGTCGTTCGCCCTGGCATCCTCGCCGTATGGACGAACGACGGCAGCATCAGCCATGAGGACACCATGCGATGCTTGCGCCTGATGAAAGATGAGGTGCTGCCTGCGCTCCGCGAACTCGGCAAGGAACTCGAACTTCCCGGCCCCTTCGACGTCGCTCCCTAAACGGCAATGACAGAAACTTCCAAGAACATAGCGCAATACCTGATGAGGACGATATGCCAGCCGACAGCAACTCGCAAGAAAACCACATAGAAGTCGCGGGTGCGAAGATTCACCTTCACAAGCGAGGGGAAGGCGCCACCGTATTCTCACTGCACAGCATCGAAGGGAACCTCGGAATGCTGCCGTACCTAGATGCCCTATCTCAATCCGCCTCTGTGTATGCCCCAACGCATCCCGGCTTCGGAGCCTCAGACCGCCCCGACTGGCTTGAAAGCATATCCGACCTCGCGCGCTTCTACCTGTGGATGCTCCAGGACCTTGGGCTTGATGAAGTGCATCTGATAGGCGGCTTCATGGGCGGCTGGATTGCCGCTGAAATGGCGGTGATGTGCCCACAGGTGCTGGGCAGCCTTACGCTCATCGACACAGCGGGCGTGCGTCCAAGCGAGGGCGAGATTGCTGACATCTTCCTGCTCGGCGACGAGCAGACAGCAAGCATCGCAATCGGCGACCCAGATCTGCTCGCCACCGCGTCAGAGCCTGAAGACCCCTTCGTCCGACTTCGCGGGCGTGAGATGACAACTCGCCTCTGCTGGAAGCCGTACATGCACGACCCGAGCCTCATACACTTGCTGCCACGCGTTGAAGTTCCCACCCTCGTCATCTGGGGCGAAAACGACCGAATCATCCCCGCCAGCGCGGGCGAGCGCATCGCAGAAACAATGCCCAACACGCGGCTCGAAGTCATTGCGGGCGCTGGTCACCTGCCTCACATCGAGAAGCCGGACGAGGTTATCCCCTTGCTTCAACAGCACTTGGAACTAGCAGAATAGACACTACTCAAAGAGTTTAAGGAGAACACTAATGGCAATCAATACGGCAAAGCAACGCATGCTCGAAGGCGAGCCGGCATTCGGCGCGGAAGTCAATCTTGGCTCGTCACTTTCCGCTGAACTGCTGTCCCCGCTAGGTTTCGACTTCATTCTCGTCGATAACCAGCATGGCGCATGGGACGACAACTCTTCTATGTCCGCCTTCCGAAGCATCGCGCTAGGCGTGGCAATGCCGATGGCGCGCGTCCGTCGTAACGAGTTTGGCGCAATCGGCAGGCTGCTCGACCGTGGCGCTATGGGCATCGTGGTGCCGATGGTCAACTCTGTCGAGGAGGCGGAAGCAGCAGTGGAAGCAGTGCGCTACCTGCCGACTGGCGGGCGTTCAGCTGGAGCGTTTGGCACAGGATTCTTGGGCGGCAACTACATGCAGTGGGCAAATGACGAGATATTCCTCGCCGTGCAGATCGAAACCGTCAGAGCCGCTGCAATCGCAGAGGAAATCCTCTCGGTCGAGGGAATTGACGGCTGCTGGGTCGGCCCCGGCGACCTCAGCTTCTCGATGGGCGTGGACCTTTCCGACCCCGCAGGCTGGCAAGCGCATGACGACCTCATCGTGCAAGTCTTTGAGGCTACCAAGCGCGCAGGCAAGATACCCGGCATCTACACGCCCAGCGCATCGGAGGCATTGCGCCGCGCAGAGCAGGGCGGCCTCTTCCTGACGGCAGGCGGCGACGGCCCCTGGGTCGTCGAAGGCGCTCTCAACACTCTGAAGGAACTGGGCAGATAGCAACGCAATTGACAGAATTGTCATTTCGCTCATATAGTCAGCACAAAATCAATGGTCAATCTGAACACTGGATGGACAACAACTATTTCACGAGGTGCAGAATGAAAATTACCGACATAAAGGTCAACCAACTACGCAGCTTCTTGACGCCCGATGAACATTCATTCGTGGGCCAAGGTGGTCGCCTCATCGTACGCGTTTATACCGACGAAGGAATAACCGGCATTGCCGAAGGCTCACGAGGGTTGGACATCTTCCAAGCATACGTTGACAGCATGATCAAGCCTCTGCTCATCGGGGAGAACCCATTGCAGCCACGCCAGATCTGGGAGAAGCTCTCTCTTGGCACGGGACAGCAGGCAACTCGCATCCCGCCTCAGATTGCGGGCGCGATCGACATCTGCTGCTGGGACATCATGGGCAAAGCGGCAGGACTACCGGTCTATGCAATGCTCGGCGGCGCGCATCGCACCGAAATCCCTCTGTACTGGAGCCGCGGCAACGGCTGGCGCAAGTCCCCCGGCGAATTGCTGGAGGAGGTTCAGGAAGGCTACGAGAAGGGCTTCCGCGCCTTCAAAGTTCGCATGGACTGGCGCGACTACCGGCAGGACGGCAACCCCAGAAACGACTTCGAGATTTTCAGAGCTGTTAAGGAGTGGCTGCCAGACGACGTTCCTGTCGGCTTCGACGCCAACAATGGCTACTCCGTTCCCACGGCGATTCAGCAAGGCAGGAAACTGGAGGAACTCGGAGTAGCCCACTTCGAGGAGCCGCTGCCGCAATACGACCTTCGCGGATTGCGGCAGGTTGTGGACTCGCTTGACTGCGCCATATCAACCGGAGAGCAGGAGACTTCCGCATGGCGCTTCCGCGACCTGATAGACCTCTCCAACCCGGACATCCTGCAGCCTGACATCTTAAACGTCGGCGGACTATCGGAGATAGTCAGGGTATATGAGATGGCAGTCTCCGACAACAAGGTAATCATGCCACACAGCCCTAGCGTCGGCGTCAACTCCGTTGCCAGCCTGCACGCATACAGCACCGTAACTAACGCAGTGCGCCCACACGAGTTCTCCGAAGAATTCACCGGCCCCGCTGATCGGATAGCGGCGCTTTTCGTTGACCCCATCATACCCGAGAACGGCGTTATCAAACTTCCAGACCGTCCGGGATTCGGCCTCGAATTCGACGAAGCCGAACTTGAAAAGGCGATCATCGCGTAACTAAACAGCGATGGGCAGGATATTGTTGGTGCACATATCCTGCCCATCCGCTATTCCGATGTCAGTTCCAATCAGCGCACCACACGAATGCGATGGTTCTCGCTGTCGGCGATATACATTGCGCCGACACCATCGACCACCACCCCATGCGGTCGCGCAAGACCGGCTCCAATCGCAGAACCTCCGTCCCCGTCCGGCCCCTCGTGTCCTCCCGCAACCGTCGTTATGATGCCGCTCGCAGCATCAAACTTGCGTATCGCGTGGTTCTCCGTATCCACGATGAGCACATTTCCGTCCCCATCGCAGCGTATCGCCTTCGGCCCATTGAACTCGCACTCAATCGCGGGCCCGCCGTCACCCGTATAGCCCTGCCCGCCTGTGCCCGCAACGGTCGTGATGATGCCAGCCACGTCGATGCGCCGAAGGGTGTTGCCCTCTCGCTCGCACATATAAGTATTGCCATTACCGTCCACGCACACCGCCCTCGCCCCTAAGATGCCCGCCTCGCTCGCCTTTCCACCGTCTCCGGTATGCTCCTTCTCGCCGGTCCCAGCAAATGTGCTCATCATGCCACTTGCGATGTCCAGCCGCCGTATCCGCTGGTCTTGTATATCCGCAATCAGCAAGCCGCCCTTGCCGTCCAGAATGCAGTCGTTCGGCTCCCTCATTTGCGCCTGGCTCGCGGGCCCACCGTCACCGCTATAGCCCACAGTCGTATCGCCTGCCACCGTGCTGATGATGCCGGTTGCGATATCTATCTTGCGAATAGCGGGATTGAATCGCTGCAAGATATACACATCCCCGTTGTCGTCCACCTGTATAGCGTATATCTCATCGATCTTCGCTTCGACCGCAGGCCCGCCATTGCCAGTATGCCCTGATTCACCAGTTCCTGCGAAGGTCGTCAGTTCGCCGGACTGCATATCCAGCCTGCGTATGGCGTAGTTGAAGCAGTCCGCGATATACAGCCATCGGCACAACGGATCGAACTCCACATGGAAAGGATTGTCCATTGTCGCAAGAGTTGCGGGTCCGCCGTCACCTGTGTATCCCTGATCTCCGCTGCCAACAATACTCGATATGGTTGTCGTCATAACTATTGAATCTCCTAGTCGAATTTCGATGCTAGAGTTGATGCGCCCACCAGGGCTTTCGCCGCGTTCTGAACATCGCGTCGGCGAGTTGCACTGCTTCAGGAGAAGCCACCTCAGCCCGCGAGGCATGTTCAAGAGTGCTGAACGATACGCCGTCCAGGTATGCCGCCGCTAAGTCCGCAGCCGAAAGAATGATGTCGGGTTCGGCAGTCGAAGGCTTGCAATGAGCGCCCTCTGCGCCGCCCTCCAGCTCATACCGTCCTTCGTTCCAAGGACAGAATTCGTCCCGCACCTCAAGCACGACGCGCCCCTCCCTCGCGTAAGTCCGTGCCTCCAACGCTCGCTGCACATCCAGGAGCCGCAGCCACATGCCGTCTCTCAGGGTGCGCTGCAGCCGGCGAGGGTCTGCCAGCATCCAGGGCAGCGGGTCATCTACAGGACGGTCATCACACTCTATGGTCGTTCTGAGATCAATGCCAAAGCAGAATCGCCACAGCGCAGCGTGAGCCCCGTCGCTCCCTGCCATAAGATCGACTACGCTCACCGTATCGCCACGCAGACGATAAATCACATAGCCGTCTATCTGACCGTCCTCTTCATACACAACGAATCGGAAGGGGCCGGCCCCTCCCCTTTCGTGCTCGAAATCGGCCAGGAATTCAGACCAGTGGTCCGAATGTAATGGAACAAAGGCAGGCCTATCGGTACAGACGCGAATGGCTACTGAAGGAAGCAACTCCATGGCATCGTCCTTGTCGATGAAGCGAAGACGTCCCGGTGACTCAGGTGCGTAGGCAAGCTCCGTGTGCCGCCTGTCGATACTCCACCTCTCGATTATCGACGCAATGCCGTATCCGTAGCGTCCGTATATGATGCTTTCGGACGCTCCCAGCATCGCGAAAGTCTCGCCATTGTCGTGCGCTTCACGCAGATGAGTATCCATCATCCGCGTCAGGATTCCTCGCCTTCGATGCGTCGGAAGAACCGTGACACCGGAGACTACGGCGGTGGCCGCGCTCCTGCCCTCTGGTATGTTCATCTGCATCGGGTACACGACAGCAGTGCCGACTATCTCATCCCCGTCGAGGGCCGCGAGCGACCGCGCAATCCGCAGGGGGCGCGTGCTGACCTTCATGTCATCATCGGTCATCGTGGAGCCGAAGCCGAGCGCCATCGTCCTGAGGAAAGCGGGTCGCTCAATCTCTCCGATAAAACGCAACTCTATGTCAGCCATAATTCAACTCCACATGGCCCTGCGTGCCAATTTCGCTAAGCTCAACTAATCGACGGTCGCATCCTATTGGTCAACTACCGACCCATCTCGATGCAGCCGCACATTTATCTGCCCGTAGGTCCTCGGCGGCGCCTTCTCCTGCGCATCTTCCGCAATCTCGATGCCGATGCCCGGCGCATCCGGGATGATCAGGAAGCCGTCTTCAACCGCAATCGGCTCTTTCACCATCACATTCTTCGGGAATTCGTGCTCACCTGTCGGGTATTCCTGTATGGCGAAGTTCGGCACGCACGCCGCAATCTGCAGGCATGCAGCCGTGCTGATTGGCCCCAGCGGGTTGTGCGGCACGACGCCCACATAGCTGGCCTCAGCCAGCGCCGCGATCTTCTTCGTGTGCGTGATGCCGCCTGCCAGACACACATCCGGGCGGATATACTGCACAGCCCCGCGCTTCAGCAGCATGTCGAATTCGTGGATAGTTTGGAATCGCTCTCCGGTAGCGATTGGCACGGTAATTTTGTTCGCCACAAGTCCCATTGCGTCATAATGCTCCGGCAGGATGGGGTCCTCGTAGAACATAGGATGGAATTCCGCTATGCCCTGAGCCAGCACCACGGCTTCGGCCGGCGTCAGTCTGCGGTGAATCTCGATGCACAGGTCAACCTCGTTGCCCGCCGCCTCGCGGTACATACGCACGGCGTCTATGGCGTCCGCCATCTTTTCTGAGTGCGACTTGTAGTACGGCACCGAGCGGTCCTCGTCGAGGAACGGCGTCAGGTGCCCGACTGCAGTGAATCCAGCTTCCTTAGCGGCTTTCACGCCCGATACAAGCTCTTCGCGAGTTGAGCCGAACACATGGTAATAGACGCGTGCCTTGTCCCGCACCTTGCCTCCGAGCAGCTGGTACACCGGCACTCCAAAGTGCTTGCCCGCGATGTCCCAGAGCGCGATGTCGATTGCGCTGATACCCGCCATTATCGCTGCGCCTCGGAAATGCCCGGTACGGTACATCGTCTGCCAGTGGTGCTCGATCAGCAGCGGGTTCTTGCCCACCAGATACGGCCCGAACTTCAGGCGGATTGCCGCCTCGGTCGCCTCCAAGTGTCCCCACGCACCTGCTTCGCCGTAGCCCGTAATGCCCTCGTCAGTATGTACTTTCACGAACAGATACCTGTCCACCGGATAAGTCTCAACGGATGTTATCTTCATGATCTCTCCTCACAGAATTGATGGAAGTATGCTACCACACACCTTCCCACTCGATGCCGTCTTATCCCCTGCAATAAATTGCCTGCTAAGTCCAGGCCTGCGCCATCTTCCTAATCTCCGGCACTAGAACCGCCATGCTTGATAACGCGATGATTCCCAACACCACATAACGAAATATCCTCTCGTTCATTCGCTTAATCAGCAGCCCGCCTAGCGCGAATCCGATGAAGGACGGAATCAACACGATGGCAACTAGCGTCAACCGCTCAGGCGTGTACAGATTGGCGTACGCATAAAATCCTACCCCGATTGCGGAGATAACCAGCAGGAAGAACGCCATCGCCCCCCTAACCGACTGCCGCCGCAAGTGCCTCGCGAGCAGGAAAAGGACGATTAGCGGACCGCCGACTGCAAACGCGGCTAGGGATGCTCCTACCACAAAGCCTGCGACAACGCCCAGCACCCCTGCAAAAGGTATTTCTCCTTGAAATTCTTTAAGTGACAGGGCCGCGAGCAGCAAAATCAGCACAACTATGCCGATTCGTATAATACTGGGGTCCGCAAACTTCAATATCGCTACGCCGATCGGAACTCCGAGCCCCCCAGCCGCCGCAATCAGCACTATCTCACGGTACGGGACGTCCTTTCTCGCCTGAATCGCTATCAGCACCCCTGCGCTTGCGCCTGCGCTGTTCACCACTATCACAGCCGTCTGCGGGTCAGCGATAGCCAGTAGCGCAATAGGCGTGGCCACCATCGCTATGCCGAAGCCCGTCGCGCTGTACACCGTGCAGCCTAAAAATAGCGCCAGCGCCGCAATAGCAATTCCCGTCAGTCCCAGCGTCAACTCCATTACAGATACTTACTCACTTCTTTGACCACGACAACGATGCTTGAAACGATGATGATGCCAATGACCAGATTGCCGAAAACCCGTTCATTAATGCGCTTGATGAGCATTGCTCCCAGCAGAAAGCCTATCACCGCTGGAATTGCGACTATGCCTATCAGCGTGAGACGTAGGGGTGTGTACAGCCCATAGAGAGCAAAGAGCACGACCGTAAACGCCATCAGCGATACCAGAAAGAACGCCATAGCCGCCCGGACGGTTTGACGCTCCCAATTCTTAGTCATGAGGAACAGCATCACCAGAGAACCGGCGACACCTGATGCGGGCAGGAGCACGCCCACAATGAAACCTATTACGATGCCTAATATCGTCAAATGAGAAATCCGCAGTGCCTTGTTACGGGATAAATCTATGGTGGTGCCTAACTCTCTCAAATGGGTAAAGTTCGGCTGGAAGTTAGCTATTGAGGCAACCGCAAACAGTACAATTAGCACGGCGATTCCGATACTAAGCACACCCGAATCCGCCGTCTTCAGTATAAAGACCGCGATAGGCGCGCCACACAGGGCGGCAATGGTTATCGGCAAAATCTCTCTGAAGGGGACGTCCCGCCAGGACTTCGAGATTATCCATACGCCGACTCCCAACCCTGCCGTCCCGGCCACGACAATGACGGTTTGCGGCTCATAGACGAGCAGCATAAGGGGCGTGGAGATCATGCCTATCCCGAAGCCCGTCGCGCTGAAGACCGTAGAAGCCAATAGCATCGCAAATATGACGACAATTGCTTCAAGCCATCCCAAATCCATCAAATGCTTGCCACCGCCCTAATCAGTACGAATATGCTGGACGAGTTTATTATCGTCATGACCGCATAACGAAATACGCGCTCGCTCATCAATTTGAGAATCAGAGCGCCAAGCCCCAACCCCGCCAGCATAGGTATCACCATAAGCGCAATCAGGATTAGCCTCTCGGCAGTGTACAGCCTCGCGACAGCGTAGCCTGCTACGCTGAACACGTCCAGCACAAGCAGGTAAAAGCCATTGCCGCTCTGACAGATTCTCTTTGCCAGTTCCGCGTCAGGATATAGAGAGTCACCAAGGGGCCGCCAACGCCAAATGCGGGAAGCACAACCCCCACCGCAAGTCCAGCCAGTACGCCGACTACCTTCGAGTACGGGAATTCTCTCTGGAAGTTGAACGTCGCGGTCGCTGCCAACATCAAGACGAGTACGGATATGCCGATACGCATTATGCCCGGAGCGGCGAACTTCAAGACGTACACCGCAAACGGCACGCCCAGCGCACCGGCAACGGCTATTGGCAGAACCTCCTGTAGGGTATATCTTTTCGAGCTTGTACAACTATCCACGCCTCAAGTGCCAGTGCGATCGTATTCAGAACGACCACCGCAGTCTGCGGCTCCAGCACGAATAACAGGCCGGGCATCGCTACCATCCCTATCCCGAAGCCCGTCGCACTGAGCGCCGTACAGCCGAGGAATAGCATGAAGGCAGCTACGCCGATTTGAAGCATACTCATTACAAACTTGCAACTTCCCGCACCAGTACCGTTAGGCTCGTAACTACTATCGCCACTATGACCAATCTTCGGAACATTACCTCGTTTATCCGGCGAAGAATTAGCGCCGCCGCCCCAAACCCCAGCACTACCGGAAGCACCGCCACGCCTATCAGTTGAACTCGTTCTGCCGTGAGCAGGCCTGTTACGCCGTAACCTATGACTCCCGCGCCCTCTACCGCAAGAAAGTACAGCGACAGCGAGCCTCGCAGCACCCGGCTCGACATCCGGCGCGAAAGCAGCGCAAGCGCCAACAGAGCGCCGCCCACACCAAATGCGTTCACGATCATGCTCACAACGAAGCCTGTTCCCAATCCCACCGGCGTTGAGTTGGGCAGCGTCCAGCGCCTGTTGAAAGCGGCAAGCAGTGTCAGTGCGATTATTAGCAGAGCGATGGCAATGCGAAGAATCGCGGTGTCAGCGTCCCTTAGTATGAGTATCCCGACCGGCACGCCCACAAGTCCCGCGGCGGCTATTGGCAGCACTTGACGAACGGGTATGTGCTGCCGCGTCTGCCATATAACCAGCGAGAACATGAACAGCGACACGGTGTTTATGAGCACCACTGCCGTCTGCGGGTCCACCACAAAAAGCAGCAGTGGTATGGAGGTTACTCCAATGCCGAACCCGGCGGTGCAGTAGACGAGCGCCCCCGCGAATACCATCGCGGCGACTACCAAAAGATGCTCGACCGAAAGGGTGTCCAAATGCAGCAGTCCCTAGCGCTTCCGCAGCACTACGGCACCGCCTGTCCCGCCAGTACACCCGTGCAATGCTCGCTGTCCACTGCAACCTGCCCGTTCACCAGCACATAAGGAATACCCGTCGGGAACTGGCATGGATCGTCGTAAGTGGCGTTGTCGTTGATTCGCTCATCATCGAACACCACTATATCCCCGAATGCGCCCTGCTCGATGCGCCCACGTCCTGTCAGCCCAAACCGTTGTGCCGCATTGTTCGTCATGCGCTGCACCATCTCTTCGAGCGTGAGCATTCCAAAACTGCGTCGCAGCCGTCCAAGAAAGCGCGGGAAGCAACCATAAGCCCTTGGGTGCGGCATGCTGCCCACGTGTATCGAGTCGCTGCCCACCATATAGTCCGGCCTCGAAAGCAGTTCCACGCAGTCGCGGCTGACCTGCTGCCAGACCTTCACGCTGTCCGGCGGAGCGCCCCGGTAGCCGACTTGTAGCTCCTCATCCACCAGCATCTCCATCATCGCTTCTTCCATCGACACCCCGCGCTCGGCAGCGATGTCTCGAAGGCTCATGCCCTCCAGGTGGCTGTTCTTGGGCAGATAAGTGAACACTGCGGACGATAGATCGTTCGAGCGCTCTTGCATATACTCCAGCATTCGCTGCCGCTCTTCCGGGTCGCGCAGCCGGTCCATCAGCGCTTCAGGTCCCCCGTTGTTCACCTCGCTTGGCAGATAGCGGATCGGGTAACTGCTACCGGTAGGATACGGGTAAAGCTCCAGCGTGCAGTCCACTCCCTCCGCCTTAGCCTTGTCTATCAGCTCCACTCGCTCGGCGACCTTCCCCGCGCTCTCCGGATGCGTGCGATAGTGCGAAAAGTGAACTTTGACGCCCGACCTTCTGCCGATTTCCAGCGCTTCCGGCACATCGCCTCCGCCAAAGCCGCGTTCCGTGTTCACATCGCGCAGGTGCGTTACATACACGCCGCCGTACTCCGCTACCACCTTGCACAACTCCACGAGCTCGTCGGTGTCGCTCCAAGCGTTGGGGAAGTACGACATACCGGTGGCAAGCCCGACCGCTCCTTGCTCCATACCCTCGCGTATGAGCTGTTTCCCCTTCTCCAGCGCGTCGCCCACCAGCGGCTTGTCATAGAAGCCTACCGTTTCCAGTCGGATCGCCCCGTGCGGGATGCAATATGCGGTGTTGATAGCCGTCTTCTTGTGATAGTGCGAGCGAAACGACGCAACGCTGCTCATATCTAGATCTTCTGGTGGTTCGCCCAGAATGCCTGCCAAGTAGCGTCGGTTCATGCGGTAGTTCTCAGGAGACAGCGGCGCATAAGACAACCCATCCTGCCCCAGAATCTCAGTTGTGATTCCTTGCCGCAACCCATCAGCATGCTGCGGGTCGATTAGCAGTATGCCGTCGGAATGAGCATGTGTATCTATGAAGCCCGGCGAAACAGTCAGGCCGGCGGCATTTATGACGCGGCGCGCCTGAGCTTGCGACAGATCACCAATCTCGGCAATCGTCTCTCCCTTAATGCCAACATCGGCCCGATAGGCAGGCGCGCCCGTGCCGTCAACAACGCTCCCGCCAAGAATTACAACATCAAACATTACAGGTAGCCTCCCACTTAATCAAACGCCAACAGCGCGCAGTATAACACAGCCATCTCAATGTGCAGCCCTAGAGAGCTTCTAACCTACGCAAGACGCAAGTTCATCCATTCAGCAATCCTCAGCCACGACGCTTAGCAAGCAGCATCGTTCCTATTCCAATACCCGAAACATATACTCAGGCGCAGGCGACAGATACTCCGGCCCAATACGCGATTCAGGCTGTCCCGGCGGCGCCCACAGCACCTCGAACCACGGCGACCCCGCACTCGTCAGATACTCCAACCGGATACGACGCTCACCTTCCACCAGTTCCACCTCTACCTCCCTGTCGGCGCGAGTATCTATTAGAGTCTCTCCGTCAATTATCACCTTCATTTCGCCATGAGCCTCACCGAATCTGAACCGATACAAGCCGGATTCGGGCGCTTGCAAGTTACCGTCCCACACCGCCAGGTGCGCCCCACTCACGACAGAGTGATACCAAAACGCGCCGCCTATTCCCGGCGTCACGCGCATAGCGTCAGGCAGCGCATCGCCAATCCCATCGACATCCTCCAAATCGGCGAAGAAGCGCCCAGCCAGTCCCACAGGACGCACGTCGCCATGGTACAAATTGGCTGACGAGATCGGCTCCGGATCTAGATCAGCTATGTCTTCAACAGGCGACGGTTCCTCCCCTTCGATTGGCGGCGGTGGAGGCGGTTGCCACAGCACGCGCAGCACGCCGTCTGCATCCTCTACTCGCGAGTGCACTCTCAACACATGCAGCCCAACCGCCGGCACTATTGTCACGCGTGGCCTGTCATGAGACAGAATTTTCCTGCCGTCCAGTGCGACGGTCGCCGACGAATCGCTGTCCAGCACGAGAACATATTCCCCGGGATGAGTTATGTGCAGCGCGCCCTCCCACTCAACATCGAAAGGTGTGTCATCGGCATCGACTTCCAGCATCCAGACGCTTTCCGTGCTTGTTTTGACACTTTCGATGACCTCACCATCCCGCAGTGTACGCCGCGCCACAAGCCCTTGGGCTGCCTCTAGTTGCTCACGGCTGATGTAAGCCGAATAGTACATCACATCGCCGCCCGTAGGGGGTCTTGTCTCACGAAAGTCTGCCGACGGGTAGTACGCTCTCAGGGTGTCGTAGAATCCTGCCTCACGCGGCTCCAGATAAATTGCCGCACCATGCCACACCAATTGTGGGTCAATTGGGATATTCGTGGGCGCGGCGATCGTTTGCCGCGGAAAGCGATGTCCGAACAGACTGGCAACAAGGCTATGCCTGAACTGCCGTGAGACCATCGGAACATAGCCCCGTGCAACCTGCTCAGCAGCATCGCGCGCCATCAGTGTTTCATCCGTGGAATACGCCGCGTACACTTTGGGGCTGTTCGCCTGCTCGCCGAAGTATGCGTAGAGGTTAGCGTACCCAACTATTGCAAGCAGCGCAGTTATCACCGCCGCAGTCCCCAGACGCACAACGGCAAAGCGCGCAGACCACCCCAAATTCCAGATGAAGCCGATGGCAATAGCAATAAGAGTAATCACCGCGGGAATCACCGTAATGCTGCGAAGCGATTGCGGACCTTCCCATGGTATCGTCAGAACCCCCGGCATTATCATCACCAGAACCCACACAGGTAGCACAATGAAAGACGCATCGCGCCATCTTGTCGCCGCTATCGCCAATCCCACCAGCATCAGCAGACCAGAGAAGATGTCCAGCATCGGTGCGCGCGGTATGTTGTGCCGTCCGTTGGGATCGCCCTCGATGTGGAACATCCCGAGATGTTTACCCAGGTTCTCAAGCAAAGCCCGTGATTCGTCGCCGTCATCCACGTGCGCAAAAATAGATGTGCTCTGCGTCCTCTTGAAGAACTCGTCCGAGTTAGTTGCCGCGAACTGTGCAACAGGCAAAGTCACGATGATCGAGAAAAACGCCATGACGCCGATGTTCGCCAGCAGCCGCCTTCTTCCTTGACTTCCGAAGACGAGAGCGTGCAGCAGCACAAAGGCGATCACGATGGCGAACAGACGATATGCCGCGTAGAACCACATGCCCAGCCCAAGACATGCCCCCGCCAATGCAAAGTCAGCGGCGCGTCCTCTGTCAATTGCGCGATATGTCAACCAGGCGGCGAGAGCGGCAAAGAACGGCGCGGTTATGCCATGCATCCCGATGCGGCTCCAGGTGATGTCCCAGCGCATCACCGCCGTCAGAAGGGCGGCGACAAGCCCTATCGCCGTACCAGACATGTGCCGCACCATCAGGAACACTGCCAACACACCGGCGACGCCGAAGGCTACCGCTACAAGCCGTCCTGTCGTAATAGAGATGCCAGCAAACTTGATTGTCAGTGCAATGGGCAGTAGGAAGAAGCTTGGCAGATTGTTCGATGGCACATACAGCGGCGTCTGCGCGGGACGCTCCGCGATGAGCCTCGCCTGATCAATGTTGTCAGCTTCGTCGAACCACAAGCCCGGCGGGAACCCGTCCAGATTGTACAACCGAATCAGCAAAGCAAAGAGCAATATCCCGCCCAGCGCGGCCCACGGCAGCAGCCCACGCGGCTCGAACGAGACCTGATACCCCCGCCTGAAGCGAGCGAAGAATGCCGTCCAACCGCCCTCGAACATGGGCACAGCCCCAATGGTAAACAGAACCGACAGCAAGTAACTCCACCAGGCCATCGTATTAGGGGGACCCTTGGGGAACGAGTAAAGGCTGAGCGCCGCGCATAGCAGACCCGCAGCTAAGAGCGCCATACCAATTCGCTTCTCTGACAGCCCCAGTACTGATATTGGACGACCAGGCGCTAATGCCGCAGAGTCACTTCGGTCAGAGACACTTGAGGGAAGCGAGGAAGGAGCAAACGATTGGGCAACTCCTGCGTCAACAGGCTGCTGAACTGCGCCTGATTCAGGTCGCGTCGGCACCTCTTCCTCTGCTGGAATTGCGGGCGGCGCAGATGCCCAAGCGCCTGTGAGTATCACTCTCAAGTCATCATTCAGCAGCGCCAGCGATCTACCTGAAAGCCTGCCGGCGCCAATGCCGAATGTCAGCAAGGCAAGCACTAGCGGCGCAATTGCCCACTGTATGCCCACAAGAGCATAGGCGAAAAGCGCAAGCAAGAGCATAAACGCCGAAGACGCAAGCAAAACAAGGCGCAGCCGTACTCGGTTCTTCGCTGTGGAAATCTCGACGCTCATGGGCGATTACGCTTTGCGAGGCTCTTCCGTGGTAAGGATGCCTTTTTCGTAAAGCTCATCTATTTCCGACTGCGAGTAGCCCAGAGCCGCCAGTTTCTCTCGGTTGTGTTCGCCAAGCAGCGGGGTAGATCTGCCATTGATACCCTGTGTCTCGCCAAACATGATGCCGTTAGCAAAGTAGTGCATTCTGCCGTAGGTAACATGGTCGTACTCAGCCACCATCCCGCTTGCGAGAACATGCTCGTCCTCGAAATAGCCCACATTGTACCGCTCCGTTACATCGGCGCAGCTCACTCCCGCCTTCCTCAATCGGCGCACCCACTCATACGCCATCCCCTGCGCGAATGCCTCGGTGAGAATATCCCACAGGATATCATCGTGCTCCACTCGCTTTGCCGAAGAGGAGAATCGGTCGTCGGATATGAGGTCTTCGCGCTCCATCACGGCGCAAAGTCTTTCCCACTCTCCCTGCGTTTCCGCGATGAGATACAGCCATCCTTCCTCAGTCTCGAAGAGCCTGTGCAGGGCGCTCAGCCCGTATTGCCCTCCGTCGGCAATAGGCGGTGATGTCTTGCCTTCGTATCGCAGGAAATCGTCTTCTCGCAGCACAGCGCCGGAGTTCAGCAGGTTGCAGTCCACCTTCTGCGCGACTCCTGTGCGCTCCCTCGCGTAAAGCGCCATTATCGCCCCCAGTGCGACCATGCCGCCGGACGAAAAGTCGGTCGGCGCAAGCTGAGCGAGAAATACCGGCGGATTGCCGCGCCCACCCTGCGCGAACTGCAGGCCCATCCAAGCCTGCGCCAGCGGGTCAACGCCGGGACGATGGGCATACGGTCCCGACCAGCCAAAAGCCGTCGTATGCGCCTGAATCAGTCCTGGATTGAGTCGTTCCAGATTTTCGGCGCTGAGCCCCATGCGATCAGTCGCGCCGGGCCGCATGTTCGCCAGCATTATGTCCGCATCAGCCGCTATCTTCTGAGCTACTTCTTGCCCTTCCGGCGTCTTTGTGTCTGCAGACACCGAGCGCTTGTTGGAGTTCAGATAAAGGAAATACTGCATCCCCGCGGGCCTCGATATGTCGCCGTATGGTGGCTCGAACTTGATGATGTCCGCACCGAGGTCTCCCAGGCACTTGCCACCTGCAGGCCCAGCAATCACATTCGTCATTTCCATAACCCGCACGCCGTCAAGCGGTGGAGCGTCAGCACGCGGCTCCAATTCGCGCGCCTCGGGCAGTTCCACATCTGCTATCTCTGACAGCACCGCGTCGGTATGCTGCCCACGCAAAGGCCGCGCGCCGCGAATCTCCCCGGGCGTATGCGTGAACTTAATCGGATTGCCCATCTGCGTAACTTCGCCGACAATCGGATCGTTCATTTGCAACAACATGCCATTAGCGATAACCTGCGGATTGTCCATAGACTCGTCGGTCGTGCTGGCGCGCGCGTACGGCACATCCGCAACCTCGAAGATTCGCTCCCACTCGGCACATGGCTTCGTCTTGAGAACATTCGCCACAATATCGAAAAGTTCGGCACGCGCCTCTTCGCTTTCCGGGCGCCTGCCATCGCCGTAGCGTGGGTCTGCAAGCAGGTCGGCAATGCCCATCACGGTCGCGGCAATATCCACGAAGCCGCCGTGAATACATCCAATCTGAATCCAGTTGCCGTCGGCGCACTCAAACACGCTGTAAAATGGCCCGCCGCCCGCAGTCGTAAGCTGGAACGGGCGCTGCTCAAGCCGTTCCCCAATGATCTTTGGCGAGAACATCAGCGAGCCTGCCATGACCGATGTCTCAACTTTACGTCCAAATCCGGTCTTTTCCCGCGCGTATAGCGAGGCGGTGATTCCCTGCGCCGCCAGCACTGCTGTACCCAAGTTGACAACCGGATGCACCACATGTACCGGTCCCTCACGAAAGCCGGGCTGTGACGCTAGTATACCCATTCTGGCCATGACCAGATGCTCGTCGCCGGGTTCGTCCCGCATCGGTCCCTGCTTGCCGTATGCTGTGATGGAGCAATGAACAAGTCGCGGATTGATACGGCGCAATTCGCCATAGTTCACTATCTTCTGGTAAGCCGAACTTGGCGCAAAGTCCTCAATGAGAACATCAGCATTGAGCGCCAACTTTCTGAAAACATCCTGCTCGGATGATATGTCCAGCGAGACGCTCTCCTTGCCTCGATCCCATACCATATATATGTGGTCTGTACGCTCGTTATCGTCATCCGGAAGTTCCAAGCGGATCACGCGAGCGCCGTTGTCGCACAGGAACATGCCCGCCAGTGCCCCAGGCCTCTGCCGCGTCAGGTCAAGTACAGTAATTCCGTCTAGTGCGCTGGGCATCGTTTCAAGTCTCGCAATCTATTTGCTCTGGATTAGGATCGAGGGTCACTCGATTCGCAACCCTCCGTATGCCAAAAGATGCCGCAAATTGTAACATGGACACACTGATATTACAGGCAGATATTGCAGGCGGTTCCGGCCGGCATTTTCCGCCCCCTTAATCAGCCCATCTCAGGATACTCAGTCGTCGCCAACTTTCCGCCGCCGCCGAATCCCTGCTATCATCTAGACCTGACAGATTCTCTCGCAGCGCATTGGAGATGAACATGCTGGATATTCTTATAGCCAACGGGCAGGTAGTTGACGGCACGGGAAGCCCAGGCTTTCACGCTGCTGTCGGAGTGCAAGGCGACTCAGTTTCCATCCACAGAGGCGATGTATCCGGCTTGGAAGCCGTTCGAGTCATCGATGCCACGGGCTATGTAGTCTGTCCAGGGTTCATCGACTTGCACTCCCACGCCGGGCTAACTATGCTTGGCGCGCCGCATCACGACCCGAAGGTAAGGCAGGGCGTAACCACCGAACTCGTGGGCATAGACGGAATCTCACACGCGCCGTTCAAGACTCAGGATGAGCTTAACCGCTACATCTGGCTGGACTCCGGGCTGAACGGCTACCCTCCAATGCCTGCGGACTGGCTGACGGTCGCAGATTATCTCGGCAAGTTCGACGATACTGTCGCTATCAACGTCGCATATATACTTGGCAACTCGCCGGTGCGTATATGGTCCGTAGGCTGGAACGACAGGCCCGCCACCGCTGCTGAGATGGCAGACATGCGAGCAGTAGTGCGTGAGGCTATGGAAGAAGGCGCATGGGGTCTGTCCACAGGACTCGACTACCCTCCCGGCGCATACGCGCCAACAGACGAACTTGTGGAGCTTTCCGAAGCGGCAGCAAGCCTCGGCGGTTTCTACCACACGCACACGCGCGCCAGCCTGCGCTCCCAAGGGTTACTTGCCCCATGGGAAGAGGCAATCGAGATTGGCAGGCGCTCAGATATCCCGATCCACCTGACGCACTATCGTCAGAGCGAGCAGGGAGTCGGCAGCCACTTGGAATACCTTGGCCTCGTCGAGGATGCTCGCGCTGAGGGCATGGATGTTACCTTCGACTGCTACACCTATCCGTACTCAGGCACGACCATCACCATAGGGCTGCCGCACTGGGCGAAAGACGGCGGTCCTGAAAGGCTGATGGCCGCGTTGCGCGACCCGCGCGACCGCTCCAGAATGGCACTGGAAATATCCGCAGATAGACTCAGAGACAACTGGCTCACGAACTTCACGCAACCTCAGAACAAGCAATACGAAGGCAAGCTGATCACTGACATAGCCGAGATGCGCGGGCAAGAGCCTGCTGAGGCTCTGTTCGACCTGCTGCTGGAAGAAAACCTCGGCATCTCGACGGTTGGATTGGGCACGAACCCACAGACGCTGTCCGCCTTCGTGTCCCATCCGGCTGGCATGATTGCATCCGATGCTATCCTATTTGGCGAATACCCCAATCCGCGTACTTACGGCTGCTTCCCGATAGTTCTGGCTGAGTTCGTCCGCGCCGAGAAGCACCTGCGCCTCTCCGAAGCGATTCGCAAGATGACATCGTTCCCGGCCCAACGCCTCGGACTGCCGGACAGAGGTATCCTGCGAGACGGCTTCAAGGCGGACATCGTTGTTTTCGACCCCGCCACAGTCAAGACCCACGCCACTCGAGAAGACCCGCATCACTACCCGATAGGCATTGACTACGTCATTGTGAATGGCAAGGTCGTCATCGAAAACGGCGAGAATACCGGCGCCCTCTCTGGCCGAGCACTGCGGCGGGGACACGCGACCACCTAATTCCACCAACAAGGCCTCGGAAGCCAGCAGTTGTCATCAGTGCATCGAGCTGACGGCAAATGACATCCACACAGGTTGCAGTTATACTTACGCGCGAACACACATGCGTTTAACTGCCTTAGATTGCCATTAAATCTAGCACCCCAAGCTTTTATGCAAAGGAGAAAAATGCCAGCACAAATACCGAGCGAAGAAGAGGTCCTTAGCTACTTCGACAAGCTGTCCAACTGGGGACGCTGGGGCGAAGACGACCAGCACGGCACGCTCAACTTGCTCTCAAAGGAAAAGACCCTGCAAGCTGCGTCTCTGATTCAGGAGGGCACAACCGTGTCATGCTCGCGCACAGTTACTTGGACGCCCGAAGCCGACCACATGTCCACACCGCTCCACTTCATGCTGGAGAGCGGCGAGGGCTGGGCAAGCGGTGACAAGGTAACGAACCGTCCCAGTCAGGCCGCCACCGACTTCTTCGGCATGGCGTTCCACGGCTTTCACATCACGCATATGGACAGCCTCGCCCACTTCTTCTGGCAGGGCAAGATGTACAACGGGCGTCCGCCGCACCTCGTATCCACTGGGCTTGGCGCAACAGTAGAGTCGATTGAGCTTGCCGGAAACGGTGTCGCGAGTCGCGGCGTCCTCGTGGACGCGCCGATGATTCGCGGCGTGGACTGGATAGAGCGCGGCGAGGGCGTCATGCCCGAAGACATCCTCGCCGCCGAAGAACGCTGCGGCTTCACCATCGAAGAGGGCGATGTGCTGCTGGTCCGCACCGGCAACCTGCACCGCCGCAATGTCGAAGGTCCGGTCAATCCCCGCGAAGCAGGCTCGCCCGCGTGTCAGGCGGCGTGTCTCCCTCTGTTTCATGAGCGAGGAATCGCCGTACTAGGGAGCGACACGGGCAATGACGTCATGCCGAGCCAGTACGCCAGCATGTCCAATCCCATCCATCAGGTCGGCATCGTCGCAATGGGGCTGTGGATTCTGGACAACCCCAACCTCGAAGATCTTGCGGCGGCGTGTCAGGAACGCAACAAGTGGGAGTTCATGCTAACCATCAACCCGCTGCGCCTGTCCAACGCCACCGGCTCTCCCGTCAACCCGGTCGCAATCTTTTAGCAGTCAGCGTGCCCGTCGGCCTTGTGCTTCAGCCGATTGCAGCATCCAGTCGGCTGAGGAAAGTCGCAACCTCCGATACTCCGTTGAGGCTGTAATCGGCGTTATCCAGCACAGACGAGGGCGTGCCGTCCTGAATGACCGCAATGCCCAATCCGTCCACATCCCCTGATGCCTTTCGTTGTTGAAGTACGCAAAGGGCGTCCGCGTCCGTAGTATCGTCTCCGGCAAAGATCACGCCGCCAAGTCGCCAGTCGCGGATCACCCTGTCTAGAGCAAAGCCCTTAGTCACGCCGTTCCTGCGCCGAATCTCCAGTATCTTGTTGCCCCAGAAGAATTCCAGGTCGTCCGACTTGGGCATATCGCCCAGTGCAGATCGCAGACGCTCTATCACTCCGGACTCATCGGACGCGCGGCGATAGTGCAAGGAGGCGCTGTACCCTTTGTTCTCAAGCACTATGCCAGGGTCATTGGCCGCGATTCCCAATCTTTCGAGCAGCGCCTGCAACTCAGACTCGGAACTCTCTGCTGCCTCTGCCACGCTGAGCGCGCCGTCCACAATGCGCTCCGCGCCGTGATTGCCAATGTAAACGAGACCATCGATGTCCACCCGCTGTTCGAGGTCTCGCGCTGCACGGCCCGACATCGCAGCAGTCAGCGTGAGTTTGCTGGCAAGGCCTCGCAGCGGCGGGACAACATCACAGCTAATTACGGCCTTGTCGAGATCAGGCACAAATTCGGACAGCGTTCCGTCAAAGTCCAGTACCAACCCAAGCCTGTCTCCCGTCAAGCCGCCTACCGCCGCCTCAAAGTGCTCCAGCAAATTGAGCGGATGGCTAATGCCACGGCTCACTGCGATGCGCCCTCTCGCGCTTCTCCAGTCAACAAGGTCCTCACCGCACGCGCTACCAACCCAGACACCAACCGCACCTTGAAGCCGTTAGCAGACAGAGGCATCGCTCCCTCCACTGCAATGCGACCTATCTGTGCCGCATCTATCTCGTCTGTCCGCATGCCGGCAATAGCATCCTCCGCCCCGTGCACCCTGTACGGTACGGGCGCTACGCCTCCAAGCACCAGGCGAGCTTGTGAAACCGTGCCATTAGCCACGTCAACCGCCAGCGCCACACTCGCCAGCGCGAAGTCCATCGCCTGTCGCTCCTTGGCCTTCAGGTACACGCTGCTCGAACGTGGCGAAGCCGGCGGAATCACGACCTCTGCGAGTATCTCGCCTTCTTGCAGCACATTCTCGGTCATCACATCTCGATCCGGATCAACGAAGAAATCCTCGATCGGCAGCATGCGCGCTCCATCCGATGAAACTAGAAGCACCCTCGCATCCAACGCACTAAGTGCAACAGCGGTATCCGACGGATGCACAGCAGGACAGACCTTAGAACCGAAGATCGCATGGAACTTGTTGGCGCCCTCAAGGGCGAAGCAATGCTCCCCTCCCTTTTTGCGGCAGTCAAACAGAGGGCTGCGATAGTACCAGCAGCGTGGACGCTGGCACAGGTTGCCCCCTATCGTTCCCACATTGCGAATCTGAGGAGTAGCGACCGAATCGCAGGCCTGAGCAAGCGCGGCGTAGCTGGATTGTATAAGAGTATGCGCCCCGACATCCGCAATAGTTGCCATCGCTCCGATCAGCACACCATCCATATACACTCGGACGCTCCTGAGGTCCGCAATTTCTTGTAGGCTCACGACTCGCCCAGGACTGACTACGCCTTCCTTGATTTCGCCAAGCAAATCCGTCCCGCCGGCAATCACCCTTGCTGACTGCCCATCGGTTGCCAGCAACTCGGATACCTCGGAAAGACTGCTCGCCGGTGCAAACTCGAACGCTCTCATCAGCCCCTACACCTCGTCCTGTGCGCTCAGCGCGTTCAGAATCTTGTCAGGTGTCGCAGGCAAGTCTCTGATGCGCATACCCACCGCGTCATATATCGCGTTGACGATTGCTGGCGCGGCCCCAATGCTCGGTGGCTCGCCCAGCGCCTTAGCCCCGAAAGGCCCTATTGGATCGACTACATCAGCGAATATCACCTGAATTGGCGGGTACTCCTGAACGGTAGGACTCTTATGCTCCAGGAAGCTACCGTTCAACGTCACGCCGCTCTGAGGATCGGTCAGCATCTCCTCCAACAGGGTGAATCCAAGCATCTGTGAGACACCGCCTTCAACCTGATTTGTAGCCAACTGCGGGTTCAGAATGCGCCCGGAATCGTGCGCCGCTACATAGCGTAGCACCCGCACATTGCCCGTCTCGGTGTCCACCTCCACCTCAGCGAAGTGCGCCCCGAACGAGTTCACGATATGGTCCCTGCTGCCCGGCATAACCGACGCCTCGACTTCGATAGTCTCCTCACCGGCAAGCGCAGCGATGTCGGCAAGCGACAATTGAACATTCCTGTCCTCTGACACTACACTCCCGTCCACGATATCGAGCCTGCTGACATCATCGTCCAGATGAGTAGCGACAAGGCTCAGAATCTTCGCTTTCAGCTCTCCCGCCGCTTGTATGGTAGCCGAGCCGGTAGAGAATGTCGCCGTAGAGCCCGCCGTTATTGGCGCTTCAGGTGTGTCGTTCGTGTCCCCAAACGTAACGCGCACGTCATCGTAGGACACACCGACGGCTTCAGCCGCGATTTGAGCTATAACGGTTGTGCTGCCCTCGCCAACATCCATCAGACCCGCAATGAGCTGCACACTTCCATCTGAGTTCAGCCTCAATCGCGCCGAAGACCTGCCGCCCGGCCCTCCGCGATAGATGAACATACACATGCCGCTGCCGGTCTTCAGATGCCCCGCGGACTGCGAACGCTCTGCGTGTCTCTCCTGCCAGCCGAATGCTTCCGCGCCCCTTTCGAGACATTCCCGCAACCCGTTCGAGGAAAAGGGTATGCCCCCCTCAACAGGCTGTGTGTCAATTATCTGGTTGGCGGGCGTAACTCGCTCTCCGGGCTGCCCCTCGATGCCCACATGGTTTCGCAGTCGGAACTCGAGCGGATCAATCCCAAGCTCATCTGCAATGTGGTTCATCGTGACTTCAAGGGCGAAGTGTCCCTGCGGCGCGCCAAGCGCCCTGTACGACCCCGCCGACGGCTGATTCGTATATACAAGGTAGCCGTCATACCGCACATTCGGGCAGTGATACAGATAGAGTGCGCCCTGCCCCGCCCGCCGTACCACGCCGGGCCCCGATGCCAGGTACGCGCCCGTGTCCATCAGCGTCGTCGCGTGTACTGCGGTAACCGTGCCGTCATTCTTCACGCCGACTTTCACGGTCGTTTCAGTCGAATGACGCTTCCTTCCCGCCAGAAACTCCTCTTCCCGAGTCGCCTCTATCTTCACGGGCTTGCCCGCCCTGCGCGCCAGTTCGGCGGTGATAACCGACAGCCGCGACTCGTCCTTGCCACCGTACCCTGCACCCAGCGTAGCCCCGATCACGCGAACCGCATCCCGCTGAACTCCCAGCGCAGACGCGAGGCTCATCCTGTCGGCATGCACTCCCCGTGTCGTCTTCCAGATCGTCAGCTTCTCGCCCTCCCACATCGCCACTGCCGCCCTCGGCTCCAACGGGGCTGGTGAATGTGCTGGCGTCGTGTACGACATGCTGAAAATGCGGTCGGCTTGCTCGAAGCCCTCATCCACATTTCCGCGAGTGAGCGCCAGCGGCTCCCCGCCGACAAGATTGCCTTCGGGATGCACACGCGCCGCGTCCGGCTCCATGGCTTCTCGTGGTGTAGTGACGAACGGCAGCGGCTCATAGCTTATCTTCATCAGGCTCGCCGCATACTCCGCGAGGTCCTCGTCATCCGCTGCAACCGCAGCCACCTCGTCGCCCACATAGCGCACCACCGTATCGAGGATGGGCAGATCGGGAGCAAGCCTGCCCTCAGGCGCATCAAACGGCGTCAGAATGGCATGTACGCCGGGCAGACCCTCCGCAGCCGAAGCGTCTATGCCGACAATGCGGGCATGAGGATGCGGGCTGCGAACCACCTTGCCGATTAGCATTCCCGGCAAATAGATGTCGCTGGTGTACTTCGCCTCTCCCGTAAGCTTCTGCGGCAGGTCCCGTCGCGCAACAGAGGTGCCTATAACTGCGTTTGAATTCAATTGCTCACCACCGCCTGCTTAACAGATTCGCCTGCTTAACAGATTCGATAATCCGCCCGTACGCGTTGCATCTGCACAGGTTCCCGGACAGCGCCTGACGTATCTGCTCTTCAGTAGGCTTGGGCGTTTCATCCAGCAGTGCCTTGGCGCTGATCACGAAGCCGGGTGTGCAGTACCCGCACTGCCCGCCGTCGTTGTCCAGAAACGCCTGCTGAATCGGATGCAACTGGTCGCTCTCGCCCAGCGCCTCAATCGTGGTGATGCTGCGTCCCACAGCCTGCACCGCAAGCATCTGGCAGGCGTAAACCGGCTTGCTATCAAGCAGCACCGTGCATGCTCCGCACTCACCCCTGTCGCAGCCGCGCTTCGCTCCGGTCAGCCCAAGTGATTCACGCAGTACGCGCAGCAAAGTCCAGTGATGTCCGACTTCAATACTATGAACGCTGCCGTTCACATCCAACTCAACCTGTGCCGTGAATGTTGCCAATACGCAATCCTTTTCTAGCCGAAGCGCTGGAAAAAGCGAAAACTGTTCTCCAATATGCTTCTAAATTAGGAAACCGGAAGGCATGGTCCCCAAACGACTGGTGACAACCGGGGACCAGAAGTTTTCCTCTGACTACTGCGCCGTAACGCCGCCGTCAATCACCAGTTCAGAGCCGGTCATGAATGACGCTTCATCCGACGCGAGGAACAGAGCTCCGTATGCCACATCGTCAACCGTACCTATCCTGCCCAGTGGAACACGCTCAACGGACGCTGCCAGTCCCTCCGGTGTGCCGATATTGTCAGCAATCATCTCTGTGTCTATCGGGCCTGGATGAATGGAGTTTGCGCGAATACCATCCGGCGCAAGCTGAATCGCCGTGTTCTTCGTGAACAGCCTCACGCCACCCTTCGACGCTGTGTAAGCTCCCCCTCGCGGACTGCCCACAAGCCCGGCAGTGGACGAAATGTTGATGATCGAGCCGCCGCCCGCATCACGCATTGCCGCGATTGAATGCTTGGTGCCCAGGAACACGCCCTTCAGGTTTATATCGATTATGCTGTCCCACTCCTCTTCGGAGGCATGCTCTATGGGAACGCGGCTGTATATCGCTGCATTGTTCACCAGGATGTCCATCTTGCCGAAGGTTTCGACCGCCTTGGCTACCGCCGCCTGCCAGTCGTCAGCGCTTGTAACATCCAGGTTCACGAACAACGCCCTGCCGCCCGATTCATTAATCTCGGCTTCGACTTGCTTGCCCTCGTCCTGAAGGATGTCCGCAATCACGACAGCGGCACCCTCCTGAGCAAACAGTCGTGCCTCCATCGCGCCCTGTCCGCGAGCGGCCCCGCTTATCAGAGCAACCTTGCCTTCAAGTCTCATATCTCCACCTCTTTCGCTGTTCGGACATTCAGCATCACATACCGCCGGGTAAACGCGGCAATGCATCGCATTCGCTAATCTGCAAGCAGGATTTTACCACTTATACGAATGCAATACAAAATGGATAAAACAGGAAATTCTAACTCAGATATGCTCAGCAGTTCCCGCTCCAGGACTCCCACAAAGCCCGCAAGAACGACCACAACAGCCCCCTCTAAAGACGCGAAGACAACGCCCTTTCGGGCATTTCTAGGCAATTTAACCCGATTTTCCAAAATAGTGTTGACAGGAACTCTCGTTCTGTTCTAATATGTTCTGTAAGAGATATGTTCTATCCAAGGACAAGGGGGTAAGGCTTCCATGCTCGACACAAGAGACGCCACGAACATCCGACAGCTCGGGCTTCCCGGCATTCATGCCAAGCGCAGCCCGGCAAAGTCCGCAACCTGCTGCAGCATCCACGTTGGCCAGCAAGTCGTCTATATGGGCAACATCCATGGCGGTCCCAGGTTCGGCAGCGCCGGAGTCGTCACTGAGGCCCTTAGGCGCAAGGCTGTCGTCGATATGGGCAAATCCGGTGTGTGGAACATTCCCTACAATTTCCTGACTCTCCCAGAAGCGGCATAAGCAACTTAATCCGCGCGCCGCATAACATACAGACTTCCGAGCAAGTGAGGCTGATCCTATGCTGGAATACATCATCCAATCATTCGCATTCGGCAAGAAGCCGCAAGGTTTCCCGTCAATGCAATCCCCATCATCTGACATTAAAGTGAAAGTTGTCGGAGTCGGTGGAGCCGGCGGCAACGCCGTGTCCCGCATGGTCACAAACGGACTCACACAGCTTGACGCCCTCGTTCTCAACACGGACATTCAGGCACTCGCGCATCTCAAGTCGATACCTTCATACGCCATCGGCCCCGACACCGTAAACGGCATGGGCTCCGGCGGACGCCCCGAAGTCGGCCGTCGCGCCGTAAAGGAGAGCCAAGAACATATAGGCGAGCTCCTCGAAGGCTCGGACATGGTCTTTATAACCGCGGGGATGGGCGGCGGCACCGGAACCGGCGCATCCGCGACAGTCGCCGACATCGCTCGCAAAAAGGGGGCGCTCACCGTCGGCGTGGTCACACTGCCTTTCTCGTTTGAAGGCTCGCGCCGCCGTGAAGTTGCAGAACAGGGCCTCCGCAGCCTCAAGCAAAAGGTGGACACGCTCATAGTTGTGGAGAACGACAGGCTGCTCCCCTCGCTCAAAGGCACAGTAACGCTTGAACGAGCGTTTGACGCCGCTGACGATGTGTTGCGTCAGGGCGTGAAGGGAATCTCCGACATCATAACCGTGCCGGGCATGATTAACGTGGACTTCGCCGATGTACGCTCAGTTATGGGCAACGGCGGAGCGGCGTTTATGGCATACGGTGAGGGCAAAGGCAAGTGGGCTGCCATAGAAGCGGCGCGTTCCGCACTCGCAAACCCGCTCTTCAACGCGCCATTAGAGGGCGCGACCGGAATCCTTTTCAATGTCACAGGCGGCAAGGACCTCACGCTCGGTCAGGTGCATGAAGTAGCAGAGATTGTTCGTAAGGCGGGGAATTCGGACGCTAACGTAATCTTCGGCGTCGTTCAGGAACGCCGGATGAAAAAGCGCGTCGGTATCACCCTCATAGGCACGGGCGTCGGCAGCGGCCAACAAGCGGCGGTTGCAAAGGAAAGTGAGAGCAGCATCTCACTGTCGGACGCAGAAATCAGCAGGCTTATGGGCGGCGCCAACAGGAATGGCCATTCACATGAGACACTGGCGCAGACAGGCAAACTTCTGTAAATCCAAAGTAAGCGGGCTGAGGCTCACTCCTTGGACAACACTTCAGCCAGTCTTACCCTTGTAGCACTCGATACCCTGCGTCAGAGCAGACAGCGGCAACAGCGCGCACTTGATTCTCACAGGATAGTCTCGCACACCGGCGAGATTCGATAGGTCGCCTTCACTACGAAGCGCTGCCTCCGCCTCAGCGTCACCCCGCATCATCCTGCGATACAGCCCAACCAGCGCGTCAACGTCATTCAGCGCCTTGCCCTGTATCGCCTCGGCGAGCATCGAGCCTGCCGCAAGGTTGATGGAACAGCCCTCGCCTTGCAGTCCCACACCTGTAACCCGCCCATCGTCAAGGGCAATTTGCAGGTGTATTTCATCTCCGCAAAAGGGGTTGATTGCATCGCCCTCAATGTCCGGCGCGCTCAGACGCTCATGGCTTCTCGGATTGCGGCGGTGGTCGAGAATAGCGTCTCGATACAGGCCATCAAGCCTATTTAGCTCCATTGCCGAAATACCTCAACGCCTCTTTAAGCGCATCAACGAGCAAATCAACCTCTTCCTCCGTGTTGTACAGGTACATGCTCGCCCTCGCGGTCGCCGGCACCCCCAGACTCCGCACCATCGGCATAGCGCAGTGATGGCCTGTCCGAATGGCGATGCCGCGCCTGTCAAGGACAGTTCCAAGATCGTGCGGATGCACATCCGGATGATGGAACGACACTATTCCACCGCGCTTCTCCGCATCTTTCGGCCCGTAAACATCCAGCTCCTCTTCGAGCTCTTTGAAGGCGTCAAGCGCGTATCTGGTCAGGCTGACTTCGTGCTCGCGCACATTGTCCATTCCTAGTGCGTTAAGGTAATCAACGGCAGCGCCCAGCCCAATCGCATCAGCGATGTTAGGCGTTCCCGCCTCGAAGCGCATCGGCAGGTCGTCCCACGTCGCGTCTTCGTATGTCACCGCAAGCACCATCTCGCCGCCGGTCAGGAATGGTGTCATCTGCTCCAGAACGTCAAGCTTCACGTACAATCCACCGATACCGGTTGGTCCCAGCATCTTATGTCCGGAGAACGCAAGGAAATCACAGTCTATGTCCTGCACATCAACCGGCATGTGCGGAACGCTCTGCGCCCCGTCAACAAGTACAGCAGCGCCAACGGCACGGGCTTTAGCGGCAAGCTCCTTAACAGGATTGATGGTGCCTACTGCGTTAGACTCATGCGACATCGCTAACAATCGAGTTCGCGGCCCGATTATCCGGTCAACAGCATCCATATCGAGCGTGTGGTCATCCGCAAGCGGCAGAATCCTCAACTTAGCGTCCTTTTTCTTTGCAATCTGCTGCCAAGGCACAAGGTTACTGTGATGCTCCATCGCAGTAACGACAATCTCGTCGCCGGATTTGATGTTATCCATCGCCCAGCTATGGGCAACAAGGTTAATTCCCTCGGTCGTGTTACGCGTCCATATCAGGCACTTCGCGCTCTCCGCGTTTACGAAGTCCGCGACTTTCTGCCGCGCCTCTTCATATCGCCCCGTGGATTCCATGCTAAGGGCATGCACCCCGCGATGAACATTCGCGTTGTAACCCTCGTAATAGTCCACGAGCGCCTGAATGACTTGACGCGGCTTTTGCGAAGTCGCAGCCGAGTCTAGCCACACCAAGGGGATGCCGTCATAGACTTTCTTGGAAAGGACGGGAAAGTCCTCTCGGATCTTCCTCACATCTAGCATAATTCTACCTGCCGTGCCGTACTGGCCGGATTACAAGGTTAAACGTCAACCTCAATGTCATCACCTTCGACCCGCACCGCAAAGGTGTCAACCGGAACGACGGCAGGCAATTCAGTAGCCGAACCATCCCTCACATCAAAGCGAGCGCCGTGCCTCGGGCATTCGATCTCGCAGCCGTCAAGCTCGCCCTGTTCAAATGACGAACCGTCGTGAGTGCATACATCCTCGATAGCGTACAAGTCGCCGCTCACATTGCATACGGCAACCGCTCTGTCCCCGACCTCGAATACCTTGGTCACGCCCGCCGGTATGTCGCTCACGCTCGCAACTCTCTGAAAAGCCATTCTAACCCTCCCTGATTGATAGGCTAATTTTTATAGGTTCATATTGATATGAACTGATTTGTCTTACACTGCTGTCTTCAAGTTAATCGGCAGCACACCACTATCATCTCGCTCCGGCAAAATAGGTGTACTATTTACCAGGTCTTCTATCGTGGTCGAGTCCAGGATGTTAAACACCGCCTCCGCCACCGTCCGCCACACCTCGCGCTGCGCGCAAACCGGCGAATGGATGCAGATGGTGTTGTCGGCAAGGCAGGCGACAGGCGTCTCAGTTCCCCCGAGGCTCATCATCACGTTGCTCAGCCTGATATCCGAAGGCTCCATCGCAAGAAAGTGACCGCCGCGGGGACCTCGATGGCTGCCCGTGAAGCCGCTCTTGTTCAGCGTATGCAAAACCTGCGCCAGGTACTGCTCAGGTATCACTGTGCGCTTGGCTATCTCGCTGGCGCGAACAGGACCTCCAGCCCCGTATAGCGCCAAATCAACCAGCGCACGCACGCCATAATCGACCTTAATTGGAATGTACATAGGCCACTCTCCCAGCCACATTGCCGCCGATTCGCCTACTCTGTGGTAACAGCCTGTCCCTCATTATCGCCCAGCAATGAGTTGAGTGCGTGCCATGAAAGCGCGGCGCACTTTATCCGCGCAGGATACCGCGACACGCCTTGCAACAGTTCGGCATCACCCAACACATCCGGGTCAAAGTCCTCCAGCGTTATCATGCTGCGAAACTCTTTAAACACCTTCTCAGCATCTTCAAGGGACAGTCCCTTAACACTCTCGGTCATCATCGAAGCGGACGCCTTCGAGATCGCGCAACCTTGCGCCTGAAAGCCCACATCAGCGATCTTATCGTCTGCCACTGCAAGATACAGCGTAATCTGGTCCCCACACAGCGGATTGTACCCTTCAGCTTGGCGGTTCGCGTCCTCCGGCTTGCGGAAATTCCGCGGCCTACGATTATGGTCCATCACCACTTCTTGGTAGAGATCTTGCAAGTCGTACATATCAGCCTAAAACTCGAACTTGTAACTCGGGAGCGAATCAAGGAACAACCCTTCAAGATACTCTCTGAGATAATCGTCCCCGACCGTGTCAATAATCTCGCTGGCGAAGCCGTATATCAGCAGGCGGCTAGCCGTCTCCAAGTCAATGCCGCGGCTCCGCATATAGAACACCGTGTCCAGGTCTATATTGCCCGCCGTAGCCCCGTGCCCGCACTTCACATCATCAGCATAGATGAATAGCGAAGGCTTACTGTCAACCTCAGCGTACGGTGAAAGAACAAGGTTCTTGTCCTCTTGGTGCGAATCGGTCTTGATCGCGCCCGGCTGCACATACACCGTTCCACCAAACACCGCCCGCGATCTGCCATCTAGTATGCCCTTATAGAGCAGCCGACTCCTGCAGAATGGCTTCTCGTGATTGATGTTGATGTAATTGTCCATGTGCTGCCTGCCGGAGGTAAAGTACAGCCCCTTCAGGTCGCACGAAGCATTTTCGCCGTCAATGCTCGTGTACAGGTCAAACCTGCCCAGCCCAACCTGCCGCTCGAACACCTTGGAGTTATACTTGCTGTTAGCGCCCTGATGGACCCGGGCCACACCCACATGAAAAGCGTCCTCGCTCTCCATCAGCAGCCTGTAATGGTCGAGAGTAGCATCATCCTCCAGCACGATCTCCGCAACTGAATTAGTAAGGCACCGATTACCCGGAACGCCGACATAGCTTTCCACAATCGTCGCGCTGCTTCCACGCCCTGCCACGACCAGCACCCTGGGATGCGAAACAGTCTGTGCCCCATCCGTCGATACGAATACCAGATGCAGCGGCGATTCCACCGAAGCATTTTCTTCGACCTCGATGAATGCCCCATCGCTGATGAACGCAGTGTTCAGCGCGATAAATCCGTCCTCCTCCACATCCGCATACTGTGCCAGATGACCGGAGACCGCTCCATTACCCGACTCGATTGCGTCGGCAAGGCTCGAAACACTAATGCCATTCACAACGCTTCGCACATCAGAAAGACCTTCAGAGTACCGCCCGTCTATGAAGACCAGGCGCGCGCCACCATCCTGCACAGGTGCAATCTGCCTTAACTCGTCCACGCTGAATTCACTGTCTCCGTCCGAAGCCAGCGCAAGCTCAGTCCCTGCGATAGGCGCGACATTCGTGTACTTATACGGCTCGTTGCCCCGCCGCGCCGTCGGCAGTCCGACAGCAAGAAATCGCTCCCAGGCCGCAGCGCGAATATCACGCAACCATTCCGGCTGCTCCGCGCCCTCAAGCGAGTCAAAGTCAGAAGTATATTGTTCGTATCGTGTAAGTGTCTGTGTCATAAAAGCCTGTAAGTTTCCCACTGCGGATGCTTTACGCATGGTCCGCAACTTCAAGTCCCAAAAGAGTTATACTATCCAGTCAGATTCCCAACCCACACTGAAGCCAGAATCGCGGCGCCGATTCCAAGAACCCAATAAAGCAAGCGTGTCTGCGCTGCCTCCAGTCGGTCAAGCCGTGTGTTCATATCGTCAAACCGCAGGTTCATCTGGGCCTGCTCGCCTTCAATGCGACCAAGCCTGCTATATACCTCTGCAGCATCAACTTGCGGTCGTGTTTCGGTTGCCATCTGCACTTATAGTGCCTACTAGTAGAATGTCGACAGTTTGTCGTTTATCTCTAGGCAGGCACTTCCTCCCTCAGCCACTCGTACCCCTTCTCCTCAAGCTCAAGCGCAAGCTCGCGGCCACCCGACATCGCGATATTACCGTCAACCAGCACATGCACATAGTCCGGCGTGATGTAGTTCAATATCCGCTGGTAGTGCGTGACCATCACAATAGCGCGCTCACTCGACTTGTACTGATTCACGCCATTCGACACGATGCGTAGCGCGTCAATGTCCAGCCCTGAGTCAGTCTCGTCCAGCAGCGCAAGCGTCGGCTTAAGCAGCGCAAGCTGTAGTATCTCGTTGCGCTTCTTCTCGCCGCCCGAATAGCCCTCGTTGACCGACCGCCGCACGAGGTCGCCCTCAATCTCCACCGTCTCCATCGCGGCTTCAAGCAGCCGGTCGAACTCCCTCACTCGCAGCTCCTTTTCGCCACGATGCTGACGCATCGCGTCAACCGAAGTCTTCAAGAACTGCCACGAGCGCACCCCCGGCAGCTCAACGGGATACTGGAACGCCAGGAACACGCCCTCGCGCGCCCGTGTCTCCGGAGCCATCGCCAAGAGGTTCTGCCCCTTGTAGAGCACCTCGCCGCCGGTAATTTTATATTCCGGCCTACCCGCCAGCACATTCGCCAGTGTGCTCTTGCCCGAGCCGTTCGGCCCCATAATCGCATGCACCTCGCCGATATTCACCGTGAGGCTTATGCCCTTCAGAATCTGCGTGTCCCCGATGGACACTTCCAGATTCCGAACTTCCAAAAGCGGTGTGTCGTTCCCATTTGCCTGTGTCATTCTTAGCCTACCGTGCCCTCCAGATTAACCCTCAGCAGTTGCGACGCCTCCGCCGCAAACTCAAAGGGCAGCTCCTTGAAAATACCCCGGCAGAAGCCGTTGATTATCATATAGTTAGCCTCTTCAAGGCCAATGCCGCGCTGCTGCAAGTAGAACAGCTGGCTGTCGTCGACCTTAGATGTCGTCGCCTCGTGCGCCATCTGCGCCGTCGGATTTCGCACCTCGATATACGGCACCGTATGCGCGCCGCAGTCGTCGCCGATAAGCAGAGAGTCGCACTGCGTGAAGTTCCGCGCATTCCGCGCCGAGGGCATTATCTTCACCTGCCCCCTGTACGTATTCTGCGCCTTGCCAGCCGATATGCCCTTGGCGATTATCGTGCTCTTCGTGTTCTTGCCAATGTGGATCATCTTCGTGCCGGTGTCGGCCTGCTGATAGTTGTTCACCAGCGCCACCGAGTAGAACTCGCCGACCGAGTTATCGCCCTGCAATATCACGCTCGGATACTTCCAGGTGATTGCAGAGCCGGTCTCTACCTGCGTCCAGGAAATCTTCGAGTTCTTGCCGCGCGCTGCGCCCCGCTTCGTCACGAAGTTATAGACGCCGCCATTGCCCTCTTTGTCTCCCGGATACCAGTTCTGAAGCGTCGAATACTTTATCTCCGCGTCATCCAGCGTAACCAGTTCAACCACTGCGGCATGAAGCTGGTGCGTCTTCCGCATCGGAGCCGTGCACCCTTCAAGATAACTCACGTAAGCGCCCTTGTCCGCGATGATGAGCGTCCGCTCGAACTGCCCCGTGTCCAATTCGTTGATGCGGAAGTAGGTCATCAGCTCGATCGGGCAGCGCACTCCAGGCGGCACATACACGAACGACCCGTCGCTGAACACAGCCGCATTGAGCGCCGCATAGAAATTGTCGGTGTAGGGCACCACAGAGCCGAGATACTTCTTCACAATCTCCGGGTGCGTCTTCACAGCCTCGCTCACCGAGCAGAATATAACACCCGCTTCCTCCAGCATCTTGCGATATGTGGTTGCAACCGATGCGCTGTCCAGCACCGCATCTATCGCAACACCAGTCAGCCGCTTCTGCTCTAGGAGAGGTATCCCCAACTTGTCGAAGGCCTCCCGTATCTCCGGGTCAATGTCGTCCAGGCTCTGCGGCCCATCCGCTTGCGACTTCGGAGCTGCGTAGTAAATGATGTCCTGAAAGTCTATGGGCGGATACTTGATATTCGCCCACTTCGGCTCTTCGTTGTTCAGCGTAAGCCAGTGGCGATACGCCTTCAGCCGCCACTCCAGCATCCAGTCCGGCTCGCCCTTCTTCATCGAGATAAGCCTGACAATATCCTCGCTCAATCCGCGCGGCGCAATATCCGACTCGATGTCGAAATCGAAGCCCCACTTATACGCCTGGTCCTCCACCCCCGTCTCACGCGAGATGACCTGTTGTGTCGTCATATTCGCTGCCTTTCATATTAAATGTTCCTTCCCTCTTGATGGGGGAAGGTTAGGATGGGGGTGAATCTTACCCTAACCACCCTAAAGGAAACACCACTATTCACCTTTGTTGATTAAATCAGTCAACAATACCCATTAGCAATATATCAACTGCCGCACCACAGGTCAATAATTTTCTCGGCAGGTGCAGCCTTCATTCGCTCACCCCCTCAACAACCCCCGCATAAACGTCAGCGCCTCCGAGCTCTCCACCTCTACCGCCACATCCACGCTACCGCCGTTTGCGTAGTCAGCAGTAATCTCGCCTACATGCTCTCCCTTCGTCTCCACCGTCAGCGTTGCCGCCTGCGTCCGTATCAGCTCAGGCCTCAGCGAGGCCATTATCGTAACCGGGTCATGCATGCTAAACCGCCGCCTCTCTCCCTGCCCCAGTTCGAACCAGTTCTCCAGAATCCGAGCCGCCAGCCTTTCTCCGGGAGTCTCGCCGGTGAACCAATTCTCATCGTCCCGCGCAATCGAAGTCTGACGGGTTATATTTAGCCCAAGCAGCGTGATAGGCACGCCCGACCCGAACACCACATTCGCCGCGTGCGGATCGTCATAGATGTTGAACTCCGCGTATGGAGTAACATTCCCCGAAGAACCGCCCGTCCCGCCCATCACATACACGCGCTTCAGAGCATCCTTCAGCCGTTCCTCCTGAATCAGCGCCCTTGCCACATTCGTCAAGGGCCCCAGCGCGAACAGCGTTACCTCGCCCGGCGACGCTAGCGCGGTCTCAATAATAAAGTCCACCGCATTCCCGTCTGTGGGACCAACCTCAGTATCCGGCAGCCGCACGGTCAGGCCGTCCGTTCCATGCACCTCGTAGGCATGATGAAACTCCCCCTCTAACGGCATCGACTCACCCTCATACACCGGAATGTCCGACCGCCCCATATACGCAAGAAACCGCAGTGCATTCGCCGTCGTATGCTCCAGCCGAGCATTCCCCTCAACCGTCGTCAGCGCAAGTATCTCCAATTCAGGGCTGTTCAGCGCCATTATCAGCGCCAATACATCGTCAGCCCCCGGGTCGGTGTCAATTATGCACTTCATTCTCTGTCTATCCTCTCTGGTTCGTTCAAAAACGTCCAGACCATTGTCGCCTAGTGACGCCATAAGACACAAACGCCTCCCACGCATCCCGCGAACTGTGCCGCGCCGCCAATCCGTGCTCGCGCTCCAGTCTCTCACCGCTGACAACCCACGGATGCCTGATGAAATCCAGCCCGCTCCCCGTCGAACTACTCTGCAGCCGCAGCCTCCAGGACAGTTCCGTTGCCGCATAAAGCAGTGGCGCAGGCAGCCGGACCAGCCTCCGCCGCGCAATCTCTGCCATCTCGCTCCAACGTATGCTTCCACTACCACCCACATTGTAAGTGCCTGCAATTCCGTCCAGCAGGCAGCGCGCCAATATCTCAGCGGCATCATCATCCAGCAGAAATTGCATTGGCGGATCGAAGCCCGTCGCAGCCACAAGCACACGCCTTCCCAGGTTGTGCGCCACGAAGTTATCCGCGCCGGTCCCAAGCACAGGACACGACCGCAATACGCAAACGCCAACATCAGGATGCTGCATTGCGAATTCGGAAAGCAGCGCCTCCACGCTGACCTTCGCCTCTGCATATTGAAACCCGCGCACGGGTCGCAGCGGCGCATCCTCGGTCAGCATAGGCGGGTTATCCGCATGCGCCCCATAAACCGTCGCGCTGCTCATATACAAAACATGGCGCACATCAGCCGCAGCGCATGCGTCAAGTACGCTCGAAGCCCCACCCACATTCACCCTGCTCGCGCGCTCGGCATTTCGGTCCGGCTGCATCACGAATGCAAGATGCGCCACAGCCTCAATCCTATGCTCGATAAGCAGGTCGGACAAAGGCGCAGTAACGTCACGCTCAGCGAACACCACGCTCGATGGAAGTTCACGCCTCATCGGGCGATTGTCAATCCCAAACATCGGGCGAATGTCCCCGTGCATTGGGCGAATGTCAATCCCAAGCACACGCTCCACGCCCTCAGATGCCGCAAGCCTGTTCACCAGCAGACGACCCAAATACCCTGAAGCGCCCGTTACCGCAATGCGCCGAAATCGCATAGCTACCCGACCACATCGGTAAAGTCGAACTTCAGCGTACCAAGTCCCGGCACCTCGAATCCCATGCCGATCGTGTGCGCCCCCTCTGACAAGTGCGTCCCCTCCACGCGCACGATGATGGTCTTGTTCATCGCCAGCGTGAATGTGTTATCCCTGCTCACCGCGTCGAACGCCGTGGCAGCGCCGTCCAATATGAACACCGCGCTGTCAAGCGCCGTTTCTTCTCCGTCAACCGCCACAGGCAGCATCCCGTGCGCGTACCCGGACCCCAGGCGGTTTCCAAGCTGAAACTCAAACCCGGTGTCGTTATTCTTCAGACTGCCCCTTTGGTACAGTCTCTTCAGCAGAAACCCAGGCACGCTCACCATTCGCCATTCGCCTCCATAAAGTCAATCTAAGTTTCAAGACTCTTGCGCCGCATCTCGAACAGCGCCGCCTCGGCCTCGACTACATCGGCAGGCAACGTTGTCACCTTGCCAAGCGTCGAAGCGTACACCAGCACACGCGCCGCATGCTCCACAAGTTCGCACACCCGCAGCGCCTCATCCAGATCCGCGCCAACACCGACCACGCCGTGATTGCGTATCAGCGCAGCATTGCGCCTACCAAGCGCATCGCAGACGTTCGCCGCAAGCGCATCGCTGCTCGGAAATGCGTACTCAGACACTTTCACCGCGCCACCGATCACCAGAGCCATCTCGTCAATGATAAGAGGTATGTCAACGCCGGCCACGGCGGCAGCTGTAGCGTATGGAGAATGCGTATGAACTACCGCGCCCACATCGCTCCGCCTCCCGTATATCTCCGCGTGCAGCAGCGACTCACTAGAAGGTATGCCCTCCCCGTCCACCGGCTCGATGTCCATGTCCGTAACAAGAATGTCCCCTAAGCGCAGCCTGTCATAAGCAACTCCCGATGGCGTGATTCCCATCAGTTCCTTGCCCTCCACATCAGCCGACAGCCGCATGCTCACATTGCCGCTCGTGCCGACGGTCAGACCGCGCGCCGCCATCCTTTGCGCTGCCGCCAGTACCGCCTGCCGCTCTTCTTGCCACTTCAATTCCATCGGTCGACCATCACAAGTTGATGCCATCAAGCCGCTCCGACAATTCCAGCCAGTGCCGGTAATATTCCTGATATTCTGCCGAAGTATAAGCGTCAGGCTCGACTGAACGCATCCGCTCTCTCGCCCAATCCGCTGCCTCGTCCAGATGTTGAAACCTGCCGGTAGCGGTGGCAGCGCACATCCACGCGCCAACTGCGCTTGAGTCCGGCGAGGGCGCCACCAATATCTCCCTGCCTAGCACATCCGCAACTATCGGCGCAAACGTCCATGTCCGCGTCATACCACCGCCCAGCGCTACTGATACCGCCGAATGCCCGGCAAGAGATTCAAGGTAATCCAGATTCGCCTTCATGCCGTAAGCCGCCGACTCCAACGCCGCCCGCGCGAAATGTCCGCGACCCCTGCCGCTCAGCGTAAGAGGCACTGGAAAATTAAAGCCGCCAGTCCTCATGCCGGGTCTGCTGAACTTCGTCCTCGCGCTCCCCAATATCGCTTGAGTCCCCTCGCTCCCAGGGACCACCTCGCCCGCCAGCGCATCCATCGCTGCGAACCTCTCCTTCGCCTCGCCGTAAAGCAGCCCGGCAAGCCAATCGTAGGCATTCCCCACATCACCCGCACTGCTTTCAGCAACCCATTTCTTGGGAGTGAAAAAGCACCCTGCCCAGGTGCTGGCATCGTCCGAAAACAGGGGCGAGTCGGTTATCATCTGAACCGGCGCACTCCACCCTGCTACGATGCCCACCTCTGCCTTGCCGCTGACCCCCATCCCTAGCAGCGCGCACTGAGTATCTGGCCCGGCCGCAACCACCGCAGTCCCCTCGCCAAGCATCGTCTCCCGCGCACCGGTCGCGCTAACGCACCCAACCAGACTGCCTGCATCCACCAACGGAGCGCCATCAATCTCAATACCCAGTTCAGCGAGAAAATCACCACATCGGTCGCGGCCGTGAATGTCCAGCAATCCAGCCTCACCCGCAAGCGCGCGCTCATTCGTAGCCTCGCCTGTAAGCCGAAACGCCAGCCAGTCGGCAAGCGTCAGCACGCTCGTTATGCGCCTGAACACTTCTGGTCGATGTCGCTGAAACCACTTGATCTTTGCAGGCGCGAACATGAACGAAGGTAGATGCCCCGTTACCTTGTACACTCGCTCCCGACATCTATCGTCAATCTCAGCCCCCTCGAAAAAAGCGCGCAAGTCGAGATTGGGCCCAGCGTACAGCGCACCGCCATCCGCATCAAGGAACACGAGCGATTGCCTCTGACTCGTAACCGCAATCGCCTCGATGTCTTTGGCATGGATTTCACTCGCAGCGATGCACTCGCAGATCAGCGCGCAGATCTCTCGCCAAAGCGCATCCGGCTCCCACTCACGCGCCAGCGAGTACGCCTCACCGGACTCCACATAATTCCAATTCCGACTGCGTGAGGACGCTACACAGCCCTCTGAGTCGAAGACGAAGCATCTCGCCCGGCTAGTGCCGGCATCCAGCACGAGGGTGTATGCGCGTCCCACCGCACGGTCGCCCATCAGCGCAGCACCCACACATCACGATTGACGAGATTCACGGGCTTCTCACCCCTGACGAAGCGTAGAATATCGTCCGTCATCATCTGCGAGTGCCTTTGTATTGTCTCACTGGTCGCCCCGCCGATATGCGGACTGAGTATCACATTATCCATCGCAAGTAGCGGATTTTGCGGCGAAACCGGGTGCGACTCGAAAACATCCAGAGCTGCCCCCGCAATGCGTCGTTCCCCCAGCGCAACCACAAGTGCCTCCTGATCGAAGACCGCGGCATCAGACGCGCTGACCAGATACGCATGTGGTCGCATCAGCCCTAGCATATCCGCATTAAGCATCCCGTCTGTTTCCTCAGTCATGGGCACATGCACGCACACGAAATCCGAAGTCGGCAACAGAGTCTCCAGCGATACGAGCATTACGCTATCAGCGGGACTAGCCAAGTACGGATCGTGTGCCTGCACATTCATCCCCAGCGCCAAGCACATGTCCGCCAGCCGTCGCCCGACAGCGCCAAGCCCCACGATGCCAACCGTCCTGCCGCGCAATTCGACGCCACGAAGTACGATATACGGCTCTGTCGGCACTTGCCACTCGCCCGCCTGCACATACCTATGCGCCTCCGGAATCCGCCTTGCCAGAGCAAGCATCAACCCAAGCGTATGCTCGGCGACGGCGTTCGCGTTGCGCCCCGGTGTGTTCACCACAACGACACCGCTAGCAGTCGCAAAGTCCACATCAACTTGGTTCACCGCAGCGCGGCACACCCCAACAAAGCGCAGCCCCGGTGTCAGATCAAGTGTGTCCTCGAAAACGAAGTCTGACTCAACGACCAATGCCGTTATCGACTCCTCATTGATCCGTTCAGCGAGTTCGAGAGGGTGATGCAATCGCCGCGTTTCCGCCCAGCTTTCGTGCGTGACTTGCATAGACTTTCGCAGCAAATCAATGCACTCGGCGTCGAATGGACAGAGGATGAGCGCATGCATCGGCAGGTCGCACATTCGGAGAATGACTATTTCCTACCCGAAGCAGCAGGCAGCAGACTTCCCGCCCACAGCCGCGCCAGCAGCAGCAGCTTCACGGCCGCGCTCAAGCCGATACGCCGCTCGAACACATCGAAGCCTGCCAGCTCTATGCGCTCCAATATGCCGCTGTATGTCGCATGCATCAACTTCGGGCAAGTCCGCGCATCTGACGAAATGAGCGGAAACAGCCGCCTGCTGCCCTCGAAGTACCTCCGCGCGCGCGCCGCCTGATACTCCATCAGCGACCTGAATGCGTCAGTAACCGCGCATTGCTTCAGTTCAGCCTCCGTGTAACCGAAACGGCTCATCTCGTCCTGCGGAATATAAATGCGGCCCCGCTCGGCGTCCTCTTTCACATCGCGCAGGATATTCGTAAGCTGCATCGCCAATCCCATATCGACGGCGTACTCCTTCGCCTTCGCGTCCTCGAACCCGAATATCCTGATACACACAAGCCCCACGACCGAAGCCACCTTGTAGCAGTATTCCCGCAGCTCGTCGAATGTAGCGAATCGAGTCTTCACCATATCCATCTCTACGCCCTGAAGAATCTCTTCGAAGTACGTGTACGGTATCTGGTAATCCTGCGCCGCATGTTGGAGTGCCAGAAACATCGGCGCATCGGCGCCGGACGGCTCGCTCGCTTGAAGATTCCGCCGCACGCTCTCGAATCCCCGATACTTCTCGTCTATGGGAAGTTCGCCGTCGGCAATATCGTCGCAAAGCCGGCAGTATGCATATACCGCGTACATCGCCCGCCTCTTGGCGGCAGGCATCGGGCGAAAGGTGTAGTAGAAGTTGCGCGCGTTCTCTTTGGTCACACGCTGGCAGTGACTGTAAGCAAGTTCCAGTTCAGTTGCCATTACACCCTCTCGGCCATTAGCAGAACTTTCTAGTGTTCCCTGTACAACAGGAAATCTACCAGATTCTGGTATTCGCCCCTCGCCCACTCATCCATCTCCACCGCCGAAAGAGCTTCCACCGCTATCTCGCCATGCTCCACCGCCAGGGAGTGGGCATGCTCTTGCACATTCAGCCCGTCCATGATGTGCAGCACATCCTCAACATCCGAGTCATCAAGCTCTTCCTTGCCGTATATGCTCAGGAGATGGCGCTTGTCCTCGCCCGCCGCCGCCGACATCGCATACACCACGGGAAACGAATTCTTCTTGCGCCGTATATCCGCCCCCACCGGCTTGCCTGTGCTCTCCTCATCTCCCCATATACCAAGAATGTCATCGCGCACCTGAAATAGGAACCCAAGTGCCTTGCCGCTCTCTCTGAAGTCATCTGCAACCTTGACATCGGGCGACCCGATGAGCGCGCCCATCGTGAAGGAGCATCGTATGAGAGCCCCCGTCTTGCGCGCAATCATGTCAAGATACTGCTGCAGTCCAACTTCATTCTGCCCCTCAAACGAGATGTCCAGGTACTGCCCCTCGATCATCTCAAGGTACGCCTGTGTAAGCTGGTTGACTGCGGGAAGAACTCGGCTAGGCGGCACACCCACAGACTGCAAGTCGTCCAGTGTGCTGTCCGCGACTATTCGCAGCACATTGCCGGCCACAAGCGCCTTCGGAATGCCCCAGATTGCCCACAGCGTCTTCCGATGATGCCGCGTTTCGTCCCCGTCTTGAATGTCGTCGTGAATCAGCGAGAAGTTGTGAATGAGTTCAAGCGCGGCAGCAGCAGGCATCGCCTTATCACGTCCTCCACCAACCACTTCGCACGCGAACAGACACAGGGTGGGACGCAGATACTTGCCCTCAGTGCCGGACGCCGCATTACCCTCGGGATCGACCCATCCCATATAGTAGCGCAGCAGGTCATAGACGGAATCACCGCCGCGCAGCGCCTCACGCAGCGCGATGCCTATATCGTCACGATACTCTGTGAACATGCCGGGCAGTTCGGGACGCCGCCTCTCGGCGGTATCTGCGGAAGGGGAATAAGTCATGAGGAACTCCGCAGGATTTGGCGTTCAGACGCTTGTTGCGCCCTTCACGGCCTCAAAATTCATGGCGGGTTGGCGTCTCCCAGCGTAGCATTGCGCCCGATTCTATGTCAATAATCGAGGCAATCCCAGTCAGTCCCCTTAGTCCGTCGGTTCGAGCACTTGAACAGGCGATTACAAGTGAATATACAATGAAGACCCCCAATATAGCATTGGAGGTCTTCACTGTGTCGATGTGCTGGTATGGTCGGTCGCATTAGCTCATCATCTGCGACTCGCTCCATCACCCTATAAGTCGCTGAATTACGAGTGCTATAGAAGTGGACAATGCGGCCGCTCCAAACATTATGCCCACCATCCACTTGACAAGGCGCGTTTCCATCCTCGCCATATCAACCCTTACATCTGCAATGTCCGCTCTGGTAGCGTAATGCCGAAGTTCATCCCGCAGATCCTCTTTGGTCGCATAGTGTTGCAGTTCCTCACGCAACTCGGACCTTGTAATTGGTTGCTCTAATGTCGTCATAGACGAATCTCCCCGACCTGCTCCATATTTCAAAGAGATTATAGCATAACTCAAGCAGATATTTAGGGTGTTTGCAATAGTATTTCCTTTACAAACTATCCCCATTCTTGCCAGCCGTAATCCCACCACCCGCACGACTCCAATCCCTCCCATTTCGCTTGCATTAAACTCGCGCGCTATGCTATATTCACGGCGACAAACTGAAGCCTTCACCAGTGCCCACCAGTTGACCCAGCAAGTTGAAAACTATGCTTGACGACTATTTCCGACAATATGGGTACATAGCCATCTTTGCCGCAATCGCGGTAGCTGTGCCCGTGGGCATGCTGCTTGCGTCATGGGCGTTGTCGATCTTAAAGATTCGCCCCCAGATGCCCAGCGCAATTAAGGAAAGCATTTACGAATGCGGTTTCGAGACACTCACCGGCAGGTGGAGCCAGTTCAACTTCAGGTTCTACGGCTTCGCGCTGCTCTTCGTCATCTTCGACGTCGAGGTGATTTTCCTCTTCCCTTGGGCAGCAAGCTTCGGGTACATGAGCAGGCACTTCGGCGTCTTCATCCTGCTCGAAATGCTGGTATTCATCGCCATCCTTATCGTCGGCTGGCTTTACGCATGGCGCAAAGGCTCGCTTGAGTGGAGTTAGCATGACAGAAAACATCACACAGGAAAGCCACAACCTCACCATCCCGCTGTTCCAGCAGACTTGGGATGTCGATAGAGGCGAAGGCGACGTCATCAACCACCTCAAGGCGACCCATACTTCCATGCTCACGGAGCCGGTCATTGAGGTGCCCGACGACTTGGAGCGCAACATCGCCGTAACCTCCGTGGACGCCCTCGTCAACTGGGGCAGAAAGTCGGCGCTCTGGCCCCTCTCATTCGGCCTCGCCTGCTGCGCCTTCGAGATGATGGCAAGCGCGATGTCCCGCTTCGACCTTGCCCGCTTCGGAATGGAAGCATTCAGGCCCTCGCCCCGTCAGGCAGACCTGATTATCATCGCGGGAACGGTGACATGGAAGATGGCGCCCGCCATCCAGCGCGTTTATGAGCAGATGGCAGAGCCCAAGTGGGTAATCTCGATGGGCGTCTGTGCCACCAGTGGCGGCCCCTACTACGGCAGCTACAGCGTCGTACCCGGCGTGAACCACATCATTCCCGTCGATGTTTATGTCCCCGGCTGCCCACCCAGACCTGATGCCCTGCTCTACGGCATCATGCAGCTGCACGAGAAGATCAAGCGGTACTCCATCTCCCGCCCGAAGTGAGAAGAGACTGCATATGACCAAAACTCTTGCCGGGGCGGATGTCGCAAGGCGGATTAACGCAGAACTTCCTGGAGCCGTTGTCGAATCCTACAACGGCGATGTCTTGATTAAACTTGCTTCGATACCCCAGGTCGCGCGCTTTCTCAAGGACACCGAGGGCTTGGAGTTCTCCTTCCTCTCCTCAGTAACCGCGGTTGACTATGTGGAATACTTCGAGCTGGTGTATCACCTCGTTTCCATGAAGTTCAACCAGAGCATAGTGCTGAAGGCGCACTGCTACGGCAGGGACGAAGTGACCGCGCCCTCCGTCAGCGGCATCTGGCGCGGCGCAGACTTTCAGGAGCGCGAAGTCTGGGACCTCTTCGGCATCCGCTTCGAAGGGCACCCCAACCTGAAGCGCATCCTGCTCTGGGAAGGCTTCCCCGGACACCCGCTGCGAAAAGACTACCTTGGCCAAGACCCATAACCAATTGTCCCTTCCCCCTCGATGGGGGAAGGTTAGGATGAGGGTGTTATGAATAATACCCAGTCCCAAATAAAACGTTGCGAAGAAAGACCATGGGCTAATGACCCTAAAGACTGAGCCGGTCACAATAAACCTGGGCCCACAGCACCCCAGCACGCACGGGGTCTTCAGGCTGCGCGTTACCTTCGATGGCGAAGTTATCGTGGACGTCGAGCCGGTGCTCGGCTACCTGCATCGCGGCTCTGAAAAGCTCGCCGAAGGCCGCACCTATGTGCAGATTATAACTCTCACAGACCGCATGGACTACACTGCAAGTATGTCCAACAACCTTGCCTATGTCCGTGCGGTGGAAAAGCTCGCCGGCATCGAAGTCCCTGCGCGCGCTCAGTACATCCGCGTAATCAGCGCCGAGCTTCAGCGCATCGCAAGCCACCTCATGGCGACCGGATTCCTGCTGAACGACCTCGGCGCGCTCGCCACGCCGTTGATGTACTGCTTCCGCGAGCGTGAGCGCATTCTCGACCTGTTCGAGATGCTATGCGGCGCGCGCATCACCCTAACCTACATGCGGCCCGGCGGCGTATTACAGGATACACCCGATGACTTCTGGCCCGCGCTCGACTCCTTCATCAACAACACGCCCGCCTACATTGACGAGCTTGAGAGCCTGATCTCCGGCAACGAAATCGTCCTCACGCGCACTAGGGAAGTTGGCATCCTCAACGACGTTGACGCGATTGACTTCTCGATATCCGGCCCCATGCTCCGCGCAGCAGGAGTCGAGTGGGACCTCCGCAAGGCAGACCCATACGAGATCTACGACAGGATGGACTTTGATATACCCATCGGCGCGCTCGGCGACACATTCGACCGCTACATCGTCCGCATTCAGGAGATGCGCGAGAGTATCCGCATCATCCGCCAATGCGTCAGGGACATCCCACGGGGGCCAATAAGATCCCAGGCGCCCTTCTTCATCAGACCGCCTGAAGGCGACGCCTACGCCGCAGTCGAGTCACCAAAGGGCGAATTGGGCTTCTACCTTGTCAGCGACGGCGGCATCGCGCCATACCGTTGCCATGTTCGCGCTCCATCCTTTATAAATATCACGCCCCTGCGCGAAATGCTGCTTGGATGGAAGATGAGCGACCTCATCATTATCTTCGGCTCGATTGATATCGTGCTTGGCGAGGTGGACAGGTAGAGACGAGTAGATGATAGGTTTCACCGAAACGGGTCTTCTTAGCTTCCACGGCATTTACAGCCTCTTTGCGCTGTTCCTACCGAGTTGGCTCGCCTACGCCGCCACCTGCGGAGTTCTGGCCTTTATCGTCATTAACGCAATGGTGCTCTCCACCGCGCTCTACACTTGGTTCGAGCGCCGCACCATCGGCAGGTTTCAGGCGAGGATGGGTCCCAACCGTTGGGGTCCATTCGGTCTGCTACAGCCCTTCGCGGACGTGCTCAAGCTCATCGTCAAGGAAGACACCACGCCCGCTATTGCCGACCGCATGGTCTTCGCAATTGCACCCATCATCCTGTTCGCGCCTACGGTAATGACAATCGCAGTCATACCCTTCGGTGAACACACCTTCTTGGGTAGGCTCAACATTGGCGTTCTGTTCATCGTAGGCGTAACCTCGATGAACACCGTCGCGGTTCTTGCGGCAGGCTTTGCGTCACGCAACAAGTACGCCATGATCGGCTCGATGCGCGGCGTGGCAATGCTATGCAGCTACGAAGTCCCGATGGCGCTCTCGATTATCGGCGTCGTCCTCATCGCCAACTCGATGTCCCTCTACGACGTGGTGCAGGCGCAAAAGGTCCCCTTCCTGCTCGTTCAGCCGCTCGGCTTCCTCGTATTCCTTGCCGCGGCATCAGCGGAGATGAGCCGCACTCCCTTCGACCAGATTGAAGCCGAATCTGAGCTTGGTGCGGGCTACCACACCGAGTACAGCGGCATGAAGTTCGCTATCTTCCAGTTAGCCGAATTCATGGCGCCCATCGTTACCAGCATCATTGCTGTCACGCTCTTCTTCGGCGGCACGCGCGGCTTCGATCCGATACCGGGGCAGGTCTGGTTCGTGCTGAAAGTGCTTGTCGTGATATTCGGACTCCTCTGGGTGCGCGCGACATGGCCTCGCCTTCGTATCGACCAGATTATGGCATTTGCGTGGAAGGGACTCTTCGCCCTCGCCATCATTAACATCTTCGTCATAGCCATCGAAGTAATGCTCTTCCAGGATGGCGAAGGCAACATCAGCACTCGCGGAATGTGGACAATGGCAGCAGTCAACTGGGTAATCACCATCGCTGCTATCTTCGTGATGACCAATGTGCTCGGTGGCAGGCGTCTGGAACGCCCCACGCCGCAGCCTTCACCCCTTGCAAACATGTATGCGGAGGCAGACTAGCCATGTATGGAACTGGACTGCTAAAAGGCTTGGGCATCACCATGAAGAACTTGGTAATGCCGAGCCGTATGTTCACTCTAAACCAGTACCCTGACCGCAAAATCAGCCTTGTCGAATTGGCGAAATCGCGCGATACCAGCGCCATCGCGCTCGCCTTCAAGGAACCCGGCACCGCTTTCAAGGCGCTCGTCGGCTTGGTCAGCGTCCCCGACAGGATGCCCCAACACGGACGCTTCCGAGGCGAGGAGTTCAGTTGGTACGAACAGCGCTGCACAGGTTGCGCCAGTTGCGCCAAGTATTGCCCGCTCGGAATTATCCGCATCGTAACCCACCCCAGCGGCGAGCAAGAGCAAGTCCCCGAAGGCGACAAGTATGCAATCGACGTTTTCGACATCGACATCGGCAGGTGCATGTTCTGCGGACTCTGCGTCGAGGCATGCCCATACGACGCCCTCCACATGGGCAGCGGCTTCGAGGAGGGCCAGTACAGGCGCCGCGACCTCGTCATCAGCAAGCAGATGCTCAACGAATCGCCAAAGCGTCCCAGCCTGTGGTTCCGCCCTCAAATCGAGGACAAGGGCTACCACCCGCACAGGCACGACGACATCCCATGGGAAGACGCCGGACGCCACGAGCGGCCGACTCTCCAGCAGCAGGAAGAAAGGTGGACTGAACGCTAATGTTGGGTCAGGGCACAGAGGCAAGCCTGCTTGCGAACATTATCTTTTGGACCATCGCCGTCTCCAGCATTATCGCTGCGCTGGCGGTCGTCATTCTCAAAGACCTGTTCAGGGCTGCTCTATTTCTGATAGTATCCTTTCTCGGTGTGGCTGGAATGTTCGTCCTGCTTCGCGCCGAGTTCCTCGCGGTCGTCCAGGTGCTGGTCTATGTAGGCGCAATTTCCGTGCTGATAATCTTCGCAATCCTGATGACGCAAGACGTGGAGGAGGGCAGCCCGTCTAACAAGTTCCGCCTGCCAATGGCGATATTCTCGGTGCTGTTCGCGGCACTGGCAATCTACGTCGCAGTAACCACAAACTGGAACACTCTGGAAGCGGCAATAGCCGCCGGTACGTTCACGGCAGACACGACCGCCCGAATCGGCGAGGTCTATTCCAACACAATCCCGTGGATAGGACGCCTGCTGCTCCGCGACTTCGTACTGGCATTCGAAGTAGCCTCAGTAGTGCTGCTGGCCGCTCTCATTGGCGCGCTCGCTCTGATACGCGAGCGTTAACACACACGAAGTACGTATTCGAAAGGCAAAAATTACTTGAGCCTCGAAAACTTCCTGATAGTAGCGGCGATAATTTTCGCCATCGGACTGTACGGCGCAATGACGAAGAACAACGCCATCACAGTCCTCATGTGCATCGAGCTGATGTTCAACGGGGTCAACATCAGCGCGGTCGCCATGTCCCGCTACATCGTTCCCGCCTCCGTCCTGGAGAACCCGCAGGCTGCCGACGAGGTAGTGCGATTCCTCCTCACGGGCCAGGTCTTTACCGTGTTTATCATCACTGTCGCGGCGGCTGAAGTCGCGCTCGGACTCGCTATCGTGCTCTCCATCTTCCGACAGCGCGGCAGCATCTTCGTCTCCGACGCCGCCGAGCTGAATAAGTAAGACCAAAGTAAGGGCTGAAGAATATGTGGACTGACTATAAGAAAGCGTCAAATTTGATGAGCGCCCAAATGTGGAAGGATGTGCTGGAAGGCGACGGCCTCCCCACGATGATCCTCCCTGATGGCGACATTATGACTTGGAGCGAACGCTCCACCTTCCGCGTGCTAGTCCCAAAGGGTCGCGAGCATGTCGCGGATGAAATTCTGAGGAAGCTTTAACCTATGCCCGAAGCAGCCGCTTGGCTAATCCTGTTTCTGCCCCTCGCGTCATTCGCGCTGATTGCGCTCGTAATCCGCCCGGTCCTTGGTGCAGAGTCGAAGTACGCAGCCTACATCACCATCGGCGCCGTAGGGCTGTCTTTTGTCCTATCGCTTTGGGCGCTAATAAGCACAGTAGCCTCGCACGGAGAAATGCCTTACCCCGTCCACACCTGGATCAGCGCAGGTGAGTTCGACTTTGCCGTCGGAATCCTTATGGACCCGCTCACGGCAATAATGCTCGTCGTCGTGACAGGCGTAAGCCTGATGGTGCAAATCTACTCCGTCGGCTACATGCACGGCGATGACGGCTACGCTCGATATTTCGCCTACATGTCCCTGTTCACCTGCGCGATGCTCGGCCTCGTCCTTGCCAACAACCTCATCCAGATGTTCGTCTTCTGGGAACTCGTAGGTCTCGGCTCATATCTGCTCATCGGCTTCTGGTTCGAAAGGCCTGCCGCGGCAGCCGCAGCGAAGAAGGCGTTCATCATCACCCGCTTCGCAGACTTCGGCTTCCTGCTCGGCATCCTGTTCCTGTTCTTCAACGGCGGCGCATTCACAGACGCCGGCTTGAACGTCTTCGTTGTAACCGACATCTATCACGGCGTCGAACTGGGACTTCTGGGCGTTGGTGTGGCGCAGTGGATCGCGCTCGGCATCTTCGCGGGCGCGATGGGCAAGTCAGCGCAGTTCCCGCTGCACACCTGGCTCCCCGACGCTATGGAAGGCCCCACGCCCGTCAGCGCGCTCATTCACGCCGCAACGATGGTCGCGGCAGGCGTCTTCCTTGTCGCCCGCTTCTTCCCGGTGTTCGAGCTATCCATCACGGCCATGAACACCGTCGCCATCATCGGCGGCATCACGGCAATCTTCGCCGCCTCAATGGGACTCGTGATGAACGACATCAAGCGCGTCCTCGCCTACTCCACCGTCAGCCAGCTCGGCTACATGATGCTCGCGCTCGGCGTAGGCGCTTACGGCGCCGCCATATTCCACCTGTTCACTCACGCCTTCTTCAAGGCGCTCCTGTTCCTCGGCTCCGGCAGCGTCAATCACGCCACCGGCACCTTCGACATGCGTTACATGGGCGGACTTCGCGTGGCAATGCCCAAGACATACCTCACCTTCATTATCGGCAGCCTGAGCCTCGCCGGTATAGTCCCCCTCGCAGGCTTCTGGAGCAAGGATGAAATCCTGAGCCACGCCTTCAGCGGCGGCAACACAATCAGCTCGATTGTCTTCGCTCTGGCGCTGATCGCCGCTTTCATGACCGCGTTCTACATGTTCCGCGCCGTCTTTATGACTTTCCACGGCAACTTCAAGGGTGGCGCTGATAGAGACCCTGACGCTCACTCGGAGCACCCCATACACCTCGAAGAGTCGCCGGCAACTATGACCTGGCCCCTGATCATCTTGGCGGTCCCCGCAGTGGTCGCAGGTTTTCTAGCCAACTCCATCTTCGACTTGGGCATAATCCCCGCGCACTGGATGACCCATTTCCTTGACTACAACCCATTCGTCCATGTCGAGTCGACAACCTTCAACATTGCAATCGCAGGCCTCTCAACGGTCCTGGCGCTCCTCGGCATCGGCCTCGCATACCTGATGTACATCGCGCGCGCCATCTCGCCGGAAGGCATGGGACGCGCTTTCCGCCCAATACACACGCTTCTCTATCGCAAGTACTTCATGGACGAGCTATACGAGGATGTCATCGTCAGGGGAGTCTTCTACAAAGGCATCGCCTATGCGTTGGACTGGGTTGACAAGTCCGTCGTGGACAAAATCGCCAATTTCTGCGGCTGGCTCGGCGCCAACACCGGCACCGCCATCCGCCAGGTGCAAACAGGACAACTGCAAGCCTACGGCATGGGCATTTCAGTTGGCATATTGATCATATTCGCCATTTTCCTATTCTTGGGCTAATCAAAACCCATCTGTCATTCCGAGTGAAGCGAGGAATCTAAAATCCCTGATCGGAAAATCAATTCACAACAAAGTTAGTTGCGTTCTCAATCTAGCAATGGGACAAAGAAACCCCGTTCATTCTGAGATTGTCGAAGGACGGATCAGTTCAAAGTTGCTTTTCACAGTAACGATTTCAATTGTTAATAACCAGGAGTAAAGCTTGGAATTCACAGGTCTGCTAAGTGCGATAGTCTTCCTGCCAATCGCAGGAGCGATAGTCATCGCGCTTGTGCTCAGAAATTACAACCAAGCCCGCATCTTCGCGGTGGCAATCGCCGTCATCGACTTCGTGCTCGCCATCATAGCCTTCGCGGCCTACAACACGAGCGCGGGCGGCATACAGCTCGTTGACCGCTTCTCCAACTGGATTCCCGGCCTGGGCGACGACGGCTTTGCTGTCCAATACCTGCTCGGCATCGACGGCCTCAGCGCGCCGCTTGTCCTGCTCACAGGCTTGCTCGGCCTCGTAGCCGTTCTAGCCTCTTGGCACATCCAGCTGCGCGTCCGCGAGTATTTCATCTGGCTGCTCGCCCTCCAGACCGGCGTCATGGGCGTCTTCACATCACTCGACTTCCTGCTCTTCTTCCTCTTCTGGGAGCTTGAGCTGATCCCCATGTTCTTCCTCATCGCCATCTGGGGCAGCGACCCCAAGAGCAAGCGCGAATACTCTGCGATGAAGTTTCTGATATTCACCATCCTCGGCAGCGCGTTCATGCTTGTCGGAATCCTGGTGCTATTCTTCTCAACCGGCACATTCGACATGACCAAGCTCCCCGACGCCATACGCGGAGCTAACTTGTTGCTGCCCGCAGGCGTCGTCTTCGCGCTCCTGTTCATCGGCTTCGCGATCAAGCTCCCGCTCTGGCCCCTGCACACATGGCTGCCCGACGCTCACACCGACGCGCCCACAGCCGGTAGCGTCATCCTCGCCGGCGTCCTCCTAAAGATGGGCGCCTACGGTATGTTCCGCGTCTCGATTAGCATGTTCCCCGAAGTGGCTCAGGATGTCGCATGGCTGCTCGTAGCCGCGGGTGTCATCAACGTCATTTACGGCGCAATCGTCGTCATGCGACAGACCGACCTCAAGCGCCTCATCGCATTCAGCAGCATCAGCCACATGGGATTCATCATGATCGGCTTGGCGTCCGTTGTCGGCGTGAACGGCGCGGTCTCGCCGCTTGGCCTTACCGGCGCCGCGATGCAGATGTTCACGCACGGCACTATCACCGGCTTGCTGTTCCTGCTTGTCGGCATGGTGTACGACAAGGCGCACACCCGCTACATCCCAGACCTCGGCGGGCTTGCAAAGCGCATGCCTTTCCTTGCCGTCGCGCTGCTAGTCGCAGGCTTGGCGTCACTCGGCTTGCCCGGCACAAGCGGCTTCGTCGCCGAACTGCTCATATTCCTCGGGGCGTTCAAGGTATGGGCTATCCCAACCGCGATCGCCGCTTTCGGCGTCGTGCTCGCCGCCGGCTACATCCTCTGGACTATCCAGCGCGTGATGTTCGGCCCCATAAAGGAGCGCTTCTCGGACATTACTGATGTGTCGGGGATCCAGTATGTGCCCATAGCCCTGCTCGTAATCGCCATCATCGCCGTGGGCATCTTCCCATCGTTTATATCTGATGTATTCTCCAGCGGCGTTGAGCCCATAGCGCAATCCCTTGAACAAGTGGCGCAGGCGCGTCTGCGCTAACGCTATTTACCGACATACCGAACGCAGTGAGGAATCTTAAATCGCCGTACTGAACCAGTTTTTAACTCTAGATTTCATAACAAAAGAAACGATAAGCGGCGACAAAATATCAACAGAATCTAACAAATAGCACCGAAATACAACGGAGTACCGGATGTCATCTCATGACCTATACCTGTTAGCGCCGGAGATCAGCCTGGCTGCACTCGCAGCCATTCTGGTGCTGGTGGATCTGGTCGTCAGAAAAAAGACCGTGCTGCCAATTCTGGCAGTGCTCGGCCTCGCCGTGCCCCTCGTTTTCAGCCTGATGCTCTGGTTCGACCTGTCTGCCGGCGACACAATGCAGATGCACGGCATGTTCAACACGCTCGTCGTTGACAAGTTCAGCCTCTTCTTCAAGTTCCTGCTCATCGCCGCCGCAGGCGTTGTCATCCTCTCATCTACCGACTATGTGAAGAAGTTCGAACGCTTCCAGGCCGAATACTACGCCCTCGTGCTCTTCGCCACGACCGGCATGATGCTGCTCGCATCCACGACCGAACTCATTACCATCTACATATCTCTCGAACTCACCGCCCTGCCTATCGCCGCGCTGGCAGCATTCATGCGAAACTCCCGCTCCACAGAGTCCGGCATGAAGTTCCTAATCCTTAGCGCGATCAGCTCCGCGATCCTGCTCTACGGCATGGTCATCGTGTACGGCTTCACGGGCACCACTTCGCTGCCCGAAATCGCGCAGCAAATTGGCGGCATGGAACTTAGCGGCAGCACTCCGTTCGGCAGCAACGCCCTGCTGTTCGGCATAGTCCTGATGATTGCAGGCTTCGGCTTCAAGATCGCCAGCGTGCCCTTCCAGATGTGGGCCCCCGACGTGTACGAAGGCTCTCCCACGCCTATCACAGCCTTCCTCTCCGTGGCAAGCAAGGCAGCAGGCTTCGCGGTCATCCTCCGCGTCTTCTACATCGCCTTCCCCGCTGACACGCTCAGCCTCGACTGGAGTGCGACATTCGCCGTCCTCAGCGCCCTCTCGATGACGATCGGCAACCTCGTCGCCATCCGCCAAGACAACATCAAGCGCATGATGGGATACAGCACAATCGCGCACGCCGGCTACATTCTCGTCGGTCTCGCCGCAGTCGCCACTCGCACGCCCGGCGCCGAGTCGTCGATAGGGCCCTCCGGCGTCCTCTTCTATCTCGGAGGCTTCGCGGCGACAAACCTCGCGGCATTCTCCGTAATTATCGCCATCTCCAACAAGATAAACAGTGACCGGATAGATGATTACGCTGGAATGGTGCGTCGCGCTCCCATACTTGCAACGGTCCTGTCTCTCTCCATGATCTCGCTCACCGGCATCCCGCCCGCAGTCGGCTTCTGGGCTAAAATCTACCTCTTCGGCGCGGCAGTCGAGGCGAACCTCGAATGGCTCGTAGTCATCGGTGTGATCAACAGCGTCATATCGGCCTATTACTACCTCCGCGTGGTCAAGGCGATGTTCCTTTCGGAACCCACCTCTGAGGAGCGCGTAGCGTTCGGCTTGCCAATGCAGCTCGCGGTCGCAATAGGCTTCATCGGCACTCTCATTTTCGGCATATACCCTACGCCTCTCCTAAACCTCGCCCGATCCGCCGCCGGCGCCCTACTGTCATAACTTGCGCCAACAGATGTCTTTCCCTGAAAATGGACATAAGGTTAGGATGGCAATGAGAAGACGATCTCCCTATCCTGTTCATCCATGTCAGGTTCAGTAATATGACCTCACCTAGTCTAATTGGCTTCGTGTACAACGCGCAGCATCCCACCGCTTTGCAGATGACCGAAGCCGTCATGCGCTCGCTCAACCTCGGCGATGAATGCTGGATGAGCCCTGCGGCAAATCTCGACGCAATGCGTTCAGAGTTGCTCGACACTCGCCTCATAGTCATGGCAGGCGGAGACGGCACAATCCTCCGCGTGGTCCGCACTATCGCCGAATACGGCATACCCCTCGTTGGCATCAACATGGGCAGGATCGGCTTCATGGCGGAATTGCAGGTCCACGAAGCCATCGAGCAGCTCCCGGCTTACCTCAACGGCAGCGCCCGCCTTGAAGAGCGCATGATGCTCGAAGTCAGCGTACGGCACGGCGACGAGCAGGAACCCTACTTGAATCTTCACGCCCTCAACGACGTCGTAGTCGGCAGGGGCGGCTCCGCCAGATTGCTCGACATCGTTGCCACCATCGACGGCGTCATCCTCACAAGCTATCGCGCAGACGCCGTAATCGTCTCCACCGCGACGGGCAGCACCGGCTATGCCCTCTCCGCAGGCGGTCCCATCATGTACCCTGAAACCATGGCGATGCTCATTCAGCCCGTTGCAGCCCACACCGGACTCCGCAGCGGCTTGATCCTGCCCGACTACACCGAGCTTGAGCTTCAGGCAAGCGACAAGCACGAAGCCCTGTTAAGTGTGGACGGTTTCACCGATACTCTGCTCCATGACGAAGACCGCGTCTCCATACGAAGAAGCCCCTACACCACGCGCTTCCTGCGTCGTCACGCTCCCACCGCGTTCTACGCCGCCCTCACCCGCCGAACGCTCGGCATGGACACTCCAACCTACAACCCGGCCGATAGCTAGTCCTGATTGCGAAGTCTGAAAGGCAAACTCGATGCAGCCAGAAGAGCAGATAGCCTCCCGCGAAATCTACGACGGCAAAATCATCAAGGTCCGCGTTGACGATATTCTCATGCGAAGCGGCTCAAAGTCCGTCCGCGAGGTCGTTGACCATGCCAATGCCGTAGTCATCGTCCCCATCGACGACGAAGGCAACGTACACCTTGTCCGTCAGTTCCGGTACGCTGCCGAGCAGACGCTTCTCGAATGCCCGGCAGGACTCATCGAAGAAGGCGAAGACCCTGACGACTGCGCCCAGCGCGAACTCGCCGAAGAGATAGGTTTCGCGTCCCGTAACCTCCGCATACTCGGCGGATTCTGGTCGTCCCCCGGCTTCTGCACCGAGTTCATGTACGCCTACCTCGCCAAAGACTTAGTGCCTCGCAGCTTGCAGGCAGACGACGACGAGGACATACAAGTCGAAAAAGTTCCCCTATCCCGCATTCCTCAGCTAATAAGGCTCGGCGAAATCCAGGACGCCAAGAGCATCGCCGTTCTCCTCATGGCAACCTGCATCTTCGACGCATAACTCTAGAGTTCCTTCCCCCTTGATGGGGGAAGGTTAGGATGGGGGTGATTCCCTCCCCAACTTTAGTTGAAAACCCATCAGCCGCCATCAGCACGATTCAAAGACGTTACAGTCTGATAGACTGACAAACTGACCGACTGACACACTCTCTGGAGGAACTACCAATGCCCACTCTCGAAGAACTATTCACCCAGGTTGACGCCCAGCGTGACGAGATAATCGCCCTCGAACAAACACTCGTACGCATCCCGTCCGTCAATACCGGTTTCATGCCCACAGGCGACGAAACCCCAGTATGCGAGTACATCCGCGACTGGCTTGCAGAAGACGGCATCGAGTCCGAAATCCTTGGACGCACTCCCGAACGAGGCAACATAATCGCCCGCATCGAAGGCAGCAACTCCGACGCCGGCCTCATGTTCATGTCTCACACCGACGTCGTTCCCGTCGAAGAAGAAGAAAAGTGGCGATTCCCACCCTTCAGCGCGACCATCGCCGACGGACGCATCTATGGGCGCGGCGCATCCGACTGCAAGGGCTTGCTTACCGCCCAGTTGTATGCCATGCGCCTCCTAATTCGCAACGGAATCCAACTCGAAGACAGCCTGATCTTCTGCTCCAGTGCCGATGAAGAGCACGGCGGTCGCTACGGTTTCGGCTGGCTCGCGGAAAACCACCCTGACAAAATCCGCGCGCCCTTCGCGGTCAACGAAGGCGGCGGCACGCCAATCGACTCTCCCAGCGGTCTCACATACCTGCTGGGCACCGGCGAAAAAGGACGCTTGCAAGTCGAAATCGAGGTTAAGGGAGTCAGCTCCCACGCATCCGTCCCCTGGCAGGGCACGAACGCCTTATACACGCTGCAACGCGTCTTGCAGCGCATCGAGGCATACGAGCCGGAGCGCGACACCTCCACCAGCCTATTCGATCATCTTTCCGTTTTCGCCATCGAGCACAAGCCTTCTGCCGCAAACGTGGACGAAATCATCGCCGAGATCGAGCCGGAAAACCCGCGCTTCGCCTCCATGATGCGCGCCCTATCCCGCATGACGCTCACTCCCACCATGATTAGCGGCGGCATCAAGTCCAACAGCGTCCCCGAGTCCATCCGTCTCACCTGCGATGTCCGCACGCTCCCCCACCAGAGCGACGCCTACCTCCGAGAGCAGTTGGATTCCATCCTGGAAGGCATCCCCAACACCACCTACGAAATCGACTATATGGCCGTCCCCAACTCGTCCTCATTCGACACCGACCTAGGCAGGAGCGTCCAGAGAGCAACAGCAGCCGCGCTCGGCATTGACGACATCCAGTGGGTACCCGCCATCAGCACCGGCTTCACCGACTCCCGCTTTACCCGACCCCTCGGAACCGTAACCTACGGCTTCAACGGCTCCCACCCCGACGACGACCCAATGCTCAGCCGCGCCCACGGCACCGACGAATCCATAGGCATCAGCAGCCTCATCAGCGGCACAAAAATAATGCTAGCCCTAGCCATCGACGTCCTCAACGGCAAAATCGACTAGCGCACAAAGGGGCGGACTTAAATCCTGCCCCTCTATCCGTTCATTTACATCGTTTCGCTAACTCGCGCGGTTTGTCATCCCAATGTCATCAAATCGTTCAAGTGCGGGGGTATCCTTACCCGACTTTGTGGGACTTCATTACACTCTCAACACCCTGTGAAGCAGACCATCTCGCCGTCCGCTGAGTTTACGGTCCAAGAACTCTTCAAGTTCAGGGCGATTCAACACGGTTCGACCCCCGACACTGGCGTTGTCATCTATGAGAGTAGAGGGAACGTTCTCCCAATTGAACTCGCGTCGCCCGAAGGTGTCGGTCTGCTCGACCACTATGACCTTGTCGTCCTCCAGTATCCAGCCCGTGGGCTGGTTACCCTCCTTCTTCATTCTCGTGACCGGCCTCAACAGGTGATCGATTTAGGCCTTGACCCTCTCATGGCGTTTGTCAGCGTAGTCGTTCCACCTAATGAGCGTGCACCATTGGGGTGGGCTATCATCCAGAAGATCACCTATCAATTCGGACAAAATGGACGAGGAGAACTCAAGCCAGTCGTCGGGCATGGGTGTCTCGTCGAGTCGAGCGAATACCCTTTTCAGATACTCCCGGTAGAGATTGGTGGACAAGTCCCTACGCACCTCCTGAATCTTCAGATGCAACTCGTGCCGCAGATTTTCCTTATAGGAAGGAAGGGCCGTGGTCGTATAGATCATCAGGCTGCGCTTGACGATCTGGTCGGTGAAAGCCTTGAGTTCCTGGTTCATAGACAGCACAAAACAGGGGAACTCTGCGACTAGCGGAGGTGTCTCATCCTTGATCACATCCTCGCCGTGGTTGCGAATAGCTGGCCGGCCGATGTCATCGAACACGGCAGGGAATCGTTTATATGCGTGCTGGATGTCCCGGAGTCTGCTCTTCGTGAACTCTCGCTTATCAATGTTGTACGCCCTTCCAAACATGGAGGTTATCAGCGTGTCTATGAGGCTGGACTTGCCGCATGAGGGCTTCCCGTACACTATGGCGAATGATGGGAATCTGAAGATGTCTCCGTCATGACCAGCCAGCGTCCTCATGTCACACATGAACGGAGAGAAGTACAGCCACGACCATAGTATGAAATAGTCCCGCTGGAGCCTTTCAACTCCCGTTCCGCCCTCGAATGTTCCCTCGTAGTTGCCGAAGAAATCGACCAACAGCTTCGCGTCCCTTCGCGCAGCCACTGAATCGGGTTCCAGGGAAAATGGTTCGCCAAAAAGAGAGACCATCTTTGTTTCCCTGTCGATGGACAGTTCGCGATGGTCGGCTTCTTCCTCGGACTGCACTACGCGGATGCGACTATACTCTTTGAAAATTTCGCGTTTGAGCTCGCGCGTGATCCGCTGCTTTCCGCTGCGAGACGGCGGAATGATGTTCGCAATCACGGGAGGGATCGCTGCCTTCATACTCTCTATGCGCTGTATCTGAGTGGGGACGTTTATGTGGACGATATTCCCTTCCTGTTGCTCCGTCCCAGTAGAGTCAATCACGAGAGTAGAGTGGTCATTTGGATCCAGAACCGGCACCTCAATAAGACTTATCTCCGCGTGCTCCACTCGTTCGGGCGGAAGGGGAATTTCATCGGACGCCTGGTCCCTGATGGCCTCGTACATGCCAAGGTAATGGCCCCATGCGGAGTCATCGTCATCAAAGCACACCAAAGTCTCGGACTGGCGTCCGCCAAAAGCAGTCTCTGACAGGTTCGCAGAGCCTATTAGGGCGCGTGTCCTCCCAGTCTCCGTGTCTTCAAGCAGGTACAACTTAGCGTGAGCTATCTGTTTGCGCAGCACTCGGAAACGGGCCTGTCCCTCCCTGACGCGACTGAGGATGAGGACATGGCGCTCGTCAGGCAGATTCTTGATCGCAGCCCGTGTGTCGCCGATGGCGATCCGCTGAAAGGCCATGATGTCCCTCAGACTACGCAGTGTGCTTTCGCACCCAAACACGCACTCAAAGTCGCTAAATCCGTGCCTGTCGAGCAGTCGTACTATTGCGCTTACGCCCGCCGAGTATGTGAGGATGCGGATCCGGTCGTATCCGTCGAATAGCGACCAGGAAAACTTGGACTCGGACTCGAATCGGGCGCGGGCCACGCGGAGTCCGGTCCCGTCGTCAATATCGAATCCTAGGGTTTCTCCAGGTCTGCCTTCACCGAGTGCCATAGCAGTCTCCTTGATTGAGCTTGACGTCTATGGGGCGATAGAATCAAGCGTAATCTCCATAATTGAATGGAACCATTCACATCAGTCGACGTAAATTTTCATTCTCCCACAGCCTGCTTAACTCAACTCGCCCATTCAGCAGCACCAGCTCCTCCACCAATCCGCCTCCTACACCGCATGCTCCAGATGTATCGACTCCGGCATCGCCGCCGTCGCGTGGCCACCCGCAATCAGCACATCGGGCGGATAGACCTGTCGCACCTTGAGCTAACTGTCCGTACTACGAAGGCGCCGCAACTCCACCCGCGCCCGCTCCTCCTGCACCTGCACAATCGCCGACCCGCCGAGGTGACCGATTCCCGCGGCAACGGCGGCAACATACTTCTGGTCCACGGCAGCCGCGATGTCCGCCGGCACATCCACCTCGCGGGCAAGCTCCGTTGCCAGCCGGACATCCTTCGCATCCGATCTCACGAACGCAAATCCCGCCGGATCGAAGTCCCTGTCAAAGACCGACTCATACCTGCCGATCTTCGGACTCGACGCCGAACCCGCCGCCATCACCGCTGCAAGAGTCTCCAGATCCACACCGGCCTTCAATCCAACCGTTAGCGCCTCCGCCAGCACGCCAAAAGTCGTGTGGCTGACAAGATTGTTGCACAGCTTGCAGATAGCTCCCGCCCCCACAGACCCGCAGTGGAAGATTAGCTCTGGGTTAGCGATCGCCTCAAGCACAGGCCGCACCCGTTCAAGCGTATCAGCGTCACCGCCAACCATCACGGTAAGCATTCCCAGGTCCGCAGAATCGGGGCCGGAACCCTTGCTAACAGGTGCATCAATAAATCCCACACCCCTCTCGGCGCAGATCTGGTGCAGCTTTCGGACGGTGCTCGGCGAGTTCGTCGCCAGGTCAATGTACACCGAGCCCTCCGCAGCGCCATCGAGCACACCCTGATCTCCATTCACCACCGCCTCGACCTCCAGTGGACCAGGCAGCGATCCCATAACCACATCACTCCCACGGGCCGCATCCGCCGGCGTCTCGGCCCACACCGCGCCGGCCTCCAGCAGGTCTGTTGCCACCTCCGGTCGCACATCATGCACCTTAGTCCGGTGCCCCGCGTTCACGACATTCATCGCCATAGGCTTCCCGATATTACCGAGCCCGATAAACCCGACATTCATGGTGTTCTCCTTAGACCAGTCCTAGCGACCATATCAGCCGAAACATTACTAACGACTGCAGAAGAGTTTCAGCACCAGTACCCCTAAATCTCCCAGAACCGCCCATACCTCTCCACAACCGCCTCATTCAGCACAGCGCCCAGTCCCGCGCCATCCGGCATCCACAGCCTGCCACCCTCAACCCGCTCATGCGGAGTCACCAGCTCCGCCCTCCAGTCCGCCTCATACACCGCATGCTCCAGATGTATCGCCCCCGGCATCGCCGCAGTCGCATGCCCGCCCCCAATTAGCGACACCGGCCCCGACGGGCTATGCAGCGACACATCGCCGCCCGCATCCATAGCCGCGATTCCCGCAGCCCTTGCCTCCGCCAGCCCGCCGCAATACTTCACATCCGGCATAACCACATTCAGCGCGCCGCATTCCACAATCGACCCGAAGAACTCGCGCCCATACCCCGACTCGCCGCCTGCGGTTATCATCGATACTTCTCGCGTAATCGCAGCCAACCCCTCAGCATCCTTCGTCGGCTCCACCGGCTCCTCGAACCACCCGATATTCGACTTCGCAAGCTGCCCCGCCACCAGCGGCGCAGTATGCCGCTCGAACCTGCTGTGGCAGTCCACCAGCACTGTAACATCATCGCCAACCGCCGCCCTCACTGCAGCCACACGCTCGATCCCCACTCGCGCCACATCAAGTATCTCGCCCCTTGTCGAAGGCGGCCCCACCCCATCGAACGGCGCGCACTTCACGATCCCGAACCCCCGTGACACCGCCATTTCCGCCGCCCTGCCGAACGACACCGGCGACCGATCCCGCGTCAGCAAGTGCCTGTTGATATTCGCGTACAGCAGCACGCTCTCCTGCGGCGTCCCACCAAGCTCCTCCGTCAGCGTTATGCCCCGCCTCTGCGCCCGCAAGTCGCTCACAGCAGTTCGCAGCCCGCTCACGGACGTCGCCAGCGCCATATTCGCCTGCATATCCGACACCGCAAGCCCAAGCATCCCTTCCACATCCCCCTCATCAGCGATCTCGCGTCCCCTCAGGCGTCCCACGAGCTCCGCCGTCAGCCGCACCGCCTCAGCAGTATTCTCCCCGCATGTAATCTCCGCGGTCGCGACTGTTCCATCCCCGTCATACACCTCCACGAACGTCCAGGTCGTCGCCTCCGATGCCTTCACCTCCCCGAACCGCACCCTATCAATCTTCAATCTCTCGCTCAAGCTGATGTCTCCTTTTGGCCGAGTTCGTACTGACTCTACCGAAGAACAATCTCAGCTATTCGCTCCCTCCCCTGATCATCCCTCGCATCGTTTCAATCGAGTCAGCACACTCAGGCCTCAGCAAGCAGCCGCATCGTTCGCATCCGCGATTCCTCAGAATCCCCAACCGTCACGATGCTCGCAAGCACCTCATCCGCGCCCCACTCGAACATCTCGCGAATCTTCAGTGCGACCGTCTCCTCATCACCCGCGAGCAGCACCGAGTCCAGCATCTCGTCCGTCCACCCGCTCTCCTCCGATCCCGCGAACCCGGCGGCCTCGAACATCCGAGCATAGAACGGGTTATACGGGAAGTACCCCAGCTGCTCCCTCACTCCCTGCCGCGCCGCCGCAAGATCATCCGTAACGCACACCGGCGCATGCACCACCAGCGGCGGCGTATCACCGCCCGCTCCCTCGGCAGCCGCCCTCATCGCAGGCAACGCCGTATCACGCACATACGGATGCGGGCACACCCAGCTTATCGCGCCAATACCCTCCACGCCGCACATCTCGAACGATCGCGGCCTCAGCGCAGACGCCATCACCGCAACATTCGTCGGCGCGGGCAGCGACGCCTTAGCAACGATCTGCTCCCCTTGAAAGTCTATCTCGCCTTCTTCCAGCAGCCCCTTCAGCACCCTCACATATTCAGTCAGATGACCCAACGGCGCCTCAAAGCCCGCCCCAAAGGTCTCCTGCATCGCCTGCAAGTGCCCCGGCCCCACACCAAGCCGCAGGCGTCCCGGCGCAACCGCGTCAATCGTCTGCGCCTGTCGCGCCGCTGTTATCGGATGCCGCGACCACGTCTGCATAATCGAGGTGCCCAGCTTTATCGCATCCGTTCGCGCACCCGCGACCGCCAGCGCCGTCAGCGCATCACCCGCGTCGCCGCCCGACGTCAGCCACGCCGCCTTCACCCCCACACTCTCCGCCTCTACGACCGAGTCAATAATCGACTTGGCATCCGGAGCCGGAATCGAAATTCCCACAATCTTCTCACTCATAACTGCGGCACCCCTCATTCCTCATGCTTGCTACAATATCTGTATAGAACTAACGCCCACAACCGCGTCGAAGCGATTATAGCACGCTCCCTGTACTATACATTCTAAGCGAACAACACCGATGTTTCCGTCCTAGCAGCCCGTCTGAGGATTACTTAGCGTCCCTTAGGTGCAGACGAGGTCAGACGGCGACAACCATTTTTGTCGGGTGCAGCCACTGACGGAGCAATAGCTTCGTACGCCTTACTGTGCTTAGCATCTCGGCGATGATGCGGACACTTCCCGCAAAGTTGTTGGTCGGTGTTTCGCGAGGCTGGTCTGCCCCAAATCGGAACAGTTTGAGCAGGTTGTGGCCGGTGCAGATCAGCGACCACTCGCCGCTGACCTTCTCCAGGCCCCGTAGCAGGAACTGGCGGAAGCCTCGGACCTGCTTGATCTGGCCGAATACCGGCTCCACCGTTTGCATCCGAAGGGCGTAACGTTGCCGGCCCCGTTTGGTCTGTAACTTCCGGCGCATCCGATCCCTGGTAGACAGATGACTGGGTATGCGACCCTGGGGCGCGGACGGCGGCACTCTGCCGTGGCGGGTCTGCTCCGGCGCGATGAACGGGTCCACGCACAGCCCGTAGAGACCTTCAACCGCCTGCGCCGAGTAGTAACCGGCGTCGGCGGATACCTCTTTGGGCACTGCGCCGACGTTGCTGATCGCCTCCTCCACCATCGCCACCGCCTGCTGCTTGTCCGAAGTCCTGTTGGTGGCGTGAGCCGCCACGATCACCTGATGGGCACTGTCCACCACCGCTTGACAGTTGTAAGCTTGCACAAAGTCCCGCCCGCCCGGCGCCGGCATGATGCGCGACTCAGGATCGGTGAAGTTGCGCTGGGCTTTGTCGTCGGGCACCCCGGAATGCTCCTTGCCCTCGGCCTGCTCCGCCGCCGCCTGAGCTTCAGCTTCTAACGCCGCCATCGCCTCCCGTATCTTCTCCAACCGCCCCTCCCGAAAGGCCAACTCCTGCGGCAACTCATCTCCGCGCTTACCTTGTCCGTACCGAAGGTCCTCCTCGTCATCAACCTCCTGGGCACGCCGCAGCAACTCCTCCACCTCCGCCGATAACTGCGCTTCCTTCCCTTTCATCCGACCGTAACTCATCGCCTTGTGCCTGGATGCGTTGGCCCTCACCTTGGTACCGTCCAACGCCACGTGACCCAGTTTCACCAGCCCCGCCTGCCCGCACAACGCCAATACCTGCAAGAACAGGCCTGACAGCGCATCCAGATTGTCCTTGCGAAAGTCCGAGATGGTGCGGAAATCCGGCATGTTGTTCGCCGCCAACACCCGGAACGCTATGTCCTCGTGCAGCCGCTGGGCAATCCGCCGTGAGGACGCCACCCCGACGCAGTAGCCGTAGAGCAGCACCTTGACCATCATCCGTGGATGATATGGTGGCCCACCTCTGCTCTCACGCTCGTAGCGGGCAGTGATCTCAGACAACTCCAATTCGTCCACGACGTCTGAGATAAAGTACGCCAGATGGTCATCCGGCAACCACTCCCGCATTGCAGCAGGCAACAGCATCTGCTGGTCTGGATCATAGGCACGGTAGGTCTTGCTCATCGCAGGCTCCACTCTACTGAATTGAGCTTATTATACATCCAAATCACTCAACTACCGCGTTTCTCGGACGGGCTGCTAGAGCTGCGAGTCCCTTCCCCCTCGATGGGGGAAGGTTAGGATGGGGGTGATATTTGGCAACCACACGCCCCCTATAATATACATTTCGCCCGAACCACAGGCATTTCCTCGATCCATACGCATCGTCATTAATCCAGCATCAAAACCACGAAGGACCTCACAAGGAGGCATTTCAAATGCGCAATACCCATCTGTCCACAACTATCCAATTTATGTCTACACCAAGGAGACTACTATTAATCACCCCACATACAACCCATCGACTATTAGCACTCTTCGAAGGCTCTTTCCATACCTGAAATCCCAGTGGCCTTGGCTTGCCATCGGCCTTGTGTCGTCGCTCAGCCTATCCCTGCTCTGGATGCTGCCGCCATTTGTCATAAGTGTTCTGATTGACAAGGCCATCCCCAATCAGGACGCTGACCTTCTAATTCGCCTGACTCTCGCAGTCCTTGGTGCGGGAGCATTGATTATTGTCTTCGGAATCGTCGAGTCGTACTGCCTTGAGCGTGCCAGCAATGGCGTAACACGAGACGTGCGGATAGCCCTTTTTAACGCTATCCAGAGCCAGTCATACAGGTTTTTTGTCCACAACGATCGAGGAACAGTCAACTCAAGAGTGTGGAACGACGTTAGCGAAGTTCAGTGGGTAGTGAGAGATGCACTCGTTGACATAGCAAGCTCGGTCCTGCTGATAGCTGTCACTCTCGTGTTCATGTTCCTCTGGAACTGGGAGCTTAGCCTCCTGATCTTGGGATTCCTGCCGCTCATTTTCGGTATAGGCTTCATCGTCAGCAGATGGAGGGAGCGGTTAGCCCACGGAGTGACCCAGTGGTATGACGAAAATTCATCATTCATCAGCGACCGGCTGGACATTGATGGCTCTATTCTGCTCAACGGCGTGGGATACGATAAGACGACGGACAGCCGTAGGTTCTCTGAAATTACCTCCAAACTTCACAGCATTTGGGCTAGCAGCCCGTCCGAGAAACGCGGTAGTTGAGTGATTTGGATGTATAATAAGCTCAATTCAGTAGAGTGGAGCCTGCGATGAGCAAGACCTACCGTGCCTATGATCCAGACCAGCAGATGCTGTTGCCTGCTGCAATGCGGGAGTGGTTGCCGGATGACCATCTGGCGTACTTTATCTCAGACGTCGTGGACGAATTGGAGTTGTCTGAGATCACTGCCCGCTACGAGCGTGAGAGCAGAGGTGGGCCACCAATATCATCCACGGATGATGGTCAAGGTGCTGCTCTACGGCTACTGCGTCGGGGTGGCGTCCTCACGGCGGATTGCCCAGCGGCTGCACGAGGACATAGCGTTCCGGGTGTTGGCGGCGAACAACATGCCGGATTTCCGCACCATCTCGGACTTTCGCAAGGACAATCTGGATGCGCTGTCAGGCCTGTTCTTGCAGGTATTGGCGTTGTGCGGGCAGGCGGGGCTGGTGAAACTGGGTCACGTGGCGTTGGACGGTACCAAGGTGAGGGCCAACGCATCCAGGCACAAGGCGATGAGTTACGGTCGGATGAAAGGGAAGGAAGCGCAGTTATCGGCGGAGGTGGAGGAGTTGCTGCGGCGTGCCCAGGAGGTTGATGACGAGGAGGACCTTCGGTACGGACAAGGTAAGCGCGGAGATGAGTTGCCGCAGGAGTTGGCCTTTCGGGAGGGGCGGTTGGAGAAGATACGGGAGGCGATGGCGGCGTTAGAAGCTGAAGCTCAGGCGGCGGCGGAGCAGGCCGAGGGCAAGGAGCATTCCGGGGTGCCCGACGACAAAGCCCAGCGCAACTTCACCGATCCTGAGTCGCGCATCATGCCGGCGCCGGGCGGGCGGGACTTTGTGCAAGCTTACAACTGTCAAGCGGTGGTGGACAGTGCCCATCAGGTGATCGTGGCGGCTCACGCCACCAACAGGACTTCGGACAAGCAGCAGGCGGTGGCGATGGTGGAGGAGGCGATCAGCAACGTCGGCGCAGTGCCCAAAGAGGTATCCGCCGACGCCGGTTACTACTCGGCGCAGGCGGTTGAAGGTCTCTACGGGCTGTGCGTGGACCCGTTCATCGCGCCGGAGCAGACCCGCCACGGCAGAGTGCCGCCGTCCGCGCCCCAGGGTCGCATACCCAGTCATCTGTCTACCAGGGATCGGATGCGCCGGAAGTTACAGACCAAACGGGGCCGGCAACGTTACGCCCTTCGGATGCAAACGGTGGAGCCGGTATTCGGCCAGATCAAGCAGGTCCGAGGCTTCCGCCAGTTCCTGCTACGGGGCCTGGAGAAGGTCAGCGGCGAGTGGTCGCTGATCTGCACCGGCCACAACCTGCTCAAACTGTTCCGATTTGGGGCAGACCAGCCTCGCGAAACACCGACCAACAACTTTGCGGGAAGTGTCCGCATCATCGCCGAGATGCTAAGCACAGTAAGGCGTACGAAGCTATTGCTCCGTCAGTGGCTGCACCCGACAAAAATGGTTGTCGCCGTCTGACCTCGTCTGCACCTAAGGGACGCTAAGTAATCCTCAGACGGGCTGCTAGGGAGGGCATGGCAAGCGCGTCGATGTCAACAGTCGGCGCTGTACTCCCATTAATCGGTTCCGCGATAATTTACCTTTACGGCGGGCTTGGCGTAATGGATGACTCATTGACACTAGGCGTTCTCATCGCCTTTATGGCTCTCTGGGCGCGCACTGTAGGTCCCCTTGCCTTCTTGGCATCTTTTCAGGCTGCATTTGCCGCCAAAGGCGTTCATCTCAGAAGGATTTTCGAATGGGTCGACCTTGAGCCGGAAGTCCGCGACTCAATCAACGCGGAGGAACTGGAATCTGTGGGCGGGCATATTTCGCTGAAAAATGCGACCGTTAAGTACGATGCCGGCAGTCCGGTGATATCCGGATTATCGCTGGAGTTTCAACCCGGCAAAATGGCGGCAATCGTCGGCAAAAGCGGAGCTGGCAAAACAACCCTATCCCATTTGATTCTGAGGCTCTATGACCCCACAACCGGCACCGTGGAAATAGATGGGCAGGACCTGCGCTCGATTAAGCTGTCTTCGCTGAGGCAGCACATGAGCCTAGTGCCCCAGGACAGCGCCGTCTTTAACACTACCGTCAAAGAGAATCTCCTTATAGCCAGACCCCACGCGACGGAGAATGAAATGGTAAACGCCTGTAAGGCCGCCCAGCTCCACGACCTGTTGGTCAGTCTCCCCAACGGGTATGAAACTGTGGTTGGGCAATTCGGTTACAGGCTCTCCGGTGGCGAAAGGCAGAGGCTCGCTATCGCCAGGGTCATACTCAAGCAGCCTAGCGTAGTTATTCTGGACGAACCCACATCCTCCCTTGACTCCATCACCGAGCGCGCGATCAAGGACGCCCTCGAAAGCACGCTGCTCCAGAACGCCACCACAATCATCATAGCCCACCGCCTGTCCACAATCCTAAACGCCGACTCCGTCATCGTCCTCGACGAAGGCAAGCTAGTTGACTCAGGAAGTCACGAAGTACTCCTAGTAAGATGCGATCTGTACAAGCGACTTTACGACGAACAGTTCGCCCCACAGACCGCACATTCCGCAAGCCACAGCACAAGCCAACGGTGAGATTCACCAGATTTCCCTCTTGACAAGCCAAACATTCGTACGCATAATAGAGACTAAGGCAACGAACGTATATTCGCTATAAGCCCACCGAATCACATCACTGACAACTGTGAACTGATAACTGAAGACTAACGCCTATGTGCATCCCGACCAAACTACAACAGAAAATCATCACCCGCACCGAGGAGGGCGACACCATCGCCGCATTCCTCGTCGACACCATGCGCGGCGAAACACCCGGCGTCAAAGTCTGCCATCGCATGGAAGCAGCAAAGCAACTCATCAAGTACGGCTTCCCAGACACCGACTGTGAAACCACCTCTGACCGTCTTTCCCGCGCAGGCAGGAATCCAGAGGGGCAGGGCGACGACGAAACCCCCGCTCAAAGTCCCCTCTCCCCCGGGGAGAGGGCTAGGGTGAGGGGAGAAGAGATTGCAGCCCCCGTAACCCACCTAGACATCCTAAACTACCAAATAGCCCACCTCATACGTCACGAAACAGCCGAAGGTCACACCCTCGTAGAGTTTCTCATTCACATCATGACCGGCAAAGACAGGCCCTTCACACCCAGGAAGTTCCGTATCAAGCCCGCAGACCGCATGGCAGCCGCAAGAGAACTCCTGCGACGCGGCTTCGGAGACCTCGGCTCACGCCGCAAGCCCTCAGACACCACCGATGAAGCAAACGCCTACGACACCCTGCACACTGACCTAGCCAAGCGAATGCGCGAGTACAGCGAACGCGGCACCGACACCGTCCGCTTCCTGCTAGAAGTAATGTCTGACCCCGACCCTGACCTAGAGTTCACCATCCATCACCGTATGTCCGCAGCGCAGGAGCTTCTGCGCCGTGGCTGGGACACCAACTACGACAACATCAAGCCTGAGCACCTTCAGGACTACTGGCGCGACAAGGAATCCCCGCGTCTCTCCATAGGCCAGAAGAAGACCCAGGCCGGTCTCTCAACCACCATCGACGACTACGACAACTACGACGACACCGACTACGAAGCCATAGCCAAAGAGATCAGAGAAGAAGAAGACCGAGACGACAACTCAAAGCCTCTTCGTTTCCAAGCGACCGTCCCATCTTCTCGCCATTCCTCCGAAAGCAGGAATCTAGAAGACCGCCAAGCCGCCAGTCCTGCCACAAAGCTCCCTCTCCCTCAGGGAGAGGGTTGGGGTGAGGGTGAGAAATCCCCTACATCCAAGTCAGACAACACCCCGTCCAGCCCGACCCTGCCGAAGAGCCTACCCCATATGGAATCAGGCGACGAACCCGCCGCTGACCGCAAATCAATTATCAAAGAGTTCAAGGAAGCCATGCACAGGGGCGACGAGCGAGCCGCCCTCCGAGCAGAGGCAAAATACCGCCGCATAGACGTAAGACCAGAAAAGAACATCTACGACTACGGCCCCAACGACCCCGACCCCACAATCGACTACTACTTCGAACCCTTAAGCCCCGAAGAGCAGGCGAAGTTCGACAAAGAAGACAGGCGCGAGCACGGCCTGACCGAAGAAGAAATCGCAGATTTCTCAGGCATCCCCGCGCAGAAAGCCAAATCAGACCCTCTCAAGAAGCTCGCCGATACCGCCGCCGCCCACAACACCCCCATCCTCCCCAACCCACTCGCCGCCAAGCGCAAAAACCCTACTATCCGCAGGCTCTAACCCTAGCCCTCTCCCTCTGGGAGAGGGCTAGGGTTAGAGCCTGCCCTGAGCTTGCCGAAGGGATGGGGGTGATAAATCCCTACCATCCTATCCATCCTGTGCATCAATGTTAGCCCCGGTCTGACAACTGACGGCTGATCGCCGACCGCTAAATGCTGACTCCTCGTTTGGCATGCCCCTGCTATTGATGTAAAATACAAGACATCACTGGCAAGGATATGCTTATGGACGGCTTGATCGAACACGAAATTCCGCAGGGTAAACTGCCCACGATGCTCGTCGCCTTCGCCGGCTGGCCAGATGCCGCCGAGGCCGCAACTAGGGCATTACGCTTTCTCGTCCGTAAGTTGCGCGCAACCAAATTCGCCGAAATAGACCCCGAAGAGTTCTACGACTTCACCCACGTCCGGCCTCATTCCCGCGTCAATCGGCGCGGCGAGCGAACCACGCGCTGGCCCCAGAACGACCTCTACTACTATCAGCCCGAGGACGAATCTCGCTCCCTGCTGATATTCATCGGCACCGAACCCAACCTCAAGTGGCGGACCTACTCCCACATCCTGACGAGCATGGCGCAACGACACGAAGTCGATCTGATCGTGTCATTGGGCGCCCTGCTGGACGCCGTGCCCCACACCCGGGAACCCCGCGTAACGGGCAGGGCAAGCTCGATCGAACTAACGCAGAAAGCCGAATGGCTCGGCATCAAAAACTCCGGCTACCAGGGACCCACCGGCATACACACCGCCTTCATGGACGCCTGCACTCAGTCAGGCATGTCACAGGCAAGCATCTGGGGACACTGCCCGCACTATGTCAACACATCCCCCGACCCGAAGGTCAGCCACGCCCTGCTCACCCGTCTCCGCAGCCTCATCGACATAGACATTGACCTAGAAGAATTGTACATTGCCGGCAACACCTATCAGGAAGAGGTCGATAAGGTCATCGCCAAGCAACCCGACGTCAGCAGCTACGTCCGACGCCTCGAACGCCGCTACGACGAAGCCCGCACCGCAACCGAAGAGATCCCCAGCTCCGAAACGATGGTGCAGGAACTCGAAAACTTCCTCCGCAGCCAGAGCCAGGGTACCGACGAATCGGACGCCTGACCAACTCGCACCCTACTCCTCCAGCCACACCCGCGCCCAGTGCGAATACTCCGACCCCGCGAAGTTCGGCTCCAGCCCCTTCACATTCGGCCACCAGGCCCACAGCGACACCGCCGCCGCCGGCATAAACCGGTAGGCATTCTCCAGCGCAAGCCTCTGCGCCTCCACTACAAGCCGCCGCCGCTTCTCCGGCTCATACTCCCCCGCCTGCGCCAGTATCAGCGCATCCAGCGCCTCATCCTTATGCTCTGTCGTACTCCACGCCCCCTCGCTGCTCAACACCGCCAGCATATATGCGTTCGGCGACGCCACCGGCGCCATGGGCCCCACAAACATCTTGTATTCCCCGCCAAACCACACCTGTTCCCCGAACCGCCGCCGGTCCACAATCTCCAGCTCTGGCGCAAATCCCACGCTTCCCATCTCCTCGGCAATCCGCTCCGCATGCATGCGATACTCCGCGCCAAAGTCCCCCACTTGAACCGACACTGGTACCGGCAGTGTATCCATCGCTTCTACGAGCAGCCCCGTAGCGCGCGAGTGGTCATCGAAGTATCCCGAAAGTTCGTCCTCACCCAAATACCAGCTCGCCATGCCCAGCGGCACTCCCTGCGTCAGATACGCACCGCCACCCCATACCTCTTCGATTGCACGATCAGGGCGCATCGCCAGCATTGCCGCGCTCCGCACCCTCACATCATCGAATGGAGGCTCACTCACCTTGAACGCCACTTCCAACCCTCGACCAATCTCCTGGAATGCCAACATAGAAGCGTCCGGCTTCTGTTGCCTGAATTCATCCCACTCCGCAGGCTGCAGCTGAAGTACATCCACATTGTTCACCCGAAAGGCCGCGTACGCCGTATTGCCGTCAGGAATCGTGTGTATGCGAAGCCGGTCTAGCCGCGGCGCCCCCTCCTCGAAGTAGTTCTCATTGCGCCGGAATGTAAAGGCCATTCCTTCGTGCACTTCCTCGAAGACCCATGGCCCAGAGCCTACCGTGGGGCCATTAAGCAAGTCGCCAGTAAGCTCAACTGCTTCCCGCGCGACAATCTTGGAGTGCCCGTCGGCGAGCGCCACTAGAATGTCAGCGTCCGGAGCAAGCAGGCTAACTCGCAGCAGATTTTCCGCAGGCGCGGCTATCGTATCCACGATGTGTAGCAAGGCACCATTCGGTGCCCCTTCCGACCGCTGCCGTTCATAGCTGTACGCTATATCACCTGCCACCACACTCCGCCCATTGACCGGAGCCAAGTCCTGCCACATCACATCCCCACGCAGTCCAAACTCGAATGTAGTGCCGTCAACCATCGTCCATCCGCTGCAAATCTCGCACTCGATATCCAGACTGGGCAGTTCAACATCAGCTCCACTCTGAAAGCGCATCAACCTGCTGTAAGCAATTCCGGGTCCCCACGCCGCCAATGCCTCTGAAACATCGCGATGCACATCCTCATGCTGCACCGCTTGGCGATTCACAAGATTCAGTGTGCCCCCTCGATTGTCTTCGCTCCCACTTTCTGGTCTCGCCGGTAAATGCGTAGTGGAGGGTGTGGGAACTGAAGGCACCAGCGTAGATACCGCTGTCGGCGGCAGCGGTGTGACCGAGGCTGTGGGCGTCGGCCCGAATCCGTTCCGCGGCTCAGATACTGGCGCAGGAACTGACCGTGCCGGGATTGGCGTGGGTACTGGAGTCGGCGGTGATGGAGTGTTAGGTGGAAGCGACGTTGCGGCGGGCGGAGGTTCAACATCATCGTCCGAGCATGCGATAAGCGATACCCCCAGCAGCATGCAGAGTAAGAGCGCCAAAAACCCAATTTGGACACGAATAAACAATTTCAAACTCTGCTCACATCTACTGATTATGCAGCAGGAAGTTACCCTGTTGAACGGGGTTTTGTATAATGCCGAATGTGAGACTAACACATTGGATACACGGAGATAAGTGATCAGATGCTTATAGACTGCCATGTACATCTGGATTCCTACTCAGACGAAGAAGTCTCTGAGGTGTTGGGGCGCGGACGCGACGTGGGTGTCGCCTTCGTTATTTCTGCCGGAACCACCGTCCCATCCTCAGAACGCTCAATATCCCTGTCTGCGAAGTTCCCTGATTTCTTCTCTGGCGTCGGCATTCACCCAATGGACATCAGAGAGCCTTTTGATGATGCAACTTACGCTCAGCTGAAACAACTCGCCGTATCGAACGAAAAAGTGCTCGTTATCAGCGAGATAGGGCTGGACTTCATGGAAGGCGCGCCCGACAGAGCCGTGCAGTACTCTGCATTCCGTGAGCAGATTCGGCTTGCAAGGGAACTGCGTTACCCAATCGTCTTCCACAGCCGAGAGGCACACGACGAAGTATTTCGGATACTGCGAGAGGAGCGGGCATTCGAAGTCGGCGGCGTAATGCACTACTTCCAAGGTGATCTCGACACTGCCAAACGCGCCATAGATTTAGGCTTCTACATTTCACTGGCACGCCCGTTGTTGCGCTACACATACCTGCAAGAGGTCGCAGCCGCTATTTCGCTCGATCACATCGTGCTCGAAACAGACGCTGCCCCACAGCCATTCAAGGCAAGGCGCGAAAACTGGACGGAACCTCGCCATACGCGCGTCATAGCCGAACGTCTAGCTGAGTTGCAAGAGACGTCAGTCGAAGAAATAGAGGATGCCACATCCCGCAATATACGCAGCCTGCTGGCCGAGCGTTGGGAAGTTGTGCAGAGGCATGTCAAGGTATAATCTTCGAACTTAAACGCCCGGCTGTATCGGCAGAAACAACACCATTAGCCCGAAAATGCCCACTAGCCATCCAAGCGCGGCGCAAATGAATGCTCGTACCCAATCGAATTGCTGCGTTTCACGGATGGCAACCCAACCCGCGGGGAACATCCACAATGCTGAGAAGGACAGAAAGAATATACCCACGACCGGGATTCCAGCGAACACTGCAAACGCTCCGGGCGCAAATGTCATCCCGAGACTTCTGAGAATTTGACGAAATCCAGCCTGCCCGCCTAACAGCTTAGTGCCTACGATATAAACAATTCCCGCCCACATGAACCAGCCGGCTAGTCGAGTGTAAGCGGAAAGCAGAAGGACTACCCAGGGAGGTGACTCCTGCAGCGTGACGGGAGGCTGGCTCTGCAGGCCCAATCCCAGAGCAAGACCGGACACGACAACTATACCCAGAGCGTAGAAAATCTCCTGTGGCTCATCGGTTAGGTCCCTGTAAAGGCTACCATTCAAGAGTGCTGCGCGAATTGCTCTGTTCAACAATTAGTAATCTCTATTCTGCTCTGGGAAAGTATTGCGCACAAAGGTGAGACAAATAGCGACACTGTCACGGATTCCGCCGATGCGCTATGCTTCAAGTTAGTGTATAATGACTTGTACAGACGCTTATGAAGGTTATAACCTTTGACTTATGAATTCAACTAATTTCCACCAGCTTTATATCTTCTTCAAGGTGGCGCGTCTGCAAAGCTTCTCCAAAGCAGCGCAGGAGCTTTCCATCAGTCAGCCAGCGGTGTCAATTCAAGTACGCGAACTTGAGAACTCGCTAGGCACTTCGTTGCTGCATCGCATGCGGCGCGAATTACGGCTAACCGAAACAGGTGAAGCTGTTTTCAGCTACACGCAGCGCATATTTGCCCTTGCTGAGGAGATGCACAGTGTTGTGCAGGACATCCAAGGCCTTCACTCAGGCAAGCTAACTATTGGCTCGTCAACCACACCGGGTGAGTATATTTTGCCTTGGCTGATTGGTAAGTTCAGGAGAGAGCACGCTGGCATCCAAGTATCTATGACCATTGCAAACACGCAGTCGGTCATCGACCAGATATATGCCCATGAACTCGATCTGGGAATGGCAGGGTCTCCTGTCAATATCAAAGGGTTGGCATCTTTTCCGTATATACAGGACAACATTGTTGTCATATCGGCACCTAATCATCCTTTGGCTCAACAGGAAAAGATCAGCATCAGAGAATTAAGGAAGCACGATTTCATTATGCGGGAGCCGGGTTCAGCAACCCGGAAAACTGCTGAGGTGCTTCTAAACGCACGCAATATAGAACCTCAAGTTACCATGGAGCTAGGCAGCAATGAAGCCATTAAGCGCGCCGTTGCGGCCGGTTTAGGTCTGGGCGTCCTATCAGAATTCTCCGTTACACCCGATGTCGCCGCCGGCATGATTAAAGTATTGCAGGTGTCCCGTTGGGAGTGCCACAGGCAGTTGTCGGTGTTCTATCGCGATGATAAGTACTTGTCTGCTGCCCAAAGTGCCTTCCTGGAATTTCTGCGCAACGATCAGTCGCGCTTTGACTTGAACGCGGAAATACTCGGCGTCTGATCAGTCGTTTCACGGACTATCGATCTGTTCCCTTTGCGATTTCAGCTTACGCTACAATCTCGTGTGAAATTACTACTTTCAAGTTCAGAGGTGTTACACTAATGCCGCTACCAACCACTTCCGGCCTAGCTCTGAAAGAGTGGGCGGTCGCAGTCAAAGCACTCGCCAAAGGCGAGCAGATTCTCATCCTCCGTAAGGGAGGGATCCATATAGAGGACAAAGAGTTTCGTGTCGTGCATCCTGCTTTTCTGCTGTATCCGACATTCGAACACCAACGCGGCGACCTTTTAAAGTCAGGAAGCCACGACGACTTTGAGCAAAGTCTTTCAGAGCATGGGAATCTAGGTGAGATCACATTTGATTACTGGTGCGAGGTAACCGACAAATTTGAAGTCAGCGACCAGGATTTGCTGGACAACATAGCCCCACACCACATATGGACAACCGACTACGCAAGCAAACGCCTGCATTGGCGTCCCAAGCAACCCTTGACTGTCGCGCTCTTGCGCGTTTATGTCATGCGGCAACCGCAGTCGCTCACCGTCCTCGATGAATACGGCGGCTGCAAGTCCTGGGTAGAGTTAGGTCAGAATGTGCCACTGGGCGATATGACGCCAGTGTTAGACGATGATTCATACGAAGCACAGGCGAGAGTCATCCGCCAGGCATTGGATGCGAAAGCACCTGTAGGGTAGTTCGACTGACGGACGCTCCTGAATACACATAACCCATTCACAAATTTAGAGGCAGTGTTCTTTGAAATACAGACAACTTGGTAATACGGACCTCAGTGTTTCCGAAGTCGGCTTCGGAGTGTGGACAGTTGGAACTAGCTGGTGGGGCAAGATAGAAGAGCCGCAGGGCATCAATCTTCTCAGGCAGGCATTCGACCTCGGCGTCAATTTTTTCGACACAGGCGATACATACGGAGAAGGCTACGGCGAGGAGATACTCGCCAAGGCCTTGAAGCAGCAGCGTCACGACATCGTCATAGGAACCAAGTTCGGCTACGACTTCTACACGCATGTCGTACGTGAAGGACACCAGGAACGCCCACAGAAGTGGACGCCGGGTTTCGTGCGGTATGCCTGCGAGCAGAGTCTACGGCGTCTCGATACCGATTACATTGACCTATATCAGCTCCACAACCCCAAGATGGACGCTATAGAGGACGACGAGTTGTTCGACACGCTTGACGAACTAGTGAAAGAGGGGAAAATACTTCACTACGGGTTTGCGATCGGCCCTGATATAGGATGGGAGGAAGAAGGGACGGCGGCCGTCGAATATCGCGATGCTCAGGTGATGCAGATAATCTACAACATCCTTGAGCAGGACCCGGCGCGAGCTTGGTTCCCACTGGCGCGGGAACGGAAGACAGGCCTAATTACACGAGTGCCGCATGCATCCGGAATGCTGGATGGCACCTACAATAAGGATACGGTTTTCGAAGCCAGCGACCATCGCAGCCACCGCAGACAGGAATGGCTGAATACTTCGCTCGCCAAGATCGCCCACTTAGATTTCCTGATGGAAAATATGGATGCCACCATTGGACAGATCGCCATCAAGTTCGCGCTATCTGAGGACATGGTTGCGTCCGTGCTTCCAAATATCACCAACATACCGCAGCTGACAGAGTTCGCCGCTGCATCGGAGACAGAGGACATTCCACAGGAGTTTCTCGACCAATTGAACGAACTTTATGACGAGAACTTCTTAGTTGCACAGGCCGCGGAAACTGTAGCTGACTAGCTAAAGAAGCGCCAATCAACCCGTTCGGGGCGCAATCTCGAAGGATTACGCGACCTTTCCGATCGTATATTTTCGGAAATTGGAGGACGCCGCTTCTCGTTTAATGAGTATCCCGAATATGCTTGTCTGGCACTTACGTCATTGCGTTACGCGATGTCACGACTGTTACTCACATCAAGCGTGGGCGCATCGTCAATAGCGGCCGAGTCGTCCCCGGTATGAGACTTCCGGCGGGTGTGGCGCCTGCTGTTGTTGGCGACAACGCGCTTCATCTCACCTTCAATCAAGCTGAAGTCTCTCTGTGGGATAAGGTGTAGTGTGTCGAAGAACGCGAGCGGCCAACTTTCCGGCAGCCAACGCTTCACGTACTCCATCCTTGGCGCCAGCAACAAGGCATCAATATAGTCTTCTTCCCGAAGTACTATCTCAGGCTTGATTCTCACTCTATATGGGTAGTTCTCACCGCGTGTTCCCACGTTCCATATAGGTGTGCGATCCTCGAAATATCCCGATGTTACGCAAACCACGCCAGTCCACTTGCGAAGTTGTCTTACATATAGAAGCATGCGATCGTCGGGCTGCATTCGCTGTGCCCGGCGGCGGTATTTTGCCCCCATGCCGAAGATACTGTAGCCCTTATCTTGCGTAACGTGAAAATCATCTAATGTAGTTGAGACCATCCAATAGTTTCTGCCCATATCAACGAATGTCCCCGTGCAGTGTCGGTGTATTTACCTATACTATCATGCTTGGCAACACACTTAAGCTTGACATAGTAGAGTTGCCCCGACGATTACACCCTCTCAATTCCACGCATCAACTGAGTTCCCGCATTATCCTATACATGTGCAAAAACAGCTTGAAGCCCTCCTTAGCGAATTCCACTCGTCCAACTGGGCGCGTCGGGTCAAGATGGTCGAAGAACGAGAACTCGGTATAGTGGATACCTCCGCGCGACTCCAAAGCGTCCACTAGACGGCGCGACTCTTCCGACGGCACCAGCTTGTCTTCGCGGTCATGCATCGCTAGCACCTTAGCGTGCAGATCGCTGATGTTAGTGCTGGGCGATATGCGTCTCAGCGTCTCAAGGGATTCTGGCGGCAAACGCTCTAGTAGCCGATATGCCGTTTCGAGGTCGGGTGAACTCAGCAATTCATGCACAACAATTGCATTATCGGAGAGATTGTCCGGAGCGTCCGTGCCCTGTTCAAGCGTCTCGAGCAGTAGGGCACGTTCAACAGCGTCGTCTACCGATTCCAGCAGATGTATTTGCACGACCTCTTTGCTCAGTGTGTCGGGCTCCCAAGGTCTGGTCTCTCCATCATAGAAGCGGCGCCCTGAGACGACTGAGGCTATCAGATCCTGCACGTTGTAGTATCCGCCGAATGAGTTGACTACCCTAACGTCTTCCCTGATGCGCTCGTCTTCGGCAGCAACCATAATTAGAGAGGCTCCGACGCAGAAACCTGCCATCCCTACCCTGTTGCTATCAACCATTTCAAGCGCACTTAAATACTCGAAACCTCGCACTAGGTCATCTACTTCCTGGTCCGCCACTCGCCTTTCCGCCATACGTTCCGACCACGGAATCATTACAACGATGCCTGATCTCGCTATAGCATTAGCGACATTGACTACGCGTTCGTCGTTCTTTCCGGCGGGGTTGACTCCCAGAAAAAACATAACTGCGCTGTGCTCTCCGCCGCCTGCCGGCACGTAGAGGTCGGCCGTGCCTGTTCCGCCATCTCGTAGGGGGTAAGTGACTTCCTTTCGTTCAGGTGTATCTGTAAACCATTCGGCAGGTTTAGCCGGAACATTGGGCAATACTTGGGGAACGAATCCAAGCGCGCGTATCGTCGCCCTGACTTGAGGCGTGAAGGACAGAAGAAGCGTCGCTGCGCCAATCGCAAAGACAGTTATGAACACTTTGAAGAGACGAGGGGAGCTTGCAGCAAAGGACTTGATGGACTTCACGACATTCCAAATGCTATTCTTACGCCGAATCGATGAATGACAGGATACCACTGATGAGCATGTCCTGCGAAATACAGACAGATTGCCCGCGCGTGGGTGCCGTAATTGTCGCAGCCGGGGAGAGCCGGCGCATGGGCGGCATCGACAAGATTCTATACCCTCTAAGCGAATTGCCGCTTATCTGGCATAGTATCTCAGCGTTGTCGGCACACTCGCAGATATGCGAAATCGTCCTAGTCACCTCAAGAGGCAGAATCCTTCAGATGAATACGCTCTTGAGCGACAATGGATTTACCAACTCTGTCATAGTGTGTGAGGGCGGCGAACGCAGGCAGGACTCCGTGCGGCAAGGCCTGGGTCGGCTCGGCGATTGCGACCTAGTTGTGGTACACGATGGCGCGCGCCCTTTCATTACATCGGAACTGCTTGACAGGGGCATATCAATGGCGAGTCTTACCGGCGCCGCAACCGCTGCCGTCCCAGTTAAGGACACCATCAAGGAATCTGACGAAGAGGGCGTTGTTGTGCGAACCATACCACGAGATCGGCTCTGGTCAGTACAGACACCGCAGATATTCAGAACATCGCTGCTCAGAAAGGCGCACAGTCTTGTGCAGGACATCGTTACAGATGACGCTTCTATGGTGGAAGCGATTGGACATCCGGTTAAACTGTTCTTCGGCTCATACTCCAACATCAAGATAACTACTCCCGAAGACCTAGCGATAGCCGAAGCCATCATGAATCGCAGAGCCAATACGAGTCGCGAGCGTCGAGAATGACAGTCCGCTCCGGCATTGGCTTCGACGTACATCCTCTGGTCCAAGGGCGTCCGCTCATGCTCGGAGGAGTTTCGATTCCCTACGAGCAAGGGCTTGCCGGCCACAGCGATGGGGACGGACTGATTCATGCAGTGATAGATGCAATGCTGGGCGCGTCCGCGCTCGGCGACATCGGAACGCACTTCCCGCCGGGCGACGACAGATACAAGGGTGTTGCCAGTGGTAAACTGCTTCACATTACTCTTGAACTGCTGAGGAGTAATCGTTGGCGCGTTACCTTCGTTGATGCTACAATACTCGCCGAACGCCCAATCCTGAAGCCCCACATGGGCAGCATACGCGAGTCGCTCGCCGCCATATTACAACTGACAGAAGACTGCGTAAGCGTCAAGGCGACAACAACCGACGGTTTGGGATTTATCGGGCGCGGTGAAGGCATTGGCACTTTGGCGATAGCAACTATTGAACGAATAACATGAAACTCTACAATACACTCTCCGGCAGTAAAGAGGAGTTCACTACTCCCGATGGCAAAGTCCGGATGTATGTGTGCGGCATTACCCCCTACGCACCCTCCCACATTGGACACGCTATGATGTCGGTCGTTTTTGATGTCGTGAGGCGTTACCTTGAATACAAGGGGCTCGCTGTCACACACATTCAAAACTTTACCGATGTTGACGACAAGATAATAACCGCAGCCAACGCCAGCGGCGTCTCGACTGATGAACTTGCTGAGACCAACATTCGGCAGTACCACGAAGAGATGGACGCCTTAAACGTTCTGCGCGCTCACACCTATCCTAGAGCCACGACCGAAATTCCGGCAATCGTAGGAATGATCCAGTCTCTTGAAAAGCAGGGTTACGCCTACTCTGTAGATGGTGACGTGTATTTCAGGGTAGGTCGCAGCGCCGACTACGGAAAGCTCAGCCGGAGGAGCGCGGAAGACCTTCTGGCAGGCGCGCGCGTGGAAGTGGACGAGGCGAAGGAAGACCCTAGGGATTTCGCTCTGTGGAAGTCGCGAAAGCCCGGCGAGCCTGCCTGGGACAGCCCCTGGGGGCCGGGAAGGCCGGGCTGGCATATCGAGTGCAGCGCCATGTCGATGCGCTATCTTGAGGAAGGCGTTGACATTCACGGTGGCGGGCAAGACCTTATCTTCCCTCATCACGAGAACGAGATTGCCCAGAGCGAGTCGTTCAGCCAGCAACAGCCGTTCGCCCGTTTCTGGCTCCACAACGGATTGCTTAGCATTAACGAAGACAAGATGAGTAAGTCTATCGGCAATGTTATTACCGTTGGTGAGGCGCTTAGCCGATTCTCTTCGTCAGCGTTGCGATTGTTCTTCCTGAGTTCTCACTACCGCAATCCGCTTGTTTACAGCGACCAGAATATCATGGCTCAGGAGCGCGCTATAGAGCGCATCAGAAACGCAGCTTCTCCCAATCAACAGGTTGACGATGGCGAGTCCCTTGACGCGTCCGCCTACAAGCACCAGTTCATGGAAGCGATGGACGACGATTTCAATACTCCAAGGGCACTTGCTTCAATCTTCGACCTTTCGAGAGAGATCAATCGTGCTACAGAACAAGGCTTCGACGTTACAGACGCTCAGCAAACTCTTCTAGAGCTGGTCGGTGTCCTTGGCATAGACCTCGATGAGCCCGATTCCAGCGCGGACGGGGACATTGCCCCATTCGTGGAGCTTCTCATAAACATTCGCACTGAGTTGCGCGGAGCAAGGCAATTCGCTCTTGCTGACAAGATTCGCGACGAACTTGCCGAGTTGGGGGTTAGCCTAGAAGACTCCAGCAGCGGCACCGAGTGGCGGCACAGGACACAATAGACCAGCGTTACCGGAGCAGCATTTCGCATGGGCAATGGGCTATTGGCAGACTTGGAGCGAATCGTCGGCTCCGAAGGCGTCACCGATCAGCCCGACAGAATGAGTCGCTATGTAGGCGATGCCCTAGGCAGTTTCCGAGCACACCGATTTGCATCTCGTCTGAATGCAACCCCGAAGGCGGTAGTCCGGCCCGCTAGCACTCAGCAAGTCTCTCGCATCCTGAGATACGCGCAGAAATACCAAGTGCCTGTCGTACCCTATGGAGGCGGCAGCGGGGTTTTCGGCGCGGCGTCTCCGATAGAAGACGGCATCGTGCTTAGCTTGGACCGAATGAACGCCGCGCTAAATGTGTCCTCTGAGGACTTCACGGGGCGTTTCCAGTCGGGCGTTGTACTTGAGGATGCCGCGCAATCTCTAAGCAGCGCCGACATGCTCTTAGGCCACGACCCGTGGAGCCGGCCTATAGCCACTATCGGAGGCGCAATATCGACTGTGATGGCGTAGGGTACACGGCCGCCCGTCACGGCTCCATGGGAGAGCAAGTGCTTGGCGTTGAAGCTGTGCTTGCCGACGGTGAGATAATCCGGACGCGCGCAAGCCAGAAACCAACAAACGGACTGTCCCTGAACCACCTGCTTATCGGTGCAGAAGGGACGTTCGGTATTATCACCGAAGCAACACTTCGAGTCTTCCCTCAACCGGAAGAGCGGTTTGTTGCCGGCGTGGATTTCTCGACATTTGAAGCGGGTTTCGAAGCTATCTGCCGTCTGTATGCCGAAGGCGTACACCCCACTATGATTGACTTCGGCACTGAATCCAACACCAACGCACAAGCAGAAAGCAATGACACAGCTACATTGTACATAGCATTTGAAGGATTCAAGGAAGATGTTCAGACGCAGTGGGCTAGAACATTGGACATCTGTCGCCGCTACGATGGAAATCGGGGTTCTCGTGAAGAAGCGGAACACTTTTGGAACACCCGCCACGCGCCCGGAGAGCGATACAAGCGCAACGTTCTGGAGAGCAGCGATCCGGCCAAGGCGCGGCGCGGAGCATCATCGCTTCGCATAGATTATTTGCACGTCGCTCTGCCCATATCAAGGGTATTGGAGTATCGAAGATCGTGCATACGCCTATTCGCCGACAATGGCATACATGTCAGAGAGTGGTCCGTGTGGGCACGCCCTGAGTTCTTTTCCTTTCTCATCGTACAGGAGCGTGATGAGGACTCTACCGCTTCGTTAGATATGGGACGAATCGTTGATGAAGTGCTCACTCTGGCGCAGCAATTAGGGGGATCTATGGAGTATTGCCACGGAGTCGGACTAAAGCTTGCTCACCTGATGGAGGCTGAACATGGAAGTGGCATGGACGTGATGAGACGCATCAAGAGGACTGTAGACCCCGGCAATATCCTGAACCCGGGTAAACTGCTGGGTTGAGAATATGTTGAGGGCGCCAATACGGATGGGACAACGGGGTTCTTAAGACGTGAACCTAACGCTCAAAATCGATACTGCTATGAAGACCACAACCATGAAGATTGTGAACTGGAAAAGGACGCGTTCAACCCCGCGCCTCGTGCGGAAGGAACCCTCCGCTGCTCCAAATAAGCCGGTTCCCTGTCCCCTCACCTGCAAGAGGATAATCACGACAAGGATAATCGATATTGCAATCTGAACTATGTTTAACCAGGCCATTGCGTCCCTTCTTAGCCGCTCAACTACCGCAAGGATGTTGTTAGGTTCATCACCAGACTGACGAGCGATCTTGGCTTGTTGCCCTTATGATACACTTCCATTATGAACCTCGCCAGCTTTTCTGAGTCGTGCCGAACGGGATGGGCAGCGTCTGTGAGGTCTTCCAGATGCAGGCGCGCCGTCTTCAGTTGCTCTCCGTTGTAGCGCACCGGAGTACCGAAAAAGTTCGGCCCCAGTTCCTGCGGATTTTCGTTGGCGATCACATGGTCAACGATGTCTGGGAAGGTATGCTTGGTTAGCGCATTGTGATGGTCGATCACAGAATAACCTTCGGTTTCACCCTGCTGTGTGGCTATGTTAGCCACATACACCTTATTGGCGGAGGACTCTGCAATGGCGTTTGCAATCCCCGTCACCATAAGGTTGGGCAGGATGCTCGTGTACAGGCTCCCCGGACCTATTACGATGAGCTGAGCGTCTTGTAGGGCCTCTACCGCCATCGTGTGGGCAACAGCATTGGGCGGATCGATCATTAGCTGTTCGATCCCGCCACGCGCGCCGGCAACCTTAGACTCGCCATGAATGACATCGCCATTCTCCAATTTCACTGACAACCGCAGGTTCGCCATCGTCGCAGGTATTATCCTGCCATGTACTGCCAGAACTCTACTGGATTCAATTAGCGCCCTGTCAAAACTCTCCGTGACGCTGGTCATCGCCGCAATGAAGAGATTGCCGAAGCTGTGCCCTTTAAGGCAATCGCCCTGTTCAAATCTGTACTGGAATAACTCGGTCACAAGCGATTCTGCATCGGACATGGCAACCAGACAATTACGGAAGTCACCCGGCGGTAGTACGCCCAACTCTTCACGCAGGCGACCTGAACTCCCTCCATCGTCCCCCACCGTCACTATCGCCGTTAAGTTATCGGTGTATGACTTTAGTCCACGTAGTAAGACGGAAAGTCCGGTGCCACCGCCAATCGCAACGATTCGCGGTCCTCTTGAGAGTGATCGTCGGGTGTAGATAGTATTTGCGATGCCATCGATTGTCGCCGAGTCGAGGATAAGCGGTCCCACTGACCTGTATAGGCCGAACATAGCCAGATAAATGACCAGACCGCCGCCGCCGAGTAAGAGCACGCCCTCAAGAAAGAGAGGCAGCATATCCGGGGGGTGAAGCGTAATAAACTCAATGAATACATACACCAGCCCCAGCAAGCACATAAGCATGCCAAGCGCCCCTAGAAGCATCCAGCGCTTCAACCCGATGCCAGGAGTAGCGAGTTTCAGAATATCGAACCACGCATTGCCACGCCGATGCCCATTGACGGCATAGCCAGTCCCGTTGCGCCGAAAGCTTCCGTTCATACGGACTGCCTAACAGCTTCGAGTCGCTCCTTCAGCAGTTGCGTCGCAAGTTGCGGATTAGCGCTACCTCTCGTAATCCTCATCACTTGCCCGACAAGGAATCGGATCGCCTGCTCCTTGCCATCGAGAAACTCGGAAACCGCCTTTGGATTAGCCTCAATCGCTTCATCGACCGCGCTGCCAAGAGCGTCAGTGTCGCTAATCTGCATCAGACCTTGCTCTTCGGCTATCTGTGCCGGGGCTTTGCCGCTGTCAAACATCTGCTCGAAGACCGACTTTGCCATATTGTTACTAAGTGTACCGTCAGAAACCAAATCCAATAGTTCGACGAACGCCTGCGGTGTTATCTTGACGCTGCTAATGTCTCTATTCGTCTCGTTGAGCAATCTACCTAGCTCACCTAATATCCAATTGCTCACCTGCTTGGCAAATTGCGTCCGCGCTTCGACCGAGACTTTCTTTGCGTCTACTATCGTCTCGAAATAGTCGGCTGTGCCTTTGCCAACTGTGAGGAGATTCGCGTCATAGTCCGACAAAGCATACTCGTTGATGAAGCGCTCTTTGCGGACGGCAGGCAGTTCGGGCAGCGCTTGACGTGCATCCAACACCCAACATTCGCCGATGACAAGTGGCGGGAGGTCAGGCTCCGGGAAGTATCTATAGTCGTGGGCGTACTCCTTGGTGCGCTGCGTAAATGTCGTGCCAGTGGCCTCGTCCCAGCCCCGGGTCTCCTGCACAATTTGCTCGCCCTCTTTCACCGCGCGGACTTGTCGCTCCGCTTCGTGCTGCAACGCTCGATGAACAGCGCGGAAGCTGTTCATATTCTTGATCTCGACTTTCGCGCCAAGCTCCGAACTTCCACGCGGGCGCACGCTTATGTTGGCATCGCAGCGGAAATTGCCCTCTTCCATATTGGCGCTGCTGACGCCAATATAGCGAAGGATGGACTGGAGCTGAGTGAGGTAGCTACGCGCCTCATCCGGACTGCGCATGTCTGGCTCGCTGACGATTTCCATCAGGGGTACACCGGCGCGGTTGACATCCAGCAGGCTGAAACTTTCGCCGAAACCGTCCGTCCTGTGAAACAATTTAGCTACATCTTCTTCCAAGTGAACGCGCGTAACTCCTATGGTCTTTTCACCGGAGTCGGTGTCTATTGCAAGACAGCCACCGTAGGCGACAGGCTGGTCGTACTGGGAAATCTGATAACCTTTCATCAAATCGGGGTATGGGTAATTCTTACGGTCAAACTTAGTTAAGGTGGAAATTTCGCAACCTAGAGCAAGACCGGTGCGAATCACATAGTCCACAGCTTTGCGATTCATGACGGGCAGCGCGCCCGGCATTCCCATGCACACCGCGCAGACGGTGGTGTTCGGTGGAGAGTCCTGGTATGCAGCACTACAGGCGCAGAACATCTTGCTTTCGGTCAGAAGCTGCGAGTGAACTTCCAAGCCGATAACAATTTCATACTCCGTCGCAACCTGCAATGTCTTTATCTCTCAATCCAACTTCAGCTAAATGGCACTTTATGGCTGCATATTAGTATAGAAAATCACAAGCGGAAACACAACCGACGGGACGCTAGAGTCAAAGGAGAGGACTAAGATGGGAGCGTCGGTGCAACAATGAATTCACTGTACAGGAGTATCACTAAAGATCGGAGCTGAAGATGAGGGAGAAACAAAGTGTCAGAGCCTGCGAATCATTGCCAAGCGCCCGCTGAATCTTAACGCAGCTTTCGACTCCTGCCTACAATTATTTCACACCACTTTCTCTCTCATGACTCCCACCGACGAAGTGGGCGTTCTACGAGGCAGTGATGCCGGGATCAATTCTAATGTGAACGCCAGTGGGTCAACCGAACGGCGTGTCAGTGGGAATCCCACCAAGTTTCAGCCGCATAGGTGAGCTACTTGCAGAGTAGATTGTTTGTCCTGCCAACGGGCAGTTTAGCGGAGGGAAAGCTCAGACTCCATTTCGCCTATCGCGCTATCCATTGCGCTCACGATTTCGTCTATGTCGTCCTTGGTGATACAGAGCGGAGGCCCAATGGTGACCTTGTCACCGCTAAACCGCATTATGACGCCGCGCTCGCTCATTTTGTCAGTAAGGCGTTTGCTTACTTGGAGGCTGTCGTCGAACGGCGCCTTGATTTCGCGATCGCTCACCAACTCCAATCCAAGCAGCAAACCGACTCCGCGCACGTCGCCAACCGATGGATGCCGCCCTTTCAATTCCTCCAGCCGCTCCAGGAAGTACGCGCCCATGCGCTCCGAGTTGCCCACAAGGTCATTCTGCTCGATAATCTCGATGTTCTTGAGGGCAACGGCGGCAGTTACCGGGTGCCCACCGAATGTGAGGGCCTGCCGGAAGACATTGTCCTCGCCAGCGAATGCGTCCGCGACATACGTTGCCGAAATCGTAGCGGCAAGCGGCAGGTAGCTGCTCGTTATGCCCTTGGCGATGGTCATGATGTCGGGAACGACGCCGTAGTGCTCCATTGCGAACGTCCTGCCCGTGCGCCCGAACCCCGTGACCACCTCGTCTGCGATAAGCAGCACGCCGTAGCGATCGCATATCTCGCGCACCATCGGCCAGTATTCGTCTGAAGGAACCGACACGCCGCCTGCTGATGTAATCGGCTCTCCTATGAGGGCAGCCACAGTATCTGGGCTGTGCAACAAAATCAAGTCTTCAACTGCTTTGGCGGAGCGCTCGGCGCACTCAGAGGGTGTGCTGCTATCGAATTCGCAGCGATAGAAGTTAGGCTGAGGCGCGTAAAGCATTCCTGGCATCGCCGGCTCGAAGTCGCTTAGGCCGGCACTCGCGCCCATCCACATCACGCCGCCAGTCGCGCCGTGATACGATCCACGCCTGCTGATTACCTTATATCGCCCGTTGTCGCCGCGCCGCTTGTGATACGCCCTGGCAATCTTCACCGCCGTTTCGTTCGCCTCTGAGCCGCCGCTAGCGGGCCAGACCCGCTCCAGGTTGGCGGGCGCAAGTTCGCCCAGCTTTTCCACAAGTCGAATCAGCGGAACCGTCGTTGTGCCCTGCGGGAAGTATGTAAGCTTCTGCATCTGTTCCAGCATGGCATCGGCGATTCCTGTCTGTCCGTAACCCGCGTTTACAGAGGCATATCCGCCGTGCGCGTCAATCCACACTTTGCCCTCGGAATCTGTGACGCGCACGCCATCACCGCTAACCATTATGGATGGCCCGCCTTCCTCAGCCATCGTAATCCAGTCGGCATTGTGCATCCAAAGGTGATCAAGCGCCGACTGCCTGACAGAATCCATGTCGCTTGTGACTACCATATCTCTCCCCATAGTGCGGTGTTGCCGCGTGTCGGTTGCAGGCCCATTCCAAGGGCCCTGTCAGCACTGCTCCCCTAGGTCATGCGCGATATGCCCATCTCGCCTTCGAGTTCCCACAGAGAGATGTCGATCGCATGCACAATCTCGTCCACTTCTTCTTTCGTGATGCACAGCGGAGGCCCCATATTCAGGATGTTGCTGTTGATTCGGAAAATCAGCCCTTGCCGCTTGAATTTGTCGTTCAGACGCTCCGGCACTCTGGCGTCGGCAGGGAAGCCTGCCTTTGTGTCGCGGTCACTTACAAGCTCTACCGCAAGCAGCAATCCAATCCCTCGCACATCTCCGACGAGCGGATGGTCGATGGCAAGCCCTTCCAGCTGCCCCTTGAAATAAGCGCCCACCTGCGCGGAGTTCTCCACAAGGTCTTCGTTCTCGATTATCTCGATGTTCTTCAGGGAAGCCGCAGCCGCAACGGGATGCCCTGCGGCAGTGAAGACATGGCGCAGAATGTTGCGCTCGCCCGCGAATACGTCGGCGACCTCTTCTTTTACTATTGCAGCCGCCATCGGCAGGTAGCTGCTCACGACGCCCTTCGCAACCGTCATAATGTCAGGCACAACATCCCAATGCTCCAGGGCAAACATCTTGCCGGTTCGTCCGAAGCCGCATATCACCTCGTCAGCGATCAGCAGCACGCCGTACTTGTCGCATATCTGCCGCAACATGGGCCAGTATTCGTCGCTCGGAACGACCGCCCCTTGAGGTATCGCCACCGGTTCCGCGATTACGGCGGCGACCGTCTGCGGTCCATGAAACTCGATAAGCCGCTCTATCGCCTCGACGCATTTCACCGCGCATTCGGATGGAGTCTCGCCGCCGCAAGTGGAGCGGTAAGCATTAGGCTGCGGAGCGTGCACAATTCCGGGGTAAATTGGCTCGTAGTCGTGGCGCGGCTGATACGGACTGCCGCCTAGCCATAACACGCCCGCCGTCATGCCATGATACGAACCCACCCGACTAATGACCTTGTAGCGCCCCGGCTCACCGATGCGCTTGTGATAAGCGCGCGCGATTTTCAGTGCAGTCTCGTTTGCCTCAGAGCCGCCGCTGACCGGAAACACGCGCGATAGCGTGCCGGGAGTAATCTCGGCGAGCTTTGCCGCCAGTTTCGCCATCGGAACGGTAGTCGTGCCTTGCGGAAAGTAGTGCAAGTTGACCATCTGCTCATAGGCGGCTTCGCCAATCTCGGTACGTCCGTAACCCGCGTTGACCGAGTTGTAGCCACCATTGACATCAATCCAAGACTTGCCATCGGAGTCCGTAACACGAACGCCGTGACCGCTCTCGATAATCTGCGGCTCGCCCTCCTCCGCCATTTGCGTCCAGTCGCGGTTGTGCATCCATAGATAGCGCAACGAAGCTCTGCGCAGGGCTTCGTTGTCGGGGATGGTAGTTGTCATATCGAAGGCTCCTTGACGCTGCTGTGCGAGAATGCACCAAGTGTACTCTCAGCATGGGGGCAAGGCAAGACGCAAGTGCGATATACTTGACAGGTTGAAATCAAGGCAGGCGGAGGCATCAATGAGAATCGGTTCGTTTGTATTTCCGGTAAGCCACCATCCATATAAGGACAGCGCGGTCATAGACAGCACCCTCGAAGAGATTGAGCTGGCAGAGCGCATCGGCTTGGATGCAATCTGGCTTACGGAGCACCACTTCGACGGCGCAGTTGCGTATGCCGATCCACTGGTGTTTGGCGCGGCGGTGGCGGCGCGCACTAAGCGCGTGAAAATCGGCTTTGCCGTCGTTGAGCTTGCGATGCACCATCCCATTCGCCTTGCGGCGCAGACCTCCGTGCTCGACAACCTGAGCCACGGTAGGTTGATCGTCGGCACGGGGCGCGGCTCGGCGTTCAATCACTACGAATACATCGGCTTCGGCATGAGCATGGAGGACGGAATAGAGCGCCTTGACGAGTCCGAAGAGCTGCTCGTGAGGGCGTGGACCGAGACGCGATTCAAACACGAAGGAGACCACTGGCAAGTGAAGTTTCAGATGCTGCGCCCGCGCCCGTATCAGAAGCCACACCCACCCCTGGTTCGCGCATGCATCAGTGAGGCATCAACCATCGCAATGGCGAAAATCGGTAGGCCTGTGATGCTGGGCATAATGCCGGTGGAGTCGCTCGCCGCTCGGCTGAGCGCCTACCGCGACACCATGGTGGAATCCGGCTTCGATGAGCAGGCAACCGAGAGTGCCCTTGATCAGTGTTGGGCGTCGAGGAATATCTTCGTGGCGAACAGCTACGGCGAGGCGCGAGAGGCGGCTGAGCGCGGCTTCGCGCGGGAACGACGACATTTCGGCGAAGCACGCCGTCTGTACAACCCCGGTGGCGGCCCCCCTCAGATGGGCAGCGGCACATCATCGGTCTCTGAAAATCTCCCCATGTCTTTCATCATGGGTACGCCCAGGCAGGTAGCCGAAGAGATTACTGCAATGGAGGATGCCGGTGTCCGCAATATGATGTTGAAGTTCAACACGGGCGAGATGGACACACAGCAGGCGCAGGCGTCTATGAAACTGTTTGGCGACAAGGTGCTGCCGCTGCTGCGAGGACGGTAACGGTATGACAAGTCATGCCCCTCGACATTCTCACCTCCAGAGAATTTGAACGTAATACATGCTGGAGGTGAGCATGTCGAAGAGCGAATTTACATCCTAGTCCTTTACAGCACCGCCTCCGCGATGCTTTCCAGACTGGCGATAGTCTCCTCTTCCGGCGCTGTCTCCAGACGCACCATCACGCGGTCCGCTCCTGCCTCAAACAGCCGCTCTATGAGGCCGTGGTCGGCGGGCTGTCCGAACACTGACACGCTTATAGATGACGGGTCTCGACCCGCGACGTCCGCAAGCTCCGCAATTGTCTCGCAGCCCTGCTTTATCTGTTCCGGTGTTACTCGGTTGGGCATCCAGCCATCGCCATAGTCAACCACGCGCCTGAATACGTTGCGCGCCATGCCGCCCAGCAACACGGGCGGGTGCGGGCGCTGCGTCGGTCGCGGGAACGAATACACAGCAGGGAAGTCGTAATACTTGCCGTGATACTCGCTCTCTACTTTTGTCCACAACTCCTTCATCGCCAAGATTGCCTCGCGTGTCTGCGTCCAGCGATGGTCGAAATCGCCACCCATTATTTCTGTTTCCTCACGATGCCAACCCGCGCCAATGCCGAATAGGAAGCGCCCTTTGGAGTACATGTCCAGCGTCGCCACTTCTTTCGCAAGCAGCAGCGGGTTGCGCTCCGGCACAAGGCAGATGCCCGTGCCCAGCTTTATCGTGCTCGTAACCGCAGACGCTCGGGCAAGCGCAACGAACGGGTCCACGATGTCGGCATAGACCCTTGGGATGACGCCGTCCGCCGAACCCGGCCACGGCGAACTCGCGTTGACGGGCAATATGGGATGCTCCGGCACCCAAAGCGAATCGAAGCCAAGTTCCTCTGCGCGCTTAGCGACGATTGCGATATCCGCAGAGTAATCGGTAGGAAAGGTAGAAATGCCAATGTTCATTAGTTAGATCCTCCTCAAAGTTTCGCCAATTATACGCACATCGAACACATTTATTCCATAAGCCGGCCATCTTCTTCCTTGAGCGCATGCGGTAAACTACTGGTAAGAGCAGCGCCGACAGGTTTTTCTCAGGGAGCGAGTCATTTGGAAATTATTCCAGGCGTCCATGCCGTTCCAGGCACTAAAATATCCCGCATATATTTGATTGAGGACAACGAGCTGACGCTAGTTGACACGGGCATGCCTTGGAGCGTGGGGCGTGTTTTCAAGTACATCACAAGCATAGGAAGGCAGCCAAGCGAGCTGAGTCGCATATTGGTGACGCACAGCCACCCGGACCATATGGGAGGCGCGCCGGGGCTACGCCGTCGCAGCAACGCTCAGATAATCGCCCACCATGATGACACGGTCCACCGACGCCCGGATACGCATACCCTCAGTTACGCGGGCGTATTCGCATCCCTTAACTTGCCAATTCCGTACCTTAGCCAAACTCTCGTTGACCGCCTGTCTTACGAGAATGAGGTGATACCTGCCGGCGGCGGTATCCGCGTCATACACACACCGGGTCACACGCCGGGCAGTGTGTGCTACCTGCTGGAACGCGACGGGGTGCTTTTCAGCGGGGATACGATCTTCAGTGAGTATGGACGTGTCAGCCGTTCAATGCCCTTTCCCGGCAGCGACACTGTGCGGTATCAAGAATCACTTGCGCGCCTAGCTTCCGCTGATTTCGACATTCTCTGTGGCGGACACGGCTCTCCGCTTGTTGGTGGTGCCTCTAGGATGCTGCGCGTCCTGATGGCAAGGAAGCCACACCTTCCGACTTGGAGGGAGTTCTTCTTCAAGCGCGTGCCGTCTCGATTGCTGCAGCGCAGGGGTCTTAGCGCGGAAGACTATTGATACACCTGCTGCTCTTCCAGAAGCCGAAGCAATTCGTGCACGCCCGCGTAGGCATAAGCGACATATTCGCCCGGCGGTAGTTCAAGTTCCGCCATCTCGTCCGTCTGCTCAACTCCTCCCATGTCGAAGGGCCCCGGTATCATCCGCAGCACAAGTTCCCGCAGTTCGCCATCAGGGCACACCACTACACAGCCATTGTTAGGATTCGACGCCCCTGTCGGCTCAATCTCGACCGCCTGAATCGACGCTATTCCCATAAAATCTGGGAAGGGATTCAACGCCCCGGCAAGCTCCACAAGCAGCTTGTTGAGTTCGATCGACGCGCGTTCCATCAGAGCATCAGCCACAGCGCGCTTTATAAGCGGGTCTATCTGAGTATCATCCATCATGTCGCACCTGTACAGGGCAATATCACTTTTACTGCCGCTGAATTTCCCGTATAATTAACCTTGGTAACTTCAACGGATGGCAACGTAGCTCAGGGGCAGAGCGGACGCTTCATAAGCGTTAGGTCGGTGGTTCGAACCCACCCGTTGCCACCACTTACCTTTCCACAATTTGCCATGCAGGCCATTGTAGTCAGGGATTGGAAGCGCCACAGACGGCATTCCAAGTACGCAGCGAGAATCGCTGCTTATGCCGTCAACCGATTCCTCATTTTACCCCTGTCCATCGGAACACGCCACTGCCCTTTTCGCCTACATCACCCATTCTGCGCTGCGTGATATACTATCCGTCAGTTCAGATTCTCATTGACAGGTTCACGGAGAGGCAAAGATTGAGCGAGCAGAACTTTACCGTCTATTACATGGGCCGCTGGCAGAGCGAAGACCTGACCGACACCCGCGCCGCGTTGGAAGAGGTCGGCGCAAGCCTCGAACTGCTTGATTCCAAGCATGACGAGGATGAGATCATCGCGAATGTTCGGGACGCGGACGGCATCATAACTTCCGAATCACCGATGACACGCCGAGTGTTGGAGTCGCTGACGCAGTGCAAGGTCGTGCTGCGAACCGGCGTCGGCTACGATGTCATCGACGTCGAGGCGGCAACCGAGCAGGGCATCGCGGTCATCAACATCCCCGATCTGTGGACGCGCGAGGTAGCAAATCAGGCGATGTCTCTGCTTTTGGCGCTGAATCGCCGAGTGGTGAATCTGCACAGCGACATCCGCTCCAGCACATGGACACCGCGTCCTCCGTATGATGTCGGTTCGCTGCATGGCGAGACGATCGGCATCCTTGGTCTCGGACGCATTGGAAGCGCAATGGCGCAGCGTGCCAAGGGCTTTGAGTTGAATGTCATCGCATACGACCCGTACATCTCAGACGAAGTATTCACCGACCGAGGCGTGACGCGTGTTTCGTTCGACGAAATGATGTCCCAATCGGACTATATATCGCTGCATACGCCACTCACAGACGAGACACGCCACATCATCAATGAGAACGCGCTGCGCCTGATGAAGCCCAACGCATATCTCATAAACACATCGCGCGGTCCCGTCGTGGAAGAAGCCGATCTGATTAAAGCCCTGCAAGAGGGCTGGCTTGCGGGAGCAGGCCTAGATGTGCTCGAGAAAGAGCCGCCAGCCAGTGACAACCCACTGCTCTCGATGGATAATGTAGTGCTCTCGCCGCACTCAGGGCACACATCCGTCCTGTCGCTGCAGCTCCGCACCGGACGCTACGGCGAGGAAGTGGCAGCAGTACTCGACGGCAGGATGCCGCGCAACTTAGTCAACCCACAAGTACGCGAGCATCTGCATCTGGTGTAGCATAAGGCAACGCCCTCAACCGAGCCCTGCGTACAGGCTGCAACGGCTTACACATACCAAACGGAGAGCACAATGACAGAATTAAGCGCACTTTCGACAACCGCCGGCGAACTTCTGAAGGAAAGAGGCCACACCATTTCCGTGTCCGAATCATCCTGTGGCGGGCTCTTGTCTGCGTCACTCGTGTCGGTGTCGGGGGCATCGGCGTACTATGTCGGCGGAGCGATAATCTATACGCGCGTGGGCCAGGCAGGACTGCTGCGCGTGCCCGACGAGGCGATGGAAGGGCAACGCGCTAGCACAGAATACTACGCCGCGCTCAACGCACGAACGCTGCGCGAGATTCTCGGCACGACGTGGGCGCTCAGCGAGACGGGGGCAAGCGGCCCCACTGGCAACCGATATGGCGACGACGCGGGCCATGCCTGTATCGCCGTCTCGGGTCCAATCGAGCGCGCCATCACCGTCGAGACGGGAGACAACGACCGCGAAGCCAACATGTGGGCATTCGCAAGGGCCGCTTTCGACCTTCTGGAGCAGTGCATCCGCGAGGCAGACTGATTCTTCAGTCACGCAGCGGCGGTCACGCGGCGGCTCTCGGTGGCAGCCTCGGGCGTTGCACGCTGTAATTCAGCGCCACCGCAGCGATATACGACACCACCGCAACCGCGAATATCGCGGTGTAGCCTCCCGTCACATTTACTAACAGCGCACCCAGAGCGGGCCCCAGCCCCATCGCCGCTGTGCGAAACGGACCCGTCAGCCCTGTCAACGCCCCAAAAGACCGTCGGCCAAAGTAGTCGCCGATCATCATGCTACCCACCACAGGGATGCCACCCGATGCAATTCCCCACACTACCGACACATAGAAGCCGACGCTCGGCACGTCTATGAACGCAAACGCCACGGTGGGAACGCTCGTCGCCGTTACTGCCGCGATTGTCAGCCGCCGTATTGTGAACCTGTCTGATAGGTACCCCCACAGCGGAACCGACAGCCCGCCCAGCAGTACGCTGACCATCAGCGCGCCAGCCGCAAGCGACTGCGACATCCCGCTGTCTGTGAGGAACGGCACGAGTTGAAACGTAACCGCCGCTGTCGTAGATACCGCCAAAAACTCCGCCCAGACGATGAACCAGAACGAGGGCACCAGAACAACTTCGCGCAGCCTCCAGTCGAATTCGCCCGGAGGCCAGCGTACACTCTCACCTCTCGCGCTCCCACCCGGCTCTGCTCTGTCACCGTCGGGAAGCAGTCCGATGTCCTCCGGTCGCTTCCGCATTATCAGGAACAGCGGAATCGACAGAGGGAGCGCAACAATTCCAAGCGTGCGATAGGCAGCACGCCAACTCAGTACGCCCGCCACAAGCGTGATTATCAGCAAATTCAGCGCTTCCCCGCCAATGCGATTCAACGCAGTGATGCCCAGCGCCAGATTCCGCTTGCGCCGAAAGAAGTTCACCGCCACAGTGCGCGGCACGACATTCTGCAAGTTCGGTCCTGCGAACGAGCGCGCGATGATATACGCAACATAGAATTGCCACACCGAGTTCACACCGCCCAGCGCAAAGAAGCATGCACTCACAATCAGCGCAGCGGCGAGCATCATGTAGCGCGGGCCGTAGCGGTCAACCAGCTTGCCCACGAACGGCATCGTCAGCCCTGAAGTCCAAGTAGCCGCCGTCGCAGCGAACGCAATCGTCGTCCGATCCCAGCCCATATCCCTTGCGATGAGGTCTTGCACGCCGCCTAGCACCGTCTGCGCCACGCCCGTAGCGATGAATGCGCCCAGAGCGGCCGTTCCGAGAACAAGCCAGCCATAGTAGAAGCGCGGGCGCGGATGCCAGTCGAGAATCTTTTGCAGAATCGGAACTCACTCGTCAATATCAGAAACGCTGATCGAAGAGCATTTTATCATTGATGTGAGACTCCAGGCATTGCGCCTATAGCCTCCTAACGTTATATTATGGACGCAATCTTATGGAGGCATCGAACCGATTATGACAGTAGCGGACGGCGCATCAGCAGACATCGAAGCACAGGTCGTATCCACCCTGGATCGGCTAGGCATATCGCACGAACTCATTCGCATCGACCCCGATTTCGCAGACACCGCCGAGTTCTGCGAGAAGTACGGCTACACTCTGGAAGGCAGCGGCAACACTATCATAGTCGCGTCCAAGCGCGGCGCGAAGAAGTACTGCGCCTGCATCGTGCAGGGTTCGGCGCGCCTTGATGTGAATAAGACGGTCAAGCGACTGATGGGCGTGTCTCGCGCGTCCTTCGCATCCGCCGAAGAGACGATGGAGCTAACTGGCATGATGATTGGCGGAGTAACCGCATTCGCGTTGCCCGAAGACCTGCCGGTATTTGTCGACGAGAAGCTCCTGTCGCAGGAGTCCATCATCCTCGGATCGGGCAGCCGCTCGTCCAAGATAAAAGTTGCGCCTCAGGACATTTCTAAGATACCCGGCGCGCAGTTCATTGACGGGCTTTCCCTATAAGGGACGCCGACTGACATATAGGAAACAGGATGTATAGGAAATGACTACACGAAATATCCCCAGCGAAGCGCAAGTCTTGGACTGGATGACCTCCCTCAGCAACTGGGGAAGGTGGGGCGACGACGACCAGATGGGATGCCTCAATCTCATCACACCCGCAAAGCGCACGCAAGCCGCATCGCTCGTGCAGCAAGGCGAGGTCGTAAGTTGCTCGCGACCCGTAACGACGGACACGGCGCCCGATATCCGCTATCAGGTGCAGCGCTTCATGGTTGACAGCGGCGAGGGCAGAGACACCGACCCACCGAAACGTAAAGTTACGCGGCGCGGCGCAGCAGAGTTCATCGGCATGGTATTCCACGGTCAGAGCGTCACGCACATAGATGCAATGTCGCACTACTCGTGGGAAGGCAAGATGTACAACGGTGTGCCCTCCAGTGTAGTGACATCGCGCGAGGGTGCGCAGAGCCACTCCATCGAACCCGCATCCGACGGCATCGTGTCCCGCGGCGTCCTGCTGGACATACCGCAGGTGCGAGGTGTGGACTGGCTCCAGCCCGATGCGCCCGTTATGCCCGAAGACCTCGAAGCCGCAGAAGAATTGCACGGCGTGCGCGTGGAGCAAGGCGACATCCTACTTGTTCGCACCGGCTACTACCGCCGCCGCATCGAGCAGGGCGCGCTGCCAGGTGGAGAGCCAACGCCTGCGTGCCAGGCTGCATGTGCCCCTTGGTTCAGGGAGCACGGCGTGGCCATGCTCGGAACGGATACCTCCAACGATGTGCGCCCAAGCCAATACCCCAACATAGGCTCGCCGCTTCACACGCTCTGCCTCGTTACACTTGGGTTGTGGCTGATCGACAACGCCAACCTTGAGCAGCTTGCAGAAGCGTGCCGCCATCTCAACCGCTATGAGTTCATGCTCAGTATGGGCCCGCTCGTACTTCGCAATGTCACAGGTAGCCCGGTCAATCCCATCGCCATCTTCTAGCATTTATCGATCACCTCAATCCCTTCCATCCGAGCGAGCTTCAGATATTTGACTAACATTGAGCGCGCAGAATAAACTTGTTCCGCCAAGTCCACGCGCGACGGCAAAGGAGTGTGTATGAACTACGACGAAATGGCGCTTGAGCTTCACGCCCGATATAGGGGGAAGCTCGGTGTCCACTCCAAAGTAGAGCTAAAGACAGTCGATGACATGTCAACTGCCTACAGTCCGGGCGTCGCTGCCGTCTGCAGAGAGATAGTGCGCGATCGCAGCAGAATCTACGACCTCACCAGCAAGGGAAATATGGTCGCAGTCGTGAGCGATGGCTCCGCTGTCCTTGGACTCGGCAACATTGGGGCCGAAGGCTCGATGCCCGTCATGGAAGGCAAGGCGCTGTTGTTCAAGGAACTGGCAGACATTGACGCATTTCCCATTTGTATTGATGCGCACGAAGCCGATGAGATTATTGCCATAGTTCGCGCCATTTCTCCGACATTCGGCGGAATAAACCTTGAGGACATAGCAGCGCCAAAGTGCTTTGAGGTCGAAGACGGCCTCCAAGACCTCGGCATCCCGGTCTTTCATGACGACCAGCACGGCACGGCGGTCGTAGTTCTTGCCGCGATGGTCAACGCTCTTCGTGTCGTCAACAAGGAATTCGCCGATGTCAAGGTCGTGTTCAGTGGAGCGGGCGCGAGCGGAATCGCCTGCTGCAAGATACTCCAGGTGATGGGCGTCGAGAACATAATCCTGGCGGATACGCGTGGCATCATCTACCAGGGACGCGACAACCTGACACCCGCGAAAGAGGAGATTGCGCTCACCACCAATCCGGAAGGCATCAAGGGAGATGTGCAGGAAGCACTTAAGGGCGCGGATGTTTTCATCGGCCTCTCCGTAGCGAATCTCCTTACTGCGGACGACATACGCACAATGAACAAAGACCCCATCGTATTGCCTATGGCAAACCCCGACCCTGAGATTCTGCCGGAAGAAGCTATGCGCGGCGGAGCGGCAGTAGTTGGCACGGGCAGAAGCGACATGCCCAACCAGATTAACAACGTGCTCGCGTTTCCCGGCATCATGCGCGGCGCTCTCGATGCGCGCGCCGAGCGCATTACTGCCCGCATGAAGGTCGCCGCCGGATTCGCAATTTCCGACCTCGTGCCAGAGCCAACGCCCGACGAGATTATCCCCTACGCGCTCAACAAGGATGTCGTTCCCGCCGTAGCCAAGGCAGTCGCCGACGCCTGGCAGGAAGACAACTCGCAATAACGAAATACCAAAAGCGTCATTCACGCAATAGAGACCTGCCCTTTAGAGGAGAAACCAATGTCAAGTACAGCAAGCAGAGTCAGCTACACCGGCGTAGAGGGAGCCGAAGAGCTGCTAACACCGGATTTCCTCGAATATGTGGTCGAGGCTTACGACAGATTCGCGGACCGTGTTCAGGAAGTTCGCGACAAGCGTGAAGCACTGCTTCGCAAGGCTCTCGACGAAGGCATAATGCCCAGGTTCCTGCCCGATTCCAAGGCAGGCGGCGACTGGCAGGTGCCTGAAGTGCCCGACGACCTGAGACAGCCCGGCATCGAGATTTCAGGTCCAGTGTCCATCACCAACATGGCCATCAACGCCGTCAACCCCGGTCCCGAAGGCGAGCGCGCAGTCGGCTACCTGGACGACGACGAGGACTCCGGCGGTCATCGCCTGGTGGACACCTTGAGTGCTGCGCGCAATCGCCTCGGCATCACCGAGCGCACACTATCGCTCCACATCCCTGCGCGCAACCGCACTTACACCATTGCTGACGGCGACACGCCCTTCTTTATGCATCGCGAGCGTGGCTTGCACCTCGACGAAGCCGACTTCAAGGTTGACGGCAAGCCCATACCTGCGACCCTTCTAGGCATGGCGCTCACATTCGCATACGGCGGCAAGGCGCAGGTAGAACGCGGTCAAGGTCTGTACTTCTATTTGCCAAAGGTAGAAGTCGTTGAGGAAGCCGCCCTATACCGGGATTTCTTCGAATTCAGCCGCGAGCATCTTGGCTACCCTGACGACGCGGTGATTCGGGCAATATTCCTCGTTGAATCGCTGCCCGCCGTGTACATTATGGAAGACCTGCTGTACGAGTTGGGTCCGTACGCCGCCGGACTGAACGCCGCCCGTTGGGATCTCAAGGCGAGCATCCTGGAGTACATCATGAACGATGAGAGCCTTGTCTGGCCCGACAGGTTCGGCGTGGACATCAAGACCACCGACTTCATAGCGAACATATTCCGCCGCCTTGTCGCAGTCTGCCTGAAGCACGGCGCAGTGCCCATAGGCGGCATGGCTACCGCTCTCCCAAGCCGCGATGACGAGGTGAACGAGGTCGCAGCAGCATCCATCCACGCCGACAAGGTGTGGGAAGCTCAGCAAGGCTTCCTGCGCGGTTGGGTCGCCCACATCTTCCACATGAAGACGGCAAGCGATCCGTTCAAGGAATACATCACTGACGACTGGCATCCTTCGGACGAAATGACCGATCCTGACAACTATCCTGTGAGTATCGAGAGGCCTGAGGGTCCCATCACAGAAGCAGGATCGCACCGCAACGCCCGAATGATCATCGAGTACGTCGAAGGCTGGCTGACTGGGCGCGGCGCAAAGGGCATCGACAGCCTCGAAGGGCAGCCGGGTGTGCATCCTGCGTTGATGGAAGACCTCGCCACAGGCCGCATCTCCGTGGCGCAGATGGCGCAGCGCATAATCCACAGCGCAGTAGCGGAGGACACCGAGCAGGCGCACAATCTTGCCCTCGCAAAGCAGATTATGCAGGACGAACTCGCGGACATCCTGAAGCATCGCAAGGCAGCCGTCCCCGCAGGCGACGAAGCCGCGCACGCCGCTTACCACGAGCAGGAAGAGCGCTACAAAAAAGCCTACAAAGTTTCACTGCGCTGGATCAAGAACTACACCGAGCTGAACTTCCGAAGCCTCGGCACATACACCCACGCCGACTTCGACCGCATCGCCCAGGAGGAAGACGCCTTCTAAGCCATTCCTCAGTTACAGGCGACACGAAAGAGGGCGGGAACGATGGTTAATCATTCCCGCCCTGTTCTTTGCCCGATTAGTGCAGTGCCGTACCAGCAAATCGCATCTACCGCACTATCTGGAACGGCGGCATCATATTCGGAAGCTCCACTTCCAGAAGTACGGGCGCATTCGCCTGGAATGCCTGCCGCAGCGCATCTCCTATGCCTTCAGGCTCAGCCTTCATGCCGCGCACTCCAAAGGCTTCGGCTACCTTTATGAAGTCCGGGTTGTTCAAGTCAGTTCCAATAAACCTGCCACCGTACTGGTGCGTCTGATCCCACATGGACGCACCATAGGCGTGGTTGTTGAACACCACCGCAACAGCATTGATGCCGTATCGCGCCGCAGTGGAAAGCTCCTGAATGTTGTACATGAATCCGCCGTCGCCGCAGAGCGCGACTACGCGCCTGTCAGGCTTCCCTACCTGTGCGCCCAGCGCCGTCGGGTACGCATATCCCAGCGTGCCGAAGTACGACGATGTAACATAGGTGCGTGGCACACTCACAGGAAGAGCAACGTGGCTCCAGTAACCGACGTTAGTCATGCCCCCGACGACAATATCCTCGTCGTCCAGCGCGCCGCGAATGTCCTGTATAATCCGCATCTGATCGGGCGCAAGCTCCATAAGCTCGTCATTGGCAGCCTTCCGGTAACCCGCAATTTCCTGTTGGCGAGACTCCTTTTGGCCGCTGATTGCTCGCAGCCGCGTGAGTAGCTGGCTTAAGGCTTGCGTGGCGTCCCCAACGATGCCCACTTCAGTCGGCAGATTCTTCCCAATCTCAGAGGCGTCAGCGTCTATGTGAACGATGTCTGGCACGCTTTCAGGCTCAAAGACCCGGAACAGCAGCCGCGTCCCAACGGCAAGCAGCGCGTCGCAATCAGGGAGCACATTCTTAACAGGCTCTATCATTGCGTAGTTCACACCCACCAGCAGTTCATGGTCGGCAGGGATGATCCCCTTGCCTTGCTGTGTGGTCATCACTGCCGCCTGCAGAAATTCCGCCAGCTCACGCAATTCCTCAGATGCCCCAGAGATGATGGTGCCACCGCCCGCGATGATTGCAGGCTTCTTGGCGCGCGCCAGAATCTCAGCCGCCCTTTCGATGTCAGCCGAATTAGCCAATGCCGGCGGATAGACCTCTGGCTCGATGATGTCCGCCTCGCCAATCGCTGCAAGCGTATCGGGCGGAACTTCTAGTTCGACAGGCCTTGGACGGCCCGTATTCAGCTGGCGAAACGCCTCATGCACCGCTTCAGGAATCTCGCCCACCTCGGTTACGCGATGATTCCACTTGGTGATGGGCTTGAACACATCAAGCTGGTCTTCGACTTCGTGAAGCTGCCCTTGCCGCTTGCCCAATGCGCCACTTGCAATCTGTCCCGAAATCAGCAGCACTGGCGATGAACTTGCAAAAGCCGTTCCGAGTCCGGCAGTGGCATTGAGTGCGCCGGGTCCAGGCACAACCATCGCCACGCCTACCTTACCGGTAACCTTGGCGTAGCCGTCGGCCATGTAGGTGGTCGCCTGTTCGTGGCGAGTGTGTATAAGTTGTATGTCGTTCTGCACCTCATGCAGCGCGTCGAACGCAGCCATTATCTGCACACCCGGCAAGGTGAACACGGTGTCCACGCCCTCTGAACGCAGCTGCTGAGCGAGAGCTTGTGCCCCACTCATCTGTGGCATGTCTGGTCCTCCTGTGAGACGGAGCTATTCGACCGAATTGAGCGGATTCACCGTTACGCGGCTCAGCGTGGTAGCGCCCGTGTTGCGGAACTGGTGGTTCACATTGGGCGGCACAAGCACGGCGTCGCCCTTCCTGATGGGATACTCCGTGCCCTCAACCCAAAGCACGCCTTCGCCCTCTGTGATGAACGCCTGATGCTCCCACTCATGTATATGGTTCGGGCTGGTGCCTCCCGGCGGATGCTGCACATACAGCATCACATAGTTGGGCACGCCGTCGTCCGGCCCCAGAATAGGATTGCTCAAGCCTTCGTAATTCTTGATAACGGGTTCCATGTCTTTCTCCTACTCAATACGCTTTGTTGATTTCTAGTATTTCAATCTTGTAACTGGAGCGCCGAACTAACTCACGTTGATTGGTCAGTCAGCACTAATCGTATTCCTGTACTGTCGCCAGCGGCTCCTCGCCGTTCCACACACGCTCCATATTCTGATACGCGAACTCTGCGCGCCGGAACCAAGTGTTCCAGGTCGTGCCCGCCATGTGCGGTGTAACCACCACGTTGTTCATCTTCAGCAGGGGATTTGCAGGATCAACAGGCTCTTGCTCGAACACATCCAAGCCCGCGCCCGCAATTTTGCCCTCTTGCAGCGCCTCAATCAGCGCAACTTCATCCACCACGGGCCCGCGGCTCGTATTGATTAGCACCGCCGTCGGCTTCATCAACGCCAGACGTTCGCTGTTAACAATGTGATGCGTCTGGGGTGTCAGCGGTGTGTGGCGGGTCAAAATGTCGGATGTGCGGAAGAGTTCGTCCAGAGTGACACGACGATAGCCCAGACTGCGCACTTCTTCCTCGGGAATCGGATAAGTATCGTAATACTGCACGAGCGCATCGAAGCCCTGCACTCGCCGGGCAACCTTGCGCCCTATGTTGCCTAAGCCCAGCACGCCAACTAACTTATCAGCCATCTCGAAGGTATTGCTGCCTGTGATGGGCGCGTTCCAGCGCCCTTCGCGCGTCGCCGGGTCGGCGTGCATTTGCTGCTTGTACAGCGCCAGCATCAGCAGCACCGCGTGATCGGCCACTGCCCACGAGTTTGCGCCGCCATTGTTCGCGCACGGCACTTCCAGCACCGCCATCAGTGACAGATTCATTCTGTCGTACCCGGCAGCAAGCAACTGCACCAGACGCGCCTTCTCAGCAGCCCGCAGCACGTCGTCGTGCAGGCGCACACCATACACTAATAGAAAGTCGGCGTCGCTTACTATCGCCTTCTGCTCTTCGATTGGTGTGTCGCGATTTACGACCTCTGTCACCCAGTCGTCGGGCGTGTACGGCGTTATCAGATCCACAATCTCAGGGGGTAGCCCATGAAGGAACGCTATTTTCGCACCTGACATACACAACCCCCCAGTTGGTTTCCTATAACGCCGTCTTCAAGCCTTCATTTCATCGCAGGACATCACCGATAGTTGCAGAAGTCTCACGCCCGAATTACTCGCCTACCCGCCATACATCTTGCGAATCTGGTTTTTGAGCTTGTCGACAGTGAAATCATCCGCCTGGCAGAGGCTAATCATCTCACGCTCTCTGTCCTCAACCCGCTTCACGGCGGCCGGAACATCCGCAGCAATGTCAGGCGGAATGCTCATAACGCCATGCTGATCGCCCAGTATGATGTCGCCCATATTTACCTTGAGTCCGCCGACCGTAACAGGGACGCCCACATCGATGAGATGGACATAGGCATGCGACACCAGTACGTCGGATGCAAAGGCATTGAAGCTCAATTCGCGCATCTCGTCGAGGTCGCGCACACCGCCGTCGGTTACAGTGCCGACGCAGTCAAGCGCACCATGGATATTCGCCTGTACCTCGCCCCAGAACGAGCCGATAACGTTGGGATAGTCGATGTCCTGAAGCACGAGCACACGTGGCGCCGGAACGCTCAGTATCGTGTCCACCCAGTCCAATCGCGACACGTTCATATTCCCGCTTGGCGGCATATTCGCCGTGATTACGCCCGTCACCGCGTATCCAATCATATGCCCCATCTCAGGGAATATCGACTTGACGGCGGGCAGCATAAATCCCTCGGTGCGTGGCATCACATCGAAAGTCTCAATCGCGTTGGCAACCGAGCAAGTTGGAATCTGTCGAAGCTCCTCCAACTGCTCTGCACTCAAGTTAGGCACAACTAACCTCCTGCTATGTCATAAATGTCATTCTATTGCCACATTAAGGCCATTTGGACGGTTCAAATCATATCACAGAGCGGCATCGCCCCGCACAAGAGCGCCTATGCCTCAACAATTGTGAAACTGCTGGTAATCTCCGCCCGCCCGCCTATCGTCGCGCCAATCGAGCAGTAGCGTTCCTCAGACAATTCGATGGCCCGACGCACTGCTGATTCCCGCAACCCGCGTCCGCGCACCGTGTACTCTATATTGATGGCAACCCAAGTCCAGGGCGCATCCGGCAGTTGCTCGCCCCTGACGCTGATCTCCAATCCAGTTACTTCCTGCCGTTGTCGCCGCAAGATGTTCACGACATCAATCCCACTGCAACTCCCAAGGCTTGTCAGAAGCAGGTCGCCCGGCATCATCCCATCGAACGAATCGCCCTCGCTTTGAGGCGCATCCACCGTGACCGTATGGGCATGCGTATCCTGAGACACGAACTTGAAGCCGTCCTGCCATCCCAATTGCACGCTGCTGCTCGGTCTACTTGCCATCACTGCACCTCCTGAACGCCGTGGGCATATTGACTAACTGTGATGCTTGTGGACCAGATCACTCCGGCATCCCCGCATCTATCCAGCGCTCTATCTCCTGGATCTCTTCTTCTTTGAGGAATGGTCCACCCATTGGCATTTTTGGTATGGCGCCGAATCCGCGCCGCAACGACACGATGAGAGCCGTCTCGGATGCCGGAACACCAGGCTCTATGAACTGCAATCCCATCGCCTCATCTTCCGCAAGCTCCTGCGGCGTGTCCCAATAATAGCCGTGAATGCCCGGTAGCCCTCGACGCTTCTCCCGCCGCTCCCATCGCTGCATAATGTCAGTTAGTAACTGCTGCACGCGTGGCCAGCGCACGATTTCCTCACTCATAACTTCCCCCTCTTGCTCGGTAGAGCGCGGCTGATTCCGTGCGCAATCGTATCACGTCAATGCGACCAGGGTTGGTCGGTTGACTGCCGTTAATCCCTACGCTGCACCAGCTCAATGAGCACGTCGTCTGGTCCCTCGATATACGCTAGTCGCGTACCACCCGACACTTCGGTAATCGGGAGAACAACGCGCACGCCTACCGCCTCAAATCTAGCTATGTCCCCGTCTATGTCATCCACATCGAAGCCAAAATGCTCGAGTCCAAGGCGATTGAGTTCTGCGGCAGCCCTCTCGTCGGAAGCGCCCTCCGGCTTCGACGAGATATTCAGTCTCACCGGACCGCCCGCATCCATGCTGACGGTTATCGTGCCGGGCATCACTTCACGCGCCGACAGTACTTTCGCACCAAAGTGCTCCTCATACCACGCCGCAGACGCATGCGGGTCCGCGGACCTGATGTGAACATGGTTTATAGCGTACGCCATTGGACAACCTCCAGTTTTAATCTATGTTGTTTAATATACATCTATGTTGTTTAAGATACAGACCTAAAGGTACACGATTCAGGATAGAAGTAGTTCGTAAGGGAATCGACAATCTGCGGAAGGTCAAAACAACTCAAGGGGAATGACCAATTTCCAATTTTGTCCAGTTGACAAAAAACGACATGTTGCAAATCAGTTAACTCATTAGTGGAGCCGCTACATATCTATCGACGCCGCATCAAAACGCAGATTCATCAGGGGGGGTGGCACATGTGCGCTATCAAGCCATGGCGTGAGCGATTTGAGGTAACTCATTCTAAAAAAGACTGACGCAGGAACCGCATAGCAGCCAAGCAGAATTATGTGGCAGAGTATCCCTTGGGCATAATATGCAGAGGAGAGGAAGGTGAAGATGGCTGCGAGTTGGTGCCGAAGGTCGGAGTCGAACCGACACGGGATTGCTCCCAACGGTTTTTGAGACCGTCGCGTCTACCATTCCGCCACTTCGGCACTCAGAGGAAACTATGTTCAATTATCATCCATCGATGATTTGAGGTCAACGATATGTCGCCTACATCTCTATCTTCTTTTCTCCAGAGAGGTAGGCTTGAGGCTCCTTCTCGAAGGCACGGTTGCAGCCGGGCCCACAGAAATAGTAAGTCGTGCCTTGAAATTCGAAAGTGCCACCGTTGGGCTTCTTCATATCCACCTGCATATCGCAGACTGGGTCGGTCGCCAAGTCAGGACTTCTGTTGAACAGATTAATTCGCATATTCTTTCTCCCAATAAGATAAGTCCGGGTTAATAGGCTGCCCTTCCCGTACCCGCTAGACGAAAGGTGTACCATTCCTCAGTTTACTTGAAGCTGCGCAATCGCAGCGAGTTTGCTAGCACCGTTACTGAGCTTATAGCCATGGCAGCGGCTGCAAGAATGGGATTGAGGAAGCCATGCTCACCGAGCAAAGGCACAAGGATGACGGGAATGTCGTTGTCAGCAAACAATGGGTATAGGACGCCGGCAGCGATTGGGATTAGCGCCACATTATATGCGAATGCCCAGAAGAGGTTCTGTCGAATGGAGCGCATCGTCGCCCTGCTCAGCCGAATAGCCGTTGAGACTGCTTGAATGTCTTCGCTTATGATCGTGATGTCGGCGGTTTCGGTTGCAACATCGGCGCCCGCGCCGATTGCGAAGCTCACATCGGCTTGCGCGAGGGCTGGGGCGTCGTTAATTCCGTCACCCACCATCGCTACTACCCGACCAGTGCTCTGAAGGTCACTGATCTCGGACGCCTTGTCGCCCGGCAGCACTCCCGCAACAACTCGCTCAATACCGACCTGTCTTGCTACTTCTTCAGCAGTGCGTCTATTGTCGCCCGTTAGCATAACAACTTCGATTCCGTTTTGTTTCAAACGGCTGACGGCAGTCCTCGTCTCAAGGCGTATGGTATCGGCAATGGCGATAAGCCCGACAATTTCGCAATTCCGCGCAACGAACACGGGCGTCATCCCCCGTTCAGTCAACGCACTCGCAGGGGCGTCATACTCGTCCAACAACACGCGCTCGCTTCGCATCAGCGCAAGGTTGCCCAGCAGCAAAGAGGTGTTATCCGACGTTGCAGATACGCCATGTCCGGGTAGCGCCTGGAAGTTCTTCACAGGTGTAAGCGGCAGACCGCGCTCCTCGGCGGCTCTGACAATGGCCTTTCCCAATGGATGCTCCGAATGCCATTCGGCCGAGGCGGCAAGTATCAGAAGTTCTTCAACTGCAATATCGTTGCTCACCAGTTCCACAACGGAAGGCTTGCCAACGGTCAGTGTGCCGGTCTTGTCAAGAGCCACAGTCTGAACCCTGTGGGCGCGTTCAAGTGCCTCAGCGTTACGAATGAGCACGCCGAAATCGGCTGCCTTGCCCATGCCAACCATGATCGCAGCGGGCGTTGCCAAGCCAAGGGCACAAGGACACGCGATTATCAGGACAGCCACGGCGGTCAATGTCGCATGTATGTAACTGGGCGAAGGTCCGAACACCAGCCAGAATGCGAAAGTCAGAGCCGCAAACGTAATTACTGAGGGCACGAAGTAGGCGGCTACCGAATCGGCAAGTCGCTGCACGGGCGCCTTGGACGCCTGCGCCTGCTCAACCATACTAATAATGTGCGACAGCAGCGTATCCCGCCCGATCTTGCTTACACGGTAGTTGAAGCTGCCTGTGGTGTTGATGGTTCCACCGAACACCTCGGTGCCCACAGACTTATCCACGGGAACGCTCTCACCCGTGAGCATGGATTCGTCAACGGCGGACGTGCCCTCAACTACATTGCCGTCAACGGGGATCCGCTCACCCGGGCGCACAATAACAACCTCGCCCACCTGCAGGTCATCTATCGGCACCTCATCCTCGCCCCCGTCTCGAATCACGCGCGCAGATTTCGGTTGCAAAGTCATCATCGCGCGGATGGCGCTCGAGGCTCGCTGCTTTGCATTAGCCTCAAGATACTTGCCCAGAAGTACAAGAGCTATGATTGCGGTCGATGTGTCAAAGAAGGTCGCTGATGGAATACCATCGAAAAACGGGGTGTCACTAAGGAGCGTGACCGCCGAGCTGTAGAAATAGGCGACGGATGTGCCCACGGCTATCAGCGTGTTCATGTTGCTTGTACGGTGCTTAAGCGCTCCCCAAGCGCCATGGTAAAATTGCCTCCCCGCCCAAAATTGCACTGGGGAGGCAAGCACTAGCAATAGATAGTCCATGCCGATTGGCAAGAGGTTGTGAGCACCGGGTGCGAACATCAGCCCCATGATCAGCACCGCGACGACAAGGCTAGCCAGGAACTTGCAACGAAGGAAATACACATCGCGGGCTGTAGCAGCGTCGTCCTGCTCCCCTACGATCCCGATGAGTGAGTACCCCGCATCCTCGACCGCGTGGCGCATATCTGATATGGCTGCAAACCCCGGGATGTACTCGACGACGGCGCGCTCAGATGCCAGATTAACACCAACAGAAAGCACGCCATCGACATCAGTGAGGGCGTGCTCGATATGACCTACACATGCGGCACAGGTCATTCCACCGACGGCAAGGGTAGCCTTTTCAGTCGCAACACCGTAGCCCGCATCTTCAAGGGCATCCATTATTTCTGCGCTGCGCAAAGATCCATCGCGCAACAAGAGGGATGCCTTCTCCGATGCCAGACTGACGCTTACATCAGCGACGGATGGCATTTCTTGAATCGCGTTGGACACGTGACTCACACACGCTGCGCAAGTCATACCTGTAATCGGTATTGTAATGCGGTCTGTGGTGACGACGTTCATGAGTATGTATCCGGCAGGCGACATTGCCCTTCTAATTGATCCGGCATCGAAAAACATCGGGAAGGCTCCAGGCTATCACCATCCCAGCCTTCCCTTGTCTATCTTCGCTCACTCAATTATCGCATCATATGCCCCAGAACGCCACTAGCAGTCAAGCATGCCCAAAACACGCCACCACAGCACCACAACCTGTATGGGAGACTAAGGGTAATGCTGCGAGAAGTCTAGAATGAGCGTATAACGCCGATGACCCGGCCGCGCACTTTGACATTTTCGGCAGGAACCCGGATCGGATCCATTGTGGCGTTCTCCGGCTGCAGACGCACTGTGCCGTCCTCCAGAAAGAAGCGCTTTAGAGTAACTTCATCCCTGTCGGCAAGTTCCGCAGCAACCATGTCGCCGGTGTTGGGGCTGTCTATGGGCTGCATGATGACTAAGTCGCCATCAGCAATGAAGGCGTCAATCATCGAATCACCCTTGACGCGAAGGCCGTAGGCGTTTTCTCTGCCGCTCACCATTGAAAGAGGAACATCAAGCGATTCGAACTCGTCGGAATGACGCGATGCTACGGACGGAATGTGTAGCGGCTCTCCTGCGGCGATGCTACCGTAAATGGGAATGGTCGCTACATTCGCCCGAGCTGCGGCGTGTTCGCCCAGAAGCTCAATGCCGCGCGAGACCTCTGGCAGGCGGCGCAGATAGCCGTGCCTCTGCAATATGTGCAGATTGTAGTCAACGACCGACGTTGAGCTGATCTCGCAGCCCGCCTGTATGTCTCGAACAGTCGGCGGAAACTGATGCTCGCTCATAAAATGCTTGATGAATTCCAGTATCCTACTTTGACGCTCCGATAGTTTCTTTGTTGTGGTCACCTTGTCCTCCTTCTATTTCATAGCTAGCAGCCCGTCTGAGGATTACTTAGCGTCCCTTAGGTGCAGACGAGGTCAGACGGCGACAACCATTTTTGTCGGGTGCAGCCACTGACGGAGCAATAGCTTCGTACGCCTTACTGTGCTTAGCATCTCGGCGATGATGCGGACACTTCCCGCAAAGTTGTTGGTCGGTGTTTCGCGAGGCTGGTCTGCCCCAAATCGGAACAGTTTGAGCAGGTTGTGGCCGGTGCAGATCAGCGACCACTCGCCGCTGACCTTCTCCAGGCCCCGTAGCAGGAACTGGCGGAAGCCTCGGACCTGCTTGATCTGGCCGAATACCGGCTCCACCGTTTGCATCCGAAGGGCGTAACGTTGCCGGCCCCGTTTGGTCTGTAACTTCCGGCGCATCCGATCCCTGGTAGACAGATGACTGGGTATGCGACCCCGGGGCGCGGACGGCGGCACTCTGCCGTGGCGGGTCTGCTCCGGCGCGATGAACGGGTCCACGCACAGCCCGTAGAGACCTTCAACCGCCTGCGCCGAGTAGTAACCGGCGTCGGCGGATACCTCTTTGGGCACTGCGCCGACGTTGCTGATCGCCTCCTCCACCATCGCCACCGCCTGCTGCTTGTCCGAAGTCCTGTTGGTGGCGTGAGCCGCCACGATCACCTGATGGGCACTGTCCACCACCGCTTGACAGTTGTAAGCTTGCACAAAGTCCCGCCCGCCCGGCGCCGGCATGATGCGCGACTCAGGATCGGTGAAGTTGCGCTGGGCTTTGTCGTCGGGCACCCCGGAATGCTCCTTGCCCTCGGCCTGCTCCGCCGCCGCCTGAGCTTCAGCTTCTAACGCCGCCATCGCCTCCCGTATCTTCTCCAACCGCCCCTCCCGAAAGGCCAACTCCTGCGGCAACTCATCTCCGCGCTTACCTTGTCCGTACCGAAGGTCCTCCTCGTCATCAACCTCCTGGGCACGCCGCAGCAACTCCTCCACCTCCGCCGATAACTGCGCTTCCTTCCCTTTCATCCGACCGTAACTCATCGCCTTGTGCCTGGATGCGTTGGCCCTCACCTTGGTACCGTCCAACGCCACGTGACCCAGTTTCACCAGCCCCGCCTGCCCGCACAACGCCAATACCTGCAAGAACAGGCCTGACAGCGCATCCAGATTGTCCTTGCGAAAGTCCGAGATGGTGCGGAAATCCGGCATGTTGTTCGCCGCCAACACCCGGAACGCTATGTCCTCGTGCAGCCGCTGGGCAATCCGCCGTGAGGACGCCACCCCGACGCAGTAGCCGTAGAGCAGCACCTTGACCATCATCCGTGGATGATATGGTGGCCCACCTCTGCTCTCACGCTCGTAGCGGGCAGTGATCTCAGACAACTCCAACTCGTCCACGACGTCTGAGATAAAGTACGCCAGATGGTCATCCGGCAACCACTCCCGCATTGCAGCAGGCAACAGCATCTGCTGGTCTGGATCATAGGCACGGTAGGTCTTGCTCATCGCAGGCTCCACTCTACTGAATTGAGCTTATTATACATCCAAATCACTCAACTACCGCGTTTCTCGGACGGGCTGCTAGTATATACGCTGTAATGCCCAGTGAAAGTACGCATGTTCGGAGTATATCGCAGTTAGAACGCAAGTGTCAAGCAATGCAAGAAAATTAGTTCCGAACTGTCGGCTCAAGTTGATGCAAATGGTCTCGGAATGTCCAGTAATGTTCGTTACATTTGGGGCGCTGTTGAGATTGCTGCGATTCTTGACTTAGAGTGCACGACATTCCTTGGTAGTTTTTGCAAAAATACATTAGGAATAGCCGGCAAAACATCCAGGTTTTCGTGAGTTTTTACTTCGCAAAGTAGGACTAACTCACCTGGATGTAGAAAGTTAACATCGTAACGCACACACGAAAGGATGAAGGGATGATTCTTAGAGCATCTGTAGTCGCAGTCGTCATTCTCACTATTGCGACACTCGCGTGTAGCTCAGCGCCACCTGAAGTCGCTGCACCCGCGGCTCCCCGCACCCGCTCCCGCACAGGCAGCACAGCAGCCTCATGCACCCGCGTCACCCGCACAGCAGGCGTTCCAGTCGCAGGTGGTTCCAGCGCCCGCACAGCCAATTGCGCAGCCGACAAAGGCAGCGGCCCGCACTGAACCCGCTCCGGCAGCTATGATGGGCGCAGGTGACATCAGGCGCGGTGGTCATCTCTTCTGGGGCGTGGGCCCACGCGTGTTCCCGCCAAAGTGGGACATGACACAAGCAGGTGTATGGCATTTCACTGAGCATTTCAACCGCCACTACAGCGGCATCCTGCAATTCAACCCACGCAACGGCATCGATGTCCTACCGGACCTCGGTGAAAGCTGGCAGTTCGCAGACTCGGTGGACGCAATCACAGTGAATCTTGTCGAGGGTGTGCAGTGGCATGACGGCAACCCGCTCACGGTTGAGGATATTTCATATACCCTCAATCGCTGGGCGAACCCGCCCGAGGGCATCCCTCAGCCTCGCGTCGGTGGCTTCAAGAACATTGAGGGCACGGAAAAAATTGACGATACGACCTTCAAAGTCTCTCTCAAGCAGCCGAGCGCCGACTTCCTGCTCGACCTCGCAGACGCTTGGCACATCATGCTACCCAAGCACATCGTCGAGATGGAAGGCGGCATCAATTCACCTGAACGCCTGATTGGCACAGGCTCCTTCCGCGTCAAGGACACGGAGCGCGACAGCTTCGTACTGTCGGAGGCGAACCCCGACTACTTCCGCAACGCTCCGGACGGCTCGCCATACCCCTATCTCGATCTGGTAACCACCGTTCAATTCACGGATTGGGACACGCGGGCAGCGGCGCTGGCAACCGGACGCATCGACCTCGCCGCACCAATGGACCTGGCGAAGGGTTGGGGAGTCAAAGACTCCCTTGGTGATAAGGTCGTTCTGGAGGCGGCATTCAGCCCGGGAGCGATGTACGTCTCGATGAACGGCGAAAAGCCTCCATTCAACGATATGCGCGCACGCAGGGCCCTGTACCTCGCCATACATCGTGCTCCTATTCAGGAAATCCTTTCAACGCCGATCGAAGGACTGCCCGCCAACTTTGTGCAGGTCAGCTTCCTCGGCACAGCAGACCCCAACCTCAGCGACGTCACGGAATATTACGGCTACGCGCCGGCCACCCGCGAGGAAGCCCTAGAAGAGGCGAAGAGGCTCTTCGCTGAGGTCGGCGTAACGGAATTCACCGCAAACGCTGGCATCACTGGCGCCAACAACAACAGTGCCCAGATTATTGTTCAGCAGCTCGAAGACATCGGCATCAAGATGAACATCGAGACTTTTGAGACTGCTCCGCTGCGCGCTCTGGGTCAGGACGGCAATTATGAGGTGATGTTCGACAGCCACGCAGTCGCAATGGCAAACCCAGTTAATTTCATCGACCTTTTCTACATGCCCGGCGCAGGCGCCTTCTATCACAATGCCCCGCCGCCGCAGGAGTTCTTGGATAAAGTCTCCGAAATCAAGCGAACTTTCCCGAGCCCTGAGCGCAACCAGCAGTTCAAGGAGCTCGACACTATTATGCGCGAGCAATGGATCCCCAAGGTGCCGACATTGCGCTTCAACGAGTACAAACTCGCCTATAGCTACGTCAACAACTGGGACCCGATACCTGCTATGAAGTTCATCCAGACCCGCATCTACGACGTGTGGCTTAGCGAAGGGGCGCCGCAAAGGTAACCGTATTTATGTCAGTAGTCGCAGCCGGGCAGACATGTCCGGCTGCTCTGCCATTTCTCCTGAAACCCGTCGCCATTGAATCGACGCTGACCTTGAGTTCCAGGCGTCAATCGAGGTAGATAACCGTGTGGAAATATACCGTCCGACGGCTGCTCCTCATGATCCCAACGCTCTTTCTGCTCGCAACAATCCTGTTCTTCTTGCTGCGCGTGTTGCCGGGAGACGAGGCGTTGTTTATCACCTCTGGCGAAGAGTCTGTCGCAACCGTCGAGGACATAGAAAAACTGAGGGAGGCTTGGGGACTCAACGATCCTTTGTATGTGCAGTATTGGCGCTGGCTAAAGGATGCGCTGCGTGGCGACCTTGGCTATTCCCGGTACGCAGACCGTCCAGTGGTTGATGCCCTCGCAAGCAAGATAGAGGTCACGGCGACACTGGCATTTCTGTCGGTTGTCGTCGCGCTCACCTGGTCGTTGCCTCTCGGCATCATGTCTGCGATTTGGCGCGGAACCTGGCTTGACCAGACCATCCGCGTCATAACGGCGGCAGGCATCGCCATGCCCAACTTCTGGGTCGCCATTCTGATGCTGCTTTTTCTCGTCAAGTTCTTCAACTGGATTCCACCCGTGCAGCACGTCAGCATCTTCGACGACCCGGTTACGGCATTGAAGCGCCTGATATTCCCTTCACTGGTCATAGGCTTCCGTTCGGCATCCACCATCAGTCGCATGACTCGGTCCACAATGCTGGAAGTAATTGGCGACGACTACATCCGCACGGCCTATGCCAAGGGTCTCGGCCCCTGGGTCGTAACCCTGCGACACGCGCTCGCCAACGCCATCATACCCGTGCTCACCATGGCGGGCCTGCTGGTAGCTGCTCTGATGGATGGCGCAGTTATCGTCGAACGCATATTCACACTGCCCGGACTGGGACAGCAGATTGTAAACGCCACCAGCGCCCGAGACTTCGTGATGGTCCAAGGCATCGTGCTTATACTTGCGGTGTTCATGATGCTGTGGATTCTCCTGATTGACCTCGTATATGCATGGATCGATCCGCGCATAAGATACGAGTAGGAAGACGGACGGAAGGAAGACGAAGGTGCATCAAGAGCAAATCACCGCTGATGCGGTCCTGGCCGACGGCTCCACCGCTGCCAGATTTGCGCGCACGGCAGGCGCTCTAGCCGACTTCGGGCGCCACCATCCAACCGGCGCAATTGGCGGCATCTTCCTGATCATAGTCATGACAATGGTGCTGCTCGCTAACATCATCTCGCCATTTCGATACGATAGAACCGTCGCGCGCCAACTTCTCCCGCCAATGTCCGAGGCGACTCTGGACGACGGCACACTCTGGATTGGCACCGACGAGCTAGGACGCGATGTCGTCAGTCGCTTGCTGCACGGCGGTCGTGTGTCCATGTTCGTCGGCATCATGGCCCCGCTGATCGGTGTCGCCTTCGGCACGGTGTTCGGCATCGCAAGCGCCTACTTCGGCAAACTCTTCGACCTGCTCACTCAAAGGCTGGTTGACACCGTGCTCATACTTCCGGGCATCGTCGTCGCAATGACCATAACCGTAGCCTTCGGATTCACAGTGCCGGTGGTCATCATGGCGCTCGCGGTCAGCTACAGCGCCAGCTCCGTGCGCGTGGTGCGCTCGCGTGCGCTGACGCTTAGCAACATGCAATACGTCGAGGCCGCACGCGCCATTGGAAGCTCCGACACGCGCATCATCTTCCGACACCTCGTTCCCAACTCGCTACCCGTAACCATGGTGCTGATCGCCGTCAGTGTCGGCGCTGCGATCACCGCAGAGGCGGCGCTCAGTTTCCTCGGCATCGGCATTCAGCCACCCATACCGTCCTGGGGCAACATGTTGACGACCGCGCAGTTGAATTTCGACTTTGCGCCTCACGTTGCAATCGCGCCAGGTTTGGCAATAACATTCGTCGTGCTTGCGGTCAACCTCTTTGGCGACTCACTGCGCGATGTGCTTGACCCGAGGTTGCGGAACGTGCGGTAACCCTTGTAGATTGTAACTTCGATAAACGAAATAAGGGGATATCAATGGCACCTCGGCAATCCCCCGTGGATATTTCGGAATACATCGCAGATGGCGCGCCGACGCTGGAGTTTGCTTACAATGGCGTCGCCAACCATATATCCAACACCGGCAACTTCATCAAGGTGAAGTACGAAGAAGGCAGGGGCATCCAACTCGATGGGTGCATGTACAAGCTGTCCGAGATACACGCTCACAATCCTGGCGAGCACACCATAGACGGTGAGCGGTTCGCCTTGGAAACGCATCTGGTCCACACCAGGGATTCGGGCGAGATTGCCGTCGCGGGCATTCTCTATCGCTTCGGCGATGCAAACTCGGCAATCCAGTCAATAATCGCTAACGCGCCCGGTCGCGGCGAATACGATGCAAAGCCGCACTCCCCTGTCACTCCAGACGAGCTCATACCCACTGACAGCGGCTACTACGCCTATTCGGGTTCCCTGACCACGCCCCCATATACCGAAGGCGTATAATGGATCGTAATGTCCGACGCCCAAGAGGTTTCGGAGGAGCAAGTCACTCGGCTCGCCGCGCTGACAGGCGGCGGCACGAACAGCCGCGCCATTCAGCCACTGAACGGGCGACAGATAGCGGCATTCGGAGTCTCCTGACGGACACGCGTTAAATACAAGAATCGGAATAAGTGATACGGAGTTGGCAAATGGCAGACCGGCCCAATATGGTTTTCATCTTCAGCGACCAGCAGCGCGCCGACACAATGGCGTGCTACGGCAACGACTGGTTGAACGTGCCCAACCTCAACGCGCTTGCGGCGCAGAGTTTCGTATTTCAAAACGCCTATGTTACGCAGCCGGTATGCACACCGGCGCGTGCCTCTATTATGACGGGACTGTATCCGCACGCGGCCGGACCCATCGTGAACCAGCTTGTACTGCCGCGCGACACCCCCGTCCTAGCGGAGATGCTTCCCGACGAATACTACTGCGGCTACTACGGAAAGTGGCACCTGGGCGACGATGTCATTCGGCAGCATGGCTACGACGAGTGGGTCAGTACAGAGGACGGACACATATCGGAATATACGCGACGTGAATATCGCAACGTGTACAGCACATACTGGCATCATCTCGTTGACAACGGCTTCGAGCCGGATATGGAGCGCACGCCGGGCAAGTTCATCTTTTCCCCAGCGGCGCGCTCAAGGCTGCCTGAAGAATTCCAAATGGCATCATTCCTTGGAGACCGAGCGGCAGACTTCATCGAGCGCAACAGCGACAGCCCGTTCGCCCTCTATGTCAGCACGTTCGAGCCGCACCCTCCCTATCACGGGCCGCTCAACGACTTGTACGACCCGGCGCAGCTCCCGGTCGGACCCGCCTTCTTACGGCGCCCCGAAGGCGTCTCCCTTTACAATCGGGTTCGCGGCAACTACTACACTCAGTACATGTACGAAGGCGGCGACCCCACCCAAGATCCCTACATGGCGCACAACCCGGCATCAGGACAAGACCTGACAACCGAGTTGGGATGGCGCACACTGCGTGCCAACTACCTCGCCAACATCACGCTTGTTGACCGCATGGTAAAGAAGATTACAGACGCCTTGGAAAGCGCAGGAGTAGCCGACAACACTATCGTCGTCTTCACGAGCGAGCACGGCGAAATGGCAGGCGACCATGGGATGCTAGAGAAGCGCTCGTTCTACGAGGAAGCCTCACGGGTGCCACTCACGATGCGTGTTCCTTGGATTAGTCGCGAACAGACTATGCTGGAAGGAAGCGCAAGCCAGATCGACCTGTTGCCGACACTGCTCGACCTGCTCGGTCAGACGCCGCCGTCGCACCTGCAAGGCAAGAGCCTCGCTCCGGTTCTTCGCCGCGAAGCCAACCTTAGCGACAACGATGTCGTTGTGCAGTGGAACGGCACAAGCGAAGAGCTTCCGGACCGATTCCTCGGCAGCGCCGCCATCAACCGCATGAACGCGCTACCCAGACGCTGCATTATTACGCCGGACAGGTGGAAGCTCGCGCTGTGCGCGGGTGATCAGGGCGAGCTGTTCGACCTGAATAATGATCCCCACGAGATGACCAACCTCTTCGACGACCCCGCTCAACGCGACCGAGTCATTGACATGGCGGCTCGCCTTCGTGTGTGGCAACATGAGACTGGCGACACGGCGCCATTGCCAAGCCCGTAGCAATACGAGCAAGGAATGTTCGAGCGGCTAAACACAAACACACCCCGATAATTGGGGGGTGTTTGTGCCTCTCGTATCATTTCTGAACCCAACATTAATGGCGCATACGACGGAGGGAATGGCGCATACGCCAATTTGGAAAAGGAACCTTCTAAGTCTTCAGACCTATTGCTTAATCATGTCGCGGTATGAGGCATACTCGGCTTCACCCAGCCTGATGTAGCCGACTTCCTGCGCCAACTCAGCGGCGTTGTCGAGGTAGAACTCCACGAATACCTTAACCTCGGGGCGTTCCATGCTAGCCTTGCTCACATAGATGAACAGCGGGCGTGATAGCGGCGAATAACTGCCATTCTCTATCGTCTCAGATGTTGGCTGGACGCAGCCATTACCGGAGTCAACCGCTACCAGCTTCAGCTTGTCCTGGTTCTCCTGGTAGTAGGCGTATCCGAAGTAGCCGAGTGAATACTTGCCGCCAGCAATGCCCTGCACCAGCACATTGTCGTCCGCGCTAGCCGTGTAGTCCGGGCGGCTCAACTGCGCTTCGCCCATAATCTCCAAGGTGAAGTAGTCGAAGGTGCCGGAGTCGGTGTCAGGACCGTACAGCGCAATCTTGCTGCTCGGCCAACTGGGATCGACATCGCTCCAGTTAGTTACAGTGCTGCCGGGCTCCCAGATCATCTTAAGCTGCTCGGTCGTCAGACACACTACAAAGTCGTTGTCAGGGCTGACCATCACTGAGAGGCCGTCCAAAGCAACACGCAGGGGGTAATACTCAATTCTGTTGTCCGCAGCAGCCTGTGCTTCGGAATCCTTGATCGGACGGGATGCGTCGCTGATATCCGTCTCACCCACTGTGAAGCGCTTGAAGCCGCCGCCCGTGCCGGATACGCCCACATTGACGCGCACGTCCGGGTGAATCTTGTGGAACTCTTCGGCGACTGCCTCGGATACCGGGAACACCGTGCTGGATCCGTCAATTTCGATTGTGCCGCTCAACTTCGCAATCGTCGCTGCAGGCTGCGATGCCGTTGCAGGTGCCGTGGTAGTCTGCCCGGAAGTGGCAGGCACAGGGGCTGCGGTCTCTTCAGAGCCGCAAGCCAGCGCACCAATTACAAGCACTAGGCTCAGTAGTAATGCGACGCTCCAAGCGCCGCTCATCCGTGGGAACATTTTTAAACTAGGCATAGGAATCTGAGTCTTACCTCCTCAATCTGTGATGCCTTTGTGCGATTTGACAAGTCCTCAATATGACTGCATTCACGATACGGCGCGCATGTGAACAGAGCATTAACGAAGCGTTAATGTCGCTTTAGAAGGCGTTGAACAGACGTCGAAATTATCGCCGTGTACAAGGGTATGCCCCAGGAGAAGTATCACAGATTCAGAAATTGAGCAATGACAACATGGATACTAAGGGGGAGATTGCGATTACTATTCGTCGCTTCTAGCTTCCTTGAAAGCCTGGCCCAGCTGAATCATGACCGAGCGCGAACTGCGATTGGATACCACCACAGCCGAAGGTCGAAGACTGGAAGTCTGTGTGCGTAAGTAGGAGCGATCTGCAGGCGGCAAGTCTTCCGCCATAACCAACGCATCGAAGTCAGAATAACCGGCAATGTCCAACGCAGTAGTTACGCTTGTTGTCGCAGTTACAAGGCAGCTGTTTCGTTCGAGGATTTCAGTGAGTTCGTCGGCGCGTCCTTGACCTCGCGCAACCACCAGCACACGGATGTAGCTTCCCATTCCAGTCATATTGCGGTTGGCCTCTCTATTTCCTGAAGTGGCGGACGACCTCGCCTAGAATGTCAAGCGCCTCGTCGAAGTCAGGACCGAGCGGCGGCCCAAAACTCAGATGCGCCGCACCATCTGCGACCAGAGGTTCCAATCGCTCGATAATCTTGCTCGCATCACCCACGACGCCTATCTCAAGCATGTCATCGCTTACAAGGTCTATCGCGCGCGATTCGCACCTGTCCTCGATCAGCGCTCTTGTAATCGGCTCGAAATCCACCTTACTCAGTCCCAGGCCGGCAAGCACGGTCTCATTCATCGCGCTGCCATAGTAGGCCACCTTCTGCGCCAGTACACGTCGCGCCGCAGGCACATCACGGGATGCGGACACCCAAATGCATGTGGCAAAGTCGAAGTCGTCCGAAACGTCCGCTCGACGTCGCTGCCCATTCGCTACCTGCTCTCGCGCGGCATAGTACCGCTCAGGCGGAAACAGCAGCGGCAGCGCGCCGTCACCTATCTCGCCCGCAAGCTCCAGCATCCTGTCACCCATGCCACCGATGTAGATAGGTACCTGCCGCTCGACAGGGAATCGCATGTATGCCTCTTCATTCCATTTAAGGAATTCACCCCTGCATTCGGCGCTTTCGTTGCCCAGAAGCCGCCTTATAGCCCCCACTGATTCCCGCACCGCCGTCAATGGCTTGCCATGCCGGATACCCACCCAGCCGAGGAACTCCGCCGCGCCAGCAGATATGCCCAGTAAGAATCTGCCGTGTGAAACCTCATCCAGTGTCGCCGCCTGCATAGCAATCTCAGCGGTATTCATCGTGTACGGGTTTACCACGCAACTGCCGATGTTGATGCGGCTCGTGTTCAGCGCGACCGCGGTCAATACCACGCCCGTGCTGCGCAGGAACAGATCATCGCTCACCCACAACTGATCGAAACCTTGAACCTCGGCCCGCTGCGCTATTTCGATATACTGCGAAACGGTCAGGTCGTTGTTCAGACGCAGGCTAAACCGCATCTTCAGTCTCCGCACGCAATCCGGCTACAACCGCCTCCGCTTCAATTTCGACCAGCAGCGAGTCATCCACAAGACGCGCTTCGACGAGGGTGCACGCAGGTCGCACGTCCGCAAAAATTTCGCCGTGTACACGCGCCACGCTCTCCCAAAGCGAGATGTCCTTCACATATATGCGCGTGCGAACGACATCTGACAGGTTTCCACCAAGTGACTCTACGGCTCCTATTATTATCTTCAGCACCGCCCTAGTCTGTTCTTCGACGTCTTTCAGTCCAAGAACGCCGCAGCCTCCACTAGCGGTCGTGCCCGAAACATAGATCCTATCGCCGGACCGAACCGCCCTGCTATATCCGCCAATCGCTTCCCAGGGAGTACCGGTCGAAAACTTTTGTGGCGAATCTGTCAACGTCGTCTCCTGTTGCCATCATGTAGCGAGCCAAGCGGACCCACTTATACAATGGGTTTAAATAGAATCTTATCCGTCAAGTGGCAGCTTCATTTCAGGAAATCTTGCCGCCAAAGTAAGCAGTATCGCCGCCGAAATTGTAACAGCCGACGCCAGTGCGCACAACGAAAACGACGCCCCCGAAACTGCTCACATTCTTGACTGCAAACACGCCCAATGATAAAGTGAAATTGTTCACTAATTGCCTGAGTACAGCAGGCTAGTACCGAGTCCAGCTGATATTGGCACAAGTATAAGAAATGGGTTAAGCTCGGGCACATCTTACGAAGAGGATGTTGCCGAATATGACCGCAAACAAGTACAGAGTGGAGTTGAGCGAGTCCCAGAAGAGCCGACTGAGTGAAGTCGCCCACCGCGGCAAGTCACCTGCGCGCACGGTAAAGAGAGCGCTGGCGCTGCTCAAGGCAGACGAAGGACAGTTTGATAACCGCATAGCCGATGCGTTGTCGATAAGCAGGCGCACGGTCATCAGGATACGCAAGCGTTTCTGCGAGGAGGGACTTGAGAGCGCGTTGGTCGAGCGTGCGCGTCCGGGGCAGAGGTGCAAGCTGGATGAGCGTGCCGAAGCGCATCTTGTGGCGATAGCGTGCAGCGACCCTCCTGAGGGCCATACGCACTGGACGCTGAAGTTGCTTGCGGACAAGGCTGTGGAGTTGGGCTATGTAGAGAGCATAGCGAGGGAGACGGTGCGTCAGAGCTTGAAAAAAACGAACTTAAACCGTGGAAGAACAAGGCGTGGTGCATCCCGGAACTGAGTGGGGAGTTCGTGGCACGGATGGAAGATGTACTGGACCTGTACGAGGAGGAATACGACACTGAGCGACCGCTGGTCTGCTTCGATGAGACATCCAAGCAGTTGATCGCGCACACGAGAACGCCGATTGAAGCCGAGCCTGGGAGATTGGAACGCATAGACTATGAGTACAGGCGCAACGGCACGCGCAACCTGTTCGTGTTCTGCGAGCCCAAGGGTGGATGGAGGCACGTGGAGGTCACGGAGCGACGCACTGCTGTGGACTTTGCCGAGCAGATGAAGTGGCTGGTGGATCGAGCGTATCCCGACGCTAGGGTGATCAGGGTGGTACTGGACAATCTGAATACTCATAAGCTCGGCTCTCTGTATGAGGCATACGAGCCTGTGGAGGCGCGGCGTATAGCGCGACGACTGGAGTTCCATTACACGCCCAAGCACGGTAGTTGGCTGAATATGGCGGAGATAGAGTTGAGCGTCTTCGGCAAGCAGTGTCTGAAGGGACGCCTTGGCGATGAGGAGACGCTCAGGCGGCATATAGGGGCGCTTGAGCGGGAGCGAAACGAAGCGGGAGTGACCATAGACTGGCGATTTCGCTCTCAGGATGCTCGCGTGAAGCTCAATCGCATCTACCCGAAGCCAAAGCTATGAACGCTAAAAACCCAACGTGTCATCATCAAGTGGACTCGGTACTAGAGGGCATCTGCGAGGAGAAATGGAACGAACAGAAGTCGTTCGCAAAGCCAAGGACGCTGGTGTACATCTCGTATCATTTTTCTGGTGCGATGACGGTGGAATTATCCGCGGTAAGTCAACGCACATATCCGGATTAGAAACCAGGCTCAGTTCGGGTATAGGCGTCACCACCGCAATGCAGGCAATGGGCGATATGGACCAGTTGCAGGTGGTTGACGGCATGGGACCCGCAGGCGAGTTCAGGCTGATACCCGATCCGGACACTTTCACCATCCTGCCCTACGCGCCAAAGCGGGCGCTGATGCTCTCGGATTTGATAGCTACTACATCCCGCCAGCCGTGGGAAGCTTGTCCTAGGGACTTCCTCAAGCGAATGCTTGCCAAAGCCGAAACGATGGGCCTTACCTTTCAAGTCGCTATGGAACCGGAGTGGTACCTTACAAGACAGGAAGGCGACAGCTTCGTTCCATGTGACGAAAGCTTAGACAACTCCAGCGTCGGGATGACCTTTGCCCAGGATGTGGTTGACGATGTGATAGAAGCTCTCGAAGCGCAGCAGATTGGCATAGAGCAATATCATACAGAGGTCGGCCACGGGCAGCACGAGTTGAGCATTCGACATGCTCCTGCGTTGCGCGCTGCCGACAATCACCTCATCTACCGCGAGACGGTGCGAAATGTCGCGTATCAACACGGACTATTCGCATCCTTCGCACACAAGCCCTTTCCCGATCAGGCCGGCAACGGCTGCCACATCCACATCAGCGCATGGGATTTGGACGAGGAAGAAAACCTTTTCTTCGACGCTGATGGTGAACAGAGTCTCAGTGAGTTGGCTTACTACTTCATAGGCGGAATAATGGATCACCTCCCAGGGCTGGTGGCATTGACCTGCCCGAGCATGAACAGCTACCGGAGATTGTCACCCGGCTCATGGAGCACTGCTTTCACATGCTACGGCCCTGATAACAGGGAAGCTGCTCTTCGAATACCTTCCACATTCTGGGGTGCGGAGATGGCTTCCACAAACCTGGAATTCAGGCCGGCGGACTCTAGCTCCAATCCATACATAGCCTTGGGTGGGTTGATTGCAGCCGGTCTGGATGGCGTGGCGCGCGAACTGCAACCCAGGCCGGAGCAAAATGTAGATTCCGATCCCACTCTATTGGATCCGGAAGAGTTGGTTAGGCGAGGTATCAGGCGACTTCCCTCATCTTTGCTGGAGGCGACAAAGGAGCTGGAAGCAGACTCCGTACTCATAAAGGCCATGGGATCTGCGCTGTCGCGTTCCTATCTCGCAATCAGGCGAGCGGACTGGAATATATTCTCCCAGCAAGACGCCGAATTTGAAATCAGAAATCACTTTTATAAATATTGAAAATTTTTGTCAAATCTGAAATCCCTTTCAATGGGCGCTGTAGTGCGACCATGTACACAGGGTAACAAGAGTAGCAGGAGGCTAAGTTGCAAAAGCATAATCTATTAGTGCTGGCAGGCGTGTGTGCCATCGTGATGCTTGGTGTGATTGCCTGTGGGCAGTCCGTTCCTGAACCGCCTCCGCCCACCACTGTACCACGCATCTCGCCTCCGCCCCCACCTCCAGCTCCCACTGTGCCGGTTTCAGCCAACGAGGGTGCGTCCGGGCAAGCCGCAGGCGGAGGAACGCCTGTGGACGTGGCCATGCAAGATATCGCCGGCAGCGGTGAGTATGCATACAGCCCCTCCGAGATGACATTCAGTGCCGGAGAAACGGTTACATTCTCTCTCTCTTCAGAAACCGAATTCCACACCTTCGAGGTAGACGACCTTGACATTTATGTCGAAGTGGAAGCTGGAGACACGGTTACTTACACCTTCACATTTGACAAGTCTGGGACTTATGAGCTGATCTGTACTCCACACAATGCTCAAGGAATGATAGGATCCATCGTCGTGAATTAGCCGCGCTCCACTTGTCAAGTTCGCCAGACGCGCTCCCTATATTGAATAGGGGGCGCATTTTTGTCTATTTTAACTGTCTTCTCGAAGTAGAAACTCATAGCACCAATGGGATAGAATTGTCCGACACAAACTGATTTCATTGAATACATTTGGAGGACTTGCGGAATGAGGTTATCCTGCCTACAAGAGAATCTGGCGCGCGGCCTTTCAATTGTAGGCCGCGCCGTCGCTTCGCGATCCACTCTGCCAATAACCCAGAACGTCCTTCTAAGCACTGAGCAATCAATGCTCAAGATTTCGGCGACTGACCTCAATATGGCGATGACCACATGGATAGGTGCCCAAGTGGAAGAAGAAGGGGCAATCACGGTTCCTGCGAGGCTGCTGAGTGATTTCGTGGGATCTCTACCGCCGGAGCGCATCGACATTGAAGCAACTTCGCAGCCGGTCGGACTAAACATCAAGTGTTTGACTTTCGAGTCAAACATCAGCGGTAATCCTGCCGACGACTTTCCACCAATACCGGCAGTAGAGGGCGGAGTAGCAGCAAAAATAGAGTCTGGCATGTTGCGTGAGGCAATCAGTCGGGTCGCATTCGCTGCCGCCACCGAGGACTCTCGCCCTGTTTTGACCGGAGTGAAAACGGAAATTAACGGAATCGACTTCAAGTTTGCTGCCGCTGACGGGTTCAGGCTTGCGGTGTACAGCGGCAAATTGGCAGAGGCACCGAGCGAGGACATCGAGTTCCTTATACCTGCCAGAGTGCTCAACGAGATCAATCGCTTGCTTGGAAGTCAGCAGAATGCCGTGGAGTTCATGGTGACGCCTTCAAGCAATCAGGCACTCTTCCGTGTGGGAGATGTAGAAATAGTCTCCTCACTGATTGCGGGTAACTTTCCAAACTACAACCAGTTGATCCCACAGAGTCATACAACTCGCGCTGTTCTTAATTCGGACGATTTTTTACGTGCCACGCGAACTGCCGCCATCTTTGCGCGCGATGGCAGCGGCATCATTCGGCTACAGTTATCAACAAGTGAAGAAGACGCGTCCGGGCGGTTGATAGTCTCGTCACGCGCGGAAGAAGTCGGCGACAACCAAGGTCAACTTAGCGCTGCAGTTGAGGGAGAAGACGCGAAAATCGCCTTTAATTCCAAGTATCTCACGGATGTATTAGATATACTCAGCGGCGAAATTGCACTGGAAGTTTCATCCCCTTCCAGCCCCGGAGTGCTCAAGCCAGTGGAAGGCGATGAATATGTTCATGTCGTAATGCCAATGTTCGTACAGTGGACGTAAGACCTCGCAGGAAGCAGTCTATTGACTGGTAAACGGTGGATCAGAAGAAGCCTCTGTCATCTGCGACGGAGGCTTCTTTTCGGGATGACATTGATCTTCATAAACCTTCGGCAGTTTCTGAATGTTTGTCGCGGTTCTCTTCCTGTTGTCTATTTCTGCAGTGAGAGTGCATTCGAGCGTCCAGTCGAACTGGGAGAACGAAGAATTGTCCTCGAAACTCTCATCGAGAAGTAGCTCGCGGTTGGCGGCGTAGCTGTATGCGCCAGCTTTGCTTAATGACTCTTGGCCTACACTGACCTTCGACTTCAGGATCTTTATATCGCCTCCGAAATCCTTGAGGTAGTCGTAGTTGACGCCGTCCTTGCACTGTCGCACGCCCTGGAAAGACATCACCTGCGAGGCGATCTCTTCTCCGTTCTCCTCGTGCCACTTCTGACCGTCGCTGGTTTCTTCCCAGGATTCGAGCTCCTGCACGAAACCGGAGCATTCGGGGGACGCGGCGTTTTGCTGTACGTACTCTGGTGGGAGACGTTCGAGCCGTCATTTCCTTTTATGTGTTGCAGCGTGGTAGAGTCATTTCACCTATAATGTCCCTCAAGAGATTCGGGCTGGGCAAGTTGGTAACTCCGAAGCGCCGAAAAGAGAGACGACAATTGTGCAAAGAGTGTTGCAACTGAGAACAAGGTGCTGGTTGGAAGCAGAATCGAGATCGTGGATCCGGAGTTGCTGGTGGGTGAGACCCTAGACGCGACTGTGCGCGACCCGTCAGAGGCGCAGCATCGGTCGGCGGTTGACATTCTGGAAGAAGCGCCGGGTCAGTGCCTATTTGAGACTCCTGAGGATGTCGAGTCATATCTCAATGACGAAAGGGCGTCGTGGGGCAGTTGACACTGCCGGTCTGGGGGGCCAGTCTATCTCGATGCCAGCGGCTTCATATACAGCGTTGAGCACATCGAGCCTTACCGTGCGCCGTTTGAAGCAATGTGGCAACAGGCACTGAACAGACAGTTCACCATCGTAAGAAGCGACTTGGTAGCATTGGAGACTCTTCAAACCTATGCGAGATATCAACAGAGCTGTTGAAGCCGTATTTCGTTCGCTATCTGACACTGATGAAGCTTCGTCGATCCCAACCACACGGTCACTGTGGGAAGAGACGGCCTGGCTGCGGGCTGACACATACTTGAAGACACCCGATACTCTACTTGTGGGTGCCGCCAAAAGCCATGAGTGTACGCTGGCTGTCACGAGTGAAAGAGAATTTCTCAGCGTCCAAGCTCTCTCTGTAGTCACAATGGACAACCTATTGGATGAGAAACCGACAAATGCTGAAGTAGTCGAACGAACGGTTGACCTGCTGGCTGATTGCTCCTATAAGAATCTAGGATGCCGGTAGTCGAAGGAGCATGCGTAATGGCAAACAAGATCTGCCTGGGGTTTGTGGGTGCGAACGTAAACTCAACCTGGTCCTCTCAGTCGCACTTCCCCGCGCTACTGGCCAGTCCGGATGTCGAATTAACTGCGGTATGCACTACCCGGCCCGAGAGCGCGGAAGAGGCACGCCAAGCCCTTGGAGCGAAGCTCGCCTTCCATGATTTTCGAGCAATGGTAGTGTCTCCTGAGATCGACGCGGTGGCCGTGGTTGTGCGGGTTCCATCGCACTATGAGCCAACTAAGGCCGCCATCGAAGCTGGCAAGCACGTCTTCACCGAGTGGCCTCTGGGACGGAATACTGCCGAAGCCGAGGAACTTGCAGCACTGGCCCGAGACAAAGGTGTGCAGACCGCAGTAGGTCTGCAATCGCGAGTTAGTCCCGCATTACTTTATGTCAAGGAACTGATCGAAAACGGCTACGTGGGCGAGGTGTTATCGTGTCATGTGACCACCATGCGCGGTGGCGCGGTGGAACGCTCTTCCAGCGAGACATGGCAGCGCGATGCCAGCCTGGGCGCAAACACCCTGACCATCGCCAATGGACACGTCATTGACGCCCTGCGCTTTGTGGCCGGCAACTTCACCCGGGTGGCGTGCATGGTCAGCACCCAGACAAAGCAATGGTACGAGACCGACACCGAGCAGTTTGTGGAAGTCACATCACCGGACAATGTGCGAGTCAGCGGACAGTTGGAGAGCGGCGCGGCAGCGGCAGTCCATGTCGGAGCTGTCCCCTGGGCCGGCAGCGGGTTTCGAATGGAGATTTATGGGCGGGAAGGCACGCTGGTTGTTACCGGGAGTGTCTCGTCGCAGCGCGGTGAGATGCTTCGAGTGCAGGGTGCACGGAGAAGCAATGAATTGCAGGGCCTGGATATACCTGAGCGTTTCGTTTATGTGCCGCATGACTTCCCCACCGGTGACCCCTTCAACGTCGGGCAGTTGTACGCCATGTTCGCCGAGGCGATCCGAACCGGACAGAACCGCCTGCCGACATTCGATGTAGCGGTTGACCTGCATCGTTTCATCGACATCCTCAGTCAGGCCTCGGATACGGGTCGGGACTTGCCGGTTGTCTGAGGCGACATTTTCTCAGGAACCAGAATTACGCCAGCAACCTATAACCCCTGTGAACCTGCGGAAACTTGAACACATTTCACCCTTAATGAAGGTTAGTCACTATCCTTCGATACAAGAGAAATCCTCGGAAGCTTTTTAATGCTGTGCTGCATATAGGTCTGTGTCGGGTGTTGGCTCCTTCATCAGAGATTCATCAACTCTATTCGGTCTTCAAAGCGTCGAAAGTTTGAGATGCTAAACGTCAGCAGCCTGCGCTCCCCGTGCGCCAGCATGGTGGCCACGATGTTGGCGTCGTGAATCTGTCGCCCCCTCACGGGACAATTATATCAATGGCCAATCGGAAATTCACAGGGGAACGAGGAGGAATCAATGAAGTTCGTGATGTACAACGACAACCAGCCGGGCATTCTGACCGATGCGGGCGTTATAGACATAGGTGACCTCTGCCCCGGCGGCGGCCAGGCCGCAATTGTCAATCTAATCACTAACTACGACGACCTGAAGTCCCAACTTGAGGTCCGCGCCGCCGAGGGCACGCCGGTCGCTGGCGCGCAACTGCAGGCGCCGCTGCCGCGCCCCAGCAAGATCCTCTGTATGGGCGGCAACTACCGCGAGTTCGGTGCACGGGAGCCTTCACCAATGTGGGGTTTCACCAAGAGCACCCACAGCATTCTGGGCCCGGGCGGCACCGTGGTCCTCCCTGACATAGACTCCAACATCTTTCACCATGAGGCGGAACTCGTGTTGATCTTCAGCAAGGGCGGCAAGGACATTCCGGCGTCGGAGGCCATGGACTACGTCTTCGGCTACACGGCGGGTGTGGACGTCTCGGCGCGAATGCCGGGAGGTAGCGGTGGCCGGATGCCCAACACGCTGCCCATCGCGGAACACAAGTCGCACCCCACCTTCTGTCCCCTTGGTCCCTGTATAGTGACCAAGGACGAAATCGCGGACCCGGAGAAGTTGCAGGTCACCTTGAGCGTCGACGGCCAGCAGCGCGTCAACTACAACACCGACGACCTCGCCCACTCCATCGCCGAATCGATCGAGTACGTGGCGGCTATCGAGGAGATCAGTCCCGGCGACGTGCTCTTCATAGGCACCAACCACCAGGGCCTCGGCGCGATGCAGGACGGCGACACCATCCAGATGGGCGTAGAGGGCGTGGGCAGATTCACCTTCACGGTTAGCGACCCGCTCAAGCGCTGCTGGCCCAGGGGCATCGACGAGGCGACGGCCAGGGACTTACGGGAGGGCGCCGGCGGCCCCGGCCGCCAGGCCCGACCCCTGCCGACCGGATAGCAGAAATTCGGGGGAGTGTCGAATGACCCCACTCCTCTACACCGCCCCGAAAGCTGTCCTCCCTCTTGCCTTGAGTCTCCACCTGCCGCACTCGGAGGCCGAAGCGGGCCTTGGTCAGGACGTAGATGAGGTTGCCTGCGTCGTCGCCCGGCTTGCGAGGAGGTCTTCAACCATCGTTCATAAGCACGACGAACCTCCAACAGGGACCGTTTCAAGAGCATTAGCGCATCATCACAGAATTGCCGGGTCAATTCCGAGTTAGATTTACGCTCCAGGTGGAAACAATCTCTTTGGCGTTGGCGAAATCCGTGATGTCTCTGTGCGCGTCCATCTAGGTGGTTAGCAGCGTCACTGGCCCAAGATAGGATAGCCTTCCAGGTAGTCCATATGCACCAACTCGACCCCGGGGGTCCGCAGTGCAAGCTCTCGCTCAATGGGTTCCATGTCGGTTGGACCGGTCACTGGCGGGTTCCAGTCGTCGTGATGGCCGGGCACAACGCGCCTGGGACGCAAAAGGTCCACCTCCCGGGCAACGAATTGCGCCAGTGAACCCTGAATGGGCTCGCCGTCTATGTTACCCCGGCCGGCTGCGTCCAGCAGCGCCACGTCAGGCCGGAGATCGCGCAGAATTCCGGTCCAGTGCCCCGACGTGTCTTTCCAAAGCATGCTACCCAGCGGGGTTTCGATGACATACGCCAGTGCCCCACCCTCGCCGCGGGGTTGTTGCGGACATTCCTTCCAGTGGGCTTCGGCCTCCTCCATTCCCGGCGTACTTGACGAGGCACGCGCAGCCGCCTGTCTGTCGAGGTTCGTCTGCCTTTCTGCCAGCGTCAGGCCCCGGTCTCCCAGACAGACTTCTCCCGACGCTCCCATCGTGCTCCAGATGCAAGAGTGCTGGCTGGGAAACACCCGTACCGACACGCTGTCCGACAGCCTGATCCGTTCCCCACCCGCCACGGCAACCAGCTGCTCATCGGGCACTTCCTCCATTTCCATCAGTCTCACCGACTCGTGGGAGCCGACAATGGTGGCACCCGTCTGATGGGCGATGCGCTCGGCCCCCCAAAGGTGGTCGAAGTGGGAGTGTCCCACCAGCACATAATCGGCCCTCTGCACATCCGATACTTGAATACCTACGGGCGGCGCCAACGGATTCCGGTCGATATATGCATCGAGGAATATGACCAGTTCATCGACGACTAATCTATAGGTGGAAACTCCCAACCATTCCAGGGAAACTCTCATTCTGTTTCTCCTAATTCAGCATCGAGGTAAGAATTCGTGACTGTTGCGGAAAACTATCGAGAAATATTACCCATCATAGTATATTGAAAACTCACTTTGTGCCTTGGGACGGAATGTTTTCGAGAAGGCAGCTAGGGCACGGAAGTTATTCGCACTCAGCCTGTTCTAACGGAGGGCCGCCGCGCTTGTGCAAAAGAATTGGGCGTTTACTGGCACGATAGTCTTAGATCTAGCCGGGTGATTGCGTGAACTGTCAGGTTCGAGTCCTCGCCCTTCCTGGGGCGGCAGTTCGGTATTGGCCGGCTGGTAGTGCAGTCGCCGTGACCTGTCCGGCTTCGGGAAACCCGTATTGAGGGGATTAGGACGTTACGAGTAGCCAACGCGTCTCCTGAGGCTGAACTCGGATTGACCGACCCCGAAATGCAGGAGTATGTACCGCGTCAACCATTTTTGCCGGCCTGTTGCCTCATCGCAATGCTCCTATACATGTCAAGCGGCCGCATCGAGTATCTGGGCAGGCTTCTGGATGGCCGAGAAGACTTCTCGAGCAACATAGCGTTTGAGACAGCGGATGACGTCGCGCTTGCTCATTCCCTCCGCGGTTCGACGACGCATATATGCCTGGGTGCGCAGCTCGTGACGCAGCCTGACGACGACTATGCGATAGAGCGCCGCATTGGCCTGGCGGTCACCTCCGCGGTTGAGCCGATGCTGGTTCGTCTTGCCCGATGTGCAGGTATCGGGTTTACACCGCACAGCGATGCGAAGGCAGCCTCTGACCGGAGCCGGTCAGGATTACTCCCTGCGGCGATCAGCAGGGATGCTGCCGTGTAGGCCCCACACCAAAGGTGTTGACCAGGGTCGGCGCGACTGATCGCGAGAGCCGTTCAAGCTCGGCCTCCAGGTCCCGCACCTCATCACTGAGTTGACGGTAACGATAGGCAAGTGAGCGAAGAGCATACTTGGCCGCTGCCGTGGGATTGTTCAGGCGACCAGGACGGAAGCTTCTGCAACGTGCAGCGAGGACATTAGCGGCGAGACCATCGAGCGTCCCGCGAAGCTCAGACGGAGCTGTGACAACCAGTGCCTTCATCTGGTTGACAGCCTGGGTACGAGACTTTACGGCCGCGTCCCTTGTGCTCTTGAGCATACGGATCATCTCGACTTCGCCCTCGCCAGACTTGGGAGTATCCGTGTTCAATGTCAAGCCCTGAGCGGAGTTTAAGAAGACATGATTGGTACTGACTTCGGGACCCAGGGTGTCCCTCGACGTGCCACCGCGTTCAACTGCAGCAGCAGCTTGCGCATGACCGCCACCACCGCCACGTTGCCGGGCTTCCCCCGTTGACGGAGATTCTGATAAAAGCGGCGCAGTTCGCTGTCGTGGCGTATCACCGACCAAGCACACATGTACAGGGCACTTCGCACCGAGCCTCGCCCCCCTCTGATAGCACGGTTGCCCCGCTTCTTCCCGCTGTCCCGTGACCAGGGAGCTAACCCCACCAGGGAAGTCAGCGATTTACTGTCCCAACAGCCCAGCTCCGGCAGGTAGGCGACCAATGTGGCCGAGGTAAGCGGCCCGACGCCCGGCACGGTGCGGTACAGCGTGGCACGGTCGGCGAAAGGGATACACTTCTCCAATGCCTCCTGATACTCCACATCCAGTCGGGCTATTTCCTTTTCCAGCCAGGCGATGTGACGCTTTGTAGATCTGGTCGCGATAGAAGTGATTCCCTTATCCAGGCGCCCCTTTTCCTGCGCTCGCTGCCGCACAAACTGCCGGCGCCTGCTGAGCAGGTCACGCAGCGCTTCACGCTCTGGCTCAAGCTCACGCTGCGGTGTTAGTGCATCCGGAAATACCTGTCCGTACCGTGAGAGCACCTGGGCGTCCCGTTGGTCGGTCTTGGCTTCGTACCCACACGCCTTCGCGAACGCGCGCACACGGTTCGGGTGGGCCACGTGCATCGCAATCTCGGTCTTTCTCAGCCGGCTTACCAGCACTCGTTCGTACCCACCGGTGGCCTCGCACACAGCCACGGTGACGTCCTGCGCCTTCAGGTGCTTCAGCAGCTTTCCAATCCCTTTAACCGTGTTGTCAAATCGTATCACCGGACCCTCATAAATTGAGACGTCCAGGCTGGCCTTGCCCACGTCAACCCCGGCTGTGACTACCATGTTCGACCTCCCGATGAAATAATGGTTGATGTCCTCCACACTTGCAGATGCGGGCCTGGTGCCCTTGTATCCGTTCGGAGCGACAAGTGCGGCGAGAGGGGTGTCATACTGTCCCACGGTGCAGTCCAGAGCAGTAGCCCGGCTCACCCAGCGGTCACCGACGCGCCCCTCTCGCCCACCCCACAGATTGGCCCATCTGTGGGGCTTATGCAACATACAAGTCGCATCGGCGACACCGGCAAGCACAGCACGCGCTGCCATCTCGGCCTCGGTGGGGTCACTCTTCCCCTTGCGATAGCGGACCGACCGATCAGGCCTGTTGACCTCGATGACCGTATAGCCCCGATCGGTCAGGAAGCGTGCGAGTCCGGCACCGTAGGAACCTGTGCCCTCTATCCCGAACGCGTTGATTTCTCCCAGGCTACGGGACCACCGCTCGAGCTCCTCGTACCCATTGGTGGTCACAGGCATGTGACACTCGTCGAGGAGGACACCTCGCCCGTCGATTGCTACTGCCACATGCTAGTCCTTGTGTGTGTCGACTCCGATGATCACCTCAGCTACGAGATGATTCTGGTAAGTTGCGACTCCCATCATCTCTGTCTCCTGGGACAATGGCGTATCAGCCGGGTGAGCGGACACAACTGCGAAGAGACTCAGGGCCACGCTCCTTGTATCTTTGACATGTATGGGATAATCCCCTAACGAAGCAGGTTCCGAGTGCGGCAGACCGACATGACATTGGTCGTAGGAGGCCGTGGAAAAGCGAGGGTCGTCGCACTCATTCCAGAAGAGCCCGAACGGTTGCCCGGGCTAACCAAGCCCGTATCTGCAAGGCAGGGTCAGTATGAAGGAGGCGAGTATGTCTCAGGAACCAACTTATGTCGGCATTGATGTATCCAAGGAGCAGGTAGATGTCGCGGTACGCCCCACTGGTAGAAGCTGGAGCGTGTCCTACAACGGAGCCAGCGTCGATGATCTGGTTACACAACTTAAGGTTCTCAAGCCGGCAGGCGTGATTACGGAGTCCACCGGCGGTCTGGAACTTCCCTTGGTAGTAGCTCTGGCCGCGGCATCGCTGCCAGTTGCAGTCGTCAATCCCCGCCAGGTGCGCGACTTCGCCAAGTCCACCGGGCAGTTGGCGAAGACTGACCGGCTGGATGCACATGTGCTGGCGCACTTCGGTGAAGCAGTACGACCGGCGATCCGTCCACTGAGGGATGCTGATACTCGGGCACTCGGGGCAATGCTGGCGCGCAGGCGGCAGGTGTCGGGCATCTTGGTTGCTGAGAAGAACCGCCTTGGCCGCGCCACTCCAGAAGTCCGCCCTCGCTTAGAGGCCCATATCAGCTGGCTGAAGCAGGAGCTAGACGACCTGGACACAGACCTGCGACAGAGGATACAGCACAGTCCTGTATGGCGTGAGAAGGACGACCTGCTGCGCAGCGTACCCGGCGTGGGACCGCAAGTGTCGCTGACACTGCTCGCGTATCTGCCGGAACTGGGCACGCTGAACCGCAAGCAGATCGCCGCTCTAGTCGGTGTGGCGCCTTTCAATCGTGACAGCGGTCCATATCGAGGCAAGCGTTCCGTGTGGGGCGGTCGAGCTACGGTGCGCTCTACGCTGTATATGGGCGCACTGGTGGCCAGTCGGTACAACCCGGTGCTACGCGACTTCTACCAGCGGTTGCTGAAAGCCGGCAAGCCGAAGAAAGTGGCTCTCACTGCCTGCGCGCGCAAGCTACTGACAATCCTCAACACTATGGCAAGGACGGGTGTTCACTGGGATCCGACCACTCTCAGGCCTTGACATTTAAGACGGTTGCTATGAAGTCACTGCTCGCCTCAGCCATTAGCTACTTATGGCCATCCCGGGAACGGGTCGACAGATCATTTTGAGGGCATCTGAGCCAGTTACCGAATGGGTCAGACCCGATCCCGGATGGCCCATTAAGTATCATCGCAGTTACCGTGACTCTTGCGGCTTCTACCTCGACTTTGTACATTTGGTACAAGAAATAGACATAGTATAAGAACAGGGTAAGATAGCCGAAGCATCCCATCACAGAGGTTCGGTTATGCTCACCCCGCCCGATGCCATTATATCCGCGCTCCAGCCTTTCTCAAGCATGTTCCGACAACGAACCTGGGCGAAGGCACAGCTACTGCTCGTCGGCGCCATCCTCGCCCCGCGCAGACGCACCATCACGTCTGCCCTACGCGTAATGGGTCTCAGCGACGAAGCCGGCTTCGCGAAGTATCACCACGTGCTCAACAGAGCGCTCTGGTCCTCATTGCAGATGAGCCGTGTGCTGCTTGTGCTACTCATCGAGCATCTTACTCAGGATGATGAGCCACTGGTATTCGGCATAGACGAGACACTGGAACGCAGACGCGGCAGTCGCATCAGCGCCAAGGGAGTGTTCCGAGACGCCGTGCGCTCAAGCGAGTCGCACCTGGTCAGGGCGAGCGGACTGCGCTGGGTCACCCTGATGTGGCTGGCGCATATCCCCTGGGCGAATCGCACGTGGGCACTGCCCATTCTTACTGCGCTGGCTCCAGCAGAGAGCTACCATCAGAAGGTGGGACGACGGCACAAGAAGATCACCGCCTGGGCACGCCAGATGATTATCCAACTGCGCCGCTGGCTGCCAGATCGACGCATAGTCGTCGTGACTGACAGAGGATACGCAGCGCTCGAACTCCTGCACGGCTGCCAGTCTCTGCGCCAGCCAGTCACCTTCATCAGCGGACTCAGACTCGATGCTGCGCTCTTCGAGCCCGCTCCACCCAGAATGCCCGGTCAGATAGGTAGACCACGCCTGAAAGGACAGCGACTGCCCTCTCCCATCGAACTCCTGGACAACCCCGATGTGTCCTGGACCCGGGTATCTGTGCCCTGGAAGGACGGGCCGGCACGCACACTGGAGATTACATCCGAGACCGCAGTCTGGTATCGCTGGGGAAGACCTCCCGTGCATATCAGATGGGTACTAATCAGAGACCCTCTCGGTCAGATGAGAACGCAGGCACTGGTCTGCACCGATACTGAGGCCGACCCTCTTCAGATCGTCCAATGGTTTCTGCTGCGCTGGCGCATCGAGGTCACCTTCCAGGAGGTGCGCGCCCACCTCGGGGTGGAGACTCAGCGCCAGTGGTCCGACAAGGCTATCTCTCGCACCACGCCTTTGCTGCTGGGACTGTTCTCCTGGGTTACGCTCGCCGCCGGGTTGCTGCGGCAGGAACGCCCGGTTGCCCTGCGTTCGTGCGCCTGGTATACGAAGTGTGAGCCCACTTTCATCGATGCGATCTCGCTGGTGCGGCGGCATCTGTGGTTCGCCTCTCAGACTTTATCCACATCGCCGTCCGCGCCCGATGTGGCGAAAGTCCCTCTGCCTTTGTTCAATCGTCTTGTGGATTCCCTTGCCTACGCAGCTTGAGCGTCTGTATATCTGCTTGCTTCGATTACTCCGAAATGTACAAAGTCGAGTTTATGTGTTGTTGCTCAGCGATTCCGTCCGTGCTAACTGCTAAGCGAAAATGTCCACATGATGGAGCATGTGACATTGACGCAGCAAGAGCAGGCAAGACTTCAGATACTCAACAACTTACTCGCAGGGTATATGACAACAGAGCAGGCAGCGACACTGATGGGAGCGAGCGCACGCCACACCAGGCGCATGCTAGCGGCTTACAGAGAGGATGGAGCAGCCGCACTAGCTCACGGTAATCGAGGTCGCAGACCTGCCAACGCTACACCGAACGCATTGGCGACCGATGTAATACGTCTGGCGCGCAGCCGATACGCCGGAGTCAACCATACGCACCTGAGCGAGTTGCTGAGGGAGCGGGAGGGCATAGACATCGGTCGTGACACGTTGCGCAAGATACTGACGAACGCCGGTGTGAACAGTCCTCGTCGGCGTAGGCCGCCGAAGCACCGCGTTCGGCGGCAGCGGATGCCACGCGAGGGTATGCTGATTCAGATAGACAGCAGCTACCACAGATGGCTGGGAGAAGATGGACCGCAGTTCACGCTGCTGCTTGCAGTGGATGACGCCACTGGGGTAGTGGTCAATGCACTGTTCTGCGAGCTGGAGAATACCCACAGCTACTTCCTGCTGATGTGGGGTCTGATACGGAACTGCGGCATACCGATCGCACTGTATGCAGACCGACATGCCGTATTCAAGTACACGCCACCGTCAGAGGCTGCCGGTGCTCCCACCCAGTTCAGTCGCGCGATAGACGAGCTTGGTGTACAGCTGATATTCACTCGCTCGCCGCAAGCCAAGGGGCGGGTTGAGCGTATGCCGGCACCTTCCAGGACAGGCTCGTAACCGAACTGCGACTCGCGGAGGCAGCAACCATCGATGACGCTAACCGCGTGCTCGCTGACTTCCTCCCCCGCTTCAACCAACGCTTCCGTGTGCCACCACAGCACGCAGAGACCGCATATCGCGTCCTGGACCCGCAGATGTGCCTCGATACAACCCTCTGCCTAAACCCCAATCCACCGAGGGGGGCGTGTGAGAGGCCTCCTGAAGAAGCAAAAGGGTGCACCTCTGAATCTGAGATAATGGTTTTACAACACAAAACCTGTCACAGAAAAGGAGCACCCAACAGATGCTACCACGTAACCACCCTGACCGCATCCAAATCGCCTTCGACGATCCCCGCCTGGTAGCCAATGCCGGGCTGATCCTGCCGGTCACCCTGGCCGGGCGTCTGGGTCTGAGCCAACTCGTCGACAACCACGTTGACCTGGGCGACGCCCCGGGGCGGGCCAACACCGGGGACAAGATACTGACCCTGGTGGCGTCGGCTCTGGTCGGTGGCGACTGCATTGACGATGCCGACGTGTTGCGGGCGGGCAGGACCTCCTCGGTACTGGGTTGTGTGGTCAAGGCTCCATCCACGCTGGGGACATTCCTACGCAGTTTCCGCTGGGGACATGTGCGACAGTTGGACCGGGTGAGCCGAGAGTTTCTGGCGCGTGCCTGGGACGCCGGGGCAGGCCCCGAGGACTCGCCTCTGACGATCGACATAGACTCGACGGTCTGCGAGACCTATGGACTGGCAAAGGAGGGAGCGCGCCATCACAACTACACCGGCCAGCGGGGCTATCATCCGCTGCTGGCCGTTGCCTCAGGAACCGGCGACGTGCTGATGGCACGACTGCGCAAGGGCCGAGCCAACACCGCCCGGGGCGCAGCCAACTTCCTGCGGGAGACGGTGGCGCGAGTGCGCTACGCCGGAGCCACGGGAGCGCTCACGGTGCGGGCCGACAGCGGCTTCTATGCCCACACCATCGTTGCCGTCTGTCGCAAGATGGATGTCCGCTTCTCCATCACCGTCCGACAGCACCCCCGACTGCGCAATCTCATCGAGGCCATACCAGAGACGGACTGGACACCCATACCCTACTGGATGGACGGCACAGCCGATGTGGCCGAGACCATTTACACTCCCTTCGAGAGCAAGCCCGACGCCGCACCAGTGCGACTCATCGTCCGCAGAGTGAAGCCCACGCCCGGCTCTCAACTGGCGCTCTTCACCAACTACAGCTATCACGGTTTCATCACGGACCGAGAGGGCGACACCCTCCAACTGGAGGCCGACCATCGCCGCCACGCCGAGGTGGAGAACGCCATCCGCGACCTGAAGTACGGCGTAGGACTGAACCATCTGCCCTCAGGGCGCTTCGCAGCCAACGCCGCCTGGTTGGCCGTGCAGGTGATGGCTCACAATCTGGCTCGCTGGACCTCCCGCATCGGACTGGAAGAACGAGCCTCCACCACCAAGACCTTGCGCAGACGATTCTTCTCCCTCGCCGGACGGCTTACACGCTCGGCACGCCGTCTCACCCTGCATCTTCCCCAGCGCTGGCCCTGGGAAACACAGTTCGGCCGCGCTCTGGCCAGACTGCGAACCATTCCGTTACCGAGCTGACAGCTGACGGCAGCGGCGACGACTGCCCACCATACACTCCATAACCCATCTCATCCCCAGACTCGCGCCGGACCGGACCGTGAGTATCCCCTGCTGCTCACCGATTCGTCAACTTCACCCACAATCGCCACTGTGGGCCTCCATTGGCGTTCAACATCACGACCGGGGACCTTCAGAACGCTCCAGCGTCGGCATCATACCCGCACCGCCACCTTGCCGCGTCCTTCACCCACGCTCCGGCAGAGATACCATGACTCTTCGGTGGATTCGGGTTTAGTCGGTTGAAAACATGGGACTGGCGGACAAGACGGTTGTTATTTTCACCACAGACCACGGCTTCTACTTCGGAGAGCATGGCGGCCTGTTCGGCAAAATGACCTCAGACAAGTACCCGGACGGAACGCTTAAACCATATGACGAACCTGGCTCGCAGTGGAGTTATTCTCCACTCTTTGAGGAGATCGTTCACTTGCCTCTTGTGATTCGCTATCCCGGAATAACACCTGGTGTGTATAGCGGACTGAGTTCTGCCGTCGATGTGATGCCCACAGTGCTCGACCTGCTAGATCTGGATATCCCGAACTTTGTACAGGGCAGATCACTTGCGCCCGCGATGCGCGACAATTCGTTCCTCGGACGCGAATATGTGGTTAGCAGTCTTCCCTTCGCCAACCCGGGCGACCCGGTTCAATCCGTAGACAATTTCCTACGTGACCTCAAGGACCCTCCTGTCACCACCGTCACCTCAGGGGAATGGAGCCTGCTATACAGCACTGCCCCCGGAGTTTCGCAGCTGTACAACCTGAATACCGATCCGCAGCAGCTCGACAACGTGATAGCGAGACACACGGACATAGCCGGAGACATCCACCGGCTGCTTGTGGAGTTCATGCGCGAGAACGAAGTGCCGGAACGGCTTTTGCAGCCTCGCCTGGAACTGCGTCTGTAAGCCGGTTGTTGTTACTCGCGTCTGTGATCTCGACAGCTTCCAAAGGCGGACTGGAGTACCTTATGGAACGGACCGAGCATTCCAGTCACGGCTGGGCTATTGTCCCTGGTCTGCCAATTCGGTGATTGAACCTATTGCCTATTTATAGAACGGATCAGGTGGTGCTCTCAGACAGGGACGATGCTCTGGTGAGCGTCTCCCGCGTCTCTGCCAGTCCGACTGTATGGCGGCAGTGGTATAATGATCTATATGCATACTCAACTGTCAAAGTGTGGCCATGAGTAACCTGACCACACGCTCTATCCCTAGCCAACGAAATCACGATGGGGGAACGGCACGCAGAGTCGTCTGTTTCGGAATGGTAACGCCAGCGAGGGTGCTGGTCGTTGATGACATGCCGGACTGGAACACGGGCGCGGTCTGGACTGAAGGCGCCGAATTCGTCTCGGACGACGCCGCTATAGTGGCTGGGCTGCTCGCAGAGTTCGGAGCCGAGGTCGAGCTGATAGGAAGCGCCTTGGGCGATGACGATTCGGGCCGCAAGACTGTCGAAATGCTCAACAAGATGGGAGTCAGAGGCAATTTAGAACTGAGGCAGGGAATCGAAACCCCATTCGAGATCAACGTCTCCGACGCCAGGGGTGGGAGAACCTACTTCTGGAACCGCCGCCCTGAATTGCTCGCCACGCTGGACGACGCCGACCTGTCCCCCCTGCACGGCGCGAGCATGCTATATGTGGACTGGTACGATGCGCCGTACATCGAACGCGCAATGCGCTACGCCAGGGAGCTAGACGTTCCGGTATTCCTCAACATCGAACACGGCCATCAGGACCCAGAAGTGCTTAGGTCTCTCCTACCATTCGCCACGATATGCCAGGCGGTCACTGACGCATCCCAACTTGGTGGAGACGCGGAGCGAGTGGCGAGACTACTCACGGAGAGCGGAGTTCCCTCCGCCCTTGTTACCTTGGCATCGGCGGGAGCCGTCGGTATGGAAGATGGCAATATCATTCACATTGAGACCCCAGCTCTGGACGCCGTCGATACCTGTGGCGCGGGAGCGACATTCTCCGCAGCCTTTATCAGAAGCAGGTTGAACGGAAGTGGATTTGAGAGGTCCTTGAGGTTCGCTGTCGCCGCGGCCTCACTGAAGTGCTCCGTCGTCGGGCCGAAGGCCTTCCCTCCGGCGGAGGTGAACAGGCTTGCGGACTCGCTGTCCGTGACAAGTCTCTCCTGATCAGAAACACACTCCGAGGGGAACCCTCCTCGAAAGTTGGTCGAGGCTTTTCTTCAAGCTGAATCCAGGATTATCCTCGGACTCCGCCTAATCACGAGTTAACAGAGGCACGCAAGCCTTGTCCGAGCGAACCGACAGGCGGCTCCATTAGCGAGATGCAACATTTGAGGTTCTAACATTTGAGGTTCTTTTGTTGCATCCTCGGTGGAATAAGGATCGAGGCTCAACTCAACTAGAGACCGGTATTCAGACCCGGATTAACATCTCCTTGCGCCCGAAGTTCAACCAGTAATTGCTCTTGCGATCCGTCGCATTTCATCTGGTTGGAGGCATGGCAGAAAAGCTAGAGATCGGAAATATCGCCACTCCCACCTTTCGAGGCGGGAGCGCCGTGATCAATGGTCAGATTTCTGAGCTGAAAGTAGTGTTTGCATCCGGCAAAGTATCCACCCTGCCTTCGGTAGAGGACCGTCTGGTTTATTCGCTTCCGTGTGTTTTTCTTCCTACCTCTCACGGCTTCATTCGCCAGAAGGTCTGCGATAAATCGGAGGCCTGAAGGCACCGCTTGGGGAAGCAGCTCAACCGTCATTCTACACGGACCGAGTCTGAGAGGGCATCTGTTTATTAGCAGATGCCCAGAGATGTCTATGTCGAAATTGGCCTCTACTTCGATTCGTTCAGGCAAGCGACCTCTCTTGTCGGGTACATCGTATGCCTCCACTGTAACCGCACGTACCAATGAAGCTAAGTCGTTCACTTCCGCTGGCTCCTCTAGGCTGTCTCCCTCAGATACCCTTAGTCAGAATCCATGTTAGCATGCTGCCTTGCTCTGGGATTGGGGCGGCAGGGCATACCAGTCAACTGATGATATGTCGGCCGAACCTGTGGTCCGTAATCACACAGACGGGTACGGGCAAGATTTCCGATATGATTCTCGATGGACCTGAACCTGATCATGCGACTTCCAAGTCGACCCTGTCGGGGCGGTCGCTTCTAGTAAGGTCACACCAGCGGCACCCCGCGGGCTGGGTCATCTGACGTGAGCCTGCGAACCAGCTCTGCAACGCGCCCGATAGAGGCACCATCGAGGCTGTCCTCGGGGACCGGAACTTCGCGGACGCCCGGATAACCAGCGCTCCTTCAAATTTCGTGCCTTTCCAGCGCCCACCCTGCGCTCATGGCAATAGGCACATGTAGAGTTGCTCCTGCGCGGTGTGAGATGCCTGCGGATGTCCAGTTTTCACATCGTATATCGCGGCCCTGCCATCTGGGTGCACAGCGATTACGTCCGGCGCACCGCTGATGACCATACCGGAGCGAGAGATCTCGACGCGGAAGTCGTTCTGGCGGTCAATGAACACTTGGCATCCCTGTTCCTCGAGTTCTGCCGCGAGTTGTTGGTCCAGAAGTGCCGTGTGCTCGATGTGCCAGTGCGCAGAGTCGAAGTCGTTGGGCATCCTTGCGTAACCCTCGTGGCTGGTCTTGTAACAGTGAGCCCACAGGCGGTTGCGTTCGCCGATGAGAGCCTTGGCGAGCCACGTTACGTGCAGGTATGGGTTGCTTCGCGCTATTGTCATGCCCTGACCAACCTCTTATTGGAGCGGTATGAACTCCCGACGGAACACCATCGCTTGCTGGTATAATCAGCCTATAAGAGGGCTTCTCAGCAGCGATGGTCGCGCGCACTTTTGCTAACGTACTTACTAGGTTGTGTTGACATTTCATTTCAGCCACATAAGAGTGCCGACAAAGTGTAGGAAACCAAGGTACATCTTCGCTAACTTGTCAAACCGGCTGAAAATATGTCGATAATGCTTCATCTTATTTATGTAACACTCAACCAAGTGGCGCTCACCGTATAGATGCTCATCGTATGGCTGAGGCTCTCTTCTACTTGAACGCGGCGGTATTACAGGCGTCGCTCCCATCTCAACGATTCGTTCACGAAACCGCTGTGAGTCATATCCGCGATCAGCTATCACATATTCACTCTCAATGCCGTCTATCAGTTCATAGGCCTGGGTGATGTCGTGTGCCTGACCCCCAGTGAGCGTGAATCTCAGTGGATTGCCCAGAGCGTCAACACTCACATGCACTTTCGTGCTGAAACCCCCTCGACTTCTACCAAGAGCCTGCGACCATTGTCCCCCTTTTTATGCGGCGCACCCGCCGCACAGGGATGCGCACGCACCGTCGTGCTGTCTATTATCAGATGCTCCATATCCGGCTCATCAGCGAAATGCTGGTGCATCTTCTCCCATATCCCCTGCTCGTTCCATCTGGAAAAGCGCCTGTACACGCTGTACCACTTGCCGTATCCTGCCGGAAGCATCCTCCACGGAGCGCCTGACCTGCTCATCCACAGAACCCCTTCTATGAATCGTTTGCAGTCCCGCTCAGACTTGACATAGACGTTGGTCTCCTCTTTCAGGAAATCGCGAATCTTTGACCACTGGTCCAGAGTTAGTTTAGATGTTGACATGCTCCAAGTTTAATACAATTGTCAACACACCCTAATCAACTGAACACTTCCTAACTGTATTAAAACACGATATCTATGTTGCAGAGTCGCGGCTACGTATCTAATGCCGCTGTGCTAGAAACATGTGTGCAATACTGGTACGGCGGCAACTAAGCAGAACATAAACAGCGTCTCTGAGAAGTTCACCAGCCTTACACCGGTTCTTCAAAATGCTGTGTAACTCGTCGTTGACACATTTTCCCAGAGCCCGTAGCATGCGGGAACTGTTGAGTTGCGTGTCCGCCAAACTGACCGCACTGAGCCTTGGGCATATGCTTGAATCGGTACTTCGGGCGACCTGATCTTGCCCTCGCCACACACTTCAATTACTGAAGGACGACTGTGCATCAAGCGTCACAAGGGATAGGGGGCTGTTTGAGGCAGGCTTGAGTCTAGATTTCATTACCCTTGGGGAGAAGAGCGGACCAGATGGATTATGGAATAGGCATACCGTCGTACATAGAGGCCTGGCGCGAGGTGAAAGCGGCTGAGGAGGCGGGTTTCACACACGCCTGGTTCTTCGACTCGCAGCTCATCTACCCCGATGTGTGGGCCACGATGGCGCTGGCAGTGCAGAACACCACGAGCATCAAGCTGGGGACTCTGGTCGCAATACCGAGCAACAGGCTTGCGCCGGTGACGGCGGCGGCCGCGGCATCGATCAACAGCATCGCGCCCGGCAGGGTGATCGTCGGACTCGGCACTGGCTATACGGGTCGGAACACCATGGGCCTTCCCGCGCTGACAATGGACCAGTTCGAGGAGTACGCGCTGCAGGTCAAGGGGCTACTCAATGGGGAGGACGTGCTGCTGCGGGAGGGCAGCCGAGAGAGATGGATACGGCTGATCCACTCCAAGTCCAACTCGGGACGGGACGAGTTCTTCAACATTGAAGACCCTATCCCTGTGATGCTTGCCGCCAACGGCCCACGGGGTCAGAAGATCACCGGAGAGATATCCGACGGCTGGATAACGACCGCGAGAAGCGCGACCGTCCCCACAGGACTGCCCAGAGTGATGGCGGCCGCAGAGGCGACTGGCAACAGCTTCGATAAGTTCGGCGGACACGGGGCTAAGCCGTACGTGACAGTGCTCACATCGGCGTGCGTTCTCAGAGAGGGCGAGTCGGTGTCGAGCGAGCGGGTGATCAGGAACGTGGGGCCGACGCTGGTCCCGGGCGTCCACGCGATGTGGGAGCGCGACTATGGACCGGGCTCAAACCTGGGAATGAGCAATCCGGGCCTCGCGGAGGAGTACGACCGGTACGTCCGTGAATACGGGGATAATCGTCCGAATCCCACGCCGGACGACAGGCGATACCTCGATGTTCACGAAGGGCACTATGTGTACCTGAAAGATGGAGAAGAGCGGTTCGTTTCGGCGGATATGGTCGCTCGCACTCTGACCGGCACGGTGGACGAGATCAGCCAGAAGCTGGACGACCTGGAGGCGATCGGCGTCAACAACGTGGCGCTCGCGGCGGTGGACCGACAGGCGGCGCGTGAATTGATTTCAGACTTCGGCGAGCAGGTGATTCAGCGCCGGCGATGACGGCGCCACGGACCTTTACGGTTGGTCCAACCTCTGGACTCCCGCTCCCCGTTTTCACGGGGACATGCTTCGCGGGAATGGCGAATAGCGACCAGCATCTACACACTTTCGTTTGGGCTCGGTACTAGACAGGAGAGCAAGAATGTCCGACAAGCAGCCCAACATAGTCCTGATAATGTCCGATGACCTTGGTTACGAGGTAATCGGAGCAAACGGAGGTACTTCGTACGCCACGCCGCGAATCGACCGGATGGCACAGGAGGGAATGCGGTTTGAGGAGGCTGGTCCAGGCGACCTCATGCTGGAAGTGGGCAACTTCCTGGCACACCGGCGCTGGGCGGCCCACTTCGGTCGAGAGAAAGAGGCGAATGCAAAGAGCGCGTATCATGCTATCCTTCAAGGTTCTTCACTCGAGTGCATGGGCTGGAGCGAGCAGGAGTTGGCGTTGCGTGAGGCCGTCTGTTTGTTCAGGGTCTTCACTAACGCAATCCGCCATCCCCGCCCAGACTGGCGCGACCGGCTGGGAAATGGGTTGTCTCTCGTGAACAGAATCATAAGATAACGTTCAGGAGTGTCGCTAGTCGCCGTCTCCTGCAGCTGAGTCAGAGCGTCCAACGCTCGTACGGACACTTCGTGCGCGAGCATGGTCGGAGCACACCAGCATGGACGTACTTCTGAGCTGGCATTGCGGTCCTCACAACTATGAAGGTGTCTCACTAATGCAAGCTCTTGCGGTATTTTCTTGCATCTTATTTGCGGGAGTGCAATCAATCTTAGCGCCGCCGGTCTGCATGACGTTTGCCGCGCCTCCGTCGTACATGTTGATCATGCCGTTTAATCGCTCTACAAATTCAAGCAGGACCGATAAAGAGCCTGTCCCAAATTAAGTGATTGCCCCAGCCCGTCAAAGTTCGAGCTAATATCAGAAGTTGTGGAAGTTGAAAAAGCGCTGGTAGAGAAAAAGGCGTAACCCCAGAGACAAACAGAACGTCAATAAGACGAAAAACTGGAAGAGTACGCCGTGAAGGAAGCATATCAGAGCGAGGAAGGCACCAACGTAGTCGATGATACGCTGGAAGCGATGGTCAGATAAGGATGCTCGCGGCCGCGCTCGAAGAGGAGGTGAACGCGTTCCTGGGCAGGGACCTACGAGCGGGGCGCTGAGTTCCGCGGATACAGGAACGGTTATCACCGCCGTCGCCGCTTAATTAGACATCACTCCTGGAGGCATTTTTCACAACATTTAGCACAAGTTAACACAAGCTCTGACGCGAGCATGCATTCCTGACCCTCACCCTTGCGAAGAGTGTACCGAAGGTCAGCTCCACAGCCTGCGATGCAGCTCCACGCTCTGCTCCGGCGTCAGACCGATGAACTTCTCCGCTGGTTCCAGGTAGGTTATCCCGACGCATAGATCCTCCGCGGCATTGATCTCTATCAGCAGACCTTCGCTCTGCGCCCAGCCGGGCATCATCAGGTCCACTAGCTCGCCACTATCAGCCAGCCAGCCAAGGACGCAGTCATACCACCACTTGTCGTCTCGATGACCGAAGCCGTATTCCTTCGTGCCCTTCGTGGATAAACCGGGAGCTCTCCTGCCAATCTGCCACCGGCTTCATAGCTACCCAGCTATTGCCGCCACCCAACCCTTTGTAATAAGATGCGCCCATGACAACCGGGCACCATTCCGAGTGCCCTTCGCCTGCCTACGGTCATTGGAAGTGTGGTTTTTACGGCCTCCCGCGAGGCCCGTTACATCAGTGGAGGCTAAAATGGACCAGGAACGAGACCTTTACATGCTCATGCTCCGCCGGATGATGCTGATCCGCGAGTTCGAGGAGAACGTCAAGCAGCTCGTCCAGCGCGGCGAGCTCGTGGGCATGGCCCACTGCTACATTGGTGAGGAAGCCGTAGCCGTCGGAGCCTGTGCCGCTCTGCGGGACGACGACTATATCACAGGCAACCACCGCTCTCACGGCCACCCCATATCCAAGGGCGGCGATGTCCGGCGTGCCATGGCCGAGCTTCTCGGCAAGGCCACTGGATACTGCAAAGGCAAGGGCGGCTCAATGCACCTTGCCGACTTTGATATTGGAATTCTCGGCGAGTCCGGCATCGTCGCTTCCGCCCTTCCGGTCGCCGTCGGCGCGGCTATGGGCAGCAAGATGCAGGGCAACGACCGTGTTGTCGTCGCCTTCTTCGGCGACGGCGCCAGCAACCAGGGCGCGTGTCACGAGGCTATGAACCTGGCCTCAATCTGGAAGCTGCCCGTCATCTTCCTCTGCGAGAACAACCAGTACGCCGTGACCACCAGTTTCAAAGATTCCGTCGCGGTGGAGAACATATCCGACCGCGCCTCTGCATACAACATGCCCGGCATGCTCGTAGACGGGCAGGACGCGATGGCCATGTATGAGGTCACCACCGAAGCCGTCAGAAGGGCGCGCGCCGGCGAGGGCCCGACACTCATCGAGGCCCGCACCTACCGGTACGAAGACCACTCTGAGGGCTTGGTCCGCATCCTGCGCGAGTCTTACCGGTCGGAAGAAGAGGTCGCGGCGTGGCGAGAGCGCGACCCCATTGATGTCCACTCTCAGTGGCTCGTCGAACAGGAGATAGCTTCGCAGGAAGAGATCGAAGAGGTCCGCCAGGACGTGGCGGAGACGATCGCCGAGGCTCTGCAGTTCGCCCGCGAAAGCCCGTACCCCGATATAGACGACCTTCTCACCGACATGTACGCCGACCCTCTGCCCGTATACAACTAGATACGAATAGCATCACGAAAGAAGACGACGCAGGAGACATGTGCCATGCCTGAGATAACCTACGCAGATGCACTGAACGCCGCTATCAAAGAGGAGATGCGCCGCGACGAGAAAGTATTCATCATGGGCGAAAGCATTCGCGGCGGCATCTACGGTGTGACTGGTGGCCTCTCCCAAGAGTTCGGCGACCGCGTCATCGACACCCCGCTGTCCGAGAACGGATTCATGGGTGCCGCAGTCGGCGCTGCCGCCGTGGGCATGAGGCCCATCGTCCAGTCGCTCGCCAGCTTCCTCTGGGTGGCAATGGACCAGCTCATAAGTCAGGCCGCTAAGATGCGTTTCATGTTCGGCGGCCAGGTGAGCCTGCCTGTCGTGTACAGGTGCGGTATGATCTACGGTGCCAACAGCGCGGCTCACCACACCGACAGGCCATACGCCATGCTCATGAATATGCCCGGCCTGAAAATAGCTATACCCACAACCCCTGCCGACGCCAAGGGGCTGCTCAAGACTGCAATCCGCGATAACGACCCAGTCATGTTCTTTGAGGACAACAACCTCACCGGGACCCGCGGCGAGGTTGAAGAGGATGACGACTTCACTATCCCGTTCGGCGTGGCAGACGTCAAGAATGAAGGCTCTGACGTCACCGTCGTCGCGATGGCGGGGATGTTGCGACGCGCGATGGCTGTCGCAGAGGCGCTGGACGCAGAGAACATCTCTGTTGAGGTGATCGACCCGCGCACCATAGTGCCCCTGGACACCAGGACCATTCTCGACTCGGTTGAAAAGACCGGCCGGCTGGTCATAGTGGACCCGGCTCACAAGAGCTGCAGCGTCGCGTCCGAAATCTCGGCGATGGTCGCTCAGGATGGCTTCTGGAGCCTCCAGAGCCCAATCCAGCGAGTCACGAGCCTCGACTGCCACTTCCCGTTCAGCCCGGCTCTCGAGTCCGAGGTGTTCCCCAACGAGGAGAAGATAGCCGACGCCATTTACGCCACTCTGGACTAGCTGCCACGTCCACGCGCTCTGCCCGCGACTGACCGGAGGATACTCATGGCTACAAACGTGCTGCTCCCCCAGTGGGGCATGAACATGGAAGACGGGACGCTGACCAGATGGCTCGTCAACGAGGGCGACGAGATCGCCGAGGGACAGCCGCTGGTAGAGGTCGAGACGGCAAAGATCAACTCTGAGCTGGAATCTCCCGCCTCTGGCGTCGTATCGCACATCATGGCCGCAGAGGGCTCGCTGGTCAAGGTCGGCGAGTTGGTGGCAGTCATCGGAGAGCCAGGCGAGAACCCGCCTCGGCCTGAGCCAAAGGCGGCACCGTCGCCCATTGGTGCTAGAAGACGCCAACGGCAGAGGGACGCACGGCCCACAGGAGCCGCGGCCAGCCAAGTAACGCCGGTTGCGAGACGGCTAGCCCGGGACAACGGCATCGACCTTGACGGGATCAGCGGCACCGGGCCGCGTGGTCGCATCACCGAACAGGACGTTCGCGCCGCCATCGATGCTAGGCAGAGCAGGCCGCAGGTCCAGGTGGTCCCGCGAGCGAGGATGCTGGCTCGACAAAAGGAAATCGACCTCGCCGATGTGACCGGTTCCGGCCCGAACGGCCGCATCACAGTCGTCGACGTGGAGCGGGCCATCGCCGAGCGGGATGCCGTGGCAGCGCGCGCCGACGCCGTGGGCGAGGTGGTGCCCCTGACCGGCCTTCGCAAGATCATCGCGGACCGCATGACCATGAGTGTCAGCACGATGGCTCAGGTGACGCTCACCACCGAGGCCGACGTCACCGAACTGCTGAACCTGCGCGAGCGGTTGGTCACCGAATGGCGACCACACCGGATGCGGCCGATGGACCAGGACCTCATCATCGCGGCAGTCGCAGGGGCGCTCAAGGCACACCCGAGGCTCAACGCTCACCTGGTTGACGGCAACGTGTTGCTGCTCAAGGAGGTCAACATCGGTGTCGCGGTAGCCGTCCCGGACGGTCTCGTTGTTCCGGTGCTCAGAGGAGCCGACTCGCTGGATCTGCTGGGCATTGCTAGGCAGATTCGCATGCTCGCAGACAAGACCCGAAAGAACGCGCTTGGCGTCGATGACATGACGGGCGCGGGGTTCACAGTGACCGCGCTCTCCAACTACGACATCGACGTGTTCACTCCGATCATAGACCCACCGCAGGTGGCGATACTGGGGCTAGGTCGGGCCATTGAGAAGCCGGTCGTCGTGGATGGCGAGATCGTCGTGCGCTCGATGATGCACTTGAGCGTCACCTTCGACCATCGTGCCCTGGATGGGGTGCCGGTCGCCGAGTTCATACGCACTCTTAAGGCAAGCCTGGAGTCGCCGGGGGAGCTAGTCGGATCGCGCTGACTGGTCTTCCAATAGCCAAATCAGGAAACGGCGTCAATCGCCCTCACTCCAGCCATCTCCCTGAGCCCCGTGATGCAGACCAGGAGACTGCTCCCAAGGTCTTTCGGCTATTGTGATGACGCAGTCCGAGCAATCTGAGAGCGCCACTGCGCTGCCATCCAATCGAACTGATGACGGATGCGATGTTGGTTGCGTCGGACATTCGCAGGATACCGATGACCAGGTTGCTGAATGCTACTATACCATGCGGTGCTGATCCGCTGCTCACATAGGAGCCGTCCTCTGCCATCGTTACGTCCCTCACCTAGTGCAGTCCATTCTCAATCCCCCAATGGCAACGCACTACCTGGAGCAGTCTATCGGCAGGTGGTCGCGTTGCCTCAATGAATACGTTACTGAAAGGAAGTTATTGCCTCACGCAGATGTTACCGAAATCAGGCCGTTGCCTCACAGTGGTGTTACGCAAGTTCAGGGAGACATTAGATGGTCAGAGACATCAGCTTGCCACGAGGACTGAAGTGCTCGGGGCCATTCGCAGTCGGTACAGAGAGGGAGCGAAGAAGTGCAAGAGTCGGATGCTTGACGAGTTCGTAGCCATCGCGGGTTGCCACCGCAAGCACTCGGTCAGGCTCCTGCGGCAGTTCACAAAGTGAAGAAGAATTAGATAGGCCATCCCCAAGGGTCAGCGCATTTACCACGAGGCGGTCCGGCAGGCACTGATCGTGTTATGGTAAGCATCGGACAGGATATGCGGAAAGAGACTCAATGCGGTGCTGCCCGGGATCGCGGAGTCGTTGGAAAGACATGGACATCTCGATCTTGGCTCCGTTGATTGGCGTCAACCATTTTTGCCGGCCTGTTGCCTCATCGCAGTTACCGTGACTCTTGCAGCTTCTGATTGTCGCCAACAGGTTTGATGCTCCCTCGGTCAGCCTCATTCATTTCATTCTGCTCGGCAGAAGCATACACCAACTGCTTCGCTACTACGATGCGCCATTGGCGAACCCTGCGCTGAAGCGTTCTGAGCTGACGCCTGCTGTAACGATTGGGATAACGGGCCATCAGACGGTCAAGCAGCTCGGCAGCTTTCAAGTCTGGTTGCTGCTGAAGCCAGTCCAGTATCTCACACCATACCCCCTCGAAGGGGTCAAGTCGTGTGCGCTGCCCGCGACGTGCTCTTTTCTTCGGCGTGTGCGTAGGACGAACCTCGCCCTGTCGCCATAGTTCGGGTAGGCTACTCAGGAAGTGCTCCAGACTCTCGCTGCTCGGCACACTCGCCGAGTCGGTCGCGTTGATGGCAGAAAGCGCAGACTGCGCCTCCCGTATCGTGTGCAGCAACGATACCGGTTCGAGTTCAGCTCGACTGCTCTTCAGCATCGTCTTGGTCTCCTCGCTCACGTCGTCACGCCAGAGCAGGCGGTCGCAGGGAGTGGCTGGCGTGCTGTATCTCTTCTTCACGGTCCCACCCTCCCGACTCCGCTCCAGTAGCTGGAACGAGGGCTGGAAGTGGTTCACGTACAACCGCATCGCACCATACAGGTGCGCCATCGTCTGACCGGCCATCGGTCCGGAGTAGCGCTCGTGTCCCACGAAGCGGCGTACCACGGAACCGTTCTTCTGCTCTATCCACGCCTGGTCGTTCTTACGGTACGCCCGCGAGCGGGTGAACTCGATGCCCCGCTCTTCGCAGTAGCTCAGCAACGTCTCGTTGATGAACACGCTGTCGTTGTCAGAGTTTATCCCGCGGATCGGGACCGGGAAGACCCGAGAGACTGCTTCCAGTCCCTCCACCACCAGGGTCTGCTCGCGTGCCAGCAGTGGAATCGCCTCTGTCCACCCGGAACACACGTCTGTGACCACCAGGCTGCTGATGTACGAGCCGGTCACCGTGCCGCCGCAGTGCGCCACCAGGTCAATCTCAAGATAGCCAGGCTCAGGCTCCTTCCAGTCTGAGAATGTGCGCACCTGGATGCGGACTTCCCATCTTCCTCTTCTGCTTACGCTTCCTGCGACTGCCCGCCTGCTCCCTGATGGGCCTGAGCAGCCTGTCTATGGTCGCAGCACTCTCAGAGAACAGCCGTCGCTGCACACCGGGGTCGAGGTCAAGGTGACCGTGCCTCTCCAGTGATTCCACCATGCTGGGCAGCGCCGCCTTCAGTCTCTTCCCGCATATCCTGTCCGATGCTTCCCATATCACAGTCAGCGCCTCCCTCACCGCCTCGTCGTAGATGCGCTGTCCCTTGGGAACGCTCCGGGCAGTCGGCTCATCGCCTCGCCTCAGGAGTCTGGGTAACACCATTGTGAGGCAATGACCTGATTTCGGTAACTGCGATGATACTTTATGGCCATCCGGGATCGGGTCTGACCCATTCGGTAACTGGCTCAGATGTCCTCAAAATGATCTGTCGATCCGTTCCCGAGGTGGTCCATAAAGCATCAGAGGCTTTGGCGAGTAGTGACCTTATAGGAGCGTGACGTCAAGTCCCATCGCAGTTTTGTCCGCTCACTCGAGCTTGTGTCAAATGTTGTGGAAATTGCCTCCAGGTGGTTTAGCTCATCAAGCGGCGACGGCCTCCTCGACGCTCACCGGCAACTCGGCCAAGATACCGTCCTCGAACTTCGCTCCGTCCACCAGCAAGCCCATAAGGTTTCTGCCTCCGTTCAGCGGACGCCAGCGCTCACTCAGCCTCAGCGACACCTTGAACACAAGGTACAATGCGCTGTCTCGACGCTTCATTCGTCGAGTGGCGTTCGTCCTCAACCTCACAGCGCTGAACACCGACTCCAGAAGATTCGTTGTCCGCAGATGCACCCAGTGCTCGACCGGGAAGTCATAGAAGCTCACGAACGACTCCCAGTCCCGAAGCACCGTATCGGCGGCATCTGAGCGACCATCCGCTCTCAGATCGGAGACGTACTCGTCCCTCAAGCGCTCGCACTCCACTCGCGTCGGCGCATACGACATCTCCCTCAACTGCCTGCGCGCCTCAGAGTTCAGCGCCTTCGGCAACTTCGCCTGCACGTTCAGCGCACGGTGGTTCCAGCACCTCTGATGACCGGTCGTCGGAAACACCGCATCGAGCGCAGCCCACAGACCCAGCGCACCGTCTCCCACCGCCAATAGCGGCGCACTCAGACCCCGATCCCTCAAGCTCCTCAGCACACCAGACCAACTCTCCGTACTCTCACGATAGCCAAGCTCCATACCCAGCAGTTCCTTCGCCCCGTCCTCCCTTGCCCCCACCACGCATAGCAGCGCAGTCTTCTCCCTGTCCACTCCGGCTCCCAGGTACACTCCGTCCGCCCAGATGTAGGCGTACCTGCACTCGTCCAACTTCCTGCTACACCACGCCCGATACTCCGACTCCCACTTGCTCTTCAACCTCACGATCGCGTTCGGACTCAATGCCGCAGTCTCTCCCACCAACTCACGAAACACAGGCTCAAAGTCTCCGGTGGACAATCCCTCCAAGTACAACTTCCGAAACAGATCCTGCGTCTGACGACTCGTGCGCTCATATCGCCTGACTATCTTCGACTCGAACCCACCACCAGCCACCTCAGCAGGCACGTCCGACACCCTCGGCGCCTTCACCTCCACAGCTGAGACTCCCACCGTCAGTTCCCTGCTGCGGTGATAACCGTTCCTGTATCCGCGGAACTCCTCGCCCCGCTCATAGCGGTCCCTGCCCAGGAACCCGCTCACCTCCTCTTCGAGTGCCGCCGCGAGCATCCTTCTCGCCCCTTCCCTGACCATCGCTTCCAGCGTGTCGTCAACTACGTTCGCCTCTTCTTCGTTCTGATATACTTCCCTCACGGCGTACTCCTCCAGTTTTTCGTCTCATCGACGGTTTGTGATACCTGGAGGATACGCCCTTTCTCTTACCTGCGCCTTTTCAATTTCCACAACTTCTGATATTAGCTCATGAAGCGTCGTGACAGCGCACTGTATCTAGTGTTCAAGGTAGCGCTCAGGCTGAGCGAGCGCTGGCGTCCGCTGAACGGAGGGAGGAATCTCATGGGACTTCTGGTGGATGGAGCGAGGTTCAAGAACGGTATCTTAGCCCCAATCCACCGAGGGGGGCGTGTGAGAGGCCTCCTGAAGAAGCAAAAGGGTGCACCTCTGAATCTGAGATAATGGTTTTACAACACAAAACCTGTCACAGAAAAGGAGCACCCAACAGATGCTACCACGTAACCACCCTGACCGCATCCAAATCGCCTTCGACGATCCCCGCCTGGTAGCCAATGCCGGGCTGATCCTGCCGGTCACCCTGGCCGGGCGTCTGGGTCTGAGCCAACTCGTCGACAACCACGTTGACCTGGGCGACGCCCCGGGGCGGGCCAACACCGGGGACAAGATACTGACCCTGGTGGCGTCGGCTCTGGTCGGTGGCGACTGCATTGACGATGCCGACGTGTTGCGGGCGGGCAGGACCTCCTCGGTACTGGGTTGTGTGGTCAAGGCTCCATCCACGCTGGGGACATTCCTACGCAGTTTCCGCTGGGGACATGTGCGACAGTTGGACCGGGTGAGCCGAGAGTTTCTGGCGCGTGCCTGGGACGCCGGGGCAGGCCCCGAGGACTCGCCTCTGACGATCGACATAGACTCGACGGTCTGCGAGACCTATGGACTGGCAAAGGAGGGAGCGCGCCATCACAACTACACCGGCCAGCGGGGCTATCATCCGCTGCTGGCCGTTGCCTCAGGAACCGGCGACGTGCTGATGGCACGACTGCGCAAGGGCCGAGCCAACACCGCCCGGGGCGCAGCCAACTTCCTGCGGGAGACGGTGGCGCGAGTGCGCTACGCCGGAGCCACGGGAGCGCTCACGGTGCGGGCCGACAGCGGCTTCTATGCCCACACCATCGTTGCCGTCTGTCGCAAGATGGATGTCCGCTTCTCCATCACCGTCCGACAGCACCCCCGACTGCGCAATCTCATCGAGGCCATACCAGAGACGGACTGGACACCCATACCCTACTGGATGGACGGCACAGCCGATGTGGCCAAGACCATTTACACTCCCTTCGAGAGCAAGCCCGACGCCGCACCAGTGCGACTCATCGTCCGCAGAGTGAAGCCCACGCCCGGCTCTCAACTGGCGCTCTTCACCAACTACAGCTATCACGGTTTCATCACGGACCGAGAGGGCGACACCCTCCAACTGGAGGCCGACCATCGCCGCCACGCCGAGGTGGAGAACGCCATCCGCGACCTGAAGTACGGCGTAGGACTGAACCATCTGCCCTCAGGGCGCTTCGCAGCCAACGCCGCCTGGTTGGCCGTGCAGGTGATGGCTCACAATCTGGCTCGCTGGACCTCCCGCATCGGACTGGAAGAACGAGCCTCCACCACCAAGACCTTGCGCAGACGATTCTTCTCCCTCGCCGGACGGCTTACACGCTCGGCACGCCGTCTCACCCTGCATCTTCCCCAGCGCTGGCCCTGGGAAACACAGTTCGGCCGCGCTCTGGCCAGACTGCGAACCATTCCGTTACCGAGCTGACAGCTGACGGCAGCGGCGACGACTGCCCACCATACACTCCATAACCCATCTCATCCCCAGACTCGCGCCGGACCGGACCGTGAGTATCCCCTGCTGCTCACCGATTCGTCAACTTCACCCACAATCGCCACTGTGGGCCTCCATTGGCGTTCAACATCACGACCGGGGACCTTCAGAACGCTCCAGCGTCGGCATCATACCCGCACCGCCACCTTGCCGCGTCCTTCACCCACGCTCCGGCAGAGATACCATGACTCTTCGGTGGATTCGGGCTTAGACGAGCTGCCGGTGACCGCCGAAGGGGCCGTCGCCTCTTAATGGGCTAGACCCGCCTGGAGGCATTTTTCACAGCACTTGATATTAGCTCCTTCATTCTAGGACCGGGACCTCTCTTATCCTCCTGTCCGATTTATGTAACACAATTCATAACGCAGCCAATAAGCTGATAAATGCCACCCTTCTCTATTTGAGACAGTAGCTTTCGCCAGTCCTTTCCAGCATGAGTAAGTGATGCCTGAGCCTGTCCAGCAGGGTTCCATGTCGGCCTCCATGAGCCAGAACAAATCGATCCATTCTTCTGGCACAAGTTCGCAGTCACGAGGATCGATCCTCTTCCTATCTTTGGTCGAAGAGCACCGGGAGCCGCACCTCTTATGTCCGCAACAGGGGGCGAAATCAATCTCGCCTATATTGAAGAGGGGATTGAGGCGAAACTGACTCTTCATCAAGTTCAGATGTCACATCAATATTCTTGCTTCCATAGGTTCGTGTACCGGGCCGGCGGCTGTGTTGTATCTGCGTCTGGGAGCGTTTTTTAATTCTCTATAGGCCGATGTCGCCCGCACGGTTGTTAGACCTCTTTAGCCATCTAAGCCCCTCTGCTCAATCGCGGTCCGTTGTAGTATCATGCGTCTCGCCTCAGATTCGGTTATGAGCATTCCTCAAGTGGAATCGGAAAGGACGTGCGGATTGAGAATCGGCATTGACGTCGGCGGCACCTTTACTGACTTAGTGGCGATGGATGAAGGGGGGTCGGAGCCAGTGGCGTTCAAGACTCCAACTACGCCCGCAGATCCCTCAGATGGTGTGCTCAAAGGAATATTGGGTCTGGCATCGGCCATGGGAATGGACGCCCGCGGCTTGCTGGAAAAGGCGCAGGTCATCATCCACGGCACCACGGTCGCCACCAACACGCTCGTTGAAAAGAAGGGAGCGAAAGTTGGTCTGATCACCACGGAAGGCTTCCGAGACTTATTGGAGATCCGGGAAGGACTGAAGGAAGACAGGTACAACCTGAGGATGGATCAGGTCGAGCCACTGGCGCCAAGATACCTGCGTGTCGGGGTGGCTGAGCGCGTGGACGCTGGCGGGAAGGTCAGGCGCGAATTGGATGTGGATGGGCTGAGGAAAGAGGTCGAGTACCTTAAATCTGAGGGCGTGGACTCTGTGGCTATATGCTTCCTGTTTTCGTTTCTGAATCCTGACCACGAAATGGAGGCAGAGAGAATCGTTCGGGAGATGCTCCCTGACGCACATGTCTCAGCTTCCCATGTTATCTTGCCACAGATTAAAGAGTTCGATCGACTTTCGACCACTTCCCTGGATGCATATGTCGGGCCTTCGCTATCAAGCTATTTGGAACGCCTTGAATCTCGGATCTCGGATGCAGGCGGTTCTGCGCCGCTGTTCGTTATTCAGTCCAACGGTGGCATTGCGCCCGTTAAGGACAGTTCGGAGCAGGCTGTCAGGTCGATACTGTCCGGCCCTGCAGGAGGCGCAGCAGGAGCAGCGCACGTCGCTCGCCAACTCCGAGAGGAACGTGTCATCGCGCTCGACATGGGAGGTACGAGCACCGACATAACTCTTATCGAGGGTGGCAGTCCCCACATTGCCAGCGAGAAGTTTGAGGCAGGTTGGAAGATCGCCGTTCCCACCGTCGATATACACACGCTCGGAGCCGGGGGCGGCAGTATCGCGCGGGTGGACGAGGGTGGCGTGCTGCGTGTCGGTCCTACAAGCGCAGGTGCGGATCCAGGCCCAGCTTGTTACGGTCGAGGTGGAACTCAGCCGACAGTCACTGACGCCGCACTGGTTCTCGGCCTGCTCGACACTGAAAAGTTCCTGGGCGGGGCGGTTGACCTGGACATCAACCTTGCGACCGAAGCGATACAAAATGCGGTCGCGGAGCCACTAGGCTTGGATGTCGAAGCGGCGGCGGAAGGAATCCTTCGTGTTGTCTCAAGTTCGATTGCTGAGGGGATCCGGTTGGCGTCGGTCAGTAGAGGACTTGACCCCCGCGAATTCTCCCTTATGGGATTTGGCGGAGCCGCTGGCTTAATCGCGACCAGGGTTGCGAGAGAGATAGGAATCGGTCGTGTCCTGATACCGCCGACGGGTCCTGTTCTGTCCGCCTTCGGAATGATGGCATCCGATCTGAAGCACGACCTCGCGTTGTCGCATCCATCCAGTCTCAGTACGGTGGACATAGATGGGCTGCGTTCTGCGTTCGCGATTCTGACCGAGAGGGGGCGGGAACGTATCCGCATTGCGCGTGCAGCAGAGTCCGAAATCAGCGTCCATCTGTCCGCCGATATGCGCTACCTAGACCAGATATATGAAGTGACAGTGGATGTGCCTGATCTCAACTCACAGGATGATCACCTGAGAACGCGGTGGGCTGAGAACATGCACGAACGATTCGAGCAGTTGTACGCCTATCGCCAACAGGAGCAGGACATCAGGATCGTCACGCTCAGGGCGAGCGCGGTGGGCCGCCTGTCTCTAGGCGGTTGTGAAGATACTGAAGCAGCATACAGCGCGACTGAAGGTGACTCCAAGGTACCGGATGATCGTGCGGCTGTCTCCGCGGAAACCGACGCCCTAGGCGATGTCACTATTGGGCCGACCGTGATTAACACGGACTATAATACCGTGGTAATCGGTGAAGGATGCTCAGCCAGATCCGACGAACGGGGCATATTGCATATCGATATCGAGGCTGCCACGCAAGCGCCTGAAGACGCCGAAGGGGACTCAGTCACGCTTTCTGTGGTTGGAAACCGGCTCGAATCGATCGCGATTGAGATGATGGATGTCATGCTCCGCACGGCGCTGTCCCAGATACTGAACGCCAGCAGGGACTTCTCGACCGCAATTCTTGATGACCAGTGCAGGCTCGTTGCTCAGGGTGAGGGGATACCCGTGCATGTCAGTGCGCTCCCGGTTGCCGGACGCGCCGTGCTGGACTTCTTCGGAGACAGCATCGCTCCGGGCGACGTGTTTCTTCTCAATGACCCCTACTTCGGAGGGTCGCATCTGCCGGACATCACAGTAATACGACCGGTCTTCGTGGACGGGGCGCTCACGTTCATGACGGTGAATAGGGCGCACCACACGGATGTTGGCGGAGGCACCCACGGCGGATACAATCCGTCAGCAACCGAGATTTTCCACGAGGGTCTGCGTATTCCGCCCTTGAGAATCTACGATGGCGACGTCCCACGTGACGACCTGCTCCACATGATGTCTGCGAATGTCAGATATCCGAAGAACTTCCTCGGCGATCTGAACGCGCAGATAGGTTCCGTGTTGACCGCGGAGCGACGAATTCGCGAACTCGCCGCGCATTACGGCTCCGATCGTCTGACCCGCATCGTGGGCGGCATTCTAGATGCGACAGAAGCGCAGGTCAGGAGCTTCATATCGGACTGGCCCGATGGAGAGTATTTCGGAGAGTCGCTTGTGGACGACGACGGATTCGACTCCAAGCTAATTCCTATCAGGGCAAAGGTTACAGTGGCCGGGGACACGCTGACGATAGACCTGAGCGAATCTGCGCGGCAGGTTACAGGCTTTATCAACAGTGCCTACGCCAATACAAGATCACTGGCGCATGCAGCCATAATGTACCTCGCCCCTTATGACGTGCCAAAGAACGATGGGTCAATGGGCCCGCTGAAGGTTATCGCGCCCAAGGGGCTTATAGTTAACGCTAACGCTCCTGCGCCCGTGTGCATGAGCACTAATCACTGCGCTGAGGAGATTGTTGAGGCGATCTTCAAGGCGCTCGCGCAGGCTGTGCCTGAGGCGGTGAACGCCGGCTTCTCCCGCCGGCTGCGATACGCGATCACCGGCACCGATCCAAGAACCGGAGAGTCGTTCCTGTGGCACTTCTTCATGGCGAGAGGAGGCGGCGGCGCTTCCCTCGGTCACGACGGCTGGAGTTGCGTCGGGGAGGTAAATGTCGCGGGCGGAATCCGCGCCAACAGCGTCGAGGTCACCGAGGAGCGCTTCCCTCTCTTCGTAGTGAACCACGATCTGAGACCAGGATCTGCCGGAGACGGCCAGTGGAGGGGCGGACTCGGCGCCGTGTGCGAGATCATCTATGAGGGAGAAGGCGAGGCGCTGCTCAACACGGCCGGGGATGGAGCCGTGGTGCCTCCATTCGGAGTGCTGGGCGGTAAGCCTGGTCTGCCGCACATATACTCCGTCGTCTCAGGAGGGGTGGAGACGGTGCTGCGAACGAAGCAGACGGGCGTAGTGGTCAGGCCAGGTGACCGAATTGTGGCGCTGTCCTCAGGCGGAGGCGGATACGGCGATCCGGAGCTCAGATCGCCTGAATCGAATGCATGGGATCGCCAGAACGGCTACGTCTAGCGCCAGGCCCTTCTTCCACGACACTTTCCGACTCGTACATTGCGCCTTGGGCTAACTCGAAGATGTGCTTCTGGTTCCGTGGGTCTGTGTTGACGTCGGTGTCGTAGCCGCCGTCATCCGTGTCGTCATTGTCGGACTCCACGTCATCTTCGTCGGTAACAGTCACCGAATCTGAGCCCCATCATCGGTAGCCTTGGCAGTAACTGTTATGTAGCCCGCGGTCGTTGTGGTGGTCGTAATAGGGTCATCTTCGACAACGTCGTTCTCATCGTCATCATCCTCAACGATAGGTAGATAACTCTAGCGATTAGAACGCCGTTGCTTTTACGTGCGATTTGGCCAAACGGGTTCGTGGTAGCCAAGTGGAACCGCCGGACGAGACCAGTGCGGCTGTGTTTCCGACAGTTGCAGCACGGGCGCGAGATGGCTAACCCGCCCTATGGACAGATCGCTGAAAGTTGACCAGCGTGCTATCTCATCCGGCGTAAAATCCTCCGGAACTTCCTGCAGTTCGGCTTCCGGCACCTGACCGCGTCCAACGAGCCAGCTGCCGGTTTGTGCGAGGGAGATTCTCACCAGCCAGCTCCCGCCTTCGCGCGCTCGCCGCGCCAATGCCAACAACGTGCCGAACGCCATGAGATATCCGGTCAGGTAGTCGATTGCCGAGACCGGATAGAACTGAGGGCCCGGCACTGCGCCCGGAAACAACTCTCCCTGACGTGCAGTTATTCCACTCACCGTCTGCACCACGGTATCGAACCCGCGACGCGATGCCCACGGTCCAACGCGACCGAAGGCCGACAGAGAGACATAGACGATGCCCGGCCGTAGCCCCGCCAAGTCTTTCGGAGCGAGACCGCGCCCTGCGAGAGTTCCCGGACGGTATCCCTGTGAGAACACATCCGCCTGTCGGATAAGCTCCCGCAGAGTCTCAAGGTCCTTCTCTTCACGCAGGTCAAGATGCGCCGAGAGCTTCCCGTGACCCGTATCAAATTCCTGCGAGCCGATGCTCGGTAGATGCGGCCCCGTAATCTTCAGCACATCGGCCCCGTGCTCCGCCAGGGTGCGCGCGCAAGTCGGCCCCGCGAGCACGCGCGTCATGTCCAGAACCCTCACTCCCGACAAAGGTCTGGAACCTTCGGGTAAGGGAACGGGCGGGCTGTCCCCTATCTTCTCAATCTCTATGAGAGGCAAAGAGGCAACGGCAGCGGATTGAGGATGCTGCGCCCACTCATCCATAGAACGCACCATGCCGCCCGCGCCACGTGCCGTGATGATTGCTTCCTCCAGTTCCAGAGCATCCCAGCGGGATACCGCCTGTCGAACAGCCTCCGCATCCTCTTCGACACCCAGCACCGACAGAGCCGCATCGCGGTGATTAGGGAAGTTGCAGTGCAGATAGCTCCAGCGCCCATTCTTGGCGGGATACACGCCCATCAGCGTATGCCGCTCGGCTGCAATCGACTTTCCGTCCTTTGTCATGTATCGGCTGCTGCGCATAGATGCCGCGGCCTGGCGTACATCGACCCTGACATCTTGTCCGCGCCCTGTCCGAATCTTCCAGAGGTCCGACACCGCAAGCCCGACAGCGGCAAGGCTGGCGGCAGCGGTATCACCAATTCTGAAAGGGGTCGGCAGAATCGGGTCAGTGCCACCGGTAAACTCCACTTCGGATATGCGTTGTTCGTCCCAGCCCGCAATTGAAGTCAGCGTCGATAATGTGTTTCTACTCATTCTTGGGACTGCTCCTTACTCAGGCGAGTGGACGAATGTGAAGGCTTGTGTTTACTATCTAAGTAGGCGGAATTGTATCACGAACCCAGTGAGGCTTCTGATATCGTCAACTCTCACGATTCATCACGCCGATTGTATTGGCATACCCTCCAGCACTCTTGACAAACCCCTTGCGTTCACCTTAGATACTCCCTGATTCCTCTGACGATTGCCGCCGGTTACAGACCCATAGGTGTGATGATGAAGTATGAGGCGCCACTAGAACCTCAACTCGTGGACGAACTCTTCGACTTCTGGCTGCCGATCTTCAAAGGTCAGATAGACGTTACTCCGGACGTGCTGCTGGGACACGAGCTCCTGCATTCACGTATCATCGTTCACACAAGAAGGCTGAACGGCAAGTTGGCAGGGGCGTGTCTCGTAGCCACTTCAGAGGCTACCCCAAGCCTGGGCGGGTTCGGGGAGGTGGCTACTAGCTCCGATGCGCGGCGCTTAGGCATCGCCACCGCGCTCTCGCGGCAAGCATTGGACGAATTCAGGGAAAAGGGCGGGCAGGCGCTCTTCCTCGGCACCGGCAACCCGGATGCGGCGAGAATCTACTTCCGACTTGGATGGCGCAAGCTCGCTGGCGCAAACCTGATGGTCAATATATCGAACGGCGATTCCCCGGAAGAGTTTCTCGTGGACTACTTCCGCGGTCTCGGACCTGCGACCGTGAGGACTCCGACTCCAGCAGACCGTGCGCCGATGATACCGCTGCTCGTATCGCCGCACGACTGGCAAGTGCTGGACTTTAACACGTCTATGCTATCCACTCGCTACACCGTTCAGGGGTCCTGCCTAGGACTGTACCGCCGCTACTTAGCAATTGCCGACGACGGGCAGGGAGCGTGGTTCTGTGCGAGCACAGCGCATGGCGAGATAGTCGGGCTGTCAACGGCTCGCCTCGATGACGATGGAAGATGCCGAGTGGATGGCTTCACGCACAGAAATTATCTTAGCACGTGGCAAGCGCTGATTCAGGCAGCGGTCGATTGGAGCGTTGGCAGGAACGCTTCGCAGATCCATGCCACCGTCTCGATCGAGGACGATGAAAAGCGAATGCTATTCGAGTCGCTTCGCTTTGAGAACGGGGGCGCAGGCGAACCATTCGACTTAGGCGAAAGGCAGGTTGAGACTCTACACCTTGAGTTGCCGTGAGTGGCGACAATCTCATCGCCACGCTTTAGCTGACCTGCTTGCCCGTATCTTTACGCTTCAGCCCGCGGAACTATGGCGGGCACCTCCAACTCGACAAGCAAATTCTGAAACTCGTCCAGATCCTCGTCCATGGCCTGTTGCAGCGCATCGAACTGCCCGTCCAGAAGTGCGCTGAAGTGCGCGAAAACATCATACGCCTGCTGAGGCGGTCGGTAGTCACCTACAGACACAACCGGCGTCAGTCCTGCCAACTTCGCGTTCAATCTGATTGGCAAGTGCAGCCTATCTCGTGCTCCCTTGTACTCGGTCTGTATGAGTACGCCCTCGATCTCGTTCAGTTTTGCCTTTAATGCGCCTGCTGCATCCGCAACCGCGTCCTGCGCCGCCGTTCCCTCGGCGCGCTTCGCCCATTCCTCGACCTGTGAGCGAGCGCTGCGCAATCGGTTAACGTTGTCATGCGTCTCCGACAGCTTGTCCCGAATGTGGAGCAGAAGCTCGAACTGCGCGTCGAAGTCTTCCTGCGATGCCTCTACGCGCGGGTCCTTCACCATTTCGAAGTTCTGTGTCTCCGACTGCTCGCCCACGCTCAGCCTAACCTGATAAGTTCCGGGAGGCGCCAGCGGTCCACGTCCCACACCTTCGGTCGTCCTATCTCCGGGCACCTTGCTCGCGCCCGGATAGCGCATATCCCAGTCGAAGCGGTTCATTCCCGCCTCCGCTGGCACGCGAGGATCATCAGATTCCCCTGACGCGTCGTCATTTTCCGGTTTCTTGCTCGAATAACTCTTGATTTCCTCACCGCCCGCGTCCACGAACGTGAGGGTGACTTCAGACTCCGGCTTGTCCTTCAGCCAGTACCAGACACGCACGCCGCCGGGTTCATTTTCGCCAGCGTCCAGCAGTTTCCTCTCGAACTCTCCATTAGGACCCTTCGTGTCCACAAACGCCACCGCCGCGCCCAATGCAAGCTGGTAGTTCTTGGATGCGCCGCCGTCACGCCCGCGGAATGGCGCGGCAAGGCGTATCTTCGTGGCAGGCTTTACCAGGTGCATATCCTCATCAGCGAACTCGCCCGAGACCTGCCTGAGCAGGCTCAAACCATCCATTATCCAGAATGCGCGCCCGTGAGTTGCCGCCACTAGGTCGTCGTCCTTGATAGCGAGGTCGTACACCGGCGCCACCGGCAGGTTGCTGCGCATCGAATGCCAGTTTTCGCCATCGTCATACGACACATAGATTCCCGTCTCCGTCCCTGCGTAAAGAAGGCCCGCGCGCTCGTTATCCTCGCGGATACAGCGCGTAAAGTCGTTCTGCGGCAGATTGCCGGTAATGGACCTCCAAGTCGCGCCGTAATCTGTCGTCTTGAAAAGGAACGGCCGGTTGTCGTCGAACTTGTACCGCGTTCCAGATAGATATGCCTTAGCGGGATCGTGCGGCGAAACTTCTATCATATCGACGCGCGTCCACTCCTCCAGGTCAGCGGGAGTAACATTCTCCCAGTTCGCGCCGCCATCTCTGGATATATGCACAAGCCCATCGTCCGAGCCAGCCCAGAACACGCCCTTCTCGTGAGGCGATTCGAGGAACGAGAATACAGTGCAGTATGTTTCCGCACCGGACGCATCCCCAGTGACTTCTCCACCGGAAGGCTGGAGCTTGTCCGGATCATTGCGCGTCAGGTCAGGGCTCATAGGCGCCCAATTCTGTCCCTGGTCAGTTGACCTGAATACTATGTTCCCTGCCGCATATATCACACCTGGGTCATGCGGCGAGAACTGGATGGGGTATGTCCACTGGAACCTATATCGCGCATCAACAGGCCCAAAGCCTGTGTTCATCTCGGGCCAGACGGTGATGATTCGCACCTGCCCCGTCGAATGATCATAGCGCAGCATGTTGCCCCCGCCGCCGGGCGACGATCCGATGGCACCCGATATGACCACATTCGGATTCGTAGGGTCAACGACTATGTAGCCGCTCTCCGAACTTCCCACGGTGTAGCAGTCGCCCCAAGGGATAGCCCCCTTGTGCGACCGAGATGGCACGCTGATTGCACTGTTGTCCTGCTGTGTCCCATACACTCGGTATGGGAACTGCGTGTCGGTCGTCACATGGTAGAACTGCGCCGTCATCTGATTATATATCGTGGAGAATGTCTCTCCGCCGTTATAGCTGACGCACGCCCCGCCGTCATTCCCCTCTATCATCCTGCGCGGGTTTCGCGGATCTATCCACAGGTCGTGGTTATCCCCGTGAGGCGTGTTCACCTCTATCCACGTCTTGCCGCCGTCAATCGACTTCCATGCCGAATAGTTCAGCACCCAAGCCGTATCTGCGTCCTGCGGGTCTGCAAAGATGTGCTGGTAGTACCATGGACGCCCCTGCAAGTCACGGTTGTCTGACACAAGCTCCCACGTGTCGCCGTAGTCGTCTGATCTGAAGACGCCAGGCTCGCCCGCCTCAACCGTGGCGTATATTCGCCCCGCCTTAGCAGGCGACACCGCTACGCCTATCCTGCCGAATGGACCTTCCGGCAGTCCCGGATTGTTCGAGACATCCTCCCAGGTATCCCCGCCGTCGCTGCTACGCCACAGACCGCTGTCTGGCCCTCCGCTGCTGAGGTTCCAGAAGTTGCGCCGCACCTGCCATATCGCCGCGAACATCAGGCGCGGATTACTGGGATCAATGCTCAAGTCGCCCCCGCCAGCATTCTCGCTCTTGAAAAGAACATTCTCCCAGCTCTTCCCCCCATCCTGCGACCTGAATATACCTCGCTGCTCATTCCGCCCGAAAGCATGCCCCAGCGCAGCCACGAAGACGATGTCCGGGTTGGTCGGGTGAATGCGGACGCGCGAGATGTGTCGCGTATCCTCAAGCCCCAGGTGAACCCACGAATGTCCGCCGTCGTTCGACCTGTACACACCATCCCCGTGAGTAACATCCAGCCGTATGCATGCCTCGCCCATGCCCGCGTACACGACGCTAGGATCAGAGTCCGATACTGCTATCGCGCCAACCGATGCTGTCTTGAAATACCCATCAGACACATTTTCCCAGTATGTGCCACCGTCATAAGTCTTCCAGACTCCGCCCGCGCACGCGCCGAAATAGAAGGTACCGGGGTCAGCCGGGTCGCCCGCAACCGCAACCACTCGTCCCCCTCGCGGCGGACCGATGCAGCGCCACTTCACGGCATTCAGCATCTTCGGGTCTATGTCGTTCGCTCGATTCTGAAGCGTCATATCGTCTCACCCCTGCTCGATTCGTTGTCAGGCGCATTATACCCCGAACTGCCGTGAACGGCACTGACTGGTATCAACTGTCGCCTGCAAGCAGATAATTCGTCATATATCAGTCTCAACAACCGTTGGAATATCCACGAAATCTCATTTCTCTATCTGGGGTGAAAAGGCTACCTGAAATGCCTTGAACGGCAAACCTTTAGAAACTTATTGTCAAAAGTACAAAACGATTATTCTGGAAAAAACCTGTGCAAAGTATGAATATTCCTTTTCTTTCCTCACTCGGCGCGAGAAGGACGAACGGCGGCTTCGGGCATCGAACCACCTGGGCGATGTGGGTGGTTGCCGTCTTGCTTGCTTCCATAGTGATAGCAGTTCCGGTGCATCGGCATGTGTCCGCTCAGTCTGCCGCCTCAGTCTCTGTCACGATTAGCAATGAGGATTACGAGACGGCGACAGCGACCATAGCCGCAACCGGAGTTACATATGACGACTGGATAATGAGTGTCGCATACGAGACAGAGGAATACGACCCTCCCAACAAGTCAGCCGGCCCAGGACTGAGTTATACACCACAGGCTGCTTACACATTCGACTATACATTTGACAGCAATGCCGACACAGTCGACGTCACTGTTACTCTCGATAGGCTGGTGCCAGCCAGCGACTATACGGTAACGGTCACTGTGTATCCCGAAGGTGAGTATAACGAGAGAGTCACAGGCACAGCCAACTTTACCACCAAGAGTGGGTGTTACCAGGACCAGGGGGATTATAACCCGGCTACCGACCCGGCGCTTGCCGCTAACGGCACCAGGCCGGTGTGGTTTGGTGGCCACTTTAGCGTCTCTAAGCCCGAATCCACCGAAGAGTCATGGTATCTCTGCCGGAGCGTGGGTGAAGGACGCGGCAAGGTGGCGGTGCGGGTATGATGCCGACGCTGGAGCGTTCTGAAGGTCCCCGGTCGTGATGTTGAACGCCAATGGAGGCCCACAGTGGCGATTGTGGGTGAAGTTGACGAATCGGTGAGCAGCAGGGGATACTCACGGTCCGGTCCGGCGCGAGTCTGGGGATGAGATGGGTTATGGAGTGTATGGTGGGCAGTCGTCGCCGCTGCCGTCAGCTGTCAGCTCGGTAACGGAATGGTTCGCAGTCTGGCCAGAGCGCGGCCGAACTGTGTTTCCCAGGGCCAGCGCTGGGGAAGATGCAGGGTGAGACGGCGTGCCGAGCGTGTAAGCCGTCCGGCGAGGGAGAAGAATCGTCTGCGCAAGGTCTTGGTGGTGGAGGCTCGTTCTTCCAGTCCGATGCGGGAGGTCCAGCGAGCCAGATTGTGAGCCATCACCTGCACGGCCAACCAGGCGGCGTTGGCTGCGAAGCGCCCTGAGGGCAGATGGTTCAGTCCTACGCCGTACTTCAGGTCGCGGATGGCGTTCTCCACCTCGGCGTGGCGGCGATGGTCGGCCTCCAGTTGGAGGGTGTCGCCCTCTCGGTCCGTGATGAAACCGTGATAGCTGTAGTTGGTGAAGAGCGCCAGTTGAGAGCCGGGCGTGGGCTTCACTCTGCGGACGATGAGTCGCACTGGTGCGGCGTCGGGCTTGCTCTCGAAGGGAGTGTAAATGGTCTCGGCCACATCGGCTGTGCCGTCCATCCAGTAGGGTATGGGTGTCCAGTCCGTCTCTGGTATGGCCTCGATGAGATTGCGCAGTCGGGGGTGCTGTCGGACGGTGATGGAGAAGCGGACATCCATCTTGCGACAGACGGCAACGATGGTGTGGGCATAGAAGCCGCTGTCGGCCCGCACCGTGAGCGCTCCCGTGGCTCCGGCGTAGCGCACTCGCGCCACCGTCTCCCGCAGGAAGTTGGCTGCGCCCCGGGCGGTGTTGGCTCGGCCCTTGCGCAGTCGTGCCATCAGCACGTCGCCGGTTCCTGAGGCAACGGCCAGCAGCGGATGATAGCCCCGCTGGCCGGTGTAGTTGTGATGGCGCGCTCCCTCCTTTGCCAGTCCATAGGTCTCGCAGACCGTCGAGTCTATGTCGATCGTCAGAGGCGAGTCCTCGGGGCCTGCCCCGGCGTCCCAGGCACGCGCCAGAAACTCTCGGCTCACCCGGTCCAACTGTCGCACATGTCCCCAGCGGAAACTGCGTAGGAATGTCCCCAGCGTGGATGGAGCCTTGACCACACAACCCAGTACCGAGGAGGTCCTGCCCGCCCGCAACACGTCGGCATCGTCAATGCAGTCGCCACCGACCAGAGCCGACGCCACCAGGGTCAGTATCTTGTCCCCGGTGTTGGCCCGCCCCGGGGCGTCGCCCAGGTCAACGTGGTTGTCGACGAGTTGGCTCAGACCCAGACGCCCGGCCAGGGTGACCGGCAGGATCAGCCCGGCATTGGCTACCAGGCGGGGATCGTCGAAGGCGATTTGGATGCGGTCAGGGTGGTTACGTGGTAGCATCTGTTGGGTGCTCCTTTTCTGTGACAGGTTTTGTGTTGTAAAACCATTATCTCAGATTCAGAGGTGCACCATTTTGCTTCTTCAGGAGGCCTCTCACACGCCCCCCTCGGTGGATTGGGGTTAAGGATAGGGATGTATCGCCAAGATGCTCATGAATAACTAGAGCCTACTGACATCTAATGCCCAAGTCACCTGCTGACTCAAAGAATTTCGCTCAATATGTCATCCCGAACGCAGCGCAGCAGTTTACTCTGCCATCCTGAACGAAACGTCCCTCCCCTGTCATCCCGAACGCCACCCTATCCTGTCATTCCAAACAGCCCTCCCATTCTGCCATTCCGAACGCAGCCCCTTCTCCCTGTCATTCTGAACGCAGCGCAGCACCCCTTCCCTGTCATTCCGAACGTAGCCATCCCCATTCTGTCATTCTGAACGCAGCACAGCGGAGTGAAGAATCTAAAATCGTTGCACACCCACCAGTCTCCAATTTCAGATTCCTCCCCTCTCTCGAAACAACACGGGCCAAATTCTGCCATCCCGAACGCAGCGTCCCTTCCCCTGTCATTCTCAACGCAGCGCAGCACCCCTTCCCTGTCATTCCGAACGCAGCCATCCCCATTCTGTCATTCCGAACGCAGCGTCCCTTTCCTTGCCATCCCGAACGCAGCGTCCCTCCCCTTGTCATTCTGAACGCAGCGCAGCACCCCTTTCCCTGTCATTCCGAACGCAGCCCCTTCTCCCTGTCATTCTGAACGCAGCACAGCGGAGTGAAGAATCTAAAATCGTTGCGCCTGCAGCAATCTCCCATTTTAGATGAGATTTCTCGCTTCGCTTAACATGTCAGAAATAATCAGAGATAACTCCAAAATATCAACACACCCTAAAGCGTCAACACACCCTCATACGAAACCGATTCCTCGGAAATACATCATACAAATTCTTAGATTGGCAACAGCCTGTCGTGTATCATATATACACACCCCGGATTCACCCACCCATACACCAGCAGTCAGCACAGCCGTTTCAGCCACCTTCAAAATTCCCGAAACCCTGCGAAATGCGCCAAAAACTGCACGAAATTGGGAAAAACTGCATTAAAGTGCAAAAAACTGCACTAAATTGCACTATTTTGCAAAATCTATTCCACCCATGACTGCACTACGCAGCGCTAATACATTCGCTAAACCCATACGCACAGGAGAGATGAACCAATGGAAATAAGCTGGCTTGGCAACTCCGCCATTCGCATTCAGTCCGGACTCACGGCGGTCGTCTCCGATCCCTTCTACGCCGACGGCTCCACCACGATGCCCGACACCACCGCGCAGATCGTCACGATCAGCCTCGACGACCCCCGCCACTCCAACTCCAACGCCGTCAAGGGCGCCCCCCGCGTCCTCCACGGCCCCGGCGAATACGAGATCGCCAACTTCTACATCCTCGGAATGGGCACCCCCTACACGCCCCCCTCCCCCGACGACGCGCCGCATGACGAAGCCGCGCAGCGCCAGATCTACACGGTCTTTACCATGCGCGCCGAGGGCATGCGCGTCTGCCATGCCGGCGCCCTGGTCCCCACCCTGAACCCCCGCCAGCTCGACGAGCTGAACAACATCGAGGTGCTGGTCGTGGACGCGAGCGGAGACTCGGCAAGGCGCGTAGCGCGGCTGGTGAGCCAGTTAGGCCCGCGTATCGTGGTGCCCGTGGGCTGGCAAGCCGCAGAGGACGACAGGGACGACATATCCGCGCTGCAGCCGCTGCTCGGCGAGCTCGGCATCACCGATGCCCCAACCCAGTCCACCCTCCGCGTCACCCCAACAAGCCTGCCCAGAGAGCTGAGTGTAGTCCCCCTCCGCCGCACCACCTAGGCACGCACGGCAAATCAAGCACATATCCCCTCACCCTAGCCCTCTCCCTCTGGGAGAGGGCTAGGGTGAGGGTTAGAGTGAGCGCTAAGGCTAGGGAAAGACAGTCACCGATGACGGCTGCTACCGCCTGGAGGGGGATACTTCCTGCGCGAGGCGCGGCAGGTTGGTGAGGAACTCCCGGTTGCTCTTCGTGCGCCTCATGATCTTGTCGATTACCTCGATGGCGCTGTCCTCGCCCTGCGACTTGTGCAGCCCCACGAAGCGGCGCAGCAGCCAGACATGCTGAAGCGTTGCCTCGTCCAGCAGCAGCTCCTCGCGCCGTGTCCCGCTGCGCTCAATGTCGATCGCGGGGAAGAATCGGCGCTCGGCAAGCCGGCGGTCGAGATGCACCTCCATATTGCCCGTCCCCTTGAACTCCTCGTACACGAGGTCGTCCAGTCGGCTGCCCGTGTCCACGAGGCACGCCGCGATGATGGTGAGCGAGCCGCCCTCCTCCGTGTTCCGCGCCGCTCCGAAGAACTTCTTCGGCGGGTAGAGCGCGACCGGGTCCATGCCGCCTGAGAGCGTGCGCCCGCTGCTGGGCACTGCGAGGTTGTACGCCCGCGTGAGCCGCGTGATGCTGTCGAGCAGGATCACGACGTCCTTGCCGCTCTCCACAAGGCGCTTGGCGCGCTCCAGCACCATCTCCGCGACGCGGCAGTGGTCCTCCACCGGCTCGTCGAATGTGGAGCTATACACCTCGCCCTCCACCGAGCGCGTGACATCCGTGACCTCTTCGGGGCGCTCGCCGATGAGCGCGACCATGATCTGGATGTCCGGCGCATTGGCCGCGATGCCGTCGGCAATCTGCTTGAGCAGCGTAGTCTTGCCCGCCTTGGGCGGCGACACGATCAGGCCGCGCTGCCCCCTGCCGATGGGCGCGAGCATGTCGATCAGCCGCGTGGAAACGAGGTTATTGCGCGTCTCCAGCTTGATCTGCTGCTCGGGATGGATGGCCGTCAGGCTCTCGAAGTGGCGTCGCCTGCGGGTGCGGTCGGGTTCGATGTTGTTGACCTCTTCGACCCGCACCAGCCCGAAGTAGCGCTCCCCGTCCTTGGGGGGCCGCACCTGACCCATAACCTCGTCGCCGGTGCGCAGGCTGAAGCGCCGAATCTGCGACTGCGACACATAGACGTCGGAGTTGCTGGCAGTGCCGCCGCTCTGCCGCATGAAGCCGTAGCCGTCGTTCAGGATGCTCAGTATGCCGCTCGCCTTGAGGTTGCCGTTCTTCTCCGACAAGTTAGAGAGCACCTTAGACATCATGTCGCGGCGCTGCGGCATATTGCTGTTCTCGATGACGCCAAGTTCTTTTCCGAGCTTGAACAGCTCTTCGTTGTCCAAACTTTGAAGTTCAGCTAGGTTCATGACACACTCCGCACTCGCAGGCGACTGCTATAGGCTGATAAGAGACTGAAATTCGATGGGAAGAAAGCATTTCACAGTGAAACGGCGTAATCAGAGCAAACCGCCGTGAATATCTGAGGGAGAGGTATCGGTTACTGGAAATCGCTCCAAAGGTAATACACAGTCCGCCAGCCAATTCAACATAGGTGAAAGTTCGCTGCCTGTGATGCTCTGCAAAGTTAGGGCGCTCATTGGCAGGGGACAATCGGGAAGATATGTGCCAAGCGCCAAGAGGCTCTGGGGAGTCTCGGTAGAGTATAGCACAAGGGAGAAAGCCCCGTCTATCGCATTATATCGGTTGAAACTGCTTATCGCAACGCTCCGTTTTGCTGGTTGGAACCGAGACCTGCGCTACCCCATGGCAGTTCGCTCATCCCGTCCTCTTCGCATCGCTGCCTTGCTTCGTCCCACCTAGTGGCAGAGAGTGTTGTCCACCCTCTCGCAGGGTGTCCTTCGCCGCGGTGACAAACTCCTTGAAGAGCGGGTGCGGTCTGTTCGGACGCGACCTGAACTCCGGGTGGAACTGCACTCCCAGCATGAATGGATGCTTGTCGGCGGCAAGCTCCATGATCTCTACCAGTTTCCTGTTCGGCGAAAGACCCGTGGGCCACAAGCCTACGGACTCGAACGCTTCCCGATAGTCGTTGTTGAACTCGAAGCGGTGCCGATGGCGCTCGCCTATCGAAGCAACGCCATACGCCGCGCGCGCCTTGCTGTCGGCTTCCAGCTCGCACGGGTACTCGCCGAGCCGCATCGTCCCGCCCATCTGGGTTACGACGCGCTGCTCAGGCATGATGTCGATTACCGGGTCTGCTGTGACCGGGTTGAACTCGGTAGAATTCGCGCCTGCTTTGCCAAGCCCGTTGCGCGCCATCTCGATGACCATGACCTGCAATCCCAGGCACAGGCCGAGGTAAGGCACCATCCGTGTTCGGGCGTACTCCGCGGTGAGTATCATGCCTTCGACGCCGCGCTGTCCAAATCCGCCGGGCACTACGATGCCGCGCACGTCGTCCAACAGACGCTCAGGCCCCTGCTGCTCGATATCTTCGGAGCCCACCCACCGCACATCAATGCCAACATTGTGCGACATGCCCGCATGCAAGAGCGCTTCCTTAACGGAGATGTACGAATCCTGCAGGTCAACATACTTGCCCACCACGGCAATCGGCAGAGTATTCTTTGGCGTCTTGATGCCCTCGACGAGCGCCGCCCAGGATGTCAGGTCGCGGCTTGCGCTCTCAATCCTTAAAGTCTCAATGACAAGCTCGCCCATCCCCTCATCCTCGAGTATCAGCGGCACTTCGTACACTGTACCCACTGTCGGCAGGGTGATTACGCCTGAAAGGGGCACGTCGCAGTGTATGCTGATTTTCCGCTTTATGCCCTCATCAACCTCGTAGTCGCTGCGGCAAACGATTACATCCGGCTGTATGCCTATGCTTCGCAGTTCCCTAACGCTATGCTGAGTCGGCTTCGTCTTCAGCTCGCCGGTAGCCATGATGAACGGCAGGAAAGTGAGATGGATGTAGCACACATTGTCACGCCCAACCTCATTACGCATCTGCCGAATGGCTTCAAGGAAAGGTAGGCCTTCAATGTCGCCCACCGTGCCACCGACCTCCACAATGATAACTTCAGCCTCGCTGCTCGCCGCCAGGCTGAGCATATGCTGCTTGATTGCGTCAGTCACATGTGGGATGGCTTGGATGGTGCCGCCGAGGAACTCGCCCTGCCGCTCACGCGAGATGATGTCCTGGTATATCTGCCCCGCCGTGAGATTTGAAGCGCGTGTCAACTCAACATCTATGAAGCGTTCGTAATGCCCAAGGTCGAGGTCCGTTTCGCTGCCGTCGCATGTAACGAAGACTTCGCCGTGCTGATACGGAGACATAGTACCGGGATCAACATTCAGATACGGGTCGAGCTTCAGGACCGACACGGAGATGCCCCTGCTTTTCAGCACACGCCCCAAAGACGCAACGGTGATGCCCTTGCCAATCGAGCTGACCACTCCGCCGGTTACGAATACGAACTTAGTTGTCATACAAACACACCCGGTAAAGCGATGATCGATTACCCAACGAAGATATGCGCCACCAATCAGGGCATGGGACAGAAGTTATGAAATCCCAAACAGACAGCGCGTATGCGCTGAAGCGAGAGATTCGAGGGGTCAGTCGTACCTGGGATAGCGGTGGAGGGTTAGAAAATGCGCCGCGCCTTCCCATTACGGGGAGACTCCGTAGCCCGAGCCAGCGACAGTGATTGCCGCACTAACGTATGCCATCGGTGGCAAAAGCCTTTACCTTGAAACTAACTGAATACGCGTAGCTGTTCGCCAAAGTATATTGACGGAGCGGTGCGCAAGTCAACATGAAACAGACGCAAGTTTTGAGGTTATCCACAAGCAAATCCGACAGCGGCTGCAAAAGTGCAGTATTCGCTTTTCTGTAACATAGAATTAACAAGTATTCAACAGAATGATAATAAACATCGTCTAATATTTGTGATGTAGTTCACAAATTGATGTTACAGTCAATCAGACACAGAAAAAAACAGATCAGGAGGCGAGGCAATGAATGTTGCAGAATTAATGACCAACGAGGTATCTATAGTGGACCTCGGGATGAGCGTAGCTGATGCGGCGGCGATGATGCAGGCGCAGAATACAGGCTGCATCGTGGTCGTAGACGTCGTAGAGGACGGCGCGCTCGCAGGAATAATCACAGAGCGCGATATGGTTCTTGGCTGCCTTATAGATGGTCACACGTCCTGGAAGTGCCAAGTCTATCGCCACATGACCATCCTGAACGAAGCAGCAACGCCCCTCACCGACATCGGTGATGCCCTGCTTATCATGATGGAGAGCGAGGTCAGTTACCTACCAGTCGTCAACGAGAGCGGCAGCGTCGTCGGCCTCCTATACGCCGAAGATCTATCCCGCGCTATCGAACAGGATAGCAACCCAATAGCCATGCTGGACGGTGACCTCATTACGGTGTAGTTCAGCGCGACTTTCTTTCCCAGCCAAACACCCTCTTTAAGGGCTGCGCGACTCTCTTTCATTGATCGCGCAGCCCAATTGCTTTCAGTATCGGGGCAAACGCTGTGCCTACTGCGCCGTAACGCCTCCGTCGATCACAAGCTCGCTGCCCGTCATGTAAGAAGACTCCTCGGAGGCGAGGAACAGCACACCACTTGCGATCTCGTCCGCGTCCGCGTAGCGACCAAGTGGCGTGTTCTGTTCAGTGCGCTGCAGGCCCTCTGGGGTACTCCAGCTCCGCTCGGTCATTGGTGTCTTCACGGGTCCGGGATGCACGGAGTTGCAGCGAATACCCTCTTTCGCGTACTGAATCGCCGTGGACTTCGTCAGGATGCGCACAGCGCCCTTCGATGCGTTGTAGCCCGGGTGTATCGTCGCCTGCCCAATCATTCCAGATATGGAGGAAATGTTGACGATGGAGCCGCCGCCAGCCTTCCGCATTTCGGGGATAACAGCCTTTGTGCCCAGGAACACGCCCTTAGCGTTCACATCCATCACGGTGTCCCAGTCTTCGACGCTCGCGTCGTCGCCGAATGTCCAGAATGCGACACCCGCATTGTTCACAAGAATGTCCACTTTTCCGTAGCGCTCTACCGCCGCATCGACAGCGCGCTGCCATGAGGCTTCATCGGTGACATCGAGATTCACGTAGGTGGCGTCTCCGCCAGTCTCGTTGATCTCTGCTTCCACCATCTTGCCGTCGTCGTCGAGAATGTCGCCGAAGACGACCTTCGCGCCCTCACGGGCGAACATCCTCGCTTCTGCAGCGCCCTGCCCTCGCGCGCCCCCGCTAATGATGGCAACTTTGCCTTCGAGTCTCATAAGCATGACCTCCTACACATTAAGGGCAAACACCGGTGTACAGAATTAACTGACTTAGTCAATCGCTTCAGGATGTCGTCCAATCGATTCCATTCAACACAATGCGCTGGAATTCAGGTGTCTCGAAGCTAAGGCCGTTGTGTCCCAGCAGCGTCGTGAACACCTTGCCCTCTCCATAGGCGCGCGTCCAGCCGAGGGGGAACGTGCCGCCGGCCATGAACGTCTCTTCGCCGCGCCACACCCATGTACCGTCCTCCGAGTCGCCAGTCATGAACACATCGTTTCCGTCACGATACTCGATGCCCATGTAAAGCTCATCATTAGTCGTGAAGTCAGAAATGCCTGCCGCGCCCGGGCTGTCGGCATCGGTGATGTTGACCTCGAATTGTCCGTATGGAGGGTGGTAGCTGTCGTTGAGCAGCCATCCGCCTCCGGTGATGTCGTAGTATTCCATCCAGTCCTCTGAAGCGCAGCCTGCGATGTGGATGCAGACGAAGCCTTTGCCGCCGCTGATGAACTGAGTCATGCCAGCTTGCTGCTCGCTGGTCATAGCGTTCTCGCCGGCGCGCATTGTGTTGAATACCAACGCGTCGTAGGCACTCATTGCATTCGCATCTGCAAGTTTTGAGGCGTCCCAGGACACATCAACATCATGTCCTGCTTCATTCAGGAAGCCCTCCAGGACCGGCGTGGATTCTTCATAGGGGTGTCTGCCACCCGAGATGACCAGTAGTTTCATCATTCACCTCCGCTTGATATTGGTTGATCTAGGTCGTATTTTGCCCGTGAGTATAAAGCCATTGCAGTCTCACTGCAAACTCGTTCTCAGGAATCCACATTGACATACATCATGGGAATGATGGCGATGTGGTAAAGTCTGCTGAGCGAGCCGCATAATCTAGCGGACTACTGCCCGACAGGCTAAATATGAACACCCTATTAAGGCAAATAGACTTGCTCCGAGTTAGGTTGCAACGCAATCAACTGTGGACGACCGACTTCGTACTCACTCTGCTAGCAGGGCACTTCATGTTCGCCGGATACACGGCGACCCTCACCATCATACCGCCGTTCGCAATCGACCTGGGCGGCGATCCCTCGTATCACCTGCCGCTGATCGTGGGCGCGTTCGGCTTTGTAGGGTTGCTGATACGGCCGTTTGGCGGGCAGTGGGTATACACGCTGGGACCGAAGCGCGTGGCAGTGGCAGGCACAATAATAGTTGCGCTGGGCAGCCTGTCGTACATATTCGCGCTCAGCCCTTGGTGGCTGATGCCGATGCGGATGCTACAAGGGGTTGGACTTGCGCTGGGGCCTGTGGCGACATCGACCATCGTCGCCAACCTCGCGCCGCCCACACGCCGCGCGGAGGCGATGGGGTACATGGGCAATGCCATCAACATCTCCTTCCTGTACGCTCCGTTCATGGCGTCGTTCTTGTATGAGAACGCCGGGTCGCACAACGCATTCCTGTTCTCGGCGCTGGCGGCGTCGATCGCGACGATTGCATGCCTGAAAATATCGTCGAGCCGCATCGCGTTCCAGCAGCCGGCGGCGCCTGCCGGTGGGAGCGGCGCACCAAGAAAGCCGCCGCTTGTGGCGCGCTCGGCGATATTCCCGACGCTGGTGTTCCTGACATACACGTTCACTACCGCGCCCGTTAACACATACCTGCCTCTGCTGGCGCATGAGAAGAATCTGGGCAATCCGGGGCTGTACTACACGGTGTTCTCCATTGTGTCCATGTTCGCTATGGCGGCAGCGGGTCCGATTGCGGACAGGATGGGTCGCGGCACGGTCATCGTGCCGGGGTTTATCTGTGTTGCGATGGCGATGTTCGTGCTGAACGGCTCGTTCTTCCAGGCGATGTTCCTGAGCGGGGGCTTCTTCGCGGGGCTTGGATTTGGGCTATTGCAGCCGGGCATACAGTCGTTCACGGTGGACAGAGCGTCGATGCGGGAGCGTGGCGCGGCGATGGCGACCTTGCAGCAGGCGTGGGATGTGGGCGGCTCGTTCGGGGCGTTCGTGATCGGGCCTGTGCAGGGGGTGATAGGGACGTCGAATACATTCGGGTTGACGGGCATCGGGGCGCTGATCGGGGCGCTGGGTTTCGTCATCGGCAACGCGAAGTCGAAGACGAAGATTCCGGGGCAGGCTGCCGCGGGGGATTGAGTCACGTCGGACTGAGCGACGGCTGGGTGAGGAGGCGCTCGCGCACCGTGAAGGTGAGGGCGGAGGCTATGACGGCTAGCGCAAGCATCAACATGAAAGCTGCGTCGTAGCTGCCGCGCGCGTCGAAGACAAGCCCGCCAACGAGAGCGCCGAGCCCTCCTGCGATGTGGTGCGTCATGTTTATGATGCCGCTCATCATGCCGAGGCGGGGGGCGCCGAACATGTTGCCTGCGAAGGTTACGGTGAGGGGCGCAGTTATCAGGAATGTGAAGCCGTAGAGCAGGGCGAATATCACTATTGCAGTTGTGTTCTGCGAGAAGATTATCAGGCCGAAGCAGGCTATGCGGGCGAGGAAGCAGAGCGCGGTGGGGCGAGTGGACCCGAAGCGGTCGGCGAGCAAGCCTGCCGACATAACGCCCAGCATGCCCAGCAGACCCATGAATGCGTAGAGGCTGCCGGAGAATGCTGCGCTGAGTCCCTTGTCCTGGGCGAAGGCGACGATGTGGGTCGCTATGAAGAAGTCCTGGAAGCCGCAGATGGCGTACACGACCAGCAGCAGCCAGAGTTGGTGCGAGGAGAAGATGGTCTTCACGGGGAGCGCGGTGGACTCGGCTGTGCGGGGTGATTCGGGATCGGTGGGCTGCGCGGGGTCAGGGTCGGATCGGACGAAGGCGATGACGAGGGGGACTACGATGAGCAGGTTGACCACGCCCAGGGTTATGTAGGCGTTGCGCCAGCCGATGTGTACCAGAGCGGATGCGAGGGCGGTGATGATGATGAGCTGGCCGAGGGCGTTGCCGGACATGGCGGCGCTGGTGGCGGTGCCCCTGCCGCGCTCGAACCAGCGGCTGATCATGACGCCGATGGGTCCGACTGAGGAGCCGCCGTTGCCGATGGCGAAGATGATGCCGTAGAGCAGGATGACCTGCCACTGCGTTTGGGCGAGTCCCATGAGGCCGATGCCGACGGAGGCGATGACTACGGCGATTGAGACGACGGTGCGGACGCTGAAGCTGTCAACGAGCCTGCCGACGAAGGGCATGGAGACGGCGGAGACTATCATGAAGCAGGTGGCGGCGAGGGAGAGCGCGGAGCGGCTGAGATCGAGGTCTTCGCTCATGGGCTTCAGGAGAAGGCCGAAGGCGAAGCGGGAGCCGCTGCTGAAGAACAGCACGGTGAACCCGGTTGCCAGGATGACCCAGCGGTATTCGATGCGGCGCAATGCTGACCTCTTCACAAGACGGGCGCGCAGGATGCGGCAAGGCTAACAGCGCGTTGCTGGGGCGTCAAACGGGGGGCAGTCATCAGTATGCAGTTGTCAGTTGACGGAGCTGACGTCAATGCACGGGATGGTGAGGAGTTTTTCACCCCCATTCCTTCGGCAAGCTCAGGACAGGCTCTAACCTTCCCCCTTGACGCGGGAATGGACTTTGTTCTGAGGCAGACGGGACTTCAGGGGCTGCGGATAGTAGGGTTTTTGCGCTTGGGGGCGAGCGGGTTGGGGTGGATGGGCGTATTGTGGAGCGCGGCGGCTTCGGCGAACTGCGCGAGTGGGTCTGATTTGGCTTTTTGCGTAGGTGTGCCTGAGAAATCTGCGATTTCTTCTTCGGTTAGGCCGTATTCGCGGCGGTCTTCTTTGTCGAACTTTGCCTGTTGTTTGGGGTTGAGGGGTTCGAAGTAGTAGTCCACGGTTGGGTCGGGGTCGTTGGGGCCGTAGTCGTAGATGTTCTTTTCTGGTTTTACGTCTATGCGGCGGTATTTTGCCTCTGCGCGGAGGGCTGCCCGCTCGTCGCCCCTGTCCATCGCTTCCTTGAACTCTTTGATGATTGCTTTGTCGTGTTCATTGACGGTGGCTGCCTTGTTCGGGAGCGGGCTTTGTGCGGGACTCTTCACCCCCATCCTAGCCTTCCCCCGTCGAGGGGGAAGGGGTTTTTCGACTGCCGCATTGCCCTCACCCCAGCCCTCTCCCTGAGGGAGAGGGAGCTTTGTGGCAGGACTGGCGGCTTGGCGGTCTTCTGGATTCCTGCTTTCGGAGGAATGGCGAGAAGATGGGGCGATCTCGTGGAAACGAAGAGGCTTTGAGTTGTCGTCTCGGTCTTCTTCTTCTCTCACCTCTCTGGCTATGGCTTCGTAGTCGGTGTCGTAGTCGTAGTCGTCTATGGATGTTGAGAGACCGGCTTGGGTCTTCTTCTGGCCTATGGAGAGACGCGGGGATTCCTTGTCCTGCCAGTAGGCTTGAAGGTGCTTGGACTTGACTGCGTCGTAGTTGGTGTCCCAGCCACGGCGCAGAAGCTCCTGTGCTGCGGACATACGGTGATGGATGGTGAACTCTAGGTCAGGGTCTGGGTCAGACATCACTTCCAAAAGAAAGCGGACGGTGTCGGTGCCGCGCTCGCTGTACTCGCGCATTCGCCTGGCGAGGTCGGTGTGCAGGGTGTCGTAGGCGTTTGCCTCGTCGGTGCTGTCTGAGAGCTTGCGGCGTGAGCCGAGTTCTCCGAAGCCTCGGCGCAGGAGTTCTCTTGCTGCTGCCATGCGGTCTGCGGGCTTGATGCAGAACTTCTTTGGCGTGAAGGGACTGTCCCTGCCGGTCATGATGTGAATGAGAAACTCTACGACGGTGTGGCCTTCTGCTGTCTCGTGGCGTATGAGGTGGGCTATTTGGTAGTTTAGGATGTCGAGGTGGGTTACGGGAACTGACATCGATGAAGGGGATGAAGGGGGGTTTTCGTCGCCCTCAGCCCTGCCCTCTCCCTGGGGGAGAGTCGGAATGTTGTTGCAGTCGGTGTCGGTGAAGCCGTACTTGATTAGGTGCTTGGCTGCTTCCATGCGGTGGCAGACTTTGACGCCCGGGGTTTCGCCGCGCATGGTGTCGGCGAGGAAGATGGCGATGTCGTAGCCGTCTTTGGTGATGCCGGCGATGTTCTGTTGTAGGGCGGTCAGGTTGCACATTGTTCTCAGCTATCCGTTGTCAGAAATGTGATCCGACAGGCTTGTTACGAAAGTTTGTTCTTTTGTATTGACATCTATCTTACGCACGGATGTTTGGGTTGTCAAGGGGGAGAATCCAACGGGAAGTCGTGGGCGGGTTTAATGAGGCGGCAGGGCGGCGGCTGTAAATTCGGCGTCGTTGAGAGACGTCAACTAGGCAGGCCTTTGTCATCTATGCATGCATATTTAGACGGGTGAAGAAGATGTCTCAGACTAATTCCGAATTCAAACAATGAGCTAGCCCGTACCGAAAGCGGTTAGCACTTAAACGTTTCGATTCTCTAGAATCTGAGATATAATTGAAATATGTTTCTAAGTGTCAGATTTCTAGCAAGGTGAATCTTTATTGTGGATTTTCTGGACTACCTTATACGATTCGCTGAGGCAATTCTCCAATTCATAGTCGATTTTGGTGAAGCCTGGAATATACCGCTGGTTGCGATTGTGATTGCAATATTGCTGTGGAAACTTCGGGACCGCATCTTCGATTTCCTCGAAGACGTGGAGAGTCTGAAGGCTGGCGGCATTGAATTCACAAGAAGAAGGTTGCAGCGATATATGGACGATGCCCGCGGAAGACCGATTGATCCTCCCCCACAAAGCACCCCTCCGATAGATGAAGAAATTCAGGACAGTGCTAGCACCAATGCACGCGGGGCTATGATTGAGGCTTGGCTGGACGTTGAGGATAGTATTTTGAGATTGGCAGAAGCTCATAGTATCGAATCTCCTCAGCACTCAAGAGGGAACCTCCTTCCCATAATCCGAGACTTACTTGACCGTAAAGTCATTGAGGATGACTTAAACCACCTTATTCAGCCTCTGCGTAGAGCAAGGAACCTAATAGTCCACCGTACTTCCTTTACCCCAGATGAGGAAGATGCATTGGAATACATTCAAATGGCACGTCGGTTAGTTGCAGCCTTGGACGAGCGGCACCCGAGTTAGCGATACCCACTTGGCCTTTAAGAGGTCAGCCCGTTTAATCAAAACACGGTCTTTGTCACTTTGGTGACTCCATCCAATATGTCCCTTACCTGTTCAGATGTTGGCTCTGCCTGCCGGTTGTGCGCGCATATATTACGGACGTCGGCAAGATATTGTATCTGGCGCCACTGAGGAGTATCGATAACGTTCGCCTTCTTTAATGCTTCGTTTAAGTCAGAGATCTGAGGTAACTTCTTCCTCAGCGTTATGTTATGACTGGCGCAGACCCCGCCGAGGTGCCGTTCCAGAACTACTCCAGCCACTACTCCAGCCGCTCTGCCGAACTTATTCTTGGCAAGTTCTTCGGCCGCATCTAACTCGGAGTCAAATATATCCGCTTGAGTCATTTGACGAATATCGAATAGCGAACTCCGGAATCGTTCCTGTATCGCCTTTACGATGCTCAATTGCTGTTGGAAAAGAGGGATTGCCGCGTCGGGCCCCACCACAGTCTCTTCTTTCCAATTAGTGGTTCTGAGGCCTTGTAGATAATCTTCAATAGAGTAATTCTCAGCCGTAAGTTCTTTACGTGACTTGGGTTTCTCATAGTAACGCGTGAAATCTGAAAGTCTATCAGGCAAGAACTGCATTATTAGAGTCTTCGACTCAGAATACCAACTCTGATAATCGTCTATAAAGGACGGAAGTGCTGAAGCGACCTTCGTCGCCTCATCCCCGAGCTTCTCTTCGAGAGATCTCTCAAACTGCTCAGGGTTGCATTCGCGCATCATCGCAAGGCGCAGGTTCAGACCCTTCGCAATCAAAGCATCAAGGTCTTTTCTATAGGTGTCAATATTCATTATTCCATTACCTGTCCGCGGCCAAATTAGAACCATCGCCTCGTTGCAAGAATTCATTAGCAGCAATCCGAATTATACCACTCGGGTTGGATGGTTATGACCAGCTGTGTGGCAACCGCTTGTAAATTGGGTAGCGTACTTGACAGACGGGCGGTGCAGGATGTCGTGCTATTGATGCGCAGGGGTTTCGTCGGGGGATTTGAGGGAGCGGGATAGTTTCTCCGACTTTCGCCGGAGGCGACGCAGGTCTGTGACGCGTTGAATTATCAGGGTGATAGCCCCTACCACTGCTATAACAACACTCGCCATGCCGTAATTAGCCAAGGCTTGTCTGATTGGGTTTGACAGGTGGATTATCTGTTCAAAGTCGAGTACGGCAACGACGAATACGGCAAGCGTCAGAGCACCGAGTACGGGAATCAGCGTATCGATAATTTTGTGCATCACTACTCGTTACCCCTACTGACTCAATAGAATCGCCACAAATGCGCCAAAGAGTGCAACCACTGCACCGAATAATGTAATTCCCACGATGACCGCCATGTGGAATAGGACTTAAAGTCTTCGCGCACGTCGTCTATGCGTTGGTCGTGGGCATCTACTTTGGTTTCCAGTCGTACAAGCCTCTCTGTGTTATTCAAAGTTAGGCTCCGATAATACTACCGAAACTTTCAGAATAAACTCCTATGTGGTGCCACTATCATACCGGGTGTTAGAGAGTACATCAACGGCGATGGCTAGCAGCCCGTCTGAGGATTACTTAGCGTCCCTTAGGTGCAGACGAGGTCAGACGGCGACAACCATTTTTGTCGGGTGCAGCCACTGACGGAGCAATAGCTTCGTACGCCTTACTGTGCTTAGCATCTCGGCGATGATGCGGACACTTCCCGCAAAGTTGTTGGTCGGTGTTTCGCGAGGCTGGTCTGCCCCAAATCGGAACAGTTTGAGCAGGTTGTGGCCGGTGCAGATCAGCGACCACTCGCCGCTGACCTTCTCCAGGCCCCGTAGCAGGAACTGGCGGAAGCCTCGGACCTGCTTGATCTGGCCGAATACCGGCTCCACCGTTTGCATCCGAAGGGCGTAACGTTGCCGGCCCCGTTTGGTCTGTAACTTCCGGCGCATCCGATCCCTGGTAGACAGATGACTGGGTATGCGACCCCGGGGCGCGGACGGCGGCACTCTGCCGTGGCGGGTCTGCTCCGGCGCGATGAACGGGTCCACGCACAGCCCGTAGAGACCTTCAACCGCCTGCGCCGAGTAGTAACCGGCGTCGGCGGATACCTCTTTGGGCACTGCGCCGACGTTGCTGATCGCCTCCTCCACCATCGCCACCGCCTGCTGCTTGTCCGAAGTCCTGTTGGTGGCGTGAGCCGCCACGATCACCTGATGGGCACTGTCCACCACCGCTTGACAGTTGTAAGCTTGCACAAAGTCCCGCCCGCCCGGCGCCGGCATGATGCGCGACTCAGGATCGGTGAAGTTGCGCTGGGCTTTGTCGTCGGGCACCCCGGAATGCTCCTTGCCCTCGGCCTGCTCCGCCGCCGCCTGAGCTTCAGCTTCTAACGCCGCCATCGCCTCCCGTATCTTCTCCAACCGCCCCTCCCGAAAGGCCAACTCCTGCGGCAACTCATCTCCGCGCTTACCTTGTCCGTACCGAAGGTCCTCCTCGTCATCAACCTCCTGGGCACGCCGCAGCAACTCCTCCACCTCCGCCGATAACTGCGCTTCCTTCCCTTTCATCCGACCGTAACTCATCGCCTTGTGCCTGGATGCGTTGGCCCTCACCTTGGTACCGTCCAACGCCACGTGACCCAGTTTCACCAGCCCCGCCTGCCCGCACAACGCCAATACCTGCAAGAACAGGCCTGACAGCGCATCCAGATTGTCCTTGCGAAAGTCCGAGATGGTGCGGAAATCCGGCATGTTGTTCGCCGCCAACACCCGGAACGCTATGTCCTCGTGCAGCCGCTGGGCAATCCGCCGTGAGGACGCCACCCCGACGCAGTAGCCGTAGAGCAGCACCTTGACCATCATCCGTGGATGATATGGTGGCCCACCTCTGCTCTCACGCTCGTAGCGGGCAGTGATCTCAGACAACTCCAACTCGTCCACGACGTCTGAGATAAAGTACGCCAGATGGTCATCCGGCAACCACTCCCGCATTGCAGCAGGCAACAGCATCTGCTGGTCTGGATCATAGGCACGGTAGGTCTTGCTCATCGCAGGCTCCACTCTACTGAATTGAGCTTATTATACATCCAAATCACTCAACTACCGCGTTTCTCGGACGGGCTGCTAGGATAATTGGCGTTCTCACCCCCATCCTAACCTTCCCCCATCAAGGGGGAAGGGACTGTCCCCTCACCCTAACCCTCTCCCCAAGGGAGAGGGGACTCAGTGGGACGCGTACTTGACAGACGGGCGGTGCAGGATACAATTCATCGGGGTAAATGGCGGTATAGCGGTTTGCCTTGCTATCTATTGCATTCTATTGACTAGGTTGTGTGGACATTTCCTGTCATTCCGAGCGCTGAGAGGTATGTGAAGTCTGTGAATGGTGTATTGACAATGATTTTAGATTCTTCACTCCGCTGCGCTACGTTCAGAATGACAGGATGAACGTGGGCTGCGTCCAGAAGGACAGAATGAACGTGGGCTACGTTCACAATGACAGAATGAACGTGAGCTGCGTTCAGAATGACAGGATGAACGTGGGCTGCATCCAGAAGGACAGGATGAACGTGGGCTGCGTCCAGAAAGCAGAATGAACGTGGGCTGCGTCCAGAGTGACAGGGTGTAGAGGGCGCTACGTTCAGATTGACAGAGTAACCATACTTATCAAGTCTAAAATGCTTTGCGTATCAAATATCAACAGAGCCTAGTGATCAGCGGACGGAGGAATAGATGAACGGGGCAGAACTGAAGGATAGGGTTCAGAACGGGGGCATCGTGTATGGCACGATGATCAGCATGGGGCGCAATCCGCGCTGGGGTTCGGCGTTCTCGAATTTCGGGATCGACTATGCGATTATCGACACGGAGCACTCGCCGCGGGGCAGGACGGATGTGGCGGATTTCATCGCTGCGTTCTCGTTCAGCGGGGTCGTGCCTATCGTGCGGATACCGATACCGGACTCGCACTATGTGACGATGGCGCTGGATGCGGGAGCACAGGGGATTCTCGCGCCGTACTGCGAGACTGTGGCGGAGGCGAAGGAGGTTGTGGGGGCTGCGAAGTGGCGTCCGCTGAAGGGCGAGCTGTTGCGGAAGGCGGTGGATTCGGGGGAGTTTCCGAGCCAGGCTACTAAGGAGTATCTGGAGGCGCGCAATCGCAATAATGTGTGCATTGTGGGCATCGAGAGCGTGCCGGCTATCGAGAATCTTGAGAATATCCTGAAGGTGGGTGGCATAGACGCGATATTCGTGGGGCCGAACGATCTTAGCATTACGCTGGGGATTCCGGACCAGTACGACCATCCGGACTATGAGGCTGCGCTGCGCGAGATTATCAGCAAGTGCCAGGCGGCGGGCGTGCCGACGCTGATTCACCACCAGACGGTGGAGCTGACCACCAAGTGGCTGAAGGAGGGGGCGAGGTTCGTGCTGTATAGCAGCGACGCTCGCAGCATGCACAACGCATACCGCGACGAGTTCGGGGCTATCAAGGCTGCGGGCGCGGAGCTTGGCGGTGGTGATGTTGAGGATGTGGGTGAGTCTGAGGAAGTGATTTAGAACATTGACATGGATTAGCAGGACGGGGGATTTCTTATCCTACTCACCCCCATCCTAACCTTCCCCCATCGAGGGGGAAGGGATTTTTGCAGACAGAACTGAAGAATAGCGACTGGAGAGAGATTTATGGCCTGGCAATTTATACTGGTTAACGGACCTTATGGCGGGACGTGTGAGGGGCCTGCGTGGGATGGGAGTGGGCTGCTGTTCACGCACATTCCGGGGAACAGGATCATTCGATACGACCCGCAGGACAAAGGATCGAGCCTCTATCGCTCGGATACGAACAATGCGAATGGGCTGGTGTTCGACTCGGAGGGACGGCTGTATGCCTGCGAGGGCGGCGCGCGGCGAGTGGTGCGCTATGAGGCGGATGGCTCGACGACGGTGCTGGCTGATGCCTTCGAGGGGCAGCGGCTGAATGTGCCGAATGACCTTGCCATCGACCAGAACGGCAGCGTGTGGTTCACGGACCCGTTCTATGAGGGCGCAGGCGGCGATTGGAGCAATGACCGAGCGAATAAGGACCTCGACCACGACTCGGTGTACCGGCTGGATGAGCAGGACGACGGGAGCTGGTCTATCACGCGCGTGACTTTCGACACGACGCGACCAAACGGGCTGCTGTTCTCGCTGGATCACAGCGTGCTGTATGTGGCGCAGTCGGGGCGAGATGCGGACGAGAAGCGCGAGCTGCGGGGGTATCCGGTGAACGCGGACGGGAGCCTGGGCGAGTATAGCGTGCTGCATGACTTCGGGGCGCATCGCGGGATCGACGGGATGGTGCTGGATACCGAGGGTAATATCGTGGCGACGGCGGGGTTCGACGAGAGCGGGCCGGGGCCGATGGTGTATGTGTTCGCGCCGGACGGCGAGGTGCTGGAGACGCATAGGACGCCGACCGACAGGCCGACGAACTGCTCGTTCGGGGGCGCTGACCTGACGATGCTGTATGTGACGACGGGCGGCGGCGATGTGTATATGGCGCATACGGACAGGCAGGGACGGCTGCATTATCCGAGTGTGTAGGAGGGCTCACGATTTAGGGCGCGCCATCTAGGGCCAACACCATCTAGGGCCCACGATTCAGGGCCGGGCGCGGGGTAAGTGACACACGAACGCCACCTCTAACAGGATATACAAGTGAGCCAACCTGTACTTTCGCAAGACGAGATAGACGCAAAGGTCGAAGAGTTGGTCGCATCTCCGGTCGGTTGCGCCTTTCTGGTCATATTGGAAGCATCGGGAGTGAGCGCGGCTGAGGCAGTTCGCCCGGAGGTTGCCCTGCAAGCCGCTGACCTAGCTGCCAATGAAATAAACATCTGGGCGCCGGACTTCCGGGAAATCATGAAGTATGTGATTCGTGAAGGTCCGAAACTCAGAGAACTGGCACAGGCCATACTGGAGCAAGCGGGCGTTGACTGGTGGTTTGCGCCGATAGAGCGTGGCGCTCAGGTATGGGCTTCCAGAGAGTATGGCCGGACGCCTCCAGTATGGTTCGAGCAGCCTGAAGCGCCGCTAACCTACTGGGAACAGCGCACGAACAAGTCTGAGGCAGGCATGTACACCTGTACGCGCTTCGATGACGAGACTTCGCTATTTACTGCTTTGGATGTCGGTCTGAGTGAAGTGACGATAGGATTTCAGTTTCCGGTAGCATGCTGGATATTGAGGGTTAGTGAGTCGGCTCGCGTATATGAAATCAACGGGCCGTTGGACTGGCACCGGATGTGCGCGAACTACCCTGCGCGGTCTGCGCGAGATGCTTCGGATCCTGAAGTGTCAGACAGCGAGGGATGGGGGCTGTATCCTCTGAAACGCCTCTCCTGCGGCGATGCCGAGATGAATAATTGGCTGACGCCTGACTGGCCTGCGGTCGCCAAAGACTGGGACGGAGTTCACTTGACGCTTGGCGGCTTGCTGACATCGGACAGCGTCAGAGTCATATCCACGGCGGAGTGGTCTATGCACAGGTTTTGGGATATGGAGCAGACTATGTGGCTGCGCTGGTCTTTCGATGAGATAAAGCGGCTGCCCGACCGACACGAAGCGTCCTTGGCAACCGATTTGAGTTTTCCATATAGCGACTATTGAGAGTTCCAGGAGGCGCAGGGTAAGGATTACGGTCAGGCAATAGCGACTTACAGGCGGCCCACTGGGTAAAGCAATTGCGGGTTGTGCGCGCGGCGTAACTAGGGTGTGTTGACATTTCATTTCAGCCACATAAGTGTGCCGACAAAGTGTAGGAAACCAAGGTACATCTTCGCTAACTTGTCAAACCGGCTGAAAATATGTCGATAATGCTTCATCTTATTTATGTAACACTCAACCAGGTGACGCTCTCCGTACAGATGCTCATCGTATGGCTGAGGCTCTCTTCTACTTGAACGCGGCGGTATTACAGGCGTCGCTCCCATCTCAACGATTCGTTCACGAAACCGCTGTGAGTCATATCCGCGATCAGCTATCACATATTCACTCTCAATGCCGTCTATCAGTTCATAGGCCTGGGTGATGTCGTGTGCCTGACCCCCAGTGAGCGTGAATCTCAATGGATTGCCCAGAGCGTCAACACTCACATGCACCTTCGTGCTGAAGCCGCCTCGGCTTCTTCCCAGAGCCTGCGACTGCTGTCCCCCTTTTTATGCGGGGCACCCGCAGCACAGGGATGCGCACGCACTGTCGTGCTGTCTATTATCAGATGCTCCATATCCGGCTCTTTGGAGAAGTACAGATGCATCTTCTCCCAAACACCCTGCTCGCTCCATCTGGCAAAGCGCCTGTACACGCTGTACCACTTGCCGTATTCTGCCGGAAGCATCCTCCACGGAGCGCCTGACCTGCTCATCCACAGAACCCCTTCTATGAATCGTTTGCAGTCCCGCTCAGACTTGACATAGACGTTGGTCTCCTCTTTCAGGAAATCGCGAATCTTTGACCACTGGTCCAGAGTTAGTTTAGATGTTGACATGCTCCAAGTTTAATACAATTGTCAACACACCCTAGACTAACATCCCGCACCCACCTATAATCGAGTCGCGTCAAGAACGACATTCAGCATCACACAGAGGAGCGGATTACAGATGGCAGACGATACGATTCGGATTGGACTTGTGGGCGCAGGGGGGAATACGACGCTGCGCCATATACCGGGCTTTCGGGAGATGGACGGCGTGGAGATTGTGAGCGTGGCGAATCGGAGCCGCGCGTCGGGGCAGAGGATCGCGGATGCGTATGGGCTGCCGGAGGTCTATGACAGTTGGGTTGACCTGATCGAGGCGGATGACACGGATGCTATCTGCATCGGGACGTGGCCGTATGTGCACCGTGACATGGTGCTGGCGACGCTGGAGAATGAGAAGCACGTGATGACCGAGGCGCGGATGTGCATGGACGCTGCGCAGGCACACGAGATGCTGGACGCGTCGCGGCTGGCGCCGCACCTGGTGGCGCAGATTGTGCCGTCGCCGATGACGCTGCGGGTGGATAACACGGTGAAGCAGCTGATCGGGGACGGATACCTGGGCGATGTGCTGTCTGTGAATCTGGTGGTGAACGACAAGACGATGCATCCGGCGGGGTTTGTGGAGCCGGGCGCGCCGTTCCACTGGCGGCATGACCGCGACTTCAGCGGGTACAACATCATGCAGATGGGCATCTGGTACGAGGCGATGATGCGCTGGGTGGGGCCGGCGCAGACGGTGCAGGCGCTGACGCGGGTGCATGTGAAGAGCCGCAAGGATGGCAACGGGAACGCGCAGGTCATCACGATACCGGACCATATCGAGGTGCTGGCTGAGATGTACTCGGGGCCGCTGCTGCACATACGGATGAGCGCGGTGACGGGGCACTCGCCGCAGAACGGGGCGTGGCTGCATGGGACGGACGGGACGCTGTACGTGCAGTCGCCGGGGATGGCGCTGTACGGCGGGACGCGGGATGACGGCGAGCTGTCGGAGATCGAGATTCCCGCTGAAAATCAGGGTGAATGGCGCGTGGAGGAGGAGTTCATCAACGCGATTCGTGGCGTGGAGGATATAACGCATACGAACTTCGCGGATGGCGTGCGGTACATGGAGTTCACGGAGGCGGTTACGATTAGCGCGCAGACGGGCGAGAAGGTGCATTTGCCGCTTTAGGTACGAATACGCAATTAGTCATTAGTATTAGGACTTCGCCTGCTTTTCCAAAAAGTACAGGGAAGTCCTAATATAATTTAAGGCAGAAATATGTTATCCTAAGCAAGCTAAATCTGAGTTTGTAAAGGAAAACAGATGGCGGTTGAGCCGCAGCCTCAGAACTCACCATCAAACTCGGGCGACGGTACTGCGTTCATATTGGCGGCCATTGACCGCGTAGCAGCGGACTCGCGCAGCAATTATGAGCAACTGGCAGCCGAGATGCGTAGAAGCCATGACCAATTGGCGGCCGACTCGCGCAGCAATTATGAGCAATTGACGGCCGATATGCGTAGCAGTCACGAGCAATTAGCCGCCGATATGCGCAGCAGTCACGAGCAATTAGCCGCCGATATGCGCAGCAATTACGACAGGTTAGCTGCTGATACCCGGAGTAACTTCGAGAGTGTTCGCTCGGATATTCGGCAGCTTTACTACCTGAACATTCTGACACTTCTGACGGCATTGGGCGCGCTCATTGCCGGACTATTCGCACTACTCGGCAAATAGCCACACCTCCCTGCGAGCCGCCGGCGACTCAATCTTCGACTTTATGATCGGCTAGGTTGTGTGGACATTTCTCATTTGTCCTCTGTCATTCCGAACGAAGCGAGGAATCTGAAGTCTGTGAAAGGCGTATGTGCAACGATTTCAGATTCTTCACTCCGCTCCGCTCCGTTCAGAATGACAGAATAGACCTACTTTTAAGGTCTAAAACGCTTTGTGTACCAGATGTCATCAGAGCCTAGGACGCGCCGGGGTTACCAGAGCCAATGACCCTGTATGCGCTTTGCTCTCGCGGATGGTCGCCTTCCCTCTCTTCGAGCCTGCCGAGCGTCAGGGCGGGCATGGTGGTCGTATGCAAGCCCGCCCTGACGCCAAGCTCCAAGGTGAAGCGAGCTGCGGTGGCGTTGTCTTCCGCCTCCAGTATGGCAACGAAGTCTATGTTGCCAAGCACGGCGTAGAGGCCCAGTATCTCCGCGCCGGCGAACCCCATCTCATCTTCGATGCTACGAATGACGTGAGTGTCATTCAGTATCTTCTCGCGTCCTGCCTCTGTGGCGGAAATCAGCAGTATGTATGTGGACATGGCATCTTCTCCTTGCGTTCAGCGACGGGCTTGGATTAGAGGCGCCCGCCGTATTGCGCCGACATGATAGTATTGACTTGTCAGGCGTCGGAGATTTCGGCGTGCTCTCATAATAACAGTTGTAGAATTAGCAATAATATAAACCTGACTGGCATAATACTAGGTTGTGTGGACATTTCCCATTTGTCCCCTGTCATTCCGAGTGAAGCGAGAAATCTGAAGTCTGTGAATGGTGTATGTGCAACGATTTCAGATTCTTCACTCCGCTGCGCTGCGTTCAGAATGACAGAATAAATCTACTATTCAGGTCTAAGACGCTTTTTGTATCAAATGTCAACAGAACCTAACCTGACTGGAGATTTTCATGGACTATTCAGAGTTTTTTTCGAAGAACCTTCCCGCGACGGTGGAGATGCCGACAGGGTTGCGCGCGGACACACCGCACATATTCTCGGTTACGAATGCGGTGCCGCAGGCGATAGACGCAGAGTTGTACGCGGAGGCGATGAGCAATGTACTTGCGCGGGAGGCTCGCAGCCTTGCGGGTTATCCGGGCATGAAGGGACATGAGGGGCTGCGCGGCGTGATCGCGGCGGAGTTGAAGGACAAGCGCGGCGCTGATGTGGACATAGACGACATCTTCCTGAGCGACGGCGCGGGCGGCGCAATCCGCAAGCTGGTTGACGCATTCATAGATCCCGGTGATGTAGTGCTGGCGGAGGAGTTCACATACTCGGGCACGCTGAATATGCTGCTCAGCAAGCGCGCTGAAGTGATACATGTGGAGTCGGATGTGGAGGGGATGAATCCGGATGCGCTTGTAGCAGAGATCAAAAGGCTGGCGGCGGGTGGACGGAAGCCGAAGTTCATCTACGCTATATCGGTGTACCAGAATCCGTCGGGCTCAACACTGAGCCTTGAACGGCGCGAGCGCATGCTGGAAATTGCGGCGGAGTACGACATTCTCATTGTGGAGAACGAGTCTTACGCCGACTTCCGCATTGACGGCGACCCACTGCCTCCCGCGATGCTGGGCATGGACGACAATGGGATGGTGATATATGTATCGTCGTACACGAAGCTTCTTGGATGTGGGCTGCGTGTGGGCTTCGCGGTCGCGCCGCAGCAGGTGCAGGATGTGCTTGTAGGCGGTATGCCCAGCCAGTTGGCAACGATGCTGGTGTACGAATACCTGCGCACACGCAAGGCCGAGCATGTGGAGACGGTGCGGCGTGAGCTTCTGTCGCGGCGCGATGCGCTGGTCAGCGCAGTCCGCGAGAACTTCCCTTCGGAATGCGAGATAGTCACGCCCCATGGTGGAATGATGGGCTGGGTAAAGATGCCGGAAGGCGCGGACACCTGGGCGGCGCTAGAAAGCGCGGTTGAGGCGGGCGTCAAGTACAACCCCGGCGGCATCTATCGGGCGCCACGAGACCGCAACGACCACCTGCGCCTGACATTCAGTCACAACACGGCGGAGGAAATCCGGGAGGGTGTCGCCACGCTTGCGGATGTATTCGAGCGCGGCGGGCTGTTTGGGTAGAATAATATAGATGCAATGAATGGAAAAGTTGCATTAGCCTTCAGTATTCCAAATGTGTAGAATAAATGCACTGCGGGATAGCTGGACGCAACGTGTGAATGCGCCGCTGCCTGAGCAAGAACCAACAGGGAGTGCGGCGTCAATTGCACCACGGAGAACACGACAATGACTTCACGAAGCACGCTCAAGCCGGCATACGCCGACTATTCCCATTTGGAGCCGTTGCCGGACCCGCCGCGTGAGCGTGATATGCAGCAATTTGAAGGGGTCCACGCGTTTACGTCCGCGCTAGTGCCGCATTTTGGTCTTCGCGACGACGTGCTCATCTCAGGCGAGGGCTTTCTGCGGCGTGAGGCGACAAATGATGCAGAACGTCTCGCTCCCGACTGCGTGGTTACATTTGGGGTCAACCCCGATGCCATTGTAGCGCGGAATGGTTATGTGATAAGTGAAGTGGGGAAGCCTCCGGACTTTGTGCTTGAGGTTGCTTCCCGTAGCACCGGGAGGCGGGATTACACTGTGAAGCGCGATGGGTATGCCGGATATGGTGTGCAGGAATACTGGCGCTTCGACCGCACGGGCGGCAGATTTCATAACGCTCCTTTGGCCGGTGACACGCTGGTTGACGGGCTGTATCGGCCTCTTCCGATACGTGAAGAAGCGGATGGTCTGATATGGGGCCACAGCGCGGTTCTGGGACTAGACTTGTGCTGGGATGATGGTGAGTTCAGGCTGAGAAATCCAATAACGGGCGCATTCCTTCCCAATCCTGCTGAATTGCAGGTGGAGCGCGATGCTGCGCTGGCGGAGGCGGCAAGACTCAGGGAGCAGCTAAGAAGACTGCAACAAGATTGACGCAGGGTATAAGGTATAGCGGACGGAAACGTCATTCTACACGCTCAGGGCGAGCGCGTTCCGCATATATCCTACTTACAGTTGTTTGAGGGTCTTGCTTAATGTATTCCGCCGACCTGCACCTTCATTCGCCGTTTGCGCGCGCGACAAGCAGCCAACTTACTTTCCAGAATATGGCGAAGTGGGCGCGCATCAAGGGCATTGACCTGCTCGCTAGCGCTGACTTCACGCATCCTGAGTGGTTAGCTGAGACAAAGAGGACGCTGCGACCGACGGACGACGGGCTGTACGAGTATGAGGGCGCTCGGTTCATACTTGGCACAGAGGTGAATTGCAACGGCTATCAGGGCGGCAGGAACCGGCGCATCCACATGCTGATGTTCGCGCCGAGCATCGAAGTCGTGGAGCGCATCAACGCTGCGCTGGCCGACAGGGGGCTGCTCGGCTCGGACGGACGCCCTAGCCTGCACATGACGCCGCGCGAGTTGCTTGAAACGCTGTTGCACATTGACGAGCGCATAATGCTGATACCGGCGCATGCGTGGACGCCGCACTTCGGGATTTATGGTTCACGGACGGGCTTCGACTCGCTGGAGGAGTGCTTCGGAGACCTGACAGGGCACATCTTCGCCATCGAGACAGGGCTGTCGAGTGACCCTGCGATGAACTGGCGCATGCCTGAGCTAGACGATGTGAGCATTGTCTCGTTTTCGGATGCCCACTCGCTGCCGAAGATGGCGCGAGAGTTGACGATCATAGACGGCGAACTGAGCTACGACGGATTGGTGCATGCCCTCAAGAACCAAAGCATCGAGTACACGGTGGAGTTCTTCCCGGAAGAAGGCAAGTACCACAACTCGGGACATCGGAAGTGCGCCGTGAACTTATCGCCCGATGAGGTGGCGAGGACAGGGGAGCGATGTCCTGTGTGCGGACGGCGCATGACGCTGGGCGTGTTGCAGCGCACCGAAAGACTGGCGCGGTGGGATGTACGCGTACGCAAAGGCGCCGACGGCATGGTTTATGGCGATAGCGGGAGGCCGCCGTTCAGGTCGCTTGTGGGGCTGCAGCAGATTGTGGCGGAGAGCATGGGACGCGGGGTGAATACGAAGGGTGTGCAGACGCGGTACTTTCAACTGGTGGATGAACTGGGGAGCGAACTGCATATACTGACGGACGCGAGCATATCCGACATATCGCGGGTTGGCGGCGAGCACATCGCTGAGGGTGTGGAGCGAGTTCGCTCGGGGAACATCGTCATCGAGCCGGGCTATGACGGAGTGTTCGGCAAGGTGAGCGTGTGGCGGGATGAGGCTGAGATAGATATACAGGACAAACGGGATAGACAGGGCATCCTGTTTTCCACGTGAATCAGGGGAGACAACGATGGCAATATCGATAACGGGCGAGATACGGCAGAGGATAACCAATGCGCTGGCGGACGGGTATCCGTGCTTCGTGGGGACAGCATCGGCGGACGGCAAGCCGCAGATAAGCATGCGGGGCAGCGTCGCAGTTTATGACGGTGAGACGCTGTGCTGGTGGGAGCGGGGGATGCGCTCATCCATAGACAACATCGACGAGAACCCGCAGGCGGTAATCTTCTACCGAAATAGCGCGGAGCGGATACACTGGCGCTTTCACGGCAGGGTTACGCTGTATGCGTCCGGAGCGGAGCGCGAGAGGGCGTTGGGCTTGACGCCAAAGGCTGAACTGGACAGGGATCCGGAGCGGACGGGGGTGGCGGCGCTGATGCGGGTTGAGAGCATCACGGAGTTGTCGGGGAATGTGCTGCAGAGCGCGTAGGGCTATGTGTGGCTTGCCTGTTCGTCCTGTCGCATGAGAGTGCGCCGGTATCTTTCTTCCAGCCCGAGTAACATGTGTGCGGGAATGTCCAGCACATTCTCGAGTTTTTCGGCTATGTCCTGGGTCATAGGTATCTCGCCTTTGATGAGTTCATCGACCTCCAAGGACGACAGCCCTATCTTCTCGGCAAGCTCACGCATTGACAGGCCATGATACTCGATGCCCTCAAGCACGGTTTCGCCTGGGGGTATGGGCAAGTCTGACAGCAACTCCTGATCGGTGTTTGTCGCATCAGTCACCATAGTGGTTTGTTACCTCCTCTATGCGAACCGTATTCTCGGTCTCCATGTAGGTAAACACTAGTCGCCAACGCCTATCTAAGGTCATAGAGAATTGACCTGCTCGTTGACCTGACAATCTATGCAATCTGTACCAAGGCACCTGATAAAGGTCATTCAGATTATCTGCAACGATTAGTTCGTCAACACGCTGAATATACCTGCGAGCAACCACGCTGCCCCAAGCGCGGCTTGCATTTGCGAATGTAGAATAGCATCTGCGAAGCCGGTTGTTGGCAAACTCTACTTTCATTAAGGCTATGTGTTGTATTTGGCGCGCTGGGTGAGGAAGACTGCCATTATGATGACGGGGATGGTCACGATGATGACGCCGAGCACGATGACGATAGCGAGCGGTCCCAGGCCTACAACGCTGTAGAACAGATGTAGCAGCCAATCGAGCAGCACCGGGTCTCCCGGCTCGGAGTGGTGTCCCAGTACCGATAGCAGAATCGGCATCAGCCGGCTTCTCCGCTCGCTGCCACTGCAGGCTGGGACTGGTAGCGGATGGAGAACTTGCGCTCATTGACGGCGTAGCTGGCGACTGTCGCGCCGAGAAGGAAGAGGCCGGCAATGGCGAAGGGGAACTCGTAGGCGCCGGTCATGTCATAGAGGACACCAGCCATGAAGACGCTCAGCGAGCCGCCTATCTGGTGCGACATGGTTGACAGGCCGTTGAGTGTGCCGATATTCCTCACGCCGTATATGTCGGCCGTGAGGGAGCTCGTGAGCGGAGGCGTGGCAATCCACGACATTCCGGCGAGCACGGCGAAGGACCATATTGCGATGGATGGCGGTATGGTGAATCCCCAGAGCATCATCATGAATCCGGGCGTGACCAGCATCACATAGGCGAGGAAGCGGATGAAGTATATGGTTCCGAGCAGGTTTTTGCGGCTGAACCTGTCGGAGAGGAAACCTACGACGATTACGCCGACCACGTTGAGCCCCTGCATGAAGCCGAAGGCAAGCGCGGCGATGCCGGGCGATATGCCGAGATCAATGGCGAATGGAACATAGTGGGCGGATATGATGATGGTGGTGACGCCGCAGACGAAGTATGCCCCTGAGAGCTGCCAGAATGGGGGGGATCTGAGCGAATCCTGCCAGACGGTGGTTTCCAGAGGAGTCCGCTGCCCAGGCGCCGCCTGACGGGGGCCTGTCCTTCGAGTGGCTCCGGCGGTGTCGTCGCCCTCGCCGCCGTCAGGAACTTCGCCAACCTGTTCGGGGGTATCGCGCATGATTATCAGCACAATCGGGAGAGCAAGCAGCAGCACGAAAGCACCCAGCGCTATCCAGGCGACGCGCCAGTGGGAGGACAAGATGAGGAAACTGGCAAATGGCGTTAGTATCAGGCCACCGGCAGAGGCGCCGGCTGTCGCGAGGCTGAGCACCATGCCACGCTTGCGGTAGAACCATTTCGAGAGCATGGAGTGGACGGTTACGAACGAGACGCCACTGGTAGCCGTGGACATCACCACGCTATAAATGATGAGCAGGAAGAGCAGAGAGTTGGTAAGCTCGAACAAGCCAAGTATGCTAATACTGAACTCAGGCCCGTAGCTTCCGACGAAGGTAAGCGTGAGCGTGCCTGCTCCCAGAAGCAACAGACTCGCGGAGATCACCGCGCGCCCACCGTACTTGTCGTATAGGCCGCCGAGGAATGGCTGCGTGATAGCGTTAACCAGCGTACCCAGGCCGATGACGGCTGAAATCGCCGCGCGGTTGCTCCATATCTGATCCGCTTCCATCGGTACGATGAAGACGCCGAAGCCGTTGCGCGCGCCCGTAGAGACAAACATCGCGAAGAAACCGGCAGCCAGTATGAACCAGCCGTAGAATATGCGCTTCCCGCCGAAAACTTGCTGCAATACGGTCTCCATGAAATATACTCGGTTGAGATTAACACCGCTACACCAGTTTAGCAAGGCGAAAAGTAGGTGTCGTGTCAGACAGAGATAGGCGTGGCACATAGGAACGCAACAGGGGAGTCTCCGCTATGACAAGTAGCGTATAAACAGATAGAATCGGGCTGCGCTGATGTGAATCGCGCGACAACTGGGTATGGGAAGGGCTATTGGCACTGCAACTGGCGGGGACATTGACGATGCCACAGGCGCTTGGGGCGCTGCGGTATCGCAACTTCAGGCTGTACTGGTTCGCCGGGATCGGGCAGGCGGCGGCGCTTGGCATGCAGTTCCTCATACTCGGCTGGCTGGTGCTGGAGCTTACGAACTCGCCTTCGCAGCTTGGGCTGGTCATCGCCATATACGGCGCGCCGAACCTCGCATTGCTAATGTTCGGGGGCATCTTCGCGGACAGGGTTGACCGTCGCTGGATGCTGTTTTACAGCCAGACCATTGTGGCGGCGCTGATCTTCGGCACGGCGACGCTGACGCTGTACCAACTGATTTCCATCTGGCACATATACGGCATAGCGTTCATTCTGGGGACGATACAGGGAGTGAACATGCCGGCGCGGATGGCGATCGTGCCGGACCTAGTGGGCAAGAACGACATTCTGAACGCGACCTCGCTGAACATGGCGGTGTTCAACACGGGACGCATTATGGGGCCGTCGCTCGCGGGCTGGATTATCCAGCATGTGGGAATGGGACATGCGCTGTATTTCAACGCGTTATGCTATGCCTTAGGTTGCGTGTGCTTGCTGATGATGTCAGGGGTAGAGTCCCGCAGCCAGAACAAGGACGCGAACATGCTGCGCGACTTCTGGGCTGGCATCAAATACGTGGCGATGACACCGATTGCCTTCACGATGGTGGGGATGAGCTTCGCCTTCGGGTTCTTCGGGGCGGCGTATGTGCAGGTGCTTCCGGCATTCGGCAAGGAGGTGCTGCGGCTGAACGCGGACGGCGCGGGCTTCCTGCTGACCGTGGCGGGGGTAGGCTCGCTGGCGGGCAACATATACCTAGCTTCCCTGGGGAACACCAAGAACAAGAACTGGCTACTGCTGGGAATGATAATCCTGTTCGGAGTCAGCCTGTTCTTCTTCGCCCTGTCGCCTATTTACATCGTCTCGCTGGTTCTGCTGTTTTTTACGGGCGTGGGATTCACAGGATTCATCTCGATGGGAACGGCAATACTTCAGATCAGCACACCGCCTGAGCTTCGAGGGCGCATGATGAGCCTGTGGCTTATTGGGGCGGCGGTGCATTACATCGGCGCATGGCCGCTGGGCACGGTGGGCGAATACTACGGCTGGCCGATGTCGCTGGGTGGCGGCGCACTGCTGATGCTGGGACTCGTGATGTGGCTTGGGATATTCAGACCAACGCTGCGGCGGCTGCGAGTTTGACGATGTTCGACATTCGTCGTCTGATTCGCGCTGTCAGGTATTCCTATACCGGCCTGCGTGATGCCTTCGTTGACGAGCCGGCATTTCGACTGGAGATACTGCTGTCGTTGATTCTGATTCCAATATCGGTGTGGCTTGGCGAGGACAATGTGGAGCGGGCGCTGATGATTGGCACGCTGATGCTGGTGCTAATCATGGAACTGCTGAACTCGGCAATCGAGGCCGCGGTGGACCGCATCGGCTCGGAGTTCAGCGACCTATCTCGGAAGGCGAAGGACCTGGGTTCGGCAGCCGTGTTCGTTTCGCTGGCGCTCGTGATCGTGGTGTGGGCGCTGATGCTGCTGAACTAGGCCGCTCTCTCGTAGATCGAGATGTGGTTTCCGCTTGGCGCCGTGAATGGCGAGCCGTCCCAGTCGCTCCAGCGCTCGCGCAAACGCATTCCGGCAAGTTGCGCCATCAGGTCCAGCTCGGAGGGCCAGGAGTAACGCACCTGAACTGGATAGAGCTTGATGCCTGACTCGCTGACGAACAGGTGCTGCGAGTGGACAAGCTGGTTCACTGGGTCGTGGCTGGATATGTCCAGTGATACTAAGTCGGACTCAACTCTGCCCGCGCTGATATTCTGGTTGCGGACGAAGCGCGTTGGGTCGGGCACGAATGCCTCGACTACGAACACGCCGTCGTCAGTGAGGTGCGCCGCCGCGCTGCGGAAACACTGCACCTGCGCCTCCTGCGAGGTCGCCTGAAACAGGGTGTTGAAGACGACGTAAACCAGCGAGAATTTCTTGTCTGAGGCACCGTCGCGCAGCCTGAACTCAGAAAGGTCGCTGATGGTGACGGGGATGGCGTCGCCGCCGGGCTTGGCACGCATCTTGGCTACTATGGCTTCCGAGGCGTCTATGCCGTGGACTTCGACGCCGCGCTCTGCGAGTGGTAGCGCGACCCTGCCGGTGCCGATGCCAAGCTCCAACGCCGCGCCGCCGTTAGCGAACTGCGCCAAGGCGTCCACGGTGGGGGTGACATTGGCGCGCATAGGGTACATCTGGTCATAGACTTCGGCGATTTTGTCGCCGTAGGTCGCGGCGGTGTAGTTGTTCATGCGTGTGGGACTGACGGCGCGCTATTCGCCGCGAAGTCTGCGGAGTTCGGCTTCCAATTCGGCTACGCGCGCTTCGGCGGATTGTCTGGCGGCGCGTTCAGATTCAGCTCTTGCCTCTGCCGTTTCACGGGCTGCACGCTCGGCCTCGGCTTCGGCCTGCAATTCTTCCAGAGTGGGGAGGAACTCGCCTGTCGCAGGGTCGCGGAATCGCAACTGCCCATCGTCCCAACAGAGGTCCAATCCCAGCACGGCGCTATGTCCCCATAGCAGACCTTCTGCTTCTTCATGAATTACGACGGGTTCGTATTCATCACCAACAAGCATGTCTCCCGCAAGCGGGGCATCGTGATACCTGCCGCCAGTATGATCAAAGCGCCAATACTCGGTTACGCCGTAGCCTGCGTATCCCTCGCGCTTCACCGTATAGTCGCGTCTGCCAGTGCTGCGAGACGCCACTTCCAGCACGAAGTCCGGCGGCTTGCCGATCTCGCTAATGACATAGCCATTGCGCGCCACAATTCCTTCAGGGTTGACGCCGAATGCCACCACGCAGTCGGGTGCGAGACGCTCCGCGTTATTGGTGGCTTCGTGCCGCAGAAAGCCTTCGCCTGAAATCAGCACGTCGTCCCTGCGGGCGAAATAAAGCCTTAGCGCCAGATGGAAGGCAACTATTCCTTCGGTCTGCTGCATATCAGGCTCGCGTGGCGGGTCTGGCAACGGCTCCAGGTGCGAGTAGTCGCCAGTATGGGTTTGTGTGAGCGCGCCTTGTGTGGTCATGGTTGGACTCTCCGATGTGTTGTCCCACCTATATCTCTATCTCCATACGGACAAGACTGAATAGTGCGATTATAACATCGTTGGCGTGGCCGAACGGCACCATGCAAGCGATTTGCAGAAAACACATGCCTGTACTCGGCTTGTGAACCCTTGCCGAGGCGCGTGTATAATCATCGTATATTCCATAGTACCTTTTAGGCCATAGTACACTCCGGATTGCTTTAGGTGAAGAACCATGACCACTGCCGCAGGCGCGACGCCTCTGCTGGAGCCTCAAGACAGCCCGTTGCTCATCCTGATAGATGGGCACGCGCTGGTGCACCGCGCACATCATGCTATGCGCGACCCGCTGACGGTGCAGGGCACGGGCGAGGTGGTGTCCGGAGTGTATGGCTTTTTGAACATGTTCCTGCGGGCTATCGAGGAGTGGAAGCCTACGCACTGCATAGTCACTTTCGATGTGTCTGCGCCGACTTTCAGGCATGAGGCGTTCAAGGAGTATAAGGCGCACCGACCACCTACGCCGCCGGAACTGCGAGACCAGTTCGGGCGCGTGAAGCAGTTCATGGAGGCGTTCAATGTGCCGGTGTTCGAGATGGCGGGGTTCGAGGCGGACGACATTCTCGGAACGCTTGGAGCGCAGGCGGAGGGGGAGCACCTAGATACGCTTATTTTGACGGGCGACAGCGATATTTTGCAGCTCGTGTCTCCGTCAGTTCGGGTGCTGCTCGACTCGGGGCGGCAGCGCGCCAATGCGTATGACATAGCGAAGGTGAAGGAACGCTACGACGGGCTGGGGCCGGAGTATGTGGCTGAAATCAAAGCACTAGAGGGGGACAAGTCTGACAACATCCCGGGCGTGCCGCGCGTGGGCAGGAAGACGGCGATAAAACTGCTCAGCGAGTATGGCAGCATCGAGGGCATTTACGAGCACATAGACGAGGTGAAACCTCCGGGTATACAGAGGTCGATGCGCGAGAACGAAGAGTTGGCGCTGCATTGCAAGATGCTGACTACCATCAGGCGCGATGTGCCGGTGGAGCTGAACACCGATGCGGCGAGGTTCGGCGGATTTGAGCGCAGCGAGGTGCTGGCGCTGATGCGCGAGCTCGAGTTCTTCAGCATGGTGAACCGCATACCGTCAAATGGTATGGGTGGCGCAGGGGGCGAGCAGTTGGGGATGCTGGACATGACTGCGGACGAGCGAACGCCCGCCGAATACATCGTGGTAGATACAGAGGCTGCGCTGGACGCGATGCTCAGTGCGCTTGAGGCGTCGGAGATTGTCGCGTTCGACACGGAGACGACATCGCAGACGGCGATGCTTGCGGAGCTTGTGGGGCTGTCGTTCTCGAATGAAGAGGGCAAGGGGTGGTATGTGCCGGTCGGGCATGAGGAGGGGCAGCAGCTTGAGCGCGACTATGTGCTGGAGCGGCTGCGTCCCTTGATGGAGTCCGAAAAGGTCGAACTTGCAGCACATAATGCGAACTACGACATGACGGTGCTGGCGAACTACGGCATCAATGTGGAACGGATTGCGTTCGACACAATGATTGCGGCGCACCTGTGCGGTCGAACACGGACTTCCATCGGTCTTAAGCCGCTCGCGCTGTCCCTACTGCATGAAGATATGACGCCTATCGAGGATCTCATCGGCAGGGGGCGGAATCAGGTTACGATGGACAAGGTGGAGATTGCGAAAGCCGCGGATTATGCCGCGGCGGACGCGGATATGACATACCGCCTTGTGGATGTCTTCGAGAAGGAACTTGAAGAGAACAACTTGCGCGTTACCTTCGACACCTTAGAGATGCCGCTCGTTCCGGTGCTGGTGAAGATGCAGAGGAACGGCGTTGCCATCGACACGGGTGCGCTTGCGCCGATGTCTGCTGAGATGGGCGAGCAGATTGATGCCATCCGCCAGAGCATGTACGACACGGTGGGGCACGAGTTCAACCTCAACTCGCCCAAGCAGCTTGGGGACGTGCTGTTCAATGAGTTGTACCTGCCGCCTACTCGCAAGACGCCGAGCGGAGGGTTCACTACTAACGCGGCGGCGCTGGACGGACTGAAAGAGTTTCTGGACAGCGGCAATGCGGAGGGTGTTGATCCGAAGGCGTATCAGGTGCTGGATATGGTGCTTGAGTACCGACAACTGTCCAAGCTGAAGTCAACATACGTGGATGCGCTGCCGACGCTGGTCAATCCGAATACGGGCAGGATTCATACTGAGTTCAAGCAGACAGGATCGGACACGGGGCGGCTGTCGAGCACAGAACCGAATATGCAGAACATTCCTGTGCGAACCGAGTTGGGGCGACGGGTGCGAAGCGCGTTTGTAGCGGAGAATGCGCCGGAGTGGACGCTGCTGGCCGCGGACTATTCGCAGATAGAACTGCGGATACTGGCGCACTACTCGCGGGACGAAGGGCTGATGGCGGCGTTCCTCAACGGTGAGGACATCCACGCGGCGACGGCGGCGAGCGTTTATGGCGTGGCAATCAGCGATGTTGACGCGGAGATGCGGCGTGTGGCGAAGATAATGAATTTCGGCGTGCTGTACGGGCTGAGTCCGTTCGGGATACGGCAGCAAACGGGGTTCAGCGCGGAGGAGGGCAAGGCGTTCATCGATACCTACTTCACCAATTATCCGGGCATACGGGGGTACATCGCGGGCATCAAAGAACAGGTGAAGATGGACGGATATGTGGAGACGCTGATGGGGCGGCGGCGGCGTATCAACGAGGTTCACTCGAGCAATTTTCACACGCGGGCGGCGGGAGAGCGCATGGCGGTGAACATGCCGATACAGGGTACGGCGGCGGACATCGTCAAGATTGCGATGATTAACATTCAGCAGCGGATGGGCGCACTTGGGATGCGGTCGAAGATGATATTGCAGGTGCACGACGAGCTTATCTTCGAGGTGCCGCGCGATGAGCTGGGGCATATGCAGGCAATCATCACGGAGCTGATGCCGACGGCGGTGCCTCCGCATGTGGGCTTCGAGGTGCCGCTTGAGGTGGAGATGAAGGTGGGCGACAACTGGGGGGATATGGAGTAGATTTTTGAACAGACGGGACTGGCAACATCACAAAGAAATACTGACAGGGACGAGGGTCCAAATGGTGCGTTGCCTGGGTGAAGAACCTGAACCTCCTACGGACCCCGCTGAATTGGAGAAATGGTGCGAGTCAGGCAACTCGGGAAGACCAATACAGACGCATATTGGAGACTATGGAACTGTATGGGAGATTCGAGAGAACCAAGCAGTACGAGTAGAGTTTGACGATGGGGACGAACGACTCCTTTACTGTCATGAGGTTAGGCTTCTCCGCGTATAAGGGAATAGTCTGATATGCAATCATTGTCATCCCCTTGGGCTGAGACTTTTGAAGAATTCGCGCGTTCAATTCGCAAACGCGCTATTGTGGTTGCGCCGTTCATTACCGAGCAGCCACTTGAACGTCTCGCATACCAACTCGACACAAACAACCTGCCTCAAATCACCATTCTTACAAATTTAGCGGTGGACAGTCTGCTACAAGGCTCGGTTAATGGCCAAGCGATTGCTGATTTCTGCAAGGCAGTACCCACGACTACGGTTCGTCATCTCCCCGGTTTACACGCTAAGGCATATGTAGCCGATGAGCATACGGCAATAATAACCTCGGGGAATCTGACGTATAACTCTCTTCATCAGAACTACGAATATGGCATTCAAATTAGCAGCCCCGTGATGGTGCGGGAAATCGCCTCAGACCTTCAAGAATATGGTAATCTGGGAGCACAAGTTTCTCTTCAAGAATTAGAGCACATAGCAGATGTGTCTGGAGCACTTAGAGACAAACATCGGAAGGCAATGAACTCTGCCCGCGCCAGCTTAAGACAAGAATTTGAAGACCAGATAGAAACCACCCGCGAATCTTTGCGGCAACTGCGAGGCAAGCCGGGAGAAAGCGCGAATTCCATATTCAGCAGGACGCTTCTTTATGTTTTGAAAAGCGGTCCACTCACTACCAGGGAAATTCAACCGCTTGTTCAGAATATCCATTCTGACTTATGCAACGATGACATAGATAGAGTTATCAACGGAATACGCTTTGGCAAGGAATGGAAGCATCGAGTCAGAGGTGCTCAGGTAGACCTTTCCCGCAGCGGGCGGATAGAGCTAGTGGAAGGGAAATGGCAGTTGGTCAGGAATGATAACTAACGCCATCAATTTTGTGGTGCGGCTGCATCAGGGTGGCTTTGGGTACGCGTACCTGCGGGAGATATTTCGGGCGGCGGATGGGCTGGGTTACGATGGCGCTTCGCTGTATGACTTGCTGGGGATTCCGACGCTGGAGTGCTGGACGACGCTTTCGGCGCTGGCGGCGGAGACGGAGCGCATACGACTGATTCCGATGGTGCTGGCGAACCTGTACCGGCATCCGGCGACACTGGCTAAGATGGCGGCTACGCTGGATGTCATCAGCGAGGGCAGACTGGTGCTGGGCATCGGGGCTGGCGGCGGTGAGGGGGACCACAAGGCTTATGGACTGCCCTACCCGTCAACTCGTGAGCGCGTTGCGAAGGTTGGCGAGGCTGTGCAGGTTGTACGACTGCTGTGGTCTGGGGAGCGCGTGAGCTTCGAGGGCAACCATTACCGACTAAACAATGCGCTGTGCAATCCCGCTCCTGTGCAGCAGCCGGCGCCGCCGATACTCATCGGTGGGCATGGGGAGCGGCACCTGCTGCGGGTAGCGGCGGCGCATGCGGACATCACGAATATGAGCGCCGATATGGGCATCGCGGAGCATGAGGCGAAGCGACGCGTATTGGACGCTCATTGCGCCGCGGTGGGGCGAGAGCCGTCAGAGGTCGCGCTGAGCCACAACGCGCATGTGTTCATCGGCAGGGACGAAGCGGCGGTTGAGGAACTGCTGACAGGGCATGCGGCGCGGCATGGAGGGTCGGTGGAGCGGTTCAAGGCGTCGATGGGCAATGCTATTGTGGGCACGCCAGAGCAGTGCGTGGAGCAGCTACGGCGTTATGCGGACTATGGCATCGGCTGGTTCTTCCTGCTGTTCCCGGAGCCGGTGAGCGTTGGCGACCTGGAGTTGTTCGCCAGCGAGGTGATGCCGCACTTTCGCGATCCTCAATAGGCAGTAGGCAGTGGGCAGTGGGCAGTAGGTTGTGTGGGCATTTCCCATTTGTTCCCTGTCATTCCGAGCGAAGCGAGGAATCTGAAGTCTGTGAATGGCGTATGTGCAACGTTTTAGATTCTTCACTCCGCTGCGCTGCGTTCAGAATGACAGGGGGGATAAAGGCGCTTCGTTCAGAATGACGGGAGGAGTCTGGCTGCGTTCAGAATGACGGAATAAACCTGCTTTTCAGGGCTAAAACGCTTTGAGTATCAAATGTCAACAGAATCTAGTCAGTGATATTGCCAGAAGGTGTTGGTATTGTATTCAACATTGTGCTTGATTTCGACTTCACCCCCATCCTAGCCTTCCCCCATCGAGGGGGAAGGGACAATATGGCTCACATCAACACATGTCAGCAGAGCCTAGTCAGTTGGCAGTGCGCGGATGAACGGTCTGCGATGCTTCGTCGCAGGTGAAGCTGATGGCTGCGTGCTGAACATCTTGAGAGAACTGCGAAGCTCGGTCTGCATCGGCTTGCCTTCCCCTGCAGGGTCTTTTTATTATAGTTTTGATGGAGCACGAACTTCCCCCGTCATTCCGAACGGAGCAGGAAGCTAAAGTTGTCAACCGCGCTCAGCCTTGCCTATCCACAGAGATTTTAGACCCTTCACTCCATTCAGGGTGACAATGAAAAGACCTTGCCTTCCCCTGAGCGGCGTCTTACTCCATTGCATCAAGATGTGGTAATCTTGGTCGCGACAAACGGCTGGCTCTGAAGGCTATGGGCTATGCCTCGACGATAGACTAAAGCAGCAGCATTGAGGTGCGAACGAATGAAGATCACAAACGTCAAGGTAGAGATGTTCAATTGGGAGACGGAGCAGTGGAGAACCGGCGTGGGGACGACTTTCGGGCAGACGCGGCAGCTCGGCATCGTGACCGTTGAGACCGACGAGGGCGTCAGCGGCAACGCCTTCCTGGGATCGTCACGGATGGGCGCGGACCACTACTCCCTCGGACTGATCGAGTTTCTAAAGCCGCTGGTGATGGGCCGCAACCCTCAGGACATCGGCGCTATCTGGTGGGACATGTGGAAGATGAACCGCTCCGTTTCAACCAACGCCATCGGCGCAATAGACATCTGCCTATGGGACATCAACGGGAAGATCGCGGGACAGCCCATCCACAGGCTGCTCGGCACCTGCAAGGAATCCGTGCCCGTATATTCGTCCACAGCGTACTGGGAGACCAAGGAGGAGTATGTCGAGGAGGCGCTCCAGTTCCAGGACATGGGGTGGACCGCGCACAAGATACACCCGCATGGGAACCCGAAGTACGACATAGAGATCTGCAAGGCGGTGCGCGAGGCCGTTGGTGACGACATGAAACTGATGCTCGACTCTATGTGGGCGTACCAGTACGAGGATGCGATGCGCGTTGGCCGCGCGATCGAGGACCAGGGCTTCTACTGGTACGAGGACCCGCTCGTAGAGGAGGATATCTACAACTACATCAAGCTGCACCAGAAGCTCGACATTCCTATTATGTCCACCGAGTACGCCCCAGGCCGCTTCTACGGGATGACCTCGTGGATTACGCAGTACGCGACCGATATACTGCGCGGCGATGTGGCCGTCACCGGCGGCATCACTCCGATGGTGAGGCTGTGCCATCTGGCCGAAGGCTTCAATATGAAGTGCGAAGTCCATCACGGTGGCAATTCGCTGAACAACGTGGCGAACCTGCACATCACTATGGCCGTGCCAAACTGCGAGTTCTTCGAGTTCTTCCCCTGCACCGGGGCTAACATGTATGGGCTGGTCGAGGACATCGACATGACGGGTGGGGTGGTACACGCACCCACCGAGCCCGGCCTCGGCTACCAGATCGACTGGGACCTCGTGAAGAGGGAGTACACCGGGAAAGTGGAATAGGGTTTCACCGGCTGTTATCCCGAGATAATGGCCCGCACCGAGGTGTTTGAGATTTCAGGGGGACTAGGTTATGTGGACATTTCCTGTCATTCAGAGCACAGAGAGGAATCTGAAGCCTGTGAATGGAGTGTGTGCAACGGTTTTAGATTCTTCACTCCGCTGCGCTTCGTTCAGAATGACAGGGAATGAAGGCGCTTCGTTCAGAATGACGAGGTGTGAAGGCGAGTCGTTCAGAATGACGGAAGGGACGCTGCGTTCAGAACGACAGAATAAACATACTTCTCAAGTCTAAAAGGCTTTTCGTATCAAATGTCAACAGAGCCTAGATAAGGTGCTGGTGTTGTATTAAACATTGTGCTTGATTTCGACTTCACCCCCATATTGTCCCTTCCCCCATCGAGGGGGAAGGGACAATATGGCTCACATCAACACGTGTCAACAGAGCTTAGGTTCGACGGTTCCCGTTACTTTGAAAGAACTTGTCGATTAGCCGATACCGGCGCCCGGAGGGAACAGATGGCAAACAGATCCGCCAACGTGGTCGTCATCGGAGGCGGCGTGAATGGGACCAGCATCGCAATGCATCTGGCCCGTATGGGCGCCGGCAAGGTGCTCCTTCTGGAGAAGGGGCATCTGGCCGGAGGCGCGAGTGGCAGATCAGGCGCGATGGTGCGCGAGCACTACCTTCATCCCACGCTGGTCAAGATGGCGATGGAGGCCAGCACGATATTCCACAACTTCGATGAGATCGTGGGCGGAGACGCGCGGTTTACTGAAACAGGGAGAATGCTGCTATTCCCAGAGCGCGACGTGTCCGCGGTACGGGCGAATGTTGAGATGAACCGGGAGTTTGGGGTGAATATCCAGACTCTCGCTCCGTCCGAGGTCGCTGAGATTGTCCCGCAAGCAAACCTCGAAGACATCGCGCTCGGCGTGTACGAGCCGACTTCCGGTTACGCCGACCCGGTGGCGACAACTTACGCTTATGCAAACAGGGCAATGGACTACGGAGCGGAGATCGTGACCGGGTGCGCCGTCAGCGGAATCCGCGTTCAGGGCGGGCGCATCGTCGGAGTCGATACCGAGGAAGGGCCAGTAGAGGCGGACGCCGTTGTCGCGGCGATCGGTCCCTGGGTGAACCAGCTTGCCACTCCCCTGGGCGAATCACTTCCCATCACTCCAATCAGGGTCCAGATGGTGCATCTGCGCCGTCCGCCATCTCTTGAAGCGTTGACGACCAACGTCATTGACTACACGACGGGCGCATACTTCCGCGTGGACGCAGGATATGGCACTCTCGTCGGCGGGGAGAATTTGGACGACCTGAATGAGGTGGTGAATCCCGACGGGTTCGGTCTGAACGCCGACCACAATACGATCACCAAGTTCTGGGACCGGGCAAAGCTGCGATTCCCCGATTTCAGCGCCGCGACGCAGAGAGGCGGATACGGCTCGCTATACGACATGGCCCCTGACGGCAACCCAATTCTGGACAAGTCGGCATCTGTCGATGGACTTTACTGGGCGGTCGGGTTCAGCGGACACGGCTTCAAGCTGTCACCGGTGGTTGGTCGTATGGTGGCGGAGTTCGTTATGCATGGCGAGAGCGTCGATCACTCGATACGCGACTTCCGCGCGAGCCGATTCGCGGAAGGTGATCTGCTGAACGCGGAGCATCCCTACGAAGGACGCAGACACCAGTAGGCGATCGCTTGCGGGAGTTCAACCGGGCTCTACTGGGAACTCTATGCTATCGGCTGCCGCGGTAGTCGCGGAAGGGGCCGTCGCGCCAATCAAGGGCTGCCTTGAGGCCGTCTTCCCTGGAGCGGCGGGCGAACTCCTTCACGATGGGCGCCTGGTGGGCGATGGCGTCGGTCTCGGCGGCGATGTGCTGGAGCGTGTTTCGTCCCATAAGCTCCAGAGCGCGGTTGACGATGCTCTTGTTGGCTGCCAGAAGTTCCCAGGGGATGCGCGCCATGGTGCAGGCGAGGTCTTCGACAGCGACTTCAAGCTCGTCGCGCGGCACGGATTTCCATACCAAGCCAATCTCGGCTGCGCGCGCGCCGGATACGGACTCGCCGGTTAGAAGGAACCACTTTGCCCACTGGGGGCCGACCATGTATGTCCACATGTGCGTGGGCGGCGTGCCCATGGAGCGCACGGGCGGGAAGCCTATCTGCGCGTCGTCGGCTGCGATGGATATGTCGCAGTGCATTGCGAGGTCGGTGCCGCCTGCGATGCAGTAGCCGTGAATGCCGACGATGACGGGCTTGCTGAGGTTGAGCACCTGCGCCATAGTGTTGGGCGTCTGCTTCATGCGGTGGATGTCGGCACGAATGTTGTCGCGGCGTTCCCGGGAGGCTGCCTCCTCTTCAGGCGTGGAGGGCGGTGTGATGTCGTAGCCGGCGCAGAAGGCGCGCCCGTTGCCCATGAGCGTCATCACGCGCACATCCGGGTCGTCATCGGCGCGCTGCATGCAGTCCACCATCTCAAGCTGAAGATCGCGGCTGAGGGCGTTGAGCTTCTCAGGCCTGTTCAGCCTGACTCGACCGATGCCGTCCGATGCGCTGTATTCGATGAATTCGTAAGTCATTAGGATAGCACCTCAGAGACAAGATAGCGCCGCGTGGCTCGGCGGCGTTTGCGCGGTATTGTAGCATGGAGTTGTCAGTTGTCAGAGACGAGGGCTAACAGGATGAACGGGGATGGGGTCAGGATGCCGGTTTGTCCAGCACGTAGATGATGAAGTTGGGGCAACGGAATTCGTCGTCGAAATTGGGATGGGCGGCGAGCTGCTCTTCGGACGGCGTTGGCTCGTGGAGCGCGCGGAGAGTGAAGCCTGCGTCCAGAAATGCGGTGATGTGGCTGGATAGCGTGCGGTGCATGTTGACGAAGGTCCTGCCCCACCACAGCCACTCGCGGGGGCCCTCATCGGTGTAGTCGTCAACAGGGTAGAAGAGCTTCGTGTCACCCTGCTTGATCCAGCCGCCGGGTCTCGAACTGCGCATGGGGTGGATATTACAAACGACGAAGCGACCGCCGGGGCGCAGGACGCGGTATGCCGCCTCAATGGCGCTGCGGTAGTCGAGCAGGTCAACGAGGACTATGTACGACACGGTCAGGTCAAAGCTGTCGCTCTCAACATCATTGAGGTTTTCGGCGTCGCCAAGCATGTAAGTTTCGCCTGTGCTCATAGCGCGCGCCCTTGCGATCAGGGCTTCGGTGAGGTCAACGCCCGTGACGCTTGCGCCGAGCTTCGACAGCAGGCGGGAGAACCTGCCCTCGCCGCATCCGATATCGATTGCCGACTTGCCCCCGACATTACCGAGCGCGTCGAGCATCCAGCTATCGAGCATGCCGGTGCGCACGGCCTGGTCGGTGTCTATCCAGTCCTGAGCCGATTCAACCCACTGACTATGAAGACGTTCGCTCAACTCCATCCATTACCTCCAATAATGCTTATGCGGATATAGCAAGCGTAATATTACATCACTTGCAGAGCCCGCGAAATCGAGATTCTGCCTGTTACGCTGCGCCGCATTGTTGTGCTATCCTTATAGCGGCGAGCGGGAGTAACTCAGTGGTAGAGTGCCTGCCTTCCAAGCAGGGTGTCGCGGGTTCGAATCCCGTCTCCCGCTCCAACCAAACTGGGAACAGATACCTGCTCTCCACACGGAATACACCACAGCGACATGTGAGGTTGTGCGATGCAATTTTCCGGCAGACTGGTCATCATAATCGCCTTGTCCGTAACCACACTGCTCGCGAGCAACATCATTGCCATCAAGCCGGTGGCGCTGTTCACACTTCCGTTCCAAGTATTCGGCGATAACCTGTTTGTCGTTTCCGCAGCAATAATCTGCTTCCCTGTGAGCTACATAGTCAGCGATGTGCTGACCGAGGTGTACGGCTTCCGTGTGGCGCGGGGCGTGATATGGCTCGGGTTCGTCTGCAACCTGCTGATGGTGGTCCTGTTCTTGCTGGGCGGCTTGATACCGGGTGCCGGGTTCTGGGAGGGACAGGACGCATACCGGGCGATACTCGGCGCTACGGGCTGGATTTTGCTGGGCAGTTTCATCGCGTATATCGTAGGTGAGTTTACAAACGCCGCAATAATGGTCGTGCTTAAGAATAAGACGCAGGGACGCCATCTCTGGGTACGCACCATATCATCTACCGTAGTTGGACAGGGCATCGACTCTGTGCTGTTCTTCGGCATCGCGTTCGGCATTTCCGGCCTGTGGCCATGGCCTGCCGTGTTCGCCGCGATGATATTCGCGTGGGCGGCGAAGACGGTGTATGAGATCGCAGCCACTCCACTGACTTACCTGGTCGTCAACTGGCTGAAGCGGACTGAGCATATGGACATCTATGACGCGCCGCGGTCGCTGAATCCGTTCGGCATATTCGGCGACGAATCGGAGGGCAGCGTGAATGCTGCGTTGGATGCAGCAGATTGATTAGCAGAAAGTAGTTTGTTCATAGAGGAATATGACGGCAAATGAGTTTCGGCGTTGGCTTAGACGGCAAGGGTGTACATTTCACACTCATCGCGGCGGTAGTGGACATCTCACTGTACGGTTAGGCAACCGCGTATCACAATTGCCGATGCATGGAAACCGAAAGGAACTTGGACCAAAGATAATTGCCAAAATCAAGCGAGATTTGGGGTTGAGATAATGCTTGCTTATCCGGTTATCCTAGAAGCGGATACAGACTACATAATGGTAACCTCTCCCGATTTTCCCGAGCTAACCACATTCGGGGATGATAGGGACGAAGCGCTGATGCGAGCCGTTGACGCGCTTGAGGAAGCGATTGCCGCTCGCATGTACGATAACCGCGAAATACCCGAACCTTCGAACGGCAAACCCGTCGTTGAGGTGCCTCTCCGAACCGCAGCGAAGATAATAGCTTATCAAAATAACAGCAATATCCTCAAGGACGCACTTGATGCCAAGACAAAGTTGGACGCGTGAACAAGAATTGGCGGTGCTGCATCTCAAAGTGGAGATTGGGAAAAACGGTTTGACTCAGGAGAATCCGGCAATCCGTAATCTCGCTAAAGCTATGGGACGCACAGAAGCAGCAATATGGATGCGAAAAGGGAACTTTGACGCTCTGGATGAATCTGTATCTGGCAAAGGGTTGGGAAATGGTGCTCAACTAACCAGAGACATCTGGAAAGAATATCAATCAAGCCCTAAGCTAACTCTTGCAGAGGCCAGCAAAGCCTATTCAAACCTGCTCTGATGGAATCCAATCACTTACTACTGACCATTTAAATGGGAGAATGCGCTATGAGACTTGAAGGCAAGGTTGCGCTAATCAGCGGCGGGGCGCGGGGTATGGGCGCTGTGGAGGCTCGGCTGTTCGTAAGCGAGGGCGCTAAGGTCGGAATCGCGGACATTCGCGAGGAGGAAGGACGCGCGCTCGAAGCGGAAATCAAAGAATCGGGCGGCGATGCGATGTTCGTCAGCCTTGATGTTACGGATGAGCAGCAGTGGTCGGATGCCGTGGACGCCGTTATGACCGCATACGGTAGGCTGGACATTCTGGTGAACAATGCAGGCATATTCGCGCGCGCCACGGTGGAAGAGACCAGCGCCGCCGATTGGGACCTCATGCTGGACATCAACGGCAAGGGTGTGTTTCTCGGGACGAAGGCTGTCGTCCCTGCGATGCGCGAGAGCGGCGGCGGCTCAATCATCAACATCTCATCTGTTGCGGGGATTATCGGCAGCGCGGGTGGTACGGCATACAACGCCTCTAAGGGCGCGGTGCGGCTGCTTACGAAGTCAACGGCGGTGCAACACGCAGCGGAGAACATCCGCGTGAACTCGGTGCATCCGGGTCCCATCGAGACGGATATGCTGGATCTCGTGTATCCGGAAGATGGGATGCGCGAAGAACGCGCGGCGAACATCCCGATTCCTCGCATGGGAGCTCCTGAGGATGTGGCTTACGGTGTGCTGTTCCTGGCATCCGATGCGGCGTCGTACATGACGGGCAGCGAACTGGTCATAGACGGGGGAGTTACGGCGACTTAGTCAGGTTTCGCCGCTCAGGTTCTGGCATCGTGCCTGTCGAGTGTTCCTCGCCAGTCCAGGATTCTAGCATCAGCGGTTACGAGCGTGGCTTCACGTGCCAGCGCCGTGGCAACTATGATGCGGTCCGCTGGGTCTGCGGGGAGTCCATCTAGTTCGGTCGACATTAGCGCGATTTCTCCAGAAACCGCAATCTCGTGGACTCCCTGAGCTATCACATTGTTACGCCAAACCCTCATGGGCTGACCTATATCAATTCGGTTCTTCTGGACGAGCAAGGCAATTTCCCAGAAAGAAAAAACCGACACTGCAAGCGATCTCTGCTCTAGCGCCTCATCTGCTAGTCTACGCGCTACGGGGCCTATGCGTTCGCTCCCCATCCGAAGCCACAGAAGCGCGTTAGTGTCTAAAATCACCTCACTCACTTCAAAGCATCCCACTCAACGTCTATAGGCTCGATAATGTCGCCTTTGATTACGATGTTGCCCCTGTCTATGCCGAACAGACTCTTGACCGGGCGCTTCTGTACTGGGACTAGTTCCGCTACCGCGACGCCGTTTCGCGTGATTAGCATTTTTTCGCCGCTTGCAGCGACTTCATCGACTATCTTGATGCACTTCTGTTCAAACTCTGCGGCGCTGATGACACCCATGCCTGCCTCCTTATCATTGTCAGTACATACCATAGTTATAAAGGGCGAAGTGTTTGTCAAGGATAACGCTCAACTTGTCCGTGCTCTGACACACGGATATAATGTGCCGACACGAGACGACAATATGGAGGCAGCGACATGACAACATCGAGGGCCGAAGCCGAAATACAGCAGTTTGTGGCGAGCACACCGAAGTCGAAGTCGCTGCAGGATGAGGCGGCGCAGTACCTGCCGGGCGGCAGCTCGCGCGGCACGGCGTATTTCGCGCCCTACCCGACATTCGTTGACCACGCGAAGGGGCACTATGTCTATGATGTCGATGGCAACCGCTACCTCGACTTCATGATTAACGCTACTACGCACATCATGGGGCATGCGCATCCCGAAATCGTTGCGGTTCTTCAGGAGCAGGCGGAGCGGGGCAACTCGTTCAGCGGGCCCACTGAGGCGCAGGTGCGACTTGCGAAGAATCTATGCGAGCGCGTTCCCTCTCTGGATACGGTGCGCTTTACGAACTCCGGCACAGAGGGGACGATGATGGCGATTCGCGGCGCGCGCGCCTTCACGGGCAAACACAAGATCGCCAAGTTCGAGGGCGGCTATCACGGCTCGCACGAATATGTGTCGGTGAGCGTGAGACCTGCTGCCGAGGATCTCGGTCCCGATGCCACGATTCCCGTTCCAGAGCATCCGGGGCAGCCGCCTAGCATCACCGAAGATGTCATCACGTTGCCATACAACGACCTTGCGACCTCTGAGCGCATCATCCGTGAGCACGGCGATGAACTCGCCTGCGTCATCATGGAGGTGGTGTCGTCAAGTTTCGGTTATCTGGAGGGGGACGAAGACTTCTTGCGGGGCATGCGGGCGGTCACGGAGGAGCTGGGCATCGTGCTGATCTTCGACGAGGTGCAGAGCTTCAGGGTGTCGCCGGGCGGAGCGCAGGAGATGTTCGGCGTGATACCTGATATGACGACATTCGGCAAGATAATCGGGGGCGGCATGCCGGTGGGCGCATGGGGCGGCAGGCGCGACATCATGGCGCTTTTCGATCCCAGTGAGGGCGCGCCACTGGCGCATGCGGGCACTTTCAACGCGAATCCGATGACGATGGTCGCGGGCGAGGTTGTGATGAACCACCTGACGCCGGATGTGTATGAGCGCATGAACGCGCTGGGCGAGACGCTGCGCGCCAAGCTGCGGGCGGTGTTCGACGAGCTTGAGGTGCCGGCGCAGATAACGGGCGTGGCGTCGCTGTTCGGTATCCATTTCACGGACAAGGAGATCGTTGACTATCGCTCGGCTCTTAGCAGCGACGGCGATATGACGAAGGCGCTGTTCACGGGGCTGCTGAATGAGGGCATCCTGATTCAGACGGGCGGCGCGGGCGCGCTGAACACGCTGACGACGGATGAAGAGGTGGACGCGCTGGTGGACGGTATAAGGCGGGTGGTGCAGCGGGTGAGGTAAACGAATTGGGCGCGATGATACTGAGGGCGGGGCGGTATGTGGTTCCACGGCAATATACGATTCACTGAGCACGCTCTTCTAAAGTTTGAAGTTTTGAGGCAACAAGGCGTCGAAATAGACAGGGATACAGTCGTGAACGTAATACTGTATCCTCAGGAAGTGGTTCCAGGTCATGACAATCGGCTGATTGCTCAGGCTCAATTAGACGCAGAAAGAGTGCTTCGAGTCGTATATGAAGAATCTAATGACGAGATCGTAATCGTCACCTTTTACCCCGGCAGGAGATCAAGATATGAACGGAATGGCGTACAGCAAAGACGTTGACATTCTGCTGGTGAAAGTGGCGGATGAGCCTATCGACTATGCCGAGGACTCGGGTCAACTTATAGTCCATTTTTCGCAAGACGGTAAGCCTGTATTAATTGAAATACAGGACGCCAAGGAATTCGTCCTAGAATCCTTGCATACTCTGTTCGCAGACGCTAAGGATGCTTTGGATTAACCCACATGCTCCCCGATGAACGCGCCTACGACCTTGTTAAACTCCTCAGCCGTCTCGAAGTAGGGGGAATGTCCTGCTTCGGCGACGATGTGGAGCTGCGCGCCGGGGATGACTTGCGAGACTTCTTCCAGGATTGCTAGCGGGAAGATGCGATCTTGCGCGCCTGAAACCATAAGTGTGGGGATCGCATAGTCGGATAGGGCATCGGGTGAGACGCCTATCTCGCCAGTTCCGGTGTCGCCGATGAGTGGGTTCAGGCCGGAAAGCTGGCGGTACAGGAACGCCATAGCAGGGGCACGGTCGAAGGCATCAGGTGCTAGGGCGAGGTGCGGCTCGTTCCATGGGATGGGTCGGTCGAGGTCTATCGTGCGGCTGCGAGCGCGGGCTTCGCGCGCCTTGATGACGCTCGGTGTCTGGACGCCGCCGGGTGTGCCCGACAGCACGAGGCAGGACACGCGCTCCGGGTTGGCGAGCGTGAATTGCATGCCGGTCCATCCGCCCATCGACTGGCAGATGACTGCGGCGCGCTCCACGCCTGCGTCGTCCATGACTGCGCGCATGTCGCCGGCAAAGTAGCGGGCATGCTTGTGCTCGGGAGCGCATTGCGACCTGCCCCATCCGCGATGGTCGAATGCAACGACCTTGTGGCGGCGGGCGAAGTGGGCTATCTGCTGCCACCAGACGAGGGTGTTGCCGCCCGCGCCGTGCGCGAGGACGACGGGCGGGCCTTCGCCGTGGGTCTCGTAGTAGATTTTGGCGTTGTCAGTGTTGACGAAGGGCATGTTTTTCAGCTCCTATTCAGTCTTGGCGTTGGTCAGAAAATACCGAGCAGCGTACGGATGTGGGCGCGGATAGGATCAAATAGGCGCGCTTTCACTTGCATCACTTCATTAATCGAAACTGAAGGGATTTCGTAACGAACATCCCTGCTCCATCGATAGAGTTCCGCGTATGCAGACCTTATCTCAGTTAGGCTCAGAGTGCTATCTACAAGATAGTTTCGTGAGTTGTGATTAGGTGGACTCGCCGCCGTCCGACTTACAATATATGCATCGACATAATGTAGCGCGGCGTAGAAAAGTCCGGTAATCGCCCAGTCGTTGAACTCCGTTCCTAGCAGGCTATCATAAAGGCGCTCGTTCTTCTCTGCTTGCGCGATATGCTCAGTCGGCTGAGGCATATTCACGCTTCCACAACGACTTTGCGCCGCTGGGCAAAACGCCTGCTGAATAGTCAGCGCGAAGGTCCTCAAGATTGACGACATGAAAGTTAACTATCGCGCTGTCGGTAGCGCGCGCTACCTCAGCCTGTATGTCATATATCGGATACCGCGCTTCAAAATCCATGCGAGAGGTCGATGTGACCGTCCATATCTCGATGCTTACACCCTCACCTACGAGAGCTATCTCTTGAACGACTTCAAGACGCTTGGCTTTATTCACGAAAAAATCGCACACTTGCTTGACAGATATCAGGCGCCCGTCGGCGCCCGTGCCATCGCCATCTATGAAGATTGAAATACGCACACGTGCAGGCGGCATATCCAGAGGTTCGTCGAGGTGGAGGTTACCGCTCTCATCTACGAAGCCCGTTGCTTCCAGCGTCTTTATTGCGATTGTCATTGCTGCACCTCCCATTACCTGATGTACACAAAGCGACTGTTCGTCTCTCGGATGATGAATGCCTTGTAACCGGGACAAAAAATCAGCCGAGCACTCCGGCGTCTTTGAATGCGGTGACGTCGGTGTCTTCGTAGCCGAATTCGGTGAGCACTTCGTCGGAGTGCTGGCCTAGCAGGGGCGCGGGGGTTCGCACGGAGCCGGGCGTATCGGAGAGCTTCACGGGGACGCCGATGTTGCGGATGCTGCCGGCCTTAGGATGTTCGAGTGGCACCGCCATTTCGCGGGACTGCACATGCGGGTCGGCATAGACCTGCTTCATGTTGTAGATCGGGCCGCACGGAACTCCTGCTTTCTCCAGGGTCTTCACCCAGTGGTCGGTGGTCTGTGTGCGGAATGTCTCTTCCATAATCGGGGTGAGGGCGTCAATGCTCACCATGCGCTCAGGGTTGGAGGCGAAACGCTCGTCGTCAAGCAGGTCTTCGCGGCCCACCGCGCGGCACATGCGCTCCCAGTTGTTCTGGTTGGCGGCGCCGATGTTGATGTAGCCGTCCTGCGTGGCGAATGCCTGATAAGGCGCAATCATGCGGTGCGCAGAACCGAGCGGGCCCGCCACCTCGCCGGTTGCGAAGTAGGTTGCGGATTCGTATAGGGTGTATGCGATGCCAGACTCTATTAGGGAGGCGTCCACATGCTGTCCCTTCCCCGTTACAAGGCGGTTAATGTATGCGGTGAGGATGCCGTAGGCGCAGAACATGCCAGTGTTGAGGTCTGCCATTGGTACGCCTACCTTCGCGGGCGGGGAGTCGGGGAAGCCGTTGATGCTCATCAGGCCGCTCATGCCCTGAGCTACGAGGTCGAATCCGGCGCGACTGCTGTACGGGCCTGTCGTGCCGAAGCCCGATACGGTGCAATAGACGATGGCAGGATTGAGCGCGCTCACATCTTCGAAGGCAAGGCCCATGCGATCCACGACACCGGGGCGGAAGTTATGGATCATCACATCGGCGTCTTCGAGCATGCGGCGTACTATGGCGAGACCCTGCTCGCTCTTGAGGTCGAGGACGATGCTGCGCTTGTTGCGGTTCAGCGTCAGGAAAGCCGCTGATTCGCCTTCAATGAAGGGCGGCCCATATCGGCGGGTGTCATCGCCGCCGTTTGGCTTCTCAATCTTAATGACATCAGCGCCCATGTCTGCGAGCAGCATTGTGCAGAATGGACCTGCGAGAATCTGGCTGAAGTCGATCACCTTGATGTCTTGAAGGGGCAGTTTTCCGTTAGAGTTTTGCATTTAGGCTATCTCCAGTGGTCGGTCAGTTTTTCAGTGTGTCAGTCGGTAAATTGAAGCCTTTAGTACATTGCTTTGCCTACTAAAGCGTTGGCGATATTCTTGATTGCGAAACGCTACGCTATTCGCCTCTGAAAACGGGCTTGCGGCGCTCAATGAACGCGGCTCGTCCTTCGTGGAAGTCGGCACTGTCGAAGTTGGTGAAGGGCAGGTCGCGCTCTTCCTGACTCATGCCCTCGCCTGATGGGTTTCGCAGGGTGATGCCGCGGATGCGCTTGTTGCGTTCGTGGCTTAGTGGCGCGAGTTCCGCCATTTCGTGCGCGAGGGTGTAGGTGTGCTCGTGAAGTTCATCCGCGCTGAGGAGCGTAGTTATCAGGCCAATGCGGTGCGCCTCTTGCGCGTCAATCAACCTGCCGCTCAGCAGGATGTAGGATGCGTTGCCAGGACCTACGAGGTTGACGAGGCGGCGCATCTCGCCGTATCCGACGAGAATCCCGAGTCGCGCTATGGGGATGCCGAAGCGGCTGTCGTCGGATGCGATGCGTATGTCGGTTGCCATCGAGAATTCGCAGCCTCCGCCTACACAGAAGCCTCTGATCATGGAAATTGTCGGCTTGGTCATTGCCTCTACGGTGTCCATCGCGCCGTCGAATGCGGCAGCATAGACTTTTGAGATGCGCGAGTTGATGCGGTATTGCTCGAAGTCCTTGATGTCGGCGCCCGCGGAGAACGCCCTGTCGCCCGCGCCGGTGAAGACTACCACGCGCACCGAGTCGTCTTGCTCAAGCTCGATGGTGATTCGCTGAAGTTCCAGCCAGCCGGCGTAGCTGATGGCGTTGTGCTGGGTCGGCCTGTTGAAGGTCACGGTTGCGACGCTGCCGTCTCGCTCAACGAGTATGTCGTCTTGTTCGTTGGGGTTGTCGGTCAATTCTTTCACACTTCAAAGTTAAGATTTGGTTCGCGCCGAAGAATGCGCTATCTCACCGGCTCCCATATCTGCGTCAGGTCGAGTGTGAATCCTGGCAGTTCGGGATCTCCGGATAGGGTTTCAGGACTGTCCAGAATCTCAGGCTGCGCGCCGGGGCGATATACATGCGCGCGCCGTTCTAGCGGGTCGAGCAGCCAGCCGAGTCGCGCGCCGTTTGCCACGTACTCGTCCATCTTCGCCTGCAGGACGGTGAGCCTGTCGGTATGCCAGCGCATTTCCGTCACAAAGTCCGGACACAATGGCAAGAACCCTTTCTTTTCCTCCATCGTCAGCGTTGCTAAACGGGACTGACTTATCCATGCAGCACTGGGTGCGCGCATAGCGCCGTTAGGCAGAATGAAACCTGCATTTGCGAATGCGACGCCATTGACGTCATTCCTCGCCCACATCCCTAAAGCGGCGATTGCCATTACAACCCTTGCTCCGCCATCACCCACTAGTAGAGGCATCAGCTCCAGAACACCGTCAGCAGTGCGTTCAATTCGCACTATTTCGTTCATCTCACAGAACTCTGCAAACTGGTATTCTGTCAGGTTAATAACAGGTTCCAGTCTGAGGTTGAGTGGCAGTACGTTCGGGAGTACGCGCTCAAAGCTTTGTGTCATGGCAGCGTCTCCTGTTGCCAAAGTCCCTTTGCCTTCATTCGCTCCAAGCCACCATATCAATCAGCCCAATGAAGGGATTATGTCATGCAAGAATGTATCTAGTTGGCGTTCCTGCTCGAAGGAGGCGAAGCGCACGATTACAGTCTGCGCTCCTGCTTCGTGGTACTGCGCGATGCGCTCGGCTACTCTCTGGGGATTGCCGAACGGCCCCCATCGGTCGCCCCAGATGTTCGAGCCGTAGTATTGGCGCAGGAACTTGTCGGCTTCATCGGCGGCGGCGGTTTCGTCCTCGCAGAGATTGACGGTCATGTAGAAGGTCGCCTCGGGCGCTTCAGGGTCTCCGCCGTACTCAGCCGTGTAGCCGCGAACCCTGTCCACCACGCGGGCGTAATCATCGGGGTAGTCGGAGATGGACATGAAGCCCGCGCCCAACCTCGCGGCGCGCTGGAACTGGCGCTCACGTCCGGCGCGCCAGTGGCAGGCTACGAGGAATGGGACACCGTTAGTTTGCACGGCGCGTGGCTGCACGCTTACTTCATTGAAATTGAAGTGCCTCCCCTCAAATGTAACCGCTTCGCCGCGTGTGAGGCGGGTCGCTATCTCCAGCACTTCTTCGAAGCGGCGCGCGCGCTGGGACGGCTTTACGCCGACGTTGAGCCATTCCTGCTGCTGAGCGTCGTTGAACGCGCCGCCCACGCCCGCGCCAAGAATCAGCCGTCCGCCGGATATGGTGTCAACGGTTGCGGATGCCTGCGCGAGCTGCACAGGATGGCGCAGCGCCGCAAGCATGACTGCTGTGCCCAGTCGCACTTTCTTCGTGCGCATTGCAATCGCTGACAGCGTTGTCAGCGGTTCGAGGCGCGGCTTTGCGGTTAGGCTGTCGCCAACCCACACCGAATCCAGTCCTGCCTGCTCCGCCTGTTCCGCCATCGACAGCAATGGTTCAATGCTGGGTGGCCCGTCGCTGCCCATTACGAGCCCGCGCGTTGGTAGAAGTACACCGAGTTTCAAAGTCATCAGTCTTTCTTATCACCTCTTGAAGTTGGGACCCCAGCCGCAGGCATCATCGTAGCGAGAAATCCGGGTTGAATCTCGTCGCACAAGGCGAGATCGTCAGGAGTGTCCAGGTCCAGCCCCAATCCTTCGCTCAAGCATACAGCATAAGGGATGCCCCGCGATGTCGCTTGCCGCTTGTGAAGGCTGAAGCTGTCCTTGCCTAACAAGGGGGGAAAGGACAGGCATTGGGGGATGAGCATGGCGTTGGTTCCGCCGTCCTGCTGCGCGGGGGAGAGTGTAAGAGTCTTGCCATTGCCGGATGCCTGCACGATCCTATGTATATCAGCGGCGGTTACGAAAGGCAGGTCGGCGGGCAGGTAGATGGGCGACAAGCCTTTCTTACAAGCCTCGTCGAACGCTAAGGAGAGCGAGTCGTTGAGATCTTCTCCGGGGTCTTCGCGCCACAGTGCGCCAAGTCTCTCGGCGGCATGCCGCACCGTGTCATCGCCGCCGACTACCCACACCACCCCGAGCGCCGCGTTAGCCTCTGTGATCACCCTGCTGAACATGCTAAGGCTCAGATCGGCACGTTGCTGTTCCGACAGAACACTCGCCAAGCGCGTCTTCGACCGGTTCAGCGGTTTCATCGGAACGACCGCGACTATGCTATGGGCGTTCATGCCGCGAGCTCGCAAATATACTCGGCAAGTCGCACCTTGTCGGCGTCGGTTATCATCATCGTGTTCGTTACGGCAGCGCGCATGCCCAAAGCCTCGATGTCCCCTGCCCTGTCGCCGTCCACATCATCCAGCACGAACACATCGCACAACCCCTGGTACTGCATCGCTACGCCTACGCAGGAAGATTCGATTCCAAGCTCGCCCATCATCTTGGCGGCGGGGCCCTTGATTGCCTGCCCGCCTACGATGGGGCTGACCGCGAGACGCAGGCCATTGAAGCCTTCGATAGCATCACGGACGCCGGGGACTGCCAGTATGGGAGCGACGCTGACGAAGGGGTTCGACGGGCAGAAAACGAGCGCATCGCTCTCGCTCAGGGCGCGCTCGAACTCCGGCGCAGGCCGCGCATGTTCCGCGCCAGCAAATCGAATCTCGCTCACGGCAGGCTCGCAGCGATGCTTCACGAACCATGTCTGCATCGCCAGTTCGCCGATGTCAGTTGACAGCATAGTGCGAACGGGGTCGTCACTCATCGGGACTATGGGATGCTCCACGCCCAGCGCGCTTCGCAGCGACTGAGTGACTTCGGACAGAGAACAGCCTTGGCGCAGAAGGTCTGTCCTGCGGATGTGTGTCGCGAGATCCTTGTCGCCAAGGTTGAACCACGCATCCGCGCCGTATTCCTTCAGCCTCCCTAACGCTTGAAAGGTCTCGCCCGTGATGCCCCAGCCGGTTTCAGGGTTAGACAACCCAGCGAGCGTGTACATCACCGTGTCCACATCGGGCGATACATGCAGGCCGTGGAACACCTCGTCGTCGCCTGTGTTCACGACGATGGTAAGCTGCGAGGGCGGTAGAACCTTCGACAGGCCGAGCGCGAGTTTCGCGCCGCCTACGCCGCCCGCTAACGCGAGCCACTTCATAGGGCACCTTCACAGTTGAAGCGCGTGGAGACTGCCGAGATTGTGGAGTAGTGATTCATCATCGTACACAACATTGCGCTACGCCGCCATTATGCTGACGCTATACTGTCTTACACGCGCGTCCCTTGTAACCAGCACAAGGTCCTCGGAGCGCGCCTGCGCCACTAGCAGGCGATCAAACGGGTCACGGTGAAATAGCGGAAGACTGCCCGCCTCCATTCCGTGCAAGAAGGTGATGGACAGATACTCGAACCCCGTTGCTTCAATCATCTCATACACATTGTCAGGGGCTTGGAGTTTCCCCAGATTACTTTTGAGGGCGATCTCCCATCCGCTGACAGCACTGACGAACACTTCATTGCGCGAATCGGATATGGCTTCACGAGCCGAGTCGTCCAACCTGTCTGGACTTGTCAGCGCCCACAAGAGTGTGTGAGTGTCCAACAGAAGTCGGGGCACTATCCTTTAGCCTCTTCGGGGGCTTCGGGATTCTCCTCTGGAAAAATTTCGCCGTTGTAGAACAGGTCTATCAACTCTTCCGGCGTGTCATCGAAATCCGGCGCAATCCAAATCTTCCCTTCAAGCAGTCCCAATGGGCGGCGCTTCGGCTCTTCAGGCTTATCTTCAACCCGATTCGGTTCGTCGTACGGTGTCAGGCGCAGGAATGGCTTGCCTGCCTTGGCGATGATTACTTCCTCGCCCTTCCATGCGAGTTCTCCCAGCATCGACAGATTCGACTGCGCCTCGCTCATATTTACCTGCATAGTATGCCCTCCAACCTCTACCTTCCCTCAATTCTAACAACAATAACACAGCAGTTTCCAGCATGCGCCATAGGACGAGGCGCGTAGGTAGTACTGTGATAGAATCCAACTCGCTGACATTATGGCGCGAATTAAAATACAACGCCACGGCAGCGGGGGACGACATATACATCTCGCACATCAGCTTGACGAACTTCCGCAACTACGCGCGGCTGGAGCTTGACTTGCAGCCGGGCATGATCCTTTTCGAGGGCGAAAACGGCGCAGGCAAGAGCAATCTGCTCGAAGCTATGTACTTGCTTGCGGTCGCGCGCTCTCCTCGCGCGTCCACAGAGCGTGAACTTGTACGGCGCAGCAACGGCGAAGGTGAGTTCTACACGCAGGTAGCCGCCAATGTGGAGCGGCAGGATGATTCGGTGAACTTGCAGATTAACTTCCGCAGCGTGTCAGCGCCACCCACCGCCGGAGCGAGCGCTGCGACAACACCCCGGGTGATGTCGGTGCAGAAATACTTCCGCGTGAACGGGGCGCCCCGCCGGGCTTCCACGCTCATAGGGCATCTGAACGCGGTAATGTTCAGCGCAAACGACCTTGAGATCGTGTATGGCTCGCCGAGCGTGCGCCGCCGCTACCTGAACATCCTCATATCGCAGACGGACCGTGAGTATCTGGGCGCGATACAGCGATATGAGCGCGTGCTGCGGCAACGCAACCATCTGCTCCGCCAGATACGAGACGGATCGGCGCGCATCAACGAGCTTGCATTCTGGGACGACGAGCTTGTCAAAGAAGGGATCTGCATAGTGGCGCAGCGCCTTGCTGCGGTGCGATTGCTGTCCGAAGGCGCGAATCCGATGTATGCCCGTCTGAGCGGCGGAAGCGAAACCCTCGCCGTATCCTACCAGCCTAATGTAGCCCTGCCTGATGGCGCAGATGTTTCGAGAGATGGCATCGCGGAACTCATGGGCGCGAAGCTGAAGGAACAGCGCCGGCAGGAACTTGCGCGGGGAATTACGGTTACGGGACCACACCGCGACGACCTCGCGCTCACGCTAGACGGAATGGAAGCCGCTGCATTCGCATCGCGCGGACAGACCCGCACCGCGGTGCTGGCGCTGAAGCTGGCGGAGGCTGAGTATCTGAAGCGGCGGCGAGGGCAAGAGCCGGTCATTCTGCTCGACGACGTGCTGTCGGAACTGGATGCGGCGCGGCGTGAGCAGGTGCTGGGGCATGCCGCGCAGTATCACCAGGCGCTAATCACCACTGCGGACAGAGAAGCCATTGCACCGCAACTCCGGTCGGGAACAGCGCGCTTTAGAGTGTGCAGTAGTAAGGTGCAGTTACTTCACTAGGCGCAGTTTCTGCGGCTTGGCGCGCGGCACTCGCTCTATATCGCCCTTCACCTCCATGTCGAGCTTCACGGAGACGGTGTACCAGGATACCGAGCCGAGATTTTCTCGCTGCTCCGTGCTGAGGCGACCTTCGATTAAGCCCGATAGATTGCGGAACTCTACGCCGTCCACGCTCTCCGCGACAATCTCAAGTATGGTGCGCCCAGCAGGTCGTACTTCCACTTGTGGATGCGTGTGGGCTTCTTCCCCGGAGTCGGCGTCTCGCAGGCGACCCTTTCTTCGTCAGCCATAGATGCACTTCAAGCGCTTCAGGCGATCTTGCGCAACGGACCGTCGGGGCGCAGCTCGTCGAGTATCGCAGCGGTCTCATCAGCGATGCCCTCACCCGAATTGCGCCGCTTGGCGAGCAGGTCGAGCGCGTAGTCTGAGACGCCGGCGCGGATTCGCAGTTCCTCCGGCTTGTATCGTATGCAGCGGCGCATCAGCACCTGTGCGGGGCGGCGCGTCTTCTCGGTGCAGCCGTAAGCGTAGGCGCACATGTAGGCGTAGCAGGTGGTCACTTCTCGGTGCATGGGAGGCACGCGACTGGAAGATGGCGCGATGTGCCCTGCTACAAAGTCGTCGAGGGGCTTGTCGAGCGCCCCGGGCAATGGCGCCTTTTTGTGCATACGCATATAAGTATTGCCTCTCGGTCAAAGAGTAAACTGGTCTAATCTGCACAGATATTAAACACAAAATTAGATAAGTTCAATACTTATGTACGTGGAACGCCATTCTGGGGAGGAATAATGGAGGCGTGAATCTAGTTCATTCGGAGGTGTTCGATGGGCGCGCTAGCCGAGACAGGCGGTCCGACAGGCGCACGAAGAACGATAGGAAGCGCACGATGCGGGCTGAGTGGCAAGAAGTCCGGGCAAGCCAAGGGTCTATGCGGATTTCTTCTCAAGCAACATGGCGGGCATGGGAATCGGGACTATTTCACCGTCGTCCAAGCTGAGTGTCGCGGGGGCGTTGCCAAGAATGGCGTCGGCGTCCACGACGCAGCGGCTGACGTCGGGCATGCTGGGAAGCTCGTACATCACATCCAGCAGCGTATTTTCGAGGATAGTGCGAAGTCCGCGCGCGCCCGTCTTGCCCTTGAGCGCCTCCCGCGCAGCGGCGACAAGCGCCTCTTCGGTGAAGACCAGTTCCACGCCATCCATATCGAAGAGCGATTGATATTGCCTCACAAGAGCATTCTTGGGCGCGCTGAGCACTTGGATGAGCGCGGCTTCGTCGAGGGTATCAAGCGTGGCGATAACGGGGAGGCGTCCCACGAACTCAGGGATGAACCCATACTCCATCATATCGTCGGAGTTAACATGGTGCAGGACTTTCTCTTCAGTCTTCGCGGTCCAGCTTGCCGAACCGGTGAAGCCTATCGAGTGCTTGCTCTTGAAGACACGCCTGTTGATTATTTCTTCCATTCCCTCGAACGCGCCGCCGCACATGAACAGCACATTGTCGGTCTTGATCTTCAGGAAGTCCTGATGCGGATGCTTGCGCCCGCCCTGCGGCGGGACATTGGCTTCGCAGCCCTCGATTATCTTGAGCAGCGCCTGCTGCACACCTTCGCCCGACACGTCGCGAGTAATCGAAGGATTGACGCTCTTGCGCGCGATCTTGTCTATCTCGTCTATGTAGATAATGCCCTGTTCGGCGCGCGACACATCGTAGTCGGCAGCTTGAATGAGGCGCAGCAGGATGTTCTCGACATCCTCACCGACATAGCCCGCCTCGGTCAGCGAGGTGGCGTCAGCGATGGCGAACGGGACTTGCAGGATGCGCGCAAGCGTCTGTGCTATATGCGTCTTGCCTGAGCCGGATGGACCGAGCATCAGGATGTTCGCCTTCTGAATCTCCACATCCGATTGGGTCTGCGCTGAGGTGATGCGCTTGTAGTGATTATAGACCGCGACGCTAAGAATTTTCTTGGCGAGGCCCTGCCCAACGACATACTCTTCGAGATTCTGGTAAATGAGCTTCGGATTCAGCCCGTTTGGCATCGGATTCGCTATGACATTGGACTGGGCGGGGCCATCTTCCGAGATAATCTGGTCGCAGAGCACAACGCACTCGTCGCAGATAAACACCCTATCCGGCCCCGCGATAAGGCGCTTGACTTGCGCTTGCGCCTTATCACAGAAGGAGCATCGGTAATCGGTGCGGCTTGTCATAGTACGGAAGCTCCCTGTTTATCATTAGTTCAAAAGCATTGGTTCACAGGAATTGTTCGCAGCGTCGGCGCGCGCCGAAACTGCTGACAGAACAATGCGGTCAGTTCATCAGGACTACGTGCCGGAGGAGGACGTTAGGACTTCATCAATCAGGCCGTATTCCAGCGCTTGTTCCGCACTCAGGTAGTGGTCGCGGTCGGTGTCCTGGGTGATTTTCTCGAAGGACTGGCCTGTGCTCTTGGACAGGATAGTGCGAATCTTGTCCTGCAAGCGCAGGATCTCTCGCGCGGCAATCTCAATATCGCTCGCCTGTCCCTGCGCTCCACCCATTGCCTGATGCATGTGGATGGTGGAGTCCGGCAGGGCGAATCGCTTGCCCTTCGAGCCGGCAGTGAGCAATACGGTTCCCATGCTCGCCGCCAAGCCCACGCAGATGGTGGACACGTCGGGGCGGATGAGGTTCATCGTGTCGTAAATCGCAAGCCCGGCGTAGATCACGCCGCCCGGCGAGTTGATATACAGGCTGATGTCGCGCTCGGGGTCCTCCCTGTCGAGGAAGAGCAGCTGAGCGATGATGGCGTTCGCAACCTGGTCGTGGATTGGCGTTCCGAGATAGACGATGCGCTCTTTCAGCAGCATCGAGTAGATGTCGTATGCGCGCTCGCCGCGCGGACCAGACTCCACGACCATCGGTATCACATTCTCAGGCCCACCACCATGCAGTAAGTCTTTGGCGCTCAAATCTTCGGGCCTAAACAGCATCAGTGTATTCTCCTTAATGTCAGGGGCTTCCCCCTGCAAGTAGTCGCTATTAGTTGGTTTGGGTATCTTCGGATTCGTCGGTTTCGTCCGAATCCGAATCGGACTCAGTTTCAGGTTCAGGTTCAGACTCCGGCTCATCGACGGCTTCGGCTTCGGCCTGCTCAGGCGCTTCGCTACTTGCGATAGCAACGAGCCGCTCCATCACCTTCTCCGAGTGCATCATGCGCCTAATCGAGGTTTGCATGTCTTCGGTTATTTCAGGAGTCTGGAACTCATCCCCCATCTGTTCTTTGTTCTGCTCGATCATGGACTGAATGCGCTCGTCCACATCGTCGTCCGTGACTTCTATTCCCTCCGCCTCGCCGAGTTTCTCCAGAGCGACGGCGCGCTTGATTCGAGTTATCGCTTCCTCGCGCAGTTGCTCGCGCAGTTCATCCTCAGAACTGCCTACGGAGCGCAGATAGTCGTCAAAGCGGATATTGATGCGGGCGAGAGTTTGCGCCTGCTCGTTCAGCATATAGTTGACTTCATTGTCGATAATCACCGGCGCAATAACAGCAGTCGCGCCCTCAAGCAGGCTGTCGATGGCGTTCTGCCGAAGTCCCTGCTCTGCCGTATTCTCGAATTCGGTCTTGAGTTCCTCCTCGACCTGTTCGCGCAGCGCCTCCAGGGAGTCGTAGCCTTCACCTATGCCCTGGGCGAACTCTTCATCCAGTTCAGGAAGGACGCGCTCCTTGACATCGCTCACCGTAACTGACACCTGCACAGATTTGCCCGCCACTTCATCGACAGGAAAATCGTCGGCAACCGTCAGTTCGAACTCTTTCAGCGTATCCAACTCAGCGCCTACAAGCGCCTCGGGGAATCCGGGGAATGGGCGATCTGCATCCTCAACCAGCAGATACACGGTGTCCGTCTCGTCGAGAATGTTCTCCTCGTCCACAGTGCCAGTAGCCGTCATGGTCACCATGTCGTCCATCGCTACCGGACGCTCAACAGGCTCCCATGATGCCATGCTGTTTCGAAGCCGTTCCAGCCTCTCTTGGACATCTTCTTCGCCAACTTCTGAGTTTTCCACTTCGACGCGGATGCTTTTGTAATCGCCGATTTCGACTTCGGGCTTGAGAGGAACGGTTGCCTTGAAGGTTACAGGATCCAGGTCCAGAACCTCCATATTGGGCATGCCGCCGGGTTCCAGATTTTGCTCGTCCATTGCCCTGCCCGTAACTTCGGGCAGCATGGTGTCGAGCACTTCATTCAGCAGCGCCTCGCGCCCAACGAATTGCATTACGATGTGGCGAGGCACGCGACCTCTGCGAAAACCCGGGTAGGTGATATGCGGTCTTACTTTCTGGTAGCCAAAATCGAGATAAGGCCGGATGTCCTCATCTTCCATCTCAATGTGCAGCACAGTTTGAAGGTCAACAATTTCCCCTTGAGTTATTCGCACGAAAGTCTCCTGAAAAGCATCTACGGAACTATTATGATTATAGCACGTACATTGTGCGCTAGCAGCCCGTCTGAGGATTACTTAGCGTCCCTTAGGTGCAGACGAGGTCAGACGGCGACAACCATTTTTGTCGGGTGCAGCCACTGACGGAGCAATAGCTTCGTACGCCTTACTGTGCTTAGCATCTCGGCGATGATGCGGACACTTCCCGCAAAGTTGTTGGTCGGTGTTTCGCGAGGCTGGTCTGCCCCAAATCGGAACAGTTTGAGCAGGTTGTGGCCGGTGCAGATCAGCGACCACTCGCCGCTGACCTTCTCCAGGCCCCGTAGCAGGAACTGGCGGAAGCCTCGGACCTGCTTGATCTGGCCGAATACCGGCTCCACCGTTTGCATCCGAAGGGCGTAACGTTGCCGGCCCCGTTTGGTCTGTAACTTCCGGCGCATCCGATCCCTGGTAGACAGATGACTGGGTATGCGACCCCGGGGCGCGGACGGCGGCACTCTGCCGTGGCGGGTCTGCTCCGGCGCGATGAACGGGTCCACGCACAGCCCGTAGAGACCTTCAACCGCCTGCGCCGAGTAGTAACCGGCGTCGGCGGATACCTCTTTGGGCACTGCGCCGACGTTGCTGATCGCCTCCTCCACCATCGCCACCGCCTGCTGCTTGTCCGAAGTCCTGTTGGTGGCGTGAGCCGCCACGATCACCTGATGGGCACTGTCCACCACCGCTTGACAGTTGTAAGCTTGCACAAAGTCCCGCCCGCCCGGCGCCGGCATGATGCGCGACTCAGGATCGGTGAAGTTGCGCTGGGCTTTGTCGTCGGGCACCCCGGAATGCTCCTTGCCCTCGGCCTGCTCCGCCGCCGCCTGAGCTTCAGCTTCTAACGCCGCCATCGCCTCCCGTATCTTCTCCAACCGCCCCTCCCGAAAGGCCAACTCCTGCGGCAACTCATCTCCGCGCTTACCTTGTCCGTACCGAAGGTCCTCCTCGTCATCAACCTCCTGGGCACGCCGCAGCAACTCCTCCACCTCCGCCGATAACTGCGCTTCCTTCCCTTTCATCCGACCGTAACTCATCGCCTTGTGCCTGGATGCGTTGGCCCTCACCTTGGTACCGTCCAACGCCACGTGACCCAGTTTCACCAGCCCCGCCTGCCCGCACAACGCCAATACCCGCAAGAACAGGCCTGACAGCGCATCCAGATTGTCCTTGCGAAAGTCCGAGATGGTGCGGAAATCCGGCATGTTGTTCGCCGCCAACACCCGGAACGCTATGTCCTCGTGCAGCCGCTGGGCAATCCGCCGTGAGGACGCCACCCCGACGCAGTAGCCGTAGAGCAGCACCTTGACCATCATCCGTGGATGATATGGTGGCCCACCTCTGCTCTCACGCTCGTAGCGGGCAGTGATCTCAGACAACTCCAACTCGTCCACGACGTCTGAGATAAAGTACGCCAGATGGTCATCCGGCAACCACTCCCGCATTGCAGCAGGCAACAGCATCTGCTGGTCTGGATCATAGGCACGGTAGGTCTTGCTCATCGCAGGCTCCACTCTACTGAATTGAGCTTATTATACATCCAAATCACTCAACTACCGCGTTTCTCGGACGGGCTGCTAGAAAACAAACGAATAAGTCATTGATTCGCGGACTTTTCCTGTCCTATATTGATGTTGACATGCGCAATGCGGTTGTTTACGATGCAAGAAATGAGCTTGCAGCATATTTCGACTTAAACTCTGGGCGACTTAATCTCTGGGCTGTGGAGCAGATATAAGGGGCAACGAGGATGCCTGACTATCAACAGGAAATCGAGGACATACTGAGAAAGGCTGAGGCTGAAGCGCCTCTGCCCTCCCCGCAATCGCGACGCGGCCTGCGCACTATGGTGTGGCAGTATGCGCGGCAGTCGTTGAATAGCAACGCCTGGGGCGTCTCGCCGGGCAAGATTATGCTGGCGGCGCTGGGAATACTGCTCGCGGCGTTCCTGCTGCGGCCATTGGTGCCAGGGGTGTTCGGACTGCTCGCCTGGGCGGGCCTGATTATATTCATCGTCGCCTACGGAATGGTCTTCCTCAAGCCATCGAAGGGGGGCCAGCGCAAAATGTGGCGGCGGCGCTACCTAGACGAAGAGCAAGGCGACGACAGTGATTCGTGGTGGAAGGGTCTGAAGCGGCGCTTCAAGCGATAGTCGGAAATTAGCTCTCCATAGATCCATAGACAAGTGTAGGGGCAGGCGTTAAGCCTGCCCCTCTTTTCATGCTAAAAGTATTCGCTAACGATGTGTTGCGTTGCCGTCGGTTAGACCGCGCACTCGCCTTCGCCGCGCTCCAGCACATACTTGACCGTCTTGTCCCAGTCTATATACTGCTCAAGCGTCTCCCTGTTGAGGTCGGGCAATTCCCTGAAATCGCCCAACATCGTCTCGAAGTAGTCTTTGCCCTGGCGCAGCACGTAGTCCTTGAACAACTCGCCGTCGCCATGTCCGCCCTGATAGTCGGACACAATCCTCTGCAGTGCCTCCGGCGCGCGCTTGGCGGGAATCTTCGCCTTGATGCGCTGTCCGAAGCGTGGGTCGTCCTGAGAGTAGCTTCCGCCGAGGAACAGTTCGTAGGCGGGCACCTGCCCTCCCGGTCCCTTGGCAGCCGCGCCGTGGAAGCCGATGTCGGCGATGTGGTGCTGTCCGCAACCGTTGGGGCAGCCGCTCATCTTGACATGCATCTGGCGCACCAGCGGGTCTGACTTGTCCACATGCTCCACGGCATCGGTAAGCGCCCTTCCAAGACCCATCGAGGAGGTAATGCCGAGCTTGCAGCTGTCGGTGCCGGGGCAGGACACGATGTCCGTAATCTCGTGCGCGCCCGCGCCGCCGAAGCCGATGTCGCTCAGTCGCTGCCAGACTTCGTACAGAGCGTTCTCAGGCACCCAGCGGAATGTGAGGTTCTGCTGGTGCGTGATGCGCGCTCGACCGCCGGCGTACTTGCGCGACATATCTGCGAGCTGGTGGAATTGCCTGCCGTCGATGTCGCCGAGAGGCAGCCGAACCGTGACGGCTTTGTAGCCGTCTTGCCGCTGCGACTCCACATTGCTGTTCATCCAGTGCTCGAACTCGGGATCGCTGCCGAATGCGGCGTAACTGCCGTTGAGCGGGGGCGCGTCAACGGATTCGTCCTCGACGAACATCAGGTCCGTGGGGTCGAATGAGCGCTGCGCCCAAGGCTGCTGGATTTCCTCTTCGAGCTCCTTCTTGAATTCGTCGATGCCGATGCGGGCGATGTAGAACTTGATGCGCGCCTTCATGCGATTGCGGCGCAGTTCGTTTGTCCGATGGAAGATGCGGAGAAGCGCCTCTGTAGCCTTTAGGTACTCTTCGACAGGTATGAATTCGTACAGCGTGGGCGCGATGCGCGGCATAATCGAAGTTCCGCCGCCGACGACCATCTTGAAGCCCTTTTTGCCATCCTGAATGCGCGGAAGGAAGCCGACATCGTGGATGGGCGTGATGGCGCAGTCGTTGTCGCAGCCGGAGAACGCGCTCTTGACCTTGCGCGGCAGGGCCTGGCTGAACGGATGGCGCACGAAGTAGCGAGCATAGGCTGCCGCGTAGGGCGTGACGTCGAACGGCTCGTTGGCGCAGACGCCCGCGATGGCGCAGCCTGTAACATTGCGCACTGTGTTGCCGCATGCCTCACGCGTGCTAAGCCCAACATCGCCTAGGAGCCGCATAATCGCCGGCCCGTCTTCGAGCCTGATGTGGTGGAACTGGAAGTTCTCCCGCGTGGTAACGTGCCCCTTCTTCAGAGGAGCATATTCATCGGCGAGTATGCCAAGAGCGTCCATCTGGTCGGCGTTCAGCCCACCGAACGGGCACTTGATGCGAAACATCTGGGCGTCCATCTGGCGCTGTCCATAGACGCCCTGCCGCAATCGGAACGCCATAAAATCGTTTTCCGACCATTCACCCGCTCGGAAGCGAGCCACCTGCGTCTCAAAGTCGCTAATTTCTTCAGGAAGTATCTCTAGGATGCCCTGGGTACGAGGCTTCCACTCAGTCTGGGTCATTCTCAACGGTCTCCTTCTGCGGATTAATAGGTCTTCAGTTTAATTTAATTCCAACTAATATGTTCGGTTCGGCAATCGCGCTTCAAATAGAAACCCCGCTCATTACTTGATTGAGCGGGGTCTGCTTTTCATCCAGCGAAGCCTGTCTGCGCGACCCCTAGCGGTCGTTCATACAGGCGCAAATGATGTTGAAAGCGCATTGCGGCATAATGGATAACTCTAACAATAGGGCATCTTCTTGTCAACCTAATGCCAAGTGTTTTCCAGAACACCGCGCATCGCCATGTTCCATGTGTCATTCAGTTGAACTCACGCCCGCGCCGCCATTCCTGTTTGACGAAATAGGGTTAGGATAATAAAATAGCCTTCATTACTTTGTGCCATTTGCCACAAAGCATGAAGCAGTCCAATACGGAATAAGCAGCTAGTAAGAGGTTCGGAGGGCTATGGACTCTGTGGAAGTCCCTGAAGTAGTGGTTCTGAGGCTGCCCCTTTATGTAAGAGCGTTGTCGCAGCTAATGTCTGAATCGATCGATGTAGTAAGTTCGCAGCAGCTCGGCGGCCTGCTGCAGATGACGCCCGCGCAGATTCGCAAGGATCTGAGTTACTTCGGGAGATTCGGCAAGCAAGGCAGAGGCTACGATGTGCGCTTCCTGCTGCACGAGCTGCAAGAAATCCTCGGACTCGACCGCGAGTGGCGCGCATGCCTCGTTGGAGTCGGACGGCTCGGGCGGGCTATCATCAACTACCCCGGCTTCTACCGCGAGAACTTCCGCATCGTTGCCGCATTCGACGGCGATCGCGCACAGGTGGGCAGCACGATTGGCGAGTTCAATGTGCAATCCATGGACGAGTTAAGCGACACAGTTATCGACAAGAAGATTTCGATCGGCATCGTGGCGGTGCCGGCGCAGCAGGCGCAAAACGTCATAGATGTGCTGATAGAGAACAACATCAAGGGCATCCTGAACTACGCGCCGGTTGCGGCCAAGGTGCCGATGAACATCGTGGTGCGGAACATCGATCCTGTGCTCTCGCTGCAGTCCATGACCTTCTACCTGCGAGAATTGGAGTGATGCCGGTCCATTTGTCGTGAAATACGGCTAAGGAAAGAATAATGCGAGAGGGGCGGCTGTAATAGCCGCCCCTCTGCTTTGCTCTGTATGTGATAAGTCCTTCGACACGCTCAGGACGAACGCGAGTAGGTCGCTATGATGACTGCTGCGGTGGCGCAACCCCATCACCGCGACGTGGTCGGCGGCGTCTCGCTGCCAGCACTCGCGCTTGCGAGCGTCTGAGCGTCATCACGGCGCGCTGCAAGTCCATGTCGGAGGTGCGGCTGACGATACGCTCTTCAGCGCGGCGCACTGCCGCCTCGGCGCGCTCTATGTCGATCTCTTCGGCGCGCTCTGCGGTGTCCGCGAGTATCGTAACCCTGTTCGCAAGGACTTCAAGGAAGCCACCGCTGACCGCCATGTAATTTTCTTCGCCATTCTTGTCAACGCGAATCTCGCCCGGCTGCAACGCGGTCAGCAGCGGAGCATGGTTGGGCAGGATGCCAAGCTGCCCGTCGATTCCGGGGGCGACGAGCATATCGACATCCTCGGAATATACCATCCGCTCGGCGGTTACTATTTCAAGTCGCATTGCAGCCATTTTCAGCCACTCCCAGGAGATGGGAGACAACTCCCCCCATCCTAACCTTCCCCAATCAAGAGGGAAGGGACTTTACTCTATCAGCAATACTTAGGGCAGCAATACTTAGGGTTAACTTACTGCTGCCATCTGCTCGGCGCGCTCGACGGCTTCGTCGATTGTGCCGACCATGTAGAATGCCTGCTCCGGTAGTTCGTCGTGCTGGCCGTCGAGAATCTCCCTGAAGCCGCGCACCGTCTCGCGTATTGGCACAAAGCGGCCCGGCGAGCCGGTGAACACTTCCGCAACGAAAAAGGGCTGCGTGAGGAAGCGCTGTATCTTGCGCGCCCTAGCCACAATCTGGCGGTCTTCGTCCGAAAGCTCCTCAATACCCAGAATTGCGATGATGTCCTGCAAGTCCGTATAGCGCTGGAGTACCTGCTGCACGCCGCGCGCCACATCGTAGTGCTCCTGACCGACAACGCCAGGCTCAAGGATGCGGGAGAACGATGTCAGCGGGTCGACGGCGGGATACAGGCCCTGCGACGCCAGGGAACGCTCAAGCGCTACGACCGCGTCGAGGTGTCCGAAGGTTGTTACGATGCCGGGGTCGGTGTAGTCGTCCGCGGGCACGTAGATTGCCTGGAAGGATGTAATCGAGCCGTTGAGGGATGATGTGATGCGCTCTTCGAGGTCGCCCATCTCGGTTCCGAGCGTCGGCTGGTATCCCACTGCGGAGGGCATTCTGCCCAGCAGCGCGGAGACTTCCATGCCCGCGAGAATGTAGCGATAGATGTTGTCAACGAAGAGGAGAACGTCCTGGCCGCGCTCTTCCTTGAAGTACTCAGCCATGGTGAGGCCGGTCAGACCGACGCGCGCACGGATTCCGGGCGGCTCGTTCATCTGACCGAACACCAGCACGGTGTTGGCGAGCACGCCGGACTCCTGCATCTCGCGCCAGAGGTCGTTGCCCTCGCGTGAGCGCTCGCCCACGCCCGCGAAGACGGACACGCCTTCGTGCTCCTCGCTGATGTTGCGGATAAGCTCCTGAATGATAACCGTCTTGCCAACACCCGCGCCGCCGTAAGCGCCGACCTTGCCGCCCTTGGTGAAGGGGGTTATCAGGTCCATCACCTTGATGCCGGTTTCCAGAATCTCGACCTGAGTCGCCTGGTCATCGAAAGTAGGAGGCTTGCGGTGGATGGGCCAAATGTCGTCGGACTCGACTTCTTCGAGGCCGTCGAGTGTCTCGCCGAGCGCGTTGAAGAGCCTGCCAAGTGTGGGGTCGCCCACAGGAACAGAGACGGCGTTGCCTGTGTCAACGGCGTCAACGCCGCGCACAAGGCCTTCGGTCGCGCCGAGCGCGAGGCAGCGAACCCAGTTGTTGCCGATGTGCTGCTCAACCTCGAGCACAAGCCTTTCGCCGGCTATGCTGGTCTCCAGCGCGTTGTAGATTGCCGGCATGCCCTCTGCGGGGAACTCGACGTCCACCACAGTGCCGATGACTTGGGTTACCTTTCCCGTTGCCATGGTTCCTCCAAGTAGTAGTTTTTAGTGGTCAGTTTTCAGTAGCGTCTCTGATAACCAGCTACGAATTTCTAACGACCGCTTTATTATTCGACCGCTGCGACACCGCCTATGATGTCCAGCAGTTCCTTCGTTATCGTTTCCTGTCGCGCCTTGTTCATGACAAGCGTAAGGTCATCCACCATCACATTTGCGTTGTCGGTGGCGTTTCGCATCGCAACCATGCGCGCCGATTGCTCGCTGGCTATTCCTTCAAGCAGGAAGTGGTAGAGCTGCATCTCCACATATCGGGGAAGCAGCGCATCCAGCACGGGGCGCTCGTCCGGCTCGTAGATGTAGCCCACAGCCTGTGAGGCTTCAAGCTCCGCCGGAACGACGGGCAGAAGCTGCTCAACGACCGGGCGCTGTTGAGTGACATTCACAAACTGAGCGTAAGCGACAAATACGGCGTCAACCTCTTCGTTGATGAACGAGTCTATGACTATGCGCGCTACTGGCGTAACATCGTCGAGACTTGGGCGGTCGGGAACATCCGTGAAGACGGCTTGAACATCCTGTCCCGTCCTCACCATGAAGTCTCTGCCCTTCTTGCCCATCGCAATGACCCTGACGCCTGCGTCCTGCTCCACGACGAACTGTCCTGCGGCGCGGTTGATGTTCGAGTTCAATCCGCCCGTAAGTCCCCTGTCAGGGGTAATGACGACCATCCCCACATTGCGGCGCGGTCGCTCCACCAGCAGGGGATGATGTTCCTCGTCGTCGCGCGTCTGAGCGGCGAGATGCGCCAGAAGCGACTGCATCAGGTCCGAGTACGGTCTGCCGCGCAACGCCGCCTCCTGCGTGCGCCGCATCTTGGATGCCGCAATCATGGACATCGCCTTGGTAATCTTCGCCGTGTTCTCGACGCTGCGAATGCGTCGCCTGATCTGTCTTACGCTTGCCATCTGCCAGTCCCTTCAGCAGTCGAAGCCTGATCGCCGTAGCGTCTAGTAAGGCACATTCGTCTTGAAGTCTGCGATTGCCGCCTTGAGCGCCTCTTCGGTTTCGCCGGAGACGTCCCCCGACTCTGTTATCTGTGCAAGGAGTTCTCGCTGGTTGGATGCGAAATAGCTCAAGAATGCCGCTTCAAACGCCTGCACCCGCTCAATCTCCACATCGTCGAGGAAGCCGTTTGCCAGCGCGTAGAGAATTGCCGCCTGCTGATCCATCGGCAGCGGCGAGTTCATGCCCTGCTTCAGGATTTCGGTGGAACGCTGCCCGCGTTCGATCTGCCGACGCGTCGCGGCGTCGAGGTCCGCCGTGCCGAACTGCGCGAATGTTTGCAGTTCGGCGTATTGCGCGAGGTCGAGGCGGAGGCTGCCAGCCACGCCTCTGATGGCGCGCGTCTGAGCCGCGCTTCCCACGCGCGACACCGAGAGACCGGCGTTCACTGCCGGGCGTATGCCGGAGTTGAACAGTTCAGGCTCAAGGTATATCTGCCCGTCCGTAATTGAGATAACATTAGTGGGCACATACGCCGACACGTCGCCCGCGAGCGTCTCGATGATGGGCAGAGCGGTTATGGAACCGCCGCCGTTCGCGTCATCGAGCTTGGCTGCGCGCTCAAGCAGCCGGCTGTGCAGGTAGAAGACATCTCCCGGATATGCTTCGCGGCCCGGCGGGCGGCGCAGCAACAGCGACATCTGGCGATATGCCCAAGCATGCTTGGACAGGTCGTCGTAGATGATGAGGGCATCCTTGCCCTGCCACATGAATTCTTCCGCCATCGCGCAGCCTGCGTATGGCGCGAGATACTGCATCGCCGCAGGGTCGGCTGCGTTTGCCGCAACAACGATAGTGTGCTCCATGGCGCCATGCTCTTCGAGCAGGGCTACCGTCTGCGCCACCTTGCCGACCCTCTGACCTATGGCGACATAGATGCAGATGAGGTCGCCGCCCTTCTGATTGATGATACTGTCGAGCGCGATCGCTGACTTTCCGGTGGAGCGGTCGCCGATGATAAGCTCGCGCTGCCCGCGGCCAACGGGAATCATCGCGTCGATAGCCTTGATGCCTGTCTGCACCGGGGTGTTCACCGAACTGCGGATTGCCACGTTCGGAGCGACCACTTCGACAGCGCGCGTCTTGCTCGCGCCAAGCGGCCCCTTGCCATCGATGGGCTGGCCCAGCCCGTCCACGACGCGCCCGATAAGCTCGTCACCCACGGGCACGACCACGACGCGGCCGGTGCTTCGGACCTCTGAGCCTTCCCTCACCACAAGCGGGTCGCCGAGAATCACGGCGCCAACGCTGTCCTCTTCGAGGTTGAGCGCCATGCCCATAACGCCGCCCTCGAACTCAAGCAGTTCGCTGTAGGCAGCGCCGGACAAACCATGAATCTGCGCGATGCCGTCGCCGACCTCAATGACCGTGCCGACATCCACCATGCTCAGGTCACGCCCGAACTCTTCTATCTGGCGCTTAATTACTGAAGCAATATCTTGTCCTCTGACTGCCATGCAGCTCCTCCGTCTGGAAGCGACACACCGTTGGTGTGTCGCAGATGTTTTTGTGCTCTCTGAGCCTTAGACTACTTTGCCTGAGCGCGAGGTTGATAGTATGAAACCGCGCCTCCGAAGGCCATTAACACAGGTTATTGGCACAGGTTGTAGGTACAGGTTATAGGCCATGCGCCAGTTGGCGTCGCAAATCGTCCAGCCTCGTTCGCGTGCTGCCGTCTATCACCTTGTCGCCGACGCGCGCTACGAAACCACCAAGTATATGCGGCTCCACCCTCGATGTCGCCGTAATGTTCTTGCCCACAATGTCCTTGAGCATCGTCTCTATACGCTGCTGCTGCTCGTCGCTCAATGTGATGGCGGAGACAATCTCCGCGCGCTCGATGCCGTTGTACTCATCCAGCATCTCCTGATACGACTCCGTAATGCTCCGAGCGAGCCGCGCGGAGTTGCGAGAGGCGAGCAGAGAAACAAGGTTCAGAGCGAGCCTGCTGACTGAATCACCGAGCGTCTCTTCGATCAGGTTTATCTTCTGGCTCAATGTAGGTTGCGGCGCGTCCAGGAAGTTAGCGAAGTCGTCGTTAGCCATCGCGTCCGAGAGCAAGGCGAGATCGTCAAGCCATCTACCAGGCTCGCCCTGTTCCAACGCTATGGCGAAGACCGCCTGGGCGTATCTCCTCGCTGAAGCTCCCCTTGCCATATCATCCTTCTCGTTTCAATGCTGTGCTATCGACCGCCGACTGCACGCCGCCAACCGATAGCAACCCATTTACAATTTCTGTTGTACTCAGCCTAGTTGCGACTTATTCGAGAGTCGCTCTCTTCCAGAACGCGGTCGATGATGTCCTGATGCGCCTGCTGGTCGAGCGAGCGTTCAACCACGCGCTCGGCAGCCGTTATCGCCAGGTCAGCGAACTCGCTGCGAAGCTGCTCGATAGCGGTGTCGCGTTCGCGCTGGATATTCGCTGTGGCTCGAGAGCGCTCAGCCTCGATCTCCTGCCTGACCTTGGCGGTCTCTTCTTCGCGGAAGCGGCCCGCGACTTCTCGCGCGGAAGCGATGAATTGCTGGCCTTCGGCGCGGGCGGCTTCAAGCTGCGCCTGCACCTCTTCCTGAGACGCCGCAGATTCTTCCCTTGCGCGTTCAGCGGCTTCAAGGCTATCCCTGATGCGCTGAGAGCGCTGGTCAAGCATGTTCACGATGGGCTTGTACAGGAATATCTTCAGCACGAAAAGCAGTATCAGGAAACTGACCACATGCGTAATCAGGCCGGGTAGGTTAATCCCCAAAGCTTCCATGCCTTCTCCTCTACTTTGGTCCCGACCCGGCGCGGGCATACGCCCGACTGGGCTGGAAAGCGGGACGCTAGACGAACTTGATGATGATTGCCATGACCAGCGCGTAGATGGCGATAGCTTCGGTGAACGCGATAGCCAGAATCATGTTCTGCTGAACCAGACCGGCGGCATCGGGATTGCGGCCAATAGCCTCCATGGCCTTCGCGGCCAGCAGTCCGATACCAATGCCGGGACCGACAGCGCCAAGACCTATCGCAAGCCCAGCGCCCAAACTCTGAAATTCATCCATTTTCCACTACTCCTTCATATAGTTTTCTGTGCACCCTGTACTTTTCAGGTACTGCGCATTTTAAGGCTAGTGATGCTCCTCGCCGCCGTGTGCGGTCGTTGCCATGACCGCAAAAACCAGAGTGAGCATGGCGAAGATGAACGCCTGGATTGCCCCCACGAACAGCTCCAGCCCCAGGAATGGGATGATGCCGATAAGCGGGAACAGGAACGCCATCGCTACCAGCAGCACCTCGCCGGCAAAGATGTTGCCGAACAGCCGGAAGGTGAAGCTGACAATTTTCGCAAACTCGCTGATGCCTTCGAGTATTCCCACGAAGAACCCGATGGGGCCTTCCTTGAAGTTTATGAACTTGCCTAGATGACCGAAGATGCCCAGCGTGGAGAAGCCCCAGAAGTGAATCATAACCATCGCTATCAGCGCGATGGAGAGCGTTGTGTTCACATCAGTGTTTGCGCTTCGCAGGAACGGCACCAGCAAGCCTGCTTGCTTGCCCTCGCTGGCGCCGTGCTGCTCTTCCCACTCCGCTGCGGTAATGTCCTCGCCCAGCGAGCCGAAGCTCAGGTAGCCGAAGCCGCCCTCGCCCTCGAACACCTGCATGTGAATATCGTTCAGGTCGGCGTGCTCGCCTGCCTTTTCAGCCTTTTCCTCGGCATGGTGGATTATCTCTTCCGGTGACTCTATCCAGCCGACAGTGCCGAAGCCCGGAAGGATGCCGACCCAGTTGGAGACCATGATGAACAGGAAAATGGTCATCACGAGGGGGAAGAAACGGCGCGCCCGCTGCGCGCCTGCGATGCGCTCGCACAAGTCCAGGAAGAACTCGATGAAGACTTCGACGAGGTTCTGCAAGCCTGTGGGCACTTCGCTCATTCGACGCGTCGCGAAGAATGATATGACTAGCAAAACAACGATGGTAATCCATGCGGTTACCATCGTATTCTTTACCGTAAAGCCGAATATCTTAGCGGGAATGAATGGTTCGGCAGGGATTTGAATATGCGGCAGTGGAGCGCTCAGAAAGCCAAGTCCGAACGCATTTCCCAATGCCCCGCCCAATAGACTGACCACAAATGCAATAAGCGCGATTATGAGTATTGCCAGTGTCTTAGGATTGCTAAGCATCGACGCTATCTTCTACCTTTGTTCAGCATCAGAGTTCGATTTGGCGGCGGAAACCGCGTTATTTACCTGAGTTGGCGGGAAAGATCTCCGCTAACCATCAGAATTGGCGGCAAAGACCGCCAATATCATTCGGACCATTCCGACCACCGCCACAGCTATGCCCAGTCCCAGCCCCAGCAAGGTGAGCAGCGGGCTCAAACCGAAATGACGGTCGAGCAAAAATCCGCCGTAAGCCCCGCCTCCGATGCACACCGCCACATACCATCCGATGCCCAGAAGACGGAGTACAAGCGCCAATCTTTCGGCGTTCAAATGCGTCCCCTCCAAGGGCTTGTGTAGTATATCACAATCATTCTGCGAATGTAAATTTTAAGCTCACAAGCCGCAAAAACAGACGGCTCCGCCGGTTTCAGCGGAGCCGTTGAAGTTGACATTATGTGAGCGTGGAATGCGTTACCGATTCTGAGTCGGTGCGTCTCCCTGCCCCTGCCCCAGATCCAAGTCTAGCGAGCCGATAAAGTCCTCGAACGCCGATAGCCCGGCGCGCTCCTCTTCACTGACAGGGCGCGCCTCTGCATCTTCTGCATCTTCTTCCTGCACCGCCTTGCCAGTCTCCTGGTCCAGCAGTATCGCGGCCTTCTCGACGACCGAGTCCTCTGCGTAGATTGGCGACTCCGTGCGAACGGCGAGCGCCAGCGCGTCGCTGGGCCGTGAGTCCACCTCCATCGTGGAGCCGTTGACCTGAAGCACGATCTTTGCGAAGAAGGTGTCGTCGGAAAGGTCGTGGACGACAATCCTGTCCACGGTGGCGTCAAGCGAGGATATGACATCGAACAGCAGGTCGTGTGTCAGCGGCCTCGGTACGGTGACATTCTGGAGCTTGAGAGCGATGGCGTCCGCCTCGCTGGGCCCAATCCATATTGGCAGGTACTTGTCAGTGTCCTTTACTCGAAGAATTACCACCCGCTGCTGGTTCATAAGGCTAACGCGAATGCCGTCAATGACTAATTCCAGCATTAGACCATCCCCTCCAAAATTATCCACTCCGCATGTGAGCCTATTGTAAGCACACGGCATAAAGGTGTCAACGCATGCACAGGAAGTTATCCCGCGCGCCCTATGGCTGTGGCATTCCCCTGGACGGCTGCCCTTTCATGCGCCGTTCCAGCGCCGAACGAGCCATGGTCACGCGACGCTGACAGCCCACGCAAACTATACCGATGTCCGCGCCCACACGCACCACGCGCCAGTCGAACTCGCCGCACGGATGCCGTTTCCTAAGCCGTACAAAGTCACCGATTTCATACTGCGTTACCACGGAGCGCCCTCCTGCGCCAGCACGCGGTTGATGTCATCACGCAGTCGTGCTGCCGCATGGCGCGCGCCGTCCGCGAACCCGTCTGCGCTGCGGTCCGCGTAGATTATGCCGCGCGAGGAGTTTATGAGGATGTTGGGCGACTTGCACATTCCGTCATCGCTGCAGTCCATGCCGTTCTTCACGGACGCCTCTAATTCGCCCCCCTGCGCTCCAACACCGGGTATGAGGATGGGCACTCCGGGACAATGCTCCCTGACGATGTGGAGTTGCTCCGGGGAAGTTGCGCCAACCACCAGCCCCAGATTGCCGTTGGCGTTCCACTTTGACGAGCGCACGGCCATCCATTCGTAGAGCGGCATTTTCTGTCTCGATCCGTCCATACCAAGTTCCTGGGCGTCCGGCGAAACTATTATGTCCTGGAACTCTGCCGCGCCCGGATTCGAGGAGCGGCACACTACGAACACGCCCTTGTCAGCATAGTTGAAGAATGGCGACAGCGATTCGCCGCCCATATAGCCGTTCACCGTCACCGCATCGAAGCCCCAGTAGTCGAACATCGCCTCGGCGTATTTGACGCTCGTGGAATCAATGTCGCCGCGCTTGACGTCTGCCAGCAGCACAGCATCCGGAGCGGTCTTGCGAATGTACGCGGTCGTGTCCCGCAGCGCAGCCAGCCCTTCCAGCCCAAGCGCCTCGTAGAATGCGATGTTGGGCTTGTAGGCACACACCAAATCCTTGGTCGCGTCCACGATTGCGCGGTTGAATGCTCGCACATCCGCAATCGGCATCAGCGCGGCATCTATATCTAATCCCACGCATACGAGACTGCGGTTGGTGCGCGCCGCGTTGTCGAGTCTGTTCTTGAACTTACTCAATCGTCCCTCACACTACACTGGATGACAGCGTTGATATTGCCACCCTTTCAGTCTAATATCGCTTTGCATACGCCACAAGTGCCCTACTCTTCTTTAGATGCGAAATACCCATGCCAGATTCTGCCTTAGACCAACGGTTGCTGAGCATCCATGATCGTATGCTGGCGCATTACGGCGAGCAGCGCTGGTGGCCCGCCGACACGCCGTTCGAGATGATGATCGGCGCTGTGCTGACTCAGGCTACTTCGTGGACGAATGTGGAGATTGCGATTGTCCGGCTGAAGGACGCCGATGCGCTCTCGCCCGCAGCCATTCGCGGCATGGACACGGATACGCTTGCGGCGCTGATTTACTCAAGCGGCTTCTACAATGCCAAGGCGCGCAAACTCAAGGCGCTGGCGCAGTTTCTCGGCGAGGCATACGACGATAACATCGACGCGATGCGATCGGAAGACGGCGCGAAGTTGCGGCGTGAACTGCTAGGGGTAAAGGGCATCGGCGAGGAGACGGCCGACGCCATCCTGCTCTACGCGCTGGGAAAGCCGTCGTTCGTCATAGACGCCTACACGCGCAGGCTCGTCAGTCGGCTCGGCATCGCGCCCGACTCGGAAGCGTACTCGGCATACCAGAAGCTATTCAGCGACAATCTTCCGCAGGACACAGCGATGTCCGCCGAATATCATGCGCTCATTGTGCAGCACTGCAAGGAGGCGTGTCGCAAGACGCCGGTGTGTGAGGGTTGCTGCCTGAGAAGCGTCTGCCCAACGGGTCGGGAATATACAGAAGCGGCTAAATACCCTTGAACCACTCCGCAAACTGCGCCGCCAGCGTCTCGTCGCCTGACAGCGCAATGCGCCCGCGCCGGACTGAGCGGCGCAGTTGCAGCCTGCCGTAGCAGAACAGGAGGTAGGTGTCGGTGTCGCAGCCGAATGTAACATCTGCCGGGGAGTCGTCGGAGGGCGCGTGAATGAAGCTGTCGCCGTTCACCGTCACATCGTAGCCGCCATCGGCGTCTGTCAGGTCGAAGCGATAGCGTATCGGCGTGTCCAGCGGTTCGCTCCTCTGAAAGCCGGTACGCAGCCATCGCCACACAAAATCCTTTAAGAAGGTCTTAGCTCGGTTGCTCAGTTTCGCGCTGCGGTCGATGGGATAGCGCACATCCCAGGAATGAATCGCCAGCTCGGACGCCCGAATGTCTATGAGGCGATCCACGCTGATTACGAAGTAAGGATGCCATGTGGGAAGCGAATATGAAGCCTCGTCCAGTTCCACCAACAGCGTGTTGAAGCGCTTACAACTCGCGTTGAAGTCATAGAAGAGATCCTCGTGGATGGCGTTGCGCGTGTCCACCAGCCGCTCCATGCCCTGCTCAGGGGTCGCTGGACGTGACCAGCCCATCGGCGGGTCCGTTATGCCCTTGACGGCGTTGGTGATGCTCAAGCCGAACACATTCCCACCAAGAATCAGGTGCGTTATGACATCGGCAATCTTCCAGCCTTCGCATGCGCTGGCGTACACATCCGGGTCGCGCCAGATGTTCTCCGGCAGCGTATGCAGGTACGCCGCCATCTCATTCGACAGGTCGCGCACGAGCTGAATGCGCTCTCTAACTTGCTGTGCGTCGCTCATAGTGCCGCCTTAATCTCCTCAGCGATTTCGTGTTCGCGCCCGATGTCGATCTGAACCTTGTCGAGTATGTCATGTGAACGTCGTTCCAGCACCGCGATGTGCGGAGGTCCGTCGCCCCAGAGACTGCTCTTGCGGCGAGGCACCACATGCATGTGGAAATGTGGCACTTCCTGCATGCTGGCGACGCCGTTGTTATTGTACAGCGTGATGCCGTCGGGCGAGTACGCCTTCACCATAGCGGCGGACACCCTGCGAACAGCGCCCATAAGAGCCGCTGATTCTTCGTCGGTCAGATCCAGGATGGTTGGGGCATGCCTGCGCGGGATGACGAGCGCCTGTCCAATCTCAAATTGCCTGTGGTTCACTATCGTGAGCGTCTGCGCAGTCTGTTCTACAAGTCCCTTGTCGAGCCGCCCGGCTATCATCTCGCAGAAGACGCAGGGTGTCATGACTGGAAGTTCAAAGGGCGCGTTCATCAAATCCGTCCCACCGATTACTCTGACATCGGCGTTCACAGCATCTACTATTCTGTGAACTTGTCGCATATATCGCCAACACCAACCTTGTCTAAAGCAGTGCGAATTGCAATGCGCTCCAATGCGTTCAGATGATCGCTCGGTCGTTCCATAAGCTCTACTACGGCTTCGGGAACGCCTTTCTCACGCGCCACCTCAACGCAAGATTTCGGCGTTGCAGATGTAGAGCACGCAAGCACAAGGAGAATGAAGGGCGCCAAAACCAATTTGACAACTATGGTTTTCAATACACGGTCATCAATACACTAAAAGCCCTTGTCCACAATGAATGCGGCAAGGTCAGCGGTGCGGCAGCTGTATCCCCACTCGTTGTCGTACCAGCCCACTACCTTGACCATGTTGTCGCCAACGGTCATTGTCGATAGGGCGTCCAGAACGCAGCTATGCGGGTTTCGTACAATATCGCTGCTGACTAGCGGTTCCTCGCTGTACTCTAGCACGCCGTTCAGCCCATTGGCGGCAGCCTCCTTGTACGCTGCGTTCACCTCGCCGGCGGACGCGGGCTGCTTCAGCGTGGCAACGAAGTCTGTTACCGAGCCGGTCGGTGTCGGAACGCGCATAGCCATGCCGTTCAGCTTGCCGTTCAGCTCTGGCAGCACAATGCCGACAGCCCTTGCCGCGCCCGTCGAAGTGGGAATAATGTTCACCGCACCTGCCCGCGCGCGCCGCAAGTCCGAGTGCCCCCCGTCCAGCATCCGCTGGTCGTTCGTGTAGGCGTGAATCGTGGTCATCAGCCCCTGCTCGACACCGAAGCTGTCGTTGAGCACTTTGGCCATAGGCGCAATGCAGTTCGTGGTGCAGGATGCGTTGGAGATTATGTTGTGTAACTGCGGGTCGTAGCGATGTTCGTTCACTCCCAGGACGAGCGTAATGTCCTCGCCACTGGCCGGAGCGGAGATGATAACCTTCTTTGCTCCGGATTCGAGATGCGCCGCCGACCTGCCCGCATTGGTGAAGACACCCGTGCATTCGATCACGAGGTCAACGCCTTCGTCGCCCCAACTCAGATTGGAGGGATCTCTTTCCGAAAATGCCCTTATCTCATTCCCGTCTATGACTATGCTCGCACCTGTAACTTCCACAGTGCCCGGATATCTGCCGTATGTGGAGTCGTACTTGAATAGATGCGCGTTAGTCTTCGCATCGGAGTTGTCGTTGACGGAGACAACCTCCAACTTGCCCGCATGGCGCTCCATGATCGCCCGCAGCACCTGCCTGCCGATACGCCCGAACCCATTGATGCCCACGCGAGTTGCCATGCTGCTGCGAAGCTCACTTTCTGTCTGCTTACCAGCCTGGAATTGACCGCCTGATTATATCTTGTGCAATACTGCGACTACAAATGGAACCAAAGGGTTACAGCCGCGCCATCTCGCGCCGCATCTGCGCCAGCCCCATTGGGCCGATGTTGAGCGCACGGGTATGGAACTCCTTCAGGTCGAATTCAGCGCCCTTGCGCCGCTTGGCGTCCTCACGGGCGTTAAGCCACTCGCGCTCGCCGACCTTGTACGATATTGCCTGCCCCGGCATGCCTAGATAGCGGTCAACCTCGCTCGCCACGAAGTCTTCCGGGAAATGGCTGCGCTGCCGTATGAACTCCAGTCCGAGCTCAGGCGTCCATACTTCGCCGGGGTGATAATCCGAATCAGTAGGTATGGCAAATCCAAGGTGCATGCCGATGTCTATGATCACCCGCACACTGCGAAGTGCCTGCGCGCGCAGCATGCCCAGGTAGTAGTCGGGGTTTTCGAGGTAGCCAAGCTCAGCCATCAACCGCTCGGCATACAGCGCCCAGCCCTCTATGTAGCCGGATGTGCCGCCCATTGCCGTCTGGAAGCGCGACAGTTCGCTGGTCAGGTACTTGGCGATGCCGCGCTCGAAGTGATGCCCCGGCACTCCCTCGTGGTATGCGATAGACGCCTCGCCCCAGAGCGGAAACCGCGTCTTGCCGCCGGTCGGATACCATGTACGTCCCGGACGGCTGAAGTCCTCGGACGGCGAAGTGTAGTACATCGCCAGCGCGCCGCCGGGTGGCGCAATCATCGCCTCGATGCGCTGCACAGGCTCAGGGATGTCAAAGTGTGTGCCGTTCAATTCGGCGATGGTGCTATCCTGCAACTCCTGCATCCAGTTCTGAAATGCGTCAACGCCTTCAATGGCGCGGTCCGGGTCGGTCTCCAGGAACTGCTTCGCCGCTTCCACCCCCGCTCCTGCGCCCGGCCCTGCTTCGGACAATACACGCTCTGCCGTCTTCGCCATCTCACTTTCCACCCAGCGAAGCTGCTCCCAGCCCCAATTGTAGGTTTCGACGAAGTCCATGTCTGTGCCGTTGAACGCGCGCGAGGACAGCGCGTAGCGTTCCTCTCCCACACCGTCCTGCTCCACGGCGCCGAGCATGTACTCGTCCGTCAGAAAGCGTCCCATATCCGCGTATGCGCTTGCGGCGGCATCGGCGCCGGCAGTAATGTCGCGGCGCAGCGCGTCTGACGCCACGCTGGAACCGTCTAAGGAATCCAGCAAGCCGTGGAAGAACGATGGTGAACCGCCCGTGCCCATCCACACCTGCGCTTGCTCAGCGCATCCGGCTGCCTGACGGCGGCTGCTCGTCTTGGACTGCCGCACGCCCTCTTGCAGGCTTTGGCGGTAGCTTTCCATCCCCTGCGGAACCAGCGCAAGCCTCGCTGCGATATTGCGCCAGTCCTCTTCCGTGTCGCGCGGCATCAGGTCGAACACCTGGCGAATGCCCTGGAACGCGCTGCCGAGCACCCGCAGGCTGCGAAGGTGTTCGCCTGCGTCGTGTGTGTCCAGGTCGGTCTGCAAGTCGTCCAGCATGGCGTCTCGTGCGATACGGTCGCGCTCGCCTTCGACGGTCGCGGCGTTCAGAGCAGCAATGGTCTGCCGTTTCAGGTCGGCGTTGGCTTCCGCACCCTGCGGCGAGAAGTCCGACATCTTATCGTCGTAGCCCGGCACGCCAATCGATGTTGCACTCAAGGGGTTTAGCGCGGCGTAGCGCTCAACATAGTCGTTTGCAATGTCATAGACTTGGGACATTTTTTGAGAGGACCTTTCGATCAATTTTTTGATATCTCAATGGACCACTATTCAGATTCTTTGCGCCTTGCTTCCAGCCTCTTCAGGCCTTCTCTTTCCACATCATCAAAAAGTTCGTGCAGAGTTTCGCTGGTGTACTCAACATAGTCCCCATTCGCTATCTGTTCGATGCCGATTTGCACCTTTTTCTTGAGTTCTTGCAAGTGCAATTCTAGTTCATCCATCACTTCACGCCCGCTGCGGCACCGGCGCTCCCTTGTAGAGGCGGCCCCTGTTCTCAACGGTGCGCTCGCGCTCGAAGGACATCACCGGGACGCCGTACCCGCAGCTTGTGCTCGTCTTCTCTATCTCAATATCAATGACTTGTCGCATCGGCAAAGCGATCTCATCGGCGGGCTGCTCCAGAAGCATGTCAACGAGAGGCGAGTCGTCAAGGGGCATTGAGCGCGCGCGGCCGTAGAGGCGCACTATGCCCGCGTTTCCTTCCTCGAAGGCGCACACCATTACGGTTACGGGGCTTCCCGTTTCCGAATGGCGCGCAGTCTCGTTGCCGCTGCCGGTGTAGTCGAGGTATGCCACGTGAGTCGGGCTGATCATGTGCAGCGGCACACCACCCTTGGGCGAGACATTCACCGCGTCAATTCTATTTTCCGATTCCTCACCGAAATCTGCCGTGCCCACGAAGAATACAGGAGCGTTGCGAATCATCTCCGCCTGCTCGTCCGTTATATGGGTGTAGTGGCTTGCCATTCTATGTCTCCATTCCTGTCATGTTAATTGGCAGTGTTCGTCGTATCGCCTAGATGTTGCTCAAATAGTGCTCATACACCTGCCTGCCCGCAAATTGCGCCCTGCCGCCTAGCTCCTCTTCGATGCGAAGCAGGCGGTTGTACTTTGCGGTGCGTTCCCCACGGGCGGGCGCGCCGGACTTTATCTGGCCGGCGTTTGTGCCAACCGCGAGGTCTGCTATCGTCGTGTCCTCCGTTTCGCCGGAACGGTGGCTGATAACAACGCCCCAGCCCGCATCTTGCGTCATCTTCACGGCGTTCAGCGTTTCGGTTACCGTCCCGATCTGGTTCAGCTTGATGAGCACGGCATTGCCGGCATTCATCGCGATGCCCTTGCGGATGAGTTCGGTATTCGTGGTGTACAGGTCATCGCCCACGAGTTGCGCCCTGCCGCCTATGGCATCCGCCATGACGCGCCAATTATCCCAGTCGTCTTCCGCGATGCCGTCTTCGATGCTGACAACCGGGTAATTGTCCACCCAGTCCTTGTAGATGCCAATCAGCTTGTCGGCGGGGTAGTCGTCACCACTCAATTCGGACGCCGCCACATCCAGCGCGATGAAGCACTGCTCGCCAGGGCGGTATTTGGCGCGCTCGATAGCCTCTATCACAAGGGCGACCGCATCTTGATTGTCCGATAGCGCCGGCGCAAAGCCGCCCTCGTCGCCCACACTCGTGCTCAGACCGCGCTCGCGCAGCGTATCGGCAAGCGCATGGTAAATCTCCACGCCCGCTCGAAGCGCTTCCCTGAAGGTATCGAAGCCCGCAGGAACCACCATAAACTCCTGAAAGTCGGTGGAGCCTGCCGCGTGCGCGCCGCCGTTGATAATATTCAGCATAGGCACGGGCAGCGTGAGCGCGCCATCACCGCTGATGCGCTCGTACAGTGGCTTACTCTCGCTCTGCGCTGCGGCTCGTGCCGCTGCCATAGACACGCCCAATATCGCGTTGGCACCAAGTTGGCTTTTATTCGGCGTGCCGTCTATCTCAATCAGCAGGTTGTCCAGCGTCTCCTGGTCCAGCGCGGACAGGCCCAAGACGGCAGGCTTGATGTGCTTGTCGATATTCTCGATGGGCTGGAGCACACCGCGCCCTCTAAAGCGAGAGGCGTCGCCGTCGCGCAGTTCCAGCGCCTCGTTCGCACCCGTGCTCGCGCCGGACGGAACGAGCGCCCGCCCGACGGTGCCGTCCGACAGCGCGACATCCACCTCGACCGTCGGGTTGCCCCGCGAATCGAGGACTTCTCTTGCTTTCACATCCGAAATTGTCGTCATACTGTCCTCATCTGTTATATATCTCAGGCATGGTCGATCTGCCTGCGGCAATATCTGCCAGTCGCTGCTTTGCGGCGGCGATCGCTTTCTCAGCGGCATCGGCAGCGTCCACGGCACGAATGATGGCGCTGTCGGCTGGCTCACGGCTGCGCGTCATTTCCCATGTCTCCAGCCCCACGACTGGTATTCCATCGCCAAGCGCATGCCCTATCTCGGAAAGCGTGCCATACGCGCCGCCAACCGCCACAGCCGCCATTCCCGTCTTGACCACGACGGAATTGCGCGCGTAGCCGATGCCGGTAATTATGGGGACATCTATGTAGTCGTTGGCAGTAAGCGGATTGTCGCCCGGCATGATGCCTATAGTCGTGCCGCCTGCCGACTTCGCGCCCCTGCAAGCCGCCTCCATCACGCCGCCAAGGCCGCCACACACGATCGTGACACCGCGATTGGCAAGCTCGATTCCGACCTGCTCAGCAAGGGCGGCGATGTGCGGTCGCGCGCTGCTCTCGCCAATTACGGAGATAATGAGTTGTCTGTCCATTTGCCCCCACCAGCCTAAATTCTGTGCCAAGCCAAGCTCTCGCACCCGATTATAGTACATGCACTTGCGGCGATGGGCGAAAAACACTAGGGTTGTGTTTAATGGATGTTCCCGCTTGTGCGGGGATGCGCCTGCTCACAAGCGTACACACGCAAGTGTACACACGACTATTCTGAATTCAATGACGAGGCGCTATGTTTCGACGCATGAAACGCGCTGAGCGCACCGGACCCGTTCCATCCGTCGTCATTCTGGGCGGCGGATATGGCGGTGTTTACGCTGCCCTTGAGTTGCAGCCCGCGGCAAAGCGTGGCGAAATCGATCTTACGCTCATCAGCAGGGAGAATTTCTTCCTCTTCCAGCCGATGCTTGCTGAGGTCATAACCGGCTCAATCAGCCCGCTCAATGTCGTCAGCCCCATTCGCCGCATCGTTCCTCACGCGCACGTGCATCAGGCCGAGGTCGAATCCGTGGATACCGATAGTCGCACAGTCGCCATTCGCCACCCCGGACATGCTCGCCTCACTTATATTTCCTACGACCATCTGATATTCGCCGTAGGCAGCGCAACCGACCTCTCGCAATTCCCCGGCGTCGAGGAGCATGCGATGGGGTTCAAGACGCTCGGCGACGCCTTCCGTCTCCGCAACCATCTGATCAGCATGCTGGAAGCCGCCGATGTGGAGGATGATCCGTTCTACAAGCGCCAATACCTTACGTTCGTCATTGCGGGTGGAGGCTATACCGGAGTCGAGGTTACTTCCGAGATTAACGAGTTCCTGCGCATGGCGAGCAAGAGTTACCGCAACATCGACCCCGAAGACTTTCGGGTAATCCTGCTGCACAGGTCTGGGCGCATACTGCCGGAGCTTGGCGAGAGGTTAGCGAATCTCAGCCACAGACTGCTGGAAAGGCGGGGCATACACATTCGCCTGCACGCCGCACTAACGGGCGCAACAGGGCAGAGCGCGCTGCTGACCGACGAAGTTTATATCCCCACAAAGACGCTTGTTGCCACCATTGGCGCGTCCCCCAACCCGATTCTCGCCGACCTGCCTTGCGAACGCGAACGAGGACGCCTCGTCGTTGACGAGACGCTCGCGGTGAAAGGCGGCGACGACCTCTGGGCTGTCGGCGATTGTGCGCTTGTGCCCGATGTGCTGCGCGGCGGGTTCTGTCCGCCTACGGCTCAGTTCGCGCTGCGGCAGGCGAAGTCCGCCGCTCAGAATGTGCTCGCGACGATTCGCGGCAGACCGACAAAGCCGTTCAGGTATAAGAGCCGGGGAGTGTTCGTGCCGCTTGGCGGATTCGCGGCAGCAACCGAGACATTCGGACTGGAACTCTCAGGATTTATTGGATGGTGGCTGTATCGCACTTTCTATCTGCTGCAATTGCCGCGCATCGAGCGCAAGCTGCGCGTGGTAACCGACTGGACGCTCGACCTGATATTTCCTCCCGACATAGTCAAGGTTGACATCGACCGCGACCACGGGACATCCCGGCGACACTATGAAGCGGGCGAGTACATCTATCAAAGTGGAGACATTGCTACGGAGTTCTATGTAGTGCTTGCGGGTGAGGTCGAAGTTCTGCGAGAGGGCGAAGGGCGCGAATCACAGGTAGCTACCTTGAAAGTCGGCGAGTATTTCGGCGAGATGTCCCTGTTGAGGGACATTCCGCGCTCGTCCTCCGTGCGGGCTAGTACCCGCGTCGAGTTGCTTATAATGACGGGCGAGGACTTTCTCGCGCTCGCGTCATCGTCCTCGCTGTTCGGAGATCTGCTGCAAACAGTGGTTCAGGAGCGCAACACAATCAATATGGCAAACGAGTCCAGAGAGACTTCGCCGCGGTAGCCCATCTTACGGCGTCCGCTCTCGACCATGCTTTTGAAGGGATACATTAAAATTTGCTAATTCTATTTCGCAGGCGTTCCACGGACAAGCAGCGCTCAGCCGTCAGCGGCAATGTGCTCATCACCGGCGCGTCTTCCGGCATTGGCAAGGCAACTGCGCTCTACCTAGCCGAGCGCGGCTACAATGTTATCGCAACGAGCCGTGATGCTTCTCGCCTTGAAGAGCTCCACACGGAAGCGGCAGAGCGTGGCGCATCCATTGTTGGCATAGAACTCGACATCAATTCTGATGCAGCCGTATCGCGCATCGTGCCTGAGTTGATAGCACAGCACGGCACGATAGACGTGCTGGTCAACAATGCGGGCTTCGGTCTATGGGGTCCAGTGGAAATCCTGTCGGATGCCGAGCTAAAGGACCAGTTCGAGACGAACTTCTTCGCGGCAGTTCGCATGATGCAGGCTGCTCTGCCCGCGATGATAGAGCGACGCAGTGGCACAATCGTCAACATCAGTTCGGTGCTTGGACGCATGGGCACGCCGTTCAACGGCGCGTATGTGTCCAGCAAGTTCGCGCTCGAAGGCATCAGCGAGTCGCTGAAGATCGAAGTGCAGCCCTTCGGCGTGCGGGTGGCGATGGTGCAGCCGGGCCTGTTCCGCACAAACTTCCCCGACAATTCGGTCAATGGCAGCGCAACAGAAGACGAAAGCCTTGTCTATGCCCCGCACATCGCCCGATATCACCTCAACCGTGATGCCTTCCATTGGTTCGGCGGCAATCCGGTGCGCGTGGCGAAGGTGGTGCATAAGGTCATCACATCGCCCTCGCCGAACTTCCGCTATCCGGTCGGCATAGATGCCCGCGCGGGCATGCTCGCGGCCAGGCTGCTGCCTGAGCGCATTTACTGGCGAATTCTCAGCAAGGCAACTATGCGCGAGTAGGCGTGTCAGCCTATCACGCCCTGCTCTCTCATCTGTTCCACCTCTTCCGCCGTGCAGCCGAGTATGGTCGTTAGCACCTCGTCGTTGTGCTCGCCATACCGCGGCGCGCGCGTAACCGTATCATCCTGGTCCGCGAGCTTGATTGGACAGCCTAGCATCGTGTAGTCACCGCGCGCATCATCCTCCACACTGACGACCATATTCCGCGCAATCAGCTGCTCGTCTTCCAGCAGGTCGTTGGAATTCATGGTCGCGCCCGCGAGCACTCCCGCGCCGGCAAGAATCTTCATTGCCTCGTGCTTCGTGTGCTTGCGCGTCCACTCCGAGATAATCACCTCGATCTCGTCCGCGTGCTGCGCCACAGAGTCGTAGTCGGCGAAGCGTTCGTCGCCTATCAGGTCCTCCCTGCCCATCGCTACGAATAGCAACTCCCACATCTCGCCACGCGGGAATATCATGACGTAGTCATCATCGCCGCCCGGAGCGCAAGGGTAAATTAGGGGAATCCCCCTGCCCGCTCGATGGCCGCGCCGCGCCTCCGGCAATTTCAGTCCCAGAACCGGCGTCATCTGCATCCGCATCAGGTTCACGACAGCGTCCTGCATTGCGACTTCCACGCGCTGCCCCTCGCCCGTTATGTCTCGCTTCCTCAGCGCTGCCAGAATACCGATTGCCGCATGCAACCCGCTGCCGGAGTCGCCCACGCCCGGCGACAGATAGACCGGCGGTCTGTCCGGGTAGCCTGTGGTAGCCATCGCGCCGCCGACCGCCTGCGCCACCATCTCCCAGCCCTTGTACTCCGCATACGGCCCGTAGCTGCCGAATCCCTTGATTGCGGCATAGACTAGGCCGGGGTTGATTTCGTGCATCACATCCCAGCCGAAGCCCAGCCTGTCCAGCATACCGAGAGAGTAGTTTTCAACAAGCACGTCCGCCCACTTCAGCAGCCCTGTGAACAGCTCTCTGCCTTTTTCGGTCTTGAGATTGATGCTGACGGCGCGCTTGTTGTTGTTGAATATCAGGAAGTAGAAGCTGTCCGAGTCCTCGCTATGTCGCAGGTCCTTGCGAGTGGAATCGCCACCCCATACATCTTCCAGCTTGATGACATCCGCCCCCAGAAACCCGAGCATCTGCGTGCAGGAAGGCCCTGCTTGCACATGTGTCAGGTCCAGAATCTTCACGCCTTCCAACGCCTTGTCCATGAGTTTTCTCCCTTCAAGACCATAAAGCCAAGATCATAAGGCTAATCACTGACGAGCCGCCAATTCGCTAGTGCGCTCGCCGTCCGATGTCCAACGCAGCCATAGCAGCCACATCGCAAGCGCTGCCACCGCCATAGCCGTCTGCCCTACTTTCAAGTGCGCCATCTCAAAATACTCAGGAAATCCGGCGCCCACAAGCATCAGGCTTACAATACGCACCAGGTTCAGAGCACACAGCGCCGATACGCCGAGCGCCAGTGCCCACAGGCGCGCCTTAAGCGATACAGGCGATACAAGCACGGCAGCGCTGAACACCAGAATTAGCTCAATCGCAGTACATTCTGCGACGACAACCGCTGCAAATCCGTCCATATTTATGACCGCGCCATCCAGCGATGCAGGAACGCCCAGCATGCCAAGCGCGAAACCTGCCATGTATGCCAACCCCCGCGCCAAGGCGTCAACGCCCGGTATGTTCACCGTTCCGGCGATGACACCTCCGGCTGCAATAAGACTTGCGCTAAAGACGCCTGCACGAGCCGCGATATTCAGTGGGTGCACTTGCCTTGTCCTACGCCTGCTTCAGCGCGCGTGTTGCGATGTACACGGGAGTGTACCTGGAAAGCAGGAACTCGTGGTCATTTTCGCTGCGCTCATGCGGAATCCGCTTGTCCTCATAGAAGCCCGTGATGACGAACCCCGCGTCAATCTGCCCGCCTATCTGGTCGGTCAGCGTGTGCCCGAACTCGAACGCCTCTCCCTCATCCAGCCAGCGTTGCAACTCTTCTTCCGACAGGCTCTCAATGTCCGAGTACGGCAGGGCATACCTGACCGCAAATTCTCCCGTCTCTTCGATGCGAGCGCGGTCGAAGATGAACTCGATCGGGTTGATAAAGCCCACCATCAACACGCCGCCCTGACGCAAGACTCGATACGCTTCACGCCATACGGGAAGCACACTCTCGGCGAATAGGTTCGATATGGGATGAAACACCAGGTCGAAGCTGGCATCCGCAAACGCCGACAGGTCAGCCATGTCGCCCTGCACGGTGTTGATTGTCAGCCCCTCACGCTCCGCGACGAGCCTGTCCTGCGCCAACTGTCGCAGGGAATTATCGTATGAGGTGACATTGTAGCCGGCGGCCGCGAGAAGCGGAGCCTGTTGACCGCCGCCGGCTGCGAGACACAGGGCATCATTGCCCGGGATGCCCTCAAACCACTTTGAAGGTACCGGCGTCTTGTCGGTCAGCCACACGCCCGGCAGGCCCTGCCGGGCTGCGGCGATTGCGTCTCCATCGACCGGCACACTCCACTCTATGCCACCTTCCACATACTTGTCCCACGCCGAGCTGTTGTGCTTTACGATGTCCAATAATTACCTTCCTGATCCCAGTCGCCATGCCCACAAATGACGACTATTTACTCGCCTAACGAATCAAGGCGATTGACCGTCGAAAACCGACTGCCAATCATTGCAAACATACCGCTTTCATTATAACCTTTCGCCATCGCAGTTGCGCCGAGGGCAAAGACCTCATGGCCTGTTGTCCGGAGGCGGAGCGCAGATGCGAAAGGAGTGACGATGAACCCTGATAAAGTGAGGCTTGGCATCCTCGTCGGCGGTGGGCCTGCGCCCGGCATCAACAGCGCTATCAGCGCCTGCACGCGGGAAGCGATCAACAATGGCGCAGAGGTGTATGGCATCCTGGATGGCTTCAGCCATCTAATGGACGGCAGCACCGAGCATGTCATTCTTTTGACAACGCCTGATGTGGCGTTCATCCACTCCGAAGGCGGGGCAATCATCCGCACATCCCGCGCCAATCCGACGCGCAATACCACTCACATGCGAAACGTAGTGGACGCGCTGCAAAAGCTCGGCATCACGCGCCTCGCCTCCATCGGAGGAGAGGATACGGCATTGTCGGCGGCAGAAGTTGCGAAAGCGTCCGGCGGCAAGCTCCGCGTGGCGCATATTCCAAAGACAATCGACAATGACCTGCCGCTGCCGGGCGACATTCCTACCTTTGGATTCGAGACGGCTCGACATCTTGGAACGCAGCTAGTGCAGAACCTGATGCGGGATAGCCGCACCACAGGCCGCTGGTATGTCGTCGTCGTTATGGGCAGAAAGGCAGGCCACCTCGCGCTTGGAATGGGCAGCTCCGCCGGCACCGCTCTCACTGTCATACCTGAAGAGTTCCCCAATCCTGTTATCGGAATTGAAGATGTGGTCAAGCTGATAGAGGGAGCAATGCTAAAGCGCAAGGCTTCCGAAGGGCGAGACGACGGCATCGCCGTTATCTCAGAGGGCGTCGCCGAACGCTTTTCATTGGACGAGCTTGGCAACCTGTCCGGCATCGTCGTCCCACGCGACCCGCACGGTCATATCCGCCTCGGCGAGCTGCCGCTGGCGCCCATGATACGCCGCGCGGTGCAGAACCGCTTCGCCGAAGCCGGCAAGAACATCGGCATGGTGGATGTGACCATCGGCTACGAGCTGCGTTGCGCCTCGCCCATATCCTTCGACATCGACTACACCCGCAGCCTTGGCTATGGCGCAGCGCGCATGCTGCTCAACGAACCGTCAGACGACAGGTTCGCCAATGGCGGGCTGATCTACCTCGACGGTGAGAACCTAAACACACTGACCTTCGATGAAATGCGCGATCCTGAAACCGGCAGGACGCGGGTGCGCATGGTGGATATCGAGTCTGAGCGATACAAAGTCGCCCGAGAGTACATGATGTGCGTCCAACCACGGGACCTGGAGGATGATACGCTCGTAGAGAAAATGGCAGAATACAGCAACCGTAGCCCGGATGAGATCAGAGAGCGGTTCGGTGTCAACAGTCCATAAGTTTGAACGCAAGAGATAAAGCTAACGACCAGACAAGAATAGAGGAGGACGAAATTGGCAGAGCACAAAGTAGCATACATAGGCAGGTCAGCTCCCGACACCACTCTCATAGAGAACGGTCTTGAAGGGCTGGATTACGAAATCGACATCAGCATCGTCGAGACGCAGGGCGAGATTATCGAAGCCTGCAAGGGCGCCGATGTCATTCTTAACGGCGGCGTCGAGATGCCCCGCGAGGTCATCGAGGAGATTGACACCGCGCAGGCAATCATCGTGGGCAGCCACGGCTTCAACCACATTGACCACAACGCCGCGACCGAACAGGGCTTGATGATTATCAACAGCGCGGGATTCTGCACGGAAGAGGTGTCAAATCACGCAATCCTGATGCTGATGGCTTGCGCCAAGAAGCTGACCATCCTGCACAACTTAGTGCGCGAGGGCAAGTGGGGCGCGGAGACCCGCAACGCAATCATGCCCATGGCGCCCATCGACGGGCAGACGCTCGGTCTCGTAGCATTCGGCAACATCGCCCGCGCAGTCTCGCGCAAGGCTACGGCGCTCGGCATGGACATCATCACCTACGACCCCTACTGCCCGCCCTGGATTACGAAGGAATACCGCGTCAGGCCGGTTGCCTCGCTTGAGGAGCTTGCAGCAGATTCGGACTTCGTGTCGGTGCATGTCCCGCTCAACGACGAGACGCGCAAGCTGATTGGCGCAGACTTTTTCAAGGCGATGAAGCCCACCGCCTACTTCGTCAACACATGCCGGGGTCCCACCGTGGACGAGGCCGCGATGATTGAGGCGCTGCGAAACGGGGAAATCACGGGCGCAGGCCTGGATGTCTTCGAGGAAGAGCCTACACCGGCGGACAACCCGCTGCTCAAGATGGACAATGTGATTGTTACGCCGCACTCTGCAGGAAGCTCCAACAACTCGCGCACCGCATCGCCGATCCGCGTAGGGCAGGAGACCGCGCGTGTGCTGAAGGGCAGCTTCCCGATGTCCCTCGTCAACCCAGAGGTGCGCTCGGCGCTGCCGATACGCGAGGCTGCGCTCAACGTTTAGGCCATCAATGTTTAAGGAATATCAGCCTTAGCAGCAGAACAGAGTACAACAGGCTTACTCAACTCAATTGCGAGGACGCGATAGGCGTATGGCTAAGAAGCGGAAAAAGAAGAAGCCTCAACAGGGGAAGCGCAAGAACCAGAAGAAGCAGCGGAGTATCGGCGCTTCCCCCAACTGGCACTGGGAGCGCATCAGCGGATATCACCCTGCGTACTGCACCTGCGCCGCTTGCGTTAACCTGCGAACCGGAGGTCGTACCAGCCGTCCCCGTCAGGATGATACTAGCAGGGACACCCTGGCAGGTGACCTGTTGCTGCTCGATGTGCTGAGCGAGTTAGACTCTCGCCATGACAGCAGTCCACGGGACAATCCAGGGTCGGACGGAGAGAGTCACTGAGCCCACAGTCGGTACCAAGTCAGGACGTTCATAAGCATTTATAAGTATTCAGGGACAGGATAGACGCTTCAAAATCGCTGCCTATCCTGTCCATTTCTATCTTCTACTCCACGGTAAGCACCAGCTTGCCAAAGAAATTACGCCCCTCCATCGCCTCGTGCGCCTTCGCAGCGTCCTCAAGCGCGAATGTCTCGTGTATCACCCCACGAATCGTGCCCCTGCCCGCGAGCGCGACTATCTGCCGCAGGTCTTCCTTGCGCCCCATAAACACACCGAAGACGGTCTGATAGCGCAGGAACATCAGCCCCATCTGCAAGTCCGCCCTGTACCCGCTCGTAACACCGCAGATGCCATATCGCCCACCCATCGCAAGCGACCTGATAGCCGCCGGATAGAAGTCCTCTCCCACATGGTCTAGCACCACATTCACGCCCTGCCCGCCCGTTATTTCTTTGACGCGCTCTGCAATGTCCTCGCTCGTGTAGTTGATGACTTCATCCGCGCCGAGTTCTCTCGCCTTCTGCGCCTTCTCCCCGCTGCTCGTCGTCGTGATGACCTTCGCGCCCAGCACATTCTTGGCGACCTGAATACCTGCCGTCCCCACGCCGCTCGACGCCGACGGAATCAGCATCGTCTCCCACGCCTTGAGCTGCGCCTTGCGAACGAGTATCGTCCAGCACGGCAGGAACACTGTAGGCAGCGACGACGCCTGCACATACGATAGTGTTTCCGGTATCGGCTCCACATTGACTGCGGGCACGCTTACATACTCGGCATAGCCGCCGCTCAGCGTAGAGCCGAGCATGCCCGCCCTGACGCAAAGTTCTTCTTCGCCCGACAGGCAGAAGCGGCACTGATTGCAGGTGATTCGCGGGTTCACTACCACGCGCTCTCCCGCACTAACACGGCTTACCTCGCTGCCCACCTCGACAACATCGCCCGCCACATCGCCACCAAGCACATGCGGACCCTTGAAGCGTATGCGAGTGCCGCGAGCACCCTGCCGAGTATATAGATCCAGCCTGTTCAGCGCGCATGCTCGGACGCGCACTTTGACATCGTTTGGACCAATTTCAGGCTCCGGCAGGTCGCCGTAAGTCAGCGTGTCCGTGCCTCCATGCTCGGTGATATATACAGCCTTCATTCGATCCTCCGGTTTCTGATTTCGCAAACAGAGTCATTGTATAGCACGAACCGCAACCCACTTGGAAGATACAGGGGCCGGCAGCGAGCGCGCCATCGTATTCTGCTATTATACGACCATAAGAAGATGTGAGTTTCAGGAAAGAGGTGATTCCAAATGACCAGCCGTTACGAAGAACTATTGATGCCCGAACAGCGCGACAGGGTAGTAGAGAAAGTGGTCACAGCGTTGAAGACACAGGGGAAATTACCGACAAAGACGCTTAACGATTTCAGGGATTTATTCAAGGCGGGGAAACCCATTCCAGGTTTCAACAACGACCCGCTTCGGGCAATGTCTCCTCTGTTGAAGCAGCAATTGCTGGAACGACTGGACCTAAACCCTGACCTCGAGGGCCTCATAGTGTCGACATGGGCAGATACGGAGCCGCAGCTGAGAGAAGCAGTCAGTGAGCGTATCGACAGCCTCGATCCCCTATCTCACGAAGGCGACGAGATAGATGAAGAGCTATGGGACGCTCAAGTCAGTATGCTCGCAGCCGAGAACAGCGACTACGAAGAAGACGATATCCTGCTGATGACGAAGATCTGCTTTGCCCACGCCAAGATGCAGGCAGACTCCGACAGGGAAGATGGCGAAGTTGGGGCTGAGACCAAGCCCGCGCCACGCGATCCGTTCCCCATGGAAGAAACGCTCGATGCCGTGCTTGAATCGCTGCGTGACATGCCTGCCGGCTTCCCACAGTGGAGCGATGCCGTTCCGCGTTTCGTAGCATCGCTCAAGGAACTCATCGATGAAAAGCAGAATGAACTGATTCAGGTCAGGGAATTGATGACCGACCTGGACCACATCCAGGACGCATTCGAGACGGAGCTTGCCTTCTTCAGACATGGAGGCGAAGAATGGGACACGCCCATTGTCGCTATGCTCCTTGCGGTGGACAGCGGCATCGACGAATCCACTCGCAGACTCGCCGAGTTGAAGGATGCCCTTGCCTCGTACCACCAGATCAAGGAACGCGCGGACAACCTTGCCGAAGAGCGCGAACGCCGCGAAAAGCGCCATGACCTCGAGGAAACTATCGAGGGCATGCTGCACGAGATTGACAAACTCTCTCATGCTGCAGCTGCAGAAGCAGAACCCGCTGCAGCACCTGCAGAGGACATCCAGCAACAGGCGCAATCCGAGGCAGACTCCCAGCTACGGGAAGAACTCAATGCCCTCAGAGGGGAATATGAAGCTCTCATTAGCAGCAACCACGCCCTCAAGCAGGATAGTGCTTCGATAGAAGGCAAAGTCCGTGCCCTCGAAGGTGAAATCGCAGGACTCAACGCCGACAAGTTGACACTCACCGAAGAAGTAGCTGAATTAAGAGACCAGTTGCGTATAAGCGAATCACAGACAGCAAACTGGCGCATAGCCTATGAAGCTGAGGTCAAAAGCAAGGACGCATCCGCACCCGAACCCATTCCTGCGGAAGTTGAAAGCCTGAGGCGCGCGGTGGATCTGGCGAGGGCGCGTTATGGCGATAGGCTGGTCTTCAGGCTCAACAAGAAGTCGGATCAGGATTACAACTACAGCAGGCCTAAGAGCCTGTTCACGATCTTCTTAGAATTAGCGCTGTGAAGGCAAGCACCACCATTTGCAGACTGGTATTGAGCTTTCTTTCGCAGTTCTTCCAGAGCCGGCGGCACTTTTGCAGCCAGGCAAAAGACCGCTCTACCACCCATCGCTTCGGAAGAACCACGAAGGTGTGAAGTTCGTTGCGCTTCACCACTTCCACCGAGGCTCCTAACAGACTTTGCACCGCAGTGGCAAAGGGCTTCCCTGTATAACCCCCATCGACAAGTACCTTTTGCACCTGCCTGAGGTCGGCTCCTCGTTGGTCGAACATCGCCAAAGCCCCGGCACGGTCGGTGACATTGGCGGTGGTCACGTGAATTGCATGCGGCAACCCCTGGGTGTCCACTGCGATGTGTCGCTTGATTCCCGAGACCTTCTTGCCGGCGTCATAGCCCTTGTTCTCGGCGCTGTCAGTGTTCTTAACGCTCTGAGAGTCCACGATGCAGAAGGTCGTCCGCTCTGTCCGTCCATTGCTTTGTCGGGCCTCGCCAACTGATTTTTTTTAAGACTTGCTCCAGAATGGACTCATTAGCCGCCTCGGGTCGCTCGCTCCACTGCCGGAAATACTTGTAGCAAGTGCGCCAATTGGGGAAGTCTGCGGGCAGCATTCGCCACTGGCATCCGCTTTTAAGAAGATACAATACCCCGCAGAAAACATCATACAAGTCCACGGTGCGGGGCTTGGTCCTGCGGCGGGCCGACTCCAACAAGGGGAGAATCCGGGCAAATTGCTCTTGGCTGATGTCGCTGGGATAAGAATGAGACATGATTACCCTCCTGATAATAGTCTCAACCTATTATATTCCAGAGATCGTAGACAGGTTCTAAGGAAGTCTGGGATGCTCTGGAATGGCTGGCGACGACTTACCACGATTCACAGACGGGCGAGGCACAGACTATCGACCTGAACGAGTCAATCCGTAATACCTGTGGCGGCTGGGAGTACAAGTCCAACCAGACGGACATCACTTTCAACATGTACAGAGAGTGGTACACGACAACAAAGGACGGCAAGACCTACGAGTTGCGTAAGCACCTCAGCAAGGGCACCGGAAGGGACGCTAATGTTATTCGCATTGCGTTCGCATGGGATGAAGACTCGGAGCGCGTAATCGTCGGCTTCGTGGGTCCTCACCAGCGCAGCCGCAGTTCGTAAGCACATTTCTTCAGCCACGAGCCGCGCTGATTCCTCAGAGCGTATTGGAGTTGGCGTGCCTGTGGGGGTATAATCGCCCCAGATTTTCGATGAAGCATAATACACCCCGAATGCAGGAGGTATCCTATGGAGTTCGGATTTGGAGTTCCCAGTCGCGGCCCACTAGCGTCGCTGGAAAACATCATCACTTTGGCGCAGCAGGGCGAGCAGATGGGTTTCGACATCCTCACCGTCAGCGACCACATTGTCGTGCCCACTACCATAGATTCCATCTACCCATATAACGAGACAGGGGAGTTCGTCAGCTCCGCTTCAGGCGAATACATGGAGCAGCTCGCCACAGTCAGCTACCTCGCAGGAGTCACATCCACCATCAAGCTACTCACATCCGTCATGGTGCTGCCCCACCGCAGCCCGGTACTCACCGCCAAGATACTGGCGACCATCGACGTGCTGTCGAACGGCCGTCTGATCGTCGGCTGCGGCGTGGGCTGGATGCGCGAAGAGTTCGAGGCAATCGACGCGCCTCCCTACGAGGAGCGCGGCGCGGTCAGCAACGAGTACCTTGCGGCGTTCAAGGAACTCTGGACCAGCGACAACCCGTCATTCGATGGCAAGTATTGCAGCTTCTCGGACATCACCTTTGCCCCCAAGCCTGTGCAGCAGCCGCACCCGCCGCTCTGGATTGGTGGCGAAAGCCCGCCAGCGCTGCGCCGCGCAGCCCAACTCGGCGACGCATGGTATCCGATAGGCAGCAACCCAACCTTCCCAGTCGGCACATTCGACCAGCTCGCCGACTACATGGGGCGCGTGCGAACCAACGCAGAGAACGCAGGCAGGGACCCCGCCACGCTCGACTTCGCGTACAGCGTCAACTGGTACAGCGATGAGGGCGCGCAGGACGTGGACGGCGAGCGCCGCCTGCTCACCGGCGACGCCGCGCAAGTCGCCGATGACATCAACCGACTCGAAGGCATGGGCATCAACCATCTGATGCTCAACTTCCCCGGCGACACCGCTGACGACACTCTCGCCGGCATGGACAGGTTCGTCAACAATGTCAAGCCGCTGTTGGGCTAGGGGAAAGATGTGCTGATATGGCGTTCACATTCACCATAGAAGCCGAACAGGAAGATGACGATCGTTGGATTGCCGAGATAGTCGAGATTCCAGGCGCAAGGGCGTTTGGCTCGACAGAGGATGAAGCCGTCGCAAATGTACAGGCCCTCGCGCTACTGGTGTCGGCAGCCATTTTGCCTATTGACACGCTGACTAACTGAAAACTGATCACTGACAACTATCAATTGGAGATTTGAATTGCAACCTGACAGAATGCTCACCCTGCCCGAAGACTGGAACAGAATGCTCGCAATCGCCGCGCATCCCGATGATCTTGAATACGGCGCGGCAAGCGCCATCGCTCGCTGGACCTCTCAGGGCAAGCAGGTTATCTACCTGATGGTAACAAGCGGCGAGGCTGGCATAGACTCAATGACGCCCGACGAGGCCGGTCCCCTACGAGAGCAGGAAGAGCTGAACAGCGCGGCCGTTGTCGGCGTGGACACCGTTGATTTCATGAACTACACCGATGGCGTAATAGAGTACGGCTTGCCCCTGCGCCGCGACCTAGCCCACGCCATACGTAAGCACCGTCCCGATGTCGTGCTGACCAACAACTTTGAGTTGCGCTGGGCGGGAGGTCACTTCAACATGGCTGACCACCGCGCCGTAGGACTCGCGACCCTTGACGCCGCGCGAGACGCGGGGAACCGCTGGATATTCCCTGAACTGCTTGAAGAAGGATACGAGCCGTGGAACGGAGTGCGCTCTGTGCTGACGGGAGGGGCGGCGGGAGCAACGCACGCGGTCGATGTGACCGCGTTCATAGACAAGGGCATCGAATCGCTCCAAAAGCACCGCGTCTATATCGACAACCTCGGCGTGGACTTCGACCCCGACACATTCCTGTCTTTCAACGCAGCCGCCATAGGTGAACGCTTTGGATGCGACTATGCAGTCGCGTTCGAGGTCTTCCAGATATAGCCACGACTTGATCGGTCGTGAAAGGCATGTCGCACCGCCTATGCTTGCTGCGGCTATTCCCTGCCGCCAATGTTTCGGCCAATGTTTTAGATTAACGCGCTGTCAGACTGAAAGACTGACTAGCTGACAGACTCACGTCCTCCTTGAACCAGCGATGCGCTAATGCTATCGTGAATATACACCGCTGCCATCAGCCGGCAGATGCAGCGCGGCGAGGAAGAGAGGACGATGCATCAGTTCGAGCGAGAAGACCCCCTGCGTGAGGAAGATCGACATAGCCTGAACAGGGCTTTAATGCTTCCCGGCGCAGATGGCAACGCCGTCATAACCTGGCTGCTCCTCGCCATCAACGTCATCATCTGGCTGCTCATGCAGTTGACTACCGGCTCCGTCAACACGGACGTGAGCATATTGCTGCGCTTCGGCGCGATGTTCGGCCCACTCATTGCCACCGGCGAATATTGGCGTCTCTTCACTGCCATGTTCCTGCACGCCGGACTCATACACCTCTTCTTCAACTGCTTTGGACTCTTTATATTCGGCAAGCTCGTCGAAGGCGTGTACGGCCACACCCGCTTCACCGCCATATACCTGCTCGCAGGGCTGTCCGGCGGAGTTCTCAGCTACATGTTCAACCCGAACGCAATTGCCGTCGGAGCAAGCGGCGCAATCTTTGGCATCCTGGGCGCATTCGCCGCATACTTCGTGGCGCATCGCGGAGCGCTCGGAGAAATGGGCAGGCGCAACCTCACCGGCCTCTTAGCCATCGCCGTCATCAACCTCGTCATCGGATTCATCATCCCCGGCATCGACAACTGGGCGCACTTGGGTGGACTTGCCGGCGGCTTCGTCCTGGGATTGGCGCTCGCCCCCCGCTACTTGTACGGAATCATCGACACACCTTTGGGCGCAGTGCGCCGCATCACCGGCCAAGTCCGGATCGGGATGCGCTGGTTTGCCGTCCCAGCCTTAGCCGTGCTGCTCGCAGGCGTGGTCTGGTACGCCGGCACCGACGTCTCCGATACTCAGCAATCTCAGATATTTGTAATACGCGCCGAGCGGCTTCTTGAAGAGGGCGACGCCATGCGAGCTCTTGAACACATCGAGCGGGCGATAGAACTCGACTCCCTCAGCGCCCGCGCCTTCTACACACGCGGCAAGATTATGGCTCGCATAGGCTCGACAGACCGCGCGAAATCCGACCTCAGCGCGTCCCTGCGCCTGCCCGGACTCGACCGCGCGAGCCGCGAGGAGGCCATATCCCTGCTTGTGTCCCTTCCCTGAGCAACAATGAACCCATTCATCCTCAGCGAGAAGGCTGCTCAACTGGCCGACACACTCCTAACCAGAATCAGAGAACATACTCATCCAACTCGTCAATGCCTGTTCTCATTATGATAAAGTAAAAGCATGAAACTCCCCGCATTTCCCACAGACCGCGAACAAAAGCGTCGGGTGCTTTTGGACCTTGTAGAGTCCGTGCGCGACACCGTCGCCGCCACTGGGGAAGAGTCCGAACGCCTCGGCACGCTCGCCCCGGCCGCAGTCAACGCCATTCGGGATGCCGGCCTCTTCACCCTAAAGCTCCCGCAGGCACTTGGCGGCGCGGAAGCCGACCCCGTAACCCAGATTGAGATCATCGAAGAACTCGCCTACATAGACGCCTCCGCAGGCTGGAGTCTGATGATCGGCGCGACCGCCATTGGACGGCCCGGTGCATTCGTCAGCGATGAGGCCGTCGCCGAGATCTTCGACGGTGGGAGAGTTCCCACGGCAGCAACATCCACCGCCCTCACCGGCAAGGCAGTCCCGGTCGATGACGGCTACATCCTCAGTGGCAGATGGCCCTTCGCAAGTGGCGTTCGCCATGCCGAATGGATGACCGCGGGCGCAAGCATCCCTGCCAGGGAAAACACTGAAGAGACCGGCGTAACGCTCGTGTATCCCATCGAAAATGGCCACATACACGACAACTGGCATGTCGCAGGGCTTGAAGGCAGCGGCAGCAACGACATCTCCGTGGAAGACCTGTTCGTGCCGGAGACTTTCGCCTGGGAGTCTGCATCGTGGCATCCCAAGCGCGGTGACGCTATCTACCGCATGGGCAGGCCCGGCTTCGTTGCAAACGAACACTCCGGCATTGCGCTCGGCATCGCCCGCCGCGCCCTGGACGATATTATCTACAACGCCCCCTTGAAGAAGCGCGGCAATCCGCGCACAACGTCCCTTGCAGACCGCGAGGCGTTCCGAGGAGACATCGGTGCCTGCGACATGCGCCTACGAGCCGCCCGAATGCTCTCGCACGATGTCTTTGAGCGCGCCTATGCCATCGCTTGCTCCGGCCAGGTGCCTGACGCCACGGTCCAGACCGAAATGCGCGCCGTATCCGCCTATGTAACCGAGGTGGCAATCGATGTCGTCACAACCGCCTTCCGCTACGGCGGCGGCTCAGCCATACACCGCAGCAACATGCTTCAGCGCTGTCTCCGCAACATCAACGCCGCTGCCCAGCACTTCATGGTCAGCGACAGCTCTCTCGAAAACTACGGCGCAACTCTCCTAGAACTGCCCGACATCAAACCCATGGCGTAAGTACGAAAATTAGGATTTCTTCTCGTAAATCGTAATCCCGAAAGTGTCGATATGCCGCTTGAACGGAATGTAGCGGATGCTTTCGTAAGCCGTCAGGTCGCACTTCTGAGGGATGGGCATACCCTCGATGTCCAGAGCGAGTCGCCCAAGCCAGTGGTCATCTACGATTCCCACGGTGGCGAGGTCAATATCCGAGCGCGGCGTAGCCTTCCCGGTGGCGCGAGAACCATAAAGGATAACCTTGTTCAGTTCCGGATACGCTGCAAAGAGTTGCCTGAATCTTTCCAAAGTAGCGGTCGGTAGATCTGGGACGGTCATTTCTCCTGAACCTCCCCTAGCAATCTCTGGTAAAGATTGTTCAATACCGTTAGATAGCGGGAGTGGACATTTTCGACTACTACTTTGAACCTTTCGAAGTCGTAGGTGTGAGACATCAGGTTGCGGTCAGTGAGCATGTCTATCCATGTTTCGCAGTCGTCAATCAACTTGGCGCTGTATGCCTCGCGTATGACATTGCGCGGCGTTATCGTTGCAATAACCAGCCCGTCATACTCCAGGCGGTCTTTCAGCAGGTTCCATGACAACTCGAAGGTGAACTCGAAACGCTGGATAACGCCCTCAAGCTCAAGCTGGTTCAATGGCTCCACGCCGTCCTCCAACGCCTCTCGCAGCAGCGAATACGCGCGGGAGAAGTTGCTGAACCGATATTGCCAGCGTATCTCTTGGCTCAACTATCCCAACCCTATATCCTTCACATCTTGTCCATCAAAGTTAGGCCAGGTTTTAGTTCCGATACCGCAGACCAAGCACAGCCTGCTCCAGCAGTTGCCCGTCGCGTATTTCCTTCACCTCGTCCGCCATCGATAGCAGCGTCGAGTCGTGCGTTGCCGAAACCACGCTGATGCCCTGCTTTATCACCATCTCCTTGAACAGCCCGAATATGGCGTGAGCATTATTGGAATCCAACTCTCCCGTCGGTTCGTCCGCAAGGATCAGCGACGGGCGGATCACTATGGCGCGCGCTATGGCGACCCGCTGCTGCTCGCCGCCCGACAGCTCGTATGGCCGGTGCCGTGAGCGTGTCCACAGACCCACGATGTCCAGCGCCTCGCGTGTGCGCTCCGCCCGCTCCCTGGCATTCACGCCGCTTATCCTCAGCGGCAGCTCCACATTCTCGAATGCCGAAAGCAGCGGCAGCAGCCCGAATGACTGAAATATGAACCCGATGCGATGGCGGCGCAGGTCCGTCAGCTCCTCTTCGCTCATATCCGCAAGGTCCCGCTCCTCGAATAGGACTTGGCCATTGCTCGGCTTGTCCAGCCCTGCCATGATGTTCAGCAGTGAGGTCTTGCCGGAACCCGACCTGCCCACTACCGCGATGAATTGTCCTGGAAAGACATTCAGGTTCACCCCACGAAGCGCGTGCACCTCCTCGGAGTCCAATTCATATCGCCTCTCCACATCAACCGCCGCTAGCAACCTCTGTATTCTGCTCAACTGCCCGTTCCCCTTGCACTACTCTGTGTTGTCGCCCATATCAGATTTCAAACGACTGAATTTGCGTGACTAACTGCTCATACGCTACTGCACATCATCAGGCGTCAGCGTTACCATTCCATCCAGCGTATCTATGCGCGCCCTCTCCCCAATCTTCAGACGGTCGATGATGTCCCTCGGAATCTGAACCCTTCCGCTGCCGTCCACCAAGATAAACTCCTCCAGAGGCTGGTCCGTCTCTGCGGCGCCGGATAGCCGCTGGAATGTGACCCTGCGTCGCACCTCCGTCGCCATCTTGCCGTCTCGTATCATCACCACGCGCCCGACCTTGTACGCGATATCCGGATCGTGCGTAACGATGATGATTGTGGTGTTCAGCTCTCTGTTTATCTCGCCAAACAAGTCCAGAATCTCGGCAGCGGTGTTGTCGTCAAGTTCTCCCGTCGGCTCATCGGCAAGCAGCAAAGGAGGGTGATTGGCAAGTGCGACTGCGATCGCTACGCGCTGCTGCTCGCCGCCGCTGAGCTTTTCGGGCGTGTGACCCATGCGATGCCCAAGCCCCACAAGCTCCAGCAATTCCTCAGCGCGTTTCCGCCGCTCGCCCGGCGATGTGAAGGTCAGCATCATCGGCAGAGCCACGTTCTCCACTGCGGTGAGGTATGGAAACATATTGCGGCTCGTCTGCTGCCAGATGAACCCCACCTCATCCCGCCGGTAAAGCTCTACTTCGTTGGCCGTCATCCGCAGCAAGTCCTTGTCGCCCACGCTAACACGCCCGGCCGACGGCGAATCGTAGCCTGCGAGAATGTTCAGCAGCGTGCTCTTGCCGCTCCCGCTCGCCCCCACGATTGCCACCACCTCGTTGCGCTGCACATTCAGATCAAGCCCCCGCAGCGCTACGACCTCCAGGTCTGCAATCTTGTATATCTTGAACAGGTCCTCACAGACGATATACGCCTCCCTGTCAACATATGTCATAATCTTAACCCCTTAATCCTATTAGTGCTGCCGTAGAGAGTGAGTTGCCGAACAACCAAATAGAGGTTTATGTGCCTTACTAGGCAAACCTCTAAAGTTCTCCCAGCCTCAATATCCTCTGCAGCGAAATCCTCCGTATGAACCAGATCATGCCCAGGATTATCACCATGAACACCACAATCATGAACCCATAAGTGATTGCCAGCGTGCCCCAGTCTATCTCCAGTACAAACGGTGGCAGCACCTCCGTGCCCCGGTCGTTGTGGCTCAGGAACGGCATGATTATTGCGCCAAGCCGTCGTCCCATCTCCGCGCCGAGCGCCATTCCCGCCCCGATGACGATGGCCTGCTCCAGCCACACCAGCGTAATCAGCTGGCGCATCGAGAATCCCACCGTGCGCATCAGCCCAAACTGCATTTCCCGCTCCCGGAACGATACATACGAATGCACCAGGAACCCAAGGCAGCTCAGTATAAGCACCGCTCCGAATGCCATGAACAGCAGCGCGCGCCAGCCCGCCTGCACCAGCGGATCGACCGCCGCCTGGTCCAGCTCTTCCACCTGGTCATGCACCGCGCGGCTCTGGAACGGCTCCCCTTCGCTTCGCATCTCTTCCACTAGCGACTGTCGTTCAGACCCGTTTGATGCCGTGCTCAGCCACATCTCGTTGGGCTTAATCTCCGCTGAGGTCGGTTCGAGGTTCGTGTACCGTATTACCGACGCGATGTCTGAAACCAGGTATCGCCTGCCCACGGTGTTCAGCGTCGGAAAATACTCGAACGAGTCTATGATGCGTATGGGCACGCGATGCCCCGATATCGACACCGTGAACTCCTCGCCAATGCTGTGCCCCGTACCCGACAGGAACGACCTGCTAGCCAGAACGGGCAGCGGGCTCGGCGGAGGGCCGTGATATATCCCGCGCCCAGTCAGCGGGGGCCCCTCAGACCAGATGAACTGCGCCGCATCACGCACTGTTGGATTGTCCACGCTTGCGCTAATGGATTGCAAGTTGTCCGTGATGGACTCGCGCGCCCCGCGCAGCACGGTCCAATCCGACACGGAATCGAAGTCCTCTAACACGGTCTCCCTATTCGTACCGTCTTTGACCCAAATGCTGTCGATAGCGATGTTCCCGGCGCGCAGTCTGCCGCGCGAATTCGTATCGTGTATGGCAATCGATACCATAGTAAGCGGGCTCTTAGGCTGAAGCGGCGTGAATCGCCGGAAGCTGCTGCCGCGTTCAAAGCTGCGTTCAAGCGTCAGCCAGTCGCCGTTGCCGCCCAGCCGACCCATAACATAGGTAAAGTACCTGTCATTCGTATCCTTGATGCGTATTGACACCGCGAGGCTTTCGCGTGGCCTGTCAGGCTTTACCCGCATACCTATGCCACGCGCGCCTTCCGGAATCCCGATGCCCAGCGGATGCTCCTCCTGTTCAAGCTGCGAAAGCAGTTCGGACATCGGGCGCTCCGAGAAATCGCCACGGAACCATCCGATGCGGCTGAGCGACTCGCCGTCCACACTAACCATCGTGTAGCTCTCGCCCAGCAACTTGGAAAGGTCGGTGCCGAACGACTTGATGACCGGTGACGCCTCATCCACGACGGGCAAAGTCTCGTAAGTCTCCACCAGCGGCACGCTGCCGCCTCTGTTGTTGAGCGTCAAGCCCTCTACGCGGATATCAGCGCCGGTCGCATACCGCGCTTGCTCCTCAAAGCTGCGCTCCAGGGTTCCTCCGAAGCTCGCGGCGAATATCCCCAGTCCTGCCATAAGTATCAGGAGTAGAGACATGCGCGCGTAGTGCGTCGGATTGCGCGCCATCTGCCACATTCCCATGGAGAAGCCAACGGGCGCTCTTCGCGCAAACGCGCTCAATGCGAGGAAAATTATCCCCAATGGCAAAGGCACAAAAATGCTCGCGCCCGCATTTACGCCCAAGACCATCACACCGCCAACAATGCCGGGCGTCACCTCGGTGCCGGCATTGCTGTAAGCAAGAAACTCCAGTATCGGCACATTGAGCGGACTCAGCATCAACGCTGCCACTACAACAACTTGCGCAGCTAGTCCCGCGATCAGCAGCCTGCCGTCGCGCACGCGTTCAGTTGCGGCGTACAACAGCACAGTCACGCCTATGATCCCTAGCGATATGACGCGCGCTGTCCAATCGGCACCCCCCTCACTTCCGAACACAACCGAAAAGGCCTGTACTGCAGCCACCACGCCGACTATCAAGTGCATCAGGTTCGGCGATTCGCCGCTGATATACCGAATCGATAACGGGAACAGCCGCAGCAGCGCAACCGCCAGCGCGACCAATATCAACGCGGGCACCGCGAGCAGCGCTTGGTTCACCGCCACGCCGCCGAACAGTCCCGTCGCAACCACAGAGCCTTGGTCATGCAACTGTCGGAACAGGAAGACGCTCACTATGAGCAGCATCACATCGAGGTAGTAGCGCTGGTAGAAGGGTGGCCCCGTCGGGCGCGCAGACTGCTGCCGGTGCCGTGCAACGCCGATACGGGACGCTCGCACAGCTGGTATCAGCAACGCGCCGAAGCTGAACAGCCCGCCCAGCGCGCTCATCAGGTACGCGCCCCGGTTGACGAAGACACCCAGTCGCTCACCTCCGCTCAGACCGGAGAACGCCGGCGTGAACCCCATCAGACTGATTATCGTAGCGGCGAGCAGAGGCGCTACGATAATGGCGATAATGGATATGGTCGCGCCCTCAAGTATGAACACGACAAGTATCTGCCCGGAGCTTGCTCCTCGGCTGCGAAGCAACGCGAGTTCGCCTCGTTGCTGCTCAACCAGTAAGGACGAAAGGGTAACAACATAGTACAGGATGACTACCGCTATCAGCACCATCACCACGAACATCGGTATCTTGCTGAAGAACAGCCGCCGATCGTACTCGGCAAGTGTTGAGCCAAGCGCGGTCAGCTGTCGGAAGCCAAACAGGTCTGAGGACAGCCTCAACCGCATGGTCCGCACTTGAAGGTGCGTGATGGTTGAGTTGCTCGCGTTTAATCTTTCGCGGTCCGTATCCAGATGCCACGCATAAGAGGCGTCCATATCGGTGAATGACGCGCCTAGTATGTTGAAAAACATCTGCTCGGAGACAAACAAAGGCAGTGTACGGAACGAGCCGGAGGTGACGGACTTGAACAGCGTGTCATTCTGGTGCCAGAACTCACCGTCAGGATCGTTGCGCTCGAACACTCCACTGATGACTACGCTGGCGTAAGGTATGCGGTCGCGCCAATACGGAACCGCGGAGACCCTGTCGCCAACACCTACGCCAAAGAGCTCGGCGGCTTCGACGGGCACGATAACTTCTAATTCAAGTGGCGCGTTCGGAGATTCCAGAGCTTGCTCACCGGGCAATCGTCCACCGGGCAGCAAGGTGATATTGTCCGTAAGTCGCGGGTTGAAGGTAAAAAATGCGCGGGCGTCGTCTTTGCCCGCGTTCTCTTCATTGCCCGGCATGGTGAGGTAGAAAGTTGCGGTCTTTGCGCTGCGCTGCACATCCTTGAACAGCCAGCCCAGCCGTCCTTCGTGCTGGTACCGCGTGGCGTCCGTAACCTTCTGATACTCTTCGACAGTAGTCGGGCCGCGCTCCGCCTTAATCAGTATGTCCAGGTCTAGGTCTTCCACCCTGTCCAGCGAGTTTTTGAGCGCAAGCTCACGCAGCGCGTCAAAGTATATGACCGTGCCTGACATCACAGTGGACGAAAGTAGTACGCCGATGATCACTGTCGATAGCAGCCGCCAGTGCGACAGGCTGCGCTTTGCCACCATCGGCCACGCTGCGATTATTGCCGAAATTACTTGACGCATATTAGGTCTATCAGTTCCTGCCCCACTGATGGGGGAAGGCGAAGGCTAGGATCGTGGTGGAGCAAATCACTCCAGTCTCGATATGGCGTGGAAGTCCAGATGGCGCATGCTCTGGGTCAGGCGATACACCGCCAGCGCGAATATCGCTATCAGCGCAGCATAAATAGGCACGAGGAAGCGGAAGTCGGTCTCAAGTATGAAGGGCGGTATGACCTCCCTGCCGTTCTCCGTAACCGCAACTGATGATACCATAAGGTCGCTCATCAACCAGCCGGCGCCACTGCCAAGCCCGATGCCCACAGCGATGATGATGGAGTGTTCCAGTATCAGGAGCCCCGCCAACTGACGTGAAGACATCCCGACTGACTGCAGGAATCCCATTTCGTTCCGACTACGGTTGGAGAATGCCAGCAGATATGTGACATATCCAAGTCCCGCGGTGAACAGAATGATAGCCATCGCGAGCAGCACCATCGCTTGCCAGCCTGCGGTTATCAGGGGATCCAGCCGTACCTGTTCGAGCTGCGCCTCACGGTCATGCACCAGGTCACGCCCGACCAGCCTGCTAACCACCGCGCTCACCGAGTTACCCGCGCCTGATGCCTTCCCAATGAACATCTCGTTTGGCGTCGCTACGAGCGCCGGACTCAGGATATTTATGTGGCGGATGAGCGTTTCCAGGTCAGCGAGCAGGAAACCCGCGCCCCTTGGGTCCAGCGTCGGGAAAAAGTCCACCGAGTCGCGCACATGAATGGGCACGAAGCGCCCCTTTAGCTCGACTATGAGCGCATCGCCCACACGCGCGCCCGAGGTCCTCAGGAAGGAGTTGCTGGCTACAACCGGCACAGGCCCACCGCTCGGGCTTCTGTATATTCCACGCAGCCCGTTGTCCGTGTCCTTGCCGAAGGAGAACAGCCCCGCCTGGCTGCCCTCGGCCACATCCCCGTTCGTCAAAGCGAGCGAGTCAGATGAAAGCGTGGAGGTGGCAAGCGGAAGCCACGAGGATTTGTTTTCCTCAAAGTTCTCCAGAGTATGGATCTCTCCATTGCTCCCGATGGCATGCACGTTGTCCAGGAGTATCGAGCCTGCGGTGCCCGCAGGACCGAAGACCGGTTCAAAAATCTGAATGGATACCAGCTGCAGTGGCCGCTTCATGTGATGAGGCAGTTCCAGCGTCCTCAGATGCCACTCGGGTGGTCCCATGTTGCCAAGGGATCGCGTGTCCAGCACCCCGTCGGCATCCTGCACCACCAGCCACATGTACATGTTCGGATACTGGTCTTCGGGTTTCACCCATATTCCAATCGCCTCTGCGTCGTCCGGCAGCAAATATGGTTCGTTCACGCTGAGTGGATTCAGGGCACGCATCACCTCCGGCAAAGAGTTACGCGAGAAGTCATCCCTGTACCAGGTATGGTAGTGAAAGTCATCGGCTTCCACAGCGAGCATACGGAACGTGCTGCCCGTGTAGTTTGCGCCCAGCGTGCCTCTGTCTCGGAACGCCATCGTTACGGTTGTTACGCCCGGGATGGTCAGGTAGCGTTCTTTGAGGCCCCCCACGCTGCGCGCAATGTACCCCGGAATGTTGGATACCCGCATGTCGGCGCCCACATCATACAAGATGCGTTCCTGGTAGCTCCTGTTTAGCGTACCGCCTACGGTTGTCGCCAGCACCGCAAGCCCGGTCACCATTACCAACAGCAACACCAGCCAACTATATTGCAGTGGGTTACGCGCCATATGCCAGAGACTTAGCGACACCCACACAGGCGCTCGGTGCGATAGCAGCACCAGCCCCCAGAATATCAACTGAAGCGGCACAATCGCCACGAAGCCCATGGACGGCAGGAAAGCCAGCGTCCCATCAGTCGGAGGATACAGATAAATCAGCCCGGATATGAGCACAATCTGCGCCACCACGCCGTATAGCTTGGCGCGACCGCGTTCGGAGCGCTGTGTTGCCCAGTACGCCACTGCGGCAGCCAGAGCAAGGCCAATGGGAGGTATCGCTCCCGCGAAGTCGCCCTGTCGCATCGCATCGAGCAGCAGGGTGACCGTCAGCGCCGCCGTTATTACCCACACATACAGATACACCAACGTGGGCGATTCCCCACTAATGAAGCGCACGAAAAGCGGGAAGAAGCGCATGAAGACCAGTGCAACAAGCGTAAGCAGCAGCACCGGAGCGAAGAGAAGCGCCTCGTTTATCTCTATGCCGCTGAACAGACCGCCGGATACGAGCCTACCTCTTGCGTTCAGCTCCCAGAATACAAGCCCGCCGATGGCGAGCACCATAACATCGAGGTAATAGCGCTGGAAAAACGGAACTTCAGGTGGGCGGGATGAACGAAGCTTGTGAATGATCAGTCCCGTGCGCGCGCCTATGACACTTGGTATAACGAATATGGCAAGGCCAAGCGCGCCAACCGCTGCCGAGACCAGGAACGGCATCCAGCGCCAGTTCACTGGCAGCAACGCGCCTCCGGTTATCTCCGTGAAGTACGGCAGCTTGCCCGATATGGCAATGACACCCATTGCCAGCAGCGGCGCAATTATGACGGCCACCGCCGTGATGACAAGTCCCTCTATGGCGTACAGGCGCACCAGTTGCGCCATGCTCACGCCTCGACTGCGCAGCAGGGCGACATCATCCTCGCGGCTCTGCATCTGCGCTGGGGTCAGTGGGGTCTATGAGGCCTACTATCTCCGCGACAATGGACACATCAGTGCCGAGTGACGGCTTCAGTTCCAGCTTGTCCCCGACTTTGAGGCTAAACACGTTTGCGGGCGTGGTGCCTATCAAGACCTCTACATGAAATCTGTCTTCGGTCTGCGTAACTGTGTCCGCGAATGCCCGTCCGGAGACAAAATCTACATTCTTTTCTACATTGGAAAGGTACTGCAAATAACCCCGAGAAACCAAGTCCGCGTCTGCGTTGGCAAGAGGCCTCCGGGGAGTGCCTATCAGCAACGTGCTGCCCTTCAGGAAGCGCTCGCGGCTCACATAGAAGTCGGCGATATTCTCTTCGATTAACCGGTCAATCTCGCCGTCCGTAACATTGAGACTCTCTTCGCTAAGAGGCACATTCGGGGCGAAGACGAAGATGTTCAGAAAGAGTATCGACGAGCGGTCGATGGAGGTGTTCAGCGTAAGACGCGCCAGAGAGTTCAAGTACACGGGTGCGCCCGCAACAAGCGTGGACGCTATGATGACGCCTGCAAAAATACTCAGCAGGAGTTTCCAGTCAGAACCGAGGCGCTTGAAGATGAAGCCGAAGGTCGAAAATGAACGCATTTACCGTATTACTGGCTGACCCGCACATGATTTGGGCTAATTTTGGATTGCAGGCAATCCCCTGCTATCGAACCTATCTCGTCGGTGACAATGCCAGCAATCGACACTTTGGCAGCAAGTGTTTCTTAAAAGCAGACAACCGCACCGCCATAGTAGCACATTATCGTCCAATTAGTTCTCAGCAATACAGACGCCGTATTTCTATTGGACTTTGCTGCGTGCTACGCCAGCGCTTGCGACAAATCTGCCAGCAGGTCATCGACATTCTCGATGCCTACCGATACACGCAGCAGGTTGTCGGGCGTCCGTGTGTCGGGCCCTTCGACTGAGGCGCGATGCTCTATCAGGCTCTCGGTGCCGCCCAGACTTGTGGCGCGAGTGAACAATCGCAGTTTGGCAGCAACCTCCATAGCTTGATGCCGTCCGCCCACAACCTGAAACGAAAGCATGCCACCGAAGTCCGACATCTGCGCCGATGCGACTGCTTTTGCCGCTTGCGCTGCCAGTCCGGGGTAGTGGACAGCTTGCACACGGGGATGCTCGCTGAGGAAAGCGGTCACGGCACGGGCATTCTCGGAGTGAGCGCACATTCGCAGATGCAGCGTGCGGATGCCGCGCAACGTCAGCCAGCAGTCGAACGCCGAAGGCACCGCGCCATAAGTCGCCTGCACCCGCCTCACTTTGTCGAAGAAGGCATCATCGCTCGCGGATATGACCGCGCCGCCCGTCACATCGCTGTGTCCTGACAGATACTTCGTCGTCGAGTGAACTACCGCATCCGCGCCAAGTCCGATAGGCTGCTGGAGCATCGGCGTTGCCCAGGTGTTGTCGCAGACGCAGAGCGCGCCCGCCTCGTGTGCAATCGCGGCAGTTCGCCTGATGTCCGTTACCTTCAGCATCGGATTGGATGGAGTCTCCACCCAGACAAGGCGAGTATTAGGTTGCATCGCCTGCTGTACCTGCTCGGAGTCGGTGACATCGGTGAAGGTAATCTGCAAGCCCCAGCGTGCGAACACATCCCGCAGCAGCGCCGCCGTGCCGTGATAGCAATCGTTGGGTGTTACCACGTGGTCGCCGCTTTCAAGCGCCTGAAACACTGCCGCGCTCGCCGCTGAGCCGGACGAGAATGCAGCACATGCCGCGCCGCCCTCCAGTGTTGCGAGGATGTCTTCCAGTTGGCGGCGGTTGGGGTTACCTGAGCGCGAGTAAATATATCCGCCCGGGTATTCGCCGTCCTCAGAACGCTCGAAGGTAGTAGAAGGCTGAATTGGCGCAAGTATCGCGCCTGACTCCGGGTCGATGTGGTGGCTGGCGCGCGCCGCGGCGGTCTCGATTTTCACTGGGCCATGAAATCGTACAAGGGCACGACGCCGGTCGGGCGAGAGTCGTTGCTAAGCAACTCATCAATGCGCTGCGCCGCAAGCGAACTCAGCAGGGTATCATTGCAGATATCGCACACTTCGGCAGGCACATTGTCGAAAACGATTATTCGTTCATTGTACCGGGTTGTATGCACAATGTATTGCTGTTCGTATGTGCCCGGACATCCTTCGATGGTGCAGTCCATAATCACTTTCCTCGCTGGAACGGCGCGATCCATTTCAGGATTTGCGGCTCGTAAATGGTCAAAGGCTGAATGGGCGTAAGTATAGCGCCCGATTTAGGACCGATGTGACGGCTGGCGTGTGCCGCTGCGGTTTCATTGTTCATGGATTAGGGTGGATTTGCTAGATGGCATACCGGACAATCTCCAGTTCCGCTCCGGCATCCACATCCTTGATAATGTTCTCCACACGCTCCATGACCGGGTCATCGATCAGGTATTGACCACAATTGGCACATTCATCAACTGGCATCTGTCTTATGATGACAATGGAGGTGCTAGACACTTTGAATGGCATCCACACGTCTGTAACAACGGAAGACGTTTTGCTGCCACATACGTGACACGTCATACCCTTCGCCTCCTTGTCCTCATATCGCTTTCCCATTCTACAAGATTTGGAGAATAGGCTGTGACGACGCGTACATTGTCGCCATAGACATCTACGGCGAACAAAACATGAATCACCAGGCTGCCGTATCGTGAGTACACAAGGTAGCTGGGGAGAAACTTGTCGTCAGGGTATTCCTCAATAACCTCAAAAGCATTTACGGAATCAATTATGGTCTGTCTGTCTATTGTTCTATCCCGCATTTGCATATCTGCGTGATATGTCCACCGCAACTTGCGCTCGTTCACACAGCGTTGAATGAACTCAAGCGAGTATTCTGGCAGCACCTTTCAATCCACTACAACCCAATCCCATCCGCCACCGTCTCCAAGTGGAAGTCGGTGTCGCCAAAGGCAAGTTCTGCTGCTTTGGCTCGGCGCGAGTAGAGCTGCATGTTGTGCTCTTTGGTGAAGCCGATTGCGCCGTGGCACTGGTGTCCAAGCGCGCATATTCGGCGGTACGCGTCGCTCACCCATGCCTTAGCCATCGCCACTTCCTGAACTGCGTCATCGCCCTCGGACAACCTCCACGCCGCCTGATAGGTGATGTAGCGTGAGCCTTCCACATCGGTCGCCATGTTGGCGCAGTGGTGCTGAATCGCCTGGAAAGAGCCGATGGGCCTGCCGAACTGGGTGCGCTGCTTGGCGTACTCCACAGTCATGTCCAGCACCTGCTCGGCGCCGCCGACCATCTCGGCACACTTGCCGATGGCGCCCCATGCGAGCACCTTCTCAACAGAATCCCAGCCCTTGTTGACTTCGCCAAGAACGGCGGACGCGGGCAGGCTGACATTCTCGAATACAAGTTCGGACTGCCTGTCGGACGCGATCGTCTTCAGCAGCGTATGGCTCACTCCGTCAGTTCCGCGAGGCACCAGGAACAGCATGATATCCCTTTCGCCGTCGCCCGTGCGCGCCGCAACAACATAGGTGTCGGAAACATGCGCGTTCGGCACGAACAGTTTGACGCCGTTCAGAACCCAGCCGTCGCCACTCTGTAAGGCGGTCATCTGAATGCCTTCGGCATCCCAGCGTGCGCTAGGCTCGGTGAGCGCGAGCGTCACGATGAGCTGCCCTTCGCTGATCTGCGGCAGGAGCTCTTGCTTCTGCTCTTCGGAGCCGGCATCCATAATTGTCATGCCGCCCATGACGACCGTCGAAAAGAACGGCCCCGGCAGCAACGCTCGTCCCGTCTCTTCCAGCAGCACGGACAAGTCAAGATAGCTAAGTCCCACGCCGCCGTACTGTTCGGGGATAATCAGTCCCAGCCAGCCCTGCTCGGCGACCTTCTGCCACATCTCGGGTGTGTAGCCGCGCTCGTCCTCTTCCATTTCCCGCACATAGGTGTCCGGGCACTCAGCTTGCAGGAACTCTCGCGCGCTGTTCCTGAGCATCTGCTGCGTTTCGTTCAGTCCAAGGTCCATTTATCGTGTTCCTCCGTATGCTGAAGCAGCACAAGGTTGCTGCATGTACTGATTGTTATGTTGAATGTAATGGTCAGAGAAAGTGATTTATCAGGATTAACGAGGCAACTCCAGGCCTCTCGTAGCGATGACATTGCGCTGAATCTCTGATGTGCCCGCCGCAACCGTGCCACCGTGCGAGCGCATCCAGCCGTTCTCGATGCGTCCACGCAGCGGCGCCCAGTTCGACTCCGGGTCAAGCTGACTGTACAAGCCCATGACCTGCATGCCGAGGCTGTACAGCCGTATCATCATCTCAGTGCCGTAAGCCTTAGTAATGGACGCTTCGCGGTTGGGGATCATATCCTGGCTTTGCATCCATGCGACGGCGTAGCACATAAGGCGGCAGGACTCGATTTGCACTGCCATCTCCGCCAACCGCTGCCGGACTGAAACATCCTCTGCCAATGGCTTGCCGTTTCGCTCATTCTCTTTGCAGAAGCCGACGATGTCCTCCAACAGACGCTTCGCCCTCGCAGGGCGGTCAACGCCGGACCGCTCGAAGTCCAGCAATGCTGCGCCGACATACCAGCCACGATTGAGTTCGCCGACGAGGTTCTTCTTCGGCACTCGCACGTCCTCGAACGTTACGAGTGCGCGGTGCGCGTCCCACATCATCGGTATCTTCTCGACAGTGACGCCCGGCTGCTGCATCTCGGTCAGGAGGAAGCTGATGCCGCGATGCTTGGGCGCATCGGGGTCGGTTCGCGCAAGCATGAACATCCAGTCCGAGCCTGAGTGCGCGCCGTTCCATATCTTGGAGCCATTAATTACGAAGTCGTCGCCATCCTCGACTGCGCGTGTCTGCAGCGATGCGAGGTCTGATCCTGAGTCTGGTTCGGAGTAGCCCTGCGACCAGTCGATATCGGCCTGCGCGATGCGCGGCAGGAAGTATTGCTTCTGTTCCTCCGTGCCGTAGAGCATCAGGATGGGGCCGACCATGCGCACACCGGAATCACCTGCGGGGACACCCCTGTACGCCATCTCTTCGTTGAAGATCATCTGTCGGATGTGAGGCGCGGCCTGTCCGCCGTATTCTTCGGGCCAGGCCATAGTCAGCCAGCCGTTGCCGGCGAGTTTCCTCTTGAACTCACGCACCAGCCCAGAATCCCCCGGCTCCTCGGCATCAACGGCGCGCTCGCGCCAGTCCCACGGCAGTTCGCTTTCGACGAAGTCGCCTACCTCTTGCCGGAAGGCATCATCGTCGGAGCTGAAGCGGAAGTCCATCTGTTCACCTCGAAATCATTTCAGTCAGTCAGCGCTCTACGGGTCGTCTGAAACTCCGACTAACTACTAGCGCGGCAGTCCAAGTCCGCGCGTCGCGATGATATTGCGCTGAATCTCAGATGTCCCCGCTGCAATCGTGGCGGATACCGACATCATGTAACTCTGTTCGATGCGACCTTGAAGCGGTGAATGCTTCGAATCCGGCTCCAACTGCCCGTACAGCCCAAGAATCTCCATGCCTGCGCGAGCCACTGCTTGCTGCAACTCCGTGCCGAAGCTCTTGCCCATCGAGGATTCCTTGTTGGGCACGAGACCCGCGCTCTGCATCCACGCTATCTGGTAGGAGATAAGGCGGCTTATCTCGGTCTTGACCGTCAGGTCCGCGAGCTTGCGGCTGATTTTCGGGTCGTCTATCAGTCGCCTTCCGTTGCGCGAATTGTCCTTGCAGAACTGAATCAACTCCTCGAGCGTGCGCTTGGTGCCAGCCGAGTATTCGACGCCGGAGCGTTCGAAGTCGAGCAGCGTCGCGCCCACATACCAGCCTCGATTGAGTTCGCCGACGAGGTTCCTCTTTGGAACGCGCACATCGTCAAAGACGACCATGTTGAAGCTATGGTTGTTCGCCATGTTTATGATGGGCCGGACTTCCACGCCCGGCTGTTTCATGTCCGCAAGCAGGAAGCTGATGCCACGATGCTTGGGCGCGTCCGGGTCGGTGCGCGTCAGCACCATCACGTGATCGGCGTGGTGCGCGTTGGAAGTCCATATCTTAGTGCCGTTCACTACGAAATCGTCGCCGTCCTCGACCGCGCGCGTCTGAAGCGATGCGAGGTCCGAGCCGGACTCAGGCTCCGAGTAGCCCTGGCACCATTGCACTTCACCTTGTGCGATGGGCGGCAGGTACTCGCGCTTTTGCTCCTCAGTGCCGTGGATCATCAGTGTGGGCGCGAGCATCTTCGTGCCGAACTGATCGCGTCCCGGAGCGCGCTGGTAAGCCATCTCCTCCGCGAATACGAGTTGCATCATGTGAGATGCGCCGCTTCCGCCGTACTCTTCCGGCCATGCCATCGTGAGCCAGCCCTTGTCAGCCAGCTTCTTGCGCATTTCCAGTTCGAAGTCCCAGTCGTCGCCCTCTTCCTCTCCGCCGCCGGTCCAGCCATCGGGAAGCTCCTTTGTAAGGAATTCGCGCAGTTCGGCGCGAAATTTCTCTTCCTCAGCCGTGAATTTGAACTCCATTAGACTTCCTCCACTTTACTCAGTAGCTAATGTGACAACCCGTTCGTGGCGTTCTTGTCGAACCAACTGCCAGCCGACAGGCTTGGGGTGAACGGAGAACTTAGACGCTGCCAACCGACAGGCAGGTTACGGTGCGCACGATGCCGTTGATGATGTGGATACGGCTCGTGACCATATCCCCGATCGAGTTCAGGTCGGGCGCGACCACGACAGCGATGATGTCGTACGGTCCGGTGACCGCGTCAACCGATTCAATGCCGTCAAGGGAGCGCAGAGTGTTTGCGACATCCCGCGATTTGCCTACCGCCGTCTCAATTAGAATATACGCTTTGGTGGACAATTGTCGTTCCTCCTACATTAGGGTGGCAACCTATGAAAATCAAACCCGAATGAGCAAAGATAACCAGCTGCCACAATCACAGGCACTTGAGGGTACACAAAAGACCTTGCAGTGCCTATTGCCCTAGTTAAATATTAAATGCCTCTACATTTTATAAGGGCATAAGAAAGAGTGTCAAACAAACCGCGCCTCAGCGTTACGCCTGATCGTTACGACTAAGCGTGTCGCCGTTAGCAAGGCTTCACCACTCGCCGACCATCTTCCCCTGCAACGCCTCGCTCAGACGTCAACCCTGATTTCCTGCTCAATCTGCGCGTCGAAGCGCATCCTCCTCGCCAGAACACACTTGACGAACCATGTAACTGAGGAATTGTCGGTTCTCAGACTCGGCGCATATACCGGCCCCGTCCCTACCTGAAAATGCCACTCCCTTCTTTCACCGCGCCGGAGCGTCAGATCCGTATCGAGCGTCACGTAGTCCACAGAGTAGTCTTGCCCCGCATGGCCGAATGCTTCGACCCTGATGAGTTCAGCCCTGACCTCGGACAAGTTTATGTCCTGCAAAATCTCCGCGCGCAGGCTGCCGTCCAGTGTGTCCCAGGAGCGAGCAACTCCCGTAGGCAGAGTTAGAGTAAGGGCGTACAGGTCGTCTGCATGCTCCGTGACAAGTGGGGTAGACGGAGCGTCGCTAGGCGTGGGGGGACTGACTACGGTAATCTCCTGGCTGTCATGAAAATCGCGCGCGCCGGCCACATCCAGGGAGGTTTTGACCGTCCAAGTGATGCCCACATTAATTGAGCCTATGCTTACGCCACTTGCCGTAGGCGGCGCGTCCGACGGCACAGCCCAATCAACATCGACAGAATAGGGCAGACCTCGGCGCATCGTGCTGTTGTCCATGAAGACTTTCTCGTATCGGCTTAGGATACGCGTCGCCTTCAAGCGCTGTGTGCTGTAGTGTGAGCCGTGCCGTCCTGCGCGCATTGTGGATACATATTCCACAAAGCTCTCCGTGCACACTATCTCCAGACTCCCACGCCGCACCTGAAAGCCATCCTTTGGGATGAGCGACACTCGCACATTCAATTCGTCGCCGGGTTGAAGTGTGGTCTCGCTTAGCTCAACCCGGAAGTCGGCCGCAGGCCGCCGGAATCGTGAAAGCATACTTTCACTTCGCCTCTCATATTCTTATTCGGCATCATAAGTTCTTCTCACGTTAACGGAAAGACCCCACCGCAAAGCGTAGGGTCTCTTTATTGCCTGTTACATTCGGTCTATATCCGTTTCGCTGCGAACGAAGCCAATATACAAGTCCCCATTCGCCACAAGCCGATATGCGATGTACAACTCCCCGTCCGTGAAAAGTACCATGTCCGAGGCATGGCGGCGCTTGTGTTCACCATCTACTTCAGGATCGAACAGAATTGAGAATAGAGTAATCCATGCCAGTATCCCATACTTGATTAGCGACTCTTCAGCATTATCGGATAATAGCAATTCAGCAACGTGGTCGTTAGCCAATCCCTAGATCCCTCAGCCTCCGCTTGATTTCGTCAATCGGTATGCTGACATACTCCCCTCGCTCTATCTGATCAAACCCCTCCTTTACCTTAGCCTGCACGGCTGGGAACTCGAACTTCTTGAACGCGGCGTCCAGCCTCTCTTTTGGAACGTGCTTTCCATTCCATACGCCCATCCGACTTCCCCTTCCATTCTGTGCCCTTGCATCCAAATAACGCAATTCACCTGTTTTCTTGGCGTGTCTATCTTGAAACGCCCACGCAGTCCGATTATCCAGCCCGACTATGCAGCCATTGTAGCACGAGCAGAATGGCCCACTACCATCACCGCAAAGGACGGAAGAACGACCTCAGATCCTCCACCAGTGCCTCCGGCTTCTCCATCGCTGCGAAGTGCCCACCGTCAGGCATCTCGGTCCATTGCTGAAGGTTGAACACGCGCTCCGCCCATTCACGCGGCGGGTATCCGATGTCCTTCGGGAAGCGCGCAACGGCAGATGGCGGCGTGATTTTCTCGCCCTTCTTCATGTTCAGCGGCGCCCGCTGCGATTCATAATATATTCGCACCGACGAGCTTATCGTCTGCGTCACCCAGTAGATGGTGATATTCGTCAGCAGTTCGTCCTTGGTATAGACGCTCTCCACATCGCCGTTGCAGTCCGACCATGCGCGGAACTTCTCGACTATCCACGCAGCCAAGCCCACGGGCGAGTCCATCAGCCCGTAGGACAGTGTTTGCGGCTTTGTTCCCTGTATATGGCCGTATGCCCCCTCGTCCTCGCGCCACTGCGCCCGCGCACGATGGAACTCCTTCTCAGCATCGGTCAACGGCGGCGAGTCGTCATCTAGGTGCGGTGTCGCCGACACTGCGGTAACGTGTACGCCGATCATCCTGTCAGGGTGGGCGTACCCCAGCCGAGCCGTAACGCCCGCGCCCCAGTCTCCGCCGTGCGCTCCGAACTTGTCGTATCCCAGCAGGTCCATGAGACTTACCCACATGTCGCCAACGCGGGAGACGCTCCAGCCCCTTTCAGTCGTGCGGTCGGAGAAGCCGTAGCTCGGCATCGAGGGCGCAATCACATCAAATGCGTCTTCGGCGTTGCCACCGTGAGAGGCGGGATCCGAAAGCAACGGGATTATCTTGTACATCTCGAAGAATGTGCTCGGCCATCCGTGCGTTATCACCAGGGGTATCGGGTTCGGTCCCTTGCCGCGCTCGTGGATATAGTGGATGCCCATGCCCTCCACATCAGCGCGGAACTGCGAGAAGCCGTTCAGCATCGCCTCCTGCTTACGCCAGTCGAATTCGTTGAGCCAGTAGTCGGCAAGCTCCCGGACATAAGCCATATTGGAGCCGTAGTCCCAGTCGGTATTGGGGATTTCGTCGGGCCAGCGCGTGTTGGCGATGCGCTGACGCATATCTTCGAGAACCTCATCGGGAATGTTTATCTGGAATGGTTGTATTGCCATGAGCGCCTCTCCTTTTGTGAACTATGTCCTCATTTGCTTCGCGAAATAATTCGTCGGATTTGAGCGTCAGAAGCCTACCCCATGCCGCCTGTCCTGTCCATCCTTCTACCCGCCGTGTCAGCCCGTCCGCGCCGATCTCTTGGTCGGCTTCTTTGCAAACAGGAACATCACGCCTCCAATGAAGTTCAGCGCCGCAAGCGACAGGAAAGCAAAGTCGTAGCTTCCCTGCATGTCGTGCAGAATCGCGGGATATATCGGTGCCCCGAGCAGCATTATGTTCATCGGTACCTGCGACATCCCCATAATCTTGCCGAACGAGCTTCGTCCGAAGTACTCGCCACGAATCGATGTGCTTATGGGGTTGCGCCCTCCAAAGCCGATCCCGAACATAATCGCAAAACCGAAGACTACCGCAAGATTTGGGACGCCTAGCGCCGCTGACAACTCAGGCACGAACACGAGGATCACCACAGCACCTGCCTGTATCGACGTGAATACGAAGTACGCGAACCGCTTTGAGATCACGTCGCCCACATATCCGCCGACAATCTGGAATATCATAGACATCGCCGTGTATGTGGACACCACCCATCCCGCCATGGGCACCGACACTCCCTGGTCCCAGAGCATCGGCGCGAGATGCGCCATCATCGCAATCAGCACCATAGAAGTGAAACCCTGTCCGAAGGATATGAGCCAGAATGTAGGCGTGTAGAGCGCATCCTTTAAGGTAAAATCCTCGTCCGATGGCGGGGCGCGTCTGGCTGCGGGTCGCCCCGTGCGGCCTGCACTTGGCGCATCCCTTGGTTCATCCCTGGGCGCGTCGCCGTCCGGCATCAGACCGTAGTCTTCGGGACGGTTGCGTATGAGCCTGGAGAGGGGTATGACTATCACCAGCGTTGCGATTCCGAGCAGCATCGCGGTCATCGACCATCCGAAGTTGTCCTGCTCCGGGTCCACAGCCCAGGCGATAGCCGGAATCAGCACCAGCGCTCCGAGCCGACCGATCGCGCTGGAGTAGCCCATCGCCTTCGCCTTGTGCCGCGTGAACCAGTTGTTCAGCATTGTGTTCATCGTGAGCCAGCCGCTCAAGCCCTGCCCCAGGGCCATTATCATGAACACCAGATAGAACATGAGCGCAGGCTCTATGATCCGCATGAAGTCGGGCAGTAATTCGAAGGGTAAATCCCGCAATACGGGAATATCTTTGGTGTCGCGCACCTGGCTCATCAGCAGGAATCCAACGCCCAGGATGCTCAACCCGATGAGCACCATCCGCCGCACACCCAGCCTATCTACCAGATAGCCCTCGACTGGTCCCAGTACTCCGCCCTCAATGCGCGTGAAGGAGAATGCCAGAGAGAGCTGCGTTCTGTTCCACCCGAATGCCGATTCCAGGGCGACGAACCACAAGCCCATGGCATGGAACAGGGGCACGCTGGTCGTCATATGCACAATTCCGCTGATGGGCACAAGCCACCAGCCGTAGAAAACTCCGCGCATACGGGATCGAGCCTGCGACGGCTTAAATGCTCCCACGCCAAAAGCCAAAATATCCCTCCTCCGACAAAGACACAGTGAGTCGCCGCAACCTCAAGAGTCTATCACACACTCCGCGAAAATCAGGATGGCGTGGAGCAGGCACGAGCCTGGCGCACAGCGATGCGGACGGCGCCTCATCTGCGCCGTGCCGAAGATCGACTGGCCGTTGCTTGCACAAAACGCACGCCTATATTATATTGAGCGGGTACGCGACAACTTGAACTCCTTGCAATCTCTTGTCAAAATTTCAATAGATCTGGGCCACGAAGAAAAACAGGGCCATGCCAAACGGATACTACGCAGGAGACTACGATGACTACCCTTCAGAACGAATCGCTGCAAGCCATCAAGGATTACGCCGACGACTACGATCTTGACCTGTCGTGGCTGGACACGCGCGGCGAGTGGGGCATCAAGGCCGCACCTGACCCTAAGCGCGGCATGACGCTGTCCAGCATTGAGGTAGGTTCGTACGGCGAGGCCCCCGACACCACCGATAACATGACTGGCAGGCCGCGCGGCGCTGCACAGCGCCCTGACGCCTATCGCATCGGCGGTTACGGAGTTCGCACGAAGTCCGAAATCTGGCTGGACAACGCAGCAGCCCTGTACGAGGAGTCGTTGCAGCGCCAGTGGAGTTCGGCGACCGACATCCCCTGGCACACCATCAAGCCGCTGCCGGACGACATAGAGCGCGCCCAGTGCCAGCTCGACACCTTCCTCACGGAAGTGGAGTTTGTCGCCGCAGACATTCCGGCACGCTGGGTGGCAACGACCAGCCCCGACTACTTCGAGCCGCGCATGTTCCTGCTGTCGCAGATAATGGACGAATCGCGCCATCTCGATGTGTTCCGCAAGCGCGCTCTCGCCAATGGCGGCGGACTGATGCAGCGCCCTGACATCACCACCAGCGGCGTAGTTGGCAGCATCGACCTGTCGCGCGAGTTCACCGAAATGTCCTCTCGCCTCCATATCTCCGGCGAGGGTGCTGTGCTGACGCTTTTCCGCATGGGCGAGTTGATGTCATACAACGAAGCCGAAAAGCGCATCTACCGCCTCGCCGCACAGGACGAGTCACGGCATGTCGCCTTTGGCGTGATGCACATGCGCTACCTGTCCGAGACTGAGCCGGAGCGCCGCGAAGAAATCCACTGCTACCTCGATGAGGGTGAGCGCGGTCTGCTTGCGGGCAACCAGAATCCCGCGGCGATAGACACTCCCAGCAGCGAGGCTATGGCGATCCTGCTCGGCGGCGGCATCAACCAGTACGACGAAGGTGCGCGCAAGCTGATGGCGATTCGCCGCCGACAAGTGCGCGAGTATGTACAGCGCATCCGCTCCGCAGGCTTCGGCGAGCGCTTCGACAACGGTCGAGCCGATCCGCGCCTGTTGCAAATCATGTGGAGCTAACCCCAAGAAAAACTCCCTTCCCCCTTGATGGGGGAAGGCTAGGATGGGGGTGGCCTCCATAGACGAATCTCCCTTCCCCCTTGATGGGGGAAGGCTAGGATGGGAGTGACCTCTCCCTATTGAAGGAATGCATGCATGGCAGAAACCAAGCAGGCTGACGAACAGGAACAGGAAGAAAAACTTCGGGCATCCGCTGCCCGTGTGACTGAGCGCGAAGCCAGCGGCGATGATGCAGAAGAAGTGGAAATCGCCCCACCGAACCTGTCTTGGATGCAGAATACGCTCCAGTGGGGCACACGGGCGAAGCCAACAAAGAATGGGCTGACTATAGATGCACTCAATATCGGCGTCTATGGCGATGTGCCCGACTTCTGGGACGACCAGACACGCAAGCCGCGTGGCGCATACCCGATTCCCGGCGTCGCTCCGCTCGGCTTCGAGGTGCGCGAGAAGCGCGAACTCTGGGCAGACAACGCCGCAGACCTCTATGAAGAGGCGATCCAGCGCCGCTGGGCGCCTGCGACAGATGTGCCCTGGAACACCATTCAGACCTTGCCCGACGACGTTGAGGCTGCTATGTGCCAGCTCTGCACCGAGCTTTCGCAGTACGCCAGCATCGAGATTGAGGTCATTGGCGGCTGGCAGCAGAAGCTCTCATACGGCTTTCACGAGGTCAAGCTCTTCCTTGCCACGCAGATGTTCGACAACGCCCGCCACTTCGAGGCGTTCCGCAAGCGCGCCCTCTCCAACGGCGGCGGCCTGGGCTTAGAGAATAAGGGCGAGGTCAATCGCATGCTGCTGGAGAGCACCGGCGGTTGGCCCGAGACGGTAGTCATGCTGCACATTCTGCGCGGCACGTTCATATTCATGCTGTACCGCTACGGCGAGCTTTTCGCGCACAACCCCGCCGAGAAGGTGCTGTTCGCGCGCTGCCTTCAGGACAAGGCGCGGCACCTCGCTTATGGTCTCGCCCACTTGCGATACGCCACCTCCCATAACCCCGACAAGATCATCGTTTTCGGACGGCTGATGAACATCGCCGAGCGCGTGTTCGAGCGCGAACTCAAGGATCCTGTGCTGAGAGAGGCGCTGGCTATAATCTTCGGCGGCGGCATCGAGGGGGCGCAGAGCGGCATGCGCCAGTACGAGCGCATGATGGGCGACTTTGCCCGACAGTACCTCGCCAACATGGAGCACATCGGCGTGCGCCGCGAAGAGGGCTTCCCGCCGGCACTAGCGAAGTTTATGGAGGCTTAGGCTGTGCCACAGTTCCCATCAGTAGAATGGTTCGAACAGGTGCGCGAAATCTTCAACGGGGAAGAGGCTTACCAGGAAGCGGGCGGCGGAATGTGCGATGCCACCATGGGCATCAAGGTCGCATCGCAATCTTACATCCTCGTATTCGAAGGTGAGGAATGCTCTGAAGCGCGTGAGGTCGCGGAAACCGATCTCGCGGAAGCAGACTTCTATCTCGACATGGCGTCCGACGAATGGGAAGAGATGCTGCGCAATATCAAGGACAACGATGGCGCGGGCCTCGATCACACACTCAACACGCTGGACATGGACAGATCCGAAGGCTTGGCGATTACAATGAACGGCGACCAGTACCGGCAGGACTTCTTCTACCGCTACAACCAGACCTTCCAGTACTTCTTCGACGCCTCCGCCCGCATAGACACCGAATTCGCGCTGTCAGATTCCCCGGAGGCAGAATAGCATGCCAGAGTTCCCGTCAGTAGAGTGGTTTGAAGCCGTGCGCGAGAGCGCCAACAACGACTCACAGTTCAAGTCACAGGGCACGATAAACTGCCGCATGGGTGTCAGGGCGAGCGATGCGGTTTTCGCCATCACATTCGAGGGCTTTGAGTGTGCGGATGTCGAAGCCATCCCCGAACACGAACTGCGCGACCTCGACTTCTACATAGACCTGTCGGCGGCAGAGTGGAAAGCCTTGCTCGACAACATCGCTGCCAACGGCGGCTCCGACTCGGCACACACGCTGAACACGCTCGACCTGACATTGCAGAACGGCTGCGTCAAGTCGGAAAGCGAACTGCGCCGCACGGCATTCTTCCAGTACCATCTTTCGTTGCAGGCGTTCTTCGACGCATCCGCGAAAGTAGAAACCACCTTCGCCTAATCCCGAAAGCGAATAGACACTATGCCCATCTATGAGTACAGATGCGACGGGTGCAATCATAAGTCAGACCTGCTTTGGCGCAGTTACTCGCCGCCGGACGCGATCGAGTGCAAGAGCTGTGGCGGCGGCGAAACTCATCGCGTGATTTCCAGCGTCGCGCTGCACAAAACGATGGGGACCAAGATGTCGGAGTTGGACTCCAAGTACGACAGAATGCTTGACGCCGCGGACTCAACCAACCCTCGCGCCGACCCCAACTACTACCTCAGCAAGGCAACCCCGCTAAGCGAGGGCACACCGGACTAGACCGTGTCGTAAAGTCCCTTCCCCCTTGATGGGGGAAGGCTAGGATGGGGGTGAAGTCTGTCAGCAGGTTGCAGGCTCTCCACAAGGTCAACCACTCTCCGCTCTACCTCATCGCGTATTGCGCGCGCTCCGCAGGCTCGGTGCCCGCAGATTCGGCTTTCAGCGAGATGCCCGCTTGTTGCGCCGCCCTGTTGAATAACGCCTTCGCCATCTGGCTGCGCCCCGCATTGTGGACGCACATGAAGAGGATGTCGCTCATTCCTTGCCATCCCGTGCATTCGATACAGGCTCGTATTCGCCTAGCGCGTCCGCGGAGCCGTTGCGGGAGAGGCTGTCCTGACGCTCAGGGGGCAGTCCTGGTCTCAGCAGAAACTCATACACCGCCGCGCCTATTGGAGCGCCCACGAGCGGGCCGACGATGTATGCCCAGAAGCCGCCGGTCGGCCCCGGTATGGCGATGCTGCCCCAGCCCGCGAAGAACGCAACGATTCGGGGACCGAAGTCGCGCACCGGATTCCAGCCCGCATGGGTCAGCGGCCCGAACATGCCTATAAGTATGGCGACCGTCAGTCCCACCAGGAGCGGTGCCAGGTTGCTGTTCGTCAGCGCAGTGTTGCGCCTGTCGAACACAGCGAAGATGACAAACGCGAGAATTGCCGTGCCGAATCCCTCGATGGCTGCGGCAGCCGGCGCTGACAGCAGGGAGCGGGCGGCCTCATCTATCCCGAACGTGCCCGGGTCCGGGAAGTGCTTGCTGAATATCATCGCGGAATACTCGCTGCCCGGCGCGCCCCGAATATAGCCGTTCAGTCGTTCCAGGCGCTCGACGAACGGCGAAAACACGGCAAAGAGCGTCAACCCCGCAGCGAAAGCTCCCGCTAGCTGCGCCCCCCAGTAGGAGACCATCCTGCCGACAGGGAACTCGCTGCGGCGGAAGATGGCGAAAGCGAGGCTGATTGCGGGATTGAGGTGAGCGCCGGATATGGCAACGGTGGCGTAGATGCCCACTGTAACGCCAAAGCCCCCGATGAATCCGACGGGCCACAAGCCGAGTGCTCCACCTGTGACTACATCGGTGGCAACTGCGCCCGCGCCAAACAGCACAAGCAGATATGTGCCAATCGCCTCGGCTATCAGCATGCGTCCTAGCTGCATGCTCTGCCGCCCAGGTCGTGGCCCAAGTCGTGGCCCAGATCGTGATAAATATATGTTTCGGTGCGCTGCTTCATAAGACTGTGTGGTGTTGTAGGCGTCGAAGTAGGTTGCGAAAAATGTGGCGGTGACTATGGCGAAGTTCTGCGTCCCAGCTGATGACAGTATTCTAAGACGCAGAGATTAACGGAGCTTTAACGCGGCCTTATCGTACAAATAAACAGTACAGACAAATAGTACAAGCAAAAGAGGCGGCATGCATGCCGCCTCTTAGGTATATCACAATTTTTGGATGTTATTGTCGCGCTAAATGGCGTAGGACTCGATCATGTTCTCCACTTGTCGGGAGAACGACTTGTCGTTGATGACATCTATGCGATCCTGGAAAGATGGCCTGTCGGTGTCCTTGTAAATGACGCCCACAGGTACACCGCCCTGGTTGATTAATTCGTGAGCGGCCTCATAGTCGCTGGGATCGTGCTGCTCCGGGATGTCCCACGCGAGTGGCGGGATGCCCTGCCGCACATTGCCCTTCAGCTCCATGAAGGTGTTGTTGTAGGTGGTGCAAGGCGACTGCACATGCACGATGGAAAAGCCCTTGTGGTTCATCGCTTCTGCAATGGTAGTGCCCAAGTCCCTGACCTTTGTGGAAACATGCGATGCAATGTATGACACACCGAGAGTCAGATAGAGGGCAAGTGGGTCAAGCTTAGCTTCAGGCTTTCCGAATGGCGTGGAACTGGTGATGCCGTCCAGCTTTGTCGTGGGAGAACTCTGCCCCTTTGTAAGCCCATAAACGGCATTGTCCATAATGACGACCGTGACATCGAGATTGCGCGCTGCCTGCGGAGCGATGTGCTCGTTGCCGATGCTCAGGAAGTCGCCGTCGCCCGCCACAACGATCACATTAAGGTCAGGACGTCCCATCTTGACGCCCAGCGCAATCGGGAGTGACCTGCCATGAATGCCGTGAAGTCCGTAGGGCTGAGGTCCTTCAAGCAGATGAACCATATTGCCTGAGCAGCCGATGCCTGCCACGATGACATTGTTCTCTACGGGCAGCTCAGTCTCTACTCTTCGCTGCTCGATTGCGGATTCCAGGGCGCGCCGGACGCCGAAGTCACCGCAGCCTGGGCACCACTTGAAATCGTATTCCGGATTCTTGTCGCTCATACTGTTATGCTCACTTTCTGCTCTTGTTCGAGGCGCTCTGTAATGCGACTTGCGAGCTCGCCAACTCTGAAGGGCAGTCCTGTGTACTGCGTGATGGATTCTGCATTTACGCCCTGTGATCGCAGGAGGCTGGAGAACTGTCCCAGATAGTTAAGTTCTGGCACCAGTACCAGGTCCTTCTGTCGCAGTTCTTCAAGAAGCTCGGCAGGCAGAGGGTTGAGGTACATTGTGTAGTACCAGCCGATATCGACTCCACTGTCAGCAACAGCGTCATAAGCAGACTGCGCGGATCCCTTCGAGCCGCCCCAAGGCATAAGCGCAATGCTGGCATCCGCGTTGATGCACTCGTATGCTTCGTTCTCCAGCAGCTTGAGCTTGCTGAAGCGACGCTCCGTCATCTGGATATGGCGCTCCGGCAGATGCGTCGTGTCGCCCATGCCGTCATGCTCGCTGCCGTTGGCGATATAGCTGCCGGGTCCGCCGGGCAGCGGCATCGACGAGAGTTCCCAGCCGTCATAGCGATTGTAGCCGTTGCTGCCAGTGTACGTCTTCCGGTTTTCGACTACAAGTTCGCTAAGGTCGGGCCTGGGTATGTTCTGCTTCCGCTCGGAGAGCATGTGCTCACTCAGCAGTATGACAGGACCCTGGTAACGCTCTGCCCAGTTGAATGCCATCGCTCCCGCATAGAAGCACTCTTCAACGGTGCCCGGCGCGATGATTGGCATGCTGACATCGCCGTGCCCCGGCGTCATCGCCATAAGCAGATCGGACTGTTCAGTCTTAGTGGGGAGTCCTGTTGAAGGTCCGCCGCGCTGCACATCCACGACCACCAGCGGCACTTCTGCCATCCATGCCAGCCCAAGCCCTTCGCCCATAAGAGACAGGCCGGGACCCGCCGTTGCGGTCATGGACTTCTGCCCACCGAAGCCTGCGCCGACAAGGGCGTTGATAGCCTCGATCTCGGAACTTGCCTGATACACGAACTTGCCGTTGCCGGTGAGGTTGCGCTCCATCCAGAGCAGGATTGAGGTTGCGGGCGAAATCGGGTAGCCGATGTAGAAGTTGATGCCTGCGGCACATGCGCCGAGGGCGATCGCTTCATTGCCGTTAATCAGAATCTGGTTGCCTTCGGGCCTGATAGAGGGAGCAAGTTCTCCGAGGACGAACCCGCTCTTCTCTGCTTCCTGTCTGCCAAGTGTGAGCGCCTCGATGTTGGAGGATATTATCTGATCGTCGTTGGGGCGGCCTCTGGTGAAGCGTGCCCTAACAAAATCTTCCAGGATGCTCTGTGCCATATTGACAAGGTGTGCGAGCGCGCCTAGCACGATCATGTTTTCGGCGCGCGCGTTGCCGGTGGACTTAGCGAGATCTGCGAAGGGCATGCCGAAGCTGCTCGCCAAGTCATCAGGCTCAAAGTCGCCTGAGTTGTAGATGATGACGCCGCCGTCTGTCACATCGTCCCTGTGGTTCAGGTACGCCTCTTCGTTGAAGCACACCAGCACATCGATGTCATCGCCCGAACTCAGTACGGGCGTTGTTGAGATGCGCGCCTGCGACATCACAGGACCGCCCATAATTTGCGACGGGAATGTGACGAATGTCTGCACATGGTAGCCCACATTGCTTGCAGCCTCTGCAAGCCCTTCGGAAGAGGTAACCATGCCCTGTCCGCCCTCACCCCCAAATCGAACTATAAAGTCAGTTTTCTGCAAGTCTAGCCTCCTGGGTCTCGCCTTTTATGAGGCGTGCGCAGTTCATCGCCATAATACTTGAAAATAGAGAAAATGCCCCAAATCCTTCAGCCTTCGGCTCGCATGATTTGGGGGCGGTGACGAATGGGAAGCTTGCGCCGCCTGATGTAGCTGTTCTGCTCGCATTATTGGCTCATGTGAGCATTGGGAAACGCTGAACAAGTTTAAGGTCAAACTTGCTCTATATTTCACACGGTAGATGACAAATATATCAGGTTTTTCAATTTAGTGTCAATGTTGTGATGGGCTCACTCACCACCCTCAAGGCAACAGGGAAGGTGTAGCGCCTCCCATGCAACTCTGACCTCAGTTTAGCATTTATCTTAGATTGGCAACAAGGACAGACGCGGCCTTATGCGACGCCTAATACGATGGTTAGACGCGCCATTACTCTTCGACGATGAGGTTGAATGCGAACGGGCACACCACCAGGAACAGCGCATCGAAGGCGATGAGGAACGGCAGCCAGCGGTCGAACGGGCTGCTTCCCTGAATGACGGCTGTCGATGCTTCAACCGCAGCAATAATGGCAGGCACCGCCACCGGGAAGAACAGCAAGGGCAGCATCACCTCACGAGAGCGCGTGTTCACCGCCATTGCCGAAAACAGCGTGCCGACGGTGGCTATGCCGAGGGTCGCGAGCACGGCGATCGGGATTAGCCCGGGCAGCAGTAGCGAGAAGTTGTAGAGAACTGCGAAGACAGGGAAGACGGCGACTTCAACCAGCAGCATAAACAGGGAGCTGCCAAGCATCTTCCCGAAGAAGATCAGATCGCGGCTGACGGGAGTGAGCATCAGGGCGTGGAGACCGCCACTCTCATTCTCCAGCGCCATTGAGCGATTTAGGCCCAGCACGCCGCCGAAGGTGAACGCAATCCAAAGGATGCCGGGCGCGACGAATGCAACAGTCTGCGGCGTCGGTGTGATGGCGAAGTTGAAGACCACGATGACCAGCAGAGCGAAGACCAACGCTGTAACGACGATGTCCTTCGTGCGCAGTTCCAGAACGATGTCCTTCCAGAGGATTGTCAGCACTGCCAATATGGACGCTCTCATAGAGGCTGCGCCTCCCCATGCGGGTCGGAGGTGTATCGGTGATAGGCGGCTCTGGTGGCATCCGAATCCGGCGCGCCGTCATGCGCGATGCGACCGCGAGATAGGATAGCCACGCGGTCGGCGAGCGCGATGCCGCGCTCAAGATTGTGCGTCGTCATGAGAATGGCGCGTTTGGGGTGGGCGCTGTCGGTGATGAGGGCTTCGAGGAGGCTTAGCGCCTGCTGGTCGAGTCCGCTTTCAGGCTCGTCCATTATGAGCACGCTGGGGGAATGAAGCAAGGCGCGCGCGATACTGAAGCGACGGCGCATGCCGTGTGAAAGTGTGCCCACTCTGGCGTCGAGGCGATCCATTACGCCCATCTGCGCCGCCACGCTGCCAATCCGCTCTTCAATACGGTCTAGGGCAAACATCCTGGCGAAGAAGCGTAGGTTCTCGGCGCCGGTGAGGCCGTCGTAGAGCAGCGGCTCGTGGGTGACGACGCCAATGGCGCGGCGGATCCTCACACCGCTGCGTCGAGACGACAGTCCGGCTATGTGTACATCGCCGGCATCAGGCTTGGCGAGAGTCGCAAGTGTCTTGATGAGGGTGGTCTTGCCGGAGCCGTTGGGACCGAGCACCGTCAGGGTCTGTCCCCAAGGGACCTGCAAGTCCAGATTGTGAAGAACCTGAGTGCGCCCGTAGGACTTGCTCAGGCCGCGCACATCGATTGCAAGGTCTGTTCCGTCTGAAGCCAATGCTTACCCGCTATTCGGAGTGGGTTACGGTCATGGCAGTGGGCAGCGAGGCGTAGCAACCTAGCAAGTCTTGTATGTCTGCCATGCTTTATCTCCCACGCGCCAGTCTCATGCCTTGGTGTCCCACGCTTTTGTAATGATGCGAGCGAGGACGCTCATGCAATTACCATGTTACATCCATAGCAGTAACGGGTGCTAGTCCGATGCGAGTCGGCGGACAGCGTCTTCGTCGATCTCGACGCCGAGGCCGGGCGCGGTTGGAACGGTGATGAAGCCGTCCTGCTGATCGAACGGTTCAGCGGTGATGCCCTCGCGGATACCGCTTGGCGTGCGGTCGAACTCCATCACCGGCTCCTGCTCGTAGGGGCGCGGTTCGTATGCAGGCGGGCATGGCGGTATCGTAGATGCGAGGTGAAGGCTGGCGGCAATCATCACGGGGGAACCCCATACATGTGGGTTGACGAGGATGCCATAAGAATTCGCTGTCATTGCGATGTTGCGCATCTCCGTTATGCCTCCTGCGTTCACAACATCAGGCTGGGCGATGTCGTAGGCGCGACGGGCAAAAAAATCCTTGAACTCGTAGCGGGTGCGGAGGTTCTCGCCGCCCGCGACAGGCATGGGAACGGCTGCCTGTACTTGCAGATAGGCGTCCACGTCCTTGGCGTTCACAGGCTCCTCGAACCAGGTGATGTCATAAGCGGCGAGTTCGTTGCCGATCCGGATAGCTGTGGATGCGGGGTATGCCTGATTGGCGTCCACCATGAGTCGGATATCGTCGCCGATAGCGCCGCGAATGGCAGCGACGCGGCGAACGTCCTCTGCGATGGGTAAGCCGCCGATCTTGGTCTTCATGCCCTTGAAGCCGAGTTCGACGTACATCGTTGCTTCGTCAAGAAGGCGGGTGGGGAACTCGCCCTCGGTATAGTAGAGGCCTGTTGCATACACGGCGACCTTGTCTCGGATGCGGCCACCTAGCAAGTCTGAGACGGACTGGCCGGCTGCCTTGCCCGCGATGTCCCAAAGGGCGATATCAACTGCGCTGATGGCGCTGCCACCGAAGCCACCTGCGTTGTTGCCGTTATAGACGCGGTCGAACATGCCCTGCCAGAGTGCGTTGCGGTTGAGGGGATCGGCGCCTATGAGGAGGTCGCCAAAGAGTTGCTTGACGAAGTCGCCTCGCGCGCCGACATAGCCCTCGCCCCAGCCTGTGATACCCTCATCGGTCTCGATCTTCAGCAGGCCGACGACACGAGCGGAAATCCAGCCATTGGACCAGCCGAATGGCCGCTCCAAAGGCGATGACAGATTGAAGCCTTCGATGTTGGTGATGCGCATGCGGAACTCCTGGAAGGTTTGGCTGCGGGAAGTCTAGCGATGGGCGATGGAACTTGTCAATTAGCAGGCTGGCTGTCGGCCGTTGGCCGCCAACCGTAAGGCGCCGCCATATCGGTCTATCGTCTCTGCGGCTTGAAATATCCGCCATAGATACATACCACAGCGAATTGAAATGCTCGCTACGAGCGGGAAGAGGTGATGTGCTACACTGGGCGCAGAATGACGGACGGATGACAAAACATGCATTCGGAGGGCAATATGCTGAGCAGTAACGGAGCAACTATACCGCAAGAGAGTCGGGCATACGGGCCTCTGGCGGGGGTGAAGGTGCTGGACTGGACGATGTGGCAGTTCGGGCCTGTGGCGGCGTCGATGCTGGGGGATATGGGAGCGGATGTCATCAAGCTGGAGGCGCTGGACGGCGATGTGGGGCGCGCGGTGTCTTCGCTTGAGTCGGCGAACGCAGGGATGCCGAACGGTCGCAACGCTTACTTCGAAACCTGCAACCGCAACAAGCGCGGCATTGCGGTCAATCTGAAGACCGAGGAGGGGCGGGAGATAGTGCATAAGCTGGTTGCGGAGGCGGATGTTGTCATCGAAAACTTCCGCAACGGCGTGGCGGAGCGACTGAGCATGGGCTACGATACGTTGAAGAAAATCAACCCGAGGCTGGTGTACGCGTCCGCGTCCGGTTTCGGAACCAAGGGTCCCGACGCGCTGATGCCGTCGCTGGATGCATGCGGGCAGGCTCGCGCAGGTCTGATGATGTCGGCGACCCCGCCATGGGCGAAGCATCCCATATCGGTGAGGGGCGCGCCCTCGGACCAGATTGGAGGCATAATCCTGTGCCTAGGGATACTTTCGGCCCTGTGGGCGCGGGAGAGCCAAGGCGTCGGGCAAAAAGTAGAAGTGTCGCACATGAGCAGCACGATGTGGCTTCAGGGGCTTGCGGTCGGAATGGATCTGCTCATCGGTAGCCACATGCCCACCCTGAACCGCGAGGACGTGCGCAACTACATGTACAACATCTACAAGTGCAAGGACGGGAGCTGGCTACGAATATCCAATCCACAGCCGAAGCGGTACTGGCGTCCGTTCGTGGAGGCGCTGGGCCTTTCGCATATTCTGGACGAGCCGAAGTTCCAAGGCGTCGAGGACGGCGCGGAGGTCGTGCCGGAACTGCTGACGCTTCTCGAGGATACATTCGCCGAGAAGACTTATGCGGAGTGGGACGCGATATTCCGGCAGTACGGGTTCATCTACGCAAAGGTGCAGAGCGTTCAGGAGCTGAAGGACGATCCGCAGGTGATTGCGAACCAATTCATCAGGGACTTCGACCATCCGGACATGGGACCGATTAGGGTCTGCAACTTCCCGGTGTCTTACAGCGAGACGCCAGCGGACATCGTGCGGGGCGCGCCGGAACTTGGGCAGGACACGGAAGCGGTGCTTATCGAGCAGCTTGGATATGACTGGGATGATATAGCGAAGTTCCAGGAGGCTGGGGCGATTTTGTAGTTTTTCGGTTGGTCGGTATGTCGGTCTATCAGTATTCAGTAGATGAGCAGAGCGGGCGATGAATGCGGAAGGAAATACAATAGGGAGCGTATGAGCGAAGACGAAAATCGAAGGGTGGACGATGGGCGGGAGTCGATATGGAGTGTGCCGAAGAGATTCAAGTCGGTGTACTTTCCGCTGTTTTACCTTCTTGGTATAATCGGGATTAGCTGGAGCGTATGGTATGAGGTTTCGCGTATCGCATCTGGGCAATCGTATCAGGATGTTGCCAATGCCGTAGTGCAGAAGATACCAGCAATACTGATGGGCGCGGCGTTCATAAGCCTTATGATAACGGAGGCTGTTATGGTGCTAGCGGGGATGTTAGAGGATTACTATAAGAAGCGCGATGCTAAGGCAAGGGCCCGCGTGCATCAGATATGGGCTGACTGGAATCAGCGACGGTTGGAGGCAGAAGCACGGGGTGAAGATTTCGACGAACCACCTCCCAGCTTTTCTGCTCAAAATGGCGCGTCATACGGTACATCAGCGGACTGAGAAGTCCTCTTTGACAGGATACCAAATGATAAATGCCCTCTTACCGCTGACAAACGGTAAGAGGGCATTTGCATTTTGTTGCGAGAATCTTCTCTAGTTTAGTTACGCGGCCACCAGTTGGTGTCGGGAACATCCACGATGCCGGGATGGAGTTCGTCGGGGGTGCGGCAGCCTACATAGGCGAGTGCGCGGTCGAACTCAACTTGCAGGATTTTGAGCATGTGCTCGACACCGTCTGCGCCGCCATAAGCCAAGCCCCAGTAGAGGGGGCGTCCTACCAGGACTGCGCGCGCGCCGAGGCAGAGCGCCTTGAGAACGTCTAGCCCGCGGCGTACTCCTGAGTCCAGATATATCTCAAGCCGATCGCCGACCGCCTCAGCGATGGGCGCGAGTGTCTCGATGCTGGAGGGTGTGCCGTCGAGCTGCCTACCGCCGTGGTTCGAGACGACGATGCCGTCAACTCCGTACTCGGCGCACTGGATGGCGTCCTCGACTGTGCGTATACCCTTAACGATGAGGGGCAAGCCCGTGAGGTCGCGCAGCCAGTCGAGCCTGTCCCAGGTGAGGCCAACGTAGTCGGGCGGCGCCCAGTCCGCGAGGTCGGGAACGCCTACATTTCTGCGGTTGATGAGGTCAGGCCTGCCGCGGAGGCTGCCCCAGTGCAGGCCGGGCTGCGCCATATAGAGGTTGCGCACATCGCGCTCCTTTGGGCTGCCGACCGGGGTGTCAACAGTGAGGCAGATTGCCTTGTAGCCTGCCTCCTTGGCGCGCTTGACGAGAATCTCGGTTACCTCGTCGTCCTGGTGGTAGAGCTGGAACCAGAGAGGGCCTGTTGCGACCTCTGCGACCTCTTCGATACTGTAGCCTGAGCTAGTGGGCAGCGTGTATAGGGTGCCTACACGACCCGCGCCGGTGGCGGTGGCTCGCTCTCCTTCGGGATGCGCCTGCCGCTGTCCGCCTGTCGGTGCGACCATGACTGGGAAGGAGATCTTCTCGCCGAGCACGGTGGTGGTGAGATCGCGGTCAGAGACATCCGCGAGAAATCTCGCGTTTACGAGTATGCGCTCGAAGGAGTCCCTATTTCTACGCTTGGTTATCTCGTCGTTAGAGGCGGCGTCCACGAATGTCCACATGTTGTGGGGCATCGTCTGCTTGGCTAGGGCTTCCATGTCGAATAGGTTAATGGGGTCCATCGGTGTTTCCCTCCATAGTAGTTCCGCAAGATTGTTAAGGTTTCTTTAACACCGATGCGAATTATACTCTTGCAGGGAGCAATGTCAAAGGTTTTGGATGTTGTTTCACGGGAGTTTACAGGGATGGAAGGGGATGGGGGACTTCCCTGAATCGGATTGATTGGAAGTTGGCATCGCTGTATTCTAATGCCGGATAATTTAGAGAGTGGAAATTGGCAGAAATGCACGAGAACAGAGACGGAGTTCACGCTGAAAATTGGTTGGGGTTGGGGTTGGGGAATGCAGGACAAGTTGAAAGAAAGATTGTTATGTTGTATCCAAGACAAATCGAACAAAATAAGAAATAATCGTGATATCGAGGAATACTCGCAATGGTGGCTGCTCGTGGATTATGTGGAGTACGGAATAAGCGATGTCGATTGTGAGGAACTGAAAAGATGGTTGATTGACAAGAAGGACTTTTGGGCAAAAGTTGTTATCCTACATCCTGAACAAGTTAAGTATTATTGCGTTCTGTGAACGCCTTATTCCAGTGTTGGAAGAATGCTTAACCCGAATCCACCGAAGAGTCATGGTATCTCTGCCGGAGCGTGGGTGAAGGACGCGGCAAGGTGGCGGTGCGGGTATGATGCCGACGCTGGAGCGTTCTGAAGGTCCCCGGTCGTGATGTTGAACGCCAATGGAGGCCCACAGTGGCGATTGTGGGTGAAGTTGACGAATCGGTGAGCAGCAGGGGATACTCACGGTCCGGTCCGGCGCGAGTCTGGGGATGAGATGGGTTATGGAGTGTATGGTGGGCAGTCGTCGCCGCTGCCGTCAGCTGTCAGCTCGGTAACGGAATGGTTCGCAGTCTGGCCAGAGCGCGGCCGAACTGTGTTTCCCAGGGCCAGCGCTGGGGAAGATGCAGGGTGAGACGGCGTGCCGAGCGTGTAAGCCGTCCGGCGAGGGAGAAGAATCGTCTGCGCAAGGTCTTGGTGGTGGAGGCTCGTTCTTCCAGTCCGATGCGGGAGGTCCAGCGAGCCAGATTGTGAGCCATCACCTGCACGGCCAACCAGGCGGCGTTGGCTGCGAAGCGCCCTGAGGGCAGATGGTTCAGTCCTACGCCGTACTTCAGGTCGCGGATGGCGTTCTCCACCTCGGCGTGGCGGCGATGGTCGGCCTCCAGTTGGAGGGTGTCGCCCTCTCGGTCCGTGATGAAACCGTGATAGCTGTAGTTGGTGAAGAGCGCCAGTTGAGAGCCGGGCGTGGGCTTCACTCTGCGGACGATGAGTCGCACTGGTGCGGCGTCGGGCTTGCTCTCGAAGGGAGTGTAAATGGTCTCGGCCACATCGGCTGTGCCGTCCATCCAGTAGGGTATGGGTGTCCAGTCCGTCTCTGGTATGGCCTCGATGAGATTGCGCAGTCGGGGGTGCTGTCGGACGGTGATGGAGAAGCGGACATCCATCTTGCGACAGACGGCAACGATGGTGTGGGCATAGAAGCCGCTGTCGGCCCGCACCGTGAGCGCTCCCGTGGCTCCGGCGTAGCGCACTCGCGCCACCGTCTCCCGCAGGAAGTTGGCTGCGCCCCGGGCGGTGTTGGCTCGGCCCTTGCGCAGTCGTGCCATCAGCACGTCGCCGGTTCCTGAGGCAACGGCCAGCAGCGGATGATAGCCCCGCTGGCCGGTGTAGTTGTGATGGCGCGCTCCCTCCTTTGCCAGTCCATAGGTCTCGCAGACCGTCGAGTCTATGTCGATCGTCAGAGGCGAGTCCTCGGGGCCTGCCCCGGCGTCCCAGGCACGCGCCAGAAACTCTCGGCTCACCCGGTCCAACTGTCGCACATGTCCCCAGCGGAAACTGCGTAGGAATGTCCCCAGCGTGGATGGAGCCTTGACCACACAACCCAGTACCGAGGAGGTCCTGCCCGCCCGCAACACGTCGGCATCGTCAATGCAGTCGCCACCGACCAGAGCCGACGCCACCAGGGTCAGTATCTTGTCCCCGGTGTTGGCCCGCCCCGGGGCGTCGCCCAGGTCAACGTGGTTGTCGACGAGTTGGCTCAGACCCAGACGCCCGGCCAGGGTGACCGGCAGGATCAGCCCGGCATTGGCTACCAGGCGGGGATCGTCGAAGGCGATTTGGATGCGGTCAGGGTGGTTACGTGGTAGCATCTGTTGGGTGCTCCTTTTCTGTGACAGGTTTTGTGTTGTAAAACCATTATCTCAGATTCAGAGGTGCACCCTTTTGCTTCTTCAGGAGGCCTCTCACACGCCCCCCTCGGTGGATTGGGGCTTAAGCATTTATTGGGCAAACCGACTTCAGTTAGTTGAGGAAGAGAACTAATGAAAACTGCCATCACAGAAATCGCGCCCGGCGTGCATCAGATGGTCGTAGGCGAGGGTGCGCACGAAGGCGTGTATGCGCCGAATGTGTATCTGGTGGTAGGGAGCGAGCGAGCGGCGATAATCGATACGGCTTATGGCGAGGATGCGGAGGTGGAGGCGTATCTGGAGCACTGGCGGTCTGTGGGAGCGCCGGAGGTGGCTGCGATTGTGCTGACCCACAGGCACGGCGACCATATCGGGGGCGCGGTGCGGCTGAGGGACGCCACGAGCGGCGCGGTTACCTGCAATACGGATGAGCGCGAGGCTATCGAGTCTGACCTTGCTTCTTCTCGAATGGAGGATGTGCCCTTTCAGCAGGTTAGCCATACTACTATTGAACCTGGCGACGTTGAAGGTTTCAGCGTGGATGCGACGGTGGGCGACGGGGATACGCTGGAGCTTGGAGGCGCGACGTTGGAGTTCATACATGCGCCGGGCCATACTATGGGAAGCCTATGCATTTTGCATCGGCAGACAGGGGTGCTGTTCAGCGGTGATATGATTCTAGGGACTGGCACGACGGTCATCAGCCCGGAGCACGGAGACATGTCGGCCTACATAGAGTCGATGCGTAAGCTGCTTGGGTATGACGCGCGCCTGATTGCGCCTGGGCATGGGCCTGTTATCGACACGCCGCAAGACAAGCTGAATGAGCTGATTACCCACCGTCTTGCGCGCGAGGAGCAGATTGTCGGACTGGTGGAAGCTGGGAATCGGAGTCTGGATGCGCTGCTGGAAGCCATCTATGCGGGGAACATACATCCGCAGCTAATGGAGACGGCGCGCAGCCAGATTCGGGCGCACCTTATTAAGTTGGAGGCCGAAGGGCGGGTGTTCGGGGTGGCAGGAACTAACATGAATGAACAGGATGGAAATGGGAATGCTTGATTTTAGGAAGTATAGGGCGCTGACTTTTGACTGCTATGGGACACTGATTGACTGGGAATCGGGCATTGCGAGTGCGCTGAGGCCGGTTGTCAGGGTGCATGGGGTGGATGTGAGCGATGCGGAGCTGATGGAGCTGTATGCAGAGGTCGAGGGGGGCAGGTAAATCTGGAGAGTACAGGCGATACCGCGAGGTGCTGCGCTCAACAGTGAGGGGTATCTGCGTGCGGCTGGGGTTTGTGCCGTCCCGGTCTGAGATTGAGTGTCTTGCCGAATCACTGGGCAGTTGGCAGCCTTTCGAAGATACGGTGGATGCACTGGAACGCTTCAAGAACAGGTACAGGCTGTGCATAGTCTCGAATGTGGATGACGACCTGTTCACGGGGACGGCGCGGACGCTGGGAGTGGACTTCGACTATATCGTAACGGCGGAGCAGGCGGGATCGTACAAGCCTTCGCATAACAATTTCAAGATGGCGATTGAGCGCATGGGATTCCCAAAAGAGCGCGTGCTACATGTAGCTGAGAGCGTCAAGCTCGACATCGTTGCGGCGAAGTCCTTCGGAATGGATGCTGTGTGGGTGAACAGGCACGCCAACTCGGAGCTCGAGGGCAGCGCGTCTGGCAATCCCTCAGACGGCGCTTCCGGGGCCGACCTTGAAGTACCCGACCTGAAGACGCTTGCCGATATGATGGGCCTATGATCTAGACTCTGTTGACATTTGATACGCAAAGCATTTTAGACTTGATAAGTATGTCTATGCTGTCATTCTGAACACAGCGCAGCGGAGTGAAGAATCTGAAATCATTGCGAATAGACCATTCACAGACTTCAGATTCCTCGCTGCATTCGGCATGACAGGAAATGTCCACACAACCAAGTGCTGACAAGATGGGTATGACGTGGATTGGATAGCGTCCTACTTAGATGGCGTAATTTGGACAGCATAATCTGGATGGCATAGTCCCCTCCCCCATCAACAGGGCAAGGTTAGAGCCTGACCTGAGTTTGCCGAAGGGATGGAAGCCGGAATAGCGATTCCACCCCTTGAATTTAACCGCAATCTGTTAGAACACTTGTCTTGACAATACGCCGACTCTCTGTTATGTTTCAGGCACAGGACGCAGAAGAACTCAACCCTGCATATCGCGACCACATAATGACCTATGGAGGCAGACATGCCAAGACGAAACGGGGCAACTAAGACCAAAGGAGTCAGCACAGAGAGCGACAAGGCTAAGGCGCTCGAACTGGCACTCGGACAGATTGACCGGCACTTCGGGCATGGCGCGGTCATGCGCCTCGGAGACGCAATTCAGGACAATCTTTCAGGCGCAATCTCCACTGGCTCCATATCCCTCGATGTTGCATTAGGCATCGGCGGAGTGCCGCGCGGTCGCGTGGTTGAGGTGTTCGGCGCGGAATCATCAGGAAAGACAACGCTGGCATACCATGTTATGGCGAACGCGCAGGCAGAGGGCGGCACGGCGGCGTACATAGACGCCGAGCACGCGCTTGACCCCAGTTATGCTGCGAAGTGCGGCGTGGACATCGAGGAACTTCTCGTCTCACAGCCGGACACCGCCGAACAGGGTCTGGAGATATGCGAATACCTCGTCCGTAGCGGCGCAGTTGACATAGTCGTGGTGGACAGCGTTGCTGCGCTGGTGCCGCGCGCCGAGTTGGAAGGCGACATGGGCGACACGCATGTCGGGTTGCAAGCCCGCCTGATGTCGCAGGCGCTGCGCAAGCTCACTTCCGCCATCAGCCGCTCAAACACCTGCGTGATTTTCATCAACCAGCTTCGTGAGAAGATAGGCGTTTTCTTCGGCAACCCGGAAGTTACACCCGGCGGTCGCGCGCTGAAGTTCTATAGCTCCGTACGCATCGACCTCCGTCGGCTGGAATCCCTCAAGCAGGGCACGGATATCTTGGGCAACCGAGTGCGCGCCCGCGTAGTGAAGAACAAGGTCGCGCCGCCCTTCCGCGTCGCGGAGTTCGACATCATGTACAGCGAAGGCATCAGCAAGTACGGCGAACTGATCGACATCGGCTCGGACGAAGAGATCATCCGCAAGAGCGGCGCCTTCTACTCCTTCGGCGAGATAAGGCTTGGGCAGGGACGCGAGAACTCCAAGCAGTTCCTGAGCGAGAACCGGGGCATCGCATCCGAAATCGAAGAACTCGTGCGCAACAAGCTCTCCCCGCAGATTGTCATACCCGACATCGATGAAATAGAAGATAATGACGACATTCCCCTAACCGTCATCGGCGACTGATGCGTTGAATTGGGTTTGTTTGGGCGCGAAACACGCCTTTAACCGCCCGCCTGGATAGTCTGCAATTCGGACTTAACAGACATCGACATTGCCTGGGAGCGAGTGAATAACAATGGCGAGTCCTCTGATAGACGCCGCAACCAGTGATGCCTTGCAACACGGAAAAGCATTGCTCAAGTTCATCTCTCCGAACGATGCAGGCACGACCGGTAGTCATCAGTCTGGTTTTTATTTGCCCAAAGATGCGTGGCAAATGTACACGCCTCATCCACCGCGCAATGGTAGAAATGATAAGCACGAAGTTACAATCCTTTGGGAAGATGGCAGAAAGACCCAGTCGGTTGTAACTTGGTATGGAACGGGCACACGCAGCGAATACAGACTCACACGCTTTGGTGGAAAGTTCCCGTTCCTGACTGACTACTTTGTCGGCAGCCTCCTAATTTTAATCCCTCTAGACATCTCAAATTTCCACGCCTACGTGCTTGACCTTGACGAAGACATCCTTGAAGCTCAAGTTGCCCTTGGTGTAGAAATAATCTCTGGATGGGGCATCTACGGCGAGACCCAACAGGACATTGAAGATCAGGACGAATGCCTTCGGCGCCGATTCCATGACTTTATGGTTGGGCTAGAGGACTTTCCGAGCGGTAATGAGTTCTCGAATGAGACTAAGGCCACTCTTATTAACTGCATTCCTGACTTTGCCAGTTGGAGTGCCGACGACAAGATCATCAGAGGAAGAGACACGGAATATGAGCTGTTCAAACTTGTCGAAAAATCAATATGCGGCCCAATCGTAGAACGAGGATTTAGAAATATAGATGAGTTCGTATCAACGGCCAACTCGATAACGAATCGGCGTCGAGCCAGAGCCGGTCGATCGTTCGAGAACCACATAAGATTCATCCTCGAAGATGCCGCAATACCATTCGAACATCAGCCTAATGTAGACGGAAGACCCGATTTTATAATCCCTAGCGCCGTCGCTTACAACAACTGGGATTATCCTATTGATCGATTATTCGTAATTGGAGCCAAGACCACATCTAGAGAGCGCTGGCGCCAACTACTTGATGAAGGCAGGAGGGTTCCGCGCAGATACTTTATGACTCTCCAACCCAATATGTCCAATGGGCAATTCAATGCAATTATCGACGCCGACGTAAGGCTTGTAGTCCCTGAGTCTCTGCACAGAGGTTATCCTGACAACAGGTCCTGCCCTGACGAACTCTTGAGTGTTGAGAGATTTATAGATGTAGTGCGCCGGACACTCGGGCGATAGCCAAGGTAATGTCAGTATTTGAATTGACTCAAGTCAACGCTGAAAGTTTTTGTGATGATAGATAGCGCCAAATACAAAGACATGTCATGGGACTTCAGGAAGTCCAACACTAAAGAGTACACACACTGCTTCCACAACTACCCTGCAATGATGATTCCGCAGGTGGCCAGGAAACTTTTGGAGCGTTACGGTGTGCCGGGCGGCTGGCTGCTAGACCCGTATTGCGGTACAGGCACATCGATGGTCGAAGCATCCTTATTTGGAATGAACGCCATAGGCTGCGACATCAATCCATTAGTGAGATTAATAGCGTCTGCCAAAACCACACCCCCTTCTTTAAACATCCTGGACAAGTGCCTAGAATCTTTGCAGAACACACTTACACAGGTCATCTACCCTAAAGGTAGTTCGTCTGACGCTATAATACCGAGTATCTTGAACAGGGATTACTGGTTCTCCAACCAGGTTGTTGCTAGCCTGTCCAAAATTCGCGAATACATCCGATCTGTTGAGGATAAATCGGTACGGAACTTCCTCTGGGTAGCATTCTCAGAGACGGTCAGAGAGTGCTCATACACGAAGAACGGCGAGTTCAAGTTGGTGCGAATGCCGTCTCAGAAATTAGAATCCCATAACCCCGATGTCTTTGGGACATTTCTGGGCAAGCTAGCACGTAACAGGATAGGTTTAGCGGCTTACATCGGCCGGCGAAAGAGTGTCAAGGTGCTTGTGACTGATGCCAATACCGCCAAAGAAGAAGTGCCCCAAACGTCAAAATCGTTCGACTTGGTAATAACTTCCCCTCCGTACGGGGACTCACCAACTACAGTTGCCTACGGTCAATTCTCACGTCTTTCGGCGGAATGGATAGGATTGCCTAATCCCAGAGTGGTTGACCGGCTATCTATGGGTGGAATGAAGAGGCTCGGCCACTTGCCAGACTCGCCTGTAACAACTGCAATTGAAGAGATCCGTTCTGCCGACACAAAGCGAGCGCTTCAAGTCGAGGCATTCTATCTTGATCTAAGAAACAGTATAAAGACCATTGCCTCCATTACATCGGATGAAGCAACTGTCTGCTACGTGGTCGGCAATCGTAAGGTCAAAGGTGTTACCCTTCCGACAGATGAGTTCGTCGAGTTCACTTTTGGCAACTTCGGATTCTCACACAAGGAAACTATTGTAAGAAATATACCTAACAAGCGAATGCCTCTGGCAAACAGTCCTTCAAACGTGGCCGGCAAGACTGACTCGACAATGCGTGAAGAAAGTATCGTCGTTTGCCAACGGAATAAATGAACGGCGAAAGAATATAGTGCTCGCTCAGCCAGTTAAATCGTCTCGTGAAGATGAACTCAAGGCACTTTCCTAGAGTTGAGCAATTGACGAAGTCATTCCCGACATTCCTCCCGCTTTACGCATCCGCCTCGGCTTTGGTACACTAGGCAAATCATCAACATTATCAATACCTGCCTTATGCAGCATCCGCAAGGGGAGATTGCAAGGTCCGCGTGACCTGAAATGAACGACGAAGACAGCGACAGTGACCAGCTGAGGCGCGCAAGCGCCTCAGCCATCCGCCACCTCGCGCGCAGACCCAGGACCGCAGCAGAGGTCATCACTCATTTGCTCCGCAAGTTTTCCCACGACATCGCAGTGCAGGTCGTCGCAGACCTGCGCGAGCGCTCCCTCATCGACGACGCCGCATTCGCACGCCTGTGGACCGAAAGCCGCCTGCGCACAAAGCCCCGCAGCGCCTGGCTGATCAAGCGCGAGCTGATGAACAAGGGCGTCCGGAGCGACCTCGCAGAGGATGCCGTCAGCGACTGCGACGACACCGAAAGCGCGCATCGCGTCGCCTCTGCATACTCTCGCCGCTTGGACGGCGCGGACTATGAAACTTTCCATCGCAGGCTATACGGCTACATGGGCAGGCGCGGCTTCAGCGCATCTATCAGTCGCAGCGTCATTTCTAGCCTTTGGCGCGCCCGCGAGCAGGGCGCCTAACGGAGGTAATTTTCTATGGCGGACGCTCATTTATCGAGCCTAATTCTCATCGGACTTTGCATCATACTTTCGGCATTCTTCTCGTCATCGGAGGCGGCGTTTCTCGCGCTTGAACGTATCAGGCTCGTGCACCTTCTGAACACGAACAAGCCCGGCGCTCAGCGAGTCGCAGGCCTGCTTGAACGCCCGGAACGCCTGCTTTCCACCATCCTGCTCGGCAACAACCTGGTGAATGTGGCGTTCACCGCGCTGATTACTGTGGTCTCTCTTAATCTGATTGGCGAGGGCCGCGAGGCGCTCGCGACCATCCTGGCGACTGTGGCGGGCACCATCCTGCTGCTGATTTTCGGCGAAACGATTCCCAAGACCATCGCAGTGCATCAGGCTGAACGCATTTCTTTCTGGTATGCGCGCCCTCTGAAGATGCTAGAGTTCGTGTTCTGGCCCATCATCTTCCTGCTGCAAGGCATGACGAACTGGACGACCAAGCTGCTCGGCGTCAATCCGGAAGCGCGAGACTCCATCACGGAGGGCGAGCTCCTATCCCTCATTGACATCGGCGAGGCGGAGGGCACATTCGAGTCGTCCGAGGCAGAACTGCTGCAGAATGTGTTCCGCTTCGGCGACAGGCAGGTGCGTGAGGTGATGACGCCGCGACCGGAGATGGTGAGCGTACAGCACAGCGCAACGCTCAGCGAGTTCCTCAATGTGTACGGGGCGCATTCGCACACCCGCTTTCCGGTGTACAACGACTCCAGCGAAAATATCATCGGCATCCTATCAGCTAAGGACGTGCTCAGGTCAATGGCGAGTAACGGCGGAATGGAGCTCGACGCCACTGTCACGGATGTAATACGCAAACCGCTGTTCGTGCCTGAGACAAAACGCACCGCCGAGTTGTTCGAGGAGATGCGTAAGGACGGGCACCAGATGGCAATCATCGTGGACGAGTACGGAGGACTGGCGGGGCTGGTTACCCTGAAGCGGCTGTCCGAAGAGGTTGTGGGCGCGCACGGCGAAGAAGGCGAAGCTCCCGAAGATGAGTACGAGAGCCTTGACGACAACACGTTCCAGGTTGAGGCAGCGATGAGCATCGACGAAGCCAACGAAGAGCTGGAGTTGAACTTGCCCGACGGCGACTTCGATACGCTCGCGGGCTTCGTGCTCGACAAGCTTGGCCATATCCCGGACGAGGGCGAGATTCTGGAGTACGAGGACCTGAAGATTGAGGTCATTGAGATGCGCGCCCTCAAGATAGAGATCATCAAAGTAACGCGCGCAAGCACGGTCGAATACGGCTGGCAGGGCTACACATCAGGCAATGGCTTCCGCCAGTAGTGCGGCCATTGACGCACTCCGGCTGTGCGTGGCTTCTGTACTTCGCAAGCACGAACTGCAAGGCAAGAGGCTGCTCCTCGCCGTGTCCGGAGGACCTGATTCACTCGCTCTGCTCCACGCGCTATGGCAGCTGCGTGATGAACACAAGCTAAGGCTGTACGGCGCGCACCTGAACCACAGCCTGCGCGGGGCGGAGTCGGACGCGGACGCCGAGTTCACGGAGGACACATTCAGGCGGCTCGACATCCCCTTCACATTAGAAAGCGCCGATGTGGCAGCCTATCGCACTAGGCACAAGCTGTCACTCGAAGACGCCGCTCGGCAGGTGCGCTACGCATTCCTCGCCGAAGTCGCCACCGAGCACGCCGCCGATGTCATCGCGCTCGGGCATACCGCCGACGACCAGGCGGAAACCGTGCTGATGCACATCATTCGCGGCAGCGGACTCGACGGCCTGCGCGGCATGCAAACCCTCGACACGCGCCGCATAGCCGGCAGACCGGCAACGCTGTTCCGCCCGCTGCTAGGCACCCGCCGCTCAGAGACGCAGGCGTACTGCCGCGCATTGGGACTTTCGCCACGCATCGATGCCTCGAACCAGTCGCTCGAATTCCTGCGCAACCGCATTCGCATGGAGCTTGTGCCACTGCTGGAACAGACCAATCCGTCCATCCATGCCGCGCTGCTGCGGTTAGCGGCGAACGCCACTCAGGACAGCGACTACATCAGGGCAAAGGCGGACGAAGTCTGGAATAAGGTGGCGCATGTGCAGTCCGACGGCGCCGTCAGACTTGACACTCGCGCGCTCCGTAATCACCATGCCGCCTTGCAAAGTCGTACCCTTCGGCGTGCGATTGAAGTGGCAGGCGGCGAACTGTCGCAGCAGCATGTCTTGGACATTATGGCGCTCATAGGCGGCGCGCCGGGAAAGACGCTGCACCTGTCGAACGGCCTCACATTCGTCACCGGCTACGGCGAGGCGCACATCGGTCGCGCGGCGGCGATTGCTGCCATGCTGTCTCCCCCGCCTGCGCTACGCGGTGAGCATCCGCTTGCCGTACCCGGCGAAACCCAAGTCGGCGGTTGGCAGGTGAATGCGTTGATCGAAACGTACATCAATATGCGAGACAATAAGAGCTTCCCGAAAGCGGGCCACGATCAAAAGTCGATGCGCCAACGCCGGTTCCGCGTAAGTGAGTTATTGGACGCGGACTGCGTAGGCAAAGCCCTGCGACTGCGAGCACGCCTGCCCGGAGACAGGTTTCAGCCGCTGGGTATGGATCAGTCGAAGTCCCTGCGCGAGTTCATGATCGACACGCGCATTCCCCGGCAATGGCGAGATGGGTTGCCCCTGGTAGTTTCGGATCGGGGTATCGTGTGCGTTCCCGGGTGGCGTATCGCGCATTGGGCGCGGGTCACGCAGACGACGAAGCGTATAATGCGCCTGAGTCTATCTTACGGTGACGAGCAAGACTAGCCGGGCCTACACGGCCCCTACATAATACGGTCGAGGCGTGGATTGGGAGTCACGCCGGGCATCTTGCCACGACGGGCAACGGGCGCGCCATCAACCTCATGTATCTCCCCGCTGAATCCCAGTGGAGGCGCGCCACCGATTACCTCATCCACGCTGAAGCCGTTTACGGGCGCACCAGCCGCCAGGAATTCGCGGATGGTTTTACTGTCCACGCCATGCGTGACGAAAATATCTACATGCTGGAAGCCCTGCGCATCCAGTTTCGCTCGTATCTCCTTCACCAGTCCAGGCGTCACTCCGCCTCGCTCCGCAGGCGTACTCAGATTGATCCCACGCAGCCTGTCCCGGAATGCCCGCGCCACATTGATCGCCTCTTCCGCCTCGTCCTTGAGGGTATCAATGATAGCAATCCTCGGAACTTCAAGCGGCAGGTGGCGATCAAATGATTGGAGCGCCCTCACGGTATCCCCAAGTAAAAGAGGGAGTGCATGCTGCATATATCCCGTTGGCGTAACTCCGGCAAGCCGCGACCCAAGCATTGAAGAGACCGCGACGCAGCCGCCGATAACCGCAGCGTAGTCTATAAGTGGGACCACGTTGGGATGCGCGTATGCGGGCACCGTGCATACTACGGGTACGCTGCCCGCCGCATTGACGCACTCGCGCGCGGCGCTTGCCCAGCCGCTTGAGGACGCCAGCATGCCGCAAATGGTCATCTCGTAAAGCCCGATGACGCTGTATGGAGCCTTTATGCGAAGCGCAACTTCTCCCGCCTCCATCTGGCGGCCCTCGTTCAGCACCCAGACCTCTATCCCCGTCTCAGGCAGAACTTTTTCAAGCAGCGCGCGAACCTCCACGATGCCGCACAACACGCCATCGCGCACTGGACTGAACTCTAGGATTACATTGGGACTGACATTCTCACTGCGCAGAATTGTCTGTGTTCGCTGGGACTGCACATCGCTGCGGTCGCCTATCAGCACTGAAGGGGAAACATCGAATTCGGGAGTTGTCATGAGTATTTATCGTCACCGTCCGGGAATCAAGATTGCCAAGGCTTTGGCTGATGTGTTGTTACTCCTGGGCCGACAGCATGCGCGCGCCCAGTATCCTCTCCATATGCTGCAATGCGTTCGCATGCGCCTCTGCGTCGAAAGACGCCACGCAGTCCTTTGGAACATCCACAGCGTAATCGCGGTTGCGCGCGTCCGCGACAGTATGCATCACACAGATATCGGTACAGACGCCGCACACAATTACTCGCTCAGGCTCAAGCTCTGCCAGCAAGTCCGCGAGGTTGGTCTCGAAGAAAGCGCTGTAACGACGCTTTGGCAGGTGAATCCCCTCGTATTCCCGCAGTTCCGGGATGATCTCAGGTTCTTCCGTGCCCCGAACGCAATGCACCGGGAACATCTCGAACTCCAGGTCGTCCGGATCGTGTGTGTCGCAGATGAAAATGACGCTGCCGCCCGCCGCCTGCTCGGCCTCAATCAACCGCTGCACTTTAGGAATGATTTCACGCGCCTCATCCCCGCAGTACAGGTTGTGCCCGTCCTCCATAAATCCGACTACCATATCCGTTACGAGGACTACATTTGCCATGGAACCGCCCCAAAACGTTAAATTTGCGCCGTGCACATCTTATATGGACACGCTGTCTAATCGCAATAGCATCGCTATCGCAGACAGGGTCCTTTCGTTGTCTCCCTAAGTTCATCGAACATCCCCCGCTATTCCTCACTTAGTTCGGAATCTCAAATCCCTGCCTGCTGCCAATGTCTCATCCCCAAAGGGACTTAACCACCTCAGCCATTCACGAGGCCAATCGGGGCTACTTGGGGATGTTCGGGGCCAATCGGGGATTGCCTTGGGACAATTAGGAAATACCATCATGCTGGCCTTCTGAAATTGTGCCGGCAATCAATTTCGTCAACTCTGCAGAGGTAAGAGAGGAATCCAACGAGTTGTATCGACCGCGCCATCCAAGAGGAAACACTTTGAGTCGGCGTCCCTGCAGGGCAATCGCATTTTGATTTTCAGGCTCTTATTCAAGAGCATATTCGTCCTGCAATAGCCTGAACCACACCATAATAAGTACCTATGAGCGATGTTCTTGATGCTTTCTGCTCCAGTAACGCCGGTGATTTTGAGACTTTCGGAGTAGCTTCACCTGTTCCCAAACATGGACCGTCAAAATGCGATTGCCCTGGGCGTCCCTGCCTTTACGCCGCTCCTAAATCTATTGTATTATAAGGATAGTGACAACGTCCCTCAGTGGGCGCATCCATACGGAGGCGCAGGCTACCATCGGCCTGCGCGAAGGTTTTTACGGAGGAGTAATGAGTCCTCGGTTGATGCGGAACAGCTTCATATACCTGCTTATAACGGTAGCTGTGCTCGCCATTTTCTTCACCCTGTTTTCAGACGCGCTCGGCGGATCGAAAGAGATCCCCGTCAGCGAGGTTCTGTCGCGTTCATTGCGCGGCGAGATTGAGCGCATAGAAGTGCGCGGCGACCGCCTCGCCGTCTTCTCCACTTCCGGCGAGAGCTACTCCTCCCGCAAGGAAGAGGGCGCGAGCATGCTCGATATGCTGAGCTCGGCAGGCGTCGCTACCGGCGCATCAGGCGTTTTGGTAGATGTAAAGGGCACGGGCGGTCTTGGCAGCCTCTTTAGCATCCTCATTAACTTCCTTCCGCTCATTTTCTTCGGCGCAATCCTGCTGTTCATGATGCGTCAGGCGCAGGGCAACAGCAATCAAACCTTCAGCTTCGGCAAGAGCCGCGCGCGCATGTTCGTGGGCAATGGCCCCGCCGTCAGCTTCGATGATGTTGCAGGCGTGGAAGAAGCGAAGGAAGAGTTGCAGGAGGTTGTGGAGTTCCTCAAGGTCCCGGAACGCTTCGTCAGCCTTGGCGCGAAGATTCCCAAGGGCGTGCTCCTGATTGGTCCTCCGGGCACAGGCAAGACGCTTCTCGCCCGCGCCGTCGCAGGCGAAGCAGGCGTGCCCTTCCTCTCGATAAGCGGCTCAGAGTTCGTAGAAATGTTCGTTGGCGTGGGCGCGAGCCGCGTGCGCGATCTCTTCGAGCAGGCGAAGCGCAACTCTCCCTGCATCGTCTTCGTGGATGAAATAGACGCGGTGGGACGACATCGAGGCGCCGGACTTGGCGGCGGCCACGACGAGCGCGAGCAGACCCTGAATCAGATACTTGTCGAGATGGACGGCTTCGATGTCAACACCAACGTCATCCTCATAGCTGCCACAAACCGTCCCGACATTCTCGACCCCGCCCTGTTGCGTCCCGGTCGCTTCGACCGCCGCGTCGTGCTCGACAACCCCGACGTGCGCGGCAGAGAGCAGATACTGAATGTCCACTCCAAGGGCAAGCCGCTCGCCGAAGACATCGACATGGAGCGCATCGCCAAGCAGACCATGGGCTTCAGTGGTGCGGACCTCGCAAACCTCGTCAACGAGTCCGCGATACTAGCGGCGCGGCGCAATAAGGTCACTATCACTCACGATGAGTTCGCCGAGTCCATCGACCGGGTCATCGCGGGTCCCGCCCGCAAAAGCCGCGTGGTGAACGAGCGCGAAAAAGAAATCACGGCATACCACGAGGCAGGGCACGCGCTTGTCGGCTTCATGCTCCCGAAGGCTGACAATCCTTACAAGGTAACTATCGTCGCCAGGGGCATGTCCGGCGGCCACACCAGATACCTCTCCGACGAGGATCGCAATCTCTGGACCAAGGGCCAGTTCGAGGACACGATGGCAGCCGCTATGGGTGGGCGCGTCGCCGAAGAACTTATCTTCGAGGATGTCACCACCGGCGCCAGCAACGACCTTGAGCAGGCCACTAACATCGCCCGCACGATGGTCACGCGCTACGGCATGAGCAGCAAGCTCGGCCCCCGCACATTCGGCAAGCGCGAAGAACTCGTCTTCCTCGGCAGGGAAATCTCAGAGCAGCGCAACTACAGCGACAAGATTGCAGAGGACATCGACGGAGAAGTGTACAACTTGGTCGAGGCTGCCTACCAGTCCGCAACCAAAGTCATCACCGACAACAAGGCTAAGCTCTCCCAGCTCGCCCGCCACCTCGTCGCACACGAAACGGTAGAAGGCGACGAGCTGACAGAGATACTCGACACCGACGCGGACCCAGCCCCCGCATAGCGACTCGGCGATTCGTCCGGCTGCAAATCAGCTCCAATAGAAAGAGAAGAGGGCGGTTCAAATTGAACCGCCCTCTTCATTTTTGTCCCAGATAACTGCGCCGATATATCCTACAAACGCGGCAGGTCGGAATTACCCGTTATCGCCTCCCCAGCCCGCAGGCTCGCCTCCTCTATGAACCTCCGAAGTTCAGCAATGCGCTCCTCGCCCACTTCCTCCCCCGCATCCCGGCTCGCCCGTAGCAGCACCAGTTCCTCTTTCGCCTGCGCGATCTTCTCCGTGATATTCAGCGCCACCAGTTCCGCCTCTACCTGCCTCCGTATTTCGCCAAGATGCTTACGCTGGACCTCCACATCATCCAGCCGCTCCTGGATCTCACCCATCACATGCAAGGTCGTCTCAAGCGGGTTCCCACCCTGTATCGCGTAGCGCGGAGCGCGCGACAACTGCCGTCGGAACTGCCGCGCCAGCGCCTCCAACTCATCGTCCTTCGCACGCACAGACGCAAGCAGCAACCGCAAGTTCGAAATCGCCTGTTGCATCTGCGGCATCGTCATTTCTCATCCTCACTGGGCAAGTGTTTCCACCTGCCACGCTCACTTCTCAGAATAACCCGAGCCTGATTGTCCCTTCCATCCTGAACATCCGCATCAGTTCAAAGTCACCTTGATAGCGTCCAGAACCTCGTGAATCTCCCGCTCGGTCGTATAACCCAGGTGCCCGATGCGGAATATCTTCCCCGCCAGCGAGCCTTGACCGCCCGTGAGTATAACATCGTGCTCATCGCGCAGCGTCCCCACCAGTTTCCCTCCGTCCACGCCCTGCGGTATATTCACAGCCGTAACCGTGTCCGATGCCACACTCTCCTCCGGGAACAACGTCAGCCCTAGCTTCTTCACTCCGTCGCGCGTCATCTGCGCAATCGTCGCATGCCGCTCGTATATGTTGCCCATTCCCTCGTCAAGAATGCGCTTCAGCGCCACATCCAGCGCGAACATCACCGATATCGCAGGCGTATAAGGCGGCTGCCCTATCTCGTAGTAGCGCTTGTACATCGCCATATCGAAGTAGTATCGGGGCATCTTAGCTTCAGAATGCGCCTCCCAGGCCCGCTCGCTGAAGCTGAGGAACGCCAGGCCCGGCGGCAGCATCCACCCCTTCTGCGACGCCGTAGCAACCACATCACAGCCCCACGCATCCGTGCTGATCGGTATCGAGCACACGCTGCTGATCCCGTCAACCAGAAGCAGCTTGTCGAACTCCCCCTTCACCACCGCGGCAATCGCCTGAAGGTCGTTCGCGACCCCTGTCGAAGTCTCGTTATGCGTAACCAGCACAGCCTTCACATCCGGGTTCTCGTTCAGCGTCTCCCTTATCTTGTCCGGTTCTGCCGCGCTGCCGTATGGAAAGTCCAGGCTGATGACCTCCGCCCCAAACACCTCCGCAATATCTCCGAACCGCTCGCCGAACACTCCCACGCACACATTCACAACCTTGTCCCCAGGAGACAGCGTATTCACTATCGCCGCCTCCATCGCACCCGTTCCCGATGAGGTCAGGATGTACAAATCGTTCTTTGTCTCGAATACCTGCTTCACGCCCTCGGTAGTTCGATACAGCAGGTCCTTGTACTCGGGACCTCGGTGGTTGATCATCTGCCACGACATCGACTCAAGGATGTCGTCCGGCACAGGTATGGGCCCAGGGGTTCGCAGGTTCACTTCTCAGTATCCTCCAATTTCTATATTATTTTCTATTCTATTTATTCTCGGAGCTATCTCCGATTTCATTGGCAATTCAGGCGTCCGGGCCCACATTCTCCGCCCGCGCATCGGCGCTTACGGACAGAAAATGCGCGACCGCACATCGGACAATTTTAACACATCGGCATTACTTTACGCTAAAATACAATCTGTACTTTTTGTTGTTTAGAAAACTATTTCTCGGCACACTCCATTGCTGATAGTCCCCAATGTCCGCACAATACTCACTACCCCTTGCCACTCTTAGGAAATATCACATGCTTACTGCCATGACCGTAGCTCTTCGCAAATGCCTTGGACGCCTGTCCGTTCCTGCTCTGAAACTGCTCGGAGCGATAGGTCTGCTGGCAGCAATTTTCGCGGGCATTCAGACGGCGACCACCACTCATGCAGCTCCACAAGCGCAGTCAGGTTCGCTTGAAGTACGCATACAACGCATTACGCTGATAAGCGACTTTGAAGACACGATCAGAAGCACCTTCGACCGCGGCGCGCGCATTAACGCCGAACTCGAACTGAAAGACCTCAGAGACCCTGACAAGATAGATATCGACGATCCCGAATATGATGCCGAATACACGTTGTCGTTCTCTGTCAACAGCCTGAGAGCAGGGACTGTCCTTCAGGGTCGCGACGACCCTTCTAGCTTGACCACCATTACGTTGGAAGCCGGTGAGGAAGGCACAGCCACCATCACCTGGAATGTACCCTACGGCTTCCCCGCCGGCGAGTACAATTTCCGCGCCGAAATCAGCACAGCAGACAGTCCTGATCAGATCGAGCACTACTTGCAGCGCGAATTCAGGATAAGCGCCGGTTCCGATTATGTCCTGATTTCCAATAAGCGGATTGACTTCGGCAACATCAAGGACGAGGAGACACCCCGCAGCGATCCCATACTCATAGCCCCCATAAATGGCAGGGCGGGCGACCTGACCTGGCGAATTACCGATTGGCCCAGAGAATGGCTTAATCTCATAGAGCCACCGCCTGACCCCGAAGATCCGACGCGCTCTGTCGAGGTCATCAACAATGACTACACAATAATTCTGCAAGTCAGCGACACGGCGCTCTTCGGCAACTTCGCCAACGAAGACGTGGTCATCAGCGCTAATGCTGGTGAGTATATCGTTAAAGTGAGCGCCAAGATTAACAGGCACGCCAGCGGTGAAATAGACAGCTTCAGTGTCATGCCGCCCAGGCGCGTCGATGCCGGTGAAACTATAAACATCCGATATCGCATCGACAACAACGGTCGAACCGACGTCCAATACCGCGTAACCTTCTTCATAGTCAGCCCGTCCAATGCCGTCATTTACGACAGCAGTACCACTGGGGAAGACCAAATCATCGAAGTCCCAGACGGCGACACATCGGGGAATCTGGAATACGCATGGCAAGTACCATTTGGCGCGCTCGATGGCCGCTACAAAATCGGCATCGAGCTTCGCAATGCGCACGATTTCTCAACCTCTCCTTTCGATTCCATCGACGCCACACACTCCGATGCGGCGACATTCGACGTACTGGAAGGCGCCAAAATCAGGGTGGCTCCGGCTGACTGGCAGTTCGGCTCAGTCCTCGAACAGTCCTCGCAGCGGCAGGAAGCGACTTTCAGCGTAACAAACATCGGCAGACCTCCATTCGAATGGGAAGTCAAGGCTATCCCCGCATGGACCGAACTTGTAAGACCACTAGGCAAGGAGACCGCAGACGGCGCTGTCATCCTGCGTCTCAAGGACAACATCGTGCCGGGCAGCCACACAGCCGTCCTTATAATCAGCTCTAATGGCGGCGAGGCAACCGTAAACTTGGGCGTCAACATTCGCTCCGGCCCAATACGTACCTCCACCCCGACTTCCACACCCGAACCAACTGCGGAACCGACAGCTACCCACACGCCTTTGCCTACTGATACGCCCGTGCCGACGCACACGCCCGTACCTGCTGATACGCCCGAACCCACAGCTACGCCTCAGCCCGAACCAACTCCTGTCCCAACGGAAACTCCGGCACCGGAACCAACCGCCACGCCCGAGCCCACGGCAACGCACACGCCTTCGCCTGTGCCGCCAACTGCTACGCCCGAACCTACTCACACACCGACCGCAGAGCCGACCGCAACGCCTGAACCCACCGCTACCCATTCGCCTACGCCTGTGCCGCCTACCGCCACATCCACACCGGAGCCGGCGCCCACAGACACACCGGTTGCGGAAGCCGCTCAAAGCGACACGCCTGCGCCACCTCCGACCGCAGTTCAGCCCGGCGCTAGCGACACGCCTCCCGGTGGGGCGTGCAGCGGATCCCCACAACCCGTCTCCCCAATGACGGGACTGGCCAACCTCGCGTTGCTCCTGTCGCCAATCGCGCTCGCTGGTGGCGCCCGTTGGCGCAAACGCCGCAGCCAAAACAGAAACTGACACAACGTCTTGCACATAAACTTCGCCCCACTCAGACTCACTTGCCTGAGTGGGGCGTTGCATTGACAGCAAAACCTCTACACACGCTCTCCCTGATACCAGACATTCATCCAAGCCTCAAAAACCCTCAGCCCTACTCCTTGACAACACAAACATTCGTGCGTATGATAGAAGCCAATGGGAAAGAACATATATTCGTAATAAGTCTGTCAGATCACATTTCTGACAGCTGATAGCTGACAACAATGTGTAATTTGAACGCCCTACAACAAAAAATCTTCGACCGCACCAAGGAAGGCGACACGATCGCCAAGTTCCTCGTGGACACCATGCAGGGCGAAACACCCGGCGTCAAAGTCAACCACCGCCTCGAAGCCGCAAAACACCTAATCAAGTACGGCTTCACCGACACCCAGACCGACACTTCAATTCGTCATTCCCGCGCAGGCGGGAACCCAGAGGGGCAGGGCGGCGACGAAACCTCCGTCCAAAGTCCCCTCTCCCTTGGAGAGAGGGCTGGGGTGAGGGGAGAAGACATTACAAAGCCAATCTCCCACCTCGACATCATCAACTACGAAATAGCACACCTCATACGCCACGAGACCGCCGAGGGCCACACCATCGCCAACTTCCTCGTGAACATCATGACCGGCAGGGACAGGCCATTCACTCCGAAGAAGTTCTGCATCAAGCCCGCTGACCGCATGGCAGCAGCAAGAGAACTCCTGCGTCGCGGATTCGGAGACCTCGGCTCACGCCGCAAACTCTCAGACAGCAACGACGAAGCAAACGCCTACGACACCCTGCACACAGACCTAGCCAAGAGAATGCGCGAGTACAGCGAGCGTGGCACGGACACCGTCCGCTTCCTGCTCGAAGTGATGTCAGACCCCGACCCTGAACTAGAGTTCACCATCCATCACCGTATGTCAGCGGCACAGGAACTTCTGCGCCGTGGCTGGGACACCAACCACGACAACATCAAGCCCGAGCATCTCCAAGCCTACTGGCGCGACAAGGAATCCCCGCGTCTCTCCATAGGCCAGAAGAAGACACAGGCCGGCCTCTCAACCTCCATCGACGACTACGACAACTACGACGACACCGACTACGAAGCCATAGCCAAAGAGATCAGAGAAGAAGAAGACCGAGACGACAACTCAAAGCCTCTTCGTTTCCAAGCGACCGTCCCATCTTCTCGCCATTCCTCCGAAAGCAGGAATCTAGAAGACCGCCAAGCCGCCAGTCCTGCCACAAAGCTCCCTCTCCCTCAGGGAGAGGGCTGGGGTGAGGGCAATGCGGGCAGTCGAAAAACCCCTTCCCCTTCGACGGGGGAAGGCTGGGATGGGGGTGAAGAATCCCACGAATCCCTTACATCCAAGTCAGACAACACCCCGTCCACCACGACCCTGCCGAAGTGCACCGAAGCAGGCAACGAACCCGCCGACCGCAATTCAATCATCAAAGAGTTCCGCGAAGCGATGGACAAGGGAGACGAGCGAGCCGCCCTCCGCGCAGAAGCAAAGTACCGCCGCATAGACGTAAAACCAGAAAAGAACATCTACGACTACGGCCCCTCCGACCCCGACCCAACCGTGGACTACTACTTCGAACCCCTGAGCCCCGAAGAGCAGGCAAAATTCGACGAAGAAGACAGACGCGAGCACGGCCTGACCGAAGAAGAAATAGTGGACTTCTCAAGCATGCCCGCTCCGCGCGGCATGTCGGACCCGCTAGTGCAGCTCGCCGAAGCCGCCGAAGCCCACAACACACCCATCCTCCCCAACCCGCTCGCCGCCAAGCGCAAAAACCCCACCATCCGCAGCCCTTAAAGTCCCCTCTCCTTCTGGGAGAGGGCTAGGGTGAGGGCATATCCTATCCATCCTGTGCATCGATTTTAGCCCCGGTCGGCACCTGTCCGCTGACGGCTGATCGCTGGCCGCTATGCGTTGACCATCAACCCACTTTCTTGCCCGTGCGCCTGCAATAAGGTATCCTTGCTGCTTGACAAGTAAAACCCGAATCAAGCGGAGGAATACCCTATGAACACGATGGAAGCCATCGCAAGAATACTGAAGGAAGAAGGCGTCGAGTGGATCGCCTGTTTCCCTTCTAATAACCTCATCGAAGAGGTCGCCAAGGTCGGCATACGCACGATAATGTTCCGACAGGAACGCGGCGCTCTCATGGCGGCGGACGGTTACAGCCGCCTGAACGACCGCAACAAGTTCGGCGTCGTAATCACACAGGGCGGCCCCGGCACAGAAAACAGCATGGGCGGCCTCGCGCAGGCATTCGCCGACAACATCCCCATGCTCTACCTGCCCGGCGGCTCGACCGTCGCACAGATGCAGGTCCGCCCCAACTTCTCGCCCGCGCGCACCTACGAGGCCGTCTCCAAGTACAGCGAGGTCATCCTCCAGCCGGATATGGTCAGCAGCACAATGCGCCGCGCATTCCACCACCTCCGCAACGGTCGTGGCGGCCCCGTCGTAGTCGAACTTCCCGGCGATGTCGGCACTATGGAAGTCTCCGAGTCCGCTATGAACTACCAGCCCCCCAAGCGCCACCCGCAGCAGCCCTCCGCAGGCGACATCAAGGACGCCGTCAAGGCGCTCCTTGCCGCCCGCAAGCCGATGATCTGGTCCGGCATGGGCGTCCTGCTCGGCAACGCCACCGATGAGCTGCGCGAGTTCGCCGAACTCACCGAGATTCCGGTGTATTGCACCATGCCCGGCAAGTCCGGCTTCAACGAGCGCCACCCGCTCTCACTCGGCTCCGGCAGCGGCGCGACCACACTGCAGGCGCGCACCTGGCTCAACGAGTCCGACGTCCTCTTCGCCGTCGGCTCCAGCCTCTCCATCACCGGCTACGGCCAGTCCATCCCCGGCGGCAAAATCATGATTCACAACACCGAGAGCATCGAAGACCTCAACAAGGACTTCACGGTGGACGTCGGCGTCCCCGGCGACGCCAAGCTCACCCTTCAGGCTCTCATCGAAGAGGTCAAAGCGCAGCTCGGCGAGAGTGGGCGTCAGGGCAAGAACGGCGTCGCCGCCGAGATTGCATCCGTCCGCAACGGCTGGATGGCAGGCTGGACAGACCTGCTCAACTCCGAAGAGACTCCGATCAGCACATACCGCGTCATCGGCGAGCTTGAGCGCGTACTCGACCACGACAACAGCGTCGTAACCCACGACGCAGGTGCGCCGCGCGACTCCATCATGCCCTTCTATACGGCCACAACGCCGCACAGCTATGTCGGCTGGGGCAAGACAACCCACCTCGGCTACGGCATCCCCCTGATGATTGGCGCGAAGCTCGCCGAGCCCGACAAGTTCTGCCTCAACTTCATGGGCGACGGCGCATTCGGCATGTCCGGCTTGGACATTGAGACCTCAGTGCGAGCGGGCGCGCCTATCACAACCGTCGTGCTGAACAACGGCGGCATGGCGACCTACCCCGGCGGCTACCCCACCGCCCGCGAGCTATTCGGCACCACCGAAATGACCGGTGACTACGCCAAGATAGCCGAGGGCATGGGCGCAGTCGGCATCATCGTGACCGATCCCGGGCAGGTCGCCGACGCCATCCGACAGGCGCAAAACCACAACGCCGAAGGCCGCACCGTCCTCCTCGACGTCCACAGCAACATGGAACCCCGCAAGTCCCGCCCCGAGTAGTTTGCATGTAATCGGGCTTCAGTTATCGTCATTCCTACGAAAGCAGGAATCCACAGGAAAGACCCGCACTTTGCGGGTCTTTCCTTTCTCGCTATTACCGTTCAGCCTGCAACACATTTGTGCTACAATTGAGTCGAACAGTACATATTCAAGAGAGTATAACGAATGACTACCCCCACCGGCGCTTAGTTTGAGGTAAAGGCATTCTGGCTGGATGAGAGCGACAAATTTCACATTGCTATTCACTATCATCGTCGGCAGCCTGGCTCTATTATCGTGCGCGTCAGCGGAAGACGCGATCAAAAGAGGCGACGACTTCTTAGCCGCTGGTCAATACGAGGAAGCTATCGAAGAATACACAGATGCCATAGAGATAGACCCGAGGCAAGCCGGCGTGTACAACCGACGCGGACGCGCATACTACGAATGGGGCAGATACGATAACGCGGTTGCTGACTACGACAAAGCCATCGCCATTGACCCCGACAATGTGTCCGCCTACATCGATCGCGGAAATGCTCACCTGGCTAATCATCGCAGCTCAGAGGGAGGAGTGGAGAATTACGACAGGGCTCTAGCTGACTATGAAGAAGCTATTAGCCTCTCTCCCGAAAATGCCGTCGCCTACTACAATCGAGGACTCGCTTTCCAAGGCAAAGACGACTATGCCAGATCAATAGCCGACTACGACAGAGCCATTGAACTCGCCCCCGACTATACGCCCGCCCATGACAGTCGGAGACGCGCATACGAGCGAATAAGCCAGTATGAGAGTGCGTTGGAGGACTACCACAAGGCTGTCAGTATTCAGCCCGACTCCGCTTACCTCCTTTACGGCAGAGGGTTGGTCTATCTGAAACTTGGCAACGATGAGGAGGCAAGGCGCGACTTCCTGAAAGCACTGGATCTGGGGTTCGATAAAAGCCTGATTGAAAGCGCACTAGTCGGCGAACCCCCATTTGCTAAGCACCAGTCTTATTCTTCAGAAGACCACGAGCAAGGCGTCTTCCACCACGACCGAGGCTACGACCGTCTCAGGCAAGGCGACTATGACAACGCCGTTGCCGACATGGACAAGGCGCGCAAGCTCATAGACCCCCAGATCATCCCTTTATACACCAGCACAATGCAAGAGGTCTATTTCCAGAGCGGCATCGCCTACTACGAAACCGGCTTGTATGATCAGGCGATCATCCTTTTCGACAAAGCGGTAGCCGTCGAACCATCGTCTTCCGATTACCCAGCCACCTACTACCACCGCGGCCTTTCCCACTTCCGCAAAAGTAGCTACCGCAGGGCGATAGCTGACTTCGACATGATTATCCACCTCGAACAAGACTATCCTGATGCCACTCACTACCGCGAACTTGCACACGAAAGGCTGTCGAAGTAGCGACGTTCACATAGATATCGGATATGGTAAAATGCCTTATCCACCACGCAAGGTCCGATATATGTCAGTTGACTACAAGCGAATCATCACAATGGAACCCGGCAAGCGCAGCGGGCAACCCTGCATCCGGGGGATGCGTATCACCGTGTATGATGTACTTGAATACCTCGCCGGAGGCATGTCCGTAGAGGAAGTTCTTCACGATTTCCCTGAGCTTACTCAAGAAGACATCCGCGCCTGCTTCGCCTTCGCTGCAGCTCCCAAGCGAAGGGAAAAGCAACTGTGTCGAAAGTCAAGAGGAATTGTCGGTAACCCTTACAGTCAGGTCGTACCAGGGCGAGCGATGCCTGAGGATGGAGTTGAGGATCACAAGCAGCTTTCGCATACAGGCTGTGAGGGCAACTTTCGTCGGCTTGCCAGCGGCTAACAGCCGCTGATAGAAGTCCCTGATGACCGGGTTCCAACGACTGGCTGTCAACGCTCCCATGTACAGGGAAGCGCGAACTCTGGCGCGTCCACCCCAGACTGTTCGTCTGCCTCTCATCGTGCCGCTGTCGCGGTTGAAGGGAGCCACACCGACCAGCGCGGCGATCTGCCGGTGACCCAGCGTACCGAGCTCAGGTAGGAAAGCCAGAAGCGTGAGGGAGACCTGCTCTCCAACTCCGGGAACGGTGCGCAGGAGCTTATCCTTCTCCCGCCATACGGGACTGCGGCGAATGGTTTGTCGCAAGTCTGTGTCCAGGTCCTTCAGCTCCCGCTTCAGCCACTCAATGTGGGACTCGATGCTGGGGCGTACGGCGACGGTGGTGGCGGTGTTCAGGCGGTTCTTCTCCGCGACCAGCATAATAATCAGCTGGTGTCTGCGAGCGACCAGGGAGTGGAGCAACTGCGTCTCTGAGTCCCGTAGAGGGCGCACCGGAGGCCGGACTGCTTCGCCGAAGTGGGCCAGCACTGCCGCGTCCAGAGTGTCAGTCTTGGCCAGCTTTCCAGTGGCCCTGGCAAAGTCGCGCACCTGGCGTGGGTTGACTACGACTACCGGCAACTCCTCGACCGCCAGGGTCGCCACAAGGGGCAGTTCCAAGCCTCCGGACGCCTCCAGCACCACGATGTCAGGTTCCAGGGTCTTTAGGCGGGATACCAGTTGTCGGATCCCTGCTTCGTCATTTGAGATCGACCACCTTTCGTCCGTGGGACGGACCGCGATGTCCATCCCGGCCTTGGCTACGTCGATGCCTACATAGTTCTTTTGCCGTTCCATGAGCAACTCCTGTGAATACTGGCCCGTCCTTGCAAGATGCGGGCTTGGTTGGCCCTGGCAACTGTTCGGGCTCTATTCGGAAAAGGTGCGGCGACCCTCGCTATAAATCGGTCTCTGATGACCAAGGAGCCGTCGGTCTGCCGCACCTCACTCCACTTCGGTAAGGTCCCATTGTACAGACCAAAATCAACATACAAGGCATTTCCGACTACATGAGGCTTTGTTCGACCAGAACTTGTCTCGCCACCTCAAACAGCGCTTGGAAGATTTATACCCTGAATCCCTTCATGTACGAGATCTCGGTCTTGAATCTACTGAAGACAACCTCGTCTGGGAACATGCTAAGTCTGTGCCCCTCGTGATTGTTACAAAGGACTCTGACTTTGTGCAATTGAGTTCGAGATTGGGACATCCGCCAAAGGTGATTTGGGTTCGTCTCGGCAATGTTCCAACTTCGGATGTGGCTGCGCTGCTCCGAAATCGCCATAACGATGTTCGCGCCTTCTGTCAGGATGAGCGTAACTCTTTGCTCATCTTGCCCTGATAGCTCCAAGTTATCATTACAAGCTTGAATCTACCTCAGCAGCTCGTATCCCTGCGAGTTCTCGCCCTGAGTGTCGCCCGTTGGCGCAGCGCCTGCCACCAGATCATCGATCCACTCCCGCAACTGCGTTTCGCGCATCACGCCCGCCCAGCGCCTCTGCACCACTCCATCCCTGTTGATGAAGAAAGTGACCGGAATACCGATGACGCCGTAGTCCACCGATATTCTGCCGTCCTCATCTATCCCGTTGGGATAGGTTATGTCATACTCGCTCAGGTACGCCTCCGCATCAGCCTCCGAGTCCTGAATGTTGACCCCGATGAACAGCACCCCGCGCTCGCCATACTCCTGCGACAGCCGCTCGAATATAGGCGCTTCCTGACGGCAAGGTCCGCACCACGACGCCCAGAAGTTGACCACCACAGGCTTGCCGGCATAGTCCGCCGCCGTGATGCCACCACCGCTGTACAGCGGCATACTTAAAGGTGGCGCGGGCTTGTCGATACGCGTGACCCCGCTGCGCCCGGTAACGGGTGAACGGTTTGCCAGCCCCAACGCCATCAGTGCAGTGAGGGCAAGCACACCCACGACTACAAGCACGGTTACATATATGCGCAGTGGGCTGGTGCCGTGGTGTGTTTCGGAAGTAGTCTGGGCTGCGTCCGCTGGGTCGGTCGAATGACCGGTCGCCTCATTGTTCTGCCGCGTGTCCATATCTACTGCGAACGCGATATGCGCTTCAGCGACTGTGCTATCTCTACAATCTGAACGGCGTCAATCCAATCGATCGGCCCTGGCAGCGCCTGTATCGCCATGTCAACATTCCGCCCATTGTCTGTGCGGCATGTGAAGAATAACGCCAGAGACTTCTCGTAGTCCCACTCCGCCTTGTCTGGACTGAGCGCCGGCCCCGCGATGATACTGGAGTCCGACCAGCCGCCCTTCATCAGGTACACCGTCTGATCACCGATCTTCAGGCTGTTGACGGCATCTTCAGGGCGTTCCCAACCCAGCGGCCCTGATGTGGCATCCGGAGAGAACTCTAACGGGTATGCAATGATTATATTGTTGCTTGCGCTCTGGTAAATCTGTCTGATCTCGTTGTTATTGGAAGACACTCCGGCGAGTTGGAAGCCATCGGGCAGTACAGACGGCTGGAACGCAAAGCCCAGCTGGTCGATAACCTCGCCAATTTCCTGTGGGATGTCATCTGTGTCCTCGGCAGTTGTGCAGCGTATGTCGGATTGGTCGATCGGAATAGCGGTCACCTCTGGGATTGTAGTTGCAACAGCAGTCGCAGTCGCAACTGTAGCAGGAATGGGCATAGTCGTTGGTGTCGCAGGTGGCGAAGGGGTAGCAATCGGCGGTGCAGTGATTACCGTAGCAGGAATAGCAGTCTGGGTTGCTGCGGGTCCCTGTGGTGTGCATCCGACAAGCAGTGCCGCCACCAGAAACAGTAGCCCCGCCTTATTCATTGCATCCTCATTCCCGTTGGTTTCTGCCTGCATTTCAATTGACCTTCTTTTCAGGTATAAGTATAATCGGTCATTGGACTTTCGTAAATTTGTTTCAAGACCGTTGGCTACATTGATGGGCGGTTTCGCGCCGGTTGCAGGCTGACGGTAGGTTGTTGGAAGCAGCAAGAAATGCCAAAAAGAACATATCAACCCAAGAAACGCCGACGGATGCGAGTGCATGGCTTCCGTTCGCGTATGAGCACCAAGAATGGCCGCAACGTGCTGAAGCGTCGCATGTACAGGGGACGCCATAAACTCACCGTGTAGCGTTGTACCGACTAGAAACCTCCTCATGGTGGAAGATAGTGAGATAGTTGCGCGCGGTGAGCCGTGAGCGGATATGCAGAAGCAACATCGCCTGAGAAAGTCGAAAGATTTCGCGGCGGTGCGCCACGAGGGCAAAAGTTGGGCAGACAGAATGCTAGTGCTTGTTGCGCGACGCACGGATAGCGAGCGCTGTCGTTTCGGCTTCTCGGTGAGCAAAAGAGTGGGCAACGCTGTTGTGCGCAACCGCGTCAAACGCAGGCTGAAGGAGGTTGCCCGCGTTGAACTGCTGCCGCGCATAGAATGTGGCTGGGACTTTGTCGTGATTGCGCGTAAAGACGCCGCCGATGCAAACTATCACCACCTAAACCGTTCCCTACTGCGACTATTCCGACGGGGAAAGTTACTGGACGAATCGCCTAATGCCGACGGAAGCAGATCCAGGCGCGAATAAAGTTCACTCATCATCCATCCTGCGCAGAACTGGGACAGGGACTTCATGATTCAAGCCTTTGCTCTGGGAGTTATTCGGTTCTACCAGCATGCATTGTCGCCTTATATCGCTGTGGGACTGTGTCGTCATGAACCCACCTGTTCACGCTACACCTATGAGTCTATCGATAAGTATGGCACTACCAGAGGAGTCTGGCTGGGCATTAAGCGCCTCATTCGCTGCAGGCCGGGCGGGAGCAGCGGCTTTGACCCCGTGCCATAGTATGAGTTCAAGAGAAAACTATATGAGCAAAAAATGGATACTCCTTGTGCTGCCGATATTGCTGGTTGGTATCATCGGCTGCGCCGGGCGGGTTGCAACGCCGGAAGGCTGGTCGGGTGGCGCGGCTGAAGGCGACGTGCTGTACATCGGCACCCGCAAGGGCGATATTCGCGCACTGGACATTCAAAGCGGCGAAGTTCAGAAGAGTTTTAGTTTAGTTTCTACTCAAAAGCAGGCCAGTCTTTTCGGCACAAGAGATGCAGAAGTGGCCAGCAGCGTTTACGGAACACCCCTGCTGCACGACGACACCCTATATTTCGGCACCTATCATGGTGTGCTGTACGCCCTTTCTACGCCGGATTTAGACACAAAATGGGCAGAACCCATAGGCTCGCCTATCGTTGGCGGTCCCACCTTGGCGGGCGATGTCGTGTTGGTGGGCGCGGACAACGGCAAGGTGTACGCGTTTGACCAGGAAGCGGACGAACAGCAACGCTGGACTGCCTCGGAACGGTGGACTTTCCAAACTGGCAACAAGGTCTGGTCTTCGCCAATTGCCGCCGACGGTGTCGTATATGCGACTTCGCTGGATAAGAATCTGTACGCCATCAGCCTCGAGGACGGCAGCAAGCTCTGGCAGTTCGCCACGAACGGCGCTATAGCGTCCTCGCCTGTGTACGATGACGGCACAGTGTACTTCGGCTCTTTCGATAAAGTCTTTTACGCTGTGAATGCCTTCGATGGCACTCTACGGTGGAAATTCGATGGCGCCAACAGTTGGTACTGGGGCACGCCTTTGGTACATGGCAATGATGTGTACGCGCCCTCGCTCGACGGCAAACTCTACGCGTTGGACAAGCGCAACGGAAATCTGCAATGGTCTCTAACGACCGAAGGTCCCATTGTCGGATCTCCGGCCGTTATATTTGATATGATAGCGATAGGTTCGGACGACGGTAAATTGCACATCGCACGGATTAGCGACGGCAATCCTGTTGACTTCTGCAACATGCGGACCGAAATACGTTCATCACTCGCCGTACAAGATGACACCGTGTTTCTGAGCGCCAAGGATAAGTCCATACGCGCCCTGAGGATAAAGACTAACGGCAACCCCGATGAAGAATGGGTACACCAACCCGACGAAGATGACCCAATAGACAGGGGCCGGATAGAAGACTGCTAACGAAGACTGTCACTAAAACACACGGAAGAGGGGACGTTGATTACCGCGCCCGATAACTAATGCAGATATTTCAGATTCTTATTGACATATGGAACTTAACTATCATCCAGCCGATGATAAACAGTTTGGTGCTTCTGTATAGCATCTTCTTCCTGAACTTCGGTATTGCCATCATTGCCTTCACGCTGATTATACGCGCTATCCTCATACCCTTGACGGTGCGCCAGAGCCGCCAGATGATGAAGATGACATCGCTTCAGCCTCAGCTCAAGGCGTTGCAGGAAAAACACAAGGACGATAGGCAGCAGCTCTCCCGTGCCACTATGGATGTCTATAAGCAGAACGGGGTCAACCCGATTGGCTGCTTAGGACCACTCTTCATCCAGTTTCCCATCTGGATAGGACTTTTCCAGGCCGTAATTCAGACGCTGCCATCCACTCCTGAGCGTCTTATCGGCCTATCAGGACATATTTACTCCTGGCTACCCGGCGTAAACGACGTCATACCCATCAACAACTCGTTCCTGTGGCTAGACCTGGCGCAGCCGGACTCACTCCCCGTGATGCCCGTCCTCGTTGGCGTATCCATGTTCTTGATGCAGAAGACTACAACCATGCCCTCGGCAGACCCGCGCCAGGCGCAGACCAGCCGTATGATGCTCTGGATGATGCCGATAATGTTCGGCTTCTTCACAACTACCTTCCCAAGCGGGCTGGCGTTGTATTGGGTCGTGTCCAACTTAGTCGGGATGATAATACAGGGGTTCGTAACGGGTTGGAGCCCTCTAATAGATATGCTGAAATTCAAGCGCGAAGAGCCTGCTTCCGCGGTGGCGAGCGCAACTGCGCCCGCCGGCGCAATAGTGACTTCCGAGCTGGAGGAGACGTCGAGCAATGCGGACGATAGAGACAACGGGAAAAACGCCCGAAGAGGCAATAGAAACCGCTCTAGACCAACTAGGCGCAGGTCGCGAAGAGGTATCAATAGACGTCGTTAATCAGGGCAAGGGAGGATTGCTTGGCATCGGCAGCGAGCCGGCCATTGTCCGCGTTACGCTACTCGAATCCGAAGACAAAACTGCGGAAGACAATGAGCCCGATGACGAGGCTCAGCCCGACGCTTTAGCAGAGTTTGCCGCCTTCGCAGACGACCCGGACGACGACATGGAAGACATTGAGGACCACGAAGAAGAAGGGGAGACATCCGAAGTCGTCAGAGTCGGCTACGATGTTCTGAGCACCCTCCTCGGCAAAATGGGTGTTACCGCGGATGTGTATCTCAGGGATCCGTACACCGGAGATGAAGAAGGTCCCGTGTTCGAGGTTGAAGGGGAAGATTCCGGACTCCTGATCGGCACTCGTGGCGAAACTCTTCGCGCCTTGCAGTTCATTGTCAGCTTCCTCGTGAGCCGCAAAATGGGCGAGCGTACTAACATGATGGTAGATGTAGAAGGATACCAGCAGAGGCGATACGACTCCGTTGCGAATCTGGCGCGGCGTGTGGCGCAGCGCGTTGCACAGCATGGAAGGTCAATCCCGCTAGAGCCAATGCCCCCAAATGAACGACGCCAGGTCCACATGGCACTCGCAGACCACTCCGACGTTGTCACCGAGAGCGATGGATATGGAGATAGGCGCAAGGTAGTTATACACCCCAAATAACTCCTCCGGACCCCGCAAGTTCCCGCCGGACTAACGTTTGCCGGTTCGGAGGACTCCGATGCCACCTGCATCATTCAAAATAAGCCGCCTCGCCTGGCTGATTCTGGGCGCGTTGGTTATCGCGCTTCTCCTATATCAGCTCAGGAACGCGCTCCTGCCATTTATAGTGGGCGGCTCCTTGGCATACATCCTCGACCCTGTCATTTCGTGGCTCGAACGGCGTATCCCTTGGATGTCCTCTCGCCCTGAGTTGAAGCGCGTCATCCTGATTCTGCTGATATTTGTCATTGCCGTCTTGGTAGTCATCGCCGCGCTTATCGCCATCATACCGCCCGTGATAGATGAGATAGGGCATTTCATAGAAACCCTTCCGAATCTGATAGAAAGTGCCCGCGTAACCGTTCAGAGCATAGATGCTCAACTCCAGGCCCGACTGCCCGAAGAGATTGTCGTGGTGATACACGACGTCACGCAGGACTTAGGCAAGGCAATAGTGGGCGCTGCCAAAGGCTTCGCGGCACGCACATATGGCGTCATATCAGAGACCATGTCGCTGTTGCTCGGCTTGGCTATGGTGCCGCTGATACTCTTCTACATACTCAAGGACAAAGGGAAAATTATAGAAGGGATGCTGAACACTCTCTCACCGGAGCCGCGCAAGCACACGCGCAACGTACTCAGCGTTCTCAACGATGTCTTCAGCTCCTACATACGCGGACAGTTGATACTTGGCTTGGTCGTGGGCTTGGTCGTGTTCCTGGGCCTGTGGTTAATGGACGTGCCGTTTGCTCCGGTGCTTGGGCTGGTCGCGGGAATCACCGAACTAGTGCCGGTTATTGGTCCCTGGCTCGGCGCTATACCAGGAATACTGGTCGTGCTTGCCACCGCTCCCGAGAAGTTCATCTGGGTAGCGTTGCTCTACCTTGGCGTGCAGTTCCTAGAAAACTCCCTTCTCGTTCCGCGCATCCAGAGCGAATCGCTCAATCTCCACCCCGTATTTGTGTTGGCAGCCCTAATTGTGGGCAGTGAAGTCGCCGGTCTGTGGGGAGTTATACTCGGCCCGCCTCTAGCGGCCGCTGGACGTGGCGTTCTTCTCTATTTCCTGGGGGTATGGAATTCCGATGATCCAATTGAAGCTCCTGTGGCAGAGGATCAGGAGATCGCACAGCATGTCGAGAATCCGCAAGATACTGAACCGGCAACCGACCTTTCGGAAAACTAATACTGTGCCTTATACTCCTATTAGTTTATACTCTGTATTGCGCTGTCATACGCATGTGTGTAGAATGCTTTTTTGCGTATGCACTAATTCTACATCTTTTGTTGTTGACAATAATTGCTGAAAGCAAATTAGCAGTTTGATTGGACAATAGGAGGGAAACAGACTTGGCAACTTGGACACCGGATCCGACATTTTACCCATCACCCAAGATGGCTATGGAAGCCCCACAAGAGGAACTTGCGTATGTCGCAATAGTCAGCCCGCCGGGATCGGGCAAACCAGATGCCGTAGGCGTTATGGACGTGTATCCTGACTCCGATACTTACGGCGAACTGGTAGGGCGGCTCGACCTGCCAAATGTAGGTGACGAGCTGCATCATTTCGGCTGGAACGCTTGCAGTGCCTCACTCTGCCCGAACATGCCGCATCCGCATGTGGAGCGACGCTACTTGCTCTTCTGCGGGCTGCGCTCCTCGCGTATCTACGTCATCGACACGAAGCCGGATCCTCGCAATCCGACCGTCAAGAGGATAATCGAGGCCGACGAGCTTGCCGAAAAGACGGGCTACAGCCGCCCGCACACGGTGCATTGCGGGCCAGACGCCATATACATTAATGCACTTGGTACGCCGGACGGCGGCGGACCGGGTGGCGTATTCATGCTTGACCATGAGACCTTTGATCCGAAGGGCGCTTGGGAAGCTGATCGCGGTAAGCAGCACCTGTCGTATGACTTCGTCTGGCATCTGCTTCATGACACGATGATCACCAGCGAATGGGGCACGCCGGACATGGTGGAGTCGGGCGTCGTTCCCGAACTGCTGCTTGGTAGGAAATACGGTCACCAGCTCCATGTTTGGGATGTCAATTCGCGCAAGCTGAAGCAGACTATGGACATTGGTGACGACAACCAGATGGTGCTTGAACTACGCCAGGCGCGCGATCCGCGCAAGACTTACGGCTTTGCGGGTGTGGTTACCAATGTGGAGAACCTTTCCGGTTCCGTATGGCTGTGGTACCAGGACGGTGACGACTGGAAGGCGCAGAAGGTCATCGAGATTCCGGCAGAGCCCGCGGATGCGGAAGACCTGCCGCCACTCCTTCAGGGTTTCGGCGCGGTGCCGCCAGTGGTTACCGACATTAACTTGTCGCTCGATGACAAGTTTCTCTATATATCCTGCTGGGGAACGGGCGAGTTCCGGCAGTACGACGTGTCCGACCCGTTCAACCCGGTGCTCGTTGACACGGTGCAGATCGGCGGTATTATCCGCAAGGCGGCGCATCCTAAGTCGGGCGAACTCAACGGCGGCCCTCAGATGGTCGAGGTCAGCCGCGACGGTCAGCGCATCTACATCACAAACTCGCTGTATGTCGCATGGGACAACCAGTTCTACCCCGAAGGCGTAAAGGGCTGGGCGATCAGGGTGAACGCATCTCCGGAGGGCGGCATGTCGCTGGATGAAGACTTCTTCATGGACTTCGGCGACGAGCGTGTGCACCAGATAAGACTTCAGGGCGGGGATTCGTCCTCAGATACTTTCTGCTACCCCAATTAGCAGGCAGCGGAAATGCAAAGAGCATTAATGAGCGGGAGTTGTCTTGGGACGACTCCCGCTCTTCTTGAGCCACTAAGCGCCTACTCTCTTTGCCGTTCTCCGGAGGCGTGGACTTGGAACTGAGAGAGTTCGTCCCTTGGCTGGCTCTTGCGGGATTTGGCGCGTATCACGGCATCAACCCGGCAATGGGCTGGCTGTTCGCGGTGGCTCTTGGCTTGCAGGAGCAAAACCGAGCGGCAGTATTTGCAGCATTCATTCCCATAGCGCTGGGCCATACTGCATCGGTGGCAGCCATCGTAGCGATCGTAGTCTTTGCCCGCATCATCGTGCCTCTGGACGCGCTCAAAATAATTGGCGCCGCAGTGGTGATCGGCTTCGGAGTGTTCAAGCTGGCACGCCCGCTCTCGCATCCGCGATGGGTAAGGATGCGTGTGGGCTTCCGCTCCCTTACGGCGTGGTCGTTTCTGATGTCGTCGGCACACGGCGCAGGGCTGATGCTCGTGCCCATACTCTTCACGCTGCCGCTCATTGGCGTGTCGGCGGACGTGATCGACTTGCGGCAACTGGAGCATACCGAGTACATGAGCTTTGGCGCGCCGCCGAGCATATCTACTCTTGTGTCGCAGATTACGGCGGTTGCGATTCACACGGTGGCGATGTTTTCGGTTATGGCGGTGACGGCGATCGTGGTGTTCGAGAAAGTTGGGCTTGCGATCCTGCGCCGTGCCTGGTTTAACCTCGACAGGCTGTGGGCAATCAGCCTCATCATCTCCGGGTTGGTGACGCTGATACTCTAAGAACAAACTAGCCTATGAGGGCCTTCGTTATGCCTTCGCTCGGCGAGCGGCGCGGAGCCTTGCTCTTTGAAGTTGGACGGCGGTGTTGATGATGGAGAGATGCGAGAACGCCTGTGGGAAGTTGCCCAGCATCTCACCGCTATGCGAGTCTATCTCTTCACTCATGAGGCCGAGGTCGTTGGTATGATCGAGCAGCCGCTCGAAAAGCGCCGTTGCCTCGTCGAGTTCGCCAAGCAAGATTAGGTTATCGCAGAGCCAGAACGAGCAGATGTTGAAGGTGCCCTCATCCCCAGGCAAGCCGTCATCGAAACCACGGTAACGATAAACGAAGCCCTTCTCAGTGGTTAATTCGCGCTGCGTGGCGCGTATCGTAGCCAGCATTCGTGGATCGTCCGCCTTGATGAAACCTATAAGCGGCAGCATCAGATTTGAGGCGTCCAGCAAGTCACTGCCGTAAGCCTGCACGAAGACGCCACGCTCTTCATCAAAGCCATGGGCAAGAATCTGCTCGCGAATCTCCGCGCGGACAGTCTTCCAGTGATCCACATCCCCTTGAAGGCCAAGGGCATTCACCATTTTGATAGCGCGGTCAAGCGCAACCCAACACCACGCCTTGGAGAACACGTTGTGCTGCCGACCTGAGCGCGCCTCCCAGACTCCTTCATCCGGATCGCGCCAGTGGTCTAGCACGAAATTCACGACGTTCCTCAAGTATGACCAGTACTCTTCGTCAATCGGGCCTACGAAGCGTCGATACAAGTGTGCCGAGTCCATTAGTTCGCCATAAGCGTCAAGCTGAAACTGAGAGTATGCGCCGTTACCGATCCGCACTGGAGCAGATTCGCGGTAACCTGAGAGTTCGGGAAGAGTGACTTCGGTGAGGCGCCGCTCGCCGCCCAACCCGTACATTATATTTAGGTCGCGGGGGCGGCCTACGGTTGCCCATTCGATCCAGTTCCGGAATGCCCTCGCTTCCCTTTGATAGCCGAGAATGTGCAGCCCGTAGATGGCGAACGAGGCGTCCCGAATCCATGTGTAGCGGTAGTCCCAGTTGCGCTCGCCACCGATTGACTCTGGCAGAGAAGTGGTCGGCGCGGCGACCATGCCGCCGGAGGGCGCATAGGTGAGTGCCTTAAGCGTCAGGGCGCTCCGCAGCACATATTCCTCGTAGGGGCCGTCGTAGGTGCAGATGTCACTCCAGTACTGCCAGTACGCCGTCGCCTCGGCGAGACTCCTCTCTATCTCCGCACTGTTGAGGGACTTGGAATCGTAGGAGAAGCGTGACTCGTAGGTCACTATGGCAAACGCCTTTTGTCCTTGCCGCAGCGTGCCTTCGGACCTAAAGCCACCCTCCACCATGCGAAGCGGCACAGAGCAGTATAGAGAGATGGCGCCTGAACCGCCGTGAGCGAACCCGATATTGGGTCTTTCCAAGTGGGCATGGGGAATAATGCCGCCATACTCGAAGCGGGGATGGCACTCCAGATTAAGCGCGATGCTGCCTTCTGTGCATTCGATTATGCGCATAATCTGGTGCGACTCGCCAACTTTGTACGGCTCTATGGGCGCGTCCTCGTCGTGATGCACCGGCATGAAGTCGGTCAGGCGAGCTGAACCATTCTCGGTGGTGAATGTGGTCTGGAGCACATTGGTGCCGGGAATATAGCGCCGACTGATTGTGTGGGCATTGCGGGGCGCAATCTTGAAGTAGCCGCCCTTATGCCAGTCCAGAATCCTGCCGAAGATGGCGTTGCTGTCGAAGCGTGGAAAGCAACACCAATCCACTGAGCCTGCGGAGGACACGAGGGCGCACGAATGCATATCGCCGATAAGACCGTAGTCGGAGATGGCGGGATATTCTGCTGGTGCGACCATAGTCCGCCTACGCTAATTGCTGTTAATACCAGCGAATTATACGCCTGAATTGCGGAATGTCTAGGCGTCTGAAGGTCTATTTCGAGGTCAATTGAGTTTGAAAGAGTTCTCAGTAATTCAGGCGTACTTATCGAAGGTGAACTGTTTCCAGTAGTCGTTCATCACTTCGTCCCAGGACTGTGAGAGCGTGCGCCAGGGGAAGGTGGCTGCCTGCTGCTCCGGGGTGAGATTGCCGAACTCCGGGTCGCGGAGAGCGTCGGTGAGGAATGTGAGCCAGTGTCGGTTGAGAAATGCAGGCATGTGGTGCATCCAGACAGGATCCAGACGATTATGCTGACGGTAGCCTTCGATAAAGGGCGTGAAGAAGTAGTCAAGGAATTCGGTGGCGGTCATCGGCGTTCCCGCGGTCCAGTGGTCGTATTCGCCGCGCCCGTAGTGGTACTGCTGGCAGTTGGCTACGTTGACGATGACTGTGGTGAAGTCGGATATGAACCAGTCGTAGCGGGTGTTGTCGAAGTCGAATGGCTGGATGCGGCCTTCGTGGTAGAAGAAGTTCCACTGGTGCAGGTCGGAGTGGATGAGGCCGAAGCATTCGCTGTCGGTGGGCAGAGACATCAGCCAGTCCCGGGTACCGCGCGCCTTCTCTCGGAACGCAGGACGCCCTCGGTACACATCGGCATCAGTGTTCCAATCAATATCCTGGTGCCAGAAGCGGCGGCGGATGTCTGCTGTGGACGGCTGGTAGTTCTTAGTAAGTGCGTGCATTTTTCCGATGAGCGCGCCCCACTGCTCGAACATCTGCGGCGTCCAGGTGCGCCAGTCCACTAGCGAACCTTCAGCTTTCTCAAACGCTACGACGATGAATTCTCCTTCGTCAGCAGCTACGGATTCGACCAAGTTGCCGGAGAGGGATGGCACGGCGCGGGGAACGGTTACGCCGCCGTCGGCAAGGAAGTTGATGAACTCCAGCTCGCCGAGTATATGGTTGGGCCTGCGGTGAATGGTGTGGGTAATCTTGAGAATGTAGGACTTGTCGTCACGCTTGCAGTCGTACACGTAGCTGTGGCTGGCGTCGGGCAAGATGTCAAGCGAGACAGGGGTGAGGCCGAAGCGGCGCATTGACTCGGTACGGATGGTGTCAGTGTAGAGGTGCTTGAAGTGCTGCAGCATGACTGCCGAGGTTGCTACTCGCCGGACTTGATGAAGTCGGCGATGCGCTCGCCGATCATGATGGTGGTTACGTTGGTGTTGGCGCGGGGACAGTCGGGCATGACGGAGGCGTCAGCGATGCGGATGCCATCTACTCCGTGGACACGACCGTGCTGGTCAACGACGGCGAGGGGGTCGGAGGCGGGACCCATCTTGCAGGTGCAGGATATGTGGTGCATTGTGGCGACCGTGCGGCGAATCCAGTCGTCGAGGGCGTCGTCGGATGCGAGCTGCTCGGATGTTGGCTCGGCCGGCGAGTCAATAATTTGTGCGAGTTCGGGATGCTCCGTGAGGCGGTGTGCCAACCGCACGCCGTCGCGGAGGCGCTCCCTGTCGAATGGATCGCTGAGGTAGTTGTAGTCGAGCGCAGGCTGGGTGTTGGGGTCGGCGGATACGATACGCAATTCGCCCGCGGAAAAGGCGAGGTAGATGCCAACGGTCATGAGCAGCAGGCGCTCTTCTGAGTTGAAGCGCATGATCTTAATCATGTCGTTGCGGAGGTGTGAGCCTTCGGCGGTGTAGCGAAGGGCGACCTTCTGAGCGCCGATGCCTTCGGGTGGGATGGGGAAGTCGGGGTTGCAACGCCAGCGCACACTGACGGCGGGGTGGTCGCGGAGGTTCTTGCCGACGCCGGGGAGGCTGTGCACGACGGGGATGCCGACGGCTTGCAGCTGCTCAGCGTCGCCGATGCCGGAGAGCATGAGGATGTGTGGTGAGCCGACTGCTCCTGCGCTGAGGACAATCTCGTCGGCCTGGACCTGGAAGCGCTCGCCGCCGCTCTCGACTTCAACGCCTACGGCGCGTTTTTCGCCCAGCCCGTCGCCTGCAAAGAGGATGCGCTGCACGGCGCAGTTGGGTCGGATGGTGAGGTTGAGGCGATGGCGCGTCGGGTTGATGTAGCCGAGCGCGGTGCTCCAGCGGATGCCGTTGGGGTTGTTGAGGGCGTAGGGGCCGACGCCGGTGGCATCGGGGTGGTTGTGGTCGGGGTTGGCGGGGAAGCCCGCGTCGAGGCAGGCGTTGTAGAAGGCTATCTGGTCGGTGAGCAGGTCTTCGAGCTTGTGGCGGCGGGCGATGATGGGGCCGTCGCTGCCGTGGAAGTCGTCATGGAAGTCCATGTCGGTTTCGAGCTTGCGGAAGTATGGGAGGACGTCTTCGAAGCGCCACTCGTCGTTGCCCATCGAGACCCAGCGGTCGAAGTCGTCGGGTATGGCGCGGAGGAAGACCTGTCCGTTGATGGCGCTTGTGCCGCCCATGACCTTGCCGCGCGGGACATCCATGGGCGGGGCGGCGTCGGTCGCCTTGCCGGTGAAGAGCCAGTTGTGGCGGTCTTCGATGTTGAAGAAGTCGGCGCCGGTGCCTAGTCCGTCCCTGATGTCGCTGGGCATGAGGTCGAAGTCGGGGTAGTCGCTGCCGGCTTCGAGGAGGAGGACGGAGCGCGCGGGGTCTTCGGACAGGCGCGCGGCGACGACCGCTCCTGCGGAACCTCCACCGATGACAATTGTGTCGTATCGCATGGGGGGTATATTACCACAGGTGTCGGGCGACGGGCATGCGGTGGGGAGTCTGTCAGATTATCAGTTGCCCTGTCTGTCAGTCTGTCAGGCGGACGGAGTTAACAGCATAGGTAGGATATTTCACGCCAAGCCCAGCGGTGCATATATTTTAGATTCTTCACTCCGCTGCGCTGCATTCAGAATGACAGGGGATGAAGGCGCTCCGCTCAGAATGACAGGGAGAGAGGCGCTGCGTTCAGAACGACAGGGGACAGGGAAGGGACGCTGCGTTCAGAATGACAGATTAAGCAGGCCTTCTTTGTTCAAACTTTACATAGTCCTGTCAGCTGAGGGAGAGGGGACTTTGAGGTTAGGGGCTGCGGATGGTGGGGGTTTTGCGCTTGGGGGCGAGCGGGTTGGGGTGGATGGGTGTGTTGTGGGTGGCGGCGGCTTGGGTGAGCTGCGCGTGCGGGTCTGATTTGGCTTTTTGCGTGGGCGTGCCTGAGTATTCGGCGATCTCTTCTTCGGTCAGGCCGTGCTCGCGTCTGTCTTCTTGGTCGAACTTTGCCTGCTCTTGGGGGTTTAGGGGTTCGAAGTAGTAGTCCACGGTTGGGTCGGGGTCGGGGGGGCCGTAGTCGTAGATGTTTTTTTCTGGTTTTACGTCTATGCGGCGGTACTTTGCCTGTGCGCGGAGGGCGGCTCGTTCGTCGCCTTTGTCCATTGCTTCCTTGAACTCTTTGATGATGGCTTTGTCCTGCTCATTGACGGTCGCTGCCTTGTTCGGGGACGGGCTTTGTGCGGGACTCTTCACCCCCATCCTAGCCTTCCCCCGTCGAGGGGGAAGGGAATCATCAGATCCCTCACCCCAACCCTCTCCCTGAGGGGGAGGGAGCTTTGTGGAAGGAGTGGCGGATTGGCGGTCTTTTGGATTCCTGCTTTCGGAGGAATGGCGAGAAGATGGGACGGTCTCTTGGAAACGAAGAGGCTTTGAGTTGTCGTCTCGGCCTTCTTCTTCTCTGATCTCTTTGGCTATGGCTTCGTAGTCGGTGTCGTCGTAGTTGTCGTAGTCGTCGATGGAGGTTGAGAGACCGGCCTGAGTCTTTTTCTGGCCTATGGAGAGACGCGGGGATTCCTTGTCGCGCCAGTAGTCCTGAAGGTGCTTGGGCTTGATGTTGTCGTAGTTGGTGTCCCAGCCACGGCGCAGGAGTTCCTGTGCCGCTGACATGCGGTGATGGATGGTGAACTCTAGGTCAGGGTCGGGGTCGGACATTACTTCCAAGAGGAATCGGACGGTGTCGGTGCCGCGCTCGCTGTACTCTCGCATTCGCCTGGCGAGGTCTGTGTGCAGGGAGTCGTAGGCGTTTGCTTCGTCGGTGCTGTCTGATTGCCTGCGGCGTGAGCCGATGTCTCCGAAGCCGCGACGCAGGAGTTCTCTTGCTGCTGCCATGCGGTCTGCGGGCTTGATGCGGAACTTCCTGGGGGTGAATGGCCTGTCCTTGCCGGTCATTGTGTCCATGAGGAAGTTGACGACGGTGTGACCCTCTGCGGTCTCATGGCGTATGAGGTGGGCTATTTGGTAGTTTAGGATGTCGAGGTGGGTTACGGGGGCTGCAATCTCTTCTCCCCTCACCCCTTCGGCAAGCTCAGGGCAGGCTCTAGCCCTCTCCCCAGGGGAGAGGGGACTTTGAGCGGGGGTTTCGTCGCCGCCCTGCCCCTCTGGATTCCCGCCTGCGCGGGAAAGACGGTCAGAGGTGGTTTCGCAATCGGCGTCGGGGAAGCCGTATCTTATTAGGTGCTTGGCTGCTTCCATTCGGTGGCAGACTTTGACACCGGGAGTTTCGCCGCGCATGGTGTCGGCGAGGAAGGCGGCGATGTCGTAGCCGTCTTTGGTGATGCTGTATATGCTTTGTTGCAGCTCGGTTAGTTTGCACATATCAGGTTTCGGGTGGCTCTCCCTTTGATTTAGTCAGGGTAGATGGATAAGACTGTTTGTTCTGCTATGAATATGATAAGCACGGATGTATGGGTTGTCAAGGGGAGTTCTGACATCGATGGACAGGATGAAATCGATAGGATTAAGGGATGGTGTTAAACGGCATTACTTCTGAATACCCTACTCGTATTTGAACAGAACTGGTAACGGAGCTTTGAAAAAGTCACTTTTGAAGACGCTATTAGAAAAGTGTTGAATGTTTGTTCGCATTCGTGTACAGTCAGAAGACTTGCTTTGGAATCCACCGACTCAGAATAGAACTCGGTTTATGAAGGGAGATGAGTTTGATCCCCAAGACCACAGTGTGGAAACTTAATGACCACACGCGGGGGAAGCACATCGTTCTGCAGGGCTATTTGCACGCTTGGCTACCCATCGTTCTGATGAGGTATGAAAGAGCGATGTTCGTTGATGGGTTTGCCGGACCAGGTGAATATGAGAAAGGCGAACCAGGATCACCTATCATTGCTGTGAAGGCACTTGCCGACCACGCTCACCAAAGGATTATGACAGGACACATGGACTATATCTTCATTGAGGAGGACACCAAGAGATTCGAGCATCTCCGTGAAGTAGTCAAGCGAGAAGAAATGAATGTTCCTTCATTCTGCGAAGTGAGGACATTCAATGGTAAGTACGACCAAATTTTCCCCGAGATAGTTGATGTGCTTAGTTCTGATGGAATTATCCCAACATTTGTGATGATTGATCCCTTCGGTGTGTCAGGTGTCCGCATGGAGCAAGTCAAAGCACTCATGGAGTATCCCAGCACCGAGGTCTACATTTCCTTCATGTTTGAAACGATCAACAGATTCGCTTCACAGCCGGAATTAACTGAGCACCTGAATGAGCTGTTTGGATGCACGGATTGGCAAGAGGCTCCGAGTAAGGAAAATCCAGACGTAAGAAGAAGGTTCTTCCACGAGACTTACGAGCGGCAACTCAGACGGGCTGGGGCGAAGTTCGTCATACCTTTCGAATTGTATGACGGCAACAGGCACGTGTACACTCTCTTCTTCGCGACGCAGAATGAGCAGGGTTGCAACAAGATGAAGCAGGCTATGTGGAAGGCAGCGCCCTTCGGCGACTTCAAGTTCAAGGGCGGAATGGACCGTCAATTCACACTGGGTTCCGAGATTGTTGACTTCAGCCCATTAAAGGACAGCCTGCTAAGTCAGTTCGGGCTTAATAAATGGGTGGGCATAGATTTGCTAGAACAATTCATGCGTTCAGATAAGACGCTGTTTCACGATGGGCACCTTCGGAGGACACTTACGGAGCTAGAAAAAGAGGGTGAGCTCGCGGTAAAGGATGGCACACGGAGATCGAACAGAGGTTATCCCAAAGGGACTATTCTAAAATTCATTGAGCCTCCACATTTGCAAGTCCAAGAGACAATCCAGGCATCATTCCTCGCTTCGCTCGAAGTCTAAAGTCGGAGATTGCTGCATGTACAACGATTTTAGATTCTTCACTCCGCTGCGCTTCGTTCAGAATGACAGAATAAACCTAGATTTCAGTTCTAAAGTGCTTTGTGCATCAAATGTCAACAGAACCTAGTGAGTGGCAGGCGTTATGTCAACTATTTCAAAGATCGAGTGGACAGAAGTAACCTGGAACCCTGTGACCGGTTGTGACAAAGTGTCGACTGGTTGCAAGCGATGCTACGCTGAACGCCTAGCCAAAAGACTCAAGGCGATGAACAACCCTAGATATTTGAACGGGTTCAAGGTCACAATGCATGAGGACTTAATCGAATTACCTCTTGCTTGGAAGAAATCTCGACTGATTTTCGTAAACTCCATGAGCGACCTCTTTCATCCAGAGGTACCACTCTCTTTCATCAATAGGCTTTTCGACACGATGCACAAGGCCGAGTGGCACCAGTTTCAGATTCTGACCAAACGATCCGAACGCCTGCTAGAGCTATCGTCATCGCTAGACTGGCCACCAAATGTGTGGATGGGTGTGAGTGTCGAGCGTCAAGACTACACATTCAGGATAGACAATCTCCGTAAGACCGGAGCGGCCATCAAGTTTCTCTCATTGGAGCCTCTGTTAGGGCCTCTAACGGAGCTAAACTTGGATGGAATAGACTGGGCGATTGTGGGTGGAGAATCCGGCCCTGGTGCCCGACCTATAAATGAACAATGGGTATTGGATATCAAAGAGCAATGTCAGTCAGCAGATGTCCCTTTCTTCTTCAAACAATGGGGCGGCACAAATAAGAAGAAGGCTGGTCGCCTACTGCAAGGCCGCACTTGGGATGATCTGCCCCAGAACCGTCAATCGTAAACGACCTTTTCGCGCGGGTGCTGGGTGGAGCCGAAGCGCAATCTTGGCAATTGGTAGGCGGGGTTGGCTCCTCCTTTAGGTTCGCCATCTTTCCTAGAATGCGGCGTCATTCTGGAAGGAGTGAAGCGCGATGAGCAGGGCGGGGCCGAGAATGAGCGCGAGGAGCAGGGCTTTCGGCGATGGAATTGGAAGGTTGCGCGAGCCTGTGCTGCCCATGAGCTGGGACCCTATTCTGCTGATGTGAGTGAGTGTTGTCTTCATGTCGGTGAACTCCCTGATTTTGAGATGCTGATGCCAATTGCCTGCCGGTCGGCGGGAGCGAGGTGTTGAGTCTCTTCGCGCCTGAGCAGTAGCCGCACCTTATGTCGCATAGCATAGAGTATATTATATGTTCAATATGTTATGATAATAATGCAGTTATGATGATGAGTTGGCGCACTGCAATTTCGGAAGCATGTGGAGTTTGGTGCTGCCGGGCATGTCTAAAGATGGCTGAAAATGTGTTGGGAATTCGGTTGACAGGTGTGGGAACGTTGTGGTAGAGTTACTAGATCCTCAAACTATGTGCTTTTTGACCAAACGCGTACTCTCGATTGCAGACATACCACCTCAGTCGAGGTGCGCCTTTTTTGTCCCCACATTATTCCCCCCATCGGCCGCGTCATTAACGACTAAACGTTACTTTTAGCATCTTTAGTTTTCACAGACGGGCGACTTCCGATAACCAGCTATCAACATATCCAGGCCGGACAGCCAGCCACCAATTGCAATAGCAACCTCTTTGCTTAGGAGCGTGAGTGTATGACCTTATCTATTGCGAAGCCCGCTAATCATAGTAATGCCTACGGTATCGGGGGCCATCCCGACGACAGGAAGCGTTCTTACGCGGCGACGACCACAGTTCTCGATGTGCCGAACCTGATACAGGTGCAGCTCGATTCGTTCGCATGGTTCAAGTCTGATGGGCTGAAGGACCTTTTCGACGAGATTTCGCCCATAGAGGACTCGCCGGGATCGCGCTTTGAGCTTTCGCTGGGAGATCACTACTTCGAGGAGCCCAAGTACACCGAGGATGAGTGCCGGGAGAAGGAGATAACATATTCGGCGCCGCTGTATGTGACGGTTACGCTGGAGATAAAGGCGTCGGGCACAGGGCACGGCGAGATCAAAGAGCAGACGCTATTCATCGGCGACATTCCGATGATGACGAGCAATGGAACCTTCGTCATCAACGGGGCGGAGCGCGTGGTGGTGAGCCAGCTTGTGCGCTCGCCGGGGGTCTATTTCACGACGACATCGGATATGAATACGGGGCGCGGGCTTGCGTCGGCGAAGCTGATACCGTATCGCGGTGCGTGGATGGAGTTCGAGACTTCGAGCCGAGATGTGATATCGGTGAAGGTTGACCGCAAGCGCAAGACGCCAGTGAGCACACTGCTGCGGGCGATGGGATACGCCACGAACGATGAGCTGCTGGAGCTGTTCTCGGATGTGGATACGAACCCGGAGCACGAGTATATGCGCACGACGATAGAGAGGGACGGGGCGGTTACGACTGAGGAGGAGGCGCTGCTGGAGTTTTATCGCAGGCTGCGCCCGGGCGAGCCGACGAGTCTGGACAACGCGAAGAACCTCATCGAGAACTTGTTCTACAATGACCGGCGCTACGATCTGGGCCGTGTGGGCAGGTACAAGCTGAACCGCAGCCTTCACAGGGACCCCGCGAACATAGTCCGCACGTTGGAGCCGGAAGATATCACAACGCTGCTGAAGACGATGGTCCGCATCAACAATGGAGAGGTGTCGCCGGACGACATCGACCATCTTGGCAACAGGCGTGTACGCGCGGTGGGCGAGCTGATACAGAACCAGGTGCGCGTTGGACTGCTGCGGATGGAGCGGGTTATCAAGGAGCGCATGACGACGCAGATAGATCCTGCGACGACTACGCCGGCGGCGCTGATAAACATCAGGCCGGTGGTGGCGGCAGTGCGCGAGTTCTTTGGCGGGTCGCAGCTTTCGCAGTTTATGGACCAGACGAATCCGCTGGCGGAGCTGACGCATAAGCGCAGGCTGTCGGCACTGGGACCGGGCGGGCTGTCGCGTGAGCGCGCGGGCTTCGATGTACGCGACGTGCATCACTCGCACTATGGGCGCATCTGCCCGATCGAGACGCCTGAAGGGCCGAATATCGGGCTGCTGGGGTCGCTGGCGACTTATGCGCGAACGAACGAGTACGGGTTCATCGAGACGCCGTACCGCCAGATCCTGACGGAGATTAAGAACACAGACCCCGACATCGAGGGGCGCACGCTGACGCAGGACATAGTTGCACCTGACGGCTCGCGACTGCTGACGGCGGGTAGGGTCGTGAACAGCCGATATATGAGGCGGGTCTCGACGCTGCCGGAGCAGATGGTGAAGGTCAATCCGTATGTGTCAATGAGGCCGAACGCCATCGAGTATCTGTCGGCTGACGGGGAAGAGGGCAAGGATATCGCTATGGCGAGCGCCGCCCTGGACGAAAAGGGGCAGTTCGTCGATGAGCGAATCGAGACGCGGCGAGGCGAGGGCGTTGGGATGGAGCCGCCGGAGAATGTGTCTTACATGGATGTGTCGCCGATGCAGCTTGTGAGCGTATCGACGGCGTTGATTCCGTTCCTGGAGCACGACGACGCGAACCGCGCGCTGATGGGATCGAACATGCAGAGGCAGGCTGTGCCGCTGCTGAAGCCGGAGGCGCCGCTGGTGGGCACCGGCATGGAGGGCCGCGTGGCGAGGGACAGCGGCCAGGTAATTATGTCCAGGGTGAAGGGTGTGGTTACGGAGGTTACGGGCGAGCGCATATGCGTGGTGGACGAGAACGGCGAGTTGCAGACGCACCGGTTGCTGAAGTTCCTGCGGAGCAACCAGGGGACATGCATCAATCAGCGTTCGATCGTGAACAAGGGCGATGTGGTGAGAGTGGGGCAGGTTCTTGCGGACAGTTCTTCGACGGGCGGCGGCGAGCTTGCGCTGGGGCAGAATGTGCTTGTGGCGTTTATGAGCTGGGAGGGGTACAACTTCGAGGACGCAATCATCCTGAGCCGCAAGCTGGTGAAGGACGACAAGTTCACTTCGATACATATCGAGAAGCACGAGGTGGAGGCGCGGGATACGAAGCTGGGTCCTGAAGAGATTACGCGGGACATCCCGAATGTGGGCGAGGACAGCCTGCGGGACCTGGACGAGGAAGGCATCATCCGGGTGGGCGCGGAGATCAAGACGGGCGACATCCTTGTGGGCAAGATAACGCCCAAGGGCGAGACGGAGTTGAGCGCGGAGGAGAAGCTGCTGCGGGCGATATTCGGGGAGAAGGCGCGGGATGTGAAGGACACTTCGCTGCGCGTGCCTCACGGGGAGCGCGGCAAGATCATTGGCGTGAGGGTTCTGAACCGTGTCGATAAGGACGAGCTATCGCCGGGCGTGAACAAGATGGTTCGGCTGTGGATCGCGCAGACGCGGAAGATTACCGAGGGCGATAAGATGGCAGGCCGCCACGGGAACAAGGGCGTGGTGGCGAAGATAATGCCGGAAGAGGATATGCCGTTCCTGCCGGACGGGACGCCGGTTGACATCATACTCAACCCTATCGGCGTGCCGTCGCGCATGAACCTGGGTCAGGTGCTGGAGATGCACCTGGGCTGGGCGGCGCATAACCTTGGGTTCAAGGCGGTTACTCCTGTATTTGATGGCGCGCCGGACACTAGCATCGAGGATGCGCTGGCACAGGCGTGGATTATCGATCAGGCGGCAGCGGTTGATGTGGCGTCAGATGACTTCTCCGGGATGAAGAAGATTGACCTAGGCAAGGTTCGCACGTGGCTTGATGGGCGGAATTACAGCTTCGAGAGAGTTTTTGGTCGTGGAGAAGGCACAGAGCCAGTACCGGGAGAGGCTACCAGAATTTGCCTTGAGACATGGTTGAGCGAAGAAATACGGGCCGATGTTTCTGAGATGACACTGACTGACATGAAGGAAGAGGCGCTGCGACTGAACCGCGAGGAACAGATAGCCGCGCCGACACTGGGCAAGTCGATACTCTTCGACGGGCGCACGGGTGAGCCGTTCGACCAGCCGATTGCGGTGGGGTACATCTACATGATGAAGCTCATCCACCTGGTCGAGGACAAGATACACGCGCGCTCGACGGGACCGTACTCGCTGATAACGCAGCAACCACTTGGCGGCAAGGCGCAGTTCGGCGGGCAGCGGTTCGGCGAGATGGAGGTCTGGGCGCTGGAAGCGTACAGCGCGGCGAACAACCTTCAGGAGATGCTGACGCTGAAGTCGGACGATGTTATCGGCAGGGTGAAGACCTACGAGGCAATCGTGAAGGGTGAGAATGTTACGCAGCCGGGCGTGCCGGAGTCGTTCCATGTGCTGATGAAGGAGCTTCAGAGCCTTGGGATGTCGGTGGAACTGTTGCAAGAGCCGACGAGCCAGTTCCTGCTAGACGACTTTGATGACAATATGGGCACGCTGGATGATTTCCCGCCTGCACTAGGCATGGATGAGATGTTCAGCGACGTGCCTGTGCTGAACGGTGATGCGGAGAATGGCGTTTCGGACGCGATGACGGAGGAAGTTCCTACGGTGTCTATTGACGGTGATGGTGATGCCGAGATGACTTCACAGGGTACGAGTTCGGAGGAGACTGATCCGCAAGAGATGGCTGCTCCGGAGGTGACGCCGCAGGTGGGAGATGATTAGGCGGTTGATCCGTATTGTCAGCTGATTTCGTCTGCTCGTGGTGTATAGAAGGTATTCCGTATCTGCGATGCATTGACTGCATAGGGCGGCAATGATATGGCAGAGCCCACACGAGGCGACAGGACAAATGGGACATCAGCGCGGACAGGAACACAGGCGCAGGAGGAAGTCCAGCCCAACGATAGTTCTGAGCGGCTGCCGAATACGATAACGGCGGATGGTCGGGCTAGGAGGGTTAGCCGACACATGAGGGACAATCTGCATAGAGGCATTACCGATGAGCGCGTGGCGCATGTTCTTGAAAATTGGGTAATTCGCGGCATTTGCAATGATTCTGGTAGAAGACAAAGCCAAGCATATTGGGGTTTCGTGCCCGGCTTAGGGCAGATGGTAAAGGTAGCCGTTTCTATGGACGATGAAGTGATTGTTACCGCTTACCTAGACCGAACGGCTACGATTCATTGGAATAAGGGGAACCGGGGATACTTTGCCAATCGCTGTAAGGACTTGGAGGAGCGCGATGCTAATTCACTATGACGATGAGGTTGATGTATTGGATATTCGCATGCATGATCTCGGCGGTGTAGTTTGCGCCTCTCTCTTGGACGACCCAAGCATTGCGGTATCACTTGCCACAGAGGACGGCCACGACATAGAGGGGCTTATAGTCATGGGCGCATCAGCGTATCTTGACTTGGATAGAGGCTATGACGCCGACACCGATACTCTGGTTATTGGTAGGACGACCTGCAACCCGAGCCTAATCACGGAGAACGGCGATATAGTCGCGTATTGGCAGGTGGACGAAGACGACCCCGATGGATTCAGAGACGCCATAGGCGTTGCCATCAGGCGGGCGTCGGTTCACTTGGCGGAGGCGATTGCCGCGCCGAGCGGCATATAGGCACTCTTTGAACACCGCATAAACATCTAGCAACTAATCTGACAACACTCAAAAAACCGACACACTGACCGACTGACATACCACAACAGACAATGGAGTGTGCTAAATGGGTCAAGGCGGCAACGATTTCAACGCAATCAGGATTTCCCTCGCCTCGCCGGAGCAGATACGGCTGTGGTCATACGGCGAGGTGCTTAAGCCGGAGACTATCAACTACCGCACGCTTCGTCCGGAGAAGGACGGGCTGTTCTGCGAGCGCATTTTCGGGCCAACAAAGGACTGGGAGTGCTACTGCGGGAAGTACAAGAAGATACGGCACCGTGGCATAATCTGCGACCGCTGCGGTGTGGAGATTGCGCGCGCGAAAGTGCGGCGTGAGCGCATGGGACATATCTCGCTGGCGGCGCCGGTGGCGCATATCTGGTTCTCAAAGGGAACGCCGAGCCGTCTTGGGCTGATGCTGGACCTTTCGCCGAAGAACCTGGACAGGGTGCTCTACTTCGCGCAGTATCTCGTTACGAAAGTGAATTCGGAGATGGTCGTCCAAGAGGTTGACCGTCTGCAGAACGGGCTTGAAGCCGAACTGCTGCGGATGGAGGAGAAACTTCTCGAGAAGACGGAAGAGGTACAGACGCAGCTTGACGGCGCCGAGGAAAACGGCCTTTCTATGGAGCGCCAAGAGGAGTTGCGGGATGAGATCCGGCGGCTGAACCTGAACTTTGAGGAAGAGCGCGACAATCTGGAGACTGAGATTCAGGACCAGATTGACGACATGGAAGGGCTGAGCGTGGGCGACCTGCTCACGGAGAGCCGCTTCCGCGACCTTCGGGATAGCTGCGGCGATGTATTCGAGGCGGGCATGGGCGCAGAGGCCGTGCTGGAACTGCTGCGGGCCATCGACCTGGACGTGATGCGGGACACGCTGCAAGAGGAGATTCGCACGACTTCGGGTCAGCGACACAAGAGGGCTGTCAAACGACTGCGCGTTGTTGAGGCGTTCCGCAAGAGCGAGAACAAGCCGGATTGGATGATATTCACGATGCTTCCAGTGCTGCCGCCAGAGCTTCGGCCGATGGTGCAGCTGGACGGCGGTCGGTTCGCGACCAGCGACCTGAACGACCTTTATCGCAGGGTCATAAACCGCAACAACAGATTGAAGCGGCTCATTGACCTGATGGCACCAGAGATTATAGTGCGCAATGAGAAGCGCATGCTTCAAGAGGCAGTTGACGCGCTGGTCGATAACGGCAGGCGCGGCAGGGCTGTCGCGGGAAGCCACAACCACAAGCTGAAGTCACTTTCGGACCTGCTGCGAGGCAAGCAGGGACGCTTCCGGCAGAATCTGCTGGGCAAGCGCGTGGACTACAGCGGGCGCTCGGTCATCATCGTGGGCCCGGAGCTGAGGCTGAACGAGTGCGGTCTGCCGCGCAAGATGGCGCTGGAGCTGTTCAAGCCGTTCGTGATGAACAAGCTGGTGATCAACGGGTACGCGCATAACATCAAGAGCGCGAAGCGGCTTGCGGAAAGCGAGCGTCCAGAGGTCTGGGACATACTGGAGCGGGTGGTGCAGGACAGGCCCGTGCTGCTCAACCGCGCCCCTACCCTGCACAGGCTAGGCATCCAGGCGTTCCAGCCGGTGCTCATCGAGGGAAGCGCGATACGGCTGCATCCGCTGGTTACGACAGCGTTCAACGCAGACTTCGACGGTGACCAGATGGCGGTGCATGTGCCGCTGTCTAAGGAAGCCGTCTGGGAAGCGAAGCGGATGATGATGAGCACAAACAACATGCTTGCGCCAAGCTCGGGCGAGCCAATCGTCTCACCGACGCTGGATATGGTGCTAGGCTGCTTCTACATGACGCAGTGGCTAGAGGGCGCACGCGGCGAGGGACGCGAATTCTCCGACATAGAGGATGCGCGGCTCGCATACGAACTCGGGCAGCTCGACCTGCGCGCGCTTGTCAAAGTGCGCGGGAAAGACGACGAGGACTGGATAGAGACGACACCGGGGCGGATAATCTTTAACGAGGCACTGCCCGCTGAACTCGGCTTCTATAACGTCGTCATCGACAGGAGCATGCTGAACGAGATCACATCCCAGTCGCACCAGGTGCTGGGGAACGAGGGCACGGCGGATGTCCTGGACAACATCAAGGACATGGGCTTCCACTACGCATCGAAGTCGGGCATAACCATCGCAATCAACGATGTGGAAGTGCCGACCCAGAAGCGGGAAATCATCGTCGATGCGGAGAGCAAGATCGCCGAACTGGACGAGATGTATATGGATGGTCTGGTAACTGCGGACGACCGCTACAACCAGACTGTTGGGATATGGACGAATGCGAACGACAACCTGACCAAAGCGGTGGAGAGCAACCTCAGCAGGTACGGCGGCACCAACCAAGGGTCAATGAGCAACGCTGGAATCGGCCTGTACATGATGGCGACATCGGGGGCGAAGGGTAATATCGCGCAGATCAAGCAGATGGCAGGTATGCGCGGCCTGATGTCCGACCCTCATGGTCGTATCATCGAGCGTCCGATCAAGTCTAGCTTCCGTGAAGGACTGAGCGTGCTGGAGTATTTCATCTCCACGCACGGCGCGCGCAAGGGATTGACGGACACTGCGTTGAGGACGGCGGACAGCGGCTATATGACGCGCCGCCTTATTGATGTAGCGCAGGAACTTATCGTGCTGGAGGAGGACTGCGGCACGCTGGAGGGACTGCTGATAGAGACGAGTCGGCCTGAATCGCTGCTGCCTTCGTTCGAGGACAGGGCGAAGAGCCGATACGCCGCCGAAGCGGTCGCGGACCCGAACACGGGCGAAATCCTCATCGAGCACAACGAGTTGTTCAGCCTTGAGGTGATTGCGAAGATAGCCGAGGCAGGCGTCCTTAATGTGATGGTTCGCTCGCCAATCAGGTGCGAGGCGGAGCGCGGGCTGTGCCGCATGTGCTACGGGATGTCGCTGGCTACCTGGAAGCCGATAATGATCGGCGAAGCGGTGGGCATCATCGCGGCGCAGAGCATCGGCGAGCCGGGAACGCAGCTGACAATGCGTACGTTCCACACGGGCGGTATCGCGGGATCGGACATCACAAGTGGTCTGCCGCGCGTGAATGAGCTATTCGAAGCGCGCGTGCCGAAGGGCGAGGCGGTGCTGTCGGAGATTGACGGCACGGCGACAGTTAACGAGACGACCGAGGGCAGGATCGTTCAGGTGGTGAACGCGGAGACCTATACGGACGAGTATATGCTGCCAGAGGGTAGCAGCCCGCTGGTGGGCGACGGGGACCTGGTGAACATTGGCGATAGGCTTGCGGCACTGGAGATCGACGAGGAGTCGGAAGATGCGGCGCTGATGCCGAACGACATCCTGGCGCGCGTATCGGGAATGGTGCGCATCGACGAGGAGACGCTCTCGATAAGCTGGACGGACGAGGATCGCCGTGAGTACCAGATACCGGCAGCGTCCGCGCTGATAGTGAGCTCCGGAGCCAAGGTTGCGGCGGGCGATCCGCTGACTTCAGGGCCGAAGAGTCCGCAGCGCATCCTGAGTTTGCAGGGTCGCGAGGCAGTGCAGCAGTATCTCACAGACCAAGTGCAGAATGTGTACCGCTCGCAGGGAGTGACCATCCACGACAAGCACATCGAGGTGATTATCTCGCAGATGCTGCGCAAGGTGCAGGTGGAGGATTCCGGCGACACGAACCTGCTGCCGGATGACCAGGTAGACCGCCGGCAGTTCGAGGAGCATAACGCGGCGGTGCTTGCCGAGGGCGGCGAGCCGGCGACTGCAAGCCCTGTGCTGCTGGGCATCACGAGGGCGTCGCTGAAGATGGACAGCTTCCTGTCGGCGGCGTCGTTCCAGGAGACGACACGGGTTCTGACCGAGGCTGCGGTGAATAGCGATGTCGATTACCTGCGTGGTCTGAAGGAAAATGTCATTATCGGCAGGCTGATTCCCGCGCGGCTTGACCTGACGGAGGAGGGCCGGGCGTTCCTGGACATACCGGAGGACGTGGAAGAGATCGATCCCATTAGCATGCTGACGGGGCCGGTGGACGAGTTCCAGTCGGAGATGGCACAGGGACCGTTTGGCGTGGGCGCTGAGGATATTGATATCAATATGGATATGGTGGATGTGGAGGAGCAGGCGCCGGTCGGGGATGACTAGACTGAAATAACGAATAGCCGACAAGTATAGACAGGATGGTTGTGATGTTTGTGAGAATGTCCTTCCATCCTGTTTTATTTTGATATTGATAGGGGGCACAAGCCAACAGTGGATATGTACAAGGGAGGCAGCTGATATCAATGGGAGTGTAATGTCGGCGATGCTTTGGGTGGGCGCATTGATGGCGCTGGTTGCCTGTGGCGGGGGCGAATCGCTGACGTATGATGAGTCGATGGACTTGCTTTCGAGCGCGATGGCTGGGACGGTGGCGGGTGAGTTCTCGATTGATGACACTGGCATCGATGTCGTTGAGATGGATAACTCCACAGGGGAATACACCTTTAACATTTTTAGTATGTACTTTGACCCTGAACGAGGCTGGTTCGGCTATTCGGAAGACAGAAATCCATTTGCACCACCTGCCAGACGGCGTTTCCTAACTACCGGCGGAGCGGACTACGAGTTCATTGAAGAGGGGCAGTGCTACTCTGATAACCCGACATTTATCGTACAAGGCGGTCCAATCCGGTCGGATTTGATGCTCCCAGATATGATGCCTGATGAATATGTCGGGGGTAAGCGAGTTGTTCAGGACGGCTCCACTACGGAAACCATAGAATTTGAAACGGGGACAGGAAGTACAGACTCGTTCACAATTCAAGATGGACATCTGGTTGACGTGGTGCAATTCGTACAGTACGACGGATATGGCAGGCGTGTTGGGGACGGTTTCGATGGGAAGATTGTCGCCAAGAAGTACATTCGACGCTACTATGACATCGGTGTGAAAAAGGATTTCCCGGTGCTGGAACCGATTTGTGAATGATATGACGGAGGGTTGAAATGACTGCGAAGGTACATGATTTTCATGATGGGAACGTGCATTTTCAGAAGCGGTTCGGGACGGTGAAGCTGGCGGAGCGTGTGGCGCAGAGGGCGTCGGAGCGGCTGAGCAAGGAGCAGCGGGAGTTTATCGAGCAGGCGGATATGTTCTTTATGGCGACTTGCGACCATCGGGGGCTGCCGACATGCTCATACAAGGGTGGCGATCCGGGCTTCGTTACGGTTGTGGATGACGCGTGTATTGCGTTTCCGAACTATGACGGGAATGGCAAGTACCAGAGCATGGGCAACCTGCTGAAGAACGCGAATGTGGGACTGCTGTTTGTGGACTTCGAGGGGCAGGCGCGGCTGAGGCTGCAAGGAGTGGTGTCGATAGATGAGGATGAGGCGCTGATGTCGAAGTATCCGGGGGCGCAGTTCATCGTGCGGGTGGCGTTGACGGAAGTTTATCCGAATTGCGCGCGGTATGTGCATAAGTATGAGCTGGTGGAGCGGTCAGCGTATGTGCCGCGCGGGGCTGGGAGTGTGCCGACGCCGGAGTGGAAGCGGGAGCTTCGGGAGTACCTGCCGGAGAACGATCCGGCGCGGCGGGGTAACTGACATTGATAGACAGGATGAATAGGATGGGAGAGTTGGCGATGACCAGACATTTGACGGCAATTATCGAGCGCGAAGGCGATGGTTATGTCGCGCTGTGCCCTGCGTTGGATATTGCGAGCCAAGGGGACAGTGTAGCTGAAGCTCGGGATAACTTGAAGGAAGCGTTAGAGTTGTTTTTTGAGACGGCTTCGGATACGGAAGTTGAGCGCCGCTTGCGTGGGGAAGTGTACATAACACAGGTAGAGGTCTCAGTTGGCTAGACTTCGAGTGCTATCGGGGCGGGAGGTCTGCCGAATACTTGCGAATCAGGGATTTACCGAGATTCGACGCCGGGGCAGTCATATAATAATGCAGAAGGTCAAGATTGATGACACTATAACCGTTCCAGTTCCCACCCACAGGGAACTGCGATCTGGAACGCTGAGAGCAATCATCAGGCAGTCAGGGTTGCCCAGGACGCTGTTTGAGTAAAGTCTTCTAGTTAGGGACGCTGGCGAGGAGGAAGCCTCCGTCAACGGGGAGGGTAGGAATATGTCATCTGCAATTACATCCGAAAGCGGGTACGACATCGTTATCGTTGGACAGGGAGCGGCAGGTTTCGCTGCCGCGCTCTACTCTGCCCGATACCGCGCCGATTGCATCGTGATAGGCGAGACATTCGGAGGCGAAACCGCCATAGGCGGCGGGATTGAGAACTATCCAGGGCATGTCGAAATAGACGGCTTTGAACTTATGACTCACTTCCGCGCGCAGGCGGAGAAGTACGATGTGCCTATCCTACAGGACAAGGTTACGAAGATTGAGAACGCCGACGACTGCTTCGAGGTAGAGACGGAACTTGGAATTAGCTGCATAGCCAAGACGGTGATTCTGGCTATGGGCAGGGAACGCCGCAAGCTGATGCTGGAGCATGAGGAAGAATGGATAGGGCGCGGCGTGTCGTTCTGTTCGGTGTGCGATGCGCCGCTGCATCGCAACAACACCGTCGCGGTGGTCGGGGGCGGCAACGCGGCGGTCGAGGGCGCGATTCTGCTTGCCAAGTACGCATCTCAGGTCTATCTAATCTATCGCGGCGGCGAGTTCTTCCGTCCGGAGCGGATTGTCGTCGAAGAGTTGAACCGCACAGGGAATATTACTCAGTTGCTAGAGACCAATGTGGTCGGACTGAAAGGGAGCACCGGACTCGACGGCATCGCAATCGACAAGCCCCACAAGGGTTCGGACGAGCTTGCCGCGGACGGGATATTCATCGAGATTGGAGCCGACCCGCGTACCGGGCTTCCCAATCAACTCGGAATCGCCCTAAACGACGAGGGAGAGGTGATTGTCGATAAGGATATGTGCACGAATGTGCACGGCATCTTCGCGGCGGGCGACCTGACCAACGGTTCCGGCACACTCAAGCAGACCGTCACGGCGGCGGCGCAGGGCGCTATAGCAGCGTCGGCGGCGTACAAGTACATCACCGAGCACCCGCATGCATGCCACCGGCACGCCATGGGGATAGAACGCCCGTGATACGTGCCGCGCCATTGTTTTACAGTCTGCACATGTTGAGAATATCTACTAAACCTGTCCATTCGTCCGTATAGATAAAGTCAGACACAGAGTTCGTGATGAATAGACAATTGACAGCGATTATAGAGTGCGGGGGTGATGGCGATGTAGCTCTCTGTCCTGATTTGGACATTGCGAGCCAAGGAGCAAGCGTGACCGAGGCTAGGGAAAATCTGAAAGAGGCGTTGGAGTTGTTTTTTTGAGGTGGCTTCGGATACCGAAGTTCAGCATCGATTTTCAGGTTATGTCCTCTAGGGTGTGTTGACATTTTGAGGTTGTCTTTCATTACTTCTGTCACTTCGAGGGAAGCGAGAAATCTAAAATCGGAGATTGTCGCATGTGCAACGATTTAAGATTCTTCACTCCGCTGCGCTTCGTTCAGAATGACAGGGATGAAGGCGCTGCGTTCGGGATGACAGGAGATGAAGACGTTTCGTTCAGAATGACAGGGTAAAACTACATTTCAGTTCTGAAACGGTTTGTGCATCAGATGTCAACAGAACCTAGTTTGGGGCGCTGGTGAGGAGGAAGTTGTCTGGAAGGATCTTCAACAATGCGCGGACGTCAGGAGTGCAGGCGGCGCGGATGCTTTGATCACCTTCCATACACTGTTGAAAACAGCCTCGGGTCGCGAGTGGCAAGCCATCTCCTATTTTCAGCCTGCCATTCCTCTGACATAGGACCCGCGTATGGTGGCTGTTCAAATCTTGGCGGAGACTCCGTTAGGCGTGGATCATTCTGCTCATTGAGCACTGACATAAGACGGGAGTTCAAGTCGGCACGAATCTGCTCATACTCGCTCTCGTAAGCCACATTTTGCATGTAGTCCGGGTCTTTACGCAGGTCGTACAGCTCTTCTTGAGGTCTCTTCCCAAAGCCTAGCTGAAATAGCGGTTTCACGTCTTCTTTCGCCCTGTTGTAAATCATCCATGCTTTTGTGGGGCTCGCGTCTATATCTCCGAATGCTGACAGAGTTATATTCACAAGGTCTTCCTCTGGCGGCGGCACCGCGTTGTCATCATCCAGTCCACCAGGATCTCCCGCAGGCCATCGGTCAGGCTCGAAATTATAGATATACAGGTAATCGTCGGTGCGGAGCGCCCTCTGGGGATATGGAAGACCACCCTCCCTGGAGAGAACATGTCTTTCTCTGCCAGTCACCACGAAATTCCGTTTTTCTTCTATGCGTCCACTCTCAGTGGATTCGAGCAATGGCATAATACTGCTGGCTACCATGTCTTGCGGCAGGTCAACACCGGCGGCATCCAGGAACGTAGGAGCCAGGTCCATCCGGTTTACAAAATCACTAACGACGCGTCCCCGTGATACTTTCTCGGGCCAACGAACTGCCATTGCCACTTCCGTGCCGAAGTTGTACAGATTGCACTTTGCTCTCGGGAATCCCGGGATGCCATGGTCACCACTGACGACAATCAAAGTGTTGTCCAGTTCCCCGATTGCTTCCAGGCGTTCAATGATCACTCCCAATCCCGCATCGAAGGCGAGACATTCACCGAGATAGTCATTGAAGTCTTCTCTTATGTCGTGCACATCGGGCAGAAAAGCGGGCATGCGACCTCTCAAGTTGTCAGGATCCAGCCCCCAAAGTTCCTTTCCGGAACCTCGCTGCCACGTCCGATGGGTGTTGGTCGGACCCCACCAGTAGCAGAATGGTGTTTCGGATGGCCTGGCGGAAATAAAACTGTCGAAGTTACTCCTTGTCTCGTCGAACAATTCCTGTTTCGCATCGTCAATCGACTGACCATCCGGTCGTTCCGTGACCTCTTCAGAGAAACTATTGAATCTGGTGCCGGCGGTTTCATAAGCGGTGCGCGCTCCTCCATACGGGGCGTTGACGGCAAGTCCGGGGGACCAGACTTTGTATGTGTATCCGATATGATAGCCTGCTTCCTCTAACATCAGAGGGTAAGTCGGTATGGATTCGTCCCACATGGCACCCACAAGAATTGCTCCCAGGCCGGTCTGCCAGAAGTATCTGCCGGTCAGTATCGAGCTTCTGCAGGGAGTGCAGCTTGGAGCGGGAACGTGTGCGTTAAGGAAGAGGGCGCCCTCTTCGGCGACTCTATCGAAGTTGGGAGTTTCGATGAGTTCATGGATGGTGCCTTCCCCGGGTTGATTCCGGTAAGCGCTGGCATACCTGCCCCAGTCATCCGCAAAAGCGAAAACGATGTTTGGTCGCATGACTATCCTCCGAGTCGCTGAATGTATCTGTCATTGCCCTGATGGCGTTCTGTTGTTTCATAGACACGCCATACTATAACGCCGCAGACTATATGACTGCATTGCGAGCCAGTCAAGCGGTCGGAACGGAGACAGCGTTGACTCCAATTGAGCTACGATATCGCATCCCGGTAGATTCCCGCTTGCACAGGAATGACCGTTTTGCCCTCACCCTAACCCTCTCCCAGTGGGAGAGGGGACTTTGCACACCGCTCTTTAGTTGGGGGCGCTGGTGAGGAGGAAGCCGCCGTCGACGGGGAGGGTTATGCCGGTGATGAAGCGGGCTTCGTCGCTGGCGAGGAATAGGGCGGCGTTGCCGATGTCCCAGCTTTGGCCTTCGACGGGGAGGGGTGTGGATGTGCGGCGCATCTCGCGGGTGTCCGAGGATGCACTTGCTAGTCGGGGTGTCCACATGAGGCCGGGCATGATGCAGTTGGCGCGGATGTTGTCATCGGCGTGGTCGAGTGCGAGGGCGCGGGTGAGTCCGACTACTGCGGACTTGTTGACGGTGTACTGGGCGGATGACCTGCCGGGCTTGGGTCGGAGGGCGGTTACTGAGGAGACGTTGATGATGGAGCCGCTGCCCGCGTTCTTCATGTGGGGAATGGCGTAGCGGCACATGTTGACCATGCTCATGAGGTTGACCGAGGCGCTACGATACCAGTCCTCGTCGGTGGCCTCAACAACGCTGCCGCCTGACCCGCCGCCGCCGACGTTGTTGTGCAGGATGTGCAGGCTTCCGTAGCGTTCGATGGCCGCGGCGACTACTTTATGGCAGTCGTCCGGATTGGTCACATCGGCGGTTGCTGTTGACGCTTCGCCGCCTTCTTCGGTGATTATCTGCGCTGTTGCCTCTGCCCACTCGCTGACGGCGTCAACGAGGACGACTTTTGCGCCGTTCCGGGCGAAGAGTATGGCTGCTGCCGCGCCGTTGCCTACGCCGCTGCCGCCGAATGTGCCTGCGCCGCTGACGATGGCGACTTTGCCGCTTAGTCTTGCTTGCTGTGTTTCTAGTGTGGTCATGGCTACCTCATGTGGGGATTGACTTGCTGGCCAAGTGGTGCGCCCTTCGTCAGGCTCAGGAAGCTCACCACGAACGTGATATTGGGTTGGGATGAGCGATCTTCACCCCCATCCTAACCTTCCCCCATCAAGGGGGAAGGAACTTTCCACTTCATCAGCCTTCGTCGAGGATGTGTAGGTACATGAATGCGCCGGTGAAGGTGGTGGTTTCTTCGCAATGACCGCCGACCATTTCGCCGGAGGGACGCGCGGCTGCGAGGTGGACGTGGACGCGTATGCCGGTTTCGGAGTCGGGCAGAGGCTGTATGTATCCCTCTGCGCTGACGAGTTCAAGGTTTTCGTCTATGGTGGTGCGCTCGAACTCCGGGGAGCCGTCTTCGTAACTGCAGAGGTTCCGCAGGTTGAGTTGGCGCAGGCTGCCGATGCAGGATGTGATAGCGGCTTCGCGGATGCCGTTGGCGAGGGCGAACTGCTCAAGGCCGGCAACGAGGGATTCGTCGGGGCCGAAGCGGAGGTATGCCATGCGGGTTGTGTCGATTTTCCAGGATTGAGTTGTCATGAGAGAGTGTTCCTTGCCTTTCTGTCTATCGACTTTTGAGTTCAATCTAAGTTAGCCAGCGGCTTGGTGCAATCATTGTTGACCTGTTAGCATAAGAATGTGGACTTTGAGATAACGGAACACGCTATAGATGAGCTAGCGCGCAGGTTGATTCCATACGAACTGCTTGATGGAGTCCTCTATTCTCCTCAACAGATTGTGCCTACCTATGGCAATAGGAAAGTGTACCAATCTCAATTATACCTTGGAGAGGGCAAAACTTACTTGCTAAGAGCCATAGTAGATGACAATGAACAACCCGCAAAGGTCGTAACCGTGTATAAGACCAGCAAGATAAGCAAGTATTGGAGTTACTCGCCATGAAGGTAACCTACGATACCTATACGGATACGCTTCGCATTATACTCACTGACTCCGCCATTGACGAGAGCGATGAGGATAAGCCGGGTGTCGTGCTCGACTATGACAAGCATGGCAATGTGGTGGGTATGGAAATACTGGACGCTTCAAAGCGTATGAAGATTCCGGAAACGGTGGAGTACGCAGTAGTCGGGTGACACATCACCATCCTATTTATCCCGTCAGTTCCCGGTCAGAGTTCGATGCGGCAGACGCGGGCGCTGGGGTCGCAGCAGAACCAGAGCGCGCCCTCGTGCATTGTGAGGCCGTGCAGCTCGGGGGCAGGAACGTCTATTTCGTCGAGTATTTCTCCTGTGTCGGGATGGAGACGGTGAATTTTCTGCATGGCGCGATCGGCGCACCACATAGTTTCGCCGTCCCATGCGATGCCGTGCGGGGCTGCACCGGGCGTGGGGATCGAGCGCTGCACTTCAAGTGTTTCGGTGTCCAGTAGATAGAGGCGCAGCGCGGGCTTAATTGCTACCCACATTGTGTCGCCGAGCCATTCCATGCCGTGCGGCCTGTTGTATGAGGGGCCTTTGTCACGTTCATCATGGAGTCCGGTGCCTGGCGGCTCGCGGTATTCGATTGTCGTGCCGTCTTGGTTGAGCTTGTAGAGACGAGAGTTGTGGGCGGACGCGACCCAGACCTGTTCGCCGGCGCAGGTGATGCCGCTCGATCTGTAAGTCTCGGTGGGGACGTCAAGCATCGCCTCGCCGGTCTCATAGTCGAGCTTCTGCAGGCGTGCCTCGTCGTCAGCGGAGATGACCCAGAGGCCGTCGTCGGCAGCCTGCAAGCCGTTAGGACGGGTGCATGGGGTTAGCCACATGTCTTCGATTTTGGGCACGGGATTGCTCCTCGGAAGTGGTGTGTGGGTGTGATTCTAACATGGATGAACGACAAGCAGAGGTTCCAGATGCTTTATCGGGTGTGGAGGTGTTCCCGGGGCGAGTCTCGCTCTCCCATATCGCGACTCAACTTTGCAAAGGACTCTTCAAGCAGCAGTATGTGCTTCCGACGATTCGCGGCGTCACCGCTTGCCAGCCAAGTCAGATAATCTCTGACCATCGCCGTCAGCGTTGTGTCTTTGTCGATTGCGATTTTACGGACTTTCTTGACGATGTCTTCGTCGATATTGAGAGTAATTTTCATGTTGGCCCCCCGTTTCGAATGGCGATATGCACACTTTACGGTTTACACGTAATAGGGGTGGCGGCCCCGTAGATGTCCATATCTCAAGACGACGTCATATCTATCTCAACTACGAGCGACAGATTGACGAAGTGCAAATCCAGCGAATGATGGCACGTTATTCACTCCCACCCAAACATTCCCCCATCGAGTTGGAAGGGACTTATTGGATTGACTCATACTTCGGCTTGCGTCCACTGTGACTGTCTCAAAGGAGCGAGCGAAGGTCGAGTACCGGTGACTTCAGGGTCTTTTCATTATTTCTATGAGCGACTGAAGTAGCTGAAATTCCGGCCATGCAACCTTGTTCGTAGGAAAGAACTTTAGATTCTTCACTCCGCTTCGCTTCGTTCAGAATGACAGGGAAGGGACGCTGCCGCCGACTCTGACAGAATAGACAGGGTATGCTGGATTTGGTAAACTTAAACTTACCACATGTATGGGATTGGGCGGTTAGCTCAGTTGGCAAGAGCGCTACGTTGACATCGTAGAGGTCATAAGTTCAAGTCTTATACCGCCCACCATTTCCACCTGAGTTTTCATCCGACATTCCGCACGAATTACAGCCCTGAACCACAAGCGAGCCGCTGGCATCCATTTGGATGAACGGCGATACAAGAGGAGGCGTGATGAAAGAACAACCTACTGAGAAGTCTATGGGGCGAATGCGCAACTTCGTCGAGAAGTACTGCAACAAGTCGGGCACATTCACGCATCCGGGCGAGGGAGTGACCGAGGCGGTGATACTCGGGCTTGCAGAGAATATTGATACGATAGGCAGGCCGCTGTGTCCTTGCCGCTTCTACCCGGACAAGGAAGAAGAGAAAAAGTATCGCACCTGGATGTGCGCGTGCGACGACATGCAGATTTACAAGTATTGCCACTGCCTGCTGTTCGTGGACGAGGAAGGGCTGCCGATAACAGAGTATCTTCCTGAAGGGCACGAGGGGCGAGAGATGTACGGCGAGGTGAAAGACCCGACGCCGGACAAGGGACGCCCGCTGCGCCACAAGGCGGAAGAACGCGAGATCGAGCGCAGGGAGCGACCGAGCTAGGTTTTCGGCGAATCAATTGTACAAAGAGTCAGATTTGAGCATAGTTTTGGAGGAAAAGGTTTAGATGTCAAAGCCATTCGCGGTTACAGACAGCAGTTTTGAACAGGATGTGTTGAACTCGGATGTGCCAGTTGTTGTGGACTTCTGGGCGGACTGGTGCGGGCCTTGCAAGGCGATCGCGCCGGTGGTTGACGAGCTTGCGGCAGAGTATGCGGGCAAGGTGAAGTTCGCGAAGCTGGATGTGGATTCCAACCCCAAGACGGCAATCAACTATGGCATTCGGGGCATCCCGGCGCTGTTGATTTTCGACGGCGGCAAGGTCGCCAAGCAGGTCGTTGGGGCGGTGCCGAAGTCAACGCTCAAGAAGAGCATCGAAGAAGCCATAAGCTAGTTCTTAGCTTTGATTAGATAGGCGCCGTCTGAAGGTGATTGCCATCGGACGGCGTTTTCTTGTATGGTCTGATGTGCTAGCCGGAAGTGTCCGCAAAAAGGTTGACCTGTGGGCTTGTTCAGGCTAACATCTTAATAGAGCCACGCAACGGCGTTGTGTGCTTTGGCATGCTGGGAATTGTTGTCTGGTTCTTGTTTTCAGTGCGGCCCCGTGGTGTAGTGGTTTTAACATACTGGCCTGTCAAGCCAGAGATCGCCGGTTCAAATCCGGTCGGGGTCGCCACTTCATATAGGCGAACTACTTCATGAATACACGGTATCGCCTTATCTGCTTCATAGTGGACGACCACGACACTCTAACAGCAGGTTAACAAACCGGCCTAATGGTGTCATGTATATAGTAAGAGGGTGAGCGGTCCGCTCCCGACGCGGCGATAAGCGCTGCATGAAGTGAGCAAGACGCGACTTTCACTGAGTAGGCCTCCACCCAAAAATAAGAGCGCTATTGACTAGCGCCATTTTGGAGGTCTGCCATGCAGTACGTGCCGTCTACTACGCTCGACGCTATTCCGCACGATAGTCTGATATCCCTCGCCCAGGCCGGCGGTGCTCAATCTGAGGAGGCAAAAACTGCCCTTCTCAGAACTTATACTCCCCTCATTCTCAATCAATGTGCATTCGCACCCTACTTTCTTCGCGAAGACGCTGAATCAGTAGCGATCGAAGCGTTCCTTCGCGCCGTACGCCGTTTCGACCCAACCCGGAGTTCGTCATTTGGCGCGTACGCTAAGGCTTGGGTTCACGGAGCCGTCAAAAGGTTCCTAATGAGCGTAATGACGTATGAGATGCGGACAATTTCGATAGACTATTCAATCTTTGGGGACGATTCCGCTAAGACACCCGTGCCGGAGAACCTCATTGAAACTCCCACCCACGACGCAGAATTGAGGCTGATTATCCAAGAATGGATGGCTAGTATGCCCAAGAAGTGGCGATATCTACTGTATCTACGATTCTGGAACGGGATGTCTCAGGCAGAGATTGCTCGTCATCTAGGAATAAGTGGGGCAGCGGTGTCCAAGCAGTTCAGCAGGATATTTGCCAGAGCTAGGCTGGACTTGCACGACAAAGTAGGGTAAGCCTGCAAGTTCAGAGTCAGAACAAAAGGAAAGACCAGTTTCGAATTATCTGAAATGGAGGAAGGAATATGACAACTAACGCAACGGAACGAGTTCACCCTCAGTTGTCAGCGCAGAGGGAATATGGAAAGCAACTGGCTTTGCGCGGGCAGGACTTTGCGCTGGTTGCAGTTGAGGCGTTCGTACGGGGTATCAGGGATATCGGTTACAAAAGTTCAGCGACTGCACTGGATGAGCTCATAGACAACTCTATACAAGCAGGCGCGACTCGTGTGGATGTGGCGTTCGGTTACAGTGGCAGCTCAACTTCAAAGCCAAACCAGATAGCAATAATGGACAACGGGCACGGCATGGACCCGGAGATGATTCGTGCTTCGGTTATGTGGGGCGGCACTCATAGAGAAGGCGACAGAGAAGGCTTCGGGCGATATGGCTACGGCCTGCCCAGTTCGTGTGTGAGCCAAGGGCGGAGGTTCACGGTTTATTCTGTTCCCGCTGGCGGTACTCTTCACAAAGTGACATTGGACATCGAAGAGTTAGGTGCTGGGAACTATCAGGCCGATGATGGACGAGTCGTAGTACCCGCTTATGAGCAAGCCAACCTTCCTCAGTGGCTCGAACAGTATCGGAAACAGCAGGAGGGGTCTGAACAGCTTGAATCGGGTACCATCGTGGTTATCGACCGACTCGATCGACTTAATTGGGTAACAGCAACTGCCCTAGAACGCAATCTAATGCAGCACTTTGGTTTGACATATAGGAACAACCTGCGAGCCGTAGAACTTTACGTGAACGGGAAGCAAGTAGAGCCTATAGACCCACTCTTCGTTACGGAAGGATTCAGACACTTTGGCATTGACGAAGACCGGGCTGAACCTCTCGAGCCAGTGACCATAAATGTCAAGCAGCGTGGTAGCAGCAATTCAACAGGCAGTGTAAATGTGCGATTCTCGTGGCTGCCTCCGACATTTGCCAGTAAGGACAAATCAAAACGGGCAACAAGGGGCAATGCCAATCCACGCTTGGCAATCATGAAAGAACATCTGGGGCTCATCGTTATGCGGGCTGGTCGGCAGATTGACGTCGTATCCCGGTGTGACTGGACCCAGTTCCAGAACAATGACCGATACTGGAATGTTGAGATTGATTTCTCGCCGAGTTTAGATGAGGAGTTCTCAATAACAACCTCCAAGCAGCAGGTTGTTCTATCGGATCGTATGTGGAATCTGCTAAAGGAAGCGGGCGTATACCGAGCTATTGAAGATATGAGGCGCAGGTGGAAGGAGGAGGCGAGCATTGAGAAAGATAAGAGACAGGAACGCGAGCTGCGTGATTCCGAAAAGGTTATGGATGAGAGCGAACAGTATAAAACGACGCAACCAGCAGGCGACCCAGTAAAACGCAAGCAAGAAGCTGAACGGCATGTAGAAGAGGAAGCGACGCGACGTGCGAGGGAAGGACAAATACCATTTGAGGAAGCTAAGGGAGATCTCCTGGCTGAAATTAAGGGACATCGGTATAAGGTAAGAGAGGAGCGAGTTCCTGGCGGACCGTTCTATCGGCCAGAGCAGATGGGTGGCCAGTTTGTCCTGTGGCTTAATATAGGGCACAGATTTTACACTGATGTCTATGCAGGGACTGACTCGACGCCTTTCTTGCAGGCAGCACTGGAACTTCTGCTCTTCACCTTAGGAGAATCCGAACTTAACTCTCACGGAGAGCGGCGCTTGTTCTACCGGACAGAGCGACAGGCACTCTGGACCACGAGGCTTTCCGTGTTGCTCGAGTTGCTTAGCCAACACAGCGGCGTGGAGGACGATGTGGCGATGGAGCAGGAGATGGAGGAAACTTCCCAGAGTCAAGCAGAGCTTGCTCTTGCCGGAGTTGCGTCGGATTAGCTGAGAATCCGCATCAAGTATCATGCAGTATCATGCAAGGGAGCCATAACTGGCTCCCTTGCTGTATTATAGCGCTGGTGAAGACTGAATCTGTGTGGGGCACCATGTTGTTGTGAGCCTGAACAGCCATTTGGAAATGTTTGGAGATGCCGGCGACCATGACCGTCAAGATCGCGCTGCGCTGGTAAATTCGATCAAGTCGCAACTTCAGGAACATTTTGACACATTAGGTCTGGATGTTCACAAAGATGGCAAGGGAAGCAAGGATCAGGTGCGGCGAAGCCATAGCGCTCATAGGGAAGACGCACTTGCTCGCGAGAGAAGGGCGCTAAGAAAACACGGGCGCCAATTGCTAGAAAGGCTCGCAGTCGGAAGTGAAGTTGACCCGGCAAGCATCCGTCCTGAGTTGATCCCAGTTGTAGCGGGAACGGCTGATGCTTTACTCTTTCGATTCGCCACCACAATGTGGTCAGTACCTGTGTCTTCGGGCTACGGACGGAGATTGAGATTCCTCGTAGTTGATAGGGCAAACAACAAACTGATTGGGTTATTCGCCCTGGGTGATCCGGTGTTCAATTTAGGTGTGAGAGATCAGTGGATTGGCTGGACGCCAGAGCAGCGTAAGGAGGGATTGGTTCATATCATGGACGCTTTCGTAGTAGGTTCGATACCTCCCTACTCGCAGCTTCTAGGAGGTAAATTGGTTACTGCTCTAATTGGATCATCCGAGGTAAGCGACCAGTTTAGGCGTAGATACTCGAAGTTGCCAGGCACCATCAGTGAGAAACTTAAGAATCCAAGGCTTGCTCTTGTCACTATTACTTCGGCCCTTGGACGTTCTTCTATGTACAACAGGGTCAGGTTACCTGACCTGCTAGAAGTCCACAAAATAGGCAATACCAGTGGATGGGGGCACTTTCATATACCCGATAGGATCTTCACCGATATGCGTCGATTGCTAGCTATTGATGGCCACCCCTTTGCAAACGGGCATAAGTATGGAGCCGGTCCAAACTGGAGAATGCGCGTCGTCAAGAAGTCCTTGCCGCTAGTTGGGCTTAACGAGCGGCTAATGAGGCACGGCATAGAACGAGAAGTATATGGAATGCCGCTCGCCCAGAACTGGAAAAAGTTTCTTAAGGGCCAAGCACGGATCTACGGGTCAAATCGTCCCAGTGCCGACGCTATAGCTGAAGCGTGTTTACAGCGATGGATTGTACCCAGGTCTATCCGCCGGCCAGATTATCGCAATTGGTCCGCCGAGGATCGGGAACTTCTCTTCGCGCCGATAATTGGTTAGTTGATGTAGTCCCTGAATTAAGCGCCGTAACTTGGCAATGGTTCTGGGGCTGGGTGTGTATAGGTCCTCTATTGCCACGACAAGGCAGCACGCTGCGGATGCGGTGGCTTCTGCGCCGTCCCCGGATTTGCCCGCAGAGATGACAAGAATGAAATCACTATCAGGAAGTAAGCCGTGCTAGATGAACAACTTCAAGTCAATCGAACGAACTGGAACGAGCGGACTCCTGTTCATGCGGCGTCCGGGTCTTACGATGTGGAGGGGTTCAAGGCGGGACAGATAACGCTTCATGACGTAGAGCGCCGCGAGGTGGGCGATGTGCAGGGCAAGACGCTTCTTCATCTTCAATGCCACTTCGGTCTCGACACGATGTCGTGGTCTAGGCTGGGCGCCAAGGCGACAGGCGTGGATTTTTCCGATGCCGCAATTGAACTTGCGCGGTCGCTGAACCGTGAACTGGACCTCGATGTGCGGTTTATCTGCTCCAATGTCTATGATCTGCCGGATGTGCTCGATGAGCAGTTCGACATCGTGTTCACTTCGGTCGGAGTGTTGTGCTGGCTGCCGGACCTCGACAAGTGGGCGTCGGTGGTGAGTCACCATCTCAAGCCGGGCGGTACGTTCTACATCATCGACGGGCATCCGCTCATGAATGTATTTGAGGAATCGGATACGGGCGATTTGCGCCTGGAGTATGGGTACTTCCACGAAGAGCACCTATGGGAGGGTGGCGAACCGAGCTACGCCGGTTCTGAGATCATCGAGAGTCCCGTATATGAATGGCGTCATAGTCTTGGCGAGATAGTTACTGCGTTGATCGGCGCCGGTCTGCGGATCGAGTATCTGCACGAGTTCCCGTTCAGCAGCTACCGTGCATTCCCTATGATGAAGAAGGACGACGACGGGTTGTGGCGCTTCCCGGAGCACAACGACTCGTTGCCGCAGTTGTTCTCGATCAGGGCGACCAAGTAACGCAGCCGTTGCGGGAACTGACATCGATGTATGGGGTGAGTAGGGATGGTGCATCGTCTTCGTAAAAGGATTGGTGGGTGAGGTGGCACGATGAAGGGCTTGTGGATGGCGGCTGTTCTGATGATTGCTGTGTTTGCGTTGGCTGCGTGCGCGCCATCGTCCGCGGAGATGCCCTGCCCTGATGGGAGCGAGCGGTATGACGAGTACCGGATGTTTTTTGGGCGAAATGTCGGTCACGCGGAGGGGGTGAGCGATGAGGAGTGGCGGGCGTTTCTGGCGGATACGGTTACGCCGCGCTTTCCGGATGGGCTGTCGGTGTTCGATGCGTCTGGGCAGTGGCGAGACTCGGAGGGAGGGATTGTGCGGGAGCGGTCGAAGATGGTGCTGATTCTGGCAGAGCCGAGTTCGGACGCTGTGTGGCGGCTGGATGAGATTGCGGAGGAGTACAAGCAGAGGTTCAGCCAGGAGTCGGTGCTGAGGGTTGTTGATTCGGCGTGTGTGGCGTTCTAGCCGGACAACACGCTCTGCGATTCGTCTGCGAAGGGGTTGTAGATTGTAAGTTGGTGTATCTGCTGACCGTGCTGCATATCTTCGCTGTATAGGCGAGTGCATCCGGCTTCTAGAGCGGCGGCGACTATCAGGGAGTCGTAGAAGCTGAAGTCGTATCGTTCCCGTAAGTCAAGGGCGCGCAGGTAAAGTTCCGGTGATGGGTATATCTGCCACAATGGGGCCAGAATTTCACCCATGAACTGTATCGCCCTCTGATGGCTTATCCCAAGTTTTACCGTGATGACATTCAGCGTTTCTTGGACAACTTGGTAGCTGATACAGCCAGTTTTCTCTACTACAAGTCGGTTCACCAAACTCTCAGCACGGTGATATTTGTCGAGGTCGGTTTCGTCGAACAGATAAACGAGGATGTTGCTGTCTATGAAATTATCGACGCTCATTCATTTCGTCTCGTGTGAACTTGCGCCCGCCGGTGGATATTTCTTTCCGAATCTCGCGGATAGTTCTCATAGCCCGCTCAGCCCGCCTTTTGCTTTCCTCAGGGTCAATCTGCTTTGCGGGTCCGGCGTAGTCCTTTAGCCATGCATGGAACGCTTCGGGCAGGGTTGTTCCCTCATGCGCCGCGCGCTCATACGCCGCCGCCAACAAGCCTTCCTCCACAGGAAAATTCACGCTCTTCATACCCATGATTGGATCCTCTCGATATCTGACTGCTGGATATTAGTGTACACGAATTGGCACTAGAGGACTATTTCGGCTAAAGCCAGAAGTGGGCGCCGATTTCGTTGAGGCGGTGGCGGCGGGTGCGGTAGTCGGGGAGGGCGCGTTCGACTTGCTTCCAGTAGTGGGGTGAGTGGTCCATTACGGCGAGGTGGGCGAGTTCGTGGACGACGACGTAGTCGATGAGGGCGGGCTCTGCCATGATGATGCGCCAGTTGAGGCGGATGCTGCCGTCTGATGAGCAGCTTCCCCAGCGCTTGCGCTGGCTGCGTATGAGGACTTGTGTGGGCTTTTTGCGGCTGACTTTGCTTTGCCAGCGCGCGACTATTTCGGGCAGGAGTCGCGCTGCTTCTCGACGATACCAGCGTTCGAGGGTTTCTCTGCTGGCGGCGGCGCGCTGCTCTTCAGCGATGCCTGCGGGAGTGGCGATGCGGAAGGCGTTATCTATAAGGGTGATGGTGATGGACCGGTCGGCGGTCGTACAGGTAAGGATGGGGATTTCTCTGCCCAGGTAGAATAGCGTCTCGCCGTCCGAGAAGCGGCGCGGCGTGGGATTGAGGATGTTGTCCGTTGCCTTGCGTAGTATCCATTCGGCCCGCTTGTGCACGAGGGCGGCTATTTCTTTGCGCGGGGTGCGCGCAGGTGAGCGCACGATGACGCCTTGCTGCGGGTCGAGTGTAATTTCGACGGTCTTCTTGCGGCGGGCACTCCGAATTATGGTGTACTCGATTGTCGCGCCGTCGAATTTGATGCTTGCCTTTTCGGTGTGTGGCATGGAAGTTAGAGGTTAGGTTGTGGGGACATTTCCCATTTGTCTCCTGTCACTCCTCGCTTCGCCCGGAATCTGAAGTCTGTGAATGGCATAAGTGCAGAGATTCTAGATTCTTCACTCCGCTGCGTTGCGTTCAGAATGACAGGGAAGGAACGCTCCGTTCAGAATGACAGAATAAACCTACTTTTCAGGTCCAAAACGCTTTGTGTATCAAATGTCACCAGAGCCTAGACGGACTCGGTGTGAGTATTATCACCTCTACCCTACCCTATCTCCATCGACGGAGAGGGATAATAGAATCGCTATTCGGATGACGCGGCTTCAGGGTTTGGGCTGCGGGTTATGAGCCTGCCGATGTAGGCATAGAAGCTGGGCAGCGACACGTTGAAAATCCAGTACATGGCGGGCACTACGATGAGGGTCAGGAATGTGGAGCTGACCAACCCGCCTATGACGACTGTCGCGAGTTCGGCGCCGATGATGCCGCTGTCAGTTTCGCTTGCGGCGAGTGGTAAGAGGGCGAATGTGGTTGTGAACGCGGTCATCAGGATGGGGCGCAGGCGCACGCGACCGCCCTCAACAAGCGCGTCAAAGACATCGTAGCCACGCTCGCGCAGTTGCTCGACGAATGTGAGCAGGACGATGGCGTTGGTTACGACTATGCCGACGAGGAGCAAGAAGCCCATCATTGCGGAGAGGCTGAGTGTGCGGTCAGTGATGAGCAGAGCGAGGAGCGCACCGACGATTGCAAGGGGCAGGCTCAGCACGATGATGAAAGGCGTGCGCAGCGCTCCGAGGCTTCCGACCATGACGAGGTACACGAGCACGACGCCGACCGCCATAGCCCGGAAGACATCCTGGAAACCTTCGTTGATTTGCTCGAAGAAGCCGCCACTATCGATGGAAATGCCGGGAGGTACATCTTCGGAGAGTGCGATTATCCGATCCACCTCGACACCGACGGCGCGAGTATCCTCCGCCACAATTTCGCCGGTGATTCTGGCGGAGCGTTCGCCTTCGAAGCGGAAGATGCTGAGCGGCGCTTTCCTGATGCCTATGTCGGCTATGAGACCGAGCTTCACGGGTCCGGCGGGGCTTTCAATTCTGAGTTCTTTCAGTTTATCGATGTCTTCAACATCGGCGCGGTCACCTTGAATGACGATGTCCACCGTTTTGCCTGTGATGTCTATCTCCGAGATTTGCCTGCCCACGATGAACTGATTCACCTGCAACCCTACGGCAGCAGTGGTGAGGGAATACTCGCCCGCCTTTGTGGGATCAACGCTGATTACAACCTCATCTTTGCCTTCAGACACCGTGCTGCTGAGATTTACGATTCCGTCGAGCTGACTGAACCGTTCTTCGAGCCTTCGAGAAACATCGGTGATTTCGTTGAAGTCGGGCCCGATAACTCTGACATCCAAGCCTCCCTGGGCGGGACCTCCGCTGATGCCTGATACCGTGAGTGTGACATCCTCACCGCGGTCGGGAAGCGCCTCACGAACTATTTCCTCGATGTTTTCGGGAACATCTTCTGATAATCGGACGAAGGCGCCCGCTAAGTGAAAGCCGCCTGCGGCTCCGCTTTCGAACTGTTCGGCTCTGCTGCCCACTGTGGTCTGGTAGAGGGTCATATAACCTCTCTCGACGAATGGGATAAGAGACTCTTCCATGGCGAGGGCTTCCTCGTAAGTTCGCTCGACCGATGTGCCGACCGGAAGCTCAATATTGATGGTCAAGTATTCAGGGGTGGTTGCCGGGAAGAAAGTAATGGGTATGATCGTGATCAGGCCAAGGCTGGCAACGGTGACGATGATGGCGATCGCGACTGTCAGGAACTTGTAGCGAATCGCCCACAGCAGCATAGGAGAGTAGATGCGCTGGATCATGGACTGGCGATCGGCGGGACCCGTGCCCGAAACCTGATCGTCGTCGAAGTCGCCGCGCCGCAGAAGGCTTGCTGCCAGAACAGGCACGATTGTAATCGCCACGACGGTGGAGGCGAGCAGCGCGAGGCTGACGGATATGGCGAACGGGCTGAAGAATTCCCCTACAATGCCGGGAATGAACGCGAGAGGGACGAAAATGACCACAGTAGTGAGTGTGGAGGATATGATCGCCGCGCCCACCTCCTGGGTGCCGCTGATGGCAGCCTCGTAGCGGCTCTCGCCAAGGTGAATGTGACGGTAGATATTTTCCAGCACAACGATGCTGTCGTCCACGACACGCCCGACGGCGATAGCGAGACCGTCGAGGGACATGAAGTTAAGAGAGATGTCGGTGGTCAGTGACAAGAACAGAACGCCGGTGAGGATGCTCAGAGGTATGGAGATGGCGATGATGGCGGTAGGACGAAGGGAGAGCACGATGCCGCGCATGAGGGAGGGCCTGATATTCAGCAGGAATATGAAGACCACAGCAACGGCGAAGAGGAAGCCGACTGTGCCTTCGCGCAGCAGGCTTTCGAGCGACTCACGCACTTGTGGGCCATCGTTGGAAAGCTCCAGGACCTCCACGTCCGGCGGGAGAGCGCCTTCGTCAATTATCGCATCCATTGCGATACTGACGGCATCGGTAACGTCGGCTGTGTTGGAATCCGGATCTTTAACGATGGCCAGGATCAGGCCCGGCTTGCCGTTGGCGCGCGAAATGCGCTGCGGGTCTGCGGTGGTGAGTTCAACGTCGGCGACATCGGAAACCTTGATGGAGCGCTTGCCTGTCTGGGGGCCCTGAGGAAACGCTGTATCCGTCTGCTCGAAGCCGACAGTGAGCTGGCGGATGTCTTCCAGCGAACCGAATTCGTTCGCGGTGCGCACGGGATATCCTGTGCCACGGGTGGTAATGCTGCCGGCGGGCAGGCTGATGTTGTTCTGTGTGATGGCGTTCGAGACCTGGACTGACGAGAGACGCAGGTCCTTGAGCTTGTCTGCATCCACAGAGACGATGACCTGCTCTTCGATTTCTCCGAACGTGTAAATCGCTGCGACGCCATCTACGCGTCTGAGGCGAGGGTTGATGACATCGTTCACAAGACGCTGCAATGCGGGAATATCTTCGTCTCCGGATACGGTGAACTGAATGACCGGGAACGCGTCGGGTGTGAGGCGGCTGACGATGACCACCACATCATCTGGCAAGTCTGTGCCGTTTACAGCGCTCTCAACCTCGCGTTCTGCATCATCCATGTCGGTGCCGAAGTCGAAGGTTGCCAGCAGATTGACGCGGCTTTCAGTGGAGACGGAGCTAACCTCTCTGAGGCCGCCGAGGCCTGCAATGGCTTCTTCAATCGGTTCACTGACGTCGCGCATCATCGTTTCGGGGTCGGAGTTGGCGGAAAATACGTTGACTGCGACGTTGGGGAATGATATATCGGGGAACAGTTCGCGCTGGAGGTTGATGTAGGAATAGACGCCTAGTCCGAAGAGCATAATCATTATGAGGACGGTTACAGGGCGTCTTCTGAGCGCGAGTCGGGTTATGAAGCTCAAGGGAGGGGCTCCTAGATAGGTGTTCAGTCAGCCGGTTTGTCGGCGTTTCAGTCTGTCAGGTTCTTTCGTGGGATCGTGCCTGTGCCGCACTCCGTCCAAGATATATTGCCAACGAGCATTGACATTCTGAGTCTGTAATTCTGATTGACCGCGTGGATGCCCGCTTCCACAGTAATGACGGCTTGGACTACCAACACACCCAGGGTGAGAGTGCCGAACAACCTCAGAGAAAAAATCGCACCTAACAAGTGTAGCAAAAATAATGCGCTCTTGTGTCGGATGTTGCGCCCCATTTTCGCTTTCAGGGGATGCCCGCGCGGTATAGAATGTTCTGGTATTAATTTGATACTTAATTCAAGAATGGAAGTTCAGACTTGGCAAGACGCATACCCCGCCCGACCCACACATTCGATTCCTTCCTGAACCCAAACTACCGCTTGCTGTGGGTGAGCAACTTCTTCGCGTACATCTCGCGCTGGATGCAGATGACGATGTTGGGCTGGTACGTGTTCGAGGTTACCGGCAGCGCGTTTCTGGTTACGCTGGTGGGGTTTTCGGGAATGGGGCCGCTTGTGGTGCTGGGCGTGTTCGGTGGGGTGCTTGCGGACCGGCTGGACAAACGCAAGCTGCTGCTGGCGACGCTGCTCGCAAATCTATTGGCAGCGACAGGGATGGCGGCGCTCATCTTCTCGGATCTCATCTTTTCCGCGAGTAACGTTCAGTTCTGGCATGCTTATGTAGTGATGCTGGTCGGCGGTATCGGCTGGGGGCTGGATATGCCCTCGCGCCGCACCATCGTGCTGGATGTGCTGGGCAGGGCGCGCGTGAACAACGCCATCGCCCTTGACTCGGTGGGGATGCACTCAAGCCGCATGCTGGGCCCGCTGATTGGAGGAGGGCTGATAAGCATAAGTCTTTTCGCATTCAGCGACGGCCATGGGCTAGAGGCCGGCTATGCCGTGACTCTGGTATTCTTCATCATGTCAGCGGTGATGATGCTGAATGTGAAGACGCCGCCTCGCGATGCCACAACTACGCAGGCTTCATGGAACATACTCAGAAATCTTGTTGAGGGGATTCGCTATGTTTACAGCGAGAGCACGCTGCTTGCGGTGGTGCTGATAACGGTATTCATGAACCTGCTGCTGTTTCCGTATCAGCAGCTCATCCCGGTTGTTGCTTCCAACGTGCTGCATGTGGGGCCGACGCTGATGGGATTGCTGCTGGCTTTGGAAGGGCTGGGGGCGTTGATGGGTTCAATTCTGATAGCCTCGGCGTCTAACCTTACGCACCATGGTCGAGTGTTTCTTGGTGGCTCGATGGCAGGGCTGGTGATGTTGCTGCTGTTTTCGTTCTCGCAGTGGTACGGCGTGTCGCTGGCATTGATGCTGATGCTTGGGCTGGGAACGGCGGGGTTCGGCGCAATGCAGGCGACTATAATCTTGCTGATGGCGCGCGACGACATGCGCGGCAGGTGCCTGGGCATACTCACGCTTTCCATAGGCGCGGGGCCTATCGGCGGGCTGATGCTCGGCTGGACGGCGGACGCCAGAGGCGCGCCGGTGGCGATGACTATCAACGCGGTGCTGGGGTTTATAGCGGTGGGACTGGTTGGCTTGCTGATGCCGTCGCTGCGCGGGAGGATGACTTCGGATTCGGAGGCTGAGGCTGCGCAGCCTGCGGCGGTGGGTGAGGGAGCGCGGAGCTGACATCGATGGACGGGATGAGCAGGATACTATCTGCTAGGATGTTCTCTGAGGCCATTCTTTTGTTCCGCCGACTTGTGCCTGTGCCGAGAGCATCGAGGTGTAGTGATGATCCCAGAAAATCGCATTCCCACGCACCCCGGTGAGGTGCTGCTTGAAGAGTTCCTCAAGCCCCTGGGTATAACCCAGAAGCGTCTTGCGGAGCATATGGGCGTATCGGTTCAGAGGGTAAATGAGATTGTGCGCGGCAAACGCGGAGTGGCTGCTCAGACCGCGTGGCTGCTCAGCGAGACTTTTGGGACTACGCCCGGTTTCTGGGTGAACTTGCAGAGTTCCCATGACTTGGCTAGGTTCCGTCCAAATCGCAGCATTGGGAAATTACAGACCTAGCAGGTAAGGGAAGGGTTCATTCTTCCAATCACCCACCGCTATATTGTTAGGATATACCCTCGAGGACGATTGCGCTTTCGTCCATTAGCATGACGTAGGGTTCGCCGAACTGGTCGGGGGCATCGAGGCTCCAGTCTGCGCTGGATTCGGCGGGTTTCATGCGGATGCCCCAGTCGCCGCCAAAGACAAGATGCACGACAGCCTGCCCGGAGTCAGAGACGGGGGCGTACATGGCGGGACATGGCGCGCCGTCGCCTTCGCTGCTCCACCCCGTTACCTGATATATGCCGGGCGGTCTGCCGGGTTCGTCGATTACGATCTGCGATACTGGCACTGCGTCGGCGTGCGCTTCGTAGAGCATCAGCGGCATGTACTCGCAGTTGGCGTTGTCATCTACTTCGATGTATATGGATTCGGGCATGAGCGACACCGTGTTGGGGGCGGCTACTCGAAGGTCTTGCGGAATTTGTAGAGGGTCATCTCCGGCTCGACGGGAGCGGTGGGCAGGTAGCCTTCCTCTTCTATCTTGGCGATGATGAGCCAGGGGCCGTCTTCGTTCATTGCATGCCGGAAGACGGTGGCAAGGGCTTCTTCGTCATCTACGGTTGCGGTCCTGGGAATGTTGCAGCTGCGCCCGACCTGTTCGAGGTCGGTGCCGAAGGCGGTGTGCGTGGGTTGGGCGCCAGTCTGCCCCCACATCTCGTTGTCCCAGACGATGACGATGAGGTTGCGTGGCTGCTCCCTGCCGATGGTGGCGAGTGTGCCCATGTTCATGAGCAGGCTGCCGTCGCCGTCGAGTGAGATTACTTTCTCATCGGTGGAGAGGGCCATGCCGAGCGCAATGGAGGAGCAGAGGCCCATCGAGCCGTAGCCGTAGAAGTTGCGGTCGCGTTCGGGCGCGATGTGCCAGAGCTCATCGGAGGTCGGGCCGAGGTTGGAGACGATGGGCGTGTCTCCTGCGTCCTGGAGCAGCATCCTGGTGGCGGAAAGTCTGTGCAATTTTTTTGTCCTCCGTGTGTTCCGTTATTCCCGTAACTCGGAGTGTTTCGAGTTACTGCCCCCTACTTATGGAAGAGGATGTACAAGCCGTCCATTTTCGGCGGCTATGCGAGTTTGCCTCCGTGCAGGAGGGGGTTCATGCACATTGCGAGTGGTTGCCGCGAGGCGTAGCAGAGTGTGAGCGCGCCACTGATGCGGCGATACAGCCTGTCTTCGCTTTCATAGGTATGGTGGGTGATGCCGAGCACGTCGAGGATGGGGCGCGTGGTGCGTCCCATGACGACCTGCGCCAGGTTGAATTCGTCAACTTCGCCACGCAGGTTGATGAACATGGGCAGTGGTATGCGATAGGGAATGCAGAGCGAGGCGATGGCGTTGATGCAGTTGCCGAAGCCGCTGGACTGCATGAAGACTGCGGCCCTGCGCCCGGTGGCGTAAGCGCCGGATGCGATGCCGATGGCTTCCTCTTCGCGCGTGGCTGCGACTACGTGGAAGTAGTCGTCCTCTTCGAGGAGCTTAGTCACCTGATGGATGCTGATGTCGGGTACAAAGGCGATGAGGGAGATCTCGCTGTCCTTGAGCGTTTGTACGATGGTTTCTGCCCAGTTCATGTATAGATCCTTGGTGATTTGTTATATCTGAATGTCATTGATCGCAAGTGTGCAAAGGCTTATATTCCCATGATATTGTAGCCGGTGTCCACGTGGAGGATTTCGCCGGTGATGCCGCCGGAGAGGTCACTGCACAGGAATAGCGCCGCCTTGGCGACTTCGTCGGTGGTGATGTTGCGGCGCATTGGGGAGCGCTCGGCGTGGATGCGCTTCATGTCGCGGTAGTGGCTGATGACGCGGGATGAGAGGGTGTCGAGGGGGCCGGCGGATATGGCGTTGACGCGGATGTTTTGCTGACCGAGATCGGAGGCGAGTTGCCTGACTTCGTTTTCGAGCGCGGCTTTCGCTGTGCCCATTACGTTGTATCCGGGGAATACGCGGTTTGCTGCCTGGAAGGTTAGGGTGATGATGCTACCGCCGTTCTGCTGCATGAGCGCGGAGCCGTAGCGCGCTATAGGCAAGAGGGAGTATGCGCTGATGTCTAGTGCGAGGCGGAAGCCTTCCCTTCCCGTGTCCACAAAGGGGCCGCCGAGGTCGTTTCTATCAGCGTAGGCGATGCTGTGCACTGCGATGTCGAGCGAGCCGAACCTGTCGCCTACGGTGTCGAACGCTGCCTCCACATTGGCATCATCGCTGACATCGCACTCGATTAGCGGGGTGTCGCCTTCCCAGTCTTCCACCAGCCGGGCGACGCCGTTTTTGACGCGCTCGTTCTGATAGGCGATGGCTAGATTTGCGCCTGCGTCATGGAGAATTTGCGCTATCGCCCAGGCGATGCTGCGGTGGTTGGCGATGCCGAAGACGATGCCGTACTTGTCCGAAAGGTCGATTGGGTACATGTGATGCTCCGATAAGTGTTTGTAATGTCAGTTCAGTCTGTGATATGGAGGCTGCCCATAGTTACGCTGCCTCTGATAATGAGGTCGGGATCGTCGCTGTTGTTTTGGCTGCAGCGCGTGTCTTTCGTATCGCCCATTTGCGATGAGTTGACGATGCGCACATTCCACTCAGTGGGCACACGGACTTTCACTTCGCCCATCACGACCGAAACTTCGAGCGTTGCGGGCTTGTCCACAATTGTGGCGTCGCGCATATCGAGGGTGCCATTGCCCATGACGACATTTATGCTGCCGTCGTAAAAGTCGCCGGAGACTATTCTATCCTGAGAACCGGCTACTGCGTGCAGCGTGCCGTCATCTGCGTCCGCAGGAGCGCCTAGATCTAGGTCAATTATCGTCGAGGCGCTGTGGGAGGTGGAACCACCACGCTGTCTTCGGTTCCGACTTCGCATGCCGCCGATAACAATGGCGACGCCAAGGGCGATGAGCATGGCAGGCCAAATAGTGCTGAACACATCGGTGGTGTCTAGCTGCCGAAGTTGGAGTACGACGCCGCCGAATATCAGCAGCAGCGGCCAAAAGAGGCTGCGGAACCTGTTCGCGATGAGACGCCAAGCGCCGTATAGAATGATCAGCGAGGGCCACCAATCGAGGAGGCCGTCCAAGTCGGCGATACCGGCCTTGTCCACCAGGAAGAGGACGCCAACGGCAATGACCAAAACGCCGAAAAAGACTCTGCCTCCGAGTCCTGAGCGTCTGGCGCTGTTTCTTGCGGTCATTGGGTTCTCCTATCGGTTTGCGACGCCGACCTGTGAGCAATGGGTACGGCTTACAGAAAAGGGCTTCAGCGTGGCGAGCGAATGGCGCGGCTGAGAACGATTACGCCGACGACTATGAGAATGACGGGCCAGTATTGGAAGAGGTCGATTGAAAAGCCCAGTTTGCCAATAAGGATGAATGCACCTATGCCAATCAAGATGATGGGAGCGACGACCTTACGGAAGCGGCTGGCAATCAGCATCCATGCACCGATTGCAATGAGGAGCAACGGCCACCATTGGCGTATGTTTTCGCCGAGGTCCACCAGACCAAGGCTGTTCACCAGAAAGAGGACGCCGAGCGCAATTATCAGGCCACCGAAAAACACCCCCGAACCCACGCGCCCCGGCCCGCTTATGCCTGGAATCATTACCACTGTCTCCGTCCGCTTCTTAGTCACTCAAATACAGAAACTTCTGCCGTTCCGATGCGCTACGACGCCTGCCAGTAACGGCGGCCTTCTACGCGGACGAGCGTGCCGTAGCCGGGTGCCGGGAAGTGTCCGGAGATCAGCATGGCTTTGTCACGCTCGATGCGATCGAGCAGGTTGTGGCGCGATTCGGAGGAGACATCGGGCTTGGAGTCTGCGCGCGGGCTCCAGTGCGTTTCCTGCGCCTGGGCGCGGGCGTGAATGGCGTCGCCGGTGATGATTGCGTGCTCGCCTTGCGATGATATGAGGAAACTGGTGTGTCCGGGCGTGTGGCCGGGGGTGGGCAGCGTTGTAATCTCGCTTGTGATCGCCTGCTCGCCCTCGAACAGTTCAAGGATGCCTTGTTCCTCCAGGGGCAGCACCTGCGCGGGGATGTACGGACGCTTGCGGAGCGCGCCGCGAGTGAAAACACGCCAGTCGGCGTTGCTCACCCAGTAACGGGCGTTGGCGAACGTGGGACGCGGCTCCCCGCTGCGCTCGACCTCGCTTGCCAGAGCTGAGCCTTCCTCCTGCGTGTCTGTGCCGTCCTCGTCGTACAGGAAGTTCCAACCGACATGGTCGATGTGCAGGTGGGTTATGCCAACGACGTCCACTTCGTCCCGGCTGATGCCCTTAGCCTGCATGTCGGTGAGCAGCAAGCCCATGTCCAGTGTGTCCAGGTGGCCGGTGTCGATGCCTAAGCCGGTGTCTATGAGCAGCGTCTTGCCTTCGGAGCGCAACAGGAAGCTACCGAGGTTCATTATCATGTCGCCTTCGGGCGTGAGGTCGTCGCTATATGGCGCCCAGGCTTCTTCTGGAATTGTCGGGAAGAAGTCGGAGGGCGCGAAGCGAATGCTGCCGTCGGAAAGGGCGACTATCTCCACATTGCCGACTCTGGTGGTGTAATCAGGCATAGACCTTAACCTCTCCGTCCGTGATTGCGGTGTGGTAGTGGGGGACAATCTCGCGTCCGAGTATTTCCAGTTGCTCCTGCATCATCTCAGGAGGGCAAGCGGGGCGCATGACGAATTTTTCAGCACCTGCTTCGATGTACTCGTCAATGAGTTCGCGGATGACTTCGGGCTTGCCGAAGGAGGAGAACTCGCGCCAATGTTTGTCCTCGCGGCGGCGAAGCATATAGGGAGTGGCGATGCGTTCGGCTTCATCAGCGTTGTCGTCAATGAAGAAGCTGGTGAGGACGCCGTAGTGGTCCTCTTCGATGTCATTGCCGTATTCGACCGCCCAGGTGGAGATCTTGTCCACGCCGTCCTTGACTTCCTCGGGCGTTGCCTGCGAGACGAGCCAGCCGTCGCCGAGGCGGGCGGTGCGCCTGAGCGCGGGTTCGCTGCGTCCGCCAATCCAGATCGGCGGCATGCCGTTGGGCGGGAAGACGGGCTTGGGCCGCACTGTAACATTGTTGAGGGTGAAGTGCTGTCCGTGGAAGGTGACGTTGTCCTCCCGCCAGAGCAGGCGCATCACCTCGATTGCTTCTTCGGTGCGGCTGACGCGGCGGCGGCGAGTGGTGCCGCAAGCCTCGTACTCGTTGGCGTCCTCAGTACCAAGCCCAACGGCTGGCAGGCTGCGTCCGCCCGATAGGAAGTCGAGAGTGGCGAGTTCCTTCGCGAGGATGGTGGGGTTGCGGAGCGGGAGCGCGAGCACGCTTGTGCCGAACTTGAGGTTCTTGGTGCGCGCCGCTGCGAAGGAGAGGGCAACAACCGGCTCCATGTTCATAAGGGGTGAGACGATGCGGTCGCTCATCCAGATGGAGTCGAGGTCCAGCTCCTCGCAGGTGTTCACGTATTTCCAGAGGTGTTCGGGGTCGTCGCTCGGAAAGGGCCATCCGCCGAATCCTACGCCTATCTTGATGGACATGGTGTTACTCTCTTCCTGCTTCAGTGTTAGGAACTTGGTGGCGGCTCATTGAAGGGGCGCCCTTGTGCTTCGGCTTCCTGGCGTCTGCTGTTCCAGTCAATCCAGGCTTGGCGCTCTTGCTTGCGTCCTTCTTGGCGCCCTTCTTGACGTCCCTTTTGGCGTCCTTCTTCAAGCCCCTCTCGACGGAGTCGTTCCCGTTGTGGCTTGAGCCACTTTTCTTCCAGATACCTCTTGGTAACCATGATAAAGCCTCCCCCTGCGTCTAATACAGTCACTATCATAAGCGAGTACATGATAATCAGTGATTCGGCGGATGCGCTAGTGCGGATAATGGCGATTATCGTATCGACTGCACTTTCATGCAATCCGCTTGTAATCTCGCTCCTTGCTACCAGCGCCGTCCAGCCAATCGTAAGAGCAAATATAAGAGCTACGCACCAGTGCCACCAAGTCTTGGCGACTGTCAGGATGGATATTCGGACATCCTGCTCTTTGTAAGGCTGTTCGTCGCTCGGTTGGTCTTCACCGTTGTTCGCGATTATACTACGCTCCTCTGAACCGTCTTGGGCTGAAGTGCTCGATCAGGGCAGGTTTCTTGTCGGTGATGTGGTCTGCCATGAGTTTGCCTGTGATGGCGCTGAGGAGTATTCCGCTGCGGTAGTGTCCGGTGGCGACGTGCAAGCCCTGCCAGCCGGGAACAGAGCCTAGCATTGGGGCGTCGTCGGGTGAGCCGGGGCGCAAGCCTGCGACCGCCCAGTTGAGGCGGGCGTCTCGGAGGGAAGGGACTAGCAGTTCGGACATGTTCATGATGTCCTGCACTGCGCCGGCGGTTACACGGTCATCGTAGTCGGCTTCCTCGACGGTTGCGCCGGCAATGACTGAGCCGTCGTTGCGAGGGACGAGCAAACCCCAGCCGCCGTGAATGACGGTCTTGATGCTGCGACCGGCGGGCTGCAGGTTCAAATTGACGCCACGAACAGGACGAGTAGGCACATGACTGCCGAGGGTCTCGGCGATGATGCTAGTCCAGGGACCTGCGGCGATTATCACATGGTCTGCCTGGAGTTCTTCGTTGTGCAGGCGGACGCCACTGATACGGAGTCCGCTGCGCACCATGCCGATGACATCGGCGTGCTCGCGGACGGTCGCTCCGAGCCGCTCGGCTGAGCGCGCGTATGCTGCACTGAGGCGCTGGTTGTTGACGCGGCAGACCTCGGGCATGAATATCCCGCCCGCTATGCCGTCGCTGAGTTCGGGCTCCATATCGCGCACTGCCCGTGCATCCAGCCATTGTGCCTCGGAGCTGCGCCATTCGCCTTCGACTGTGGCCGCGTGCAGCATCTGAGCTTCGTCCTCGCTGAGGGCTAGTTGAAGCTCGCCGCACTGGACGAGTTCGATATCCACGCCGGAGGCTTCAGCCAATTCCGGCGCAAGGTCGTGGAACATTTCCAAGCTGGTATTCACAAGGCGTGTGTAAGGATCCGTAGGATTGCCGAACATTGACGATAGGATGCCGGACGCGGCGTTGGACGCGGCCATGCCAATCTCACCGCGTTCAATTATCGTGGTTTTGACGCCTGCCTTGGCGAGGTGATAGCCGATGGAGCAGCCTATAACGCCGCCGCCGATTACAATTGCATCGGTGCCTAGTGTCGTCATGGCTTACTCCTCCCTGTACGGCAGCGTGTCGGGCAGCGTGGGGGCGATGCCGTCTATGAGGTAGTCGGCGAGCTGCTGGAAGTCAACGGTCACGATGTCGGGCTGGTAGGGAGATTCTTCCATGGGCAAGCCGTAGCGGTTGACGTAGGCGGCGCGGTAACCGCAGGCACGCGCGCCCATGATGTCGAAGGAGTGCGAGGCGACCATCATCAGTTCGCGCGCCTCGACATCGAGTATCTGCGCCGCCTTGCGATATACGCCGGGGTGTGGCTTGAATGCGCCCGCCGCCTCTACTGAGATGACCGCGTCGAAGTCGAACTTGATTCGGTTCTTCACGAGATGGTCGAGATACCATGGCTCGCCGTTGGAGAGGCCAACTAGCTTGTATCGTTCCTTAAGGCGATGCAAACCCTTTACGGCGTCGTCGAAGGGCTTGAGCTGCTGCCAGACCTGCATGAATTCGTCGGCTTCCTCGCGGGTGAAGGGGATGTTGTTGGAGCGCAGCGTGTACATGAAGGCGTACTTGCAGACGGTGAGGTAGCCGCTGTGTCCGAGCATCATGATGGTGTCCTGATACTGCTCAACGCGCTGACGCAGTCGCCACTGCGCCCAGAAGCCCGCGTCGTCCAGCGGTGAGTCGCGCGTCGCAAGAAAGTCGTCTATGTGCGGCATGAGGCTGCCCGCGAGGTCAAGGACGGTGCCGAAGAGGTCGAATGTCAGCGTGTTGACGCCTTCGTGCGCGTTGTTGCTCATCTGGAATTCATTCTCCTTGATTGCACTGGTTTCTCGATTAGACTTCGTGGTAGCGGAAGAGCCTGAAGGCGTAGTATCCGCCGCTGAACACGGTGGCGAGGAGCGTGGAGCAGCCTACCGCAAATGACCATATCGCGGGTGATTTCGCGGAGCCTCGGGCAATGAGCATTTCGTTGCGCACTTCAATCTCGAAGATACCGGCGTAGAGGTAGCCCGCGAATGAGCCGAGGATCGCGATGGCGAATGCCAGGACAAAGCCAGTTATGATGACATTGCGCGAAGCTTCAGGCTTGAACCATGAGAAGAAGACTGCGATGCCCGTGCAGATTCCGACAAATAACGCTGTGATAATCAATCGCTCGCCCCAATTGGGCGGGATTACCGAGGAAAAGAGCACGACGCTGACCAGTCCGAATCCAAGTCCCAGAATGAAGGACAGGCCGCCTCTTAGTAACATAGCAAAGATCTTTTCCACCTGAACCTCCGAAATGGCGGGATAAAGCCGCAGTTTGTACTTTTGATTATAGATGATGCGCTAGGAACAGGTGGGTGAAACAGACGGGTTTTTCAAGAATTGTCTTTCATGTATCTATATATATGTAGGGGCAGGCATTACGCCCGCCCCTAACTTGTCGGTATCTGTCAGATCCAAGCCAATTCGTCGACTGGAAGCGAGGGGACTGGCAGAGGGAGACCAGCAGCAGTGTGGCGTCTAGTCGTCGCCCTGCGGTACTGCTACCTTGCCGATGCCAATCTGTGACATGCGAGCCAGAACGTCCGCCTGCTGCGCCGCGTTGAGGGGCTGTCCCGGCGGGCGAGGAGCGCCGCAGTCGATGCCGAGCCGCTCGCTAAGGATGAACTTGGCGGTCGGGTGCAGACCGTGCTCACGCGCCAGCAGAGTCGCGTCGCTTGCGCGGTCCTGAGCCGCTTCCGCGCGCTCCCAGTCGCCGTCCTGATATGCGTTCCAGATCTCCACCCAAAGTTCGGGAGCGTAGTTCGGGGGGCCGTCCACGCAGCCTGTCGCTCCTATGGTGAGCGCGGGGAGCATCAGCATGCTGTTGCCGATGAGGCAGTCGAGTCCCATCTTATCGAATGCGCGCACGTTGGCGAATGTGACGGCGGAGTGCTTCAAGCCCTTGAGTTGGGGCACGCGATCCTGGATTTTCTGCATCAGCTCGGGCGTGACTTCGACGCCGGTGGACTGGGGCAGGTTGTACACGAAGAGCGGGATGTCCGCCGCTTCGCCTACAATCCTGTAATGCTCGACTATGGCGTCGTCGCTCTGGCGGTAGAAGAATGGCGGGACGCAGCAGATGGCTTCGTTGCCCATCTTGGCGGCATGCTCAGCGAGCTTGGCGGCGCGCTCGGTGGTTGCCGCGCCCACATGCATGATGTTGTTGACGCGCCCGCGATTCTGGTCGGCGGCGATTTCTGATATGCGCATGTTCTCTTCGTCATCGAGAAGCACGCTTTCGCCGGTGCCGCCCGCGATCCAGAATCCGGTCACTCCAGCCTGTATGTTGTACTCCATGACCTCGCGGAATGCGGCTTCGTTCAGCCTGCCGTCTTCGCCCATAGGTGTGATGATTGCGGGCAAAATGCCTTCAAAGTCTGCCATCTGATTCCTCCTGCTTGCCTGTATGGGTAGTGCGTGTTCCGCCCTTATTGGCGGGTGTGGTGGGATTTTATCATGTCGCGGCATGGAGTGCCGACATCCGCGAGCGGTTGCTACTATTCACGACGACTGCGTGAATTCCGGCAAATCAGCTTTCGTCATTGCACTTCTCAAGGTTAATTCTGGCTTGGAATTGACTATTTTTGAGCTTCAAGCCTTGACTTGCGCTCTTGATGTATGATAAATATCCTGCAACTCATTGCTAAAGTTGTGAGTTCGGGTTTCTTTGGAAAAGATTGGAAAACAGATTAGGAGGGGACACATATGAAGGCTAAATGGTTAGGAAAGAAGCTCCTTTTCGGGGCGGTAGCAGCGGCAGCGCTGATAGGCGCGGTGGCATGTGGCGGCGCTGAGCAGGCGCCAGCTCCGGCGGCTCCGGCGGCTCCGCAGGCGCCGGCAGCACCACAAGCGCCGGTAGCGGCAGCGGCAGCTCCGGCGGCACCGGCGGCACAGGCGACGACGGCACCGGTAGCGGCACCGGCAGCGGCACCGGCAGCCCCGGCACCAAGCGGCGGCACGATGATGGAAGACATGCCGACGGGCAAGCTGCTCATTGCAGTAACGCGCATCGGTGCGCCGAATGGCCTTCCTCGCTTCTGTTCCGCAAGCGCGGGCGGCTGCGCGGAGATCATCTACATGGCGGGCATCACTGAGACGCTGTTCAACTCCGCGTTGGACGCAACAGGCTCAGCTACAACCGAGCCGATGCTTGCCACGGAGTTCACGCTAGACCCGTCGCTGGAGTATGGCGACTTCACCCTACGCGAGGGTGTGCAGTTCCATGACGGCTACGGAGAAATGACTGCCGAGGACGTGGCGTTCTCTTATAACGACGCGAACTCGGTTACCAACCCTGAGAGCGTGCACGGGCAGGCGGGTGACTTCGCTCCGCTGATTGCCAACATGGAGGCTATCGACCCCTACACCGTGCGTCTCAACTACCGTAACTACGACAGCCGCGGCGTCCTTCACCGCTTCAGCCGCTTCTGGCAGACGGCGGGAATCGTCAGTAAGGCAGTCTTCGACGACTTGGGCGTTGAGGGCATGCAGAGGACATACATTGGCGTGGGCGCGTTTCAAGTGAACAAACCGCATGACACCGAGGGCTGGGTGCTGCAGAAGCACATCAAGATGACGGCGTTCCCCGACTACTACGCGCGTGGCGAGGGCAACATAGGCCCCTTCGTGCAGGAGCTTGAATGGCGCGACATTCCTGCCGGTGAGTCCCGCGTAGCCGCATTGCAGGCTGGCGAGGCGCAGATAGCGCAGGTTGAACTGGCGGCGCTTCCGAATCTACTCGCGGAATCCCGCTTCGACGCACAGCGCGGCGGCGCGCACAACGCGATGTTTAACATCTCCTTGGCATCAGGCAACTACTGGGAAGAGTTCGGCGCGCTGACGGGTGAGAAGCTCGAACGCGACCGCGAGACCGACGGCTACCCGTACATCGGCAACCCGTTCGAGAGTGGCGCTTATGACGAGAACACCCCTTCAATGCAGTCCTCGAAGCTGGTGCGCAACGCGCTGGCATGGGGCATCGAGCGCGACGACCTGGTAGAGAACATCATCTCCGGTCTGGGTGTGGTCAACCACCAGCCTTATCTCTCCATCAACAACCCAAGCTATGATGAGGACTGGAGTTGGGGCACCGACTACGACCAGGCCAAGAGTCTTCTAGCCGAAGCGGGACATCCTGACGGATTCGAGATGGATATGTGGATCGGCACGGGCGAGCTTAACGCGCATGTCGGTGAGGCAGTCGGCGCTGGCTGGCAGCAGAGCCTCGACGTCAAGGTCAACCTGATCAAGACCGAGTACGGCACTTTCCGCCCGGGCCTCGTTGCCCGCACGAACAAGACTCCGTTCACGGGCTGCGGCGACGAGAACCACTCCAACTTCCCGTTTGACTGGGCGCATGGCTTCGTCATGAGCTCCATCAGCGCTGGCGGTTACGGCGTAGCAATGGAAGTCCCCTGGGCTGCTGAATCTTACCTGCAGATGGCCGGTGAGCCTGACAAGGCGAAGCGCGAAGAGCTTGCCACGGCTTTCTATACCAGCAACCGCGAATGGGCGATGTGCGTGGGCGTCTTCGAGTTCCCAATCTGGCCAGCCTATAATGTTGACCAGATTACCGTCTGGGACCAGAGGCCTATGGCTAATGGTAATCTAGCGGGCATCAACAATGTTCGCACCATCAAAGTGGCTCAGTAAGTCTGGAAGCAGACGCTGATATTGAGTTAGAAATTACGCAGGCGTCCTTCGCCAAGACGGGGGCGCCTGCGCTGGACATAAGCGACTTTAGTTAGTATATTCACAGTGAAATGAACCGCGCTAATGCGGCTCATCCGTCACTCGCAAGTCGCCTCCTGCCCTCCTTGATGCGCATATGATGAGCAGTCAACAATACCGGGAGAAGCGTGAATAAATGGTAAACTTCCTTATCAGACGCATCGGCTTCGGCGCGCTTGCCCTTGTGGGGGCGACGCTTTTGACATTCAGCTTGTCCCGGGCTGCTGGCGACCCGCGCTACCTGTACGCGCAGGAGGGGGGCTACGGCATTACGCAAGAGCGCTGGGACGCGCTCGGGGTGGAACTAGGGCTTGATAAGCCGATTGTCTGGCAGTACGCGGTCTGGCTGGGCAACATTGTGAAGGGCGACTGGCAGGACAGCCTCATCGACAGGAAGAGCGTCTTCGACAAGGTTAAGCTCAGTCTCCCGGTAACTTTGAAGCTGGCGCTGGCATCTTACCTGTTCGCCACTATAATCGGCGTGCCGTTAGGTGTGCTTTCGGCTGTGAAGCGCGGGAGTTTCGTTGACCTGCTAGGGCGCGGCTTTGCGCTCTTCGGGCAGGCGCTGCCCGTTTTCTGGGTGGCGATCATGCTCATTCTGCTGTTCTCAGTGCGCCTCAGATGGCTGCCTACGGGCACGTTGGGCGAAGGTATATTCCCTTGGAAATATTACGTCCTGCCCACGATAACGCTGGGCTGGATAGCGGCGGCAAGCTATCTACGGCTAGTGCGCTCCGCGATGCTTGAGATTCTCGACTCTGAGTTCATCAAGCTGGCGCGCGCCAAGGGCGTATCGACCAACACCGTGATTTGGAAGCATGGGTTCAGGAATGCGCTTATCGCGCCGCTGACATTCTCGGCGCTGTTGCTGACCGGCTTCATCACAGGCGCGGTGGTGACGGAATCGATATTCGCCATCAATGGGCTTGGCAGACTGGCTTTCGGGTCCATTCAGGACAATGACTTCCCGGTAATGGTTGCCGTGGTGATGGTGTTCACGACCTTCTATGTGGTGATGAACTTCCTGACTGACATGTTGTACGCGCTGATAGACCCGCGCATACGCTACTCGTAAAGGTGATTTGCAATGGCTCAAGCAGAACTGTTAACCAACCTGAATGAAGGTCTGGTAGAGTCAACTTCCGGGATAAAGGGCTTTTGGAACTCCATCAAGCGATGGCCGTTGGTGTCGATCGTAGTGCTTGCGCTGCTCCTCATCACGGCGGCATTCGCTAATTTCATCGGTCCGAACGACCCAATCAGGTCAATCCCGGACAACACCACTCTCGCGCCTATCTGGTACGATGCTCAGCTTGTATCGGTGCAAGATTTGCCTATTGTCGTAGCTATTGACGGTGTAACTGGAGTGCAGAGCATAGCCTCAGCAGCCGCGCAGTACAATGTTACTATTCCGGACGAGGAAGTAGGCGATAAGTCCAAGGTGCGCTCGGCGTTCAACCAGCAAGCCGGTGTGCGCGCGGTCGTGATGGAAGTGGCGACGATTATCGAGGTTCGCGACATAGCAGGTGGCCCGGACGAGCCCTGGACGCCCGTCGGTCTCAACATAATCGACGCCGCGGATGAGTATGGCGTCGAAATTGCGCTTGAGCAACTCGCTGACCCGCTATACGGCGGCACAGTAGTTGCAAGCGCGTTCAAGGGACAGGCAAACCTCGAAGTGAAGGTGCAGGACGCCGCCATACCCAGGCCGGTTTACGCCAATGTCTCCGATGCGGCGGCGCGCTTCGGCGTAGTCATACCGGAAGAGGATTTGAAGAACGAGGCTGCTATTCGAGCTGCCTTCTTCGAACAGGTTAACCTCCGCGCGAAGGTGCGCGTACCGCAGTCCGACTACATCCTGGGCGGCGATAACATTGGGCGTGACCTGTTCAGCCGTCTTGTGCATGGCGCGCGGGTGTCGCTCGTGGTCGTAGCCATCGCGCTGTCCAGCGGCCTGCTCATCGGAGTATCGATGGGGCTTGTGGCTGGCTGGTTCGGTGGCTGGCTGGACGAAGTCATAATGCGTATTACCGACATCTGGCTCGGCATGCCGTTCATTCTGGTCGCCATCGTGATTGTGATAGCGATCGGGCAGACATTCATCATTCTGATTGGATTGCTGGCGTTGCTGTCGTGGACGCCGTTCGTGCGTAATGTGCGCGGCGAGGTGCTTTCGCTCAAGACGCGCGACTATGTGAGCCTCGCGCAGGTCGCGGGCGCGTCCACGTTCCGCATAATGGTCTGGCACTTGCTGCCCGGCGTCGTCAACACCGTCATCGTCATCGCAACCTTGCGTGTCGGCCAGCTCATTCTTACCGAAGCGATTCTGAGCTTCCTCGGCGCCGGCATTCCGCCGCCCACACCTGCCTGGGGCGCTATGGTGAATGACGGTCGCCCCTTTGTGCAATATGCGTGGTGGATTTCGTTCTTCCCAGGAGTGGCTATATTCTTGGTGGTGATGTCGTTGAACTTCCTTGGGGACTGGATGCGTGACCGCTTCGATCCGAGGCTGCGGCAGCTTTAGCCTTTGAGACCAAGCCAGGTCTGGGGACAGTATCGGTCTAAGAAAAGAATATGTGTGGCGCTCCGTTCGGGCTTGACCTTAAGCGGAGCGCCATTATAATTTATGAACGTATAGATGCCTTGACGCATAGGCCTTCGAAATTCACTCACAGGCATTGCACTGCCTAGCTAACCAATACAATGCGAAAGATTGACACTCTCGGAAGGGGTGAAGAGATATATGCTGAAAAGGGTGCCGAAGAAGACAGGTGTCCGGAATATCACGCGGCGGGCCCCGCTGCTGTATGTAGCCTTGTTGCTCGGATTGATAAGCATGCTCCTGCTCGCATGCGGCGTGGAGTCCGGGGATCGCACTCCGGCCCGTAGAGACGACGATAGGACCGGCGAATTTCACCGCTCTCCAGTTACGGCGTTCGAGCAGTTCCGTGTGGATGTTGAAAAGACCGACGGCGGCTGCACCGTGGACCCCGCCGATATTACGATCGCGGACGGTCAGCGCGTTCGTCTCGCCGTACAGCTGCAATCGGATCTGGAACTTAAGACGACCGCGACCGGCTCCACGACGCTGGAGGGCGAGCGCGAGCTGGCGACCTACCAAGTTGACGGGCTTACGATAGCCAGCTCCGGCGGCGCGTTCGGACTGGGAGTCACCGATGTGAACATCGAGATTGAGTCGGGCGGGCGCAAAAGCTACGACTTCAGCGCTGCGGGCGCAGGGGCGTTCGACATTCTCTGCGACGGAGTGAAGGTCGGGACATTCACGGTGAACTAAGCCGAGCCGTATAGGAAGGACAGACTAAAATAAGCAGAAAGGGGGGCGGTCAATGACCTGCCCCCCTCTTCTTTGCGTTTATTTGCCCTTTCTTGCCGTTATTCCAACAGAGTTGTGAGGTCAACGCCCTGCTCGGCGGCGTTGCCGATGGTGCTCCATGGGGTGATGGTTACCCAGTGGTCAGGCTCTACCTCTATGAGAGGCGGGCGCGTCTTGGCATATTCGTGGTTGGGGTCCACCTCAAGGGGCGTGCGTGTCATGAAGACATCGCCTTCCGGCGGGTCAACCGGGGATACGACCTCACCGGGCAGGACAATCTCTTCGCGCTGGATATCCGGGTGCGACGGGAGCGCTGCTGAGAGGAGCGCGTTGGTGTACAGGTGGACGGGGTTGTTGAAGATGCTCTCCGTGTCACCCATTTCCTGCATGACGCCGAGATACATAACTGCCATGCGGTCGCACATGTAGCGCACGGTAGCGAGGTTGTGCGCGACCATGACGTACGCGAGGCCGTACTCGTTCTGGAGGTCAACGAGGAGGTTCATTATCTGAGCGCGGATGGACACGTCAAGCGCGGACACCGGCTCGTCGAGAGCGATGACCTTTGGGTTCAGCGAAAGTGCGCGCGCAACACCAATCCTCTGGCGCTGCCCGCCGCTGAACTCGTGAGGGAAGAGCGACGCCTGATATGCCGGCAGTCCTACCTCTTGCAGCAGTTCCTGAACGCGAGTGGAAATCTGCCCTTTAGTCATCGTGGTGTTGACTTCGAGCGGCTCGCCGATAATGCTGCCGACGCGCATACGAGGGTTGAGGGAAGCCCAGGGGTCCTGGAACACCGCCTGCATTGAGCTGCGAAGTTCGCTCCTGCCCGCGCGGCTGAGAGTCGCCACATCCTCGCCTTCGAAGAATATTTGGCCTTCGGTAGGCTCTTCGAGACCGAGCATGACCTTCAGCGTAGTGGTTTTGCCACAGCCGGACTCACCCACGAGGCCCATAGTCTTGCCGCGCTCGATGTCGAAGCTGACATCGTCCACTGCCTTCAGGATGCTCTTGTTGCGGCTGAAGAACGAGTTGCCGACGGGGAACCATTTGCGAAGGTGACGCACGGATATGATGGCGTCGGAGCTGCTGACCACACCGGGAGCAGACGGAACGCCGTAGCGGTTTGTCGCCGCATTGGAAGAAGTGCCGTTAGTCGTCATATCTATAACACCAGCCTTGTATTGTATGCCTTATTTCTTCATTGATTCTGTTATGCACGGCTTAGTATTCCGCGCCGTAAGGAACGAGGTGCTTATAATTGTCGAACTCTGCCACTGATGAGTGAGAGAGCTGCACCCAGTGGTCAGGCTCAATCTCGACCAGTTCGGGACGAATCTCGAAGTCCTTCTCAAGAGTGGGGAGCGGTGTGCGCTCGGCGAAGGCGTCGCCCGGAGGAAGGTTGTAGAGCAGCGGCGGCTGTCCATCGATCTGAGCCAGCCTGCCGGTCTTCTCTTCGAGCTTCGGCACGGAGTTGATGAGCGCCTTCGTGTACTCGTGCTTGGGGTTGTTGAAGATGGTGCGCACGTCAGCGTGCTCAACGATGCGGCCCGCGTACATAACCGCAACGCGGTCGCACATCTTGGCGACGATGCCGAAGTCGTGCGTGATGAACATAATGCCAACGCCGGTTTCTGCCTGAAGGTCCTTAAGGAGGCGAAGGTACTGCGCCTGAATGGTAACGTCAAGCGAAGTGGTAGGCTCGTCCGCGATGAGGACCTCTGGGTCGCAGGAGATGCCGATAGCACCGACGACGCGCTGTCGCATGCCGCCGCTAAGCTGATGAGGATAGTCGCGGATGCGGACTTCAGGAGCAGGGATGCGCACCTTGCGGAGCATGTCGATGACCTGTTCGCGCAGGGCATTGCCCTTCATGTTCCGGTGAATCTTGAGCGCCTCGCCCACCTGGTCGTCAATGTCGAACACGGGGTTGAGCGCGGTCATCGGGTCCTGCAGCACCATAGCGATGCGGTCGCCCCGTATCTTCTCCATCTCCTTCTCATCGACCTGGCGAATGTCCTCATTGTTCAGCAGCACGGTGCCGCCGACGATGTGGCCTGGAGGTGAGGGTACCAGTCGCATAATGGAGAGCGCGGTTACCGACTTGCCGGAGCCGGACTCGCCCACGATGCCGAGCGTCTCGTTGCGTCGCAGCTGGAAACTCACGCCGTCCACCGCTTTCACCACACCCCAGCGTGTCACGAAGTAGGTTCGGAGGTCATTCACATCCAGAACTACATCGCCTATTGAGCCGTTCGCAGTAGCCATGCTTTATCTCCTCTGTGAAGGTTTTCGACTCTGCACAAGTCCCTAATGGGGACACCTAGCCGAATTTTACTTTATTATCCCGAAATTGTATGCAAACTATAGCCAATAAGTATAGAAAAGGCAAGCCTGCGGGCCAGTTTTTCGGTGTTTCGGTTAATCAGTCATCCAGAGGCTTGTATATTGGCTTTGCGCGTTCGTATCGCTGCCGTTGCTGATATACTGACGGCAGAATCGAAAGTATGCACCGAGTGGAAATCGGCGGGGGAAAGTCAACGCATGCCCAAAGTGCGGGATGCGGTTTCGGTGCAAGCTCAATCCGCATGAAGTACTCCGCAATAGGCTGACTAGCTAGACAGCCACTTTAGTACATCAAGGAGTGATCGCAATGCAGCGTTCCGGCAAAGACATCCTATATTTCGAGACGGGCCCTGATAACGCGCCTACGATGTGGGTTGATCCGGACGAGGAGTTCGAGGTTGTGACGCAGATGAACCGCGGGCCGTGGATTGACGACCATCCGGATGGCGAGCGGCTGCGTGAGGTGCTGCGGGCGGGCAATCCTTCGAGCGGCTGCATCTACATTAACGGCGCGGAGCCGGGCATGGCACTCATAGTGCATGTCGGCGAGATTGAAACTGAGCCATTCGGCTTTACTAACTACCGGGGCAGCACGAGCGCGATGCCGGGCTGGATGGGGGACAGCGGCGTGGGACGACATCACAAGGTCGTGCAGATACGCGACGGCAACATCCTGTGGAGCGATACGCTGAAGATTCCGATTGCGCCGATGCTGGGCGTTGTGGGCGTCGCGCCGAGACATTCGCGCTGGACCAACGCCTGGGCGGGCGAATGGGGTGGCAACTTCGACATACAGGAAGTAACGACGGGCGCGTCGGTGTGGCTGCCGGTGAATGTGCCGGGCGCGCTGCTGCATATTGGCGACATGCATGCGCGACAGGGCGACGGCGAGATTTGCGGCGCGGGAGGCATCGAGACGGGCGGCAAGGTCAGATTGCGCTGTGAGCTTGCTCCCCTACCCGCTGCGATGACCTGGCCGCGCATCACGAACGAGACGCACATAATGACGACCGCGATGGCGCGTCCCGCGGAGGACGCATTTCGCATGGCTCTGTCAGAGATGATTCTGTGGCTACAGCATGACTACGGCTTCACGCGCGGAGAGGCGTACCTGTTCCTGGGGCAGGTGCTTGAGGCGCGCTGCACACAGTTCGTCAATCCGACATTCAGCTATGTGGCGAAGGTGAACCGCAAGTACTTGCCGTAGCAACCTGCAAATGCGAACGATGGACGGCGCAACTTTATTGCTCCGCCTGCTGTCGGCGCAGAAGCTCAAGTTCGGCGAGCAATGCTTGCTCACGACTTTCGGCTGCTAGCCGCGCTTCGCGTTCAACTTCTGCCTGGTTTATCGTCCTGCCGCTCTCGGTATCGCGGATGTCGAAGCCTTCTGCTAATTCCACCCCGCAGTGAAATCTCAAGCCGAGAACTTCGCTGTGTGCCCAGACGGTGCCGTCCGCGTCAGAATGCAGTTCGTATGGCTGGTACTCACCATCTACTAAACGCTCCCCAGTAAGCGGCTGACCGTATAGTTCGCCGCCGGTGGGGTCGAGCCTCCAGTATTCGGCTATCCCAAGCTGCGCGTACAAGTCGCGCTTGTGTCCTAGGTCATTTGATGCCGTACTTGGCGACGCCACTTCCAGCACGAAATCTGGAGGCTTTCCGACTTCCCATATCCAGTAGTTGGGCAGGTTTTGCCGTATGCCTTCCACATCAACATCGAACGCGATGTAGCAATCGGGCGCGATGCGGCGGTTGCCGTTGGAGGGGTCATAGAAAATGAAACCTCCGGCAGAAACGAACACTTCGGGTTCGCTTCTGAAGTAAGCCGTCAGCATGTGCGCGATTTCGATGATGACCGGGGCTTGCTGCATACCGTCCTCTACCGGCTCCGGGTCTTCGTAGAAGATGCTTGGGAGCGCGGTCGTTACGAGGGATACTTTGGTCGCTGCCATTTCAAGCCTCCGACAGGCCGTCTTTAATTCGCCTAAGCACTATATTTATACTATAGCGTAGGAACTGTAATTTTGCCATTATCCGATTGCTATGGTTTCGATCGCCTATTGCGGGCCGGGGAAGAAGTCGGCGCCTTTCATTATCATGTCTTGCTGCTTGACCGCGAGGCCTCTGACGCGGGGCATGTATTCGTTATTCCAGCGCGGGTCTGAGCGCACCTGCTCGCGCGCCTTCTCGAAGTGAGTGTAGTCTTCATACGCCCAGATGTGGACGATGCGGTTGAGGGGGCCGATGTCGGTGTAGTACCAGCCGGCGAGCTTGACGCCGTAGTCGTCGCGTATCTTGATGGCAACCTCTTCGACGGCTTTCATGTACTGCGGCACCGAGCCGGGCTGCAGGTCGTAGATTCGCATGTCGTAGATCATTGGATCCTTCGCTCCTTTTTGCTTATTGAGCAGCACTCATTCATTACTATGCATTTCAATATGCACTTCGATATCAGAACTGTCCTTCGACGGACTCAGGGCGATTGGGGTCTGTCAACCATCCTCATTCTAGTAGAATGACCGTCTTTTGAATACGGCGTGTGCGTATTGGGCGCTTTTACGGGGCTGTCAACCCTGTGAGACGCGGCGGCGCTCGCCGAGGATTCCGTTGGGGCGCAGGAGGATCACGAGCACCAGCAGGAAGCCGATCAGGAAGAAGCGCAGGTTGGGGTTGTTGATGCTCTCCGGAAGGAACTGTGTGCCGCTCCAGATGCCCCAGACGACGAACGCGCCGAGTATCGCGCCAAGGTTGTTGCCGCTCCCGCCAATCATGAGCATCACCCAGATGATGAAGGTCGCCAGGAGCGGGTCGAAGGTGAAGGGGTCGAGGTATCGGAAGCCGTGAGCGAACAGCGCGCCGCCGATGCCCATCACCGCCGCGCCGAGAATGAAAGCCTGCAATTTGAATCGGAAGACGTTCTTGCCCGCCGCCGCGGTCGCCTCTTCGTCCTCGCGGATGGCACGCAGCACGCGACCCCAAGGCGAGCCAATTGCGCGCTGAACGGCGAAGTAGAGCGCGGCGAGCACGACTATCACGACGATGAAGTAGAGCAGGTCGTACTGGTCGGGTGAGACCCAATCGCCGAGGAACTTGGGGATGTTGTATAGCCCGCGTGAGCCGTTGGCGAGCCACTTCTCGTTGAGGAACATAAGACGGACGCTCTCGGCGATGCCAAGCGTGGATATGGCGAGGTAGTCGCCGCGCAGGCGCAGCGTTATCGCGCCAACTATAAGCGCAACTATGCCGGTCACTGCCGCCGCGCCTGCCAGCGCCACGATGAACCAGAGATCGATGCCCAGATTCAGGGTGTTCGCAAGGTTGCCGCCGAAGATGAAGTCCTCGAACAGGTCAGGGGATGGCGGCGCGGTCGTCAGAAGAGCGGAGGTGTATGCGCCGAGCGCGAAGAAGCCAGCCACACCGATGTTGAACAGGCCTGTGTATCCCCAGTGGATATTCAGACCGAGCGTGAATACGGCGTAGATTCCCGCGAGTATGCCGAAGCCTGCCATAAAGTATATGTAGTCCATCTAGGCGTCCCTTTCTCCGAACAGGCCACGAGGTCGCAGGAGAAGCACCATCAGCATTATGGCGAATGCGACGGCGGGCTTGTACGCGGGTGAGACCCACTCGGTGGATGCTTCCATGGATATGCCGACGAGCAAGCCGCCGACGAGCGCGCCCCAAGGCTTGCCAATGCCGCCGAGCGTTACAGCCGCGAACATCGGTATGAGCGTGTTCCAGCCGGAGGTAGGCAGCATCTGCGCCTGGGACACCGCGATGAGCGTTCCGGCTATTGCGGCGTAGGCGGCGGCAATTGCCCAAGTCCAATGGATAATGCGTGTGGTGTTGATGCCAGTGATACGGGCGAGGTCGATGTTGTCGGATGTGGCACGCATCGCCTTGCCGATTCTAGTACGGTTGAGGAACAGGTAGAGCGCTCCAACAAGCACTACGGTGGTCAACCCGAGGAAGATGTTGTCGGGCGGAATGCGAATGTCGAAGGGCAGCGCGCCGCCGGTGGGCAGGGCAATATCGAAGTCCAGGTGGTAGAAGGATCTCGATGCGCGCGGGAGTTGCAACGGTTCGGTGCCCCAGAGCATCTGTATCGCGCCCCTGACGGCGATGGCGATACCGAGCGACACCATCGAGAGCGTTACGAGGCCGGTGCCGCGCTCGCGCAAGCGCTCATAGACCGAATAGTCTATCGCGACGGCGAGGGCGCAGCAGACGACGACGGTTATGGGCAGGGCAATCAGCAGCGGGTAGCCAAAGGTGAAGGGGCCGAAGCCCGCGCCGTCTATGCCCAGGACGGGCAGCACGACGGTCAGGAGGAAGAGCGTGATGTACGCGCCGAGCGTCATGTAGTCGCCGTGCGCGATGTGGGCGAAGCGCAGGATGCTGTAAATGAGCGTGATGCCGATGGCGCCGAGCGCAATCATGCTGCCAAGCAGCAGCCCGTTGACGACCTTGCCGGGGGCAGCCAGAAGCAGAACTACGCAAACTGCGACTATCGCAACGCTCCAGCCGAGTTCGCTGTGCGCCGCCGAACGGGCGCGAATCGCCATCGTCTGCATTGACATCAGCGCAAGTTATCTCCTTGTCCTATTCGTCAGGCGCGTCAGGTCTGCCTCCGCCGAGGTATAGCCGTCCGATATCAGGGTTGTCGAGCAGGCCGGATGCGCTGCCGTCCAACTGGTTCTCGCCATCGGCGAGCACGTATCCCCTGTCGGACATTGCCAAGGCGGTCCGTATGTTGTGCTCGATGATGAGAATGGCGACACCGGTCTGCTGGATGTCGCTCAGCCTGTCGAAGATGAGCTGGCTCATGATGGGCGACAGGCCCGCGGAAGGCTCGTCCAGGAGCAGCAGCTTTGGTCTGAGCATCAGGGCGCGCCCAAAGGCGAGCATCTGGCGCTGCCCACCGGAGAGGCTGCCTGCGCGCTGTCGTCTGCCGCGCTGCAGGTCGGGGAACATCGCGTACATCTCGGATATGCGTGACCGCACGTCACTGTCGTCCACGAACGCGCCCATCTCAAGGTTTTCCTCGATGGTCAGCGACGGGAAGATGTTGCCTGTCTGCGGGACGTAGGACATGCCCATGTGGATGAGCCTGTCGGTGGGCATGCCGGTGATGTCGGCGTCCTCGAACATGACGCTGCCCTGCTTGGGTGTGAGCAAGCCGAATATCGTCTTCATGAGCGTTGACTTGCCGCAGCCATTGGGACCGAATATGGTAACCGCCTCGCCCGGCTCGATGCGCATGGAGACGCCGTGCAGGATTTCCGTCTCGCCGTAGCCTGCGACGATGTTGTCAACAGTGAGGATGTTCATTCGCGACTCTCGACCGCGAACCCGAGATAGGCGCTGAGCACTTCGTCGTTGCGCTGCACCTCTTGCGGCGTGCCCTCGGCGAGCTTTCTGCCCTCGCTCATGACTATGATGGGATTGCAGAGGCTCATAACCAGATGCATGTTGTGCTCGATGACGAGGATGGTCGTGCCCGTCTCTTCCTGCGCGCGACGGATGTCTTCCATCAGCAGTTCGGTGAGAGCGGGGCTGACGCCTGCGCTTGGCTCGTCAAGCAGAATCATCTTGGGTTTGGCCATGAGCGTTCTGCCGAGTTCAAGAAGTTTCTTCTGACCGCCGGAGAGGTTGGCGGCGTACTCGTCCCTCAGATGCAGCAGGTTGAGGAACTCCAGAGTTTCAAGCGCCTGCCGCTCTATCTCGCGTTCCTCCGGGGCGATGCGCCAGGGTGTGAACCATGAAGCCCAGACGCGCTCGCCTGTCTGGTTCGCAGGCACGAGCATCAGGTTTTCGAGCACGGTCATCTGCTTGAACTCGCGGGGAATCTGGAAGGTGCGAACAAGCCCAGTGCTGAAGGTCTGGTGCGCCTCCATGCCGTCTATGCGCCGGCCGAGGAAGGTAATCGTGCCGCTCGTGGGTTTGTGGAAGCCGCTGATGAGGTTGAAGAGCGTGGTCTTGCCCGCGCCGTTGGGGCCAATGAGGCCTGTGATGGTGCCGGGCCGGACGTCAAGAGAGCAGTGGTCAACTGCGCGGACGCCTCCAAAGTCCTTGACCAGGTCGCGGACTTCCAGAATGGGTGCGAGCGTACCGGGTTGGTTGTCTTGGGACATGGTTGCACTCGTCATATTTTGATTACTGAGACGAGGCTGAGTTTATCAACGGGCATGAATGCGGTCAATCACACCGGATATAGGCGGTCAACCGGCTTCGAATTCGGCGTTGCCTTCGTCCACGTAGGTCGTGTCGTCCACGTGCGATACAGTGATGTGCTGGCGGTATGTGCCGGCACCGATGCGGCGCTCGGCGCGGTGGGTGTCGGTCTGCCACTCGACGGGGTTGCCGCCCGCGAACGCCTCGCGCAAGACACGGCCATGCATCGTCTCGCCGCCACTTACGCCCAGCAGATGCAGCACCGTCGGCGCGAGATCGGTGTTCCCCGTAGGACTTTCGATGCGAACGCCGCTCTTGAAGCTGCCTCCGCGCGCGAAAAGCGCGTTCCGCATCTCGTGGCGACTCATCGAGCCGTGCTGACCAAGCTCGGGCCCTCCGCCCGTGGAGAACGCATAGCCCTCGAAGCCTGCCGCGTTCGGACGGGAGTCCCAGCGGAAGGACATTGCGAGATCGGGCGCGCGCTGTCCTTCAGTTCCAATCAGAGATGCGGGCAGCGTGCCCTCGATCTGCCCTGCGGCATCGGACGCGACCAACGCACCGCACCAGGGCCGACCCATGAGCCATGACGCAAGCCTGTCCACCGTTGCCGTATCGCTGTCGTGGGCGTAGAAGAGCACGGAGCCGCCGTTGGTGGCAACCGTTACGCCGCCCGGCCGGTCTCCCGGCGGGAAGCCGGCGTCCTGCACCAACGCCTCTATGTTTATGGTTTCAGTTATTGTTGAGTAGCCGTGGTCGGAGATTACGAGTATGTCAGTGTCGGCGTCCATCCCCGCATCACTCAGCCAAGTGAGCAACCTGCCAAACTGCTCGTCCGCCTCACGCAGGGCGCGATTGCTCACTTCGGCGCCGACACCGTGCGCGTGCTGCGACTTGTCCGGCTCAGAGAACCAGACGAAGGCGACAGCAGGCTTGCGCTCGGCAAGCACATATTCGGTGGCTATGTCCACCGCGCGCACCAGCTTGTCGCCGTTGGTCTCGCCTTCGGGGGGCCATTCGCCGAACCTGGCAATGATTTCGTCGTGGAGCGGGTACGGCAGGCAGAACTCGGGGTGAATGGTGGCGCCGCCGACCTTCGCGGCGTTGGGGTTATGCACATAGGAGTTGCCACTCGTTCCGCTGCCCACAGCAACATACTCCATACCGTGCTGCGAGAGGATATCGGCGAGCGTGGGCTCCAGCAGGACCGAAGTCTTGCGGGCTACCTCGGCAAGCGTCGGTTCCAGCGCGGAGAACGCGTTGTACGGGTCGTAGTCGCGCATCACGAGCATGTTCGCGGCCAGACCATGAGCGCCGGGATAGCGCCCGGTCACCATCGTAGCGGCGTTGATACGTGTGACGGATGGATAGACGGGGTGGTGGTTGTCGAAGGCGACGCCATCTGCGACGAACGCGGCGAGATTGGGCATGAGCGCGGGCGTTACTTGCGCGGGCTGCAGGCCGTCGAATGCAACTATCAGTATGTTTCGCATGGTGCCTCGCTTGATGTTCTGAGTGTACACAAGATAGGGTTGGCGGACAGAGATTTCACCCCCATCCTAGCCTTCCCCCATCAAGGGGGAAGGGATTTGTCGGAATGTCTTCATTCTACTCTTTCGGAGCGGGTCCGAGAACCTTGTATATTCTGTCGCCGGTGCGCTCGGATGTGGGAAGCACCTCGACGACCACGCGGGAGAGGCCTACGACCTCGCCGTTTTCGTCGAAGCTGTAGTTGTCGCCTATCGCTCCGCTCCAGGTAATGTCGTAGAGGCAGTCGCGGAATCCATCGGCGTCCTGATCGTCTTTAGTCTGCTTGAGGCACTCGGCGGTGATATAAACATCGTCGTACGCCGAGCCCATGTGCCACGGAAACACGATATAACCGTAGCGCTCCCTGAAGTTGGCGAGGACCTCCTGTCCCTTCCCATTGTCGGGGTCGAGGTCGGCGGTGATAGCCTTCATGCCGGTCGCCGCGTCGCCCGCGATTTCCAGTGCGGTCGCTCCCACGGAGACGGTTTCGGCGTATATCGGGCCTTCGTATCCAATCTCCCGAGCCTGCTTGATGATGGCGCCAGCCGCGAATTCGGATTGGGGAGCGATGTGGATTGTGTCAGGATTTGCTACGACCAGCTTTTCAAGCTGCGAGCGGAAGTCGGTCACATCGGACGAGAAGCGCTCCTCTGCCACGAGTTCGCCGCCGAGCTTCTCGAACTGCGCGACCGAAGTGCGCCTGACGCCCTCAGCGTAGTCGGTTGATTCGGTGATGGTCGCCAACCTGCGGATGCCGTCCGCCCATAGGGTGTTGCCGGTGTCGATGCCGACCTGCACATCGCTTATCTGGGTACGGAATATGTAGTCGCCGGCGTGGGCGATGTCCGGGTTGCTTGCCAGACCGGAGAAGAGAATTATCCCATCGGCTTCCGCCAGTGGAGCGGCGCCGAGCATCGCACCGCTGCACGAAGTTCCAAGGATTATCTTGATGCCGTCCACATCCGTCAACTTCTTGTAGGCGGCGATTGCCCCGTTTGCGCTGCACTGGGAGTCTTCGATTACGAACTCCAACATGCGCCCGTTGATGCCACCTGCGGCGTTAATCTCGTCGGCTGCCATCTGCTTGACCTGGCTTGCCATGGTGCCGTAGGTCTCGCCGGGGCCTGTCAGCGACTCCATAACGCCAATCCTGAAGGGTGCGGCTTGCTGCGCGTCCTCGCTGCCGCAGGCGAGGACTGCCAGCAGCAGAATCAGCATAAAGCATAAAGCAGGCTGGCGCTTATGAGTCGAGAACTGCATAGAACTTCTCTCCCGTCTCCATGGACTACCTCTTGTATAATATAGAGGAATCGCGAGGATATTGGCATCTTATTCGGACAGGGATGGTCGGAATTGAGCGACACGAAGGGCGAGCGGCGAGAGCAGAAGCGCAAGAAGAAGCGATACGGGCACAAGGTGCGTGGGCGCAGTGTGCAAACGCTTCAGCGGATTATTATGGAACGCGCCGACGTGGAGCGCGCACGAGAAATCCGTGAGGAGCAGGAGCGATAGCTTTTCTTCGCGCAGGCGGACTTTGCCTTGCCACGCGGATGCGGGAGGTCGTGTCGAGTCTTGGATTGAGCGTGGGGTATGCGGGTTCGCATATCCTATTTTCGTTTTTGGATATGCGACTATTGGGGCAAGGTGAGAGGGCTGATTCTGCCCTGGTCCGGCTCCATCAGGGTTGATGGGTGTTATCATACTTATCATTCATACATTGCGGGGAACTTCCTGCGGCTTGGCTGTTAACGCATTGACTCACTTATGAATCAAGACACATCTCACATTTCGTATGACTTTACGGCGCACCTGACGCACTTCTGTAGAGTGCTGCGCTCGCATGGGCTACTGATAAGTCCGCAGGAGACGGCAGATGTGATGCGGGCGCTTAATGCTGTGGACATGATGGACAAGGGGCGGGTGTACTGGTCGCTGCGCGCGCTGCTGATTTCGCGGCGAGACGAGATTCCGATCTATGATTCGCTTTTCGAGCGCTTCTGGAACTTCGAGGAACTGCCATTGCGCCCGCATATCGACTCGGATGACGACCTCGTGGGCGGAGCGAGAGAGTTTCGGCGCACGCCGAGCGTGGCGATGATGCCTGAAGATGACCCGTCTTCCGAAAATACGCTGGTTCAGATGCTGCGGACGGGGGCGAGCAGCCGCGCCGCCACGCGACAGCCGGACCTGAGCGTGCTGCGCATGGATGAGCTTTCGGAGCTGTCGAGGATCGCTGCGCGGCTGATACGGGCGATGGCGTCTCGTCCGGGCAGGCGTCGCAAGCGGCATCGGCGCAAGGGCAGCCCGGACCTGCGCGGCGCGATGCGGCTGAATCTAAGCAGCGGGGGCGATGCGATGGTGCTGCCGCGCAAGAGGCGTGTGCCGAGGACGCCGCGCCTGCTGGTGATGCTGGATGTGAGCGGGTCTATGGAGCGGCACGTGCAGTTGCTGTTGCAGCTTATTTTCGCGGTGTCGCAGCATACGAAGCGGGTTGAAACCTTCGTGTTCAGCACATCGGCGACAAGGGTTACGCGGGAACTGAGCGCGCCGTCGTTCAGTGAGGCGCTTGTGCGGATCGGGAGCGTAGTGCGGCACTGGTCGGGTGGCACGCGCATCGGAGAGGCGTTGGCGCATGTGAACACGCGGCACGAGTATGTTCTGAGCCGCTACACGACGGTGTTCCTGCTGAGCGACGGATGGGATACGGGGGAGCCGGAGCGCCTGTCGTATGAGGTGCAGCGGATGCGACGGCGGGTGCATCGGGTTGTGTGGCTGAATCCGCTGCTGGGGAGCGAGGACTACCAACCGCTGACGCGCAGTTTGCAAGCGGCGCTTCCATATATCGACCATCACGCGTCGGCGAGGGATGTGGAGAGTTTGAAGCGGCTGCCTAGGTTGTTGCGATGATACAGAAGCAGGATCGATGGGCAGGATAGGCGGGATTTTTCGGTATAATGAATGATATGCTTGACACGAAGGAAGACTTCAGGTAGCTACGCCGCAGTCTCGACAGGTTGATGAAAGCGGTCGCTGGTATGAGTTCCTTCAACATTATGGCAGTGGTGACGGTACGGTTGCTGGCCCAATTCATCGGGCATCTTGACTGTACGCGGGCGTATACACCGCTTGTGCCCGGCAAGTAAGTAAGGAGAGGTTTGTAATGATTGCGGCATATATTGGGGTACTGCAAAATCAATGGACGGGCTAACCGCCCGGAGTACTGGTGGTTCGCACTAGTTCAAACGATCATCTTGACTATATTGTTTGCCTTGTCTTTCATTATTCATGATGCGCTTATAGTCATTGCAGTGGTGTACGGACTTGCAACAGTAATACCGTCTTTGGCAGTGACTATTCGGCGACTTCATGACAGTGGTAAGAGCGCATGGTTTATTCTGTTTAACTTTATACCCTTTGTCGGTGGAATAATAATGCTTGTTTTCATGGTACTTGGAAGTGAGGCGGGTGAGAACAAGTACGGGGCGCAACCGGTGTGAGTTCGGGTGGGCGGCGGCTCAGAAATGTAAGAATCCGCAGGGCTATTCGAGCTTTCGAGAGGCTAGGCTATCGAGTTGTGAGAATACGCGGCAGCCATTATGTCATGAGGCATCCGGAAAATGGCATTCTGGTACTGCCCTTTCATGGTGGAACCGTCAAAGCAGGCATATTGTTTGACGCAATCAAAAAAGCCAATATCTCAATCGAGGAATTTGAGGAACTGTTGTGACTGATAGCAGAGAATACTCGGTGATAGTTCACGATGCGGATGAGGGCGGATACTGGGTGGACGTGCCAGCCTTGCCGGGCTGCTATTCGCAAGGCGAATCCGTTGATGAGGTACTGGAGAACGTGAAAGAGGCAATCGAACTCTATCTGGAAGTGCTGCGAGAAGAGGATGGTGATATTCCGACCGACTCGGATGTGGTGTTTCAAGTGAGAGTTCCGGTAGGTTGGTGAGCGCGTATGCCTGATTTTGAGATTGTGGCGGACTTCAAGCCGACGGGGGACCAGCCGGATGCGATTGCGAAGGCGGTTGCAGGCGTCGATGAGGGGCTGAGGCATCAGGCGCTGCTGGGGGTTACGGGGAGCGGCAAGACTTTCACGATGGCGAATATCGTCGAGAAGGTGCAGCGCCCTACTCTGGTTATCGCTCATAACAAGACGCTTGCGGCGCAGCTTGCTACGGAGTTCAAGGAGTTCTTCCCGAAGAACGCGGTTGAGTACTTCGTGAGCTACTACAACTACTATCAGCCTGAGGCTTATGTGCCGCGCACGGACACTTACATCGAGAAGGACTCGGACATCAACGAGGAGCTGGATAAGCTGCGGCATGCGGCTACGCGGTCGCTGCTGACGCGGCGGGATACGCTCATCGTGGCGTCTGTGTCCTGCATATTCGGTCTGGGGTCGCCGGAGGAATACCAGAGCTTCGTTGCGTATGTGAGGAAGGGCGAGATTCGGAACCGACGGCTGCTGATGCGGCAGCTTGTTGATATGCAGTATGAGCGCAACGACATGGACTTTGCGCGGGGGAACTTCCGGGTGCGCGGGGATACGATGGAGATTTTGCCTGCTTATGAGGAGTTGGGCATACGCATCGAGTTCTGGGGGGATGAGGTGGAGCGCATCGTGGTGGTGGACCCGCTGACGGGGGAATTGCTGGGGGAGCGCGACGATATCGAGATATACCCTGCGAAGCACTTCGTGACGTCTCAGGAGAAGATGAATCTTGCTATACAGGACATCGAGGTGGAAATGGAGGAGTGCGTTCGGCAACTGAAGGAAGAGGGGAAGCTGCTGGAGGCGGAGCGGCTGGGGTCTCGGACTAGGTACGACATCGAGATGATGCAGGAGACGGGGTACTGCGCAGGGGTGGAGAACTACTCGCGGCACCTGGCGCGCAGGGCGGCGGGCAGCACGCCGTACACGCTGATGGACTACTTCCCGGAAGACTATCTGCTGTTCGTGGACGAGTCGCATATGACGCTGCCGCAGATACGGGGGATGTATCGCGGAGACCAGTCGCGCAAGGAGACACTGGTTGAGTTCGGCTTTCGGCTGCCGTCCGCACTGGACAACAGGCCGCTGAACTTCGAGGAGTTCCAGGAGCATGTGAACCAGGTGGTGTATGTGTCGGCGACGCCGGGGCCGTATGAGCATGAGCACAGCCAGAGCTTCATTGAGCAGGTGATACGACCGACGGGTTTGCTGGACCCGGTGGTGGAGGTGAAACCGACGACGGGGCAGATAGACGACTTGCTGTACCAGATACGGGAGCGGGTGGCGAAGGGTCAGCGCTGCCTTATAACGACGCTGACGAAGCGGATGTCGGAGGAGCTGGCGGATTACCTACGGGAGATGGGTGTGAAGGTCCATTACCTGCACTCGGAGATAGACACGCTGGAGCGGAGCGAGATTCTGCGCGACCTTCGGCTGGGGGTCTATGACGTGGTGGTGGGCATCAACCTGCTGCGTGAGGGAATTGACCTGCCGGAGGTGAGTTTGGTCGCCATACTGGATGCGGACAAGGAGGGTTATCTACGGTCGCTGACGGCGCTGGTGCAGACTATCGGGAGGGCGTCGCGGCATGTGGAGGGGAGTGTCATCATGTATGCAGACAGGGTTACGGACTCCATGAAGAACGCAATCGATGAGACTTATCGGCGGCGGGCGATACAGGAGGCGTACAACCGGGAGCACGGAATTACGCCGCAGGGGATACGCAAGAATGTGCGGGACATCACGGAGCGCGTGAGGGCGGTGGCGGAGCAGGCGACGCCGTACATAACGCATGACGATATACCGAAGGATGACCTGACGCGGCTGATAAAGGACCTTGAGGCGCAGATGAAGATGGCTTCGCGGGCGCTGGAGTTCGAGAAGGCGGCGCTGCTGCGAGACCAGATTGTCGACCTGCGTAAGGTGCTTGTGGGGTAGATGTCAGCCGTCAGTTAAGCGCATTCAACCTGTCAGTGTGCTACTGCGGTCGGAGCCGCGGCGAGATTTTCAGATTGCGCGCTCGCTTCTAGGTATGGGGTCGCCGATTTCCGGTGGCTGCTCGGCCGGCGGCTGCTCGGGTTGAGTGTCGGTTTTGAAGATGGAGACGATGCCTCCGATGACTTGCAGACCAGCCATTATCAGGAAGGCTGTCTTAAGCCCGCTCATAAATGATTCAAGCAAGCCTGAGCCGGGGGCGGCTTCCAAGACAGCGTCGATTTTGACTTCGTAGCCGCTGCTGAGCATGACGGCCGTGACGATGGACGCGGCGATTGCCGTTCCAGTTACATTGCCGGAGTTGCGGGACAGGTTCACGAAAGCCGCCACAACGCCATGTCTCGCGGGGTCGGCGGCGCTGAATATGGATGCGGAGTTGGGCGACTGGAAGAGTCCTGAGCCGATACTCTGGATCAGTATTCCCGCAAGAGCGACAACTATCGAGGATGTCGTGGTGAGAGTGGCAAGGATTAGCAGCCCGCCTGCGGAGAGAAAAAGGCCAATGATGTTGAAGGGCCTCCAGCCGTAGCGGTCAGAGAGGCGTCCGCTGAGCGGTCCCATGATTATCCTGCTGGCGGCGTTGGGGAGCAGCGCGAAGCCGACGAGCGCCGGAGTGTAGCCGAGCGCGGCCTGAAGGTAGAAGGGCAGCAGGAAGCGTGAAGAGGTTATGCCGAGGAAGGACATGAAGTTGGTGCCGATGCCGATGCTGAAGACTTTGCTCCTGAACAGGGTCATGTCGAGCATTGGCGACGAGGAGCGTAGCTCCCACCGGACGAATGCCACGAGGAAGACGACGAAGCCGATCAAACTAAGAATGATCGGCGGGGAAGTCCATCCCATGCGCGTACCGTTGGACACGGCAAGCAGGAATGTCAGCAAGACGGCGGTGGACAGCGCGGCGCCCCCGTAGTCGTAACTTCGGTTTCGAGAGTCCTGACGGAATACATCACTCCTTACTATCAGCAGGACCACGATGATTGTGGCGAGTCCCATAAAGATATTGATGTAGAAGAGCCAACGCCAGTCGAGGGCGGTAATGAGGAATCCGCCGGCGATGGGCCCCATGACGCCGCCCGTGCCTACGACGCTTGCGTGCGAGCCGATGCCCTTGCCGCGCTCTGAGGCTGGGAAGATCGAAGTTACCATTGCCATTCCGGTGCCCTGAGTCATGGCGGCGCCAAGTCCCTGCAAGGCCTTGGCGCCTATCAGAGCTATGATACTGCCGGAGGTTGCGGCAAAGGCGGCGGCTATGATGAAGATGACGAGACCGGAGAGAAATATCCGCTTCCGACCTACGATGTCTGATAGCCTACCCATCGGCAGCAGGAGAGCGCTTACTGTCAGTCCCTCTGCGATGACCACCCATTGCACTGTGGCAAGGTCGGCATCGAAGTATTGGGCGATAGTGGGAAGGGCGACGGACATGCCGCCGTGATTTATGACGGAGGTCAGTGTTCCCAGCGCGACGGCGGAGAATACCCACCAGCGGTAGATTGGTTTGTCGATTAGTCCGGAAGCGAGCATTAGGGATTATAGTGGCTGACGATGCTTAGGCGCAGACTACGGGGATTTTCACATCGGCTATTTCCAGACAAAGTGAAATCTGCGCCAGAGTGGAATGTGTTCCAAGAACGGCGACAATACAGCTATTTGCAATTCTAGCACACTGCCGTCCTGGCTCTGCGGGTGCTGGTATAATCCCCCCTACTCGATATACAGAATTGGGAAGGTGGGGGATATGCTGATTCCGTTTGCGGCGCCATACGACCTGAGAGGCACTTTGTGCGGCGGGCAGGCGTTCCGGTGGCGGGAGGAGGGCGACGGCTGGTTTTGCGGGGTGATATTCGGCAATGTGGTGAGGATGCGGCGGGCTGAGGATGGGATAGAGTTCGTGAGCGCGCCGGACGATGAGGCTTCGCTGGTCTCGCTTGTGAGGGACTATCTGCGCGTGGACGACGACATGGATGAGGTGTATGGGGCGCTGAGTGAGGATGAGCATCTTGCGGACGCGGTGGAGCAGCACCGGGGACTTCGGGTGCTGCGTCAGGAGCCGTGGGAGTGTCTCATAGGGTTCATCTGCTCGGCGAACAACAATATCCCGCGCATAACGGCGAATGTGGAGGATATGGCTATCCACTACGGCAAGGCGCTGCCGCATCCTGACATGCAAGACTGCGGAAGAAGCTCTTTTCCGACGCCGCAACAGCTTGTGGACGCGGGGGAGCAGGCTCTGCGGGACTTGAAGCTAGGGTTCCGGGCGGTGAATGTCATAGCGGCGGCGGCGGGGATTGCTGATGGGGAGGGGCCGGACCTGTACTCGCTGAGGGAGGCAGACTATGACGAAACGCTGGCGGAGCTGGTCAAACTGAGGGGGATCGCGGACAAGGTGGCGAACTGCGTGATGCTGTTCTCGCTGGACAAGCCGCAGGCGTTTCCGGTGGATGTGTGGATAGTGAAGGCGATGCGGGACTGGTATCCGGATGCGCCCGTGCCGCCCGCGTTGAACAGCAACGGCAACAAGACTACGCCTACCGAGCGGCATAAGCGAGAGATGCGGGAGTGGGCGCTAGAGCGGTACGGGGAGCACGCGGGGTATGCGAACCAGTATATGTTTCACCACAAGCGGTGGGTGGATCTGTCAGCGAAGTAGGGAATAGTGGAGTCTGAAGCGACGGCAGATGCCACTACGCAAATCCGAGCGAATCTCTAATCGTCCTCGTCTTCGATCGGCAATTCTTCAAACGGGATTCCCTTCTGTTTTGCCCAGGCGCGCAGTTTCGCGGCTGATCGCTTGCGCTCTTCCTTGATGCCTTCTGCGCGGCCCTGTTCGCGCTGCTGCTTGCTAAGCATTCTTGCTAATACCATGACTGCCTCCAAGAATAGCGCCACGGCTATGGCGTTCATCGCGGACCCTATGCCTATGGGTCCCGACGCCCTGATGATTTCTAGCGCAATATGGGCGAATGTGTCAATCGCCGCTTCCTGCTGTATGCGCGTGTAAGCCTCGAACGCTATGCCCGGTATGTACTGGACTAGAAATATGGCGAAGTATGCTCCCATCGTTTGGGGAGATAACGACCATATCGCTATTCGCTTTCCGGGTTCGCTGAGTGTGGTTGTCACAGGCTTGAGCGCCAATATCCATGCCAATATCCATTCTGCATCTCAGCGATAATGTAGCACGGGACAACTATTCATGACACCCATGCTTTTCCGAGATTCTTTTCAAGGTTCGGCGGAGCGAGTTCAACCGGACAGGTGGCTGCGGATGATGTCTGGGAGCTGGTAGAGTTCACAGTCTATGCGGCGAGCGGGCGGCAGGGAGCGCAGGAATGCCGAACCGTAGCGGCTTGCGGTTACGCGGCGGTCGAGGATGATGACTGCGCCGCGGTCTGCTTTCGTGCGTATGAGACGCCCAAAGCCCTGCCGCAGTCGGAGGATTGCCTGCGGTACGGCGTACTGCATGAATGAGTTGTCATAGAGCTCGGAGCGCGCCTGAAAGACCGGCTCAGAGGGGACGTTGAAGGGCAAGCGAGCGACTATGAGAACGCTGAGGATGTCTCCGGGTAAGTCAACGCCTTCCCAGAAACTGGAAGTGCCAAGCAGGACTGCTTTCGGGTTCTGCATGAAGCGGCGCACGACCTGAGCGGGGGGGCCGTCTGCACCTTGCTGGAGGACTTCGATTCCGCGTGCCTTGAGGTCGTCGCGGACGCCTTGCGCGGCACTTCGGAGTGCGCTGTATGAAGTGAAGAGTGCCATGGTGCGTCCTTCGGCTGCTATGGCGGCGTCCTTGATTGCGCCTTCGAGCGCTTCCTGGTATGCCCAAGAGCGCGGTTCGGGCATGTCTTTGGGGAGGCATAGGACGGCTGCGCTAGGGTAGTCGAAGGGCGAGCCTAGCAGCAGTTCGCGGGCGTCTTTGAAGCCTGTGCGCTCGATGATGTGGTCGAAGCTGTTGTCGGCGCTGAGGGTGGCGCTGGTCATTACGACGCTTCGGGTCTGCGAGAATACTAGCTCGTCGAGCTTTTCGGCCACATGCAGGGGCGCGGCGTGAAGGGATAGTTCGGCGCGGCGGGCGGATAGCGTGAGCCAGTAGATTGTCTCGTCGTCGGGGGCGACCACGAACTCCTTGAGCTGGCGGCGCAGCGTATCGTTCGTTTGCGCGGCGGTTTCAAACTCTGCTGTCAAAGATTCGTAGTTGAGCAGGCCGGCTTCTTCGAGGTTGGCAAGCGCCCTTTGCAGGTTCGCAAGCTGCCTGCCGAGTTCGGACAAGGCGAGGTCTGCGTTTTCCCAGCCGATTTCGAGATTTGACCAGTTAGGACTGGAGCGGGTTGCGCGGGTGACGCGGGTCTGCTGCGCGTATGGTGACGGGCCACGTCGTCCGTTGCCGGAGGGCTGTGCTATCGCTTCCAGACCTGCCAGGAGTCGGGCGATGCTGTCGCGCATGCGCGGCAGGAGTTGTGCAAGTTCGGCAGTAACTGTCTCGACGGTCTCCCTGCGGTCTGCGGTGTCGGAGGTTGCGGTACGGAATGCGGTGGTTGCCTGATTGGGCAAGCCACCCTCGCCACTCAGGTTCTGCAAGTGTTCGTTGAAGCTCGCCTGAGTTAGCTCGAAGCCGAGGTGGTTCGTTGCCTCCTCTTCAAGGTGATGCGCTTCGTCGATGATTAGCACATCGTAGTCCGGAATGAGCGTACCGCCGACGGTGGCGTTGGATAGCAGCAGGGCGTGGTTGACGATGACGAGGTGCGATGCGGCGGCGCGCTCGCGTGCAGAGCGCAGGAAGCAGACGCTCTCGTTTCGCAGGCAGCCCCTTGCGTTGTTTGCGGAGAGGCGCTCCCAGGGTGCGGCTGCTCTTGGATGCCCGAGGTTTATCTCGGCGCGGTCGCCGCTGGCAGTGGATTGCAGCCAGAGCATCGTCTTGGCGAGCATGCGCGCCTCGTCGGGTGTCTGCTGCTCGTTGGAGGTGGACATCGTGTTCCATCGGCGCATGCAGAGGTAGTTGGCGCGTCCCTTGAGTGGGGTGAAGCGCAGGTCATCGCTCTCGCCCTCAACGGATTTCAATGCTTCGACCAGGATGGGCACGTCTTTCTTGAGGAGCTGCTCTTGCAGGTTGATAGTGTTGGTTGATATTACTACTCGCTTTCCGTTGGCGAGAGCGTAGAGGGCGGCGGGAAGCAGGTATGCGAGCGACTTGCCGACGCCTGTGCCAGCCTCAATGATGATGCGCTCGCCATCGTTGATTGCTTCGGTGACTGCCTGCGCCATCTGCACCTGCTCGGAGCGCACCTCAAAGCCGGGAAGGGCATGTGAAAGTGCGCTGCCTTCGCCCAGCAGGGAGGCGACCATCTCGGCGTCAATGGGCGTGATGTTCTCGTGCTCGCGGAGGACGCCGCCGGCGTGGAGCCTGCGGGAAATTCGCTGCATGTCGAGTCCGTTGATGCCGATGTTGGAGTCCGCCTCGGAATCCGGGGCAGGCGCAGTGCTTTGAGTGCGCGGGTTGGCGGCGATGCCGTTGAGCAGGTATGAGAGCGACCAGTTGGAAGTCTGGGCGAGGCGCTGCATCGCGGCGAGTGTCAGAGGGTTGAGATTGGCGGCATCTTCGAGCAGGTTGAGGAAGAGCATCTTTGCTGCGATGGCGTCGTCGAGGGCGCGGTGCGGTCTGTCGTGCGCGAGTTCGAGGTGCTGTGCCATGTTTTCCAGCGAGTAGCTGGGCGAGTCAGGTCGGATGGTGTAGGCGAGGTCGTAGGTGTCCACGACGGGGTTGGTCAGCTCGACGCCGTTGCCTCTCAGGAAGCCGAGGTCGAAGTCGGCGTTGTGCGCGATGAGCGGGGATGCGCCGACGAAGCTGATGAAGGATGCGGCTACGCGCTCGATGGGATCTGCTCGGTCGAGGTCGCGCTGGCGGATGCCTGTGAGAGAGGCGATGAAGGGGCTGATACGCCGCTGGGGGTTCACGTAGCTCTCAAAAGTGTCGAGCGTCCTGCCGCCCTGGAACTTGACTGCGCCAATCTCGATGATGGCGTCCTTCTGGGCGTCCAGACCTGTGGTCTCAAGGTCGAAGGCGATCCATACGTCTTCGGACGGGTCGGTGTGGTGTGGGAACAAAGGCGGTCTTCCTGACGAATTACAAGCGGGCGTTGGGGCGCCCCGATTTCGTTAACTGCACTGCAAAGAATGCTAACAGAAGTTAGCGATAGGCGCACATAGTTTCTAGTTGTTGTTTCTGCGAATTCCAAGGCTGAATGCGCTTGACAGACTTGGTGAGCCGAGAAGCTATGCTTCGACTAGCTCCGTTCCATCCAGTCGCGCGAATCGGCGATCGAAGGTGTAAAGCGGCTGTGCGCCTACGCGATTTGCGGTAGCGAGAATCATCAGGTCCGAGAAATCGGCGCTTCCCTCACGATAGGCGGCAGCCGCCTGAGCCACATCGTTGTCATCTTCGATGACCAGAGTATCCGTAGCCACCAGTTCCACGACAATGTTCGCAATCCGCTCACGTCTGAAGCGATACGACCTTTCCAATACCCAGACGACTTCTATCACAACTTCGCGGCAGATGAAGCCTGGCCCATTAGTCGTAAGTCCTTGCAGCAGAGCGCGCGCCGCTTCAGCCTGTTCAGGGTTGTCGCGTGTCAGATAGCGAATCAATACATTCGTGTCGAGGGCAATCACTTTCCAATCGCTCCTTCTATAATGGCGCGCTCCATGTCTTGCAGGCTTACAGGGGGGCCGTCGTACTTCAGCGCGCCGAACAGCCTGCCAATGTGCTTTACCTTTCTGATGCGAACTTCGTCTCCGTGTACGATGTAGCGCACCTTGTCACCGGCCTCGACCGAGAGCGCCTCCCTTACCGCCTTCGGCAGAGTCGTCTGTCCCTTCGATGTGATGGCGGATTCAATCATGTGGACGCCTCCATTCATTGCATTTATGACTTTTGCATTGTGATATGAATAATAGCAATGCGAATCATGTTTATGCAAGTCGAATGACAATGCAATGTTACGCGGCGTGGTTGTGCGTAAAGTCAGAACAATCTAACATGTGGACGGGCTGGTATTGATGGGCATAGGGCAGAAGCGCTGACTTTACGATGCATGTCCTTCGACGGGCTCAGAACGAACGGGACTACTACAAGTAATTCATAAGAGGATAGAAAAGATGAGTACATCGGGTACGGGCATGGTGAGCGGGAGTGAGCTGATTGGCAGGGCTTTGGCGCTTGAGGGCGTGAAGAATGTGTTCACGATTGCCGGCGACCATGTGCTTCCTACGCTGGACAGCATGGCGGATATGGGCTTTCGGTTCGTGGATACGCGGCACGAGCAGGCGGCGGCGCACATGGCGGACGCATGGGGGCGCATCACGGGCGAGCCGGGCGTGTCTATGTACACGACGCCGGGATTTTCCAATGCGATACCGGGTCTGGCGAACGCGATGCACTCAGAAAGCCCACTGCTGTCTATCAGCGGCTCGGCGGAACTCAGCGAACTTGGGCGCGGCGCGATGCAGGAGATCGACCAGGTTGGGATGGCGCGTCCCGTTACCAAGGGCGCGTGGATGGTGACGGACACGCGGCGCATTCCGGACATGATCGCCCACGCGCTGCGGGTGGCGTACAGCGGGCGACGAGGACCTGTGCATCTGACGATTCCGGTGGACATCCAGCAGAATGTGGTGAGCGAGGATGAGGTGGCGTTCTATGCGCCAAGCGAATATCGCGGCATCGGGGCGGCGCAGGCTTCGCAATCTGACATCGAACAGGCGATTGCGATTCTGCGTGGGGCTGAGCGGCCGATCATCGTGGCGGGGAGCGCGGCTGCATACGCGCGTTCCGGCGAGGCGCTGCAAGAGTTCATCGAGACGACTCGGCTGCCGCTGCTGACGGAGGGGGACGCGCGTGGATTGGTGTCGGACGAGCATCGCTACTGTCTCGGGTTTTTCGATCAGGGGTTGAGCCAGACGGCGCGGAAGATTCGTGAGGCGGATGTGGTGATGATGCTGGGACGCAAGCAGGACCTGATTATCGGCTACGCGATGTCGCCGACGATTGCGGCGGATGCGACCATCATACAGATTGATCCGTCAGAGGCGGAGATCGGGCGCAATCGGGGTGTTGCGGTGGGTATCTCGGGCGATGTGGAGGCTACGCTTCGGCAACTGACGGCGGAGGCTTCCAAGCATACATGGAACGAACTGGGTTGGATTAGCGAGCTGCGTTCTGAGGGCAGGGCGTGGCGCGAGCAACTGGAATCGCTTGCGGTGCCGGATGCGCCGATGCATGCGATGTATGTACACAAAGCGGTGATGCAGATACTCCAGCCGGATGACTACCTGGTGTTCGACGGTGGGGACTACTGCCACTTCGGGCGGGCGTATCTACCGGCTCGGATGCCTAAGAGCTGGCTATATGTGTCGCCGTCCGGGATGCTGGGGCATACCTTCCCGACTGCGCTTGCGGCGAAGCTGGCGCATCCTGAGCGGCGTGTGATCGCGTTCAGCGGCGACGGGGCGTTCGGGTTCAACGGCATCGAGTTCGATACGGCGGTGCGCCATAATCTGCCGATTGTGTGCGTAATGGGTAACGATTCGGCGTGGGGCATCGACAGGCAGATTCAGATTGGGGTGTATGGCAAGCCGGTTGCGACAGACTTGCTGCCTACGCGCTACGATCAGGTGGTGCGCGGGCTTGGCGGGCACGGCGAGATTGTGGAGAATCCGGAGGAACTGCAGCCTGCGTTGGAGCGCTGCCTGAAGCTGGAGCGGCCTGCGCTCATCAATGTGCACGTGCAGCGGCAGGTGAGTCCGCGCGGTCAGTCTGCGATCAATCGGTGGAAGAGCCATACGCTGGAGGCGTTTTAAAGGGCGTGGTTGGTCGGTTTGTCAGTCGGTATGCTAGATGGTCAGGCCTTGGAGGGGAATTGAGCAGCGAACTTAGCCTTAGCGTGGTTGACCAGTCGCCTGTGCGTAAGGGCGGGACGGCGCGTGATGCGCTGACGGAGACGATCGAGCTTGCGCGCGCCGTGGAGCGGCTGGGCTATCAGCGCTTCTGGGTGGCGGAGCATCATAACCTTGCGAATTTCGCAGGGACCAGCCCGGAGATTCTTATCGGGCAGATTGCGGCGAACACGCAGAGCATTCGCGTGGGCAGCGGCGGGGTGATGCTGCCGCATTACAGCGCGTTCAAGGTCGCTGAGGTGTTCCGCATGCTGGAGACGCTGTTTCCGGGCAGGATAGACCTGGGCATCGGGCGCGCGCCGGGGAGCGACCAGATTACGGCGGCTGCGCTGTCGTATCCGCGTCCTCAGCTGGATGTGCGGCACTACCCCATAGTCGTGCGCGACATGCTTAACTTTCTGCACGATACGGTGGACGAGGAGCATCCTTTCGCCTCGCTACACGCGGGACCTGGGGAATCGACCGCGCCGGATGTGTGGCTGCTGGGCTCGCGGGCCGATAGCGCATCGATGGCTGCGGAGATGGGCTTGCCGTTTAGCTTCGCGCACTTCTTCGGATTGGCTACGGAGCATGGACCTGCCATAGCTGAGATGTACCGGCAGAACTTCAAGCCGTCGAAGTACCTCTCGGAGCCGAAGGTGAATGTGGCGCTTCAGGTGCTGTGCGCGGAGACGGAAGGGGACGCAAAGCGAATCGGGGCAAGTCGCAACCTGTCGCGCGTGCGCTCTGTGCAGGGGATACGCGAGGGCGTGCCGCCGATAGAGGAGGCGCTGGCGTATGAGTATAGCCCGCAGGAATGGGGGTACCTTTCCAAGATGAGGCAGAGCTACATAGACGGGACGCCGGAGCAGGTGCGCGATAAGATCGAGGAACTTGCGGACGCCTACGCGACCAACGACCTCGGAATCGTTACGATATGCTACGATTTCGCGGACAGGGTGCGGTCGTATGAACTGGTGGCGGATGTGTTTGGGATGGGTAAGCAGGATGACTAGGTCATGAGTACATCAACTAATACAACGGACGCGATGGCGGCTATTGAGGCGATGGCGGCGCGGCTGCGTGACGAGTATGGCGCGGAGGCGGTGATACTCTACGGCTCGCGGGCAGATGGGCGCGCGCGGCAGGACAGCGATGTTGACCTGATGATAATCAAGGCCGGTCTATCAGAGGATGGGATTGAACGTTTCCAAGAGATGAACTCCATTCTGTCCGAAGTCAAAGAGGGGTACTCGCTGGACACCCGACTTTACACGCCTGAACAAATTGAAAGAACGCTCGCCAGAGGAGACCACTTCGTGCAGGACATCATTCTGCGCGGGAGGGTACTTTACAAGAGAGAGAACTTTGCCAAGTATGTAGAGTTGGCCGAGGAGAGCTACAACATGGCTCCACAAGACTCAGAATACCCAGAAGATTGGTTACAAACTGCCGAGGAAGACTATCGGATGGGACTGTATCTGCTTGAGGGAGGCTATCCGAGAGGCGCAGGATACAACTTGCAGCAGGCAATTGAGAAGTTCTTTAAGGCGTATCTGATAAGGCAGGGCTGGAGACTTCAGAGGACTCACGACTTGGTCGAACTTCTCGAAGATGCCTTGCAATACGATACGACATTGGAAGAATATCGCTCTGTATGTGGACAGGTGGCCAAATATAGTACTGCAGGACGCTATCCAACTACTCGGGACTCAGATTTGCCTGTGATGGACGACGAGAATGTGCGCGCTGCGCTTGCTGAGATTACGCCGCTGATAGAGCGGCTGCGGGCGGGCAGCGCGAAGCCAAATACCGAAGAATAGACCGGACAGAATGATCAAGGAGGTCTTTGATGCGCTGGGTGAGATATGAGGGCGATGGCGGGGCTGTGTTCGGAATTGTGGAGGGCGATGAGGTTGCGGAGGTGAGCGGCAGCCCGTTCGATGAGTATGAGCGGACGGGGAAGCGACAGGCGCTGGCGGATGTGCGCTTACTGATTCCGTTCGAGCCGAAGACATTCTACGCTGCGGGCGTGAACTACGAGGAGCATGTGCGTGAGGCTGCTGTGCTGTTGGGACGCGAGCCGGACATTCCGCAGAAGCCGGACATCGGCTATCGGGCGAACAATGCGCTGATAGCGCATGGCGAGGCTATCGTGAAGCCCGCCGACTCCACGGAGCGCTTTCAGTATGAGGGCGAGCTTGTGGTGGTCATCGGCAAGGAGGCGAAGGGCCTGTCAGAGGAGGATGCGCTGTCTTGCGTGCTGGGATATACCATCGGCAACGACGTGAGCGAGCGCACATGGCAGGCCGGCGATCGCACGCTGTGGCGAGCGAAGAACAGCGATACCTTTAAGCCGATGGGCCCGTGGATCGAGACGGATGTTGACCTTGATGCGCTGCAGACGACGGTGCGGATTAACGGCGAGGTGGTGTCGGACTTTGCGACGAACAATATGGTGTTCGGCGTGGAGACGTATATCAGCGCGATGACGCGCTACCTGACGCTGTATCCGGGCGACATGATTTGGATGGGCACGGACGGCGCGACGCAGAACATGAAGGTTGGCGATGTGTGCGATGTGGAGATAAGCGGGATTGGCACGCTGAGCAATCCAATTGCCAGCGAAAGCTAACATCGATGAACAGGATGAACGGGATTTTCTCTTGATGGAGGACTTGGAATATGGCAACGATTAACTCGGTGCTGGGACCGATGGATACGGCGGACCTAGGGTTTACGCTGTCGCACGAGCATGTGCTGGTTATATCTGCGGGGATACAGCAGATATACCCGGAGTTCATTGACCGCGCAGGGACGATTGAGCGCGGGATACGCGACCTGAAGGCGGCCTATGACGAGGGGCTGCGGAGCATTATAGATGTGACGACTATCGACCTGGGGCGCGACATTCGGCTGATCGAAGAGGTGTCGCGGGGTTCGGGCGTGAACATCATCTGCGCGACGGGCACATGGCTTGACATTCCGCGCGTATTCTGGACGGCGACGCCGGATGACATCGCGCCGCTGTACATCCGCGAGATTGAAGAGGGAATCGAGGGGACGGACATCAAGGCTGCGATTATCAAGGTCGCCAACGACGTGGGCGGCGTAACGCCTGAAGGCGAGATTATCCTGCGCGCGGCTGCGAGGGCGCAGAAAGCGACGGGCGTGCCGATCTCCACGCACACATGGGCGCCGGAGCGCGTGGGCGAGCAGCAGGTCGCCATATTCGAGGACGAGGGCGTTGACCTGAACAAGGTGTATGTGGGACACAGCAACGATACGGACGACACAGACTACCTGATAGGGTTGTTGGGAAAAGGTGTGTGGATCGGGCTTGACCGCTATCCGGGCAGGCCGGAGGTGCTGGATTGGGAGGCGCGCACGCAGACGGCGTACAAGCTTATCGAGGCAGGGTTCGCGCATCGCATCATGCTGGGGCACGACTGGTCGGTGGCGCTGCTGATTGCGCTGAAGGAAGCACGGGAGGCACGGGACCAGAATAATCCCGATGGCTACCTGTTCATCACGCGGCGGGTGCTGCCGCGTCTGAGCGAGCTGGGAGCGTCGGATGATGACATCAACAAGATTATGGTGGACAATCCGCGGCGGTTCTTCGAGGGGAAAGAGTAGTTTATTAACAGTATTCAGTTGTCAGAAAGGTGTGTCCGCCCTATGCGTGGTGGGCAAAGCGGCCAACTGAATACACTGAATACTCGCAAAAGAAGAGAGGCCTCCCCGACAAGCGGGAAAGCCTCTCACAGGGGTAGAAGATGCTCCAGTGAACACCTACCTGGAGCACCTCCTCATACTAATAGCCAATGCAGCAACCTCCTTCCTAGAGACCCTCAGTAAACTTTCGGCCACCACCACTCTGTCCCTGATCTCATATTATACACATAGTCGAGCAAATTTGAAGGCGTGCTTTGACAGTTTCTGATTTGGACATCGGCATTTGGATACAGGGAACGAGCGATGATTGACGGCGTTGCGGGCGTGATAATCTGGACAGAGAACATGGCGGCGATGGCGGCGTTTTACCGCGATACGCTAGGGATGCCGGTGCATTCGGAGCGGCCACACTTCGTTGCGTTCGAGTGGGGTGAGATGCGCTTCAGCATCGGGGAACACTCGGAGGTGCATGGCAGAAATGCAGAGCCGCAGCGCATCATGGTGAATTTGGGCACTTCGGATATTCATGCTCTGCACGAGCGGCTTACTGCGGAGGGGGTGCGCTTCGTGAGGCCACCGGAGCGCGAGCACTGGGGCGGGTGGGTCGCCACATTCGAGGACCCGGACGGGAATCTACTGCAACTGCTGGAGCAGCCGTAGGGATTTTCTGGCCTGCGATGGCGTGGTTGAGCGTCGATGCGTTGAAGTTTGAGAACCCTCTGAACTCTCTTCTGTGCGACAGTTAAGCACTTTTGCCGGAGAGCTTGCTTTACTTCCGTCGCTTTCTCCGCATGCGAATCGGACGGTATGTACGAGACGTCTTTGGGATATCCACACTGTGGTCAAAAAGGCTTGTGCCAGATGCATATGTCGCTGCAAGTAGTCTCATTCCAGCATCTATTGCAAACTGCCTCCAGGGATTCGACCGATTAAAGTCTGTATCTTCAATGGCCTCTGGTGTGGGCTCTTCTGAAAAGAAGGCAATCGCAACGTCCTCCCTCATGTCTCCCACCGGGTTGATGATGTGAGACCCTTCCTTTCCAGCGATGTGCTTTATCGTCGTACCGACCTTCAGGACTTGTCCGTTGCTGGCATGTACAAGGTGTTCCTCCAGCCATTCATTCAGGGGCACTCGGTTATCGTCCTGAGTCGCAGCATAAAGTATGTCCGTTCGAACAGCGTATATGTCAGGCGTGACATCCATGAAATCGTCTGCCCCATTTACCATAGACCTAATGAAGGACTGCAGGCATATATTCTTGCCTTTCCCGTATTGGAGTTCCAACAAACTCTTGACGTTCTTCGCTCGTCTTACGCTCTTCCTGAAAGACGAAGCTGCATCTTTGTCCAAGAGCAACTTTCGTAGCTCCGTAACGACCGAACGATATGCAAAGTCGTCACCGTGAAAGACATAAGCCTCTATACCTTTTTCAATTGCTGCAACCGAATGCTGGACGGATTCTGCCAACGCATCCAGGGCCCTCTTGTCATCGTTCATTGAGGTGGTGCGCTTTCGCGTATGAAGATTTGGTTTCTAATCCGTATTGATGAGACGCTCTTGTGGTGCAGTGCGCTGATTCCGCAGTCACAGTCTTCCCTCCTGAAATTAAAGGGACTATTCGCTTGATTTACATGGACGGCCTCTGCTCGAAGTGGCGGGCGCTTTGTTCGTAGGCGTATGCGGCGCGGAAGACGGTTGGCTCGTCGAAGGGCTTACCTGCTATCTGGAAGCCGACTGGGAGGCCTTCCGATGTGAAGCCGCAGGGCACAGATATGGCGGGCATGCCGGTGAGGTTGTAGGGGCCGGTAAAACTAGGGACGCGGGATGTAGTCATGGCGTCCATAGCGTCAAAGCGCGGCGCGGGGTTGGACATGGTGGGGGATGCCACTATATCAACCTTCCTGAGCACGTCGGCGAACTCGCGCTTGAGCACATTGCGGGCGCGCTGCGCCTGCACATAGTCGCCGGACGAGAACAGCCCGCCCGTCCTGAAGCGCGCCCTGACCATCTCGCCGAATAGCTCGGGCTTGGCGCGCAGGTTGTTCTGGTGGTATGCGAACGCCTCGCTGAGCATGATGACGGGCTGCGCCGCGCCCGCGTGCTCCAGCATCGAAACGTTGACCTCTTCAACATGCGCGCCGAGGTCTTCAATGGCCTTCAGTGCGTCGTCCACAGCGGCGAGAACATCCTTATTGATGGTAGGGTCGTCAGCGAAGAAGAAGTGGCGGGGAACGCCGATTCGCAAGCCTTCGATGTCCTCTACCAGCGACGCCGTATAGTCCGGGACGGGCGCCTGGCTGGTCGTCGGGTCCTTCGGGTCGTAGCCTGCGATGACTTGCAGCATGATGGCGGAGTCCTCGACCGTCCAGGTCATGGGACCGCAGTGGTCGAGGGTCCAGCTGAGGGGCACGACACCGTAGCGGCTGACGCGCCCGTAGGTCGCCTTGATGCCGGCGATGCTGCAGAAGGCGGCGGGGCCCCGTATGGAGCCGCCGGTGCAGGAGCCGAGTGTGCCCATGCAGAGTCCGGCCGCGATGCCCGCGCCTGAGCCGCTGCTGGAGCCGCCGGGGATGTGGTCGAGGTTCCATGGGTTGCGCGCGAGTGGGAAGCCGTTCGTCTCGTCGGGACCGCCGAGCGCAAATTCGTGCATCGCCAACTTGCCGAGAAGCACCGCGCCCGCTGCCTTCAGGCGCGCAGTTGTAGTGGCGTCCTCGGTGGGAACACGGTCTGCCATCACCTTTGAGCCTGCCGTCGTGCGAATGCCTTCGGTGTCGTAGAGGTCTTTGAGCGCGATGGGGATGCCGTGCATGGGGCCGCGATAGTCGCCGCGCAGGATTTCGGCTTCGGCCTGCCGCGCGTCCGCCATGGCGCCGTCGTGCAAAATGGTGATGTAGCATTTCAGCGCGTCGTCGAGGGCGTCGATGCGATCAAGGAAGGCACGAGTTAGCTCGACGGGAGAAATCTGCCCGCTTTCCAGCAGTACGCTTGCCTCGCCGATGGTGAGGAAGTGAAGTTCTGTGGTCATGGTTATACCTCCGGGTCCCAGCCCGGCGAGTACACGACCGCCAGGTCTTCAGCGTCGAGGTCGAGAGCGTTCATGCTGGCTATGGATTCGATGTAGTGATCGTACATCGGCTTGAGGTTCTCAAGCTCGTCATCGGTGAGGTCGAGTCCGGCGCGCTTGGTGAGAGCGCGGAAGTCGTCGAGGGGGATTTGTTGTGGCATGGGAGCGCCTCCTTTTTCAGATTGACATGGATGGAAGTGATTGGGAAGGTGATTGTCACCTATTGGATTGACAGTGCTTCCTCTCTGGCGACATCGTAGGCTTCGCAGACCCTTTGTGTTAGCGCCGTAAGTTGCTCTTTCCGAGCGTCCCATTCTTGGATCGAATGCAGGGGGAACCTGTATTCTTGGGTTCCCCACAGCGCTTGCGTCTGCCCTGTTTCATACGGGATATCTTCGCTATCCAGTTTGGTGAACTCGTCGCGGGCGAACTCCACGGCTGTCGGAGGAAAACCGACATTTATGCGATTTTTGCTCTCATCTATTTCAATGAATAGCATCACTCTGCGCTTTGCTCTGTTCCCATCATCCCAAGCGTGGTCCTCGCTCCATGAGAAGTCAATATGAAAGCTCATTCGTATGCTAGCGTAGATCTTGGTGAACCTGTTTTCCACACTCATGAACATGCGCTCTGTGTTGTCTACTAAAGTCCGAATTTCTTCGGGGAGTGTCTGAAGATTTTCCTCGAACCTCGCTCGGCGATTTCGGTGGCGACTGCGCGGTCCTTGCATGGCCGTTATGGATATTCTGTCGCTGTCCACTTCCAGGTTTCTAGCGAGCAATGTTTTGCCGTCGCTGCCGACGAAGCCGTAGAATGTGAGAAGCGAAATCGGCATCCCGGCATTCGCCATGTAGTTCACCATACGTTCAGTTGTGTCATCAACACCCAAACCGACTAGAACCATTCTCGGTGGTGTGAGCGATTCTAGTCCTTCTTCCGGCAATTCGTTGCTCTTACGTAACTTGTCATACCAATCCTCAAAGTTGTCTATTTTCTCGATTCTGTATTTGCCCGATTGCTGCTCGATATGGCGACTTAAAATGTCCGGGGCCATCGCGTTCAAATCTGAAGCATAGTCTATTACCTGCGCCACCGCTTCACGGTTAAGCGTTCCTCGCTTAAGCTCGAACACGACAAGCACGCCGTCGCTGTCCACGCCTAGTAGGTCGAGCGGGCCGCCTGCAGTCGAAGTCTGCCGTCCTACAAGTTCCAAACCCTCTTCCAACATTTCCGGGTTCTTGGTCAGAATGTCTTCAAGCAGTCCTTCAGTCTCCATCCGGTTAGTGGCGTCCAACTGCGTTGCGGAGTTTCCTTCGACTGCCCATATCTTGGTTTCTTCCATGTCGCCCTCGACTTATCCTGATCATCCTGTCCAATCCTGCTAGCCTCCCTACGGCCCCTCGTCCCAGATTTGCGCGGGGGACCTTGGGGGGAAGGGCTTGTAGGGGTAGGCGGCTAGGCGCTCTTCGTCGAGGTCGATGCCGAGGCCGGGGGCGTCGGGTATCTGGATATAGCCGTCTTTGACTTCGAAGGGGTTTTTGGCTATGTCGCGGCCGAGTTCTTCGAGGTTGACGAAGTATTCGGTTATGAGGAAGTTGGGGATTGCGGCGGATACCTGTATGGTGGCTGCCAGCCCGACGGTGGTGCTGTTGAAGTTGTGGGGCGAGATGACTACGAAGTACGGCTCTGCCATCGCCGCTATCTCCTTGAGTTCGAGGATGCCGCCGACGTTGCACACATCCGGGTTGAGGATGTCCGCCGCCTGCCTCTCGAAGACCTCGCGGAACTCGAACTTGGTGTAAAGCTCCTCGCCGGTAACGACGGGGATGTTTATCTTCTGTCGCACGGACGCGAGCGCGGGGATGTTTTCGGCGAGAATGGGTTCTTCGTACCAGAAGGGACGGTACCGCTCGATTTCGTGGGCGATGCGGACGGCGTGCATGGGCGCGAGCCTGCGGTGCATCTCGACGAGTATGTCCACGTCGGGGCCCACGGCTTCGCGCACGGCGCGCACGTTCTCCACGGCGGCGTCTTCCACATCCTTGCTGACGTAAGTGCGCCAGCGGCCGGGAATGGGGTCGAACTTGAGCGCGGTGAAGCCTGCCTCGATGACCTCGGATGCGCGCTCGGCAAGGGAGTCGGGTGTGGGGTTGCCGCCGCTCCAGCCGTTGGCATAGACGCGAATTTTGTCGCGGCATGCGCCGCCTAGGAGCTTATACACGGGCGCGCCGTATGCCTTGCCGGCGATGTCCCACATGGCATGCTCCAGGCCGCTGATGGCGCAGTAGTAGTCCATCGAGCCGCGCCTGCCGGCGAAGTCGTCGAATGCCATCTGCGTGAAGTGCTTGATGTTCGTGGGGTCGCGCCCGATGAGGTAGCGCCTGAGCTGGTCAACGTGCGCCGTAATCTGCACGTCGCGGTCGGACTGCGTGTAGCACTCGCCCCAGCCATAGATGCCCTCGTCGGTCTCGATCTTCACGAAGCAGAGGTTTTTGGCTTTGCCGGGGTGGACCAGGAAAGTTTTGATGTCGGTGATTTGCATTGGCTGTTTATCCTATCTTTTTCATCCTGTGTATCGATGTCTGCTTACTCTCTACTGCGCCACCCAGCCGCCGTCAACTACGACTTCGCTGCCGGTTACATAGCCAGACTCGTCGCTTGCCAGATAGAGGACCGCGTTGGCGATTTCGATTGGCTCTGCGAATCTGCCGAGGGGGATTCGAGAGCGCATTACAGCGAAGGCTTCAGGGTCTTCGCGGCGGCGCTCCGTCATGGCGGTATTGACAGGACCGGGATGCACGGAGTTGGCTCGGATGCCGTCGGGGGCGAACTGGATGGCTGTGGACTTGGTGAGGATGCGGACGGCGCCCTTGGATGCGTGGTACATAGGACTGGTGTTGTCTGTGGCAACGATGCCGAGCTGGGAGGAGATGTTGATGATGGAGCCGCCGCCTGCCGCTTGCATCTCGGGGATGGCCGCCTTCGTGCCGAGGAAGACGCCCTTGCCGTTGATGTCCATGACGCGATCCCAGTCTTCGACCGTAGTGTCTTCGACCAAGCCGCCGACGCCTCCGATGCCGGCGTTGTTGACGAGGATGTGCAGCGCTCCGAATCGTGATACAGTCGCGGCGATGGCGTCCTGCCAGTTGGCTTCGCTGGTGACGTCCAGGCGCAGGAATAGGCAGTCGCCGCCGCTCTCGTTTATCTCAGCTTCGACTCTGCGCCCGTCTTCTTCGAGGACATCGCCGATTGCGACCTTCGCGCCCTCACGCGCGAACAATCGCGCTTCCTCCGCGCCCATGCCGCGCGCGCCGCCGCTAATGAATGCCACTTTGCCGTCGAGTCTGCCCATTTTGTTGCCTCCTTTTGGTGGGTTTTAGAGGGATCAGGAATTAAGTTTGAAGGACTTAGGTTTGTCGGTGCGTGGGTAGTGTATCATGGGCGCAACGCACAGCATCTTGGACGCTGGTAGAGGTGTGAGATGGCTACGACCAGGACGAATCTGATGACGGCAGACCAACTGCTTGCTATTCCGCGTGAAGACTATCGCGGCTATCGCTATGAGTTGATTCGGGGGGCGTTGACGAAAACAATGTCTGCGGGATTCGCTCACGGCGCACAAGCCGTCAATATGATAGTCAATCTGGGAGCGCATGTAGTTCGGCATGATCTGGGAAGAGTGGTAACCGCCGAAGCAACTTTCCTGCTTGAGACCGACCCCGACCATGCGCGGATTCCGGATGTTGGATTTGTAAGGCAAGACCGCATCGGTTCATTAGATGAGATGACGGGCGCTTTTCATGGAGCGCCGGACCTGGCGGTTGAGGTTATATCGCCGACGGACAGATTGACGCGCGTGATGGACAAAACGCAAGACTGGCTTGAACACGGTTCACGCATGGTAATAGTGGTGAATCCGCGCAATCGGACAGTGCAGGTTCACACATCAGATGGTGTGATCAAACTTACCGAAGCGGACACTCTTGGCGGCGGCGATGTGGTGCCGGGCTGGAGTATGCCCGTCGCCGACATATTCTCGTAGGAACTGGCGGGGATTGACTGGATATTATCGTGTTTGTAGCATGCGTTTGAAGTATGGGCGCAGGCAATCTTGGAGGTAATGCAATGGGCAGACAAGACATCGAGCTTATGGCGCATCTGATGCGGCGCGCGGGGTTTGGCGTGACTCAGAATGAGATTGAGGCGTGCGTCCAAAGGGGATATGAGGCGACGGTCGAGCGACTGCTGAATCCGGGCGACGCTCAGTGGGTCGGCGACTTCATGGTGAGGCGGTTCGACCTTGAGGCTTCGGGGATGATAAATCATCCCGGCGCGGCGCGGAACTGGATATACCGCATGGTCACCTCTGAAGCTCCCTTGCAGGAGAAGATGACGCTCTTCTGGCACGGGATTTTCGCCACGGGCATGCCAAAGGTCATCAATGGCAGGGTGCTTTCGGACCAGGTGAGCATGTTCAGGCGCTGCGGGATGGGCAAGTTTGACGACCTGCTGATGGAGCTTGCGAAGAACCCTGCGATGATAGTCTGGCTGGACAATCAGGACAATCACAAAGATGCTATCAATGAGAACTGGGGGCGCGAGCTGCTCGAACTGTTCTCCATGGGCGTGGGCAACTACTCCGAGGACGACATCAAGGAGTGCGCGAGGGCATTCACGGGCTGGACAATTGGCAACACCGAGTACATGATGGTGCGCTCGGCGCGGGACTCGGACTGGCCTTACGGCAGGATAGACTATCACTTCGAGTATCGCGCGGAAGATCATGATGATGGTGAGAAGAACTTCCTCGGGCAGACGGGGAACTTCGACGGTGGGGACATCATAAACATCATCTGCCAGCAGGAGGCGACGGCGCGCTTTATAGCGCGGCACCTGTATCACTTCTTCGTGGCAGACGAGCCGCCGGTGCCCGCCTGGCCGTACACGCCTCCGAGGGACAACGAGGCGATCGACGCACTGGCGCAGGTATATTTCGACAGTGGCTACGACATCACGGAGATGCTGCGGTCGTTGTTCAACTCGGACTTCTTCAAGTCTGAGAACGCGCGCTACGAGAAGGTGAAGGGACCCGCGGAGTTCGCGGTAGGCATCCTGCGCATGACAAAGGAGTTCGACACGCCGAACCGCCAAATGATCAATAGGTTCAGGCAGATAAACTGGATGGGGCAGGAGCTTAACAATCCGCCCAGCGTAGAGGGGTGGCATCAGGGCGTGGAGTGGATTGACACGGGCACGCTGATGGAGCGTATCAATTTCGCGTCTGAGCAGCTGGGCGATATAAGCAAGCCGGGCGTCATGGCGATGGTGGACAGCATCGTTGCGGACGGCGGGAACGGCGCTCGCTCGGAGATGATGGTGAGCCGATGCCTTGAGCAGATGGGCGCGCTGTCGGTGGCGGATGAGACCCGCGAGGCGCTGCTTCGCATTGCGGAGCAGGACGGCGATGAGCGACAGAAGGTGGCGCAGATGCTACGGCTGACGGCGGCGTCCAAAGAGTTTCAGCGGTTGTAGAGCACACGGGGGCAATTATGGATAGGCAGGATGTACAGGGTAGTGTGCTCGAATACTCCTTGACGCTGGGATTCATTGCGATGGAGGGGCGCGGGCTAGAGTATCCGACCGACATGGTAGCCGCGAGCAACGGACGGCTGTATGTTGCGAACCGCGCGCGCGACTTGGGCGAGCGGGGTGTGCGCGTCACGATGATGGACATAGACAGCGAATACTACGGCACTTTCGGGCTTCATGGGCAGGGCGACGGCAATCTAATCTCGCCTATGTGCATAACAGTAGATCGGCGTGGACGCCTCTATGTTACGGACGACTACACTCACAGAGTCAGTGTGTTCGACTACGATGGTAACTTTGTTCGTGGCTGGGGTTCGCGTGGTGACGGCGCGGGGCAATTCAACGGGCCGTCGGGAATCGCCGCGGATGCTGAGGACAACATATACATCGTGGATACGCACAATGACCGGGTGCAGAAGTTCACGGCTGAAGGCGATTTCATTCTTGCATTCGGTTCGAGCGGGAGCGGTGAGGGCGAGTTCAACATGCCCTGGGGCGTAACGGTCGCGCCCGGTGGCGACTTATACATAGCGGACTGGGGGAATGACCGCATACAACGGTTTTCGTCCGATGGCGAATTTGTCGCTGCATACGGCAGTTCGGGTAAAGATGACGGCGAGTTGCTCAGGCCGTCCGGCGTGGCAGTAGATGAGCGTGGGTACATGTATGTGTCTGACTGGGGCAACGAGCGGTTGCAGGTATTCGATGTTGATGGCGCATTCGTGCAGAAGTTAAGAGGAGAGGCGGGGCTGTCGAAGTGGGCGGCAAACTTCCTGGCGATCAACCGGGAAGAGGGGGCTGCAAGGGAGAAGGCGAACCTGGAGCCGGAGCTGGACCTGCCCGACTCGGACGATCCGCACACGCAGTCGGCACACATAGAAAAGTTTTTCTGGGCGCCCATGTCGGTGAAGCTGGACGATGAAGGCAGGGTCTATGTTACCGATGGGAACCGGCACAGGATACAGGTGTATCGGCGGGTGATGTGAGGTTTTGACATGGCGACTACGACACAATTGATGACAGCCGAAGAGCTGCTTGACATTCCAGACGATGGGTTTCGGTATGAGTTGGTGAGGGGGGAACTGGTAAGGATGGCGCCGACCAAGAATTATCATGGCGAGATCGCTGCATATGTCACCGGAAGCCTTGTTCCCCATGTCAGAAGGAATAGTCTCGGCAAAGTTTACACTGCGGAAGCGGGGTTTACTCTCGCATCCGATCCTGCCCACGTGCGCGTGCCGGACATAGGCTTCGTCCAACTCCAGAATATAGAGCGAATAGGGCGTCCCGACAGCTTGTGGCCGGAGCCGCCAGACCTTGCCATAGAAGTAATCTCACCCAGCGACCGCTACTCTGATGTGGAAGAGAAAGTCTTCGACTATCTTGAAGCCGGAACGCAGATGGTAATTGTGCTGGAATCGCGCACGCGCACGGCGAAGGTGTATCGCTCGCGGACGGATGTTACCGTACTCACGGAAGCGGGTATGCTGGACGGCGCCGATGTGGTTCCGGGGTGGAGCATGCCTGTGTCGGAGATATTCGACTAGCCTTCTATGCTACTCTGAGAGTATGGAAGTCTTTGAGTGCCCATTCTTGGGCGGAACGGTCGAGTTGACCGACGAGAGAGTGCTTCACATCGGGCACAGACACACCGATATACTTTCAGATGTTCAGAGTTTCATCGGCAGTACACTTGAACACCCTGACGAAGTTCGGCTGAGCGTTAAAGACTCGGATGTACGGCTGTTTGTACGTTGGTTTCCGCAATTGCGGAATGGTAAGTATGTGATAGCTGTTGTGCGCACTACTGAAATTCCCGAGCTACGGCACTGGATAGTGACGGGATACATCGCCAGACGACGAACAGGAGGGATAATCGAATGGCAAAGAGCCTGACTTTCGAGTACGACAAAGTAGGCGACATTCTCAGCGTTGCCATAGACGGCGTGCGTCCTTATCCTGAACAGGAATCCGACTATCTTGGCGAGGACGATGTAGTCGTGAGCTTCAACCCCGATACGGGGGAAGTGGAACGCTTGGAGATTCTCTTCTTTAATGCCAGAATGCAGAAAGAAGGTCGGCTTGATCTAGACCTCACCCCTGACGCAGAAATTGCTTCAGCCGAAAGTCCAGGGGCAGAAGCCAGAGTCTCCGCAGATTAGCTCTGTCCAGATATAAACGCCCGCGCGCCGTCGAGGAAGCAGCGGTCGGCGCGCATTGAGGTCATCACATCGTCCGCCATCTGCCTGCCTGCGGCGTGAACTGCGTCCCGCACCGTCGCTTCGAACTGTTGCACGTCCGGATGGTTCGGCTGTCCCTGCAATCCCATCGACTGCGCGATGTCCTGCGCGCCGGACGCGAACAGGTCTATGCCCTCGACCGACAGAATGTCGTCGATGTTATCCAGCACCTCGATGTCTTCAAGCTGCGCTATGACGAGGATGTTGTCGTTGGTGTGCGCCATGTAATCGGGGCCGGAGGGGAAGTCGCTGAAGTACGCGCCACGCCCTGAGCCGAAGCTGCGATGACCACGCGGCACATAGCGGCAGGCGTCGGCGAGTTGTTGCGCCCTGTCGCCATTGACGATGTGGGGACCTGTGATACCCATGATTCCCCTGTCGAGGAAGCGCAGGATGGTGGGGAGCTCGATGTCCGGCACGCGCGCCATCGGCGTCATTCCAGCCATGTCCGCGAATCTGCAGAGGTCGTCGAGCAGGTCTATTGTGAAGGGACCGTGCTCGCTGTCGAAGGAGACGAAGTCGAAGCCCGCGCGTCCGGCAAGCTCGATGAGCGTTGGCGATGAGAACGAGAAGCCGCAGCCGTAAGCCATTTCTCCTGCTTTCATCTTTGTTACCACGTTGTTGACTCGCATCTCTTTTCTCCCTGCGCTTGGCGTATTTCTGTGTGTCATTCTGATTGCGTGCCAGTGTAACACGGCTGGGTTGGGCTGGCACGAATTGGTTCGCAAGTCGGAATGAGGTAGCTCTGAAAAAGGTTGACCCAGACACCAAGCATTGCTATGTTGAATAGCATAAGTCAAGAACTCTTGTACTGCTACTTGGGCAGTGAATGCAGGCATGCAACGAAAAGGGGATAAGACAGATATATGGAATATGCAGTTCAGACGCGGGGGATAGGGCGGAACTTTGGCGATGTGAAGGCGGTTGACGCCATAGACCTGAACATATCCAAGGGCGAGATATACGGCTTTCTGGGGCCGAACGGAGCGGGTAAGACGACCCTGGTGCGGATGCTCATCACGCTGCTGATGCCGACGGCGGGCAGCGCCACAGTCGCGGGCTATGATGTGGTCAGCGAGGCGAACGAGGTCAGGCTGCGTATCGGCGCGGCACTACAGGAAGCGGCGCTTGACCTGAAGCAGACAGGACGAGAGCTGTTGCGCTTGCAGGGCAGGCTTTACGGGCTGAACCGGCGGGAGCTGGACACCCGCCTGGACGACCTGGCGGGGCTGGTGGATATCGGCGATGCGCTCGACCGCTTTGTCGGCACTTACTCAGGTGGCATGAAGCGGAGGCTGGACCTCGCTGCGTCGCTCATCCACAACCCGGAGGTGCTTTTCCTGGACGAGCCTACTACGGGGCTTGACCCCATCAGCCGCGCTCGTGTGTGGGAAGAGGTGCAGCGCATCAACAAGGAACTGTCGGTGACGATATTCCTGACGACGCAGTACCTCGAAGAGGCGGATGCGCTTGCCGACCGCGTGGGCATCATCAACCAGGGGATGCTGATGGCAGAGGGTACGCCGGACGACCTGAAGCGCTCTCTGGGCAACGATGTGATCATAGCGCAGGTGGACGGGCAGGCGGATGCCGCCAAGGCGGCGGTCGTCGGACTGGAGGGCGTGGTGGATGTGGACTCGTCGGGTAGCGAGGTCATCATTCAGGTTGTGAACGGCGCGGCGCACATCAGCGATGTCGCGCTGGCGCTGAACGAACGTGAGGTACAGGTCCGGGAGCTGACGCTGCGGACGCCCACGCTGGACGATGTGTTCCTGAGTGTTGTGGGCGCGCGTATGGAGCAGGAGGCGGAGTGAGTTTGTCAGCGTCGCACTGAAGTCGGTATCGGGTCAGGACTTCACATCAGACTGACTAATCGGTCTGTCTATAGACATTCCGACACCATCTTGATGAGTAACCGTTAAGGAGATGTAGCGAATTGAGCCAAGCAGTAGTTACCGGACCTACAACCCCGCAGATACGCGCAAGGCGAGCGGGCTTCTTTCATGATGTGCTGTCGGTCGCAATCAGGGCGCTGCGCGGGATACCGCGCGACCCGGAGGCGATATACCCGGCGCTCATCATCCCGGTGTTCTTCTACGCAATCAACATCGGCGCATTGCAGGATGTCGCCGAGCGAATTCCCGGACTCGACTACAAGGCATTTCAGCTGCCGGTGGGCATCATATTTGCCGTAACGGGAGTTTCGCGCGCCGTGACGATGGTGACCGATATACAGACGGGCTACTTTGACCGCCTGTCTCTGACGCCGGTGAATCGCCTTTCGCTGCTGCTTGGCTTCACAGTTGCCGACTTCGTGCTGGTAGTGGTGCTGACGATACCCGTCGTGCTGCTTGGCTTCGTCGTGGGCGTCAGGTTCGAGTCGGGCATCATCGGGCTGCTGTTGTTCGTACTTATGTCGGGGCTGTGGGGGCTTGCGTACACGGGCTTTCCTTATGCCATTGCGTTCAAAACGGGCAATCCAGCAGCGGTCAATTCGAGCTTCTTGCTGTTCTTCCCGTTCGTGTTCCTGACGACGGTGTTCGTGCCGCGCGAGGCGATGACAGGCTGGATGGCGACAATCGCGATGTACAATCCCGTAACATATTTGCTGGATGCGCTGCGCTCGCTCATCAGCGTGGGCTGGGACTTTGAGGCGCTCATTAAGGGCGTCGCTGCAATCGCGCTGGTAGGGGCGGTGAGCGGCGCTCTTGCGCTGACTGCGCTGCGGGGCAGGACGCGGCGGAAGTAACGCCCGAGTGGTTGGACAGGATGATAGGTATGTGTAGAATATGGGAAAGCCCCCTATGTATCACGCTAGGCAGTTGCGGTGAGGTTTGATATGGCGACAACAACGAAGCTCATGACGGCTGAAGAGTTGCTGGAGATGCCGGACGACGGCTTTCGCTATGAGTTGGTGAGGGGAGAGCTTGTAAAGATGCCACCAACGGGGTTCTATCATGGAGTAACTGGAGACAGGGTTGAGCGAAACATTTCCACATACGCATATGAAAATGGACTGGGCGAGGTGTGTGCTGCCGAGACCGGTTTCCTGCTGTCAAGAGATCCAGACCATGTACGCGCGCCCGATGTTGCCTTTGTGCGGCGAGAACGTGTAGAAGCGGTTGGCTATACTCACGGATTCTTCCCAGGCGCCCCCGACCTTGCTGTCGAGGTGATTTCACCCAGCGATCGCTATACTGAAGTCGATGAAAAGGTCGCCGAGTGGCTTGCGGCAGGCACAAGCATGGTTGTTGTGGTGAACCCGCGTAATCGTACCGTCAGAGTTCATCGCCCGACGACGGACTCCGTCCTACTGACAGAGGAAGACACCCTGGACGGCGGTGACGTGGTGCCGGGCTGGAGGTTGCCTGTCGCCGACATATTTGCGTAGCAGGTATAACGAATGCTCTACTGACGAACTGACCGACTGAAAGACTGACAGACTAAAGGGAGCGCCGCCATGAAAGTATTGCTTGTAGCCACTAATCAGGCAGACCGATTTATGGGTCGCATGGTGGTGCGTCCCGTGCCGATAGGACTAGCGTATCTCGCTGCCAGTGTGGACGAGGAGCGGCACACGCTCAAGGTGCTCGATCTGATGTTTGCGGATGATGCGGTGGCGGAGGTCGCCGATGCCGTAAGCGAGTTCGAGCCGGACCTGATCGGCATGTCCATACGCAATCTGGATAATCAGAGCAGCCTCAATCCGGTGTGGAATCTGCCTGCGGTGCGCGACATCATCGAGCGCATACGGCAACTGAGCGATGCCACAACGTTAATAGGTGGGCCGGCGTTCAGCATCATGCCCGCTGAGTGCCTCGACTATGTTGGCGCTGACCTGGGCATAGCGGGCGATGCTGCGGAGGCGTTCGCCACGCTGGTCGAGCGGCTGGAAGCGGGCGCAGACTATCGCGACATCCCGGGCATTGTGTATCGCGATGATACAAACGATGGGGAGATTGTCGTGAGCGAGGGCCGGTTCACGTCGAGCTTCCACAGAGCGCCACGCCTCGACCTGCTGGATATGGGCGCTTACAATGGCTCGGGGTTTGGCGTGGGCGTGATTACGAAGCTGGCGCAGGCGTACTATCCCACACCGGGGGCGGACTTCAACGGCGGCGACTGGCGAATTCGCGAGCCGAGCGAAGTGGTGGACGAGATTCGTGCACTGGACAACGACTTCGGCATCAACAAGGTGTTCTTCATCGACAGCGGCTTCAACATACCCGCGGAACATGCCAAGGCGACATGCCGCGCCATCATTGACGCGGGTCTGCATGTTCGCTGGAATAGCTACGTGCGCCCGTCGGAAGATGCGGACGCCGAGCTTATGGGGCTGATGAAAGAATCAGGCTGCTCGCTGGCGCTGATGGCGGAGGGCGGTCGCGGCGGCGAAGGGCTTGACGACAGGCTGGCAGGACTTGAGCGCATGTCGGAGTTGTGCCGAGAGGTGGGCTTGCCCTTCACGATGAACATGACCTTCGGAGAGCCGGGCGATACAGAGTCATCAGTGGAGCAAAAGCTGGACTTCCTCAAGCGCGTGGATGCCGCGTTCTCCGTGCTGCGTGTAGGGACGCGCGTGCTGCCCAACACAGGTGCGGCGCAGACGGCGTTGCGCGAAGGGCTGATAGAGTCTGAGTCTGAGTTGATGCGCCCGACATTCTACACCGATGCTGGCGTTCGGGACTGGATTGCGGACAGGCTGCGCGAAGAGGTTGCCGAGTATCCGCGCTGGAATCTGATGTAGCGGAGGCTAATTAGCTCTACGCAAAGATGTCGGCGACGGGCAGCCGCCAGCCAGGAACGACATCGCCGCCATCGAGTGTGTCGGATTCCGTGAGTGTTATGACGGTATCGGGTGTGTGGACGCTCACGGTACGGTCCCGTGGGTTCACCACGACAACCATGCGTGTGCCCGCATTCAGCCATTCTTGCACCTTTTCGGCAACGTCCGAGTACCGGTCATTTGGCGAAATGACCTCTGCCACAAAATCCGGGGCGCCGGGGAAATAGCCGCGCTCCTCGCCAACGGCGTCGACGCGCTCTTGACGCACGAACGCGGCATCGGGCGCGAGCACATAGTCGGGGTCCCTCTCCAGCAGAAAGCCTGTGTTCGAGCTATACGCCCTGCCGAACTTGTTTGCACTGACAAAAGTGAACAGTTCCGTGCCCATAAGAAGTTCGTAATATCCGCCGATGTGTCCCACAGGGGCCATCTTCCTCAGCACTCCTCTCACCAACTCATAGCGATAGCCATCCTTGGGCATTTTCAGCAGTTCTTCGGCTGTCATGAGCTTCGTGTCACTCGTAGCCATCTCACACCTCGCGAGCGAATGGAGCGGTAAGGTTGGTGGTACCAAGTATAGCATCCGGTCGGTATCTGCGGTCGATTACACGACTTAAACTCGCGTAATCGGACGCTCCAATGCCGCAATTTCAGAACACTAAATTCGGCGTTGACAGAGAGTAGAGTACAAGATATAGTGGTGATGTTATCGTCTAACACAATATATTGTACATTTCTTATACTTATCCGAAATATCTGTCCTATGCACTGTCCCTACTGCGAATGTGAAAACACAAAGGTCGTGGACTCGCGCGAATCTGGCGCGAGCATACGTCGGCGGCGCGAGTGCGCGTTGTGCGGCAGACGCTTCACGACCTATGAGCAAGTGCAGATGAAGGCGATGATGGTGGTGAAACGGGACGGCAGGCGTGAGGAGTTCAGCCGCGGCAAGCTCTGGTCGAGCCTGACTAAGGCGTGCGCCAAGCGTCCACTTGCCATTGCCAGAATAGACAGGATGATTGACGACATCGAGACGAACCTTTCCGAGCAGGGCAAGGCGGAATTCGACTCTCGGGCAATCGGCGAGATGGTTATGAGCAGGCTGTCGGACTTGGATCAGGTGGCATATATTCGCTTCGCCAGCGTCTATCTCGATTTCAGCGATGTGGAGAGCTTCAAGACGGAGATCGACACGCTGCTGGAGACAGGCGAGACGCCTAACGGTCATGCCGACACTAACCAGTTGGCGATGCTGGGCGGCGACATCAATGTTGTCCCAGATCCCTCAACGGAGCCGCAGCAGCAGGTGCAGTCCGAGCCTTCGGCTTGATGCCGCTATCCGCTGCGGTCCGGGCGTTTCACTGTCGTAAGACAAACACCCCACTAGTGATCGCAATGACCCTAGAATCCGGCAGTGGCATGACAGTAGATTAAAGGGCAGTTGCGCTACAAGTGCAAACGTTCTAACATGGGGGCATCAAAATAATGTTTAGGAAGAAGGTATGCTAAAGAACCATAGCTCAAATGGCTCAACAGACCGCCACTCACCTCAGCAGATTCGAGAGGAAGTGCGGAAGGTGCTTGCAGCACACGGCTTTGCTGACGAGCGCATGAACGAGGTGGTAGCTCAACTGAATGTCCTTGTAGACACGCCGCCGAGTGACGCGGCAGCAGAGAACGGCTCTGCGAACGCAAACGGCTTGAACGGCAACGGCGCGTCGTCGGCTAGCGCAATGCTGTCGGAGAACGCGCGCATCATACTGGCGCAGCGCTACCTGATGAAGGGCAACGACGGCGAGCCTGTCGAAGACGCAGACGGGCTGTTTCACCGCGTCTCGAACGCTGTGGCGCAAGGCGAAAAGCCGGAAGTCCGGCAGATATGGGCAGGACGCTACTACGATCTGATGACTTCGCTCAAGTTCCTGCCGAATTCGCCGACGCTGGTCAACGCGGGCACGGGCGGCAGGGGCTGCCTTTCCGCCTGCTTCGTGGTGTCGCCGGAAGACAACATGACCTCCATCATGCAGGTGGCGACCGACGCAGCAATGATAGAGAAGTGGGGCGGCGGCATAGGCTTCGGCTTCTCGCGGCTGCGCCCGAAGAGCGACCGCATCGCCACCACTCACGGCGAGGCATGCGGGCCGATCGCGGTAATGAAGCTGTACTCGTCCGTGGGCGCGACTCTGACCCAGGGCGCGTTCCGTCTCGGCGCGCACATGGGGCAGCTCAACATCAGCCACCCCGACATACAAGAGTTCATCCACTGCAAGGACAACGACGATACGCTTGCCAACTTCAACATCTCCGTGCAGATTACCGATGACTTCATGCGTGCTGTGGACAACGACGAGGATTGGACATTCTACAACCCGCGCGACACGGGTGGCGGCCCCGTCAACGAGTCTGCCGGCTCGGTTCGGGCGCGCGACCTCTGGCGCGAAATCTGCGAATCGGCGTGGAAGACGGGCGATCCGGGCGTGGTATTCATGGACCGCGTGTGGGACACACAGCCGAACCCGCAGATGGGCGACATACAGACGAGTAATCCCTGCGTAACGGGCGATACTCTGGTCTATTCGGGGGATGGTCTTGTGCCAATCAGCGAACTGGTCGGGAAGACGCCCGCGCTGTCCTTGGATAGCAGGGCGGGTGCGGAAGGTTCATTCGCCATCAAGGTGTGGCAGAGCGGCGTAAAGCCTGTGTATCGTCTGGTTACGCGGGAAGGCTACACGCTGAAGCTGACTGCCGACCATGAGATATTCACCACGCGCGGCAAGGTTGCTACTTCTGAACTGAAGCGCGGAGACCGCATACGCCTGCTGGATCACAAGGGCTATTTCGGCAGTCTAGGCGATAGAAATCTGGGCTTGACGCTTGGATGGCTCACGGGCGACGGGCATATCGATGTCAAGCGCGCCGTGCTGAGTTTCTACGGAGAGGACCACAAGGTCGGCCCGATACTCGCAGAGGCTACACAGTCGGTGGTAGCGGGCACGGGGCAGCGTCCGACCAGAGTTTATCCCACAGGCATGCACATTACGAAAGAAGTACGCGGCATCGTGCAGTCAACGCGCTTGCGGGATGTGGTCAGAGACTTCGGCCTCACCGAAAACGACTGGCATTATGTGCCCGATGTGGTTTATCAAGGGACGGAGGATATGCAGCGCGGCTACCTGCAAGCCCTATTTGGCGCTGACGGCACAGTGGCGGGCAAAGACTCGAAGAAAGGCGTAAGCGTTCGCCTGAACTCCTCGTATCCCGCGCTGCTTGAAGGTGTGCAGCGGCTTTTGCTTAACTTCGGCATCGCCTCCCGCGTACATCTGAGGCGCGGAGAACGAATGACGTTGATGCCTGATGGCAAGGGAGGGTCTAAGGAATACAAGACTCTGCCGAACTACGAAGTCATCATCGGCAAGGATAATGTTCTGCGCTTCCGCGACGAGATTGGCTTTCTGAATGAAGTCAAAAACGCCACACTTGCGGACAGGATAGCGTCTTATGGCAAGCGTGGCTTCTACAAGGATCTCTTCCTCGCTACCTTCGACCGTCTTGAGCCGTTGGGTGAAGAACCCGTTTATGACTTGACCGAACCGATGACGCACTCCTTTGTGGCTAACGGATTGGTCATTTCCAACTGCGGCGAAGAGTTTCTGGAGAACTACGGCAACTGCTGTCTAGGCTCCATTAACCTCGACAAGCATGTGGGCGTTGAGGGATTCGACTGGGAGAGCCTCGGCAACACGGTGCGGACGGCTGTGCGCTTCCTTGACGATGTAATCGAGGTGAACCAGTTCCCGATGCAGAAGCTGCGTGAAGTGAATCTCGCCACGCGGCGCATCGGGCTAGGCGTAATGGGCTGGGCGGACGCGCTGGTACGCATGGGCGTGCCTTACGACTCGAAGCGCGCGCTGGAGCTTACCGAAGAGCTGGGCAAATTCATATACGACACCGCATGGGACGAGTCGGCGCGGCTCGCCTCTGAGCGCGGGCCGTTCCCGGAGTACGAGACCTCTGCGCTCAAGACGCGCGGCATGCCGCCGGTTCGCAACTCCAGCGTTATCACAATCGCGCCCACCGGCACGATTAGCCGTCTCTCCGACTGCTCATCGGGCATCGAGCCGCACTTCGCCAACGCATGGTGGTCGAACGTACTGTGGAAGGGCATCGACGGCGCGGGTGAGGCAGGCGAGCGGCTGCTGGATGCGCCCAAGTCGGTCTGGGAGGCGCTGCGCGAGCGTCTCGCGGACGAAGAGCAGGTGCGCGCCGTGCTGGAGCAACTCGCCGACGACCCTGACGGCGCGGAACGCATATTCACCGAGAACGGCATAGACCCAGCGCACTTCCGCACCTCCATGCTCATCAGCTCGGAGGCGCATGTACGGATGCAGGCGGCGTGGCAGAAGTATGTCACCAACTCCGTGTCCAAGACCATCAACCTGCCCAACAGCGCCACGATTAAAGATGTCGAGGATGCCTACTATCTGGCATGGAAGACGGACTGCAAGGCTGTTACCGTGTATCGGGACGGCTCGAAGTCTATGCAGGTATTGGAGACCGGCAAGGACACAGCAGATACCGAGGTGGACAAGGACAAGAACGGTTTCATGGTTCCACGGGAGCGCCCCGCTGCCGTACTCGGCATAACCGAGCGTGTACGCACGGGACACGGTACGATGTATGTAACCGTCAATTTCGATGAGAACAACAAACCCTTCGAGCTGTTCACGGCAATCGGCAAGGCCGGCGGCAGCGAACCCGCGCACCTAGAGGGACTATCTCGCTTGGTAACACTGTGCCTTCGCTCCGGTGTTGACCCGAACGCGATAATTTATCATCTGAGCGGCATAACATCCGAGCCGGTCTGGGACAACGGAGTGCTGATACGCTCGGCCGAGGATGGTGTGGCACATGTGCTCAGGCGTCATCTCAAAGGGCTGAATAGCCCCGGCACGGCCAGCATGGAGAGCGATGGCGCGGCGCAGCTGGGACTATTCACCACACCGAAGTTTTCAGAACCCAGTGCAGAGTATGTCTCCGATGCGCCGCTAAGTGGCGGCTGCCCGAAGTGCCAGGGGCGTGTCGTGCATCAGGAAGGCTGTATCCGCTGCCTCGAATGCGGCTACACGAAGTGCGAGTAGCCGACTGACTTAAACCACAGACAAGACAAAGAGAGAGGGACAGGTGTGAAAGCCTGTCCCTTTTTGTTTCGCATTGTGGAATTGTGGATATGTGATTCGTGCACCGGTCGTCAGTTTCCTAGTCTTCGATAGACTTCTCTCCTGCGTCATGAATGGAAGTTATCCCTGCTACTCAGACAGAATATCCGCAAGCTCTTCCTCTAACGCCTTTCCCCTGACGAGTAGGTCGGCGTCGCGTTCAATCTCCGCAAACCTTTTGCTAGCGGTGGCAGTGTCTAATTCGTCTTCAATGGACTGTTGGTTCTCGTTTGGCACATCCACAGAATCTGAGGACTTACTCTGCTTTGCCATAATCCGCCCTCCCGGTGCAACATCGCGTCTGAACTCATGCTAATACCATGCCGCTTGACCTGCAGTCTATCCACACCAATGCAACGCCTACTCACCTTCACCCCGACGTTGACAATCGTCTCGACCGTAGTCATTATTCCCAAGGCGTTCTCCTCCGCCAATCTCATCACCACCAACCAATAGGGTATAATGATTATCGTACAAGTTTAGTCGAACATCTATGAACAGGACGAAATAGATTGTGCCTATCCTGTTCATCCATGTAAGTTTTTTTGAGGTACTGATATGAGCGAACGGCCACTGCTTGCGATTACGATGGGCGATGCGGCGGGCATCGGCGCGGAAGTCACCGCGAAGGCGCTTCAGGACAAGTGGGTGTATGAGAAAACTCGCCCGTTCGTTGTGGGCAGCGCCGCCGCGATGAACGCTGCGCTTGACCTGATAGGAGCTTCCGGCACGGCGAAGATCGCGCACTCGGTTGACGATGTTGTCGGCGAGCATGGAAACATTGACGTGCTCGATCTGGAGAACCTCGACTACGCCACAATCGAATACGGCAAGATGTCTGCGATTGCGGGCAAGGCGTCCGTGGAGTGGATACTCAGGGCGGGAGAGCTTGCCAGCAGCGGCGCGGTTCAGGCAATCGCCACAGCGCCGATCAATAAAGAGGCGTGCAGTCTCGCGGGCTACACGGACATCGGGCACATGGAGATATTCCAGAGCCAGACGGGCGCGAAGGAAGTGGCGACAATGCTCACGGCGAACACGCTGCGCGTCGTGCATCTGACGACCCACCGCTCGCTGCGAATCGCCTGCGACTATGTAACCAAGGAGAATGTGCTGGCGAAGCTGCGCCTCACCGATGAGTACTTCAAAAGATGGGGCTTTCCGGAGCCTCGCATCGGCGTTGCCGCGCTGAACCCGCACTCCAGCGATGGCGGCCTGCTTGGAGATGAAGAAGCCTTGCAGATTACGCCCGCTGTGGAGGCGGCGCGCGCCGAGGGCATCGACGCCACAGGCCCTGTGCCTGCTGACAGCGTGTTCCCGCAGGCAATCAATGGCAAGTACGATGCGGTGCTGGCAATGTATCACGACCAGGGGCATATTCCTATCAAGGTGCATGACTTCGCCAAGAGCATCAGCGTCAACCTCGGACTGCCGTTCATACGGACATCCGTTGACCACGGCACGGCGTTCGACATCGCGGGCAAAGGCATCGCCGACGCGGAGAGCATGCTGGAATCCATTCGCGTCGCCGTGTCGCTCGCAAGCGATAGCAAGCTGCCGTAAGACTTGAATTGATACACAGGACGGATTGGATATGAAACTAGCGTTCATCGGCGGCGGTGTGATGGCGGAAGCGATTATTGGTGGCGTGCTTGCGTCGAATCTGACACCGCCGGAGGATGTCAGTGTGGGCGAGCCTGTGAACGAGCGGCGCGAACAACTCACGCAGACGCACGGACTGAATGCATTTGCAGACAACGCGTATGCCATCAGAGGCGCAGACCTCGTAATCCTTGCCGTCAAGCCTCAGTCACTGCCCGAAGTGATGCCCGGCCTGAGTGCAAGTCTGAGTCCGCAACAAACGGTCGCGTCGATCGTGGCGGGGGCTACAATCGAAACGCTTGTCAACGGGCTGGAGCAAGACTCCGTTGTTCGCATTATGCCAAATACGCCTGCACAGATTGGCGCGGGCATGAGCGTGTGGACGGCGACGGCTGCAGTGCCAGGCGCAATGCGCCATGTCGTCGGGCAGATTCTGCAGACCCTCGGCGATGAGGTCTATGTGCCAGACGAAAAGCTGATAGACATGTCAACTGCGCTAAGCGCGAGCGGACCTGCGTATGTGTTCCTGTTCATCGAGGCGCTCATAGATGCCGGTGTCTATTTGGGCATGGCGCGCGATATGGCACGCAGGCTTGCCTTGCAGACTGTCCTGGGCAGCACTCAGCTTGTGCAGGAGACCGGGCGGCATCCGGCCGAACTGAAGGACATGGTAACCTCGCCGGGAGGTACGACGATAGCGGCGCTTCGAGCGATGGAGAGCGGCGGTTTCCGCGCTGCCGTTTTGGATGGCGTCATCGCGGCATTCGACAAGTCGGTAGAGCTGGGGAAGAAGTAATGACGCAGTATCTGGGTACATTCATAAACGTTCTGTTCTATGTGCTTTGGGCGGCGATACTAGGGCGCGTTATTCTCTCGTGGCTTAACCTATCTGCTGAGAATCCTATTGTCGTGCTAATCTATGGGATAACGGAGCCTATCCTGAAGCCGATACGCCGTGTGCTGCCGTCGATGGGTATGATTGACCTGTCGCCGATGGTGGCGCTTATCGTGATGATGATCCTCCAGCGCGTATTGTTGAGCCTGATATAGCCCTGCCTTAAAGTGTAGTCGCGTTTGACTCTGTCCGGACTCAGCTGCCGAACAGGTTGCTTATCCAGATTGACGCAATCATCACGCCGCCGCCAACAAGTACCAAGTAGAATAGGCGATCAATTTTCTTATTGATGCGGTCAAACTTCTGGATAATCCGATCAGATTCGTCATCTATTTGACGATGTGAATCACTGGTTCGGCCAAGCCGCTCATTCTTCTTCCAGTTCAGCCCTTCAAGCCGACCAATTGCGCGCCATATTCTGGCGGTGTCAGCCTGCTGTTTTGCTGTGCGCATGCTTGAAGCCTCTCAATTGCATCCACTGACGAAATGCCCTCAATACGAATGCGCTTGTCACGCGACTTGTGACCTCGCACGATTTGCACGCTGCGCTTGGGAACGCCAAGACACTTCGCCAGCAGCGCCACGACCGCATCGTTTGCCTTGCCGGATTCCGGCGCCGCAGTGACGCGCACCGTAATGCGCTCGCCGTCAATCTCCACTGCATTGCGGCTTGCGCGGGGCTGGACGCGAATATCGAGTTCCAATTGGACACTATGCGTGCGCCAGTGCGCCGCCATCTATGAAGATTGTCTGCCCTGTTACGAAGTCGCAGGAGTCGGATGCCAGATAGACGAGCAGTCCGCACAGGTCGGTCGGATGTCCTTTGCGGCGAGCTGGCAGGTAGCGCACGAGAAGTTCGCGCTGCGACTCTTCGGTCGGCTCTTCGGTAGTAATCCAGCCTGCGCCGATGCCGTTGACGCGGATGCCGCGCCGCGACCATTCCAGTGCGAGCGCCATTGTAATCTGATGAACCGCGCCTGCGGCGGCGCATGCAGCCACGGAGTTCCACAGCCCGCGCACCGCAAGGCCGGAGCCGATGTTCACGATATGCCCACTTTCCTGCGCCAGCATCCGCCTGCCGACAGCCTGACTGCACAGGTACATCGACTTCACATTGAAGTCCATCAGCGTCTGCCACTCGGATTCGAGCACATCCTCGAAGGGCTTGCCGAACTCTGCACTCGCGTTGTTGACCAGAATGTCCACCTTGCCGAACTCGTCCATGACGCGCTGCGTCATCGCCTCTACATCGTCGGCATTCATAATATCGGTGGTGATGTTGAGCGCGCGGCGTCCCTGCTCCTCAACGGCTTTGGCGGCGTCCGCCGCGTCCGAGCGCACTGAGCCTGCGATTGCGACATCCGCGCCTGCCTCAGCGAGCGCAGACGCGAGGAAGGGCGTCCAGCCGCGCCGGTCGGCAGTGATGATTGCGGACTTGCCGCTCAGGTTCCATTCTTCAGGTATGGGCATTTCTTTCTCCTTTAGTCGTAAGTTTTCAGTTATCAGTGTTCAGTCCACCTAATCGCGTCAGTTGCCATAGTTACGCACCGCAGTTTGCAGGTACGAACTGACAACTGAGCACTGACAACTGAGCACTACACCTCCAACGGTATCTCGGGTGCGTAGCCTGTGGGTGCGTAGCCGCCTGCTAGCCCGCCGCCATCGATCGTGAACATCTCGCCGTTCATGTAGTCGGAGGCGTCGGAAGCGAGATACACGGCGAGCGGTCCCATCTCGTGCGGTCTGCCAACACGCCCCATCGGGATGAAGCCTCCACGAGGCAGCGTGTCGTTCGACTCGGCCGTGCCTTCGGTCGGAATGTAGCCCGGCACGATGCAGGTGCAGGTGATACCGAAGCGGCTCATGCTCGTGGTGATGGTGCGGGTGAGCTGCACGATGCCGCCCTTGCCGCAGGTGTACATATAGTTGTCGCGCCCGCCTCGGAGTCCGAAGCCTGACGACACATTCACAATCTTGCCGCCGCCGCGCTCTATCATATGCTTGGCGATTGCGCGCGAGCAGTAGAATGCGCCGGTGAGGTTCGTGTCTATGCCGATGCGCCACTCCTCGTCGCTGATGTCCCATATCGGGATGGAGCCTTGACCGCGCACGATGCCCGCGTTGTTGAAGAGCACATCAACCTTGCCGAACTCATCGATGGCGCGCTCGAAGAGTTGGTTGACCTGCGATGAGTTAGTGACATCCGTTGACACGGCTATGGCGCGCCTGCCGACCTCGCGCACTGCCTCGGCGGTCTCCTCGATTGGCCCCATGCGTCGCGAGGCAATCACCATGTCCGCGCCCGCCTTCGCCATCGCAACCGACATCTCGCGTCCCAGGCCCGTGCCGCCGCCCGTGATAACGATGGTCTTGCCGTCCAGACTGAGTTTTTCAAGCAATTTTTGTCCTCCTTGGATTCGACATTGATAAGCAAATGAAGTAGATAGGATGACTTATTCTATCCTATCTACCCCCGTTGCTATACCTGTGATGTAACCTCGCCTGCCGTGGCGGTATGCAAGCTGCCGTCTGACAGGCGCACGAGCAGGTTGCCCTGCTCGTCCACGGACTCTGCAACGCCTTCGATGACCTCGTGCTGCGAGCGCAGGCTTATGGTGCGGCCCAGCGTGTCCAGCATTTCCGACCAGTCGGCGGTCAAAGACATGCCTGAACGAACTGCTGTGTAAGCGTCATCGAAGTGTTCCAGCAATGTCCGGAACACCGGCGTTCGGTTGCGACGCTGCCCGGTTTCACGGTAGAGGCTGGTCGAGATGTCGGCGATCTCGGCGTAGAGTGAGGGATCGAAGTTGACGTTGACGCCGATGCCTATGATGGCGCAAACGGAGTCCTCGCCCTCGATGGCAGTCTCGATGAGGATGCCTGATATCTTCAGCCCGCCCACGCGCACGTCGTTGGGCCACTTGATGGTGGGCTTCAGATCCACAGTGTCGGCAACCGTGCGCGCAACGGCAAGCGTCGCGGCCATGTTCATGTACGGCAACTGCTTCGCAGTAGGAGTCAGAATGACCGAGAAGGACAGGTTTTCGCCGCGCGGCGACACCCATGCGCGATTGAAGCGCCCCCTGCCTGCCGTCTGCTCTTCGGCGATGACAACCGTGCCTTCCGGCATGCCCTCTGCCGCAAGTCGCCGCGCCTCGTCCATCGTAGAGCCGATCAGGTCGTAGTGATGGATGCGACGGCCGACGATGCGGCGCGAGAGTGCGCTTTCAAGCACGGGGATGTCGAGGTCTGAGGATGGCACTACTTCTGGCATGCGCAGGATGATACTTGCGAGTTTCGCGGCGTGTCAAGCGGGGTTGGCGAAGGTTCATCGTCTCCCCAGCAAACGACGCAACTCCGGCATCGCTGGATGGTTAGTCGATGCCGCAGACGGCATATTCTGGTAGCGTTCTATCAATTCTGACTCTGAGAATTGCTGCGGCCAGTCCAAATTGAGTGTAATCCTATTACTATCAACGTCAAAAGAGATAGCTCCTAATTCGGACAGTCCGATTATATCTCTCACCAGTGCAAGTGCGGGGTACTTAAGATATACATACCGCGGCAGTTCGCGTTTCATCAGGTTTATCAAATCCTCAGAATCGTCTTCCATGAGAGTATCTATAATTCTTAGCTGTCGCTCTGCAAGGACCCGGCGGCGAGGAGTACGCAACTGGCCGAAAAGTGAACGAGCGAATTCACGGAACAAGATGCGCCGATGGTTTTCAGCGATTTCATCAGTCAGCGAGTTGCATCTGTCGATTATTGCTCTGAGCGCAAACAACAAAAACGGCGTGATGTCATGCCTGTGCTGCCGCGATTGATCCAGAGTCGCAAGATACTCGTCTTTGTGTTCGTAGTAGTAGTTTGAGAGGCTGACCATAACTATATCGTTGACGCCGGCACGTCGCAGCATAAATGCCTCAAGTGCCCGTGCAGTGCGCCCGTTGCCGTCACCAAATGCGTGCATCGCGCCCAAATGGTAATGTACCGCGATAGCTTGGATAATCGGGTCGTGCTGGCCGAATGAGCCTGCAATAGCCGAACATAGATCGTAGAAGGCAGTTTGACACTCGTTGCCACCACCAGCGCCCCGACAAGTTGGCGTTCCGAATGTTACATTCCATCCGTCGGGACGCAATGCCCCTAGTTCACAGTGGTCATCGCCGCAGCCGGCTACAATTCGTTGATGGATCTCCCTGATGAACTCGGAAGTTACAGGACGATTTGCAGGTTGCGTTTGCAGCCAGCGATAGGTGGCATCAGCACATTTCAACTGTCGCTGGGAGTGCGTAAGGCCAGTACGTTGGGGAGACTCCGATGCTAGTGCTTCTTCCTGTTCGCGCGGCGTGAACTCTGCACCTTCTATGCGCGAAGTTCCCGCTGCTTCCAGCCGCAGTTGTTCCTCGTGAGCTTGCTCAATCCATTGGTGCAAGTAAGGCATTTGCCGCATGACGGCTGCGGCAGTTTTCGCCTCAACTAGAAGATTGAACACAGCTGATGGATCGTAGTGTATCCAGTGCTGAGGGATGATGTATCGCCTGACATTTTCGGATGTCATTTCAAGTTCATTTCGGCTTCATTTCTGGCTCATTTCGCAATTTCGTACCTGAATTGTACATTTTGGCGCATTTCATTTCCATTTCATTTCGTGTTCATCTCGATTTCGTTTCCTGTTGATTTCAATAAAATAAAGGCTACGCCTCCAGCGCATCCGCGTCCGCTTTATCTATCCGTACCTCGATGTTGCCGGCGCGTTCTTCTTGCAGGCGCATCGCAACGCGGGAGTCCAGGTCTGCCCAGCCGCGATTGAGCGCTGAGGTGAGTTCCTGATGCGCGATGTTGCCGACGCTCATGGGAACACCGTACTCGCGCGCAAGTTCCAGCGCAAGGCTGACGTCCTTGTGGGCGAGACGCAGCGCGAAGCTGGGCGGGTCAAAGTTGCCCGCGAGGAATGTGTTTGGGTATGTGTTTGCGAACGAGCTGCCGCGACCGACCGAGCCGTTGGAGATTGCTTCGAAGAGCGGCTGCGGGTCCACGCCAGCCTTGACGCCGAGCGTGAGGCATTCGGCTACGATGGTCTGCAAGCCATAGCCGATGCAGTTGTGCATCAGCTTGGCGATGCTGCCAGAGCCGATTGGTCCGATGTAGCTGACCTTGTCACCAATGGCGTCGAGCGCGGGCTTGACTCGGTCGTACACGGCGCGATCGCCGCCGACCATCACCGCAAGCCTGCCGGTGCGAGCGCCGACCGGCCCGCCGCTCACAGGCGCGTCCAGGACGCTGACGCCTCTCGCCGCAAAGTCCTCAGCGATGCTGCGAATGAGCGTGGGCGAGCTTGTGCTGAGGTCGATGTAAACGCTGCCTTCCGTGCTACCCTCAAGAATGCCACCTTCGCCTAACGTGATTGCTTCGACCTCGCGCGGGCCCGGCAGCGATGTGAGCACGATGTCGCAGGCGGCGGCGAGTTCTGCGGGCGTGTCTGCCCATGCCGCGCCGCTCTCCAGCAGCGGAGTCGCTGCTTCACGTCGCAGGTCATGCACTGTCAGGTCATGTCCGGCTCGCAGCACATTCGCCGCCATGCCGCCGCCCATGTTGCCAAGTCCGATGAATCCGATGTTCATTTCGCTCTCCTTGTTGATCCGATTTCAGAGATATAGCCACGATAGGCACACAGAATATGTTAGATTAGGGCTATGGTAGAGCCTGTGGTGTTGTACAGCAAGAGAGGGGCGGTGGCGCATATTGTGCTGAACCGTCCGAGGGTGATGAACGCCTACAATGTGCAGATGCGCGATGAGTTGTTCTTCACATTGGAGGCGGTGCGCGACGACCCGGATGTGCGTGTGGCGGTGATTAGCGGGGCGGGCGAGCGGGCGTTCTGCGCCGGCGCGGACCTGACGGAGTTCGGCACTGCACCTTCGCAGGTCATCGCGCGGCAGGTACGCTGGGAACGAGACATCTGGGGCCTGTTCCTCGCGCTACGGAAGCCTCTCATTGCGGCGATGCGCGGCTATGTAATCGGCTCCGGGGTGGAGATTGCCTGCCTCTGCGACATCAGGATTGCAGCCGATGACGCGCAGTTCGCCTTGCCGGAGGTTGCGCTTGGCATGATACCCGCCGCGGGCGGAACACAGACTCTGCGCCGCGTCGTTGGCGCGAGCAGGGCGCTTGAAATGGTGCTGTCCAACAGGCGCATCGGAGCGGAGGAGGCGAGGCGCATAGGACTGGCGCATAATGTTGTGCCAGCCGATGCTCTGATGAATGAGGCGGATGAGGTCGCTCATCGTCTTGCCGCTCTTAATCCCACTGCGCTCGCGCTCGCCAAGCGTGCCATCCTTGAGGGCATGGACATGCCGCTTGCAGCCGGACTGGAACTAGAGCGCCGTCTCGTGGGTCAGATCTAGGCTGTTGGCGCTTAAACGTCAGTAGAATGGAAAATTCGGACGGGTTATTGACTGACATGCCGAAATACTGACATACTGACACCATGACTACCGTGCTTGTCGTTGAGGACGAAGAGAACCTGCTCGAAGCGCTCAGATATAGTTTGGAGCGCGAGGGCTACGCTGTGGAAACGGCAATTGACGGTGAACAGGCTCTTAATGCGGCGCGCTCCGTACGTCCCGAGCTTGTGATTCTCGATGTGATGCTGCCGCAGCTTGACGGCTTCGAGGTGTGCCGCATCCTTCGCCGTGAGAGCGATGTGCCCATCATGATGCTCACTGCACGCGGCGAGGAGATAGACCGCGTGGTTGGTCTGGAACTGGGCGCGGACGACTATGTTACCAAGCCGTTCAGCATACGCGAGCTGATGGCGCGCGTGCGCAACATGCTGCGCCGCAGCACTCGTTCTGGGCCCTCGGACGGAGACTCCGCCGAAGTGGACATCCTGCGCACAGGCGACCTCGAAATCGACAGCACAAGCCACATCGTGCGACGAGGCGGCGAGCGGCTGGAACTCAAGCCGCGAGAGTTTGACCTGCTTACGTTGCTCGCCAAGAATCGCGCGCGCGCCTTCACCCGCGATCAGATTCTCGAACGCCTCTGGGGGCACGACTACTATGGCGACAGCCGCACCGTTGACGTGCACATCCGCTGGCTGCGCGAGAAGATCGAGCCTGAACCGAGCAAGCCCGTCAGAATCGTCACGATTCGCGGCGTAGGATACCGCTTCGACGGATGAGGCTGCCCCGATCTCTCCACTGGCGCATTGCCCTAGCTTATACTGTGCTTATTTTCTTGAGCTTGGGCATCGTCAGCCTGTACCTCGTAAGTTTCGTGCACGATACCTATGTCGCCAACTTGCAAGCCAGCCTGGACAAACAGGCTCGCTTCGTGAGCGAAAGAGCGTCCGTTTTGCTTGCCGAACCCAGTCAGAGCGATGCCGAGTTGCAGACTCTCATATCGAGTCTCGGTCAAATTGCAGGCGCACGAGTTACGGTAATCGGGACCGATGGCAGGGTCATCGCCGACAGCTTGCAGTCCCCGGCTCAACTCCCGTCGCAGGTCGGACGCGGAGAAGTGCGTGCCGTACTTTCGCAGAACAGCGTGGGCAGCGTCGGCGTCGGTTCACCGCTGGACAGCAACTTCGACTCGGAGATGCTCTACGCCGTAGTGCCGATTGCAACCTCAGATGGCGTTGTCGGCGCGGCACGTGTCGCCGTGCCGTCCTCACAGGTGCAGCCCGACATCAACCGCATCATCGTCAGCATAGCCGTTGCCGCAGTGCTAGTAAGCCTGCTGTCCGTCGGCGCCGGATACTTTCTGTTTCGCCACACATCACGCTCCGTGCGCGCAGTCGCCGAAGGGGCAAATCGGTTCGCGCAGGGAGATCTGGAACATCGTGTAGCTACCGCGTCCTCCGATGAGACGCAGGAACTCGCGGTGGCGTTCAACAGCATGGCAGACACCATTCGGAGTATGCTGAGCGACATGTCGGCGGAAAGCAGCATGCTGACGGCGATGCTGGATACAATGGAAGACGGTGTGATGGTGATAGAGGCGGACGGCAGGATTACATTGATGAACAGCGCCGCAGAGTGGATGCTGGGAGTGGGCGCCGGAGATGCAGTCGGCGCGCGTCTCGTCGAGACGCTGCGCGACCACGAGATTCAGCAAGTGGCTGCCCTGTCGCTTAGCTCCGGGCGATTGCACCAGGCTGAGGTCGAACTGCTGACGCAGCGACGCTTCCTGAATGCCATAGCGACCCCACTCGGTGGCGGGGGAACCAGCGGTATCCTGCTTACATTGCACGATCTGACGGCTGACCGACAAGTGGAAAACACCTTGCGCGAATTTGTCACCAATGTGTCCCATGAACTTCGCAGCCCTCTGGCGTCAGTGAAGGCTATGGTGGAGACTCTGGATGACGGCGCGCTGGAAGACGGACGTACGGCGCGCGACTTCCTGAGCCGCATCAACCGCGAGGTTGACCGAATGAACGCTATGGTCGAGGACCTTCTGGAACTCTCGCGCCTTGAGAGCGGGCAGCAACTGCCCAGCCTGACGCCGCTCAACCTGTCTGCGCTGGTGTCAGAGGTCGTAACCGAGTATCGAGACAGGGCGAACGGCGTGGATTTCCGCGCCTTTTTGCCACAGCCGCCGGCAATCGCGCTGGGGGATTACGGCAAGCTGCGGCAGGTGCTGGTGAATCTGCTGGACAACGCGCTGAAAAACACGGAAGCGGGCAGCGTCGAGGTGACCATCGAAGCAGGAGAAGGCCTGCACTTTGTGCGTGTGCGGGACACCGGCGCGGGCATAGCGCACGAGCACCTGCCGCATGTATTCGAGCGTTTCTACAAGGTTGACCGCGCTCGCCGCGACGGGGGCAGCGGATTGGGGCTTGCGATAGTGCAGCAGATTGTGCAGGCGCATGGAGGCGAGGTACGTGTGGAGACCGAGGAAGGCAGGGGCAGCACTTTCAGCTTCAGCGTGCTGCGGCATTGACGAAGGCTCATAATTGCTATTCGCTCTCTCCGAACGTTAAAGCGTTGCTCCATTCCTCTACTTTGGAAGGATCCAGCCTGGTAATCTCCGGCAGTCGGTCGAAATCGGTATCCGCCGATATAATCTGGTCTGTTTCCAGACGGTTCATCACCGCTGCGTGTAAGAGGTCTCGCGTGCTAATATGAGGTTGTAATTCCGCTAGGCTCGCGGCGAAGTAGATGTCCCACTCATAGACGGGTTCAATTCGCTCATGCATTATTTCCGAGAAAGACCTGAGAACTTCTCTACCAAGTTCCCATCGCCGGGAAGCATGATAGTAATGCACAATTTCCTGAAGGACCTCCACGCTAGTGACAAATGCCAGCGGATGCTGCGCGACCATCGTCAGTACGCGAACGCAAGGCTCTTTGTAAGGATGTTCTCTCCCAGCAGCGTAGATAGGAACGTTAGTATCAATGAATGCCGCCCGGTTCATAGGCTTCCTCTAAAATTCTAGAAAGTGCGGGGACATCCGGCGGGCGCTCCGCATTCAGATTAGCCAATCTTTTGACGGCTTCCATACGACGCTTGCGCATAACACCTTCATAGGCATCATCTATCAATCGGCGCACTACCTCGGAGATTGGCATACCCCGCTCTGCGACAAGTTCTTCTAGCCGTCGCCTCCGCTCAGCATCAAGACGTACATCCAACCTAGGCATATCCCTTCCTAATTGCACGGATAAGTTTGTACGGATATAATCATACAGCACAATGTATTTCTCATCAACCACCCCACGCGTCGTAACCAATGGCATCGATTCCTGCCCCCTATCTTCAGAGGGGCGACAACGAACCGCCTTCATTAACGGAATGTTAAAAGTCCGTTCACTGATGCTTAAACATTGCGGAGTATCGTTATTCAGGTATGCAAAGAACAATAGGCCAGTCTCAGGAAAGTGTGGAAGCCACCTCGTCAAGCCGCGTGGAGTTGCCGCGCATGCGACGTAGGAAAGGCGATTCCCTTGAAGGCAGAATAGTACGCTGGATATTCTTCGGCTGCGCACTGATTTCTATCCTCACGACCCTTGGCATCATCTTCACACTGGTGTCGCAGGCGATCGGCTTCTTCGTAGAAGTGTCCGTCTGGGACTTCTTCACCGGAACCCGCTGGACGCCGATACTGAAGCCCCGCGCCTACGGTGTACTGCCTCTGGTCGGAGGCACGCTGCTCATTGCAGCAATTGCGGCGATGGTCGCGCTGCCCGTCGGTTTGGCGGCGGCGATCTTCCTGTCAGAGTACGCGCCGAACAAGGTGCGCCGCATCGTGAAGCCTGTCCTTGAAATCCTGGCGGGCATTCCCACCGTCGTTTACGGCTACTTCGCGCTCACTTTTGTAACGCCACTGCTGCAGATCTTATTCCCCGAGATGCTGGTGTTCAACGCACTGAGCGCCGGAATCGTGATGGGCGTAATGATAATTCCGATGGTGTCGTCGCTGAGCGAGGACGCTATGAATTCGGTGCCCAACTCACTGCGTAACGCCGCTTATGCGCTCGGCGCTACTCGCGTTGAAGTGAGCCTGCGCGTGGTAGTGCCTGCTGCGCTGTCCGGCATCGTCGCGTCTTTCATTATTGCCATATCTCGCGCCATTGGCGAAACGATGCTCGTTACCATCGCTGCAGGCGCGACGCCGAACCTAACGCTCAATCCACTCGAAAGCATACAGACGATGACCGCATTCATCGTGCAGCTCAGCCTCGGCGAAACGCCGCACGGCTCACTTGAGTACAACACCATCTTCGCGGTGGGTCTGCTTCTGTTCTTGATTACACTGGCGATGAATCTGATGGGCCACTTCATCGTCAAGCGATGGCGGGAGAAATACTAATGCAGCAACCGGCAGCCTTGTTCAGGCCACGCCTGTCTATGCGCAAGAACATGGGTAATGCAATCTATGTTCTGTTCCTGCTCGCTACAATGGTGGGCATTGTCGGGTTGTTGGTGCTGCTGACTCAGATAATCGCCGAGGCCGCGCCTTGGCTCAACTGGAACTTCCTTAATTCGTACCCTTCGCGCCACCCCGAAGAGGCAGGCCTGAAGTCTGCCCTATGGGGCAGCGTGTGGCTGATGGGACTGACGGGTATGTTCGCCATTCCTATCGGAGTGGGCGCCGCCATTTACCTTGAAGAGTATGCGGTGCAGAGCCGCCTGACCGGCTTCATCGAAATCAATCTATCCAATCTCGCGGGAGTGCCGTCAATCGTCTATGGATTGCTGGGACTGACGCTCTTCGTACAGTGGATGTTCCAGGGGGAGCGGGTGCTGCTGGCGGGCGCGATGACGATGGCTCTGCTTGTGATGCCAATTGTGATATTAGCGTCGCGCGAAGCGATTCGCGCTGTGCCTGACACCTACAGGCAAGCGGGCTACGCGCTCGGCGCGGAGAAGTGGCAGGTAGTAAAGGGTATCGTGCTGCCCCAGGCGCTTCCGGGCATTCTCACCGGCACGATACTGGCAATGTCCCGCGCTCTCGGCGAAGCGGCGCCGGTCATCGCCATAAGCGCGCTGGTCTTTCTGACATTCGTTCCGGTGCATCCGCTGGAGCAGTTCACCGTACTGCCGATACAGATATTCAACTGGACATCGCGACCGCAGGACGAGTTCCGCGGCATAGCGGCGGCGGCCATCGTCGTGCTGCTAGTTGTGCTCCTCACTATGAACGCGGTGGCAATAATCGTGAGAGACCGTCATCAGGTGAGATCGGATGGTTCATAACGTGAACGGCAGCAATACCGATAACACCAACGGCAATATAGTCCTGCATTCCGAGGATGTGAGCGTCAACTACGGCGACTTCCGCGCACTGCGCGACATCAATATGGACATCAAGCGCCGTGAAGTTACCGCGCTCATCGGTCCGTCCGGTTGCGGCAAAAGCACGATGTTGCGCTGCTTCAACCGCATGAACGATCTCGTGCCGGGTGCGGAAATCAGCGGTCGGATACTATTCGAAGGCTACGACCTGTACGGCGCGGATGTTGACCCGACCGAGATACGCTCGCGCATCGGCATGGTCTTCCAGAGGCCGAACCCCTTCCCCAAGTCAATCTACGATAACGTTGCGTTCGGGCTGAAAATCAACGGCTACCAGGGGAACTACGACGAAGCAATCGAACAGTCCCTGCGGCAAGCTGCGCTGTGGGACGAGGTCAAAGACCGTCTGAACACGAGCGCCCTGGACCTTTCCGGCGGTCAGCAGCAGCGACTCTGCATTGCCCGTGCCATCGCAGTAGAGCCGGAAGTGGTGCTTATGGATGAGCCCGCATCCTCGCTCGACCCCATCGCAACCCTTGCCATTGAGGAGCTTATCCGCGAACTGAAGGTCAACTACACCATCATCATCGTAACCCACAACATGCAACAGGCGGCGCGCGTTTCGGACGATACGGCGTTCCTGATGGTTGACGAGGACAGGTGTGGCTACCTCGTCGAGTTTACGCCCACGCAGCAGATATTCACCAACCCCACAGACGAGCGAACAGAGGCATATATTACGGGACGGTTTAGCTAGGCGGACGCTTCAGCAAGGTAGCCGCCCCAGAGGGAACGACCTTTCCTCGCAAGGACTCCAGACATGCCGAGAGCAGAATTTGACCGCGACCTGCGAATTGTTCAGGACGAACTGCTGATGATGGGAAGCATGGTGGAAAAGGCTATCGGGCGCTCACTGGAGGCTCTGAAGAACCGCGACCTGCTGATGGCTGAAGAGGTTGTGCGCGACGACGACATCATCGACGACAAGCAATACGAGATCGAAGAGAAGTGCATCGATCTCATAGCCACTCAGCAGCCGATGGCAGTGGACCTGCGTACTCTCGTTACCGTGATGCATCTCGCCGGCGAACTGGAGCGCATGGGCGACTACGCTGAAGGCATCGCCAAGATTTCCCTGATGATGGGCGACGAACCGCCTCTGAAGCCGCTGATAGACATCCCCCGAATGGCAACCATGGCGTCCGATATGCTGCGCCGCAGCCTCGACGCTTTCGTCAACCGCGATGTCGTCTCTTCAATGGTCGTGCGCAATGACGACGACGAGATAGACGCTCTGTACGAACAGGTCTATCGTGAACTGCTGACATTCATGCTTGGCGACCCGACGGTAATCCGACGAGCTACCTATCTGCTATGGGCGGCGCATAACATCGAGCGCATCGCAGATCGCACCACGAACATCGCGGAGAATGTCATCTACATGGTGACCGGTGAGCGCATCGACGTGGTAGCCTCACCGACCAGCTAAACGCCATACATGGGACGGACAGGATATTATTCCCTTATCTTATCCTGCACCGTCCCTGCCTATTGTGCGAGGAGATCAAGCAAGGCGATGCAGCTTCTCGAAGAAGTCGCTGAAGATTGCGTCCCTGTTCAGCCAGTCAACGATTCGCATAGGATGGCGGCTCGCGTCCCGGCTGTATCCCAGGTGGTCGTTCAGCATCGGAGCTCCCTCGATGTGGGTCTTCAGCCAGTCCGAGTTCAGCAGCCACGCTCCGGGCGCCAAGTCCCAGATGGGCTTGCTGCGGCCCGCGAAGTCCTGCACAAAGTCCTCGTATAGTTGGAACAGGTAGTCGCCGATCCTGCCGCGCCCCTTGACCTGCTGCATCATCTCCCAGCGCGTCGTGCGAAGCAGTTCGGAGACTCCGAAGCCGGTTACGTGTACCATAGCGACTCCGCTGTCGAAGACTGCCTGCGCCGCCTTGATGTCCTGGATGAAGTTGAAGTCGTGGAAGCCCGCGACGTGGTACGGCCAGCCGCCGAGCGCGACCACGCAGATGCGCTCGCGGATGCGCGGCTCCATCAGAACTGCGGATGCCACATTCGTCAGAGAGCCCAGGGCAAGCACATACAGCGTTTCATCGCGGTCCCGCATCGCTCGGCTGACGATGTTGTCGGCGGCATCGCTGGGCACCGGTTCGCCGCCAGTGGCGGTCATCGTCTGCCGCGAGCCGTAAAGCACTGGCCCGTCGTAGCTCACCGGCGAGAGTTCCAGCACGCGCTGAATCTCCTCGTAGCTCAGCTCCATGCCATGCTCGAAGCTATCGGTGTTTCGCACGGCAGCGTGGAAACCCGCCGCCTGAATTGTCTCGATGCGCAGTTCCGGCGACATCAGCGCGTGAATGATGGCGAACTGGTCGTCGACCTCGTTCCATGTGTCGGTGTCGATGATGACGCTGCATCCGCCGCTTGGCGGCTCCAGCAGTCTAACAGTGGTGGCGTGGTCGATAGGTGATAGTGTTGACATGCGGTCAGTATATCATGGGGGCGAAACCGGACGGATAGGACGAATTTGTTGGGTAGTGCGTTAATACGAAATTTATTCGCAAAAGAAATTGCCCCCGATAGTCGGGGGCTATGATTGGTTTACGGTTGATAGAGATTTGACTTGAGATATAAGCGGGATACGGATATGACTCGATCATTTTCGATCATGTAAGCCATGTGCCAATATCGATTGTTGGTGAGTATGACTCCCGACCTGTTGGGGAAATAGTCTGCACGAAATTTAGTTTGCTCATCCGGTTCAGGGCTGCGCAGTACCTCAGCAAATAAATCTATGGCGGCTTCTACTTCATTTCCGTTCGCTTTTTCAAGTTCCAACAATGCCGATTCTGATAGGCGCAGCCTATTCGATGGTGCGGTATGTCCTGTTCTGCTCATCTATCTCTATCGTTCGATACTCCCCTCGCTTAATTTCATTGAAGCCCTCCTCAATATCCGCAGTAACCCAATCGGATCGGAGTTTGGAAAGTTCCTCTCTTGACTGCTCCGGTGACTGCCCTTCTCTCTCTTTAGTAGTCAACTGCCGCCTCCCATGTCCTTGGATTTCCGCTGAACCGCAGCGTCAGGTATCTAATTTCCGATGTTGGATTACCAGTGTAAAAAGATTTTTCCAAAATGTCAATTTCAGGAATTGTTTGCATTGACTGTATATTTCGGACGATTCATACAGCCGTACTCCCGATTTATGCTACGATGGAGTATTGCTATCGCGAATATGAGCCGTGATTACGAGGACCTTAAGAATTGGAATTGGGAGAGGACACAATGCCACCACATTCACTAAGCCCCAACGTGCTTTCCTGGGTGCCACAGGAGCAGATCGAGGAAGTGGCGCTGCAGCAGATACACAGCCTTTCCGAAATGCCGTTCATCTTCAAGCATGTGGCTGTGATGCCCGATTGCCACTTTGGGTTGGGCGCGACGGTGGGTTCGTGCATCCCCACGCTGAGAGCGATCATCCCGGCTGCCGTGGGCGTGGACATAGGCTGCGGCATGATTGCCGCGAAGACGAGCCTGAGCCCCGCCGATCTGCCTGACGACCTATCCGACATCCGCAAGGCGATCGAGCACCAGATACCGCTAAGCGCGGGACGCTACAATGCCAGCGTCAAGAAGACCGCAAAGCCGCGCATCGAGCAGCTGGAAGGCAGAGCGGAAGAACTGGGGCGGCTGGATTTCTACGACAAGACGGGCCGCAACTGGCGCAAGCAGCTTGGTTCGCTCGGCTCGGGCAACCACTTCATCGAGATTGTGCTCGACGAAGAGGATGGCGTCTGGGCGTTCCTGCACTCCGGTTCTCGCGGTGTCGGCAACCGCCTGGCAACGCATCACATCAGGGTAGCGAAGGGGCTTATGGAGCGCGATGGCGTCGAGCTGCCGGATGCCGACCTCGCCTACCTGCAGGAAGGCACGCCTGAATTCGACGACTACATCACGGACCTGGAGTGGGCGCAGGAGTTCGCGCTGCTGAACCGTGAGGAGATGATGGAGCGCGTCATCAGGCTGCTGCAGTATCGCTGCGGCGACTTCGAGGTCGTGGAACGCATCCAGTGCCACCACAACTTCACGCAGCGCGAGAATCACTTCGGCGAGGACATACTGGTGTCGCGCAAGGGCGCGATCGAGGCGCGCGAGGGGCAGCTTGGGCTGATACCCGGCTCGATGGGAACGCGCAGCTACGTGGTGCGCGGGAAGGGCAACGCGCAGGCGTTCAACACCGCGCCGCACGGAGCGGGTCGCCGCATGAGCCGCCGCAAGGCGCGTGACTCCTTCACGATGGACGACTTCGACCGCCTGATGACGGGCATCGAGGTCAACCGATCTGAGGCGTTCCTCGACGAACTACCGGGCGCGTACAAGGACATCGATCTCGTGATGGAGCAGTCGAAGGACCTCGTCGAAGTCATCCACACCTTCCGCCAGATTGTGAACGTGAAGGGGGCGTAACCGGGACTGACATCGTTAAACGGGATAAATAGGACTTATCCCTTGACATAGACGAACATTCAATCTATATTGGATTCAGCAAGGGACAGACCCGATTGATTTGGGTCTGTCCCTTTTTTTGTTGGCGGTTGTTGATTCGTATCGAATGCGTGGGGAGGTTGGTATGGCGTTCACGGATGGGCAGAGGTCGCGCTTTCGCATTGCGGACTCGGGTGGCGTGATGCGCGACCTGTCGGCGTACATCACGGAAGTGAGCGGGCTGCCGGGCGGGCGAACACTGAACGAAGTAACAGCTCTTGGCGACTTGGGCGCGCGCTTCAAGCCCGGCGCGGAGTCAACAGTATTCACTCTGAGTGGGCTGTTCGATGACACGGCGGTCACGGGCGCGGACTCCGTTCTGGGCGCACTGAGATACCACACCGACCCCACACGGTTCGAGTACGCGCCGTCAGGTTTCACGGTGGGCAAGGTGCGCTACACCGGAAAGTGCTGGGTGAGGTCCTACGAACTACTCAGTCGCGCCGGAGAGCCGGTGTCCTGGAAGGCGACGCTGCAAGTCGAAGGCACGATCAACAGGATGTAAGGGATGTGGATGACGCGGAGGTGTAAGGGATGAGCGATGCGAAGTGGAAGCTAATGGCGGACTGGCAGGGCGATGGAGAGTTCGCGGGCGCTGACGACGATATTACGCCCGCAACACTAGGTCTGTCGCTGCGGCACATGCGAGATATGAGAAGCGAGTATATTAACCCGGCGAGGCTGGACATTCGGCTAGCGAACTTCGACCACAAGTACAGCCCGCCCAACACGGCATCGCCGTTGTTCGGTGCGCTCAAGCCGGGACGCAAGGTGTGGCTGCGCGCCGCGTTCCCGTGCGACGAGTTCGGTGATATTGCTGGCACAAGCCTCGCTGACCACGCGCCCGAGTACGGCGCGGCGTACCGCTGGACTGATGCTAACCATGACTTCCACATTGCTGCCGATGGCGGCGCGCAGACGAATGGCGCCCGCTCCGGACGGCGCATCGCAACGATGGACTTCGGCCTTGCGGATGTGTCGTTCGGCTGCGATTTCACGCGCGGAAACAATGCGACGTGGCATGGCGGGCTCACCCTGCGATATGCGGACGCCGACAACTTTCTGTATGTGCGTGTTATGCCCAACGCGGTGCAGGTTCGCAGAGTAGAGCAAGGAAGCGATGCACTGGTGGGTGAATCGGCGCTGCAATGGAACGCCAGTGAGCGGCGATTCATACAGGTGTTGCTGCACGGCGACTCTATTCGAGTGTTTGTTGATGAGAAGCAAGTGATAGCGGCACGCTCCGGGTTCAACCGCACCGCAACGCGGCACGGCTTGCACTGCGATGGCGCAGCCAATCACCTGTGGCAGCAGTTCGGCGGCTGGGCATCGCTCTTCTACGGCGATGTCGAGAGCATCGATCCGCAGCCCGGAGCGGGGCCCGGAGCGGGGCAATGTCGCATACGCGCTTACGACGAGATGCGCCGTCTTGAGAGCGTAACACTGTACATGTACGCCACATCGTCGTTTCCGCAAACTTCGGATGAGATACTTGGCGACATCTTGGACTACTCCGGTGTTGACACTGCATCTCGCAGGCTGGATGCGGGCACAGAACTTGTGCCGCATTTATGGAGTCCGCCACTCTGGGGCGTGCAGGCTGCGGACGAGATTCGGCGCTTGCAGAATGAAGAGGACGGCTTCATCTATGTGGACGGGCACGGGCTCTGGCGCATGGAGAGTCGCGGTCACCGTGAAGCGGCACCACACTCGGCGGCAAGAGCGACGCTGAGGGCGCGCAATGACGGCGCAGATGCCTACTTCTCCGCGTTGGAATGGAGCGACGGTGTGGGCAACATCGAAAACAAGGTCTTCATGCGAGTCCGCGATGCCACGAACCACGGACATCGCACGGCCTGGACGCTTGGCGAAACATCGCACTTCGACGCGGGTGAGACGCGCGAGTTCCTAGCAGAGAGCAAGGACTTCGATGTCGTTGGTGGACAGCTCAGTCCGCAGGCGAGCACCGACTATGCGGCAAACACGCAACCCGACGGCACGGGCACTGACATCACGGCGCAGCTCACCGTTACATATCCCGCGACTAGGCTATACAACGGCAAGGGCACCCTGATACGTGTGCGCTTCGGCGGAACTGCGGGCTACCTGACACGGCTGGGGATGCGCACCGTCAACGCTCTGACCTTCAACGCGCCGGTGCTGGTGACCGCAGAGGACACGAACAGCCAGATCATTTATGGGCAGCGCATTCGCAGCATAGACGCACGCTGGACGCGCGAGGTGCAGTCGGCGCAGGCAACAGTCGCACGGCGGTTGGCTCGCAAGTCTTCGCCGCGCACCGCGCTCAGCGTGACGCTGCCAAACGGCTCGGACGCCAACATGCTTCTGATGCTGCAAGTTAGGTTATCAGATCGGCTCGCCGTGCATTACGAGGACATGGGCGTGGACGGCGACTTCTTCGTGGAAGGCTACACACTCGAAGTGGGGCAATCGGGAAAGCAATTGGAACGGACGCTGCTATTGCAGCAGGCATGATTTGCGTTCTCAATCAGACTTAGGAACCCCTACCCTCTCTGAGGGGAAGGGAAGGTTAGGGGAAAGGAGACTGAAAGTTGGTTAGTGACTTGATTCAGTTCATCAACATAGGATTGGCTGGCGTGCTGCTCATGTGGTTCATGTTCCGTCTGGAGCGCATGCTCGTGCGCTTGGACAAGACACTGCAGCTGATGGCGCGCGCCACCTTCCGAATGCTCGACCGCCGCGACCCCATGACGGCGACAGACCTCAGCAAGGAGCTGTATCGTGTGAGCGGAAGTGAAGAGGAGTAGGGATCAGACAATGAAAGAGGCGGGATTTTGGTCCGCCTCTTTCCTTTTGTTACTGGTTATTTGCTAAACCTGACACCTACCGTTCTACCCCAACTGATAGATCTGTATGCGGTGCCGCGACGACTCCGTAACGAGCATGCGCCCATCGTTGTCGAAGTTCACGGACGCAGGTCCCCAGAAGTACGGCTCGATTTGCGAAGAGATCTGGTGCCGCGTGTTCAGGTGCGGCGGCAGCTCCGGCGTTAGGTTGGAAATCTTGCGCGTCTCAACCTCGTCCGGGTTGGCGGCGAGGAAGTCATACGCCCACTTGGAAAGCGTCGCCTCGCCTAGAAGCGTCATCAGGTGGCTGCCGTCCCCGGCTAACACCTGCACGCGCTCGTTTCCCCAGTCCGTAACATAGATATTGCCGTCCGAGTCAACAGCAACTCCTGCGGGACGGGTGAACTGCCCGTCGCCGTCCCCCGACTCGCCGAACTTTGCGATGAACTCGCCGTCCGCGCTGAACTGCTGGATGCGGTCGTTGCGCCAGTCCGCTACGAATACGCTGCCGTCCGGCGCGACGCAGATGCCCCACGGCATATTCATCTCACCGTCGCCGCTGCCCTCGCTGCCGAAACTGAGGAGATGCCGACCGTCCGGCGTGAGCTTCTGCACGCGATGGTTGTTCTGATCGGTGATGTACAGATTGTCCTCGGCGTCAACTGCGATGCCGGATGGACCGTTGAGCTCCCCCGGCTCACTGCCCAGAGTGCCCCAAGCCCTCACGAAGTCGCCGCTGTCCGCGTCGAAAGTGCTGATGCGATGGTTGTACTCGTCCGAGACATAGACACTGCTGCCGTCGTTGCTCAGCGCGATGCCAGCCGCGAGCCGCATCTGACCCTCAGCGTCGCCGTGCGAAGAGAACTCGTAGAGGTAGTCATCGTCCATGGTGACCACTCCGACACGCGTTAACACAGGTGCGCCGCGGTTCAGCACGAAGATGCGCCCGTCCGCGTGTACCGCGAGGTCAACCGGATTGGCGAAGCCGCGCCCCAGCGGAGCGTTGTTCACGATTCCTATCGTCTTCACATATTCGAGCTTCAGCGTCTTTGCGGCAGAAATGGTCATGCGTTATGTCCTCGTCAACGGAATTAACATCGATGGACAGAACAGCTATCGACCCCTTCCCCCTTGATGGGGGAAGGTTAGGATGGGGGTGATAACCATCCTGTCCATCCTGTATATCGATGTAAGTTCTTTTATACTAGCTGGTACTCGGTGGTCGATGCGATGAGACCAAGCAGTTCACCGACGCGCTGTTCGGATTCGTCGCCCTGCTCGTGGCCTGCGAGCGATACATCGCCCTTAATGCCCACATGCGCGATGAGCGCCGCGCGCAACTCAATGTCCATCTCAGCCGTGCCCATGATGTCCAGGCAGGCGTCCACAATCTCAGACGGCGCATACTCGCCACCGTTTTGCTCTGCCAGTCTGTCGAGCAATAGCCGCACGCCTGGAGCGTTGACGTTGTTAATTTCCTTGGCGGCGAAGTTGACGCGCTCTACCAGCGCACCGCTGTTGATCCACTCCGTGCCCTCGTGCCAGCCCTCGACCGACGGCGGGTTGAGCAGCGTCTGCCCCATGAAGCCGGAAAGGTCCGAAGTCGGGAGGATGCCCATGTCCGGCTGCGTTACTCTGCCGCTGAGTCGCATCGTACCTGCTACCAGTTCTGCCGGGCACTTGACCCGTGCGTACTGCGCCTCTTTGAAGAAGTCGGAGTTGAAGAGAACGCGCAGCATGTGGCGAATCTCGTGGTCTCCGTCGAAGTACGCCTGCGACAGTTCGTCGATGGCGTCCGGGTCGCGCGGCGCTGTGTAGGGCCACTGCGCCACCGGCTCCTCGTCAGCTACGAAAAAGTCGTACAGATGTCGGGCGATGAAGCGAGCCGTCGCGGGCTGCTTGCAGACAATGCGCACGATGTCGTCACCGTTGAAATTGCCCGTCTCGCCGAGGAATTGCTTATCGCCGTCGTCATGGTCGCCGTCACGGAAGTTGAAGTGCCACGCGATCCTGCCATAAGGCCAGATGGAGTCCTTCGATGCGCGCACCGCCATGTACTCGGCGTTGCCCAGCGTCCAGCCGGTGAATGCGCGGGAGGCTTCCTTGACGTCGTCCTCGGTGTAGTTGCCGATGCCCATGCTGAAGAGTTCCAGCAGCTCGCGGCCCCAGTTCTCGTTGATGGCGCCGTCGTGATTCTCCTGGTTGTCCAGCCAGATAATCATCGACGGGTCCTTGGCGAGGTCGATCATCAGATCGTCGAGCTTGCCGAGTCCCAGCCTGCGGAACATGTCGATCTGGTTCAGCAGCGAGCGCGCTTGGTTCGTCTTGGCGTATCCGGTAGCGAAGACGCCGTGCCAGAAGAGCGCAACCTTCTCCTCCATCGGCGCCTTTGTGGTCACCATGCGGTAGAGCCAGTAGGCGGAGGCGGCGTTGCCGAAGCGCAGCTCATGCATGTCGGTATGATAGCGTTTGATAATGTCGTCGGGCATGTTCTGCGCGTCGCCGGGATGCAGAAGCTCCTCGACCGCAGCCTCATAGCCCAGTTCCTCGTAATGATCAAGCTCGACCGGCGTCGCGCCGAAAGAAGCGCGCCTCAGCAGATGCTTGATGAGTCCAACATCGGATTTCGTTGCAGTGGTCATATTCGCCTCCAAGTTGGGGGTAGTGATTATATTTTCGTTCCGAGATGTGGAAACTCAAAGTAGGAAAGCTTCACCTGGCACCAGACGTCTGTTATATGGGTCAACTGCTAAACGTAAGCCTTCAAGTGCATATGCGCCCAGTAAGGGCATCGAATCATCGTCGCCAAAGACTACAATTGTTATGGCCTGTTTGCCCCGGGCTCGTATCCAAGTCTGTCCAATATCAAGGTCAATTCGGCCTCCACCCGCCAAGGTGAACTCCACCGTTTCCATTGGCTCGACTTCGAGACGCTCAAGCAGTGATGTGGGCATGAAGCTATATGTCGCGCCCGTGTCCACCATCGGATTCACAAGCTCAAACTGCGTTCCCGAAGGATTGCCAAGTTCGACGGGATATCGGAATGTTCCCACTCTGGTAACCCTCATTGCTATGCAGCTTAAATTATATGTACCTCGGTCAATCTCTTGGCGATTGGCTGGGGGACAAGATCGTAATCCCTACTTCTTGATGAACTCCAGCTTCTCGAATGTGCCGTTCACGATCGGCTTGGCGTCCACGCCCATCCAGTCCTCCAGCAGCGTGGTGTACGCGCTGCGGAAGTCGTTGTTGAAGTGCATATCGCCTTCGACCTGGTCTTCGGGCGCGAGCGAGGGGAAGTCGCCGTACAGGCCGCCCTTGACGCCGCCGCCTATGACGAACGCCACGCCTCCTGAGCCGTGGTCGGTGCCGGAGCCGTTGTCCTTGATGCGCCGCCCGAACTCGGAGAAGATGACGATTGCCGTATCGTTCTCATAGCCATGCTCTTCCACGTCGTCCCAGAAGTCGCCGACCGCGTTGGACAGCTCGCCGATGAGCTTGGCATGCACCGGCACTTCGCCCGCATGCGTATCGTAGCTGCCCTGACCCGTGTAGAAGATGCGCGTGCCTATGTCCCCGAACATCACCTGCGCGGCATCCCGCAAGCTCTGCGCTATCGAAGTGCCCGCGTACTCGATGCTCGACGAGTAGTTGCGCGGAGCGGTGCCCAGAGTATCGGCACCCTGCATCACGCCACGCCCCGTCTGCTGGATGAACTCTTTGACAGCATCCTTGCCCGAGCCGCCGTACATCTGCGAGAACATATCAAGCGTCTGATTACGGATAGCCTCGTCGCGGATGTCGGGATACAGCCCGTATGTTGCGAGATCGCCGACTGACGCCACCGGAACGCCCTGCGCCGAAAGAACGCGAGGCAGGCCGCGACCGAAGTTGACGGCTGTCAGCACATTCTCGCCCTGCGGATCGAGGTCGCGCGTGAGCTGACCCAGCCAGCCTTCTGTGGCGACCTTCGTCGGCTCGGCGGTGTGCCAGATATCCATCGAGCGGAAGTGGGAGCGGTTCGGGTTCGGGTAGCCGATGCCGTTGATGACGGCGACCTTGCCCTCGTCCCACAGCCTCTTGATTGCAGTCATATTCGGGTTCAACCCGATGTTGCCGTCCAGCTCCAGCAGCTCTTCGGGCTTAAACTGCACCGCAGGACGGAAATTGTAATAGTGCTCATCGTTAATGGGAACGACCGTATTAAGCGCGTCGTTGCCTCCTGTGAGCTGTACAAACACCAAAGATTTGCTATGCCCGTTGCTGCCATTGGAACCCATTATCTCGCTCCTCTCCTAACGCCTGTGCGTACTGTTCTGCCTTGTATCATTCACATCTTCATGATGCAACAAACAGCCTGAACACCTAGTGTATCAGGCCATCAGGCACACCTATGCATTATACGCTTGTAATTGTGCGCTTTTCATGGAAATTAGTCAAGTCCAAATGAGGGCAATTGGAGCTCCTATCTCCGCCAAACACGGTTCTATTGGAGCTTCCCACGCAGCCTTGGATCCATGTAGTCCCTAAGTGCGTCTCCCAGCAAATTGAACGCCAGTATCGTGATGGTGATGGCTACGCCCGGGAATATGACCAACCACCAAGGCGGTCTGAACAAGTTGCTTAGCACTCCGCCGAGCATATTGCCCCATGTCGGTGTGGGGGGTGGTATTCCTAAGCCCAGGAAACTAAGTGCGGCCTCGGCAAATATGGCTACTCCCAGCCCAGCGCTGGCGATTACCAACGCTGCTGCCATACACTGCGGCGCTATATGAAGAATCATTATCCGCTTCGGTGATGCACCGATAGCGCGTGCCGCCTCTACGTAAGCCATCTCACTGACTGTGAGAGCTACCGATCGAGTAATCCTTGTTGAATTTGGGATGCTAACAATAGCTATTGCTATGATAACCGTCAGGACTCCCGCTCCCATCGCAGCTAGGAGCAGGAGCGCCAGTATCACGGTGGGAAATGACATCAGCACGTCTAGGAATCGTTGGGTTATAAGATCGAACTTACCGCTCAAGTAACCTGTTACTATGCCCCAGACAATCCCCGTGCCACTTCCAATACCAATGGACACAAATGCAACTAAGAGTGTAACGCGGCTGCCGAAGATGATTCTGCTCAGAACATCTCTACCTATGAAATCAGTGCCCAGCGGGTAAGTAGTGGAAGGAGGACTCCTGAGTTCGGTAAAAAAAGCCTGCAAAGGATCATGCGGCGCTAGCAGTTCCGCGAAAATCGCTGTCAGTATTACCACTAGCAGGATTATGAGCGCTAAAGCGCCCAACACTGATGAGCGTGAGAAACGCAGAATAGTATCTACTGGCGCTTTTATAGCCCCAAGCAATCCGCGTTCACGGACAGGTCTGCCGGCAACGGACTCCATCTCTCTCAACTCACACTTCTCCGTAACAAGTTTCTCAAATTAGTTGAACCTGATTCGAGGATCGAGCCAGCCGTACAGCAGGTCTATGACAAAGTTCACCGTGATTGTCGCTACCCCGAATACGAGCACCAGATTCTGAATCATCATCCAGTCTCGCTGAATAATGGAGAACACGAGCGTGAAACCGAGTCCCGGAACGCTAAAGGCTCGTTCTACCGCCACGGTGCCGCCCAAGAGAGCCGCCAACTGAAGCCCTGACAGCGTCATCACCGGTAGAAATGCGTTCCGCATCACATGGCGCAGCACGACCACCCATTCACTAAGCCCCTTTGCGTGGGCGGTGCGAACATAGTCCTCGCGCAGCACCTCCAAAAAAGTTGCCCGGGTCATACGGGCAGTTATCGCCCCAAGGCTAATTCCCAGTGCAATTGCAGGACCAGCGGTCATCTGCAAGTTCATCGATGGGTTGGTCCAGAGGTAGTGAACATCCAAAGGAGGACGCCATGAAAACACCAGCACAGTGAACAGGATGAAAGTCAGCGCCAGCCAGAAGTTGGGAATGGCTATGAATATGGTGATAATAAAGCGGAGAACATAGTCCAACGCCGAGTTTCGCCGCAGGGCAGATATTATCCCCACAGGCAGCCCAATCAGCCATGCCACTATCATCGCCATGATTGCAATTTGAGCGGTAAGAGGTCCCCGCCTGAGAATGATGTCACGAATAGGTTCGTTGTCGCGCCAAAATGAAAATCCCAAATCCCCCTTGGCCACATCCGCCATCCAGCTTAGGTACTGAATGTACAACGGCCTGTCCAGGCCCAGCGAGTGCCTTACTGCGGCGAGTTCCTGTTCGGTGAGGATATATAACTCTCCCTCACCGGCGATACTCTTCAGGGGGTCTCCCGGGATAACGCGCATGGCAATGAAGATGAGCACCGTCACACCGAAGAGGGTGGGGATAATCAACAAGAGCCTGCGAATTATGTAAACGCGCATATTGAGATTGACCTGCTGAGCGCTGCTCTCAGCCTATCGTTATGCAGCGTAAAAACATAAGTCCCGACTTCGCGCCGTCAGAATGATTACAACATTAAGTGCAAAGAGGCCTCAAGATAAACCTGATGGTCTTAATCATGAGGCCTCTTCAATTCAATTAGATTCTACTTCGGAGTCGTATACCTACTTGTCCAACCACACAGTCTCGAATCGCTTCCACCCACCATTAACTCTAGTTGGTATCGACAGGCCCTTTACATAATTCCAGCCCATGGGCACTCCCGTTGCCGTCCCGACCATCCATGTCGGCGGGTTCTCGTCAAGCATCGTGACGACCTGGTCTGCAAGTTCCTGCCTCTTTGCCGGGTCCAGTTCCACCATCAACTGGTCCAGAACTGGGTCGAGGTCGGGGTTGCAGTAGTTCATGAAGTTTCTCGCTCCGGCGCAAGTGACGTAGGGAACCCACATCGTTGTAGGGTCTGTCGTCGGGTTACCCCAGCCGCTGGGACCTATAAACAGGTCCCAGCCGCCGGACGACAGAGTATCGCCTTCAAGCGCCCTCTCGATAACCTTGAAGTCTTTGGCGGTTATATTGAGAGTTTCCTTCAATTGCGCCAGGAACGCCGGCGCAACCACCTCTGTGTATGGCGCGGGGTTGCTGACGATAATGTTCTGTATTTCAAAGCCGTCAGCGTAGCCAGCTTCCGCCATTAGCTGCTTGGCAGCCGCAATGTCTTCTGTGTTGTCGATACGATAGCCGGGTAACTGCGACCATCTCTCTTCCGGCCATGCATATGGACTGGTCGGGGCTTGCCAGTGGCTTACGGGGAACGGTATCACCACAGAAGTGATAACCTCACTCATCTTCCATTTGTCCACCGCCAAATGAATAGCCTTGCGTACGCGGACATCGTCAAATGGCGGTTCTTCGTTATTGAGGAAGACAGTCCAGATGGCTGTGCTCGAAGGCAGCCCGACCTGGAATTTGTCAGGCCTCTTGGCGGCTTCCTGCCAGGTCTCCACACTGCCATTCCACGCGAAGTCGGTCTGTCCCGTAAGTACGGCAGTACCCCTGTCGGGCCATGCCGGAATATGGAATTGCTTGACACCGTCAACATAGGGCAAATCGGGATCCCAGTAATTCGGGTTTGCTTCAAGTTCCCATGTCTCACCCGGCTGCCTGTCTTTAACGGTGAATGGTCCCGTGCCTACCACCAAAGCACGGCGCAGGTCGCCATTCTCAGCATCTATAACGTGCTTCGGGTAAATCACGGCTGGACCAAACAGGGGGTCGGCTGCTAGCAGCTCCAGGAACCATGGCGTGACGCGCTTTAGGCTAATCTGGATTTCATGTGTGCCCGTGGTTTCTACGCTTTCGATAGACTCGAAGAGGTCCTTCATCTGCCCTGTAACCACACCTTCGGGCGGATTGAAGATGCGGTCGAAAGTCGCCTCGACATCTGCCGAAGTGAAGTCCATGCCGTCATGCCACTGCACTCCCTGCCGCAAAGGGAATGTCCATGTGAGGCCGTCGGGAGAAATATCCCACGACTCTGCAAGGTCAGGGATGATAGTTCGTTCACCGTCTGCGGCGTTCCAGTAAACGAGATTGTTGTACATCATCGTCATGCCGCCGTAAGCGATGGCGCCCTGGTGGAGGTCAAAATGCTGTACCGCGATCGGCCATCCCGTTCTGACTATGCCGCCACGTTTGGGGTCAGCCTCTGGTGGGCGATTAAAGATGCCGACCTTGCCCTCCTCAAGAGACTCCGCAGGAGCCGCAATCGGTTGCAATACCACCTCTTGTACAACAATTTTCTCAGGGATTGCCTTGACGGCTTCGGATACGATCTTCTGTACTTCGTCGGCAGATACGCCGCTCTGGGCCGGCGCTGCGCTGTTGACTGCGTTGGTCACAAGCTCTTCTATGTCTTCCTTGGATGCGCCGGGCTGCGACGACGCCTCGACTGCCTGCCGCACCATCGCGCTGATTTCTTCGGCGCTCGCACCCTCCGGAGCGGCGGCGTTCACGGCGGCTTCCACCATGCTCTGAATTTCCTGCGCAGACACGGGTGCGGGACCGCTCTGCTGCTCAGGGACGGACTGCTTCACCGCATCCTGCACGAGCTTGCTAAGCTCCGCTGGGTCAATCGCGGGTTGGGCAGGGGCCGGCGCGGGCGCGGCTGCCGGTTGGCTACCGCATGCTAGTGCCGCCATTGCGAACGCGGCGATTACAAATACGAACAACGACGCTTTGACATTAAACAGTCTGCGAAACATGTTCACCTCTTAGTGCTCGCTAGGAAGAATCTGACGAAAGCCTAATTGTGGAGTATATTGCCAAGTTGGCATATTAAACCACCAGATAAAATTTATGTCAACTTCAAACAATTTGGGCGAATGTCCTCCTGTACGGCGTAAAACTACAACGTAAACTGGGTTGTGCGGCCAATACACACAACCCAGTCCTCGTTAGCTTCTTGCCAGTTGGTCTTACCCGAGTAGCGTCATCAGCCCAGCAGCACCTCGCTCAGCCGCCGTATGACAATCTCCAGCTCTTCGTCGTCCAGATTGAGCGGGTCAACTGCCAGTTCGTCCGGATCGAAAATGTCATGCAGATATATCGGCGGATCCCCCGCGATCATCGACTGATACACTTCGTTGCGCCCCGGCCCGCGCCAGTCCCTCGTGAAGCGCATCACCGCATGCGGGATGAGATAGTTATGCTCGTCGTGCTCCAGCGAAACGCGCAGCCCGTCAACCTCCGCGAGCGCGTCAACGACCTGCTGCGTCTTGCGGCGGTACATCGCCATCTCAGCATCCTCGTCCTCGTCCACAAAAATCTGGATGGCGCGCATCAGCCCGATAATCTCTTCCTTGGCGACTTTCATGCCGCGCCCGATGAACTGGTGCGGCGCGGCATTGGCGAAGGCGGCGTCTATCAGGTCGGCGCGACCGCACAAGATTCCCGTGCCCTGCGGTCCACGAACCGCCTTGCCCCCGCTGTATATCACCATGTCCGCGCCCTCCGCGGTGAATCGGCGCAGATTGGAGCGTGGCGGCAGCATCGACGCCGCGTCAACGATGACCGGAACGCCGTGGCTGTGCGCTATCTCGCAGACCTCCGGGAACGGAATGGAACGCCGTGTGATGAACGGCGAGAACAGGTACGCGACTGCTGCCGTGTTCTCGGTGAACGCCGCCTCAAGCTGCCACGGCTGGCAGCGCCTGCCGTCGCCAATCTCCACGAACTTCGCGCCGACAGAGGTGTAGCACTGGTCGTAAGGGAAGCGGTGGCTCTTGTGGATGATAATTTCGTTCTTCATGCCGCTGCTGTCCGGCAGCCTGTCCATCTTTGCCGGGTCCGAGCCGGCGATGACCGCGGCCGCTTGCAGTACGAGTCCGCCCGCCGCGCCGCTCGATACGAAGCCCGCCTCCGCGCCCGTCGCATCCGCAATTATGCTGCTTGCTGCGCGGTTCAGCTCGTCCAGACTCACCATCATCCCGGACGCCTTGTTCATCGCCTCCAGAATCTCGCGCCTTGTCTTGCTGCCGCCGTAAGCGGTCGTGCTGCCAGACGCCGCGATAATGCGCTTCACGCCAAGCGCGCTGTAAATGCCGTCAGGGTCGCCGCTCCATGCCATATCACACCTCCGGATATGTGTCTCGGTTTCGGGAGTTTGGTATCAGTTATAGCCGAATGTGGCGATTATAACACCGAACACTAACAGCATCCTAAATAGCCTTGTTTGCAATTGCTCGATCTAGAAATCTCTCCTCTTACCCACAGACATTTGACAATACCTGAAATATGATACAATTTATTAAATAATTGCGATTGCCGAAGCAAATGCAGGAACTTCAGAAACTACCTATTCTGTGGGAGTTTCTCATCGTTTGAAATCAGAGGATGGGCGCATGGCTACGTCTGAGAAGCGCTTTATTACCTACGAAGAAGCGCGTGATATTTTCGCCACCAAAGCCGATTTAGCTGAGATGGAGACTCGCCTTGTGAAGTGGATGGTGGGTATGATGCTAGGTGGCATGGCAACTTCGGCTACCGTTGCCCTAGTCGTTGAGCGCCTTCTGGGAAGCTAGGTATTGTGAATTGTCCTCACCGCTCCGTCCGCACCCACAGCGTCTCTCCGTCACTGATGAACTCGACCGTCCCGCGCTCCGCCGTCTGAAACAGCATGCCATCAGCCACATACTCCCGCAGCCTCTCCACCACATTCGCGTGCGGATGACCGTATGAATTGCCTTCACCCACTGAAATCACCGCCGCGGCAGGACTCACCGCGCTCAGAAAGTCCCGCGTCGAACCGCTATCGCTCCCATGATGCGGTACCTTCAATACATCGCTGTCCAGTGCCATGCCGCTCGCCAATAGTGCCCGTTCCGCCTCGGAGAAGATGTCCCCCGTCAGAAGTATGCTGACTTCCCCATCCACTAGACGCAGCACCAAGGATGCGTTGTCCGCGTCCGATTCTGTGCCGCCAAGCAGTATGGGCGGCGGTCCCAGTACCTCAATCCGCACATCGCCGTCCAGCGTAATGACCTGCCCCGCGCTCGCCTCAATTACCCGCGCCCCTTTTGCCTCCTCCGCATCCACCAATCTCTCCCATGCCTCGTATGCGCCGCTTTCATACTCGATACGCCGCTCCAGCACCGCGCCAACATCATATCTCTCCAGCACCTGCGCCAACCCGCCTATGTGGTCGCTGTTCGGGTGTGTTGCGGCCACGATATCGATGTGCCTGTCGCTGAAACGCATGCGCTCGCCCAGCAGCCGCGTCATCAGCAAAGGGTCGGAGCCGCCGTCAACGACCACCTGCCGGCCACTCGGAGTTTCGATGAATATCGCATCGCCTTGACCGACATCCAAAAACATCACATGCAGACGGTCGTCGTTCGTAAGCGCCTGCGACCACGTCAGCGACGCTGCAAACGCGGCGGGTACAAGCAGCCATATAGCGATGCGCCCGAAAGGGGACGTTTTCGCAACATGCTGAGAACTCCCAACCGCTCGTGGTGAGATTGTCGGACTACGCCTGACGGCCATGCCCCGCAAGAACCCACGCACCGTCCCTGGGAACATCACTTTCGCGCCGTAAGCCAGAATCAGTACGCCATAGAAGGCAATGACGACCGGCAGCCCAACGATCCCAATCTCCACCGAAGCGCCGGGCAGCCCTGCCAAGAGCGTAACCACGCCCGAAAGATATGCGCCCGCGCCCCAAGTCAGCCAGCCAAGCGGCGTCGCAAGCGTAGTGCTTACCAATCCGCTCAGAGCCGCGCCCGCGCTTCCGACTATGAGAAACGGTAGCACGGGCAGCGTCAGCACGGACACCGGTATTCCCAGCGTGGACACCCGTTCAAAGTGGAACGCGACTAACGGCACTGTCGTTATAGTAGCTGCAAGCGACAGTCCCAGCATATCCGTAATCCCGGCAAGTGGCGCGCGTAGTAGGGATCGCCGCCCGATAAGCCGCTCGATAGGCGGCCTCAGCCCGTCCCCGAACGCATCGGAAAACGCCGCTATGCCTGCTATCGCCGCGAAACTTAGCTGAAACGATATGCTGTACACGATGGATGGCGACACGGCGACCATTATCGCGGCGGCGACTCCCAACGGCGCAAGCGACCCGCGCTGCCTGCCGAACGCCAGCGAAGCAAGATAGACGCTGCCCATGATGCAAGCCCTCGTCGCCGATGGGGACATGCCCGCCAGCAAGCCGTATAACCAGATGATGATAAGAGGCGCTATCAGGTGAAGATGATGCTTCCTTCCCAGAAGCGCGGCAGACCCGGCGAGGCTGATGCCGAGCAGTATGCCCACATGCAGCCCAGATATTGCCAGCAGATGCGCTGTTCCCGTGCGCCGGAATGCCTCATTCAGGTCTTGCGGGATGTTCCGCCGCAGTCCAAGCAGCGTCGCCTGCCCGAGAGCGGCCTGCGGTTCCGGCACAACGGCAGCAATGGACGCAGCAAGCCGCCGCCTGAACCCGAACAGCGAGCGATAGAACACGCTGCCCTCACCCTCGCGGATCAGCGTAACTCTGCGCCCATCCAGAACCTCGACGATGCCCTGTCGCGCCAGATATGCCGCGTAGTCGAACCCGTCCAGTTCTGGCGGTTCGCTAATGCGTCCTTCAACTCGTAGCTTATCGCCATAGCGGAAGTACGGCGCTTGCCGCTGCTGCGCTATCTCAGATGTGGCGCGCGCCGATACAAGCAACACCCCATCAGCCGGCATCCACTCGCCGCCGCCCGCGCGTATGCGCTCTAAGCCCAGCCGGAAGCGCGCAAAGTCGCCCAGCGCCTCCACATCGCTCAGCACAACACCATCAACCTGTTGCGAACGCGGACTTGCATACATTGGCATCCGCGCGTCGCCTATCAGCGCTACGCGCAGGACTCCAAGTATGAAGGCGAGCGCGATCAGCGCGGGCCAGGGCGACCGTCGCATGCTTGCGCACAACAATGCGCCGAGCAGTGCCGCAAGGGCGAACAGAAACAGCGCGACTAACGGCGCTTTGCCGCCAAGCTCCGGAGCAAGAAGCGTCCCACCCACGAACGCGATGGCAGCGACAAGTAGTTTCATGGACTAGGTTCTATTGACATTTGATACACAAAGCGTTTTGGATCCGAAAAGTAGCTTAATTCTGTCATTCCGAACGCAGCACCTTCACCCCCTGTCATTCTGAACACAGCGCCCCTTACCTGTCATTCTGAACGCAGCGCAGCGGAGTGAAGAATCTTAAATCGTCGCACATACGCCATTCACAGACTTCAGATTTCTCGCTTCGCTCGGAATGACATTGGGCAAATGGGAAATGTCAACACAACCTAGAATATATAGCAGTTTCCAACAAGTTGCCGCTTACCCTGCTCACCGATGTTCCCAATCTGCCATGAAAACCCTGAACTCCGCGACCACACGCTCCCATCCTCGCCTTCCTGCCCATCCATGTCTGTTCTCCACTCGCCCTGAACCTGTCGAAGGTCACTGACAGACTGACCAACTGAAAAACTGACCGACTTTCTCCCTTGACAGCCCAAACATGTGTGCTATCATGACCTCACTATGGTCACACAACTACAACATACAACGCCAGAGCAGGAAGCCCACCAGAGGCTGCGGGAATCCGTACAGCACATCGTCCTTGACGAAACTCAGGGCGGCAGGCGCATCGTCCGCAGCGTCGTCACCATCATGGAAGGCGACGCGCCCGGCAGCACCCCTTGGCACCAGCTTGAAGCCGCAAAGCTCCTGCTGAAGCTCGGTTTCGAGGACGCCCGCGCCACGCTCGGCAGCATCCACAAGCAGGGCAAGAAGGACGCGCCCTCCAACGCCCCTTCCCCCTTGATGGGGGAAGGCTGGGATGGGGGTGATGCCGCAAGTGACCAGCAATCCCACATCAACCCCGAGCAGGTAAAGCTCAACAAGAAGCTCGTCCGGCAGATCCGCGTGGATACCGGCGACGGCACTTCTATGGTCAAGTTCCTCATAAATGTCGTAGAAGGCAACGAGCCTGCAGCAAAGGTCAAGGACAGAATCGAGGCAGCCAAGGTGCTATTGCATCTCTGCTTCGACAATCCCGCGCAGCCCGACCCTGAGTTCATGATGTACTACGCGCCCTGCCACCCCGACTGCCTGTGCGTATGCAAGGATCTCCCCGAAGACCACCCGGAAGTCGTGCAGGCGCACACCCTTCCCACCGACGAGCAGCGCGAGCAGTGGGCAAGGGAGGCGGAGATGATGGAGCGCGCAGCGGAATCGGCGGAGCTGAAAGCAGCACAGAAAGCCAGGGCAGATAGGGATTGGAAGCTCCTGCAGTACCACTCCCCGGATACAGTTGAGGAAAGGCGCCTCGAAAGAGAAGACCGCCGCAAAAACCGCGAACACAAGCGCGAACAGGAACAGGAGCGCGAACGAGAGCGCAGGCGAGAAATAGACCGCGAGAACAGGCAAGACCTGCAACAACAGCGCATCCGAGAACCGGAGCGCATCCGCAGCCCCTAGCCAGCAGGACGAAATCCCTTTCCCCTTGATGGGGGAAGGCTAGGATGGGGGTGAAATATCCTGTCCATCCATGTCAGTTAAGACCCCGTTCGTGGCAAGCCTGTCGAACCACACTCTTTCCCGAGTTTGTGTCAAACCACTCTCTTTCCTACTGTCATTCCGATCTCTTCCCCACTGTCATTCCGAACGAAGTGAGGAATCTACACTCGTTGCCTATCCACAACGCACAGTTTTTAGCTTCATATTAGAGCGTGTTGACATTTGATACACACAGCGCTTAAGACTTGATAAGTAGATGTAGGTTTATTCTGTCATTCTGAACGCAGCGCCCCCTTACCTGTCATTCTGAACACAGCGCGCCCTCTTACCTGTCATTCTGAACGCAGCGCAGCGGAGTGAAGAATCTAATTTCGTTGTACACACGCCATTCTCCGATTCTAGATTTCTCGCTTCACTGGAAGTGACAGAAGTAACGAAAGACAACCTCAAAATGTCAACATAACCTAGATAACCGGAAGACCCTGCCTACGAATCGACAACTGAACACTGACAACTGTGAACTGAAAACTCGCCTCCGTTTGACCGCCAATTACGGCTTGGCTATCATGGATACATGAAGATGTTACGCATCGCACTCATCACAACCTTAACGTTGACGCTTGCCGTCTTCGCTTTGGCATGCGCGCAGGATAACGCCCCCGAATCTGCGCGTCAGCTGTCCACCTTCTCAGGCGAGCCGGCTGAAAACCCCGCGCCCCAAGTTCCAGCAGGCATACCCGACACTCCATACATCGCCCAGTCGCAGGCTTCGACCGCACTGCATACGGATCCGTCCCAGCCTGTCGGATCCCTGGCTTCCCTGCCGTCAATTTCAAACCTCGTACACGAGATTGAGCCGGCGGTCGCTTCAATATCCGTGGAATCCATAAGCCGTGGCATGTTCTTCGACTTCACCGACGAGGGCGCAGGCACCGGCGTAGTCATCCGGCCCGACGGCTACATAGTGACCAACTTCCACGTAATACAGGGCGCGAACGACATACAGGTAACGCTCGCCAACGGCAAGACTTACGACGCAGAGATCGTGGGACACGACATCATCACCGACCTCGCGGTTGTCAAGATTGACGACGAGAATCTCGCCACCATCACAATGGGCGATTCAGATGCCATACATGTCGGCGACTGGGTGGTTGCTCTCGGCAACGCATTGGCGCTAAAGGGCGGTCCCACGGTCACATTGGGCATCGTCAGCGCGCGCGGCCGCACCCTCAGCACCGAGCGCGGCGACCTGTACGATCTCATACAGACGGATGCCGCCATCAACGACGGTAACAGCGGCGGTCCCCTCATAAACCTTCGGGGCGAAGTCGTGGGCATCAACACCGCCATAATACGCCGCGCCCAAGGCATAGGATTCGCCATCAGTTCCACCGCCGCAAAGCCGATAATCCAAAGCCTCATTGAGCACGGACGAGTCGTCAGGCCCCTTATTGGACTCACGGGAGCGGATGTTACCCCAGCCCGCGCCAATCAGCTCGGACTCAATGTTGACGAGGGCATAATCGTCACCCGCATGACGCTCGATGGTCCCGCCTACGTCGGCGGCATCCGCGTGGGCGATGTCATCACAAAGCTCAACGACATCCCCACCTCTGACATGGCGCAGTTCCTCACTTTGCTATGGACTTTCGAGATCGGGCAGGAGATTCAGATCGAGTACATCCACGAGAACGAAACGCAGGTGACTACCGTAATTCTGGCCGAGAGGCCCTCTTTATAGTAGGAATACGTCATAGATAATAGGAATGCATTGCTGGCGAGTCTTGCATTTCGTTTTAGAACTTTGTGTCAAGCAACTCTTTGGCTCTCGCCCTGGTTTCCGGCGACACACGAGCTGCCTGACTGATGATTGTCAAGGCGTCCTTTGCCCGTCCCGCTCTAATGATGGTGCGAGCTCTGCTTACGCGGATAGTACTCACGCCCTTCGTATAGTTTTGCATAAGCAGCTCAACGACCTCTTTGTTGGACAACGAAAAGTCGGCAAACTCGCAGTAGTACTCTACAAAACACGTCTTGCCCATTGAATTCAGGGCATCGCTCAATTGATAGTCATGCATGACGCTCCTCCGTTCAAGTGGCATTCTCATATACGTTGGTCATTTGCGTTGGTCATTGGAACTGTCACTTCTGCCGAGCCTGTTCCTGCGGGAAAGGAGACTTCCCGTGTAAGAGCGTCGATAGGCTACCCAACCTCTCCCACTACCACCGCAACCATCCCCATTCCCAGGCTGCGCTGCCACACATCGCGCAGGCCTGCATCCTCCATCGCCTCAACCAACTGCCTCGCGCTCAGGAACTCGTCAACCGACTGCGGCAGGTACGAGTATGCTTCGCTGTTCCCTGCCAACGCCGCGCCCAGCAGCGGCGCGACCCTCTGAAAGCACCACGGCAGCAGGCGATTATGCGGCCCCTTGCCCTCCATGCGCACGATTTCCAGCACCACCACGCGACCGCCCGGCTGCACAACCCGCGCCATCTCGCTCAGCGCGCGCGGCACATCAATGAAGTTCCGGACACCGAACCCCACAGTCACGCACACGAAACTATCGTCCACGAACGGCAGCGCATGCGCATCCCCCACCGCAAAGGTCGTATGCGCTGCCAGACCCTGCCGCGCCGCCTTGCCCTTAGCAAGCGTGAGCATCTCCGGCACGAAGTCCAGCCCCACCACGTGCTCGACATTCGGTTTGCGAGCAACATCGAACGCAAAGTCTCCCGTCCCGCAAGCCACATCCAGCGCCGCGCCGTTCAGCCCTGTGCCGACTGCGGTGTACGCGGCGAGTCGCCGCCATGCGTAGTGCATGCCCCCCGTCATCACCGTGTTCAACAGGTCGTACCGCCGCGATATGCGCCCGAACATTCGGCTCACATAGCGCGCCCGCTCTTCGCCGCGCAGCCTCGCCACTAGCCGCCATTCCCTTCGCGCAGCGCCCTGCCCAAGCGCAGTGCCTTGATTGTAAGCGGCAGCTCCGGCAGCAGATCGCTCGCAACCATGCCCGTATCGCCCAGCCTGTCGCATACGCGCTCGCCAGCCAGCCCGTGCAAGTACACTCCAAGCACTGCGGCACCCTCAAGCGGCACATCCTGCGACAGCAACCCCGCGATGCTTCCTGCCAGCACATCGCCCGTCCCAGCCGTGGCAAGGCCGGGGTTGGCGAACGGTGACAGCATCGTGCGCCCGTCCGGATAAGCAACGACCGTGTGTGCGCCCTTCAGCACGACAATCTTGTTCCAGCGCGCCGCCGACTCAACCGCAATGCCGATGCGATCCGCCTGCACCTCGCTTGTGCTTTTGCCCGTAAGCCGCGCCATCTCGCCCGGATGTGGCGTCAGTATCGCCATGCCAGCAAATCGTTCCCACCAGCGCGGCGTCCTCGCAAGCGTGTTCAGCCCGTCCGCATCAACCACTGTGGGCGGCAGGCGTTCTTCCGAATACAGCACGCCCTCGATGAACCTTTGCATATCCATCGCCTGCCCCATACCGCACCCCAGCAGCATGCTGTTATAGCCCTCCAGCGCCTCCAGCACGTCACCCGCAGCAGCAGGCAGCGCAACACCCGGCGCCGACTCGGCAAGCGGCAGGTACGTCGGCTCGGTCGCCTTGCCCGCTACCGCCATCTGTATCGACGAAGGCAGCGCAATCGTAACTAGGCCGCTGCCCACGCGAGTAGCCGCGCTGCCCGCCAGGTATGCCGCGCCGATGTAGTTAAGCGACCCCGCTACCACCATCGTCCTGCCGAACCTGCCCTTGTGCGCGTCAGACGGGCGCATCGGCAATAGCGGGCGCATATTGGCATCGGTCATTAGAGACAATGGCACATCATCGTCCACGCCGTCAGGCAGACCGATTTCCACCACATCCAGTTTGCCAATTCGTGCTGCCGCGCCGTAGTCGTAATGCCCGACCTTCGGATACCCCATCGACAGCGTGATGTCCACAGCAGGACATGCAGGATCGGCATCCCCGCTGTCCGCGTCCATCCCGCTCGGCACATCAATGGCAACAGTCGCCATATCGGGACGGAACGCTCTCATATCAGCAACCATGAGCAGAATGTCCCGCACCACGCCCTCAAGCGACCTGATACGCCCGATCCCAAGCACTGCATCCACCACCACATGTGCCTCGCCGAGCAACGTCCTCAACTGCGCCAAACCCGGATCTTCAGACGCCGCAGTCACAGGAACGCCAGGATCGTTCACGATGTCCAGCTTGGGATCGGGAGCGCGCCTGTCTCGGCAGATGTACACGCTCACACGTGCGGCCCAACGATGCAGATGCCGCGCCACAACAAGCCCGTCGCCCCCGTTATTGCCGGGGCCCACCAAGACGACCACAGGCACACCGAACAGCGGCGCGAACTGCCGCCGAATGTATCGCGCCGACTCAAGCCCAGCCCGCTCCATCAGCGCATCCTTGGACACGCCCGTCGCCTCCGAGCGGTCCTCGATTCGCCGCATCTGATCGGCAGTTACAATTTTCATATCTGGCTTTCTATTCCTAGAACAATGCGATTATGCATGATGGTTTTGATGACAGAGGGAAGAAAACTATTCCACCAGCGATTTCAGCAGCGCCTGCGTTCGCGCAACCGAAGCATCGGCATCGCCGCCAACTGGGAATACATTCGCGACGAACTCCGTTGCCCCCGCGTCCGCGAATGCCCGGATCTGCCGCTCGACCTCAGCCTCGTTCCCCACAACGGCGACCTCCGAAGGTCCTTCGACATCCCCCACGTCCAGAATACGGCGATAATTCACCAAAGTGCCGTACCGCTCGAACAGCGATGCTGCCTGCGCTCTGCCCGCTGACTCGTCGTCGGTGACGGCGACCGGCAGCCCTACGCTCACGCGCGGGCTTGGCCTGCCAGCTTCAGACGCGGCGGCGTTGATGCGCGGCACTACGTGAGATTCGATTGCCTTGACGCCCGCCATCCAGGTAATTGTGCCGTCCGCAACTGCGCCGCCCAGCCGCAGCATTCGCGGCGCGAGCGCCGAAATCATCACCGACACCGGCAGTCCGTCCGCAACATCAAGCTCCGCATGCACATTGTAAAAGTCGCCGTCAAAGTCAACCTTGCCCTCGTCGATGAGCGGGCGCAGCACAGCCAGATACTCCTCAACGTGCTTCGCCGGCCGGTCATAAGACAGCCCAAATGCATTCTCGATACCCGGTTTGTGTGATGGCCCGATACCCAGTGTCAGGCGTCCCCCGGCGGCGATCTGCGTCGTAATCGCCTGATGCGCCAGCATCGTCGGATGGCGCGGATAAGTCGGCACAACACCTGTGCCGAGCGCAATCCGCTCAGTCTGCGCGCCTACGAGAGCCAGCGCGGTCAGCGCGTCCGGACCGCGCGCCGAGATGTGCGGCAGCCAGTAGCTGTCGAAGCCGTCAGCCTCCGCCTGAACGCCCTGCGCCACAATCTCGTCCAGCCTGATTTTGTCCGTAGCAGACGCTCCGACAAATAACCCAATTTTCATGTGCTCTCCCCCATAGTCTTTAGTGGTTAGTAATCGCTCAATAGTTGATACGGACTAGCGGCGCGGCACGAGGTTGCCACGCTCGCTCTCGCCGACCACGGATGCGACTGCAAACTCGCGCGAGTGCGACAGTGACACCGCAATGTCAGTCAATCCGATACGCTCCGCGCGCGCCGTCGCCGTGCCGCTTAGACGTATAGAAGGCGCCTGACCACGACCTCGCACAACCTCGATATCCCGCCAGCGCACTCCCCGCACGCCTGTGCCCAGCAGCTTCATCACCGCTTCTTTAGCCGCAAATCGGCTCGCAAGCTGTGGTGCGCGTCCCCGACAGTACGAAGCCTCCGCGTCCGTGTATATCCGTCGCAGGAAGCGTTCGCCGTAATGTGCGTACACACGCTTCACGCGCTCAATTTCAATTATGTCAACGCCCGTAACAAGCATATTGCTATATCGGTATTCAGTTCGCCGAATGTACAGTCTTAGTGGCTTATTCAATGGCTTAATGGATGAGATACTGAGCGACGGACTAGCTGATAGACTGAACCACTTCCGGTATCAACGCCTCCCAGCCGATCGCCATCACATGCGCCCCTTGGCACATCGGGCGAATGTCGCTGATAATCTCCGCCGTAATCTCCGCGCTCGCACGGCGTCTCGTATCCACTGATGAGGCGGCAGCGTCCATGCGATCGATGATAGCATCAGGCACACTAATCCCCGGCACATTGGCATTGAAGTTCCGCGCCATCCTGCCAGACTTCAGCATAATGCAGCCCGCAAGTATCGGCACGCCGTAGCCTTCCACACGCCGCATGAACCGCTCGAACTCACTCGCGTCACACACTGCCTGCGTCTGAAAGAACGCCGCTCCAGCCTCTATCTTCTCCTCCATGCGCCCAATTTCCCGATCGAGATCCGTTGCGCCCGGATTCACCACCGCGCCCACGAACAACTCAGGCGAACCCCGCAGCTCCGCGCCCGACAAGTCGTTGCCGGCCCGCAGTCCTGTCAGCGATTTCAGCAGCGCAGTCGAGTCTATGTCGAACACCGGCTTCGCTTCAGGGTGGTCGCCGCCGCCGGGATGATCGCCGGTCATCGTAACGATGTTTCGTATGCCGAGCGCCGCCGCCGCCAGCACGTCCGCCTGCAGCGCGATGCGGTTGCGGTCGCGGCAGGTAAGCTGCATTATCGGCTCCAGTCCCCTGTCTAGCAGCATGTGAGCAGCCGCAATCGGCGACATGCTCATCCGCGCCGTATGCGAGTCCGTCAGGTTGAATGCGTCCACCACATCGCGCAAGGACTCCGCGCGCTCGAGCAGCGGCGCAAGCTCCGTACCCTTCGGCGGGTTAAGCTCAGTCGTGATTACGAATTTCCCCGATTGGAGAAGGTCAGAAAGGGAATAGACGGTCATGGTAGTTCACTGTGGGCAGATTGTTGGCATTCGCATAGCCTCGATAAGTTGATTATAATTTGGGTAAGAAGCAATTGGAAGCGCAAGCGAGTTTGCAGGCGCAAGCTATGGGGCAACCTGAAAGGACATACACGACATGACCGCAACCCTGATTGACGGCACGAGCATAGCCGCGGAAGTGCGCGCAGAAGTCGGCGCAGTCGTCACGGAGATGCGCGCCAAGCATGGCATCGCCCCCGGACTCGCTGTCGTGCTCATCGGCGACGATCCCGCCTCTGCCGTGTATGTCCGCATGAAGGAGCGCGCCGCAATCGAGGCGGGCATGGTCTCCGAGACAATCATGCTGCCCGCCGACACATCGCAGGACGATGCGCTCGAGGTAGTGCGCCGCCTCAACAATGACGCCCGCTATCACGGCATCCTGGTGCAGTTGCCACTGCCCGACCACATCAGCGAGGACACCGTCATCCAGTCCATCAATCCGAACAAGGACGTTGACGGGTTGCATCCCTTCAACATGGGGCTGTTGATGGCAGGCAGGCCGCGCTTCATACCCGCGACACCTTCAGGCATCCAGCAGATGCTTCTGCGAACCGGCAACGACCCGTCAGGCAAACATGTCGTCGTGTGCGGGCGCAGCAACATCGTGGGCAAGCCCATAATGAACCTGCTCATGCAGCGCAGAGACGGCGCAAACGCCACCGTAACCGTCTGCCACACTCGCACACGTGACCTTGCTGATATGACGCGACAGGCGGACATACTCATCGCCGCAGTCGGCAGCCCACAGATGATTACCGCCGACATGGTGAGCGAGGGCGTGGTAGTCATAGATGTCGGAGTGAACCGTGTGGACGCGCCGGAACGCAGGCGCGGCTACCGTCTTGTCGGCGATGTTGACTTTGACGCAGTGTCAGAGAAGGCAGCCGCCATCACTCCCGTTCCCGGCGGCGTGGGACCTATGACCATTGCAATGCTCTTGCAGAACACGCTCAACGCCGCGCGCCACTCGATCCACCCCGAACTGCAATGACGCCTCAAACGCACAGCGACACCCCGCGAACTTCCGACTACGACTACGAATTGCCGGAATCGCTGATTGCCCAGACACCAATAGAACCCCGCGACCATTCCCGCCTCATGTCCCTGTGTCGCGCAGACGACGGCATACGACATCACCGCTTCTACGACTTGCCGGAGTTGCTTCGCCCCGGCGACGTGATGGTCTTCAACGACAGCCGCGTCATGCCCGCCCGACTGCGAGGCAAGCGCAGTACCGGCGGCGCAATCGAGCTGCTGCTGCTATCGCGCATATCGCCCGGCGTTTGGCGCGCCATCGGACGCCCCGGACGGTTTCTGCGCTCCGGTGCCACATTCAAGGTTACGGGCAAAGGCGGTTCAATAAGCGGCGAGGTGCTGGAGATCGAATCTGAAGGCGAGCGCATTATCCGCCTCGACGGGGAGGAACGCCTGCACGATGTCGGAGAAGTCCCACTGCCGCCGTACATCACCGAGACGCTTGCCGACTCCGAACGCTACCAGACCGTCTATGCCCGCGAGGAAGGCAGCGCCGCGGCTCCCACCGCAGGTCTGCACTTCACCGATGAACTGCTCGAACGGGTGCGAGCGATGGGCGTGCAGACAATCTTCGTAACGCTGCACGTGGGATGGGGCACATTTCGCCCCGTCAAGACCGACGACCCCACCGAGCACACCATGCACTCCGAATACTGGGAGCTTTCATCCGAAGCCGCCGACGCCATTCGATGCGCGAAAGCAGATGGTCGCCGCGTCATTTCCGTTGGCACGACCGCCGTGCGCCTGCTGGAAAACGCCGCATCACTCTCGGCGGACAATCTTCCGCAAGCGGGTTCCGGATGGGCGGACATATTCATCACGCCGGGCTACCGCTTTAAGGTCGTTGACGCACTGATAACCAACTTCCACCTGCCGCGCTCCACGTTGCTGATGCTCGTAAGCGCACTTGCCGACCGCGACACTATGATGCGCGCCTATGCCGAGGCAGTAGAGCAGAGATACCGCTTCTATAGCTTCGGCGACGCCATGTTCATCCACTGACGGCGAAGATGAAGGGAGTGCGCCAGTGAAAACCTTCACTCTGACCAATGAACTATGGCTGCCGCATCAGCCGCAGGATGTGTTCCCGTTCTTCGCGGACGCCTTCAATCTTGAACGCCTCACGCCCCCTTCGCTGGGATTCCGGGTACTCACGCCGTCTCCAATCGAGATGAAAGTGGGCACGCTGATAGACTACCGTGTGCGACTGCGCGGCGTTCCGATGCGCTGGCAGAGCGAGATTACCGCATGGGAGCCGCCCCATCGCTTTGCGGACGAGCAGCGGCGCGGCCCCTATCGCCTGTGGGTCCACGAGCACACCTTCACCTCGCAGGACAGCGGCACTATAGCGAAAGACACCGTGCGCTACGCTGTGCTGGGCGGCGCAATCGTGCAGCGCCTCTTCGTAGCCTCAGAACTCAAGCGCATCTTCCAGTACCGCAACGCGGCCCTCAAGGACCACTTCTCGCGCTGAATTTAGTCGAACATTTCTCTTCAATAGTCTAAGAAAGAAACAAAACGAAAGCACTACTAACTCGCCCTTGGAGACGCTTGCGCCATTTTTCGGCTAAGAGTAGCGTGATAGGCACTGCAATGATCCGGCTGGCGCGATTGGCGTCACAATGACGCAGCGGAGAGTGTGCGACCGCCTGATGTACACGAATACCATAACCAGCCGCTTCTTTCGCTCGTTCCAGCAGCGCAACTACCGCCTACTCTGGTTCTCTGACGGCGTTACCAGCTCCGCCGAGCAGATGGAATTCCTGGTGCTGGCATGGTACCTGCTAGTTGAAACCAATTCTCCTTTCCTCGTGGGTCTGTACGGCTCGCTGCGCTTCACCGGCACCCTCTTCGCCCCCTTCTACGGCATAATCGTGGACCGCTACGACCGCCTCATACTACTGAGGATATCGCGCATTATCTTCACCGTCATCGCCGTCATAATCGCGGCGCTCTCGTTCCTAGGAGAGATACAAGTCTGGCAGATCTTCGTGCTGACGGGCGTGGCGGGCATGGTTCGCGCCTTTGAGAATGTAACGCGCCAGACGCTTATGGCAGACATAGTGCCGCGCCAGAACCTCGGAAATGCCGTCGCCCTCACGAGAACCGGGCGGGACGCGACACAGATAGTCAGCCCCATCATCGGTGGCTTACTGCTCGACTCCTTCGGACTGGGCTGGGCCTATGTAGTAATCATCGTCCTGCTCTTCGGCGGCACCGCGCTCACCCTTCCCGTCAAGCCGCCGCCCAGGATACCAATGGCTCGCGGCGCGTCTATATTCACCACACTCGCTGAAAGCTTCCGATTCGCCCGCAGCCACGAAGTAATACTCGCGCTGCTCCTGCTCGCCTTCATCGGCAACCTGACGGGCTTCCCGCTTAACCAGGGACTTGTGCCTGTCTTCGCCTACGACGTGCTGCTCACCGACTCCACCGGACTCGGCTGGCTGCTCGGCGCGTACTCCGCAGGAGCGTTTCTGGGCTCCATAGTCATAGCCGGCATCGGCAACATGGAGCGCTCTGGCAGAGCGATGGCACTGGGATCCATCGCGTGGCATGCGGGTGTGGCAGTGCTGGCAGGCTCCAAGTTGTTCGGCGTATCCCTGGGCGTGCTGGCGTTTGCGGGCTTGGCGCAGTCATTTACTATGGTAACGATGTCCATCATGCTGCTGGGCAGCACGCCGGCACACATACGAGGGCGTATGTTGGGACTGCGCTCCCTCGCCGTGTACGGGCTGCCGTTGGGCCTGCTTGCTTCCGGCGCCATTGCCGACACGCTGGGCATCACCTTCGCGCTGATCGGCAACGGCGTCATCGGAATTGCCATTACTGCTACAATTGTGCTGACACTCAGAGAGATCTGGCGCGCATAATGGCACATCGTGTCTAGGCAGGAAGCATTGCCCTCTTACCTCTATACCAATATACCAACAGCCCTGTCGCCACGTTCCGGTTGAAGTTCAATGAAATGCGGCTGTTTTTAGACAATACTTGCATTCCGTCAATTGATTATAATTGCTGATTGATGACTTAATTCTCAAGAATACACTGACACGCGCGTACTCACGGATCAACGAGGTCTGACACTTGGAAGATGCTACTCTTGTGCGAGACTTTGCCACGATTATGGCAGTCGCAGGCATCGCAATTGTCATATTTCAGTGGCTCAAGCAGCCGCCGGTACTTGGCTATCTTTTAGCCGGGCTCATCGTGGGGCCCTACACGCTGCCGCTGCTCAACCTGCCAACGCCCGTCACCGACACTGATAGCATCCACCTGATGGCCGAACTTGGCTTCATAATGCTCCTGTTCGCTATCGGGCTGGAGTTCGGCTGGCGGCGCATCCGTGAGATGGGACTGCGCGTAATCCTCATCGGCACGATCGAGATTTTCTTCATGATCGCGCTCGGCTACGAGGTGGCGACCCTTCTTGGCTGGAGCACCACAGAGGCGATATTCCTCGGCGCGGCGCTCTCTATCAGCAGCTCCGCCATCATCATCAAGGTGCTGCGGGACACCGGACTGCTGAACGAGCGGCATGGCGCCTTAATTGTGGGCGTCCTCGTGGTAGAGGACTTCGCAGCGGTCATTCTGCTCAGCGTCCTATCCGGCGTGGCGACCTCCGGCACCGCAAACCTTGGCGAAGTCCTGACCCTCATGGTGCGGCTGGGTCTCTTCTTCGTATGCGCCCTGTTCATCGGCGCGCTGATCGCCCCGCGCATCATCAGGTTCGTGGCGCGCTTCAAGTCGAGAGAGGTGATGTTAGTCGTCAGCCTTGCAATGTGCTTCGGACTCGCTCTGGTCGGGCAGCAGCTACACATCTCCGCAGCAGTGGGCGCATTCATCATCGGCACGGTGCTTGGTGACACCGAATACTCCGATGTGCTCAACAACACCATCGCGCCGGTGCGCGACATCTTTTCCGCTATCTTCTTCATCTCCATAGGAATGCTCATCGAACTCTCGGTGCTGGGGCAGTTCATAGTGCCCGCGCTGATAGTCGCCGGCGTGTTCATGGTGGGCAAGATAGTCGCGGCAACCTTCGCCACATTCGTGACCGGGCACGACAGCAGAACCTCGCTCGGAGTCGGCATGGGCAAGCCGCAGATGGGCGAGTTCTCTCTGGCAATGGCCAAAGTAGGCGCGGATTATGGCGTAGTCGGCGCATTCCTGTATCCCGTAGTCGCTGCGGCATCTGCGCTGACCTCACTGTTTTATCCGCTCATAGTGCGCTCTTCTTCCGGTGTCAGCGACGTTGTGGACAGCCGATCGCCCCGCCTTCTGCGTCAATACGTTGGAAATCTGTCATATGTGCTGATTTCGACGCGCAACGTGTTCGGGCTTGAAGGCGAGCTTGCGAACGAAATAAGGCGCTCCGGTCGCGTCATCCTCGTGAATTGCGGCGTCATCGTGGTCACAATTGGAGTGGGCACTTTTGTGCTAAATTTCGCCGGTGATATAGCGCGCGCGGTCAACCTCCAGCAGGGCGTGTTGGGCCTTCTCCTGAGCTGCCTTGTGGTGCTGCTGTGCATCCCGCCCGCCGTATTCACCTGGCGCACGCTCCAAAGGATGACTGACGACATTTCAGTGTTTATCCTTCGTTTCAACTCGAACAGTTTCAGCCTGCTGGACAGGGTAGGGTTGCGCGTAATACTGCGAAACAGCATTCTGATACCGATGGTGGTTGCCATTGGAGTATGGAGCCTCCCCTTCATCTCTCAGCTGGTCGTGCTCGGCAGCTTCTCCACGCCGATAGCCATAATATTCCTGCTTGGGCTTGTAGCCCTGCTATGGCGGGTCTCTTTCAAGATTCATAGCGTGATGGCGACCACTTTCAGCCGCACATTCCTGGGAGACGACAGGGATTTCTTCTAGGGGCAACCACAGCGCCTGACTGCTCCTGTATGATATGGGCGGACTGAAGAGGCAATCATGAGACAATCATGAAGTGACAATCATAAGGAGGACGGAAATGCTACTTGAAGGAAAGATAGCCCTGATAACTGGAGCGGCTGCGGGTGTGCAGGGCGAGATTATGGGCTTCGGCGGCGCTGCCGCGTGGCTGTTCGCAGGCGAGGGCGCGAAGCTCGTGCTAACCGACATTAACGAAGAGCAGGGGCGCCGCACCGAAGCGCAACTGCGCGAGCACGGGCACGACGCCGTGTTCACAAGGCTTGATGTCACCAGCGAAGCCGACTGGGAGGCCGCCATCAAGCTGACACTAGATACCTATGGCAAACTGGACATTCTGGTGAACAACGCCGGCACCGGCGGACGCATGCGACTGGAAGACACCTCTGAAGAGCTTTGGGACGGGCAGATGAACGTGCATGCCAAGGGCGCGTTCCTCGGCATGAAGTACGCTGTACCGGAGATGCGAAAGGTAGGCGGCGGCTCGATCATCAACGTGTCGTCCATCTACGGACTAGTCGGCAGCCAGACATCCACCGCATACCACGCCGCCAAGGGCGCGGTGCGACTAATCTCCAAGTCCGCCGCCATCCAGTACGCGGGCGAAAACATTCGCGTCAACTCCATCCACCCCGGCTTCTGCCGCACGCCCATGACGAACGCCAGCTACCAGGACCCGGCGCACTACGAGCCGCTGTTGCTGCGCATCCCAATGGGCAGGGTCGGGCAGCCGCAGGAACTCGCCCAGGGCATGCTCTATCTCGCGTCCGACGAGTCGAGCTATGTAACCGGCTCCGAACTCGTCATCGACGGAGGCGTGACGGCGCAATGACGCAGACGCAAGCAATAGAAACCGTCTGGTTCGTGTACTCCGAGCAGGGCGAACCTCTCGGCAGGCTATACCGCGAAGAGGGCGCGCCCGATCCCGAAGTCGGCGCACGGATGCCCGACGGCGACGGATGGCGAAGCGCCACCATTACCGCGGTGCGCGAACTTGCGCCAACCTGTGCCATGCGCCGCTTCCGTGTCACCATCACGTAGTCGGACGCCTAGCCCGTGAATATCTGGAAAAGGCGCAATAATCGTAGTAATATGGACATGGTGAGCCAACGTAGCTCAGTCGGTAGAGCAGCTGTTTCGTAAACAGCAGGTCGACGGTTCGAGTCCGTCCGTTGGCTCCACGGCATCCCCACTCCCACACATCAGCGATGGACATACCGCCGTGCGCGTTCTGGTTCCAATCAAAGCAACCACAGACAGCGAGGCGGGCGTCATGCCCTCCACCGACCTCCTCGAAGCCATGGGCAAGTACAACGAGCATGTGGCCGAAGCCGTCGAGTAGGTCAAGCGCTGCCCCAACCCCATGCCCGGTCCCAGCCAAATCGAGAGCCGCCAAGTCTTCGAATACGAAGACTTCGGCGAGCAGATGACGCCCGAACTCCGCGAGCAGGAAGAACGCCTGCGCGAGGAGCTGGAGGGGCGATAGCCTGCATTCAGGCGATCAATCCTCAGGGTGCATCCCTCAACAGAAGATCTTCCCTGTGCAAGTACATATTGTACGATAGCAGGCACGGATCACACTTTCCAAACGGAGCGTTTCGTGTTGCAATATTATCGCTTGCTCGGGTAGACGTTGAAACTCACCGTCCTACGCTGTGATATTTCCATTCCGCGGAATAGGAAGCATTGTCCCCTTTTTCTTCGTATGAATCGATTGGCAAAAACCACCTGCTATAATGAGATATCTAAATCCGCATAGGGGAGAATGGCAATGATAGAGCTGCTAGACGAAGTTGACTCTCTGAGCATTCAAGAAGGAGAAGACTTAATCTACGATGAAGCGGATAGAGACGAAACTGTCCTTCCTCAAAGATACGACATCACAAGTTATGGAATTGACTTCGATGTCGGCGGACTTGTCCGACGCTTGGATGAGGGTGACATCGTCATTCCCGATTGGCAGAGGCAATATGTCTGGAACTTCAAACAGGCCTCAAGCTTTATCGAGTCACTGCTACTAGGTTTGCCCGTCCCCGGCATTTTTCTCGGGCGTTACGCGGATACTGGCCAACTCTACGTAATAGACGGACATCAAAGGTTAAGGACCTTACAGTTCTTCTATAGCGGAAACTTCAACATATACCATCCAAGCCCAACAAGCAGACCGTTCCACCTAGAAAGTGTGCATGAACGGTTTGAAGGGCTTTCCTTTCAAGAACTAGTCGACTCGGTTAGGCGGGACCTGAACAATTCACTAATACACGCGACCGTTGTCAGGCAAGATGCTCCTGCCGGTGACGACACAAGCATGTATCAAATATTCAAGAGGTTGAACTCCGGAGGCAATAAAGTAACTCCGCAGGAAATACGATGCGCTGTCTACCAAGGCAAGTTGATCGATAGAATAAAACAGCTAAATGACATTCCGTCTTGGCGGAGAATCATAGGTAGGCCAAGTCTTAGATTAAAAGATCAAGAGATGATCCTCCGATTCTTCGCCATGTGGCAAAGGGGAGATCTGTATACCAAGCCTATGGTGGAGTTCCTTAACGTCTTCACGCAGGCGTACAAGAATGCAGAAGATGAGTGGCTTGAGGATTTGTCCGACGTGTTTGAAGTGACCGTAAATGCGTTCGCAGAGGCGCTGCCTAGGCCATTTAGGCTTAGGGAAGGCAGAGTTGTAAACGTAGCTGTTTTTGACTCGATGGCGATTGGCCTCGCTAAACGCATTAGGTGCTCAGGTGTTCCCAACCTTTCCAATGTTGCGGCTGTTCATGAGGCCTTAATAATTGACGAAGAGTACTTGCAGGCCGCTACTGGAGGTACATCCGACGAAAATTCAGTCAGAGAACGCCTTAGAATAGCCACCGAAGCCTTCATAGATGCGTAACCGAGACTTGATCCGTGAACTGAACAGGTTGAGGGCTCTGATTAATCAAACTGGCCTTGCTACAGAGGACATCGAACTACAAGGGCATTGGGGGCGATACTTATGTGTTGTCGCCGCTGGCTTTGTAGAAAATGGCCTTCAAACCATCTACTCAGAATATGCAGTGAATTCTGCAAGTGGGCCAGTTGCACGATTTGTCAATAGTCGCCTAGAGACTGTATACAATCCTAACGCTCAACGCTTTATTGACGTTGCGGGGTCGTTCAATGCCACCTGGCGGGAGGAACTAGAGGAATATTTCCAAAGGGACGATGGGTCTAGGAAAGAAGCCCTTGATTCAATTATGAATAACCGTAATCAGATTGCGCATGGCAAGAGCGTAGGAATTACCGTACATAGGGTGCGAGAGTATATTGAACGCTGCGTTGAAGTGCTAGAATTTGTCGAGGATCAATGTGACGGTCAAATTCGTTAAAGCGCCAAAAGAAAAATCTCCCATCTACTCCATCTACTCCCCCTCCCGCCCCCACACCACGATGATCCGCTGCAGCGTCTCCACGCTCCGCCCACCCACCCTATACCGCAGCGCTTCTTCCTTCATTTTCGCGCCCTTTGCATGTCTGTCAGACCTCCCGGACATAGCTTACGTTTAATACATTTATGTAGTACAAGTCTGACACTTTGTGAGCACTCTATTGAGACTCGCTGTCAGGTCTGCAATTCATGGCGCGCAAAAATATGAGCACGACCGTTACATCGATCACTACAAAAATGCTTTTCAAAAGTAATATTTTCACAATGGACATTTCTAAGATTTGTATCTACAATAGCGCTTGCGCTCGTTCAATTATATTAATTGTACCTATGCGCGATGTGACAAAAGGACCAATCGCCTGAGTTGCCATTTGATCATTTCATTACTCACTGGCACTGAAGACACGCAATAATTAGCGCAGCATTCTTGGATCACATATATGTGGTTCCTAAAAATTCGTTGATACTCAGTATTGTAAATCGATGAAACGAGGAGTGCTCTTGGCTTCAGAGATCGCGAATGAAAACATCCTGTTTGAGCCGGACGAGGGTTATCCGCCTCTAACTGCCATTATCACCGGCTTTCAACTAGCCATAGTCATGATAGCGCTCGTGGTAGTCCCGGTGGTCATAATCGTTCACACCGCAGAGCAGCCTGAAAGCTACCTTACCTGGAGTGTATTCGCATCAATGGTCATTTGCGGCGCAGCCACTATCATGCAAGCATTTCGAGTCGGGCGCCTTGGCGCTGGTCATGTGCTGGTGATAGGCACGGCCGAACCCGCAATCGCCATCTGCATCACAGCCCTTTCACAAGGCGGGCCCACGATGCTGGCCAGCCTTGTGGTGCTTTCGTCCCTGCTGAAGTTTGTCGTAGCTGCCCGGCTTTCACTGCTGCGCCGAGTAATCACGCCCGTGGTATCCGGCACCGTACTAATGCTGATAGCGGCAACGGTCATTCTAGCGGTGTTCGGAATACTGACCGTCACACCCGATGGCAGGCCCGTATCGCCGATAGCAGCCCCGCTCACAGCAAGCATTACTTTGGCAGTGGTGACCTTGCTCCTCCTGCGGGCGCCCCGTAACCTGCAGCTCTGGTCGCCGATAGTAGGTATTGTCGTTGGCTGCGTTGTTGCCCTGCCATTCGACCTTTACGACACCCATCTAGTGCGGGAGGCGCCCTGGGTCGGTATCCCCCAAAACGCCTGACCGGGCTTCGATTTGTCGCCTGGCCTGAAGTTCTGGGCTCTTCTCCCCGCCTTCCTGCTCATAACAATTATCACGTCCTTCAAGGCCGTCGCGGACATTAGCGCCGTCCAGCGCGTCTCCCGGCGCCAGTCTCGTGCCAGCGACTTCAGACTCATCCAGGGTGGCCTCAACATCAACGGGTTGAGCAACCTGGCGTCCGGACTAGTACCGAGTCCACTTGATGATGACACGTTGGGTTTTTAGCGTTCATAGCTTTGGCTTCGGGTAGATGCGATTGAGCTTCACGCGAGCATCCTGAGAGCGAAATCGCCAGTCTATGGTCACTCCCGCTTCGTTTCGCTCCCGCTCAAGCGCCCCTATATGCCGCCTGAGCGTCTCCTCATCGCCAAGGCGTCCCTTCAGACACTGCTTGCCGAAGACGCTCAACTCTATCTCCGCCATATTCAGCCAACTACCGTGCTTGGGCGTGTAATGGAACTCCAGTCGTCGCGCTATACGCCGCGCCTCCACAGGCTCGTATGCCTCATACAGAGAGCCGAGCTTATGAGTATTCAGATTGTCCAGTACCACCCTGATCACCCTAGCGTCGGGATACGCTCGATCCACCAGCCACTTCATCTGCTCGGCAAAGTCCACAGCAGTGCGTCGCTCCGTGACCTCCACGTGCCTCCATCCACCCTTGGGCTCGCAGAACACGAACAGGTTGCGCGTGCCGTTGCGCCTGTACTCATAGTCTATGCGTTCCAATCTCCCAGGCTCGGCTTCAATCGGCGTTCTCGTGTGCGCGATCAACTGCTTGGATGTCTCATCGAAGCAGACCAGCGGTCGCTCAGTGTCGTATTCCTCCTCGTACAGGTCCAGTACATCTTCCATCCGTGCCACGAACTCCCCACTCAGTTCCGGGATGCACCACGCCTTGTTCTTCCACGGTTTAAGTTCGTTTTTTTCAAGCTCTGACGCACCGTCTCCCTCGCTATGCTCTCTACATAGCCCAACTCCACAGCCTTGTCCGCAAGCAACTTCAGCGTCCAGTGCGTATGGCCCTCAGGAGGGTCGCTGCACGCTATCGCCACAAGATGCGCTTCGGCACGCTCATCCAGCTTGCACCTCTGCCCCGGACGCGCACGCTCGACCAACGCGCTCTCAAGTCCCTCCTCGCAGAAACGCTTGCGTATCCTGATGACCGTGCGCCTGCTTATCGACAACGCATCGGCTATGCGGTTATCAAACTGTCCTTCGTCTGCCTTGAGCAGCGCCAGCGCTCTCTTTACCGTGCGCGCAGGTGACTTGCCGCGGTGGGCGACTTCACTCAGTCGGCTCTTCTGGGACTCGCTCAACTCCACTCTGTACTTGTTTGCGGTCATATTCGGCAACATCCTCTTCGTAAGATGTGCCCGAGCTTAACCCATTTCTTATACTTGTGCCAATATCAGCTGGACTCGGTACTAGCCTGGACTATGCCCACAATGACTGCCTCCCCCAGCGTGGCGATGATCAGCCTCACTGGGGTCGCGTCACGGGCAGTGGGTATATGGGCCGGCATCATATTCATATTTCTGGCGCTACTGCCAAAGCTGACCGCAGTGTTGTTGGCGATACCGGCGCCTGTCGCAGCAGCGTACATAATGATAATTATGGGACTGGTTTTCATCGAAGGCGTGGAAACCGTTGCCAGGGACGGCATAGACCATCGAAAGGCAGTAGTCGTGGCGGTCTCATTCTGGGTCGGCATGGGCTTCCAGAATCAGGCAATTTTCGCCGACCTGCTCACGGAAACATGGAACGCGCTGCTAAGCAACAGCGTAACGTCCGGAGGCCTTGCCGCAGCCCTGATGATCGGATTCATTGAGTTGACCGCCGCCAGGCGTAAACACCTAGAGGTTGACTTGGACTTCACATCCATGCCGGAGGTTGACCGCTTCCTGCAGCGCTTCGCTATTGACAGGGGCTGGAACGACGCATCAATTGAGCGGCTGCGCGCGGTGGGTGAAGAGACGCTGGCTATCATGGTGCTGTACGAAGACGAAGATACCTTAGCCCCAATCCACCGAGGGGGGCGTGTGAGAGGCCTCCTGAAGAAGCAAAAGGGTGCACCTCTGAATCTGAGATAATGGTTTTACAACACAAAACCTGTCACAGAAAAGGAGCACCCAACAGATGCTACCACGTAACCACCCTGACCGCATCCAAATCGCCTTCGACGATCCCCGCCTGGTAGCCAATGCCGGGCTGATCCTGCCGGTCACCCTGGCCGGGCGTCTGGGTCTGAGCCAACTCGTCGACAACCACGTTGACCTGGGCGACGCCCCGGGGCGGGCCAACACCGGGGACAAGATACTGACCCTGGTGGCGTCGGCTCTGGTCGGTGGCGACTGCATTGACGATGCCGACGTGTTGCGGGCGGGCAGGACCTCCTCGGTACTGGGTTGTGTGGTCAAGGCTCCATCCACGCTGGGGACATTCCTACGCAGTTTCCGCTGGGGACATGTGCGACAGTTGGACCGGGTGAGCCGAGAGTTTCTGGCGCGTGCCTGGGACGCCGGGGCAGGCCCCGAGGACTCGCCTCTGACGATCGACATAGACTCGACGGTCTGCGAGACCTATGGACTGGCAAAGGAGGGAGCGCGCCATCACAACTACACCGGCCAGCGGGGCTATCATCCGCTGCTGGCCGTTGCCTCAGGAACCGGCGACGTGCTGATGGCACGACTGCGCAAGGGCCGAGCCAACACCGCCCGGGGCGCAGCCAACTTCCTGCGGGAGACGGTGGCGCGAGTGCGCTACGCCGGAGCCACGGGAGCGCTCACGGTGCGGGCCGACAGCGGCTTCTATGCCCACACCATCGTTGCCGTCTGTCGCAAGATGGATGTCCGCTTCTCCATCACCGTCCGACAGCACCCCCGACTGCGCAATCTCATCGAGGCCATACCAGAGACGGACTGGACACCCATACCCTACTGGATGGACGGCACAGCCGATGTGGCCGAGACCATTTACACTCCCTTCGAGAGCAAGCCCGACGCCGCACCAGTGCGACTCATCGTCCGCAGAGTGAAGCCCACGCCCGGCTCTCAACTGGCGCTCTTCACCAACTACAGCTATCACGGTTTCATCACGGACCGAGAGGGCGACACCCTCCAACTGGAGGCCGACCATCGCCGCCACGCCGAGGTGGAGAACGCCATCCGCGACCTGAAGTACGGCGTAGGACTGAACCATCTGCCCTCAGGGCGCTTCGCAGCCAACGCCGCCTGGTTGGCCGTGCAGGTGATGGCTCACAATCTGGCTCGCTGGACCTCCCGCATCGGACTGGAAGAACGAGCCTCCACCACCAAGACCTTGCGCAGACGATTCTTCTCCCTCGCCGGACGGCTTACACGCTCGGCACGCCGTCTCACCCTGCATCTTCCCCAGCGCTGGCCCTGGGAAACACAGTTCGGCCGCGCTCTGGCCAGACTGCGAACCATTCCGTTACCGAGCTGACAGCTGACGGCAGCGGCGACGACTGCCCACCATACACTCCATAACCCATCTCATCCCCAGACTCGCGCCGGACCGGACCGTGAGTATCCCCTGCTGCTCACCGATTCGTCAACTTCACCCACAATCGCCACTGTGGGCCTCCATTGGCGTTCAACATCACGACCGGGGACCTTCAGAACGCTCCAGCGTCGGCATCATACCCGCACCGCCACCTTGCCGCGTCCTTCACCCACGCTCCGGCAGAGATACCATGACTCTTCGGTGGATTCGGGCTTAGAACGCCGCTTGATCATCAATGCGCACGTCAACGACGACATAGCGGAATTAGAATTCCTATCGGCGGCATACGACGTGGAAAACCTCGAAGACAGACTGGCGTACATGAGTGAGCAGCCCGAGGTGCTGGATGAGCTTGAGGTTTCGTACCGGCTGTTGCGCCACTACTCCTCTTCAGTTCGCCATCAGAAGTTCCACAACATGGATGTCATCACCGTCCATGTCGAAGGCTCGCGCTAAGCCTCCTTTACCGCTCTCGACTTCTGCAGAGTCTCACGGCAGCGCATCCACCTGCACCAAAAACAATCAGCGGTCGGTCCGGCGTGTAAGCACACCCAAGACCGACCGCTGACGACTGTATGCCGAAAGCTTATCGCTAAAGCCTACTCCATTCGCGAGCCGCCCCACGCACGGGAGACGCCTGCTGCCGTCGGCTCAACGATGACATTCACCACAGCGGGCTTGCCGCTTGCGAACGCACGCTCAAGCGCCGGTCGAATCTCGTCCGGATCCGTAACCTTTTCGCCGTGTGCGCCAAGCTCACGCGCCATGCCGTCGTAGTTCGTGAAGCCCATCTCACGCCCGGGCTTGCGGCGGTCGGGCGCACGCGCCGTCCAGCCTGCGTTGTTGCTGATGACCGTTACCACCGGCAGGTTGAAGCGAACGCAGGTGTCGATCTCCATCGCGTTCATGCCCATCGAGCCGTCGCCGTGCAACACCAGCACCTGCGTGTCAGGCTTGGCTACCTGCGCCCCGATGCCGTAGGGCAGACCAACGCCCATGGTGCCCGTTACGCCGGAGTTCAGCCTGTGGCCCGGCACGAATGTCGGTAACGACTGGCGCCCGAAGTGCAGTATCTCGTTGCCGTCAACGCACAGGATGGCGTCCCGATCCAGGAAGTCGCGTATCTCCTTGCAGAGCCGCAGCGGGTGTATCGGAGTCTGGTCCGAGTTCAGCAGAACGTCCTGCTGACCGGCGCGGCGGTCGTTGTCCTCTTGCAGACGTGAGATCCAGGGCGATTCCAGCCTGCCCGCGAAATCTTCGGGTCGCTCTTCTATTTCCGCGACCATCTGCCCCAGAATAGACTTGGCGTCGCCCACGATGCCCAGGTCAACATCGCGGTTATGCGCGATCTCGCTCGCCTCGATGTCAATCTGCACTACCTTCGCGGTGCCAAAGCGCTGCCCATAGTTGATCATCCAGTTCATGCGCGTCCCGATTACCAGCACAAGGTCCGCCTCTCGCAGCGCCGTGCTGCGCGCGCCCTGGAACGATACGGCATGGTCTTCCGGCACAACGCCGCGCGACATCGGTGCGGTGTAGAAGGGCGTGCTCGTCAGGTCAACCAGCCGCTCCATCTCAGGCGATGCGCCCGAGAAGAATACGCCGCCGCCAGAGAATATGACCGGGCGCTCCGACTCCGCTAGCATATCCACCGCTTCGCTGATAGCCGCCGCATCGCCGGCGGGCACCGACTTACGCGCTGCGCGTGTGGGCTTCACCGCCGCGTCCTCTTCAATCTCTTCGTACAGCACGTCCGCGCCGCAGTCGATGTACACAGGTCCCGGCCTGCCGGACATCGACTGTCGATACGCAGTGCTCACGATTTCAGGATAGCGCGCCGCCATCGTGGGCCGGTGCCAGTACTTGACGATCGGCTCCATGATGCGCTCCTGGTCAACCTCCTGGAACGACTCTCTGCCGATTTCATGCACCGCGCTCGCGCCGCCTAGGATGACCATCGGCGAGCAGTCAATGGACGCTGCATACACGCCCGTGAGCAGGTTCAGAGTGCCAGGTCCCGATGCTGCCGTGCAAACGCCGGGCTTGCCCGTAACACGCGCATATGCATGCGCCGCGAACGCCGCCGCCTGCTCATGTCGGAAGTCTATTGTCTCGATGCCGAAGTCCTGACAGCCCATCACGATGTCGAAGTCAGGCCCTCCCATTAGGTAGAAGAGCTTCTCCACGCCCTCTTCCGCGAGCGTCTTGGCGATAAGATAACTGCCTGTAACCTTTGCCATATCAATACTCCTGTGTCCCCTGTATGTTGGTAGCTGCAGTTGCAGCGCGGAAACTCCACGCTGACACGCGCTAGATTAACACACTGAGGCAAACTGCGCCAAACTCCATCGCTTCCATCCTGTCTTATCGATGCCTGTCCTATCGATGTCAGCTCGGTCACATCCCCGCTAGCTGTACAGGGCCTCCCCGCGGTGCAACCGCAGTGCGATGTTGAATGTCTGCTGCACCGCGCGCGATGTGGGCGCGTGCGCCGCCAGAAAGCGCGATAACGCAACCAGCACGATGCGCCCCTCATCTGTCCCGCGCCGTTCCTCGTACTGCTTTATCGCCGCGTCAACAATCTGGAACATGTGGAAGCCCGACTCCTCTCGCAGCATCGAGTGTCCCAGCGTGGCAATGATGCCCTCCGGCGTCGCGCCCCCGCTGATGTAGTCCGATACTACTTTCGCCGAAGGCTCCACATTCTGCTGCACATCCATCCCGCCAAGCAACTCCGAGCGCAGGGCGTCGCCGTCAATCGCGCCATTCGCCGCGCCGTTCATCAAGGGTTCGGGCGTCCTCTGCGCGGGCATGTTCAGGAACCTGTCCAGATACACGCTCATCGCCGTATCTAGCGTACCCCTTAGCAACTCCAAGGATGGCGCGCGCTTCAATGCCTGATGCAGCGCGTTCGCCGCCGTCAGCGTGTTGTGCAGCGTATCCCAGTCGTTGAACTCGTTGGATGTGTGGAAGCGCGCCATCCGCACGAACGCCGCATACGCCACCGCCGAGCCGACCTGCGCCTCGCTCGCGCCAGAGCGCACAGCATCCACGACGGCATCCAGAGTCGCAGCAGGATCATCCTCAAGTATCACATCCACCAGCGCAGTCTCATCGTCCCATTCGCCGCGCCGACCAACGCCTTCCGCGTATGCAGTTGCGAGCGCCTCCCGCGCCTTCCAGACCATCGTCGAGATGTCAATCGGATTGCGCCACGAGCTGAGTTCCTCGCTTCGACGCGCCCCCGCCATTCCGCGCACAAGGCCCGTGAGCACCCGCCCCGCATGCTCCCAGCCCAGATGGTCCAGCAGCTCGAACGCCTTGTTGGCGAAGTCCAGCGTATGCCCGCCATCAATATATACATGGTCGGTGATAGCCGCGAAAATCATGTCGGCTATAGTCTGCTCAGGAACGCCTATCTCTATTACCGTGCGCAGGCATCGCTCCGCCCCGTCCGAATCGCGCACATCTATGAAGTTCCTCAGCCACAACTTGAACACCTCCGCCCGCGTCTCGCCAGTCGGCAGCGGATCCAGCAAGAAGCGCGGCGCCATTCCAGCATTCGCCCGCGCCACATGCAGCAGTCCCTGGTACATCGCAAGCGGTCGGTCTGCCGCTTCAAGATATGGCAGCATGCTCGCGCTGCAAGTGAGTATCGTCATAGCCTGTCCCCAGCCTGCCGCCGAGTAAGTCGTGCCGAACTCCGCGCCAATCCCCAGCGGAATGCGGTAGTCTGCCTCCACCGCGTCCAGCCCCAGCACCGACTTGGCGATTACAAGGCGGATGTTGTCCTCAAGCGCGTCCTCCAGCCGCTTCGACCAGCGCGCCGTCTGGTCTGCCTCCGGCGGCGACGGGTCAACCCAAACCTCGCCGTCAGACACCGACACCGGAAACGAGCGCACATCGTCAGCGAACGGGTCGAAAGTGCCGCCGCTCGACAGATCGAAGCGCGCGTGGTGCCAGTGGCAGGTCAGAATGCCGTCCTTCACAGTCCCTCTGTCCAGCGGAAACCCCATATGCGGGCATCGGTTGTCCACCGCAAACACCTTGTCATCATGCGCGAACACCGCGATAGTATGCCCGCCGCCCGTAACCACCGTGCATCCCCGCGCCCTAAGCTCCTCCAGCGTCCCAACCCGAATCTGTGTATCAGTCATAGTAGCCATAGTGCCCTCCTTGCTTGCAGGCTTATGTCAACCTTGTTGCCTACAGATAATGTAGCAGAGGATGGGAGAGGGTGCATGTCCCGGCAATATAGGACGCTCATTTTATCTCTTAGCAGAACTGGAGTTGCAATTCGTGTACTATCGTGTGGACAGCGAGCAGTCATTAATGGAAAGTGATATGCAGTGGTGTCCCATAGTAGCTATGTTGTGATGAGCATTTGACATTGAAGGGGGGAATGCATTATGTAAATGGACGGGACGGATGAAGTATCCTTGCACAGACTCCGAGCAAAAGAATGGAGATGACGAATAATATGGATTCCATTGATTATTCGCTTGGCGAATTTGAATGCAGGTCTCAAGGTTGGAAAGGCTTTGGAAGCCTTACCTTTGATCCAGACCTCGGAGGAACACTGAAACTGTTCCGACCGAAATCTAATAATTCGGCAGTATCAGACTTCCGTCAAAAGGGAAACAAAATTGAGTTAAGGTCTGACAATTCACTCTACGAAATTACTGGACAGATTGAGGGTCGCAAGAATGTCAAACTCATGAATTGCCTTTCACATAGTTTGCTTCCTATAGTGTTTCCGAATGAAGATGTGAAGCAATTCAGTTTCAACAGTCTGTTTGTGGGTAACGGTAATGGTGCCATTCCTTCCGAATTTGATGCAGTAGAAATTCGTCTGCGCCATCAAGATGAATGGGTTGGAGCTCCGTCTGAAGATTTGATTTCTGCTGGTGAGTGGGTTTCTCTCGCTGAAAATCCTTCACACGCGGTTCAAATTTCTAGACCTGAACCAGAGACGTTTAGGATATGTCTTCCAGAATATAACCTCATAATGACCCGCTTTTATAATGTCTCTGGTTCTTTTGGGCAAATGCCACGGTTTTCTTCTGAACCGTCAAGTTCCTTAAGAATTGAATATGAAAAGCCAACTTCATTGTCTGAAATCCCAGAAGTGGTTAATCACATAAGCAGTCTGATTTCCATTTCATTGCAGAATGCAATTCCACTAACAGGGGTAAACCTGTTCAAGGAGGAACGCAAGATTCAATGGTTTGGATGGCTACCGGAAGTGCGTGGGAATTCTGTCCGACGTGTCAATAGACTGCATTCGTTTGACAATCTCGAAAAGGATGATGTCAAAAAGTGGTTAGAAAAAGTTAGTCCTTTATCGGGTGCTGTCAACCTTCTTTTGCGCCATTTTTACCAAGACGGCACTTCTTACATCGATACTTCTTTTGGCGATGTATATCGCGCAATGGAGACTATTGTCATTCATTTTTCTAATATAAACGACAGCAAAAGTGGCTTGAATAAAAAGTTATTGAACTTTCTGCTACATGAAGTACGAAGATATTATGTTATCGATCCTGAAATCTCAAGTAAGAAAGAATGGAGAGATTTTATAGTTAGAACTCGCAACGAAGAACTCACACACAAGAGAGTGGAGCAAAAAAGAGAACGTGCTGGAACAATACTTGAAGATGATAAACTCTTCTACGCAACTCAAAGCTTGCGGCAATTAACTATCATATATCTCCTCCTAAAATGCGGAATAAATGAAAACTTCATACGCAATTTGTATGAGTACCGAGGTGTCCTGTTTAATCATCTCCAGAAAAGTGATCCCGAGAAAGCGCCGCAAGAATAAGGGACAAAACTCTAAACTGACCACTGACAGCTATCTAGGAGGCACCCATGGTCACCCCACGCGAAGACTGGCTCCAACTCACAACCGAAGACCCCATCGACCCCGACCTGCCCATATGCGACCCGCACCACCACCTGTGGGAGCGACCCGGCAACAACTACATGCTCGACGACCTGCTGCGCGACCTCAGATCCGGGCACAACATCGTCAGCACCGTCTTCCTCGAATGCTCATCCATGTATCGCACCGACGGCCCCGAGCACATGAAGCCCCTCGGCGAGACCGAGTTCGTGGCAGCGGTCGCTGAAGAAGCCGCCTTGCGCTCCGATGTGCATACGAACATCAACGCCGCCATAGCCAGCCACGCAGACCTCACGCTCGGCGACGGGGTGGCGGAAGTGCTTGAAGCGCACATTGAATTGGGCAAGGGCAGGTTCCGCGGCATTCGGCACGGCACTTCGCACGATCCCAGCCCTGTAATCCCCGCATACCGCGACCAGGGATCGGGCGTCATGATGACACCCAAGTTCCGCGAGGGCTTCGCGCAAATGCGAAGACTCGACCTGACTTTCGATGCATGGCTCTTCCACCCACAGCTTGGCGAACTCGCGGACCTCGCGCACTCGTTCCCGGACGTGACGATCATCCTCGACCACATCGGCGCTCCCCTCGGCGTCGGCCCCTACGAAGGAAGGCGCAGCGAGGTCATGGAAATCTGGAAGCGCAGTATCGCCGAAGTCGCGCAGAACGAGAATGTCTTCGTGAAGGTCGGCGGCTGCGGCATGCCCAACTATGGCAACGGCTGGCACGAGCGCGACACCCCCATTGGCTCTGCCGAGCTTGCCGAAGCCACCGCGCCCTACTACCTGCATGTCATCGAGCAGTTCGGCGTGGAGCGTTGCATGTTCGAGAGCAACTTCCCTGTCGATAAGGCGTCCTACTCCTACAATGTGATGTGGAACTCGTTCAAGCGCATCGTCGCAGACTTCTCCGACAGCGAAAAAGCCGCCCTATTCCACGACACAGCAACGAGGGCGTATCGCATAGGCTGACGCGCCCGTTCAGCCGCATCTCAATTCAGCCCAATACGGAATTGAACGCTCGATCGAATGTCTTTATCTCGCTTTCGCCACGTCTGCGGCAGCTCGCAAGATGGCACAGATGGCGGGCCGACAGCGTTGGATACTGTTCATGCAGTTGGCGCGCCAGTGTGACATCCTCTGCTTCCAGAGGCCACACTTCCGCGCCACAACGCACGACTAGAGACATGGCAGCATCGAGAGTCGCCAGCCTTCCGGCCGGAAGGTATGTATGCGCCAACTCTTGCAAAACCTCCGCCGATGTGAACAGCGGTGTGCGGTTTCGCATTGCTTCTATTAGAAAATCCCGCGCTTGAAGTCGCAGCGGATGAGGGCGCCCCACGGCGTACATGAAGACGTTGGTGTCTATGAAGGTCAAGTGCCGGACTCTCCCGCACTTCGAGAACGGCCGATGGCATCCAAGTGCTGCTCCCATTCAGGTTCAGGCTTGTCGCCTTCCAGCCCGTCGCAGACGCTGAAAAAGTCGTCAAGATCCGCCTGAGAGGAAAATGGCTCAAGACTCTGTTGCGCCTTCAGCCGTTCGTGCGCGGCTGCCCTCAGCCAAGCGCTTAAAGTCATGCCTTCGACGCCCGCCTGATATGAAAAGCGTTCACGCTCCTCATCGGATATTATCAATTGGAATCTCGCCACGGCTTTCCCTCGTCCTTCTCAACCTATGTGTATAGACAATACACATTCCAAATTAGCGGGTCAACTTGCTGTCCCCTCACTTGACCCCTCTCGCCCTAAACCCGTATATTGACCCCAAACTTCTTATGCGTTCAATGCACGGCTGTGCGCTTGGCAATCAAAGCCTTCGCAGCCGTGCCAACACATTGATTTGGGAGGTCAATAATATGGCATTCGGAAGTGGCGACTTTATGTATGAAGTAGCGGAGGGATGGGGGCAGATCCCCGAAGGATTCGAGCTGAAGCAGGTTGCTGATGTCGCGGTGGACAGCAACGACAACGTGTATGTCTATAATCGCGGCACACACAACCTCATTATCTTCGACCGGGAAGGTAACTACCTCGATTCTTGGGACTTGCAGCACAAGGAGGCGCACGGTGTCTGCGTGGGTGAAAGAGGCAATGTCTATCTGGCAGACAGGGACTCGCATGTCGTGGAAAAGCGCGACCCGGAGGGAAATCTGCTGCTCACACTAGGCACGCGCGACGTGCCCTCGGACACGGGCGAGATCACGCGCTCCCTCGTGGAGAAGCCGGGCGGTCCCTTCAACCTGCCCACCGGAATCGCCATCGGCAGCTACAGCGACATTTTCATCTCCGACGGTTACGGCAACTGCCGCGTACACCACTACAACTCCACCGGAACGCACATGAAGTCCTGGGGCTTGCCCGGCAAAGACAACCCCGGCGACTTCCACCTGCCGCACGGTATCGGCGTTGACTCCGAGAACAGAGTCGTCGTCGCAGACCGCGAGAACAATCGCATTCAGGTCTTCGATGAGGACGGCGAGTTCCAGTTCATGTGGACCGGCTTCCAGCAGCCCACGTCGGTCGCGTTCGGACCGGAAGGCGAGATATATGTCCCTGAACTCCAGCACCGCGTCAGCATCATAGACAGTGAAGGTAATCTGCTAGCGCGCTGGGGAGACGAGCACAGCCACGAGCCGGGCCTATTCTACGCTCCGCACGGCTTGGCAGTTGACTCGCACGGCGACATCTATGTAGCCGAAGTCCTCGAAGGCCAGCGTATCCAGAAGTTTATACGCCAGTAAGGGGTTTCATTCCATTGTTATAACAGTCGGGAGGCAGACAATCCCTGCGATCTGACTAGCGATTAGGAGATTATGGCTTGGAAGCAATCATAGGGATTGTCTTAGGTTTGGTCGTTGGCTTGATTGTCGGCGCGCTGCTGATGAAGTTCAAGTCCGGCGGCGAAAGCGAAAATTGGCGCGCTCAGGCTGAAGAGAGCAAGCTGGAAGTCACCAAGCTCCAGACCGAGTTTGAAAACTCCAACAGGCGTTTCGAGGCTGCCGAAAGTGAAATCGCGGCGCTGAAGATAGACGTCGAAAAGTGGCGGTCTCAGGCTGACGGGAACGCCGCCGAAAGCGTCAAGCTCCTCGCCAACCTTAATGCCGCCAACAAGCAGCTAGCAGAACGCGCCGACATTGAAAAGGTTCTGGGCGACCAGTTCAAGGTCATGGCAAACGAGGCGATCTCCAACAACAACGACGCCTTCGTCAAAGCCGCCGACGAGAAAATCGGCTTGATGGTCAAGCCGCTCTCTGAAGAACTCAAGCGCATTGAGAAAGCCCGCGACGAATCGCAAGGCAGCCTCAAGCAGCAGCTGGAGTCGCTCGTCCAAAACAATAACAGCCTGACACAAGAGACGCGTAATCTGACCAATGCCCTCAAGCGCCCTGAAGTTCGCGGCTCATGGGGCGAAATGCAGCTTCGGCGTGTGGTAGAACTCGCAGGCATGTCGAATTACTGCGACTACGAAGAGCAGGTCAGCATCACAACCGACGATGGCAGCCGCGAGCGCCCCGACATGGTTGTGCGAATGCCAAACGAGCGTACTATCGTCGTTGACGCCAAGACACCGATGAACGCCTACATCACCGCTATGGAGTCGGACACCGATGTCGAACGTGAGGATGCAATCCGGCTGCACGCCAAACAGGTCAGGGAGCGCGCGCAAGACCTGTCGCAAAAGTCCTACTATCGTCTTTTCGACAGGTCACCCGACTTTGTCGTAATGTTCCTGCCCGGAGAGTTCTTGCTCCAGCATGCCCTGGAGCAAGATCACGATCTGATCGACTGGGCTATGCAGCGAAATGTGGTTATCGCGACGCCAAATACGCTAATGGCTCTGCTTAAAGCGGTTGCAATGGGCTGGCGAGAAGCGCAGATTGAAGAAGAGGCAGCGAAAGTTGCCGCTCTTGGGCAGGAACTCCACGACCGCATCAGAATATTCGCCGGTCACATGGTGAAGATGAGAAGTTCAATCAACTCCACCGTGGAGAACTTCAACAATGGTATTGGTTCTCTCGAATCCAGGGTGCTTACGTCTGCCAGAAGGTTCAAGGACATGGGCATCGCCACATCCCAGGAAATACCTGAACTCACCGAGATAGACTCGCAGACGCGGGACTTCAGGTCAGCACAGTTGCGTGCCCTTCCCGAGCCGAACGGCGTCGGCGACGACTGACGAATTACATACAATCCAACATATGGGAACTGATATACTGGCTAACTGAGACGCAAACCAACTGCCCACCCATTGGAGGCTAGGTAATGACTACCACCGGCGCAAAAACAGATCAGGCGATCATCGCGCCCTCTGCCGACGTCGAAGAAAAGCCCTGGTACGACCTCATGGACGACCCCGAACCGCCAGAGGACGCGATGCAGCAATTCAAAACCATACATGTTGTGATGTCCGCACTTCTGGCGCGCTATGAGAACGACCCCGATACTCTCGTCGCGGAACAGAGCAACCTCGTGTACGATTCGGCGGTGCGCGGCTCGGTCGTTGCCCCGGATGCCTTTGTCGTCTTTGGCGTGGACGCCGAATCAATAGAGCGAGGCCGCCGCAGCTACCGTATAGAAGAGTGGGGCCCGCCCCCCGCGTTCGTGCTTGAGGTGGCGTCCGAGAGCACGGCTGCGAGGGATCTGGGTGAAAAGCGCGATATATATGCGCGGATGGGCGCACAGGAATACTGGCGGCTGGACAGGACAGGCGAATACTACGGTGAGCCACTTATGGGCGAGCGTCTGGTGAACGGCGAGTATGAGCGATTTGAGCTGCACACCGAAGCCAACGGCGATATATGGTCGCGCAGCGAGGTTCTGGATGTGGACTTCTACTATCGAGGTGAGGATGAGGCATTCGGCATTTTCATGCTGCGGGACAGTGTGACAGGCGAATGTCTGAATACTCTGGGACCAGAGCGCGAGGCACGGCTTGCGGCAGAAGCGCGGGCGCAAGCAACCGAAGCGCGCAATCGAGAACTTCAGGCCGAGCTGGACCGCCTGCGCGGCCAGCAGTGACCGAGCCTTCTAATCCGCCAAACTGATATACTAACTAACCGACAAACCGAAACAGTATCATCCGAAGGAGACTTACATTGAACGGCTACGAAGCAATGGCAAAAATACTGAAGGCAGAGGGCGTTGAATGGATTTCCTGCTTCCCGGCGCAGCCCCTCATCGATGCATGCTCGCGTGAGGGCATCCGACCTATCATGTGCAGGCAGGAGCGCGCCGGCGTCAACATGGCGGACGGATTCAGCCGCATCAAGAACGGCAAGAAGATTGGCGTCTTTACCATGCAGACCGGTCCCGGCGCCGAGAACGCATTCGGCGGCGTGGCGCAAGGTTACGCAGACTCCGTGCCGTTCCTCGCGATCCCAGGCGGCAACCCTGCGGCGCGTCAGGGCGTCCATCCCAACTTCGAGTCCGTGCCGAACTATCTGGGCATCACCAAGTGGGCGGCGCTCATCAACATTCCTGAGCGCATCCCCGAGATGGTCGGGCGCGCAATGACTCACATGAAGCACGGCAGGCTAGGCCCCGTGCTGCTTGAGTTCCCAGGCGACGTCGCAGCCGCAGAGTTCCCCGGCGAGTTGAACTACAAGCCCGTCGAAGTCCACAAATCCGGCGGGTCTCCCGAAGACGTGCGCGATGTGGTAGCGGCGCTCCTCGGTGCAAGCGCGCCCGTCATAAATGTGGGACAAGGCGTTCTCTACGCAGAAGCGACCCCTGAGCTCATTGAGTTCGCCGAACTCACCAGCATCCCCGTAATGACCACGCTCGCAGGCAAGAGCGCCTTCCCGGAGACACATGCGCTGTCGCTCGGCACGGGCGCATCGTCCGGCACGCTGATGTGCGCTCGCTTCCTCGAAAACGCAGACCTCGTTGCCGGCATCGGCACGAGCTTCACCATCTCCAACTTCAACGCTCCCATGCCCGGCGGCGTGACACTCGCGCACATCACAAACTGCGCTGAGGATATCAACAAGGACTACCGCGTAGACTACGGCGCGGTCGGCGACGCCAAGGTAGTGCTGCGGCAGATGATTGAAGAGGCGAAGAGTCAACTTGGTAATGCCGAGGGACGCGGCGATGTCCACGGCGTCCGCGATGAAATCAAGAAGATTCGCGACGAGTACATGGCAGAGTGGGGACCCAACTTCGTATCGGACGAGGTGCCCATAAGCCCTTACCGCGTCTTTAACGAGATGATGGCAAATGTTGATATCGCCAACACCATTGTGACCCACGACTCCGGCTACCCGCGTGAGCAGATTGTCCCGTTCTGGCCTGTCACCACACCGCGCGGCTACATCGGGTGGGGCAAGTCAACGCAGCTCGGTTACGGCTTGGGCCTCGCGCTCGGCGCGAAAATGGCAGAGCCTGACAAGACCGTCATCAACATCATGGGCGACGCCGCGTTCGGCATGGCGGGCATGGACATCGAGACCGCCGCTCGCTCCAACATCGGCACGCTCACCATCGTCCTGAACAACGGCGTGATGACGCACTACTACGACCACTTCCCGCACGCCACGGAGCACTGGGGCAGCAACAGGCTGGGCGGCGAGTACGCCAAGGTCGCAGAGGGCTTGGGCGCTTACGCAGAGCGCGTGGACTCCCCCGACGAGGTTAGCCCGGCGATAAGGCGAGCCCTCGAAGCCACGCAGAACAACCAGCCCGCCGTCCTCGAAATGATGACCAAGGAAGAGGAGAATATCTCCCGCTACTGGCGCTAAGAAACTAAGAAATAGTAAACAAAACAGAGCCACTCTCCTGACAATCAAGAGAGTGGCTCTGTCTATTGAATCTTGTTAAACGCCGTAAGTTAGGTCAGGTGTTTGCCGAAGAAGTCGAACATCTTGTTCCAGCCGTCCACCGCCTGCTCCTGACGGTACGCGCCGCGGTCATAGTAGAAGAAGCCGTGTCCCGCCCCCTCGTACATGTGGAACTCGTAGTCCTTGCCCGCGTCCTTCAGAGCCTGCTCGTGCTGCGCCACCTGCTCCGGCGTCGGGCTCATGTCGTCCGCACCGAACAATCCCAGCAGTGGGCATGACAGGTCGGTCGTGTAATCTATCGGCGCGACTGGCTGCTGCGGCGTCAGGTCGTCGGGACCTTGCACCACGCGCCCGCCCCAGCACTCCACCGCCGCGTCGAACGATGTCGAGCGGCAGGCGCACAGGAAGACTTGCCGTCCGCCTGAGCATGTCCCGAACACGCCCACCTTGCCGTTGGAGTACGGCAGCGAGCGTATGTAGTCGGCAGCCGCAGACATGTCGGCGACCACCTGATCGTCGGGCGCGCCGCCCTCGCCCCGCGCCATAGCCGCCACATCGTCCGGCGAGCCGTGCCCGAATCGGTGATACAAGTCCGGCGAAATGGCGAGGTAGCCGTGATGCGCGAACTTGCGGGTGAAGTCGCGGTACAGCTCGTCCCAGCCCGGCAGGTGGTGAATCAGCACCACCGCCGGAAACGGCCCGTCGCCCAGCGGCCGCGCGAAGTAGGTATTGATGGCATCCCCATTCGCCCCCTTTATTGTGATAGTCTCCGCTATCATCCCCTCATACATATCGGTCGTATAGTTGTGCGGCATAAATGCGTCTCCTTGTGTATGTGTGTGTTGTGAATATCTTGACAAAGTCCAGTCACAATTAGACTGGAAGCGCCAATATAGTAATGCCAAACCCAATTTGGCGCAAATGACACTGTATAGAAGGACACTGTATAGAAGGACACTGTATAGAAGGATAAGTTAACGCTTGTCTTAAGTGTAGGCACTGCCGCGCGCGATACATCCACATAGGTGATGTAAAATGCAGAAGTTGAAACAATGACAGAATGGAGGCAGCCCAATGCATATAGCACGATTCTCGCTGAACGACCGGATACACTGGGGCATCGTCGAGGGCGACGAAGTGCGCGCCATTGAAGGCGACCTATACGACAGTCCACGCCCAGGACAGCGGCTATGCGCCCTCTCTGATGCGCGGCTCCTAGCCCCCATAGATGCCCATGCCAACAAGGTCGTGGCTATCGCGGCGAACTACGGCGATAGAGCGGGACGCGACGGACCCGGCATCTTCATGAAGCAGCCCGGCACCGTCATAGGCCCCGACGACTCCATAATCTACCCGCGAATCGGTCGCCGCATCATCCACGAGGCCGAAGTCGGAATAGTCATTGGCAAGCAGGCGCGGCATGTCAGCGTAAGTGACGCGCTCGACTATGTGCTCGGCTACACCTGCGTCAACGACGTGAGCGCAAACGAACTCACCAACAACGATGTAGGCGCTGGCATGAGCCTGCGCTGGAAGCACTTCGACACCTTCTGCCCACTCGGTCCCGTCATAGCCACCGATATCGACGGCGACAACCTGCGTATCCAATGCCGCGTCAACGGAGAAACCCAAGTTGACGGAAATAGCGCCAACATGCTCTGGGGCGTTGCCGAGCTTGTGAGTTGGGTGTCTGACGTGATGACACTATACCCCGGTGACATCATCCCAAGCGGATGTCCCGGCGTTGACGAAATCAATATCGGCGATGTCGTGGAGGTTGAGGCAGAAGGAATCGGCATCCTCAGCAACCCCGTCATAGCGGACACCGCCTAAACCTAATATGACCCTTCCGTGTTGCAGATGGCTTATGTCAAACTGCCTTAACGGAGTGCGGCACACTTATCTCGACTTCGACCATGCCGAACCTTGGCGGAAACTCAGGGTCGTTGGTGTCGTCAACTTCTCCGAACTCGGCGAGAGACTGCTTTACACACTCAGGAAGAGGTTGGTTGTGGAAAGCGATTGCCTGCTCTATGGACATTTGGGGCTGCGGTAACGGCTCGCCGCATTCCAGCATGTCCTCGATGTGGTAGGTAATCGCCTCCTTGATCATTTCCTGCATATGCTCCCAAGTGTCCCCTGTGCTTATGCAACCCGGCAGGTCGGGCACATAAGCGCAGTGGTTATTGGGCGTCTGTTCGAAGACCACTGCGTATTTTAGTCTCATCGGTTTCTCCTCCGTAGCCCTGCTTGTCTGAGGATACTTTGCCACACATCAGGCTTTAAGTCATCACTCGGATGACCGGCGATAGTCACCGTGCCGCGTTTATCAGGGTGATGAAACTGCCGGTGGCTTCCCCTCGTTCGTACATGATACCATCCATCCCGTTCCACCCTGCGGATTGCGTCCCTCACCTTCGGCATGTGCCAGACCTTGCCGTCCTGTCCATCCTGTTAGCTCCCGCGCCTACGCCCTCCCCGCGATGAAGTCCGCCATGCGCTCGCCTATCATCATCGTGGTGACATTCGTGTTCGCGCGGATGCAGTCCGGCATCACCGAGGCGTCCGCTACGCGCAAGCCCTCCATGCCATGCACGCGCCCGTGCTGGTCAACCACCGCCATCGGATCGGACGCGGGCCCCATCTTGCAGGTGCATGAGATGTGATGCCCTGTCGTCGCATCGCGCATCATCCAGTCATCCAGCGCGTCGTCCGACGCAAGCTCCGAGTCAGTCGGCTCGATTCGCTCCTCGATGATGTCCTTAAACGACTCATGCTCGCCCAGCCTGATGGCGCGGTGAATGCCCTCGCGCATTCTCACACGGTCGAACTCCTCCGCGAAGTAGTTATAGTTCAGGAACGGCTGCACGTTGGGATCGGTAGATGTGAGCTTCAACTCGCCCGAACTCTTCGCAAGGTAGATTGACACAACCGCGCGTATGCCCAGTGGTTCCATCCGTCCGCCGCCGCGATCAACGCGCTCAGTGGCAAACGACTGGAATATCATAATCATGTCGTTGCGAAGGTCGCTCCCCTCCGCCGTGTAGCGCAGCACCATCTGGTTACGCGGCGCAAGCCCGTCCAGATCGAAGCCCTCCTTCGTCTTCCATGTAATCCAGACGATGGGATGGTCGCGCAGGTTCTGCCCCACGCCAGGCATGTCGTGCACAAGTGGAATGCCAAACTCGGCTAGGTGCGCCGCAGGCCCCACGCCCGACAGCATCAGTATCTGCGGTGAGCCTATTGCGCCCGCGCTCAGCACAATCTCGTCGGCGAACACCTCGAAAGTCTCGCCTCCGCTCTCCACCTGCACGCCCACCGCGCGCTTGCCCTCGAACAGGATGCGCTGAGTAGCGCAGTTCGCGCGAATCGTCAGGTTCAGCCGATGCCGCGACATCCCCAGGTAGCCGATGTTCGTGCTCCAGCGTATGCCCTGCGGATTGTTGAAAGGCGTAGGGCTGATGCCGGTCGAATCGGGATTGTTCAGGTCCGGGCTGTCCGGATGTCCGGCGGCCTTGCATGCCTCATAGAACGCCTTCTGCGCCGGCAGCCACTCGTCCTGCTTAAAGCGCCGTGCGATGATAGGCCCGTCCGTGCCGTGGAAGTCGTCTGAAAAGTCCGTATCAGTCTCCAGCTTGCGGAAGTACGGCATCAGCTTGTCGAAAGTCCAGTCGTCGTTACCCATCGCCGCCCAGCCGTCGTAGTCCTCCGGCACGCCGCGCAGGAACATCTGCCCGTTGATCGCGCTTGAGCCGCCCGTAACCTTGCCGCGCGGCACCATCATGGGCTGCTCAGCGCGTGGCGTCGGCTGCCCCCAGAACTGCCAGTTGTGGTCGCTGACCATCACATCAGTGCCGGTGGCATAGCCGTAGCGCACCTCGTCCGGCAGCTGATCAATCTCCGCGTAGTCCGGTCCCGCCTCCAGCAGCAGCACCGACTTGCTCGGATCCTCGCTCATCCGCGCAGCAACGATAGCCCCCGCCGACCCCGCGCCAACAACGATGATGTCGTACTTCATAACTCGCCCTCCAGCGTCAGTAGATATTCTTCGGGGCGATGGTATATGCGGTAGGGATGGGCGTCAAGAAGGGACAGAACAGAGAATGGCTTATGCGTTGCCATCTTATATGACCTCATATGGCGAGGTCAAAAGGCAAATCACTAATGTCGCGAAGTCGATTACCTTCAACCATAACAGCCAACATTTCTGACTGATCTTCTGCTCTAGGAATATCTTCACATACTTGGCGCAACTCGTCCAATGCAAAGTGATACACGCAGTCGATGTCTCCTGTGCCAAGAGCGAGAGACGCAATACGCATTGGCAGAGGTTCAGCAGTTACCGCGACAATGTAAGGCAAGTTACCCTTGCGATTGCGGATAAGGTTAAGCGCCTCTGTGCGGGTATTCTGAGCACGGTCGCTCCGAATTGTCCATTTACACGATATGCTTGCGTGCAGAAATGGAAGTGGCTGAGATTGGTTCGCAGAACGGACTGGAGTGAGAGCAGCGCTACCAGAATCGTCTAGAAATACTTGTGAGGCATTGACTTCATCGTCTGAGACTGGATAACGAGCAATTACTACATCAGGCGTAACGATGTATCCGTGTCCAAGAGCAGCAGAGAGGGCCTGATTGTCAATTACCAGTGAGGCAAGTTTATCTAGATGCTGATATTGTGCGAAGTTAGAAATCCGCGTCTGGGTAGTCAGATACTGCCACTGTCCGGGGCGCAAATGGCTTAAAGCCGTAAATGCCCCTTCGATGAACGCACAGGTGAGTTTCTCGAATAGTGTTCCAGCGGATTGCCCGGTGATTCTTGGCGCTGTTAGATCACGAAATCCGAGCAGCTCCGAGATTCCATTTGCAATCAGAACGCTGGATTGACTATTGCCGTCAGCGAAGTTCGGATAAACTGATCCATCCTTCTTAGAACCTGTCTACGATCTCTGGAATATAATAGGTTGAGACTATTATCAGGAGGGTAATCATGTCTCATTCTTATCCCAGCGACATCAGCCAAGAGCAATTTGCCCGGATTCTCCCCTTGTTGGAGTCGGCCCGCCGCAGGACCAAGCCCCGCACCGTGGACTTGTATGATGTTTTCTGCGGGGTATTGTATCTTCTTAAAAGCGGATGCCAGTGGCGAATGCTGCCCGCAGACTTCCCCAATTGGCGCACTTGCTACAAGTATTTCCGGCAGTGGAGCGAGCGACCCGAGGCGGCTAATGAGTCCATTCTGGAGCAAGTCTTAAAAAAAATCAGTTGGCGAGGCCCGACAAAGCAATGGACGGACAGAGCGGACGACCTTCTGCATCGTGGACTCTCAGAGCGTTAAGAACACTGACAGCGCCGAGAACAAGGGCTATGACGCCGGCAAGAAGGTCTCGGGAATCAAGCGACACATCGCAGTGGACACCCAGGGGTTGCCGCATGCAATTCACGTGACCACCGCCAATGTCACCGACCGTGCCGGGGCTTTGGCGATGTTCGACCAACGAGGAGCCGACCTCAGGCAGGTGCAAAAGGTACTTGTCGATGGGGGTTATACAGGGAAGCCCTTTGCCACTGCGGTGCAAAGTCTGTTAGGAGCCTCGGTGGAAGTGGTGAAGCGCAACGAACTTCACACCTTCGTGGTTCTTCCGAAGCGATGGGTGGTAGAGCGGTCTTTTGCCTGGCTGCAAAAGTGCCGCCGGCTCTGGAAGAACTGCGAAAGAAAGCTCAATACCAGTCTGCAAATGGTGGTGCTTGCCTTCACAGCGCTAATTCTGAGAAGATCGTGAACAGGCTCTTAGAGAATCGTACTATCTGCTCTCCGATCATAGAGTGATAGGTTCGCCGCAATTCCGAAAGTGTTTTCATCAAACAGTTTCACACAACTAGATGGGCAAGATTTGTCGCACGCCCTCATTGAGCCGATCTTCGGACTGCGCCACATATTCTTCATTCAATTCAATAAGAACTGCACGACGATTCAATTCAATCGCTACAACTCCAGTGGTTCCCGATCCTGAAAATGGGTCAAGAATCACCTCTCCGGGGCGACTGCCCAATAGTATGCAACGCTTTGCTAGTTCTCTCGGGAATGCGGCTGGATGTGGTTTGCCGCTGGCGTCGGGGCCCAATATCCAGTAGTTCCTAAGATTGGCGCCAGTTTCCTCCCGCACAGCTTCATTGTCGTAGTAGTATTTTGCGTTTTTTGAGAACAGAAAAATTTCCTCAGTGGCGTTTGATGGCCGGTTCTTGACACTTTCTGGCATAGGCGCTTTCTTTATCCAAGTTATCTTTGAGCGGAGAAGCCAGCCATCCTCCTGCAATGCAAACGCCACCCGCCAAGGCATTCCCATCAGGTCTCGATCCTTCAAGCCCCAACAATCCGGCACTTTTCTATTGCGCCTTTGTATGAGTTTCTTAGTGTTGCCCACTTGCGCGTTTGGGCCATGTCCCCCTGTTCCACCGTTGCGCGCGTATCCGTCCCCTACATTCAGCCAGAGAGTACCATCATCGGACAACGCTCTGCGAACCTCACGAAAGATTTCTACAAGATTCTTCACGTAATCTTCCGGAGACGCCTCAGTTCCTATCTGCGATGGATGCTTATAGTCACGCAGGCCCCAGTACGGAGGTGAAGTAATGCAGCACTGAACGGATTCCGATTGGAATCGAGGCAATATGTCGCGATTATCACCCACAAGGATTTCGATAACGCCCTGGCTGGCTTTATTCATCCCTGCAGTGGCTTCCTTGGTCATGGCAGAGATTCACCCCGAAGCGAATGACAATAGAAATGGAACTACGTCCATTCAGCAGTTTCCGCTGGATCTAGGTAGCGCGGCTATGTCGGATGCACGTCCTCCTACTATTTTGATGGACTCATCCTGCAGTTCCGCACCTCACACCCTCAATTTAGCACGTCCAATACCCGATAAACAACCTGATTTGCCACAGATATGGTGATAAAAACACTGCGCTCTGGCTGGAAGAAACGATGTCGCGTTACTCCCCCCGCCGGATGTAATCCGCAATCCGCTCCCCTATCATCATCGTCGTTACATTCGTGTTCGCGCGTACGGTGTCCGGCATTACGGAAGCGTCCGCCACACGCAGACCCTCGATGCCATGCACCCGCCCGCGCTGGTCCACAACATTCATCGGATCGCTCGCAGGCCCCATGCGGCAGGTGCTCGTCAGGTGCTGCCCGGTCGTAACCTCACGCAGCATCCACGCGTCCAGCGCATCGTCCGACTCCAGGTCCGAGTCGAGCGGTTCAGTCCGCTCCTTCACCATCGCCACGAGTTCGGGATGATTGAAAGTATCCACTGCCATCCGCACCACCTCGCGCATGCGCCGTCTGTCCTCCGGGTCTTCCAGTAGGTGGTAATCGAGGAACGGCTGCACATACGGATCGCTCGATGTCAACGTGATTCTGCCCTTGCTCGCGGCTAGGTAGATCGAGCCTGTGATGCGGATACCAAGGGGTTCCATGCGGTCGCCGCCCCGGTTGATGCGCTCGGACGCGAACGACTGCATCCACATCATCATGTCGTTGGGGCGCTCCGAGCCTGTCGCCGTGTAGCGCAGTCCAACCTGAATGCGCGGCGCAAGCCCGTCCAGGTCCACATGGTCATGCACGCTAGCAGTGATGAATATCAACGGATGGTCGCTGAAGTTGCGTCCCACGCCGGGCAGGTCATGCACCACCGGGATGCCCATCTCCTGGAGGTGGTCGGCAGGCCCTACGCCCGACAGCATCAGCAGCTGCGGGTTAGCGATGGTGCCGCTGCTGAGGACTATCTGATCCGCCTCAGCGATGAACCGCTCGCCGCCGCTCTCCACATCTACGCCGGTAACCCGCTTGCCATCGAACAGCAGCCGGTGCGCCATGCAGTTCGCCCTGATGGTCAGATTCAGGCGGTGACGAGCCTGGCTCAGGTAGCCCACATTCGTACTCCAGCGTATGCCATCGGGATTGTTGCACGGGAACGGCCCCACGCCATGCGCGTCCGGCGCGTTCAGGTCCTCTACGATGGGGAAGCCTGCGTCTATGCAGGCGTTGTAGAACCCTGTCTGCGCCGGCAGCCATGTCTCGCGCTTGAAGCGGTGGCATATAATAGGCCCCTCAGTACCGTGAAAGTCGTCGGAGAAGTCGGTGTCCGTCTCAAGTTTGCGGAAAAAGGGCAGCACATTCTCGAACTTCCAGTCATCGTTGCCATAAGCAGCCCAGTCGTCGAAGTCGTGTGTCTGGCCGCGCAGGAAGACCTGTCCGTTGATTGCGCTGGTGCCGCCCGTAACTTTGCCGCGCGGCACCAGCATCGGCTCGGTGACGTCATTGCCCTTGCCTATGAACTGCCAGTTGTGGTCGTCACTCACCATGATGTCCGTGCCGGTTGCATAACCGAACTTCAATTCCTCCGGCAGCACATCGAGGTCAGGATAGTCCGGCCCCGCTTCAAGCAGCAGCACGGAACGGTCGGGGTCTTCCGAGAGCCTTGAGGCGACGACACCTCCGCCTGAGCCTGCGCCTATGACGATGACATCGTATTTCATGACTCTCCTCTTTTCTTCTATTCGGTTGCCGTCTTTATTCCGCAACACTATATCAAACATTGCTAATTCACATAGAGGATAAATAGGGTGAACTTGGGGTAAAATATCCTATATATCCTGCACATAAAGGTAAGCCCTGTTAAAGAGGAGATTTGAATGTCATTGACCCAGGAGCTTCGCGCAGCCAACGTCGAGCTGTGGGAGCGCATGGTCACTCACCCCTTCGTCGAAGAGATGGGCAACGGCACGCTGCCACCGGAGAAGTTTCGCCGCTATTTCCTGCAGGACTATGTGTTCGTGAAGGACCTCGTGCCGATGATAGCCCTCGGCGCGGCGAAAGCGCCCAGCATCGAGGACGGCTACCCGCTCGTAAAGTTCCTTGCGGCGCTTGGCCCCGAGAACGACCTGTTTCAGCGCGCCTTCGCAGAGCTTGGAGCCAGCGAAGCAGAATATTCAGCTGCTAGCGCGACTCCCTCAACTCAGGCATTCGGCGACTTCATCATGCGCACGGCGCTGCAGGGTCAATTCATCGACATTATAACCATCCTGTATGTAACCGAAGGCACATACCTCGACTGGGCAACGCGCCTGCTGGAGGCCGGCAGACGCCCCGACACGCCCAAAATCTACGCTGAGTGGATTGACATACACGGCCCTGAAGTGCTCGGTGAGCTGGTGGAATGGCTACGGGACTTCATCGACAACGCTGACATCGGCAATCGCCGCCCTGAAATCGAGCGCATCTTCCGCACCACGCTGCGCTACGAGTACCGCTTCTGGCAGTCCGGCTACCACGGCGAAGAGTGGGACTGATGGGATTAAGGTATCCCTTATATCCAGTTGATCCATGTAAGACTTCCGGCTTATCGAAGGACCTGACCAAATGAAAACGGTAATGACCATCGCAGGCAGCGACTCAGGCGGCGGCGCAGGCATACAAGCCGACCTGAAGGCGTTCGCCGCGAACGGAGTGCATGGCACATCCGCAATCACCGCTATCACGGCGCAAAACACCGTCGCCGTAACCGATGTGCTCGCACTCCCGCCGTCTCTCGTGGCGAACCAGATTGACGCCATCATCTACGACATCGGCGCGGACGCGGTCAAGACGGGCATGCTCCCCAACGCCGCCATCATCGAGACAGTGGCAGACCGCATCCGCGCGCACTCGCTGAACCCTGTGGTGATAGACCCTGTCATGGTGACAAGCAGCGGCACCAGGCTGCTTGAAGACGCCGCCGTGGAAGCGATACGCAGCAGGCTGATGCCGCTTGCGACGCTCGTTACACCGAACACTCGCGAAGCCGCCGTGCTCACGGGCGAACAGATAGTTACGCTAGACGACATGCGCCGCGCTGCCCGCTATCTGGCAGAATCGACAGGTGCGAGCGCCGTTCTGGTCAAGGGTGGGCACTTCGACGGTCCCGCGACCGACATCCTCTATGACGGCAGCGATTTCTTCGTGTTCACCGAGGAGCGCATCGACACCACGAGCAACCACGGTACAGGCTGCACTCTGGCATCAAGCATAGCCGCGAACCTCGCCAAGGGCGCCGACCTGCCCACCGCCGTTGCCAATGCCAAGTCGTATGTAACCAACGCCATGCGCGCCGCAACCCCCATCGGCGCAGGTCACGGCCCCCTGAACCACTTCTATATGCTGGGTAGCGATGAATGATGGGGTGGACGGAACATTGACTGACAATCCATTCTGCGAGGTCTGACATGACTACAACTACAAAGCAGCGTATAACTACCGCTGAAGAACTAATGGATATGCCGGGCGACGGCCATAGGTACGAACTTGTTAGAGGGGAACTGCGGAAGATGGCTCCTGCGGGCAGCGAACACGGAGAGGTAGCGTCTGATATAAATGCCAGTTTGAATCTCTATGTCAAGGCAAATGGATTAGGTAGGACTTACGCCGCCGAAACCGGCTTCTTTCTGGGGACCGACCCTGACCATGTTCGCGCTCCCGATGTTGCCTTTGTCCGGCGGGAGCGCACAGAAGCGATAGGCCGTCCCGATGGATACTGGCCCGAAGCACCTGATTTGGCTATTGAGGTCATCTCCCCGAACGATCGCTACACCGAGGTTGATGAAAAAGTCGCTGACTGGCTCGCGGCAGGCACGCGCATGGTAGTTGTGGTAAATCCGCGCAACAAGACCGTGAAGGTGCATCGCTCGCCAACTGATGTCGCAACGCTGACGATAGCCGACATCCTCGATGGCAGTGATGTCGTACCCGGGTGGCAGATGCCCATCACCGACATCTTTGCCAACTAACACGAACGAAGGCGTCGATTTTTGACCGACCGACTCATCGACACACTAAAACTCACCGCAAAGAAAGAAGAACAACTGATGAAAGAATCCGTAGGTATAGGACTGCTGGGCATGGGCGTGGTTGGCGGTGGCGTGGCAAGCGTTCTAGGTGACAAATCCGCGCTGCTGGCGAAATTGGCAGGCGCGCCGCTGAAGCTGCAAGGCGCGCTTGTGCGCGACCTCAGCAGGCAGCGGGCCGCAAGCCTGCCCGATGGCGCGCTCACAACTCACGCCGATGACATCCTGGACAATCCCGATGTGGACATCGTCGTGGAGGTCATCGGCGGCGAGCAGCCCGCGCTCGACTACATCCTCAAGAGCATCTCGCTCGGCAAGCATGTCGTAACCGCCAACAAAGAAGTGATGGCAAAGCACGGCGCGAAAATCCTCACGCACGCACGGAAGCACGGCGTGCAGGTGCTGTTCGAGGCGAGCGTCGCCGGTGGCACTCCCATCATCGCGCCCCTGCTGCGCGACCTCGTGGCGAACGAAGTCGTCAGCATCAACGGCATCATCAACGGCACGACCAACTACATCCTGACCAAGATGGCTCAGGAAGGACAGGACTTCGGTGTCGCGCTCGCAGCAGCACAGGAACTGGGCTACGCCGAATCTGACCCCACCAACGACGTCGAAGGCATAGACGCCGCCTACAAGCTCGCAATACTCTCCACGCTCGCATTCCGCGCCCGCGTGAGCGACGCCGATGTGTACAGCGAAGGCATAACGCATCTGACAGCGCAGGACTTCCGCTACGCAAGCGAGCTTGGTTACGCCATCAAGCTGCTCGCCATCGCAAGTAAGACGGATGGCGCGGTCCACGTGCGCGTTCATCCCGCGATGGTGCGCTCCGATGTGATGCTCGCGAAGGTGGATGGCGTGCTGAACGCCATCGAAGTGCAGACCGACCTCGCCGGGCGCGTGCTCTTCCACGGGCGCGGCGCAGGCGACATGCCCACGACCAGCGCGGTCCTCGCAGATGTGATGGACATAGCGCGCAACATAGTCAGCGGAATCGAAGCCCCGCCGCTGCCATCACTCACCGCCGACGTGCATATAAGCCCCATGGATGCGCTCGAAACGAAATACTACATGCGCATGAATGTAGTGGAGCGCCCCGGCGTCTTCGCGCAGATACTCAAGGTGCTCGGCGACCTTGACATCAGCATCGCATCCGCTATCCAGAAAGAGACCGACGACGACGCCCGCCGCGCCGAGATAGTCCTCATGACGCACCGCGCGAAAGAGGCTTCCGTGCAGTCCGCGCTCAAAGCCATCGACAAGCTGCAAGTCGTCAACGAAATCGGTAGCCTCATCCGCGTCGAAGAGTGGGACTGATAATGACGGAATTGTGAGATTTGGGCATTTCAGAAATTCTCTCGAGCGAGATTACCCAACTGGCATTCGCGCTAATCATCTGAGTGCTGGCTTTGATCAGAGTGGTCGTAGTGTTCAGGGTGGTCAACGGATGGATCTAAAGGTGATTCCGAAAATATTTCGGAATGTAAGGACGGGGAAAGTAATTGACCAGCGACGCCACCCTCAAAATCAGCCCTCTCACGCCAACGGACGCCGATGAACTGCTGACATTCATCCGGCAGGTCCAGCGCGATGACCCTCTGCGTCCGGTCACCGTAGTCGCCCCCAGCAACTACGCATTGCTCTCCCTGCGCCACAGACTCGGTCGCTCAGGATTCGCCAATGTGCAGTTCATGGTATTCCCCCGCCTTGCCGAGCTTCTCGGCGCGCCATCGCTCTCAGCGCAGGGCAGGCGTCCGCTCACATCCATATTCGACAGCGCTGTCGTGCGCGATGTCGCCTCCGAAGCAAAGGGCATCCTTGAACCGTTGCGCGATCACCCATCCACGCACTTGAGCCTGCGCCAGACCTTCCGGCAGATGCGCCACGCGACCGATGCAGCCCTCGACAACCTTGCCGCACAGGGCGGACTGCGCGCCGAGACAGTCGCGCTATTCCGCAGATACCGCGAGCGCATACGCGACTACTACGATGACGAAGACCTTGCCGAAGCCGCTGCTGCCGCTGTTCGCAATGACGACGCACCCGGGCTGAAAGACCTAGGCTTCATCGTTTTCTTCCGTGTACGCGGTCTCACACCGGCGCAGCGCATTCTCGCGCATGCGCTTGCAGAGGATGGACGGTGCGCCATGCTTCTCGGCAAGACCGGCGACGAGCAAGCAGACCAATCCACACATGCGTTAGCCGGCGACTTGCGTCCTGTACTTAGCGAACCGCAAACGCCCGCAGATGCACAGTCAAACGCACCCACCGAGAGTCCGCATATCCTGATTGCGCCCGATGCCCATCAAGAATTGCGCTGGGTCATACGGCGCATCATGCAGCGCGCCCAATCGGGCACGCCCTTCCATCGCATGGCGGTGCTGTACCGCAAGGAAGCGCCGTATGGCACCCTCATACGAGAGGAACTGACTCTTGCGAACATACCCGTCGCCGGTCCGAATCCCGCATCGCTCGCCGATACCGCCGTGGGCAGCACGCTCCTCGGACTGCTGAGCCTGCACGACGCCGACTTCGCGCGAGACGTTGTAATGGCATGGCTCACCGGCTGCCCGCTCAAGCCGCCGCCCGGCATAGACGCTGCATCCTTCAACCCGACTCTGTGGGATACCGTATCGAAGCGCGCCAATGTGGTTCGTGGGTCTGTGCAATGGGAACAACGCCTAAGTCAGTACGCCAATAACCTGGATCGAGAAGCTACTGACCGACAAGGCGAGCTTTCCGAGGCGCGCGCTGAACGAATGCGCTCAGACGCCGCAATCGCGCGTCAACTGCTGCACTTCATAACTGATCTCATGCAGAAGGCATCACCACCCGTTGATCACTCTTGGAGCGGTTACTCCGACTGGGCTAAGGAATTGCTTGGCAGTTACCTAGCAGACAACCTCCCGCAGGCCGAGCAGCGCACGTACGACAGAATTGAGCGCGTCCTGAATGAACTGAAGTCGGCAGACGAAATCTCGCAGGATGTAACTTTCGAGGTATTCCGCCGCGCGCTCAACGAGGCGCTGCAAGCGTCCGTCGGGCATCTCGGTTCAGTCGGGCACGGCGTATTCGTCGCCCCGTTGAAACTTGCAGCCGCTATGAGTTTCGATGCGGTGCATATCGTCGGCATGATTGAGGGTGCAGTCCCGCCTGCCGTCCGCGACGACCCGCTCATTCCGGAGCGAGATCGCGAGCGCGCAGGCGGCGCGGCAGCAGGTCTGCCCCTTCAGCAGCAGCGCAAGGACGACGAACGATACGACTACCTCGCTGCGCTCGCCACCGCACCGGAGCATACGTTGTCCTATCCGGTCGCCGATCCCGCGGGGCAGCGCGGTAACTATCCCTCGCGCTGGCTTCTGGAACAGGCATCGCAGCTCGAAGGCATCCCCGTGTTCGCCTCCACACTGCCGCAGCTTGGTCGAAGACCATGGATGACAATCATCACCTCAATGCGGCACTCCCTGACAACAACGCACACCTCAGCGCACGCCGACACGCACGACTACAACATGGACCGCCTTCAAACATGGAATACGGCTGGTCTGCATGCTGACCTGCATCCCCTCACCGAGGATACTTTGCTCGCATCGGCATTTAGTCTAAGCGCTGCCAGACAGGGCAGAACTTTCACTGAATGGGACGGCAATCTCAGCGCGGCAGGCGCAAACTTTGACGGTATTCTGGGCAATCGTCCGCTTTCGCCCACAAGCCTCGAACGCTGGGCGAGATGCCCCTTCAGCTACTTCCTAGGAACGATATTGCGCCTCAGTGCCGAAGACCGGCCCGAGGACATCTACGCCATCACACCACTGGAGCGTGGATCGCTCGTGCATGACATCCTTGAAAAGTTCGTTAATACTGTGCGCGCGCAAAACACCATCCCGGCGCCGACCGAAGCCTGGAGCGAAGACCATCACCGCGAATTGCGCCGCATCGCTAATGAACACTTCGAGGAAGCGGAAGCGCGCGGTGTAACGGGCAAGTCTGTGATGTGGCAAATTGCGCGAGACGAGATTTTGATAGACCTCGACTCATTCCTCGACGCCGACCTGCGGATGCGCCAGCAGTTCGGTGTATCGCCCATAGGTGTCGAAGCAGAGTTCGGCATGAGCAGTGAAGGCTGGCAGCCCGCCGAGCTTACGCTGCCCGATGGTGCGCAAGTCCGATTCCGCGGCAAGATTGACCGCGTTGACGCCGATAGCAACCACGACAATGTTCTGGTTCTCGACTACAAGACAGGCAGTAACTATTCGTACCGCAAACTGAAGGACGACCCAATAGACCGCGGACATCACCTGCAGCTTGCCATCTACGCACTAGCGGCACGGCAGGCGCTCGGAGCCCACACACTTGGCAAATATCCTGACGTAAGCGCCGCGTACTGGTTCGTAACGGGAAGGGGCAACTTCGCCCTCATGCCCTCGTCACCCGTCAGCATCGGCAACGACGATGTGGCTGCCCGCTTCGAGGATGGCATATCGACCATAGTCGGCGGCATCCGTCAGGGCCTGTTCCCCGCGAACCCGGGCGATCCTGACAGGGGCAGTTTCGCTAACTGCCGCTTTTGCGACTTCAAGTCCCTCTGCCCGTCAAGACGCGATGTGCAATGGCGCCGCAAGAGCCAGGCACCGGCGCTGTCTGAGTATGTGCGCCTGACAGACGGCGAATAGAAAGTCCCTTCCCCCTCGATGGGGGAAGGCTAGGATGGGGGTGATGCCCCGTGATCTATCCATATCGATTATCCACTTGACGGAGTGAACGGTGAGCGAATTCAAACCCCAGGACAACGAAGCGCGCAATACCATCGAGCATGCGCTTAACGAGACGCTGTTCGTGGAAGCGGGCGCTGGCACGGGCAAGACCACAAGCCTAGTGAACCGCATCCTTGAACTCGTGGGCAGCGGCGCAACCACGCTCGACAAGGTGGCGGCCATCACCTTCACCGAAGCGGCGGCGGCAGAACTGCGTGAGCGCATTCGCACCAAACTCGAAAGAGCCGCCGAAAACGCCTCGCTCAGCGACGACAGGCGAAACCTGTGCAGACAGGGCGTAGAGCAGCTCGACAGCGCCAGTATCCAGACGCTGCACAGCTTCGCCGGCTCGCTCTTGCAGGAGCGTCCGCTCGAAGCAGGTTTGCCCCCGTCGTTCGACACGATGGACGCCATCGAAAGCGACCTCGCCTTCGAGGAATCATGGGCGCAGTGGATTGACGCCGCGCTTGATGACGCTGCGCTGCAACCGTATTTCCTAATGACCTTCTCACTCGGCCTGACCATTGACGGCCTGCGCGAGATTGCCCTGAAGTTCCATGAAAACTACGACCTGCTCGCCGATGTCGCCTTCGCTGCCGAATCTTCTCCCAATACAGGCGCATCTTCGGCGGCGGGAATGCTGACAGACTCCATATCCGAACTCGAAGCGCTATGTCATTACTCACTGCTCGGCGACGAGGATGTACTGTACGCGCACACGCAGGCTAAGCTCTCATCCATACGGCGGCTGACAACCCTCGACGAGGTATCACCCGCCACATATCGCCTTATGTCGCGCATCCTGCCCCTGCGGCAACGCAGTGGTCGTCAATCCGACTGGGGCAAGGACGCCCTATCCGGCGAGAACGCCTGCAAGACCCTGAAAGCCCTGCTGCTTGAGCTGGACGCCAATGTCAGCGATTCATTGGCGCATGCGCGTACAGCAGCGCTGGTGCCATTGCTAACCGCGCTCAGGGCATTCGTGCTCAACTACGCCGATGAGCGCAAGCGGCAGGGACGCGCACGCTTCCACGACCTGCTCGTATGGGCGCGGAACATGCTGTGCGACAACCTCGACGCCCGCGACCACTTCCGCCGCCGCTTCTCGCACCTGCTCATCGACGAGGTACAGGACACCGACCTGATTCAGGCGGAAATCGCAATGTTCCTCGCAGAAGCCGTTCAATCCAACACGCCCGTCGAGACGAGACCCTGCGACTGGCAGACAATCACGCCCGAGCGCGGCAAATTGTTCGTGGTCGGCGATCCCAAGCAGTCAATATATCGCTTCCGCCGTGCAGATGTACGCCAGATGCGCCGCCTGCAAGAGCGCATGAACGGCGAGACCCTCCAACTTGTGCAGAACTTCCGCTCACAGCGCCCGGTCGTGGAGTGGGTGAACACGCTCTTCGGCAAGTGGATGGCGCAGGACGGCGGCGAGCAAGCGGAGTACACGCCTATCACGCACCGCTGGACCGCAGATACCGCGCATTCTGCCGCCCCGCAAGTATGGGCGCTCGGCAAAGAGGCGGACGGCATCATTGCCGAAGTGCGCCGCCGTGAAGCCGCCGACATCGCGACTCTGCTGCATCAGATTGTCGGCGAGCAATGGCAAGTCCTCGACTCGGACGAGCCTGTTGACGACTCCGGCAACGAGCGATACAAGCCTGCCAAATACTCCGACATCTGCATCCTGATGCCCACGCGCACCGCTCTCCGCATACTGGAATTCGCGCTTGACGAAGCGGAGGTCCCATATCGGCTGGAGGGCGCGTCCCTTTTCTTCGACACGCAAGAGGTGCGCGACCTGCTCAACTGCCTCCGTGCAATCGACGATCCTTCGGACGAGGTATCGATCGTAGCCGCTCTGCGCTCGCCCGCCTTCGCCTGCACAGACATCGACTTGCTGCAATTCCATCAGGCACGCCGCACTTTCAACTATTTGTCGCGTCAAGGCTCTCGACAGTCAGCCGAAATCAGCGTGAGTAAGGTCGCCGATGCCCTCGAAGTGCTGCGCCGCGCCCACGACAAGCGAATGTGGACAGCCACCGCCGCGCTCATAGACGGCTTCCTTCGCGACCGCCTTCTGATGGAGTCGGCAGTAGGACAGCCGCGCACCCGCGAGCAATGGCGTCGCTATCGCTTCCTTGTGGAGCAGGCGCGCGCCTTCGCCTCGGCAGGCGGCAGCGGATTGCGTGCCTTCCTAGAATGGGTGCAGCGCCAGGCCGATGAGGGCGCGCGCGTAACCGAGACGCCCGTGCCGGAATCGGACGAGGACGCTGTCCGCATCATGACCGTGCACGCATCAAAGGGGCTGGAGTTCCCCGTTGTCATTCTGACCGGCCTGAACACCGGCCGCAACGCTCGCGTAGACAGAGTCATATTCGACGACGGCAATGTCGAGGTAGGCGTTGGCAGCGGCAATAGCATCTTCCATACGGCAGGCTACGAAGAGAAGATCGAACAAGAGAAAGTACTTGACGATCACGAGCATGTGCGCCTGCTCTACGTAGCGACCACACGCGCCCGCGACCACCTCGTGCTGAGCATGCACAGGCCAGACAGCAGGAACTCCGGTCTAGACTCCACCCAGGTTGCCGCGCTACTCGAAGACCATGACGACCTATGGAAGCAAGTCGAGTTGCAGCCTGAACATGAGGCACGGGCGATGATTCAGGAAACGCAGGACGCCGCACAGTCCCAGCAGACCTTCGACCGCGCAGAGCACACCTTGAAGGCACGCGACGAATGGCAGAGCGAGCGGCAGGAAGTTATCACCACACAAGGCAAACCCGCATCGGTCGCCGCGACCCGTCTCGCGAACGTAGTCAAGGACGAAGCGGACGCCGACAGCGGTACAGAGGACATGCACGCATCTCGACGTGGACGCGGCGGCGCGGCACTCGGCAGGGCTGTGCATGCCGTCTTGCAGTCGATTGACCTCGAAACGGGCGAGGGCATCGACGCAACCGCGCGCGCGCAAGCCGCCGCCGAGGGAATACCGCAATCTCATTCCGAAATTGCCGCGCTCGCGTCGACAGCGGTCAACAGCGACATCGTGAGGCGCGCCGTATCATCCGGACGATACTGGCGTGAGGCGCTTGTCGCTGCGCCCATCGGCGAGGGCGTGCTCGAAGGCTTCATTGACCTGCTCTTCGAAGAGGACGGCGAACTCGTCGTCGTTGACTACAAGACCGACAACATAAACGCCAACGCAGCCGAATACATCGCCAACAGCCGCTATCGCGAACAGGCGGGCAGCTACGCACTCATCACCGAACGCGCCACGCAAAAGCCCGTCAAGGACGTGGTATTCCTCTTCCTGCAGCCCAAGCGTGAAGAGCGCATGGAGTATTTGGAGGCATTGAAGGCGAACGCCGAGCGCGAAGCGACGCAATACCTGACTGTACAGACAAGGCAGTAGTCCTGAAAGAAATCTTGCGCGTCCTGTTAGTTCGGATGTGGCTCCGTCTTGCCGGATCTGTGCGCCTCACGGGCTTCAGATGCCATACGCTCAAGGAAGTCTTCTGATTCGGGGCGGCTGAAGAGTTCTTCCCACTGCCGCTCAGACTCAAGCTCTGCTAGCAGGAAGCGAGCGAAGGCTTCCTGTCGGTCTTCCGGCAGCTCTACGGCTTTGTAGAAAGCCTGTTGAAGAATCTCGGTCATAGTCATGGTCTCGTCCCGAAGGCATGCCCTTTTGTGGCTAGAGTGTGGCACATCGTGACGGCTCATAGGGTTTTGTCCTCATGCCATCTTCCCCTGAGAGAAGGGGGCCTTCCGGTTAGCCTTGGTCCCACACACTCCGCATCTGCCAGATATCGAACGAAGCCAGACGCGCACTGTTGCCGCGCGCGAACACCGACACGCCGCTGCTGTCCTCGCGCTCCGGGTAGGTTCGCAGCGTCAGGCACTGTCGGTCGTTAGCGAACACCTCCACGATGCTGCGGTCAACGAATATGCGAAGCCTCAGCGGTTCGCCCTGCGCCATTTTAATCGGCCCAATCTCCGGCGTCCGCGCGAACACATCCGGGTTCATCGAACCCTCCGAGATGTCAATCTGCATTGAGCTGGTGTCGAAACGGCGATTGTCCTGCGGGTACAGCGATATGCGCGTCCGCTCCGCGCCGTCCAGCGAGCGCAGCACATACAAACCCACCTCGCGGGCATCCCCCGGCTCGATGACCGCCTCAATCTCCACCGCCTTGCCACCCACGCCATCCAGCACGACCTCGCCGTTCGCCGGTATGTCCATCGCCTCAATCTGCTTGTGGTCGTATCGCAGCGACTCCACATCGCCCGCGACCGACATCCCCAGCGTGCCATCATCTGCCAGCCAGTAGTAGCGCGGCAGAGACATGATGTCAACCCAACCTGCAGGAGGCTTGCCCTCCTTTACATTGAATATCGCGGTGAAGCGCCCGTCTGGGCCGATGGCGGCGGACGGCGCATGCAGGCTGCCCACCATCCACGGCCCGTAGTTCATCCTGTCGTGCGAATCCGGCGTGAACTCTTGCGTATCCGGATCATAGTCGCCGATGTAGCATCTCCCCGAACGCTTGTGGCTGAACAGCAGCAGCATGTGCTTGCCGCTCGGCTTGCCGTCGATGTCGCTCAGCGGCCAAAACACCGGCACGGCTTGGTCCTCACCTCGCTCCGCGTAAAACTTGTCCTCCAGCAGCACCCCAATATGCTCCCACTCCGCCAGATCCTTCGAGCGGAACAGGTGGTCAATCCCCTGACAGTCATCGCCGCGCACGCCGTCCTTGTACGTGCCGCTCAAAGAGTAGTAGTAGCCATCGTCCTGCTTCCAGATACACGGATCGAACACGCGGTACGGCAGGCCGTTCTCGTCTATCGGCACGATGGGAATAATCGGGTTATCTGGATGCTTCTTCCAGTTCAGCAGCAGTGGGTCGGACGCCGTAGCAATGGCATTGCCCGACTCAGTGCCATGATAGATGGCAATTACCCGATCATCCTCCACAAGCGCCTGCCCGCTATAACAATCCTTCTCCGTGTCCGGATACAGCGCAAGCGGCAGGTCACGCCAGTGAATCAGGTCATCGCTCACCGTATGCCCCCAGTGAACGCGGTCGTCCGCGCCGTCGGGTCGATACTGGTAGAACAGGTGCCAACGCCCCTGCCAGAAGCACAGACCGTTCGGGTCGTTCATCACATTCTGCGGCGGCGAAAAGTGGTAAGCCGGGCGATACGGATCAGCCGCAAGGCGACGGCGCGCGTCCGCAAAGGCTTGCAGCGCATCATCCGATTCGAGCGCATCAATCTGCCCGTCCAGCGTGCCAGGATATGTCGGTCCTGAAAGAGCTGGGTAATTCGTTGTAGTCATTGGGAGCTCCGATCACGACTGAAAAATGCAGGAAGTTACTCACCAAATTCGGCTGACGCCGTGCTCATCGAAGGGACGCTCATTCGACACCAAAGCATCGAGCAATAACCTCAACTGGTTCAACTTTCCCAGCGAGATAGTTCGTCTTCAGATGATGGCTTAGAGAACAAGTCATCGTCTATAACCAACTGTCCCTTGAACGCGCCAAATCGCCGGTCGCCTTGAGTCGGCTCGTTGTAGCAAACGAGCCGCGCAACGGGACTTCCTGCCCGCGTAATGATTACCTCTTCACCTGCATCAACCTTTGACATAAGTCCGGGTAGATTGGCTTGAGCGTCCGACACATCAACATACGACATCGGAATTCTCCTTAGTGAATGGACAGCAAATAATCAAGGCTGGCATCCCTATACTAAGACAAGAGATGCCAGCCTTCAAACGGAGACTTGCTAATGGTCGGGGAGACTGGATTCGAACCAGCGACCCCCTGCACCCCATGCAGGTGCGCTACCAAACTGCGCTACTCCCCGGCCAGCTTCCAGAATAGCATAGCGATTAAGCGTCTTCAAGAGAATGGCGCGCCTCAGTCGCTGGTTATCGCCTGTCCGGTCATCGCCTGTCCAAGGCAAACATGCGGGCGCCGCCGCTATTCGAACTACTTCAGCAGCCGATATCACAAAAGACACATGAATAGGACGGCGTGATACAATGGCGTCCTAGGATACTATGAAGAATGGAGGAGCAGCATGACGAATACGACAACCGTAACGCTGGACGATGTGTACGAGGCTCTGAGAGATGTGTACGACCCCGAGATTCCGGTGAACATCGTTGACCTCGGGCTGGTGCGCGACGTCTCGCTGGTCGAGGGCAACATCGCTATGACAATGACGCTGACGTTCGCGGGCTGCGGCATGGGCCCGTACATCGCGCAGCAAGCGGAGTGGCGGCTCGCCGAGATCGAAGGCGTTGACGACATCAACGTTGAGCTCGTCTTCGACCCACCATGGTCGCCCGACGAAATCACTGAAGAGGGCAAGAAGTTGCTTGGGCTGGACTAAGGGAAGTCAGTCAGTATTTCGGTTAGTCAGTTGCTCAGTATCGCGGTGCATCGACGGCTACCCATAATCTGATTGCTGGATAACAGACATACCGAATAACCTGAACACTGAGGAAAGTCTTATGACGATGAATCCGCAGCAGGCGGCGAGCGCCCGCCAGCGCATAGAGGCGATGCGACGCCAGTTCGAGCAGAAGCGACAGGTCGCAGACGCGCTGGCGCAGATAGGGCACAAGATTGGCGTGTACAGCGGCAAGGGCGGCGTGGGCAAAACGACCGTCGCCGTGAACCTCGCGGCGACTCTTGCGCACGAAGGGCACAGCGTTGGCATCCTCGATGTGGACATCGACTGCCCGAACGTCGTTCGCGCCATGAAGGTCGCCGAGCGCCCGCAGGTTGGCGAGGGCAACAAGATGCTGCCGTCCGAACGCTTTGGCGTGAAGGTGATGTCCATGGGCTTCTTCCAGCAGAACGAGGAGGAGGCAATCATCTGGCGCGGTCCGATGGTGCATAACGCCATCAACCAACTGCTGCAAAATACAGACTGGGGAACCCTCGACTACCTGGTCGTTGACCTGCCTCCGGGCACTTCGGACGCTCCCTTGACCGTAATGCAAAACCTGGAGCTTGACGGCTTCATCGTCGTAACCACGCCGCAGGAACTCGCCAAGATAGACGCCAAGCGCTCCATCAACATGATACGCAAGCTGCAAGTGAAGGTGCTGGGAGTGGTCGAGAACTTCTCAGGCGACATCTTCGGCAGTGGCGCGGGCGAAGAGCTTGCTGACGAACTGGATCTGGACTTCCTCGGCAGCCTGGAACTGCGCCCCGATTACCGCGACACGTCCAAGCCCACAGTCCTTCTCAGCAACGACGTGCTGGGCGAGTATGCCATCATCGCAAAGAAGGCGCGCGCCGCGCTGGGAGAGGTGGACTGATACGGGCTGGCTTGAAGGGGGCTGATATGGATGAGAATGGCAAAAGGATAGGCTAATGCGTTATGTGCATGCGGCGGAAGCCGATGACAAACTGCTGGAGCTTCTCAAGCACGCAGAGAATGGTGAGACTATTATCATTACTCGACATGGCAAGCCCATTGCACATTTGACCCCCCCGGATGAAGAGCGCGAGAGGGAATTGCGAGAAGAGGCTTGGGGTGAATTCAGGCGAAGGCAAGCTACTTGGAAGAACACAAAGATGACAACGCAGGAGATTCTGGACCTACGCCACGAAGGTCATCGATTCGAGGTAAAATAGTTCTCGATGCGTCGATGACGCTCAACTGGTTCCTCGACGAGAGCGTTAATCCAAAATCAACGTTTGTATTGGAAAATATCTCTCAGTACGAGGTCTTCGGTCCACCGATATGGAATCTGGAAGTGCGGAACGGCTTGCTGATGGCGGAGAGACGCAGTCGCATCACCGAAGACCGACTCCAAGAACGCCTGCAAGATTTGATATAACTGCCAGACTCCAATCTCGAAGACGCCTTCACATTGGCAAGAACCCATCGCCTCTCATTCTACGACGCTACGTATTTGGAACTGGCTATGCGCCGCGACATTCCCCTCGCCACTCTCGACAACGCCCCCGACTGCGCCGCCACTGCTGAAGGCCTGCCTGCTCTGTTGTAGTGGCAGGTTTACGCATCTGCGCCTCGCTGGGTGAATACATACAAGACAAAAACTTCTGGAGGAAAGAAACATGTTTTACAGGCTATACACAGGCGAAGACGGGCAGTCGCACATGGACGAGAGCTATGAGCCGCCGGAGGTGCAGGACGCGACCAGCATCGTGGTTCGCAAGCAGGAAGTCGGCTACTTCATAGACTGGCATCCCGCGCCGCGCAAGCAATACATCATCACGCTGGCGGGCAATGTCGAGATTGGACTTGGAGACGGCACGGTCTATACGCTCAGCCCCGGCGACATGATGCTTGCCGAAGACCTGACCGGGCAGGGGCACACGACAAAGGCAGTGGGCACCGAAACGCGCGTGTCTGTGGCTCTTACACTGGACTAAGAATTAGACACTGGCGTGTCTATCAGCCTGAACCATGTGGTGCCTGACCGCTTATACCCTCTCGCTTGCGCCCTTTTTTGACGGCTTGGCTTATGTGGGAATATACTTACGCCAATTGAAACTGCTGGCTATCTAGCATTATGGGAGCGAAATCGTGAGCTACGAAGACATCGTTGTGACTAAGGACGAGGGTGTTGGCATCATCCGCCTTAACAGGCCGAAGGTGCTAAACGCTCTGAGCAAGAGGCTGTACCGCGAGGTTGACACCGCTATAAGCGACATGGAGGCGGACGCCGACATCAAGGCGGTGATATTCACTGGCACTGGCGAGCGCGCATTCTCGGCGGGTGCGGACATCCATGAGCAGGTGCGCGACGCGGAGAATCCGCCACCGCCTGACCCGAACCGAGCCGAATACTCATGGCATGTCGCCGCATGCACTAAGCCGACCATCGGCGCGCTAAACGGCCTCTCCTATGGCGGCGCCGCTGTAATGGCGTCGAGCTTCGATATCCGCGTGGGCTGCGACCGCTCGCGCTTCCGCTTCCTCGCCGCATCATACGGTCGCGTGAACTCCACCTGGACCCTGCCGATGCAGGTCGGCTGGCCCAAAGCCAAGGAGTTGCTATTCACAACATGCGTAGTGGAGGCAGAAGAGGCGTATCGCATCGGTCTGCTGAACCACCTTGTATCCGCAGACGAGCTTATGCCCAAGGCGATGGAGATTGCGAAACAGATCGCCGCAAACGACGCTCGCATGGTGCAGGGCATCAAGGAGCTCATGGTTGACGATGTGGGCGAGGGCTGGCGCTGGATGCACGACAACGAGTCGGCGGCACAGAAGGGCAAGCTCGCACCCACACCTGTCGAAGAAGGCTTCGCCGACTTCCTCGAGCGCAAGGGCCGTAAGGACGCATAGCGTCAGACGTTGTTGAGCAGGATATGGGAACATTCACCGTACCTATTAGCATCGGCGACCCGCAGGGCGAGAATTGGATTGAACTGGACGCGCTCGTGGATACTGGCGCGTCCGTAACACCCGTGCCCGGCTCCATACTGCGCGAGCTTGGGGTAATGCCTGTTGCGAGCCAGCAGTTCCGCTTTGCTCAGGGCGAGGTCAGGCAGATGGATATGGGGCGCACTTGGATCGATGTCGATGGACGCGAAGAGATGACGCTCTTTGTATTCAACGATGAAGGCACTCCACCCCTGCTCGGCGCGCTCGCGCTTGAAGCGCTGTTCCTGGGCGTTGACCCGGTCGCACAGAGGCTTATTCCCGTAGAAGGGCTTATGATGTCGCCATTCCAATTGGACTGACACGAACGACGCGATAAATTGCAAGAAAATAGAAACTGCGAGAGGACATACTCCAATGACATCTGACAATGGCACACTGAAGACGCCGCTTGAGGGCATACGAGTGCTCGACCTGGGACGCTATCAGGCGGGACCGCGCTGCGCCCTCATGTTCGCTCGTATGGGCGCTGAGGTAATCAAGGTGGAGTCAGTGCGCGGCGACGAAAGCCGAGCCAACGGGCCACGCGTGCGCGGGCAGTCCGCCTACTGGGTGCAGTACAACAGCGGCAAGAAGAGCCTCGCGATCAACCTTCGCACCGAGAAGGGCAAAGAAGTGCTGCGCGATCTCGTGAAGGTGTCTGACATTCTCTTGCAGAACTTCCGCCCCGGCACAATAGACATCATGGGCTTCGGCTACGACAAGCTCAAGGAACTAAACCCCAAGATCATCATGATAAATGTCTCGGCGTATGGGCAGTACGGCCCGAACAGCGAAAAGGTAGGTTTCGACCCGATAGGCCAGGCGATGGGCGGTCTCATGTCCCTTACCGGCTACGGCGACCTGCCGCCAATCAAGACATACTTCCCGCTCATTGACCGCATCACGGCGCTGCACGCCTGCATCGGCGCACTCGCCGCCCTGCGAGAGCGCGAAATCTCCGGAGAAGGGCAGGCGCTCGAAGTCTGCCTCGCCGACACGGGCTTCACCGTCAACGAAATTCCCATCTCGGCATACCTGAGCGGGGGCGTGGAGACCGAGCGTGCCGATTCTGCGGTGGGCGGCGGTGGAACGCCGTTCGGCGGCATGTACGAAACTGAGGACGGCTATGTCATCCTCGCGGCGGGCAACGACAACATGTGGCCACGCACATGCGATGCGCTCGGCCATCCCGAATGGCTAGAGGACCCACGCTTTGAGACGCGCGACACCCGCACCGAGCATGTGGATGTGCTCGAAAAGGAGATCGGCAACTGGCTGAAGCAGCGCACCACGAAGCAGGCGGTTGACGAGCTCTCGGAGCACAGCATACCCTGCGCTCCGGTGAACACCACCGAGCAGGCAGCCAACGAGCCGCAACTCCACGAGCGCGAGATCTTGATGGAAGTACCCGACCCCGTCGCTGGCACGATGTGGGTTAGCGGTAAGTCAATCAAGTTCAGCCGCACCCCGATGGTCGTTGGCTCAACCCCCACCGTGGGGCAGCACACTCGCGAGATTCTGACCGACATACTGGACTACTCGGATGAGCAGGTGCAGGCTCTGGTCGATGAGGAAGTGGTCGGCGCTGACGACTCCGTTTAACATCGGCGGATGGGATAGATAGGATTTAAGGGCAAGCGGCGTCTTGGGCACAAGCGACGAGAACGCAAGGCTGCGACGAGCGTTTGACCGCCTGCCAAAAATCCCAGGACATGGCGAAACGGTTCTGGGAAGGCATACGAGCATCCACAAAGAATGGATTATCAGGGTCATCGCCGAACCCTATGAGCGATATGAGACTGTTACTACGGACGGTGAACGCCGAACCATTCTCACCGGACGAGTGCCGGAATCGAATCATTGTATAACGGTAGTGTTTGTTAGCGATCCGGAAACGGGAATGTTTCTTACCGCATATAGAAACAAAGGCTTGATAAGAATGTACGGAGGACTGTCATGGGACATCCCATAAGTCAGCCTGATTGGAAGCCTGCCCCGCCCGCGCAAGTGGAGTACATCCCTGAGTCACAAGTGCTGTTTATTGAGAACGGGCAGGATAGCGCGGTGGGCGACGACTTCGCCGAGCACATTATTGTTCACTACGATAACGACGATGTTGCCGCGCCTGCCTCGCTCGCGGCAATTCGCATTGACAATGCAGAATATGTGCTCAAGCCATTCGTTGACGCAATTCTAGCGAAGTACGGCGTGTCGCTCGATGCCATTCAAACTCCAAAGTCAGTGAAGTCTAAGAGTGGTGTGTAAGTGGTCGGTACTGACGATTCTGCATAATTTCGCTGAACGGCATGTACATTTATAGGATTAGGGACAAGCAGTATCTTGCAGACAATTGTTAACGACCCCGGCGACTTCTCCTATGTGATAGGGCCATACAAGCAGCCCGTCGCCACGGTTGCGCCGGGTGAGACATTCGTAGTTGAGACCGCGGACGCCTTCGAGAACAGGATTACCTCGCCCGACGACGACATCACGAAGATAATCACGCTGCCATACGTGAATCCCCTGACCGGCCCCATATATGTCGAGGGTGCTGAGAAGGGCGACACTCTCGCCGTCACAATCCACTCCATCGAGGTTACGCGCGACTACGGCGTCAGCGCGCTGATTCCCGAGTTCGGCGGCCTCTGCGGCACTGTATTCACGCGCACGCTGAACCCGCCTCTCCCGCCGCGCGTCATGCTGCATCCCATCAGCAACGGCGAGATTACCTTTTCCGATGACTTGGACATCGCGGCGATACCCTACGAGCCGTTCTACGGCACTATCGGCACCGCGCCCGAACTTGAGGCAATCTCCTCGCTCGCGCCCGGCTTCCATGGCGGCAACATGGACGCTGCTGATGTGTGCCCCGGCAACACCATCCACCTTCCCGTCAATGCTCCCGGCGCGCTCCTGCACATAGGCGACGGCCACGCGGCGCAGGGCGATGCGGAGGTCTGTGGCGTCGCAACGGAGATTCCCACGCGCGGAATTCTGACCGCCGACCTAATCAAGGGGCAGGCAATCGCCACACCGAGAGTTGAGTCTGACGATTTCTTGATGACCGTCGGCAGCGCCCGTCCCATGGAAGACGCGGCACGCATCGCCTTCTATGAGCTTGTGATGTGGCTGGAATCGGCTTATGGCATTGAGCGGCTGACAGCGTATCAACTCTGTTCGCAGGTCGCCCGTGTGCGACTCGCCAACATGGTGGACATCCTCTACTCGGTCGTCGCCAAGTTCCCAAAGCGCTACCTGCCGCGATCCTGAGCTATGACTATGCCCGACTTTCAGCCCACAGACAAGTTCTTTGATGTCGATGGCCTGCGTCTGCACTACCTCGACTGGGGCACGCCGTCTCCCGATGCGCCGACGATGGTGCTGCTGCACGGCCTGCAGGACTGCGCCCGAAGCTGGGACATCTTCGCGGCGGCAATAAGCCCCGACTACCGAGTAATCGCGCTCGACGGCCGCGGGCATGGCGACAGCGCGCATGCCTCACCGGACGCTTACGGCTTCCGCAACTACATCGCAGACTTAGAAGCGCTTGTCACTCACTTGCAGCTAAGCGACTTTATTCTGGTTGGTCATTCAGCAGGCGCGCGCTACGCCTTCGTCTTCGCCGCCGAGCATCCCGATCTCTTGCGGGCGCTGGTGGTGGTTGACATCGACCCCGACGCCGTGAACCCTGATTCGCAGGGCATGTTCGTGCGCTACAACACCGAGTCCGACGAATGGGATTCTCTGGATACCGTAGTTGAGAGACTGCGCGAGCGACAGCCGCAGTCCACCGACGAGATGCTGCTGCATCAGGCGAAGGTGATGACGCGCGAACTTGCGGACGGCAAGCGAATATGGAAGCGCGACCGCAATCTGCTCGCTGCGTATGAGCGCCCCGACCTGTGGGAAGAGTGGGGACGCATAACCGTGCCCACTCTGATAGTACGAGGCCGGCAGAGCAACCTACTGACGCACGAAGTGGCCGTCAGGATGCGCGAGGCGATAGCGGAGAATGTGCCAATTATGCGGCTGGCAGAACTTGAAGGCGGCGGTCACTGGTTCTACCAGGAGTTCCCCGGCGCGTTCGAAGCGACAGTGCGCTGGTTTATGAGGGCCGTCAGATCTGACTTACGTGGATAGGACGGAGACAGTGAATAGGTGGACGTGTCTATTCCGCTTCTCCTTGTTCACCCTCGCCTAGTATCTCCTGTGCGAGTTGCAGGTTGTGCTCATACACCAGCACTCGATGGGGTATGAACTGGATCATGCCCACGCCGCCGTACCCGAAGCCCAACGGCTGGACATACGCGCCCACACCATTTTCCCGCAGCAGCTGCGCGATCATCTGTGCCTCCATCTCATTGGGATAAGTGGCAAATTCAACGGACTTTTCGCTATCGGGCATACTCAGCTCCAATAATGTTGCTGGATTGGCTTCGACGTCAGTTCGAGCCTTTCAAGTAGGCTGCAATCTCGTCGCGTGTGTCGTGCAGGCTCGGCTGCGGGCAGCCTATAATGCGCTCGTCCGCGCCCTCGTGCTTGTGGTGCGGAAAATGTGGCAATTCTCTGTGGTGGCGACTGTTGTCGTATCGGAAGATGGTTGCGTCCGTGGAGTCCATGTAGTGAAACGAGTAAAACCTCCGGAATGGAAATCCGTCTAGCAGCCCGTCTAAGGATTACTTAGCGTCCCTTAGGTGCAGACGAGGTCAGACGGCGACAACCATTTTTGTCGGGTGCAGCCACTGACGGAGCAATAGCTTCGTACGCCTTACTGTGCTTAGCATCTCGGCGATGATGCGGACACTTCCCGCAAAGTTGTTGGTCGGTGTTTCGCGAGGCTGGTCTGCCCCAAATCGGAACAGTTTGAGCAGGTTGTGGCCGGTGCAGATCAGCGACCACTCGCCGCTGACCTTCTCCAGGCCCCGTAGCAGGAACTGGCGGAAGCCTCGGACCTGCTTGATCTGGCCGAATACCGGCTCCACCGTTTGCATCCGAAGGGCGTAACGTTGCCGGCCCCGTTTGGTCTGTAACTTCCGGCGCATCCGATCCCTGGTAGACAGATGACTGGGTATGCGACCCCGGGGCGCGGACGGCGGCACTCTGCCGTGGCGGGTCTGCTCCGGCGCGATGAACGGGTCCACGCACAGCCCGTAGAGACCTTCAACCGCCTGCGCCGAGTAGTAACCGGCGTCGGCGGATACCTCTTTGGGCACTGCGCCGACGTTGCTGATCGCCTCCTCCACCATCGCCACCGCCTGCTGCTTGTCCGAAGTCCTGTTGGTGGCGTGAGCCGCCACGATCACCTGATGGGCACTGTCCACCACCGCTTGACAGTTGTAAGCTTGCACAAAGTCCCGCCCGCCCGGCGCCGGCATGATGCGCGACTCAGGATCGGTGAAGTTGCGCTGGGCTTTGTCGTCGGGCACCCCGGAATGCTCCTTGCCCTCGGCCTGCTCCGCCGCCGCCTGAGCTTCAGCTTCTAACGCCGCCATCGCCTCCCGTATCTTCTCCAACCGCCCCTCCCGAAAGGCCAACTCCTGCGGCAACTCATCTCCGCGCTTACCTTGTCCGTACCGAAGGTCCTCCTCGTCATCAACCTCCTGGGCACGCCGCAGCAACTCCTCCACCTCCGCCGATAACTGCGCTTCCTTCCCTTTCATCCGACCGTAACTCATCGCCTTGTGCCTGGATGCGTTGGCCCTCACCTTGGTACCGTCCAACGCCACGTGACCCAGTTTCACCAGCCCCGCCTGCCCGCACAACGCCAATACCTGCAAGAACAGGCCTGACAGCGCATCCAGATTGTCCTTGCGAAAGTCCGAGATGGTGCGGAAATCCGGCATGTTGTTCGCCGCCAACACCCGGAACGCTATGTCCTCGTGCAGCCGCTGGGCAATCCGCCGTGAGGACGCCACCCCGACGCAGTAGCCGTAGAGCAGCACCTTGACCATCATCCGTGGATGATATGGTGGCCCACCTCTGCTCTCACGCTCGTAGCGGGCAGTGATCTCAGACAACTCCAACTCGTCCACGACGTCTGAGATAAAGTACGCCAGATGGTCATCCGGCAACCACTCCCGCATTGCAGCAGGCAACAGCATCTGCTGGTCTGGATCATAGGCACGGTAGGTCTTGCTCATCGCAGGCTCCACTCTACTGAATTGAGCTTATTATACATCCAAATCACTCAACTACCGCGTTTCTCGGACGGGCTGCTAGTCGATATACAATTATCCCCACTCGCAAGCGGCTGCCTTCGGAAAATCTAACGACGGACTCTAATTCTGCAACTTCCTCGTACTCACTTTCAAGTTTCAGTTCTTCAACTTCCACTACTCCCAAGGACAAGAGAATATGAAGCACGCGCTCAAGGTAATTTCTTAATAGCGGGTCCAGCGGTCTAACCCTCCAGTTACAACTCGGAACGACCCTGCTTGTACGCGAACAAACAGTAACCTGCCCATCTGAAATAGTCCATTTCGGCGCAATCGAGTTCACCGCGGTTCCACTTGGCGACGAACTCTTGGGATGTCATGCCGTGCTTCGCCTCGAGATTTGCGAGCTTCCGATTGACATCCTCTTTCGTCAGATGATTGACTTTGATTTCTTGCCCGTTGACTAGGGTGTGTTGACAATTGTATTAAACTTGGAGCATGTCAACATCTAAACTAACTCTGGACCAGTGGTCAAAGATTCGCGATTTCCTGAAAGAGGAGACCAACGTCTATGTCAAGTCTGAGCGGGACTGCAAACGATTCATAGAAGGGGTTCTGTGGATGAGCAGGTCAGGCGCTCCGTGGAGGATGCTTCCGGCAGGATACGGCAAGTGGTACAGCGTGTACAGGCGCTTTGCCAGATGGAACGAGCAGGGGATATGGGAGAAGATGCACCAGCATTTCGCTGATGAGCCGGATATGGAGCATCTGATAATAGACAGCACGACGGTGCGTGCGCATCCCTGTGCGGCGGGTGCGCCGCATAAAAAGGGGGACAATGGTCGCAGGCTCTTGGTAGAAGTCGAGGGGGTTTCAGCACGAAAGTGCATGTGAGTGTTGACGCTCTGGGCAATCCACTGAGATTCACGCTCACTGGGGGTCAGGCACACGACATCACCCAGGCCTATGAACTGATAGACGGCATTGAGAGTGAATATGTGATAGCTGATCGCGGATATGACTCACAGCGGTTTCGTGAACGAATCGTTGAGATGGGAGCGACGCCTGTAATACCGCCGCGTTCAAGTAGAAGAGAGCCTCAGCCATACGATGAGCATCTATACGGTGAGCGCCACTTGGTTGAGTGTTACATAAATAAGATGAAGCATTATCGACATATTTTCAGCCGGTTTGACAAGTTAGCGAAGATGTACCTTGGTTTCCTACACTTTGTCGGCACCCTTATGTGGCTGAAATGAAATGTCAACACAACCTAGTCGCAGCGTATCTTGCTTTCGTTTCTGTTCGACCATTTTGTACCTATGCTTTCAGTTGTTTACCGAAGGGATGGGCACCGGCGCATTACCTACCGATATACCGCGGCTGCCGCTTCTCCACGAAGGCGCGCACGCCCTCCTTGTGATCTGCGGTGCGCCGAGCGATGTTCTGCGCGGGCCCTGCGAGCTTCAGGCTCTCCTCCAGATCGGTGTGCAGCGACTTCTGCACCAGACGCTTAATCATCGCCATCGAGTATGTTGGCCCGTCCGCGATGCGCTGCGCCAGTTCCAGCGTCGCATCCATCAGCTTATCGTGCGGCGCGACCTTACTGACCATACCGAGACGATACGCTTCGTCGGCGTCAACAGCGTCGCCGGTGTACTGCAAGATGAAGGTGTTGCTGATGCCAATCATGCGAGGAAGTTGCCAGCATGAGCCGTCCGCTGGAATGAGGCCGCGCCGAATGAACGTCTCCGAAAAGCGTGCGTTCTCCGATGCGATGCGAATATCGCACGACAGCGCAATGCCCATGCCCAGTCCCATGGCGTAGCCGTTCACGGCGGCGATGGTCGGCTTCTGCATGTTGTGCAGCGTGAGAGGCAGGAAGCGCACACCGTCCATGTAGCTCTCACCCGATGCCGCCGCCGCCCACTGCTCATCGAGATGCTCCCAGGGCGTCATGTCCTCTGGGATTGGCTCGGCTGAGCGTTCCTCGTTGGCTTCATTCATGCGCTTCACATTCGCGCCGGAGCAGAATGATGGGTCGCGTCCGGTCAGAACTAGCGCGCGCAGCGTGGAAGACGCCTCCAGCCGCTCTATCTCAACGTTAATCTCAGCAGCCATCTCGTCGCCAATGGCATTGCGCGTGGGCGCGTCGTCCATAGTTATGACGAGCACGCCGCCGATTTCCTGCGTATCTATAAACTCGTATGGCATTCCCTATCCTTTGGATTTTCTCACTTCGTCCGTACTTCGGTATCTCTAATCTTCAATCTTGGACTTGAGGCAGTTGAAGAACTGGTTCATCAGCATGCGCGATACGTTCCCCATCAACCTCTGTCCCACACGCGCCACCACACCCGTAACTTGCGCGTCCCCGGCGACGCTGACCTGCGTTCCTCCCTCGATGTCCGCAAAACTGAGCACGCCCTCACCGCGCACGCTGCCGCCCGAACCTCTGCCCTGCACGACCATCTTGTACGATTCAAGGTGCTGTTTGTCGGCAATCGTCACGCTGCCGCTGTAGTTCCCGCGCACGGCAGCGACACCCACGCGCATTGTAACCTTGTAGGTATCAGCGTCCATCGGTTCGAAGCTCTGGCAACCGGGTATGCAGTCTGCCAGCGTCTCAGGGGACAGGAGCATATCCCAGACCTGCTCGCGCTCGGCCTCTATCGTGAATCTGCCTTCTACCTTCATGCGGGAACTCCTCTCAACTAGGGGGCTGCATCGATGAGTGCGGTAAAGGGGAAATACGCTGATGTTGCACCATTTTAGCACATAGCAGCGGGTAGCCCATTATAGTATATCCTGATATAATCGCCCAAAATCCGCAGGGGTAACCCTATACACCCCGACCACACGAGGGCAGCGTAATACCTGCCCTTTCACATCGGATTATGACACTGATTCTATTGTTTTGGGAGGATTCGTATGGGTCAGTCAATTACCCTAGAGATCAACGGCACATCCTATACCAGCGAAGTGGAACCGCGCCTGCTTCTTGTGCAATATCTACGCGAGACGCTCAACATGACGGGCACGCATGTCGGCTGCGACACCAGTAACTGCGGCGCTTGCACAATTATCCTCAACGGCAACGCAGTCAAGTCCTGCACCGTGTTCGCCGTGCAGGCGAACGGCGGCAAGATCACCACCATAGAGGGACTTGCAGCCAACAACGAACTGCATGCCGTCCAGGAAGGCTTCTGGGAGGAGCACGGGCTTCAGTGCGGCTTCTGCACGCCGGGCATGATTATGATGTCCTACGACCTGCTGTCGAAGAACCCCAGCCCGTCGGAAGTGGAAATACGCGAAGGACTCGCGGGCAACCTGTGCCGCTGCACGGGCTATCACAACATCGTGAACGCGGTGCAGTACGCCGCTGAGAAGATGTCTTCGTAGGGCTCATTCCCTTCCCCCGTCAGGGGAAGCTAGGATGGGGGGAATCTTACACATCCTGTTAGCTCTCGATTTGCTGACACACCGACGGACTGACTTACTCTGACCGACTAGGAGGCTGAATTATGGTTTCTAGTGCATTTGCATATCACGCGCCAACAAGCGTCGCAGAGGCAGCGAGATTGTTGGCTGAGCACGGCGACGAAGCAAAGATACTGGCAGGTGGGCACAGCCTTATCCCGCTGATGAAACTGCGACTTGCAGAGCCGAGCGTGCTAATTGACTTGGGGAAGATTGAGGGAATGTCCTACATCCGCGAGGCTGAGGGCGGCGGCTTGGCGATAGGCGCGATGACGACATACGCCGCTCTTCAGGGGTCCGAACTGGTGCAGAGCAACGCGCCTGTTCTCGCTGATGCAGCCGGGCAGGTGGCAGACGCTCAGGTTCGCAACATGGGAACGATTGGCGGCTCACTGGCCCACGCCGATCCTGCGGGTGACCTGCCCGCGGTCGCAATCGCGCTCAACGCCGAACTCGTAACGAGTTCCACCGGCGGTCATCGCACCATCGGTATCGACGACTTCTTCGTTGACCTGCTAACCACCTCGCTTGAGTCGAACGAAATCCTCAACGAGATTCGCATTCCGGCTCTCGCTGCCAACAGCGGCTCGGCTTACGCCAAGTTCGGCAACAAGGCGTCGCACTACGCCATAGTGGGCGTGGCTGCGGTCATTACCACGGATGGCAACGGCAACTGCACGGGCGCCAGCATCGGCGTAACCGGCGCAGGTCCAGCGGCAGTGCGCGCCGGCGATGCGGAGGCGGCACTTGTTGGAAGCAGCCTCGACGATGATGCAATAAACGCGGCAGCAAGCGCAGCGGGCAACGGCATCGAGTTCAATGAGGATGTGCATGCCTCGGCAGAGTACCGCGCGCACCTGACTTCGGTGTACGCCGGACGCGCCATCCGCGCGGCAATCGCCAACGCAGGCTAGGCGATAAGCGAAGTAACAGCCAAAAATAGAATGCCATAGATAGAATGGGCAGGATTGAGACTGGAGTAGCTAGTAGCCTCGATCCTGCCCATCATTGCTTTATCGGTACTTTACAGCGAATTACAGCCCGTGCAGCAGTCCCTCTATATCGACGTGCTCCTCCACAAGCTCCACACATCGCTTGAGCTTGTCGGGGTGGTTGAAACTGCTGATGTCTAGCAGAGTATCCAGCCTTGCCATCGTATCGAGCGTATCCGACTCCACCAGAATAATCGGCGTCTCTTCCTGTTCCGCCTCGTATCGCACGTACTCGATAGGCACGATCCCCCCTGTGGCTACCAGGCACGCTGTGAACCCGGGCGCGCCCAAGGCGGACATCTGCAAGTCCGGCCTGTCACCGCGCACGATTGCGGCGCGCTTGTCGTGAATGCCATAATAATACTCGCTAGGGTCGAGGCTCAACCCGCCAACCATCAGGTACTCCACCAAGCTGTCCTCTTCCGCTTCTTCGCTGATGAACTTCCCGTTGAGGTGTGCCGCAATCTGGCTCACGCTCACACCGAGCAGGCATCTGTCCTCAGGTATCAGCCCCAGCACGCGCGCGCCCCTCATTGATGCTTGCGCCGCTATTGGCGGCACGAGATTGGCGCGCGCATCAGTACCCATATATTGCGTAACGCCATTGATAATATATCCAATGACCCTTCCACCAAATGGCGCGCCCGTCGTCAGCACTGAACCGTGGGCCAGCGATGAATCGTAGCCTGCGATCACCAGTACGCGGGCATCAACGTTGTCGCAGATGATCCGCCCTGTCGTCCCCGCCAGCCCATTTGAGCTTTCCACGATAACGATGTCGTTCTCAGAAGCCAGGCCTCTGATGAGTGCGCTGACTTCATCGAGATTGCCGCCGCGTACGTTTTCGGCAATTTCAACCGGCCACCCCCGCGTATCCGTGCCCAGAAGTTCCGCGTACATCGCGGCATCAATGTCATCCTCGTCATCGGCAACGGGCTTAACGACCACGACCGACTTGGACTGCGCCCTCAGCAACTTGGTCAGCGCCATGCACAGCGCCGTCTTGCCTGCGCCCGGTCGGTCGGATACGACATATAGGATGCTCATTCACTGCTCCCGCGGGTTGCTTTGGACTGATGGTGGACTGACGGAGGTTATGCCGCCGCAATTATATCAAAAGGCGCGGGCAGGGTGTACTTTGTGCTAAAGTTAGTTGGTCAATGAAGTGTTGCCGTTTTCGGATATACTGTATCTTCACAGACATGGGAGTTTGACTTCATTGCCCAACAGAGAGGCATACTATGACCACGCGAAGCACACTCAAGCCGCAAATCGCCGATTACTCTCATCTGGAGCCGTTGCCCGACCCGGAGCGGGAACCTGATATGCAGCAAACCGAGGGCATATTTTCTTTTCACGGCATCCTCAGACCTCACTTCGCCCATAGGGACGATGTGCTGATTTCCGGCGAAGGCTATCTGCGGCATGAGGCGACCAATGATGCGGAGAGGCTCGCTCCCGACTGTATAGTAACCTTCGGCGTCAATCCTGAAGGCATAATCGCGCGCAATGGCTACGTAATAAGCGAGGTCGGCAAACCGCCGGACTTCGTGCTGGAAGTAGCGTCTCGAAGCACTGGAAGACGGGACTACACAGTGAAGCGCGAGGGATACACGGCGTATGGAGTTCGCGAGTATTGGCGCTTCGACCACACGGGCGGGCGCTTTCACGATGCTCCGTTGGCGGGCGATGTGCTGATAGATGGCGAGTACAAGCGGTTGGATATACACGAAGGGCATGACGGACTGCTTTGGGGACATAGCGAGGTTTTGGGACTGGACTTATGCTGGGATTCTGGTGAGTTGCGCTTCCGTGACCCGCTGACTGGTGAGTTTCTGCCCACACCCGAGGAGTTGGGCGAAGCGCGTACTGACGCCGAAGCCCGCGCCGAATCTGCCGAAGCGCGTGCCGATACTGAAAGAGCAGCGCGTCAAGCCGCCGAAGCCGAGGTAGCCACGCTGAGAGAGCAGTTACGACGGCTCCAACAACACGGCGAGTAGTGTTCAAAATGTCAGTTGGCCAGTGAATAGACACAACTTTCTCCTCACGCTCATTGTCCCATCGCTTCTTATCAACCTGGTGTTGATAGGATGCACCAACGCACTGGCGGATGTGCCGGCAATGGAACAGCGTTCGCAAGCGCTGAACAGGACTATCATGTGCCCGGTTTGCCCCGGCGAATCCATCGACCAGTCGCAGGTCGCTCTCGCCGTGCAGATGCGCGGCATCGTCGCGGAGAAGCTGGCGGCAGGCTGGTCCGACGAGCAGGTGCGCGAGTTCTTCGTGGAGCGGTACGGCCCGAGCGTACTGCTGGAGCCGCAGACACGGGGCATATCCCTAGCCGTGTGGATTGCGCCGCCAATAGGCGTTGCCGCCGCGATTGGCGTCTTCGTCATCGCGCTCCGGCACATGCGCCGCAGACCGACTGCCTCGGATGGCGACGACGAAATGTCGGACGACGACCTCCAGCCATACTATGAGCGTATCGAAGCATCCGTTTCGGGGGACAAAGTGGATAGGCAGGATGTAAGAGATGGTTGACGCGGGACAGCTCGCGCTGATAATCGCAATGGTGGTGACTGCTTATGCAGCGGTCGCCTCATTCGTGGGCTCCTGGCAGCGCGTACCGGACCTAACTGCGAGCGCACGCTACGGCTTCTACTCCGTGCCGCTGCTGCTGCTCGTATCCACGGCGGCGCTGGTGTACGCCTTTGTCACACGAGACTTCAGCGTGCGCTATGTCGCGGAGAACAGCAACCTCGCCATGCCGCACATCTACACATGGGTCGCGTTCTACGCGGGCAATGCCGGATCCCTTCTGTACCTGGCGCTGGTACTGGCGACCGTGTCCACGATCGCGGTTCTGACGATACGCAAGCGACTGCCTCACACGACACCCTACGCACTGGGCACAATGGCGCTCATCCTTGCCTTCTTCCTTGGCATCATGCTATTCCTCGCCAATCCTCTGGAACGGTTGCCAATAGCCCCTCCCGACGGGCAGGGCATCAACCCGCTCCTCGTACACTTCGGCATGTTCATACACCCGCCGCTGCAAATGGCGGGACTGGTGCTGGTCGCGGTGCCGTTCAGCATTGCAATGGGCGCGCTTGCGGCGCGGCGCGGCGGACGCGACGAATGGGTGGACTTAGGCAGGCTATGGGGCATGGTATCGTGGCTTGTCCTCACAATGGGGCTCATGCTCGGCAGCTGGTGGGCATATACCATACTCGGCTGGGGCGGATACTGGGCATGGGACCCGGTGGAGAACTCCGCGCTGATGCCCTGGCTCGCGATGACCGCATTCGTGCATTCCATCATGGTGCAGAAGCGGCGCGGGATGTTCCGCATGTGGAACATGGCTCTCATCATAGTCGCATTCACGATGGCGCAGATGGGCATGTTCATCAATCGCGGCGGCCCCGTGCCATCGGTGCACTCCTTCGCGCAGAGCACGATGGGCTGGCTGTTCCTCGCCTTCATGGCTGGAACGCTGCTCGCATCAATCGCCGTATTTCTGTGGCGCTACGATTCTCTGAGAAGCCGTGCGCAACTTGAGGCGATAGTCTCACGCGAGAGCGCCTTCCTCGGTCAGAACATCCTGTTTCTCGCGGTCGCCTTCGTGACACTGTGGGGCACGATATTCCCCGTGTTCAGCGAAGCGGCGGACGGCACGGTTGTCACCGTCGGCCGTCCATTCTACGATCGAGTGAACGGGCCAATCCTGCTGCTCATCGTAGTGCTGATGGGCATAGGCCCTCTATTGCCTTGGAGACGCTCAACCACCCAGAGCCTGATACGCGCCCTCCGCGCGCCGCTCATCGCCGCGTTGCTGACTCTCGTAGTGTTGCTGATAGTGGGCGTGCGCCAGCCCGTCGCGCTCGTGGCGTTCGCCTCTGTAGGCTTGGCAGTCGGCGGCATCCTGAGCGAGTGGCTGCGCGGCACACGTTCGCGGCATCGGCGTGGTGAGGCGTATCCCGCTGCGTTCCTCAACCTGCTGGCAGGCAACCGCCCACGCTACGGCGGCTACATCGTGCATCTGGGCATAGCCATGCTTGCAGTGGGCGCAATCGCCTCATCCTTCTTCAGCGTGCAGCGCGACATTGCTATGCAACCCGGCGATGTCGCGGCATTCGGCGACTACACCTTCAGGTATGTGGGAGCGATACACACAACGCACCCGGATAGAGCGGAGTCCGTCGCAGCTTTCGATGTGTGGAAGGGTGACCGGTTGACCGGCAGGATGGACGCGTACCGAGCCTTCTATCCCACCTTCCGCATCGCCTCCACCAAGGGCGCGATTCGCAGCACCCCAATCGAGGATTTCTACATCGTCCCCTCGGAGTTCGGCGCTGACGACCAGGCGGTCTTCCGCGTCCTGATAAACCCGATGGTCTGGTGGATGTGGGCATCCGGTCCGGTGCTGGTCCTGGGCATCTTCGTAGGTCTGTGGCCCTCAAGACAGCCCGCGCCCGCAGTCGTGCGGATTCCTGGCGGCGCTCAGGCAGCAAAGGCTTAGCCGATGCTCGTGTTTCTCGCCATCGTGCTTGCCCTCATACCAGCCGTCATCATCGCGTACCCGTTCCTGCGGCGCGGCGAGAGCAGCGAGTGGCTGGACGATGAAAGTTCGCCCATGGCGACGCTGCAACGACGATGGGAGGCCGCGCTTGACGGCATCAAAAGCGCGGAACTGGAGTACGCCATCGGCAACCTAAGCGAAGAGGACTACCGCTGGCTGCGCCGCCAGTACATGCGTGAGGCAGCAGTCGTAATGCGCTCGATGGAGCTTGAGCACGAAGAAGAAGAAGCGCTCCTGACGCGTATTGAAGCTGAAAGCGAGCGCGTTAGAGCGCGTGTGCTGGGAGACGATCAGGCTGCGGGCTGATTTCGAGCGAAAGTAGTCTATCCCCTAACCCTTTGTAGCGCTGCCGTTGCGATTGGCGCTGCTATTCCCTTCCGTGCCGGGCACAGGCTCATTGAACTCCTTGCCTTCGCGTTCCGCTTCCTCCTTACGCTGAAGCCAACCCAAGAATTCTACGCGCATTTCCGCGCGTCCCTCTGTGCGACCTTCCTCTCTGCCTTCTTCCTTCTGGCGCTCTTTCAACGGTTCTATGAACTTTTGCCTAAGGTAATCTGCCGGAAGCAAAACCATGCGCCCCACCTCCACGAAGCTGACTATAGCGGTTGCGTACAATATACCATTAGCAGTGCTCGACTTGATGAGTTCCACCCAATCCTGCCAGTCGAAACACCCTTCGCATCTATCCAATAGCACTGTGCCTACTATTGTTACGACAATCGCAATGCTGAAGCTATTGAAGTATATCTGTTGCCATTTTCTGGACGAAGTTTCCACAAGCCTCCCATAGCATATCGTAGATCAATACATCCCGCCTGCTTATTCTACCACAAATCGCTATTATCTCTTGACGCCAATTATTTTAGTGTGCGAAGGAGTTTTCAGTAGCGTCAACCACTCAGAACTGATAACTTTGAATGTGCAATGAGAACTAGAGCAGGGATACAGACCCGAATTTCGATTTTACTGATGCTGCTCGCGGTCGTATGCACGCTAATGGTTGGCACGCATGCGACCGCGCTGGCGCAGCAGTCGCCGCTCTCAGTGTCAGGCCAGGTCGTGAACGGCACCCCCGACTCAGGCAGCATCGTCGGCATTGCCGTCATCCTGCACATGCAAGGCGCCGACAGCTACGACAACATGGAAACCACGACAGACGACGACGGACAATTCCGCTTTGACGGCATAGTGTACGACCCTGCCCTCATATACGGCGTATCCGTGCGATACCAGGATGCGCTGTACGGCACAGAAGTCAGCCTTGCGAACGGAACGCCACCTCCGGTAACCATCGAGGTGTACGACGCAGTTTATGAACAGGATGTGATACGTGTTGGCTCTGCGTCGCTCCTGTTCGCAGACGCCGACCGAGCGACGCAAAGCATTGCCGCGCTCGAAATCATAAAGGTCATCAACGACTCTGACTTCACCTTCGTGCCGGGCAACGGCGGCCCCATGAGCCTGCTTCGCTTCGGATTGCCTCCGGGCGCTGAGGGCTTGCAGGTGGACACCCGCCTGCTCGGTGCGGACATCGTGCAGGTTGACCGGGGTTTCGCCGTGATTGGAAACGTGCCTCCCGGCGAGCACGACATCCTGTTCACTTACAGCTTCCCTTACGACGGCGCTGAGGCGACATTCGAGAAGTCGTTCCCGTTCGGTGCGGACAGCCTGCGCGTACTGTCTCCCGACGAGGTCTTGACCCTGACAAGTGAAGACATTGGCACACCCGAGGCCGTGAGCATCGGTGAGCGCCCATACCAGCTCATCGAAGCGGCGGACATCGAACGCGGCAGGCGCATCGAGGTGCAGCTGTCCGACCTGCCGCGCACCACCATTGCAGACCGGCTGCAGGGCGCCGTCAACAACGCTCGCTACGAGTATGTCGCGCCCGCGCTGCTAGCCGTATTCCTGATCGCGCTCATCCCCTTTGCCGTTATACGACACAGGACTGGCAAGCATGAAGAGGATGATGGCATGCCGCACTCAGGTCCTGAATCAGAGGGCGAAGGCGAAGCTGCAGTCAGTTGAGCGGCTTTACCAGGTACTCGCACACCTCACGCCATCGGCGCTGATTGCCGTGAATGTCCAGGTAGCTTCCGCCAATCTCGAATACGCCGAAGCCCGCGTCCACATAGCCAAGCCGCTCGTACAACATGCGGGCGCGCGGGTTCTCTGTCCCAACCGCCAAGCCTATCCGGGTAAAGGCGCGTTCTGCCGCAAGGCACTCTGCGCGAGCCAATATCCGCGACCCGATGCCCCGCGACCGATGCTCCGGCATAACGAACAGGTCTTCCAAATGGGCGCACTCTGAGATACGCTCGGCAACGAAGGCGTCCGTCGTACCCGTCCAGCGCACCGTCATATGTCCTATCGGAATCCCGTCCAGCCACGCTAACAAGTAAGTCAGGTGCCCGTCCTGCTGCTGAGTGAAGCGGTCGTGGTGTCGCCCGGCCAGCCGGCCCACATCCAGATGCGCGACAAGAAGCGGGATTTCAGATTGTTCAAGCGGTCTTATTTCGACAGATAGTACGCACTCCTCCATACCAACCTACTTAATCAGCCGTTTCCGCATCTGGCGCGACGCCAGCCACAGCCCCACCAGCAGGAACGCCAGCAGCTCCCCCACCCACAGCAGCATCCACGGCGTAAGCTCCCCGGCGAACAGCCCGCGCACCAGTGCCGCCGACGCCGTCAGCGGCAGCGCCCACGCGGCGGTCTGCACCACTTCTGGCAGCCTGTCCAGAGGGAAGAAGACGCCGCTCACCCAGAACATCGGCAGGATGAACAGCGTGAGAAAGTTGTTGATCGAGCCGATAGTTCTTGCCGTCGCAGTCATCACCATTGCGATGGCGGCGAAAGTCATGCCGATGAGATACGCGGCGGGCAGCGCGAGGATCGCCCACGGCGAGCTCACCAGCCCGAACAGAATTGCCACGAACATAACGGCGATTGCAGACAACAGCGCCCGCGACGCGCCCCACATGACCTCTCCCATCACGATGTCCTCGGGCCCCAGCGGCGTGAACAGCATCGACTCGTAAATGTTGTGCGTCTCCATCCGCATGTACGCGCCGTATGAGGCGTCGAAGGTCGAGTGGAACATGGCATAGGAGGCGATGACGCCCGGCGCGAGGAAATGCGGGTAGCTGATGCCCTCGCCAAGGTTGGAGATGTACGCGCCCAGTCCGAAGCCCACGCCAATGAGCAGCACGAACGGCTCCACCGCCAGCCCGCCCACCTCGAAGCGCCACGCGCGGCGGAAGGCGTCAAGGTTGCGCTGCCACACGCGGAAACCGCCCCATAAGGGGGTTCGCTGGACCATGGTCGTCATCGTCGCTAATGTCGTCATCTTACTGAAAGAATGCCTTCAACAGGATGAATAGGATCAACAAGATAATATCCTATCTATCCTCTAAATCTTGTTAGCTCACTACCCTTCTCGCAGCCCCCGACCCGTGAGGCGCAGAAACAGGTCTTCGAGGTTGCCGGGGCGTTGTATTATCTCGTATCCGTTCAGGCTGGCATTGTCTCGCAGCCCCGCGCCGTTGTCTCCGTAGAAGTACAGCGAATCACCGCCGTACTCGAACTCCATGCCCTCGCTCGTGAGGCTTTGTACCACGCCCGCCATGTGTGTCGGGTTGACCCGCAACTCCACAACCTGGTCGCCGACATGCTCATGAACGAGAGAGCGGGGAGCTCCCTCCACCAGCACGTTCCCCTGGTCGATCACGACCAGCCTGTCGCACAAGTGCGCCGCTTCGTCCATGTAATGCGTGGTCAGCAGTATCGTAATCCCCCGCGACTTGAGCATCGCCAGCTTGTCCCACACAAGCAGGCGTGCCTGCGGGTCCAGCCCTGTGGTCGGCTCATCGAGCACAAGAATCCGGGGGTCGTGAAGCATCGCCCGCGCGATGAGCAGCCTCCGCCGCATACCACCCGATAGCTCGTCTATCGGGTGGTATGCCTTCTCTTCCAGTTGAAACTGCCTCAGCGACTCCCATGCGCGTTCTTGAGCAAGTTTGCGGGGCATGTTGAAGTAGCGGCAGTATGTCAGCAGGTTCTGCAACACGCTCAGGTCTGGGTCGAGGCTGTCCGACTGCGACACGATGCCCAACTCATACTTGATTTTGCGCTGGTCCCGGCGCACATCCATCCCGTGAACCACCAGCTCCCCGCCATTTACGGGTGAGACGCACGACATCATCTTCATTGTCGAGGTCTTGCCCGCCCCATTGGGTCCGAGGAAGCCGAAACACTCACCCTCTAATATGTCGAAATTGATGCTGTTGACGGCTGTGAGTTCGCCGTATCGTTTAATGAGGTTTCGCGCCCGAACCGCGACTCTGTAATTTCCCTGCAATGGGTCCCGCCTTATGCTGAATTTGCTCGCTCTGCCTAAAGAACGCACCCAACCATTCTATCAACTATTGGGCGCGTGAGTACGATTCACACCGTCGTTCAATTCGGTGGATCGCCATTTCCGTGAGCGCTGCCAGACTCGCCGTCAGGCAGCAATTCCCGCAGCGGCACTATCTGTATATGCGTCTCGCCGTGGTGACGCTGGCGCAGAATGAGACAGCCCGCCTTGACCTCCGCCATCTTGAGGCCGTCATGCTCGCAGCGTATCGCTTCTGTCTTGTCTGATTTCATTGGAGCGCTCCTATAAATCAATGTTGAATCTGGCAGGGTACGCAAGACGGAAAGGAGAAAGTCCCTCCGCCAACGGAAGTGGGTCAGGTTGGGGCAACTGACTACCCAACTAACTGACACACCGAACTACCGACTAACCCGCAATCGGCGGCAGGTTCATCTCGCGTCGCACCTCGTCTATCGTCATAATGCCCGCCTCCACATAGATGCGGCGGCGCTTCGCCTTGTTCTCCTCGCTCTCCTTCAGCGCCTCCACGCCGCTCAGGTCGAACTCCACCGTCAGCGAGTTGTCGCCAAAGTGCGGAAGCAAGTGCTGGCGCAGCGATTCTTGATAGAAGGCGAGCTGAGCCGCGATGGTGTCCTCCCAGAACAGCCGACGCGCCGTGCTGAAATTCGAGAATGTCGTGTTCTCCAGGTCCCCGATCATCACCTTCGGCACTCCGAACACCCGCGTAACATCCTCCAGGCTCCAGCGCAGGCTCTCGATGTACTCCATGTCGCGCGGGCTGAACCCAAGATTGCTCGCCTTCATGCCCGGACTCAGCAGCGCAGGCCTGCGCATCTTCTCTACACCCTGAAAGCGAGACTCCCAGCGCGCGTAGAATTCGCTTACATCGGCGTCTGTCAGAAAGCCCTCCGTCTCGATTATCAGCCCCGGCGTGCTGTCGTTCTGCAGCAGCTTGCGATTCGCCCGCAGCGCGTCCATGCCCATGTCGGCAGATTGGCGTAGCGGCGCAATCGGCGACAGCCCCGCGTACTCGTCCAGCGGGTTGAAGTAGCGCATCCACACCACATCATCCGGCAGGTACGGCACAAGCTCGCTGCCCGCGCCCACATACACGAAGCCCTTGATGTATCGTTGCGCGTCCGGTATTGGGCGCATCTTGTCCGGACGCAGCGGCCAGATCTCGGCGATGTTGCCATTCTCATCCCGCTCCAGCGCCCAGAACGCCGCGCCCCACAGCGACAGGTATGTCTCCGTTGCCCGCCACAGGTCGCTGCGACTCCAGAACGGATTCGGCGAATCCAGCAGCCTCTGGAGTGGATGATCGGCTCCGACTAGCTCGCCGCCGGCCCTGGAGTTCACGCCATCCATGCGCTGCCGCGTTGCAGGAATGCGCCGCAGCACATGCAAAGGCAGCCGCGCAATCGCATCCTGCCGCACCTTAATCGCCGCGTACACGACAGCCGAGCGTGGGTAGTATTCACCGTAAGCCGCCTGTGCCCAACCCGCTTGGGCACCGAAAGCTGTCTGCGCCCAGCCCGCCGTGCCTCCGCTCGCCAAGTCTCCAAGGCCGGGCGGAAAGCCGCCATCGAAGTTCGCGCCTCCGAACCCATGTCTTGCGGAGTGCCGCTGCCTCAGCGCGGACGAAAATGCTCTTATCCCCCGTACTATGTTCACTTCATCCCTCCCATTCATCCTGCGCATCCTAGGTTCTGTTGACATTTAATACACAAAGCGTTTTGGACCTGAAAAGCAGGTTTATTCTGTCATTCCGAACGGAGTGTCCCTTCCCTGTCATTCTGAATGGAGCGGAGCGGAGTGAAGAATCTAAAATCGTTGCACATACGCCATTCACAGTCTTCAGATTCCTCGCTTCACTCGGAATGACAGGGGAGAATTGGGAAATTTCCACACAACCTAGTCTTACTGCCCTCTTATAAATAGACCTACACCCATAACTTGAATGCCCGTCCCTTTGCGTGGAGCGGCGCGAATGTCATTGCGAGCGCGTCCGCCTCGTCGGGCGAATCTTTCAACTCCTGCTTGCTCTGAAGCTTGATCCGCCCCTTGCTGTCCAGTCCGTATGCGCGGCTGCTCACCTGTCCGATGAGATTGTCGTCGTTCTCCGTGTCGAGCATCCCATCGAGGTAGTATTCACGCATCGCCCACCAGACCTCCGCATTACGGTTGCTGAATCGGTCGGTGCGCTTGGCGGTGCTGCCCCCATTGAAGTCCTCGATGCGCGCAGTGGCAAGCCCGACCTCGCGCACCCTGTCGGTTACGCCCCCACCGATGCCCACATCATCTATCACCAGCACATCCACGCGGTTCGCGTCGCAGTAGGACTTCAGAATGCCGGACACTTCCATTGTGTCGTAGCCGCGAACTCGCCGCACGATACGCGCCACTCCTCCCTGCCGCCGCATCACGACCGTATGATCATGCCCCTTGCGAGCCACATCGCACGCCACTATGACCTCGCCCTCAGGTTCAAGCTCCCGCTCAACGGCGGCCTTTGCGATGCTCAAGGGCACCACCATCTCATCAGGATTCTCCGAAAACTGCCCCAGCACCGAGCCGATGTACATCGCAGTATCTTCGCCCCAGTCCTGCTTGCGGTCTTCCATATCCTCCAGTGTTATCATCCCCGGAATGACGATCCGCCCCTGCTTGATGTTGGGCGTGTCGTCCGCGCCGATCTGCACCGTCTCCCACAGGTGGCGATGCCGGTGATGCGAGTCGTAGAAGACGCCGTTGTTGATGAAAGGATTGCCAGTCAGAAGCAGCAGCGAAGGGTTGAGACGCTTCACCGCGTTGATATAATCGGGAGGCACGGCGTGCGCCTCGGTTACCACCGCAAGCAGGTGGGGAGAGTGATAGCCCAGAATCTTGTGCGGCGAGTTAGTAGTGAAGCCAACGGCGAAAGTCTGCTCATCTATATCGTAGCGATTCTTGAGCATCTTGCCCGGAAACTTCTCGGCAGCCTTCCCGTATGCGAACTGCACCTCGTTCCAGACAATGTCCTCCACCTGCCGCAGCGTGGGTCCCGTAACGACCGCCTTTGCGGGAGAGTACCTATGCACCCACCACAAGACGACTCGCGCCGCAGCCCAGTCCTTCCCCGAACCGTTGCAGCCCACAACCGATACTCGCCGCGCCTCCGAGTCCACTGCCCGCAGAATATCCTGCTGCTTGCCGTAAGGCTCTTCCCCAAGCGCATCTTTCACGAACTCCAGTGCCGACATGCCTGCGAACTCGCCGGCAGACTCCACATCATTCCCGTCTCCCTCATGCTCGCCAAACCGGTCGTCCCGCCAATCGCCCAACCAGTCAAAATAGCTAATGTATCCGTTGTTCGACAATGGTCTAACTCCGATCTCTCTAATAGCCGGCTCCGTTAACGCCGACCGAGACTAAAACTTTGGCAAAAGATAAGGGACGAACCCCTGCGGGTCCGTCCCCTGATGCCCACCAGAATAAAACATATATTCTTATGTGTCAAGACCAATTCTTCATGGGCAGGGTCTTTTCATTATCGCGTTCCTCAGCCATGTCATTCCGAACGCAGTGAGGAATCTGAAAGCGCTAACTATGACCAGCCTTGTTTTCACACAGCGATTTTAGACCCTTCACTTCGTTCGGGGTGACAATGAAAAGACTCTGATTCACGGGGTTTCTTGCACTAATGGTGTACCGTTGATACTACAAGCCAACTCTCATTGGAGCGGCTATCGTATGGAAAACATATTTGGCTTCATTCAATATTATGTATCAATACCCGGTCTGCTGTTATTTGCTCTTGGCGTCGCGCTAATAATCGTCAAGTCGAAGTTCAACCTTCCGGCTTTCGTTCCTTATTTAGGGATTCTATTTACTGGATCAGGTCTTATATTTATGATTGAGGCTGCGTGCACAATGTCAATACCATAACGAGGACGATAGCAGAAACAAGTCCGCTGACGATGAGAACGCCGAACCCCACGCCCGCATTTGCTACAAATGCTTGCCTCTGGTACATTTGAAATACATTACTTTTGATTTACAAATGGATAGGAAGAGCTTACAAAGGGAGGTAAGGCATGCCTCAAGAGCTTAGCTTGCAGATGGTTACGCGGGACGATGTAGTGCGCATAAAGCGCTGGCTCGAAGACGAAGAGGTCTCGGAATCTTGGTTCGGACGCTATGCCTACGGCGACCCGGCGCACCTCGGCTACCATCCCAACGAGATGGACGAGGTCTCGGACGAAGAGTGGGATGCGGTGTTTGACAACCCCGAGCACCGCATGCTGTCGATATACAGCCCGGAGGCCGGGCACATCGGCGAGGTTCACTTGGCAATAGAGGAATCACTTGGCGATGGACAGCTCTCCATCCTGATAGGGCGCAAGGACCTTTGGCATCACGGATATGGCTCGGCTGCCGCTCGGCGCACCCTCGAAACCGCGTTCACCGAGTACGGTCTTTACCGCGTCTGGGTGGACATACCGGAGTACAACACCGCAGCCCGCAGCATGTTCTCGCACCTGGGCTTCATGCACGAAGGCACACTGCGCCAGAGCCGCCCTCACGAGGGTTCGCGCTTCGACTCCGTCATTATGGGGCTGCTGGCGAACGAGTATGTACCCCTCGACGGCGCCGCCATTCAGGAAATCCCCCGCGTCTAAAAATCTTGATAAGTTGGACAGGGTGGAAAGGGTCTTCGACGCCCTGCCTATCCTGTCCATCGTGTGTCTGCTTTCATGAGGTGAAGTGAGTGCTGTACGAAGCGCAGTCGGGCAACCTGACGCTGGTTGCCAGCGGCGACACCATGATTACCCGCAAGCTGTCGGTCTTCCGTGAGGACGGCTTCGTCCGTCTGCAAAAGCTGTTCCGAGATGCCGATGTCGGCTTCACCAACCTCGAAATGCTCATGCACGACTACGAGCACTCGCCCGGAATGGCTGGCGGCACATTCACCGCGTCCGACCCCAAGAACCTCCAAGAACTGGAGTGGATGGGCGTCAACCTAGTCTCCTGCGCCAACAACCATAGCTACGACTACGGCGAAGGCGGCGTCCTCACGAACCTCAAGCACCTGCACCACTCCGACCTTGTCCACGCGGGCACCGGGCGCAACCTCAGCGAAGCCCGCGCCCCCGCATACCTGGATACGCCGAACGGCCGCGTTGCCCTCATATCCGCTTCCTCAACATTCGCCGAAGCAGGGCGCGCGCTTGAGCAGCGTCCCGACATCAACGGGCGACCCGGTCTGAACCCTCTCCGCTTCAACACCACGCACGTCGTTGACCGCCCCGCATTCGACGCCCTTCGCCGCGTCAACACCAAGCTCGGGCTGGAGGCGCAGCGCAACGCCCTCCGCAACTTTCGGCACCCCGGCGCAGTCTCAGACGACAGCGACACACGCTTCGTCTTCTTGGACAAGGTCTTCGCTCTCGGCGAGGAGTTCAGCGTCAGCACCCAGCTCGATAGGCGCGATCTGATGGACAACATCAAGTGGGTGCGGGATGCGCGGCGCATGGCGGATTGGGTGATGGTCTCCGTACACTGCCACGAGAGCGGCGCGCACCGCGACGAGCCACCCCAGTTCCTGGTGGACTTCGCGCACGCCTGCATCGACGAGGGCGCGGACATGTTCATCGGGCACGGCCCCCATGTAACGCGCGGCATCGAGATTTACAAAGACAGGCCCATCATGTACAGCCTCGGCAACTTCATCTTCCAGAACGACACCGTACGCTGGCAGCCGTCCTACAACTACGAGACCGTGAAGCTGGATGCTGACGCGACGCCCGCAGACTTCTACGACGCCCGCAGCGACCACGACAAGCGCGGCTTCCCCGCCGACGCCCTCTACTGGGAGAGCGTAGTCGCCCGCTGCGAATTTAAGCGCGAGTCCCTGCTCGGCATCACTCTGCACCCCATCGATCTGGGACACGGCAAAAAACGCTCCCAGCGCGGCAGACCCCTGCTCGCAGACTCTGCGGTCAGCCGCCGCGCTCTGGAACGCATCAAGCGCCTCTCCAAACCCCTCGGCACCGACATCCGCATCGAGCGCGGCATCGGCAAAGTGCGGCTTTAAGTGGACGTTGATTGGGATGAAAGAGAGAATGTTCTGCGCCACGTTCTGACATAGATCCTATTGCATACGCCTAACGGCCGCGTTGCTCCAAATGACAAAAGAAACACGAGACAGGACGAAATGTCCACAGAACCCAGCTGCTTGCCGTTGACTAGACTTCCTTACACATTTAGAATATCGGTAAGGAGATGCCCATGATCGTCAAGATTACTTCAAAGCGACAAGTTACATTCCCCGCCAGAGTATTGGATGAATTGGGGGTAGAGCCGGGCGACCAGCTTGAATTGATGGAAACCGATGAGGGTTTTCTCCTCAAGCCCCGCAAAATAGACCTGTCTAAGTTAGCTCTGCTTAAAGACAAGATTCCGCCCGACCATGTGCCTTTCGATATCGAGATTTTCAGGACGCAGCCTTATGACCATGCGCTACGGGATTGACACTTCGGTACTCATGCGCTTAATTACGGGTCAACCTGCTGAGGCTTTCGAGTATTGTGTGAGTCGATTGAGTGCATTGGTAGAGGGAGGCGCAGAGATACTCGCTTCGAACCAGGTCATTGGAGAAGCATATGTAGCGGTTCAGCATCACTACGGCGTATCACGGCAAGACGCCCGTGATGCGCTGGTAAACGCGCTGCAAAGTGGCTTAGTGTCACCGCTTAACGGGCAACCTGTGTTAGGTGCGCTTAGTGCGTCTGGCCACCCTGGATTGTTTGATCGCCTCATAGCAGATGACTATTCTCGCGCCGGATTGAAGGCATTGACATTGGACAGAAGAATGGCTAGGCTCCCAGATTCACAACATTTATAAGCAAGAATCTTTTCAATTCTAATAGGATGGTACGAAACCTTGACCCTCTACCTCACAGAAAACGAAGTCAACCAAGTCCTGACAATGGAACTCGCTCTTGAGACCGTTGAACAGGCATTCCGCCTGCTCTCCGACGGCGGCGCGACCAACCCCCCGCGTTCACGCATTCGTCTCCCCGACGGCGGCTTGTTCAACTTCATGTGCGCCGCAGCCCCTGGCGCAGGCGTCATGGGCTTAAAGGCGTATGGCGTGGCGCCCGGCAATCCGGTCAAATTCTATGTGCAGCTCTTCAGCACCGAGACCGGCGAACTGCTTGCCCTGTTGGAAGCCGGCGACCTTGGGCAGGTTCGCACCGGTGCCGCCAGCGGCATAGCAACAAAGTACATGGCGCGCGAGGACTCCGCTACAGTCGGCGTCATAGGCTCCGGCTATCAGGCTCGCACGCAGCTTGAAGCGGTCTGCAATGTCCGCCCCATCAAGAGCGCGCGTGTCTTCAGCCGCAATCCGGAGCGCAGGGAGAGATTCGCAACAAGAATGAGCGAAAGACTCGGCATAGAGATATCCCCCGTGGACAGCGGCGGAGAATGCGTTTCGGATGCAGATGTCGTCATCACCATGACGAGCACGAATCGTCCGGTTCTCAACGGCGAATGGCTCAGCGAGGGAACGCACATCAACGCAGCCGGAGCCAACCACTGGATGCGCCGCGAACTCGACGGCGACGCAGTACGCCGCTCCGACATCATCGTCACCGACGACATCGAGCAGGCGAAGATGGAGTGCGGCGACCTCATCTACCCCGCCGAACTCGGCTCAATTCGTTGGGAGCAGGTCAGGAGCCTAGCCGATGTCGTAGGTGGCTCAGCCCCGGGGCGCCGCACGGACTCCGACATCACCCTCTTCGAGTCGCAGGGCCTAGCCGTGCAAGACATCACCACAGGCATCCGCGTATATCAACTCGCCCTGGAACAAGGCATCGGCGTTGAGATAGGGTAACAAGAGGCGTCCGACATCACGCCCTTACCCTACCTCACAGTTGCCACATGCTCATAACGAAGAATCTCACGGTCAGTGGTTACCAGAGGGCATTCACAAAGTCTGGCCGTGGCGACAATTATCTGATCCGAAGGATCGCTGTGGAAACTCCCGGGTAATCTGGTAGATTCCATGGCGATTTCGGGCGTGAGTTCCAAAAGCAAGACTCCGGGATACGCCAGCGCTGCATCGAACCACTCAGGCAGTTCGACAGGCAATTCCAAGCGTCCATACTCGCATAGCTTGGCAATCTCCCAGCAGGAGATGGCACTGATACCGATAGTGTCCTCTTCATTGTCGCTTATCGCCTGACGCTGTGTTTCGCTCAGCCGAGTGGGATCAATCGTCCACCACACCCAGGCTTGGGTGTCCAGAACGATCACTTAAGTATCTCCCAATCATCAAACGCCACTGGATCATACGGCCGATCGTAGCGATACGGCTTGCCTCTCAAAGGATAGCGGTCATTTTTAGGCGTTACCCGTTTCGCCTCAATTATCACCGTTACGCCATCTATGGATACACTGATGTCAGCGCTTTCACGGTCTTCTTCAGACTCTGTGTGATGACCGTACTTTTTGACGAGATAATCACGCACTATAGCCATCGCCTTCTGTTCGGTGCTCAGACCTGCCATAGCCTGACGCTCCGATTCGGCAAGAGCGATAGGAATTGGTGTGAAAAAGCCTTTGTCTGATTCTACCGATTTGGGTTGCACAATAGCATTCGCCCGCGATGCAAAGGCGATTCCCGCGTGGTTAGAGGCGTCGCGTCTCTTTTGTGCTCTAAGTTGCTCCGCGCGTGCCATCGCCAGCCTAATCTGCTCAGATTGCGTTCCCTCGTCATCGGCGGGATCGACTATCAATTGAAACTGTCCTCGTCCCACTCGCCAGGCCCTGGGAGATTGACCATCCTTCACGAAGTTTCCGATCTCATCACCATCTTTTGAAATGCTGTAGTTGCTCGGTTCGGAGTTGATAGTAGTTGCAGCGAATCGTCCGCTAAGATGCTCTTTAATGGCTGCTCTCTTCCAAGTGCGGGTGATCTGCCCTCGCTCTCGCAGATCGTAAACAAGTTCCCAGAAAGTAATTGGCGTAGAGTTCATTTCACCTCCAATACTTCACTACACTATACCAAGATGGCTTAGTATAGTATGTTGATTTGGAAGTGTCAAGACTCCTTAGAGTGCACCTCTGGCATGAGGGCATCGGAAGCGAGCTGCCTTAATTCACACCCAGGAACTGCTGGAGCGGATTCGTCGGCTGCGGCGACGGCGTTATCGCCGTGGAGATGCCAAGCTGCTGGATTATCCACGCATAGATATCCGAGTTGAACACCGCGTACACATCATGCTCGCGGCGTTGTTCATTAATCCAGTGTTCCAGCGCGCGCGTCTTCAGCGCCTCGTGATTGACGGGCGCAAGCTCACGCAGTTCGTCAATCTCCGAGACCATGAACACAAACGCCTGCTGCCGCTGGTCCCGGTTCGGGATAGGATCGCTTAGCTTGCCCACTTCAACACGGGCGATCACATCATCGTAGTCTTCGATTACGCCAAGAGGAAGCCAACCTACCTCGCCGCCGCGCCGCACAAGCTCCGGCACCTCCCGTGAGAACTCGCGCGTAATCGCCTTGAACGCCTCATGTAGCAGCCGCGGGTCGGTGCTGTTCTTCACATAGTCGTTATACTTCGTAATCATGATGTCTATCTCGTCTTCTTGACCCACGGCGAGCCTATAGACATGGTACTGCTTGGCGACAGCCGGCACGCTCTCGCCCACATACTGCCGCACCCTCTCCCGCAGCACCGAGCGGCGCACAATATCGCGGTGCTCATCCTCGCTAATCTGTGAGGAGTTCAGGAAATTCCCGTAAAGCTCCTTAAACTCGCGGTCGAGCTGCTCATCCGACTTGCCCGCAAGACTTCCGCCCGACTGGAAGATGATAGTCCCTTGAATCTGCTGGTCCACCTCTTCGTCCGACACCGTAATGCCGATACTCGGCGCGGACTGGGAAATAATCTCGTTCTCCACAATGAGCTGCAACGCCTGGAAAATGTCGCTGCCCGTGTCTATGCGCTGCCCCGAGTCTTCCAGCAGCCGCTGCCGTATCCGCAGCATCTTCACCATATCGCCGCGCGTGTAGGTAACATCGTTCACGCTCACCACACGCTCCTGCGGCGGTCGCACGAAGATAAACACATACCCCGCGAAAAGAATCCCCACCACGATGAGCACCAACACCCCTATGACGCCGAATGCAACTCGGCGCCTTCGCTGTATCTGCTGTATACGGCGGCTCTCGCGCCTGCGGTCTGTCAGACCTGCTCCGCCCTGTTCTTGAGCCGGATCATTTACCAATTGTCAGATCCCCATATTCTCGATAGTTACGAACAACAAAACATGGATGTACAAGCACGCATAGGATATATCACAAATAGCATATCCTGTTTGCCCTGTAAATCCATGTCAGTTTCCCGAATGGTGTCAAGACGCTACGCAGCGTAGCCGCCGCCGGGCATTCTGTGATCCGGGCTGAAAGGAATAAGCGCAAGTATGCGCGCGCGCTTGATCGCCCGCGACAACGCGCGCTGGTGCTTCGAGCACACACCCGTCTTGCGCCGAGCCTCCATCTTGGAGCGGTCCGATATGAAGCGCCTCAGCCTGCCCACATCCTTGTAGTCGATGTGCTTCACCTTATCCACGCAGAAGGTGCAAATCTTGCGCCGCGCATAAAAGCGAGGCCTGCCGCGTCTGCGCTGAAAGCCTCCCTGGCCTCCACCGCCACCGCCGCCGCCTCTGAACGGCGGTCTTCCTCCGCCTGCTGCCGGTCTCGGGCCGCCGGGCCCTGCTGGACGTGGAGCCGATGCGGGTGCCGGACTTGCCGGCCGTTCTGTTGTCATGAGCCTTACCTCGTGAGAGTGCCTTATATATTTCAGTCAGTTGATTTGTGTCAGTAGTCAGATTGCCAATTGAATTCGCGCTGTCTGAATTTACCCTAGCCGCCTATGAACCCTTGCACTAGCAGCGCTGCTACGACTGCAATTGAGCCGCCGATGATAGCGTAGAACAGCCTATCGATTCGAGCGTTAAGAGCATCTATGCGAGAATGCATAGCATCTTCAAGCCTGTTTATACGAGCGCTAATCGCGATCTGCCCTGCGCGGAGTTCGTTTATGGTGCCGGTTTCCGTAGTCAATGCCATGCCTTTAATTGATTACGCAGTGTGAAATTTACCACGGCAAATCATCCGCATCCGACGGCTCTTCCGGCCCGCCATAGCCGCCATCTGCGCCATAACCACCGCCGCCGCCGTATCCACCCGGCTCACCCGGAGGACCGCCACCCTGCGGGCGGTTAAGGAATGTAACTGTATTCGCCACTATCTCGTTACGGAAGCGGGTTTGGCCATCCTGACCTACCCACGAACGGCTTCTGAGCCTGCCTTCGACATAGACCTTCATGCCTCTCGTAACATAATTGTTGCAGGTCTCCGCGAGACGATTCCAAGCAGTAACATCAAACCACTCCGTCTCCTCTTGCGGTTCGCCGTTGGGCGGAGTATATCGTCGATTAACGGCGAGGCTGAACGATGTTACCGCACTACCGTTAGGCGTGTAGCGCATCTCCGGGTCCCTGCCCACATTGCCTATCACCAGCATCTTGTTAAGCATAGATATAGCCCTCTTGCTTCATTGGGTCTAATTATGCGAGTTAATCTATGGTTTTGGTAACGAGATGTCTGATTACATCCTCGGATGTGGTGAGGCTGCGCTCCAGCTCCAGCACATCCGAAGCATCGAGGCTGAACCGCGCGAGCACATAGATGCCTTCCATGAATTTGTTGATGGCATACGCAAGCCGCCGCAAACCCCACACTTCAGGCTCGCCGAAGGTGCCGCCGCGTTCGGTCACGAATGAGCTAATGCGCTCTATCGCCGCCTCGACCTCGCCCTCGTTCGCCTCAGGCGTTAATATGAATACAATTTCGTAGTCCCGTAGTCGCTGAGCTACCACTCTATGCTCCTGTAAATCGTACATCCCTGCAAAAAATCACGTACACGCCATTATATCACGATTGCCCAAAATCGACATGAATTGCACATCGCATAGCAGACTCACAAAACGTGGGTTCGCAAAGGGCGGAACCAGGCTCTGTTGACATTTGATACTCAAAGCATTTTAGATATGAAAAGTAGGTTTATTCTGTCACACTGACCGGAGTGCCCCCTTCCTGTCATTCTGAACGAAGCGGAGCGGAGTGAAGAATCTAAAGTCATTGCGAGTACACCATTCACAGACTTCAGATTCCTCTCTGCGCTCGGAATGACAGGAAATGTCCACACAACCTAGTTCATTTTGAGTCGCCCAAACAGATCATTCCTTACGCGCCACCGCCCTGCAACCGCCCGTCGCCGCAATCGTCCCCGGCTGTGCCCCCCACTCCCGCATCTCAGCGCACATCGCGTCCAGTTCGTCCCGCGTGGTCAAGCCCTCCTCGATTACTCTGTCGAACAATGGCAGGTTCTCTATCCACTCTGCCCAGCCGTTCACCATGGCATTCCCGGGTTCGGGAGTATATGCGCCGCTTAACGCGATTAGCACATCAACAACGTTCAGACCCGCCTCGCCCAGCATGCTAGGGAGATTCCTCCCGCCATTCATCGTGCCGCCTTGCAAGTTGAAGCCGCTCTCGAACAGCTCGAAGAAACGATTGACTGCACCGCACGACGGCGCAATCATGTGTGCGGCCCAGTCCGTGCGCGTGATCCCCACGACGCCGCCCCTCTTGACCACACGCCCCAGCTCGCTCATCGCCTTCACCGGCTCACCCAGATGCTCCGTCACCGCGCACGACAGCACCGCATCGAATGTGTTGTCCTCGAAAGGCAGGTCAAGGATGTTGCCGACCTGAAAACTCAGGTTGTCGAGGTTCGCGCCCTCCGCGAGCGCGGCGGCGCGCTCGACCATGCCCGGCTCCAGGTCGCAGCCTATAACTTTGCCCGGCGCCACGATCTGAGCGATCCCCTGCGTTATCGTCCCCGGCCCGCAGCCGCAGTCGAGCACGCTCATGCCCGGCTTCAGGTGCGGCAAGAAAAATCCGACAACGCTCTCGGCCCCACGCCCCGCGTACTGGTCCTGTATCACACCAACATTATAGCCGTAGAACGGGCTATCGTTGTGCATCGGCATCTCTGTCATTGTTTCGCTCCTTTGGTTTAATGTTCAGTTGTCTGCACGTTATTTCCTCAAGTTCTCGAACAATCCTGCTGCGGACATCGCTTCGGCGCACCCTTCATCCCTGATCCACTCCCTCAACTCCTCAAGTTCGTCGGCCGTGTAAGTGCGTCCATAATGATTTGTGTCCCAATTTGCAACTCGCTTCTCATAGTACATCCACGATAAGCAATACTTGTAATCTGGAATCTCCTCGCCGCTTTTGAGAAGCGCATCAATATCTGCTATCGATTCTCGCACATCGGATAGTGCAAATACGGATTGAGATGGGTGCTCTGGATACGGACCGGTTGTAAAATGCCTCTCATCTGAAAGAGCGTCGTCCTCGCTGACGGATGAGACCGATGGCATCCATGCGGCCGCGTACGGTGATCGGTGCCGCCCTTCTCCAATGAAGGCATACTCGTTGCGTTGCGCCTCACCCGTTCCCGGCACTGCGGACGGGTATCGCTTATCCTGCAACAGGAAGATAAGCCATTCCTCGCCGTACAGAGAGTTGTCCCCTAGTTCCCACATCTGAAGGCACAGCCCGTTCGTCCTTAGTTTCTCGAAGGGAGGCTTATCACAGTCCAGATCGCCTTCAATGTCCTTACTCATATGGTTGGTCATCCTTTCGGCAGTGGAGAGCGCGAGCTTCAGCACAGAGTCTTCGCTATTGTCGGTAGGATTGCCGAAAAAAATTGTCGCTACAACTATTTCGTCACTGCCATTCCCCTTCAGATACTCCGAAACATCATAAATGAACTCAACCACCGGTCGATAGTACCGGTCACCTTCTCGCTCGTGCGAATATGCTGCCCCGACAAATGCAGATCGCAGCCGCCCCCTGGCAACAGTATCTGATTCTATGATTCTTTCCTCCAGAGACCAGGGTCCGTGGTATAGGGATACGATTATGGGATCCGTCTCCTGGGGGCTGATGTCATCTTCGTCTTTGGCCGCCTGTTTCGGCGTGGATTGTGTCGGGGCGGGCACGATTGCATCACCACTTCCCATTAGCGGTGGCGGAGTGAACCCGGTTACCTCACCATCAAACGCCTGCGGAGTCTGGATAGGCACAGTACTATCACGATCAGCCACCGCCGGCGTCTGAGCAGCCGTAGTTTGTCCTACCGGCTGAGACTGATCGCATGCCGCCATAAGCATCGAGCACACCACCAGCGCTACCAGAACACTGCGAGACCGTCTCACTCTGGCCTCCAGTCCCGTCGAACTGACCGACAGACATACCAATGAACTAAATCAGGCTATACCCGCTGCCCTCGCGTCCGGCGGGCGTACCCGTGCCTTTCGCTTCGTCGATCCAGCCGTACTCCTTCAGAATCTGCTGACTGTATGTAACCCGTCCCGAAACTTCCTCCAAAGGCTCGGTCGCTAGCAGCAGCGAAGCCTTAGCCATCAGCACCGGATGCTCGCCGCGCGGATCATCTACGCCGCTCACGAGGTTGTGGAAAATCGTACCCGGCGTCGGCACCACCTGCGACGGCGACAATGCGGTAACCGATATGCCGTGCTCATACACTTCCTGCGCCAAACCCTGAGAGAAGCGTTCCAACGCCGCCTTCTCCGCGCCGTAGCATGTCCCGCCACTGTTCGGCGGCACATCCTGGTATGGCCCGCGCCCCGGTCCAATCGCCGCGCCCGACGAGATGTTCACGATGCTGCCGCTGCCCCTGGGAATCATATCCTCCAGCACAAGTTGGCTCAGCATGAACGGACCGTGGAAGTTCACTGCCCACGAGCGCATCCAGCGGTTCAGCGGGTAGTCCTTCACCGGGATGAAGTATGTCAGCGCCGCGTTGTTCACCAGCACATCGACAGGCCCATAGATGTCGTGCGCCGCCTGCACCAGCGCCTCGCAGTCTTCCGGCAGCGATATATTCGCCGCCGCCGCAGTCGCCTCGCCTCCCGCATCCCGTATCTCCTGGATCGTCGTATTCAGCGACCCCTCCAGCGGATGCGTCCCCTCTTCCACCGTCCGCGCCGCGCAGATGACCTTACCACCCTCCGCCGCAAACAGCGCCGCAATATCCTTGCCAATGCCCCGGCTCGCGCCCGTAACAATAACTACCTTGTCATCAAGTCTCCCCATGTAAGTCCTCCGTCTTGCTCATTTCATTTCAGGAAGGTGCGCGTGCACATCCTCGATTATTTCCAGCAATTCAGCGTATGTACCGGGTCCACCAATCTTGTCCCAAAGTTCGCTACCCATTAGTACCTGCCGCTCCATATCCATAATCTGCTTCGTATAACTGTGCGCGTAAGCCTCGCGCTCAATGTAGGGATTATATGTCAACCCCAGATATGCTTGCGCACCAGCCACTCCCTTCCTGTCCATGATGAGAAGGTAGTATAGGATCTTTCTTTTGGACTCCGCCGCAACGTCAAGATTAGGTCGTGGGCTCTTCAGTTCCACAAATAGCGGACCGCCGTCAAAGTCCTCAATGTATAGGTCCGCCGTAACCGCTCTATTCGTCCGACCACCTCCGGGAGAATTGAGAATGTCCGATACTTCATCTTCATGGCACGGCTCGCGTGGGGTTTCTCGGCGCCTTCTCGGGGTGCGAAGTTCTGTGACAATCTGATCGATCATGTTGCAAGCAGCGTCGTTAACCTCCCCTTCGATCGTGTATTCCGTGAATACTCGGCTAAACCTGCCCTCGGCTATTGTGCTCGCGATTGAAGGATATAGCGCCTGTCCCATCGAAGTGACTACGCTTCTTTCGACCCTTGCCGCCAGAATCGCCTCCTCTGAGAAGAAAAGCCTGTGGAACGGGTATGCAAGTCTGATGTCGTCAAGAGTCCACTTGTCACGCTTGGGGAGTTGCTCTGCTGCAAAGTCGTACAGCACATGCCATAGGCGTTCTCTCGTCCCTTGCTGCATCGGTCAGCAGTCCTTCCAGACAAGAACGCTCTCAAAGAACGCGCCCGCGCGCCTACCCGTCCGTCTGTTCACATGCCGCTCCACACGCGCCTCAAGTCGCATCCCGACCCTCTCACGGATTTCGTCATACAGATCCCGCCTGTCGTTCACGATGACCACCATCCGACCGCCGACGGACAGACTCCGCCGCACATTCTTAAAGGTCTCAGCGATACCCTCCACATATTCTGCCTGCGCTCTCTTCGAGTTGCCTTTCGAGGCGCGCCCGATCTCCGACTCTGCGCGCCACGGCAACCCGAGCAATTCGTATGCGTATCGGTGCTGCTCGTGATAATCTATCAGCCCGACATAAGGCGGCGATGTAATGACCAAGTCGTGCTCAGAGAACTCGATTGTTCTGCTATCGCCAGTCACCACGGATATATCCGCCTCACGACGAATGGAAGCGAATTCACGGATCCTATTCAGCGTGTCATTGCTGTATCGCTTCAGAAACTTCGCCGCGTCGTCCGTCGGCTTGCATGTCCGCCCATGCTTGTAGCATCGATAAGGCTCTGTCTGCGGCTTCTTGGGGAAGTCCAGGTCAAAATGAGTCGTGAGCCTAGCGGATCGAGCGGAGCGCGACAGAATCAGCCACAAAACATCGCGGTGAGTGTATTCAGGTATAAGCGTCCGGTACGCCATCAACGATTCAAGCGCCGGCGGCGCGAACCAGGAGTTCAGATACTCGTTTGTACTGTAAGTTGCACTACGTTCCAGCAGTACAAGTTGTGGCTCGGAAATCGCTCTGCTAACTATGTCGTTGATTTCCCTCTCAAGCAGATCTAGGTCATAACTTCCTGTCTTGACCCGTGCAATCAGCGAGTTGAATTCCGATATATCGCAGCCGACTGCGTTGATGCCCAGCGCCGCCGCCTCCACAAGGGTGGTTCCCGACCCCGAAAACGGGTCGCACACAGTCTCAGGCTGGAATTTCCGCAGGAATATCTCCACCAACTGCGGTATGAACTTCCCAAGATACGGATGAAGCCGATGCACATGCTTCGTCCTGACTCGCTCCGGCAAGTCCTGTTCTCTCCAATTCAGGTTGAGTTCTTCCAGGGGCGTGTCAGGATTGACGGTGCTCGCGTCCGTCAAAGGCATCGCAGGATATTGTGGAGAGTAACCATTGGATTGCTCCAAATCGGCTACACTTGCCTTGTTCCCTGTATCAACGGCTTTCATATTCGATTCCTGATGGGGCTCCCTGTGTCAATCCCCCTACACCCCCAGCTTCACCGCCAGGTCATTGAAGTCCGTCGCGTACACATCCAGCCAATCCTCGTTCGTCGTATCAATCTCGACATCCGGTCCATGCTCCCCCGGTCGCGGCACGAATGCTGTCCTCAGCCCCGCCTCCTGCGCCGACTTCAGGTCGAACTTGTGCGCCGCAACCATCATCACCTGATCGTTCGGCAGTCCCAGCAGCTTCGCCGCGCCCTGATACACCTTAGGGTCGCGCTTGTACCGCTTGAACAGCTCCGCCGACAGGATGCAGTCCCACGGCAGCCCGCCCCACTTCGCCATATTCGTCAGCAGCGCAACATTGCCGTTCGACAGCGTGGTGATGACATACCCCTTCTTCAGCCGCGTCAGTCCCGGCGCAGAGTCCGGCCACGGGTCGAGCCTATGCCACGCCTTGTTGAAATCTTGCTTCTCATCCTCTGACAGCCCCGTAATCCCGAACTCGTCCAGCAACTCGTCCAGAATCATGCGATGCAGAGTGTCGATGTTCGTCCACGGCAGATCGCCGGTGCGAACCCGCTCCATCGACGGACCGTAGCCGCCGCGCCACCTGTCCGCAAACACGGGCCAGTCCACATCCAGCCCCTTCGCCTTCGCCAACTTCACGCCCTCGCGTATGATGCTGTCGCGCCAGTTCACCACCGTGCCGAAAACATCGAATGTTAGCGCCTTTACCTGTGAGATGTCAGAATTACCCATAATAAGTCGCACGCCTCCCTGCCTGTTTTTTGCCGCCAATGCCTTTAATTCCACCCGAATGTTACGAGGATGCGTGTGTACTGTCAAACAGGATCTGCCACCGTTTCCACGAATCTGGCTCAGCCACAAGCGGAGCCCGACTCGTAGAATTCAGCCTGAAATAGAGGGCTGGACGGCACCTTAGGGTTGTGTTAATGTAGCCGTAACAATCGAATACGCGCACGGGGGGAGCTTGGTTTGCCAGGCTGAGAGGCTCCGACCAATTCGGAGCGACCCCAATAACCTGATCTGGGTAATTCCAGCGTAGGGATGTTGGCTCTCACGACAAAATGCAAAGGCTACCCCAGATGTTGGGGTAGCCTTTTTTGTGCGCCGCTTCATGCGCCCTATGACACTTGCACTGAGGAGGATGAAATGGATAACGGGTTACTAGCGGTTGTAATCACCATTGTGACCGCAGGCATATTCCTCGCGCTTGGAGTCTGGTATGTCGGACGTCAGCGCATAACCGTAGAGGACTACATCGTGTCGCGCAACACGGCAGGCACCGGGCTTGCCACCGCGACACTCGTCGCCGGCGCTCTCGGTGCCTGGATTCTGTTCAGCCCCGCGGAAACGGGCACTTGGGCAGGAATCACCGGCCTCATCGGATACGGCATCGGCTCTGCCCTCCCGCTCGTCGCGTTCGTCCTGCTCGGCGCGCGAATGCGACGCCTTATGCCGCACGGACACTCGATAACCGAGTATACTTGGCATCGCTTCGGACCTATGATGTACTACCTCACGCTCGCCGTTGTCATCTTCTACATGCTGGTGTTCCTCACTGCAGAGCTGACCGGCATCGCACAGGCGGTCAATCTCATCGGTGGGACGCCCCTTGTGGTTACGGCGCTCATCGTCGGTGTGCTCACCGTGGCGTACACCGCATACGGTGGCATGCGAGCATCGCTCTTCACCGACAGAATTCAGTTCTATGTCATCATCCCGCTGCTGGTGGTAGTCATCCTAGCAGGCATATTCGCCTTCGGCGGCGGCACGCTGGGCGAGACGCTGGAAAGCAGCCCTGAACTGCTGTCTCTGACGCACATGCCCGGCATCGAGTTCGGCGCGGTGCTGATAATCGCCATCTTCGCCGCCGAGATGTTCAATCAGGGTTCGTGGCAGCGTATCTATACGGTGCGTGACATCCCCACACTTCGGCGCGGCTACCTAATTGCGGGGATTGTGGTGCTGCCCGTCATATTCCTGACTGGCCTGTTCGGCATCATGGCGGTCAGCAAGGGACTCGCGGAAGACCCATCGGTCGCCATGTTCTCCTTCATCGTATCCGTTATGCCGATGTGGGCGATCGTAGCGGTGCTAGTCCTCGCTATGGTGCTGGTCATGAGCAGCATGGACACACTGCTCAACGGCATAACGAGCGCGATAACGACTGAGATTTCGCGCTATGGTAAGCGTTCATCCTTGCTCACGCACTCGCGCATCGTCACGGCGGCGCTCATCGTAATTCCCATTATCATCGCATCGCAAGGCTTCAGCGTGCTCTACCTGTTCCTTATAGCCGACCTTGTGTGCGCCGCCGTGGTATTCCCGATGCTGTTCGGGCTATACGCGCGCAACTTCAGCGGTACGGCTGCGTTTGTGAGTGGCATAATCGGGCTTATAGTTGGCGCGCTCTTTTTCCCGGGTCCCGACTTCGCCGGCTGGAGTGGCATCCCGGGCGCGGGCAGCTTCCTATACAGCTTCGGCGCCGCGCTCGGCGTATCCGCCATAATCAGCGTCATCTTCTCCCTCGTGTCCAGCAGCGAAAACGCCTACGACTTCAACCGCCTCAGCGAAGAAGTCCAGCTAATCGAAGGCTAATAACACCGGCAGTTCCGTTACTCCCCCTCTCCCTCTGGGAGAGGGCTGGGGTGAGGGCAAAAGACACCTTCCCCCATCCAGTGGAAAGGCTGGGATGGGTGTGACAATCCCAGCCATCCCATTCATCCATGTGAGTTAATCTGCATCGTGCGTTCCCAACCCCGTGACTAGGGCGTGTTGACATTTGATACACACAGAGTTTTAGACTTGAAAAGTAGGCTTATTCTGTCATTCTGAACGCAGCGCAGCGGAGTGAAGAATCTAAATTCGTTGTACATACGCCATTCTCCGATTTTAGATTTCTCGCTTCACTCGAAATAACAGAAGTAATGAAAGATAACCTCAAAATGTCAACACAACCTAATACGGAGAAACCCATTATCCCCTTTTTCAGACCACCCAAGTTCTACCCCCACACCCTTCACTTCCCGAACGCCACCTTGAAGCCATACTCAACCTCTCCCAGCGCCGACTCGTAACTGGCGATGAGCAGATAATCGCCCCCAGGGAGCACCGGCAGTACGAAGTTATCGAGTGTCTCTCCTTTTGTTGCCACGACTCTGTGGACTTCTGCCCCTAGATGCAGCACCCGCCCCAACTTCAGTATCGACCATTTCTCCTGTGCCGGGAACACCCGTACACGACTGATCATGCCCGGATTGGCGTCATCACCCAGGACGGCGACATAAAAGCGACCCGGCTCCAATGCGCTCGCCGCAGCAAACCCCTCCCAGGTCGCAGTGTCGTCACACTTGCGGCTGGCCCCACTTACCGGCCAGCAATACGCGCCTCTCCACCCAGGATAGCCATACCGAGGCGGGGATTCCGTAAATTTCGGCCAAGTTCCCATCGCCACCCTGGGAATTGGTGGGTTGCCAATGTCCTCTGCGTATGCGTCGGGCCAACCATATTGCTGCTGGATCGTTGGTTCATACACTTGGTCGAGGCAACTTGGGCGGGCGACGACCTGCTCCATCACGGAACTATCCTTCAGAGCGGCTTCGAGTAGATCGCGACCTTCCTCAGTCACGTAGGCAGGTTCAGGACTTGTTTTGAGAGTGCCGTCTTGGTTCAGGTAGACGACTGACCCGGAACGCAGATCCGACAATATGATCGACGCTATCCATGTGGCTGGCTGATTTCCGCAGGGTATGTACCACACATATAGATCCCCATCGAGTGCTTTCGTGTTGTGCGCCATTTTCACGCCCGCCGGCATTCTTCTTTCCTCTAGAATAGGAGTTGTTGGAGGAAGAGGTGCAACTGGCGGGAGAGGAGCGGGAGCAGGCTGCGCTCCAGACCCAAGTTGGCAGCCGAATATCAACAACGGCAGAAGCGCCAGGATCATCCCTGTGCATATCACTCGTGCTCTCGACATGTACGCTCTCCCTCCACCAGCTCTCATCCGGATATCATTGAGCCGCCCTGCATGTAATAACGAACGAGAGTGGCGATTTGTTCCACTGACTGTTATACGTGATAGAGAAGCAATAGGAAGAAAAACTTCACGCAATCGCCAGCAGACGCGCCGCCTTGATGACCGCCACCAGCACCGGCATCATCAGGTCGCGCAGACGCAGCGTTAGCGCCGTAACCACGATTGCGATTACCGCGCCGCCAACGATGTCCGCCGGATAATGCACGCCCACATACACGCGCGAAAAGCCATACACCGCCGCCGCGATGAACAGCGCCGTCCCGATGCGCCGGTTCACGCACCACACGCCCGCGGCTATGGCAAACGCCACGGCTGCGCTGTTCGATGGAAACGACGAGTCCGTCGGCTGGTAAAACAGCAGCCTGACACCCTCCAGCCCATCGAACGGGCGCGGCCTGAAGAACAGTGCATTGCAGATGAACACCACGAGGCTCGACAGCGCCATCGCCGTGAGCGCGGTGAACATCCCAATCTGGTAGCGCATCCGCTGCGGCGCATCTTGCCCGATGAACCACAGTGCAACCAGCGTCAGACCCATGCACACCGGCACCAGGTAGTCGCTGGCGACCCAACCCATCGCGGCGTCAACGACTGGCGCGTGTCCGACTAGGGCGTTTATCCAGAGAAATAGCGCTTTATCTGCGTCCGCCAGCATCTCGCCTCGCTGAACCAGTAACGATAGTTGTGCGCCAGAGCCTGCCACCAGCTGCTCCACCGCAGCGCGCCAAGCCCAGCGTCTGGCGCACGCTCCCCATTACCCATCCTCCGGCGCATCCGCGCGTTGAGCGGCGATGTCAAAATGAAGGTAAATACACCGCTCGCGGCGACAGCGAGAAAGAACAACAGCCCCTGCTCGTTGGAGTCCAGCCCACCCTCGTAGTCGTTGATGTTGCGCTCAGCCACCATGAAGAACCAGGCGATGGCTGCGGTGGCGATGGCAATCCCAAGCGGACGCGCAACAAGAGGGTTCTTGAAAACCAGCAGCCCGCGCAGCCTACCAATAGACGCCGCCGCCTGCATCACGCCCAGGCTCGCGACGAACACCATGATGAAGTAATCGGCTGCGAATGTGAACATCAACGGCAGTCGGGACTACTCCATCGGAACCGCAGCGCACCAATCCTTGTACTTCGGATTGTTGCCCGCGATGATGTCCAAGTACATCTCGTTAATCTTCTGCGTGATGGGACCCACGCCGCCCTCGCCGATTGGTCGCACATCCAGTTCGCCCACCGGCGTAACATGCGCCGCCGTCCCCGTCAGGAATATCTCGTCTGCAAGGTAAAGCTCGCTGCGCCGAATCTGCCGCTCCACGATGTTCAGCCCCAGTTCATCCGTGGCGATGCGAATAGCCGAGTCCCGCGTAATGCCCGTCAGGTTGTTGTCCCCAACCAGCGGCGTATAGAGAACCCCGTTGGACACGAGGAACAGGTTCTCGCCGCTTCCCTCTGACACATTGCCATCCTGCGTCAGCATAATCGCCTCATCGAACCCGGCTAGCGTCGCCTCCGTCTTGGCGAGGATGCTGTTCACATAGTGACCCGAAATCTTCACGCGCGGCGGAATGATCGTGTCATCCACGCGCCTCCACGACGATGTACAGCAGCGTATCGCTCCCTCCACCTCGATATACGCCCCGAACGGCACAACAATCAGAGTAAAGTCGCTCCCAAGGTCTTGCAGCTTCAGGTTCGCCACCCGCTCCTCGCTCTTGTACGCAAGAGGCCGGATGTACAGATCCTCCTTGTATCCGCAGCGTTGCAGCAGGTCCAGCGTAATCGCGCACAGGTCGTCCACATCGTAGGGGATGTCCAGCATCATGATGCGGCAGCCCTGAATGAGTCGCTCATAGTGCTCCCGCATTCGGAACACATACAGCTTCTCGTGGTCCGCGTTCCAGTTGCCCCGTATGCCCTCGAAAACAGCCGTGCCATAATGGAGGGCGTGGGTCGTAACGCTCACCTTAGCCTCCGATAGAGGAACGACTTGTCCGCGAAAGAAGGCAAGGGCTTCAGGCATTTTAGAACTCTCCTAAACAGTAATTCATCAAGCACATATTATAAGCCGAACACCCGCACAATGCACAACATTTTGGACCTACTCCAATAGTTAGAAATCCCATTAGCGAGCGGACTATTTCGCCAATTTCATGGTATTTCGTCGGTGGCAAGGGCGTGAATTAGGGTTCATCGGCTAACTTGACGTGCTTTCTTTACGAGATATAGATCTAAGAAGTCACTCGAACGTAGCCGGTATGCCTGTAGCTCATTTGCAATTCCCGCCGCCGTCCATTGATCGGTAGGCTTCGTTGCCAATGCCACAACAAAAGCCTTGACAGCGTTGACAATTTTCTGGAGTTCAGAATTCTGAACTATCTTAGAGCCTGTTCACGATCTTCTTAGAATTAGCGCTGTGAAGGCAAGCACCACCATTTGCAGACTGGTATTGAGCTTTCTTTCGCAGTTCTTCCAGAGCCGGCGGCACTTTTGCAGCCAGGCAAAAGACCGCTCTACCACCCATCGCTTCGGAAGAACCACGAAGGTGTGAAGTTCGTTGCGCTTCACCACTTCCACCGAGGCTCCTAACAGACTTTGCACCGCAGTGGCAAAGGGCTTCCCTGTATAACCCCCATCGACAAGTACCTTTTGCACCTGCCTGAGGTCGGCTCCTCGTTGGTCGAACATCGCCAAAGCCCCGGCACGGTCGGTGACATTGGCGGTGGTCACGTGAATTGCATGCGGCAACCCCTGGGTGTCCACTGCGATGTGTCGCTTGATTCCCGAGACCTTCTTGCCGGCGTCATAGCCCTTGTTCTCGGCGCTGTCAGTGTTCTTAACGCTCTGAGAGTCCACGATGCAGAAGGTCGTCCGCTCTGTCCGTCCATTGCTTTGTCGGGCCTCGCCAACTGATTTTTTTTAAGACTTGCTCCAGAATGGACTCATTAGCCGCCTCGGGTCGCTCGCTCCACTGCCGGAAATACTTGTAGCAAGTGCGCCAATTGGGGAAGTCTGCGGGCAGCATTCGCCACTGGCATCCGCTTTTAAGAAGATACAATACCCCGCAGAAAACATCATACAAGTCCACGGTGCGGGGCTTGGTCCTGCGGCGGGCCGACTCCAACAAGGGGAGAATCCGGGCAAATTGCTCTTGGCTGATGTCGCTGGGATAAGAATGAGACATGATTACCCTCCTGATAATAGTCTCAACCTATTATATTCCAGAGATCGTAGACAGGTTCTAAGAATCTGTTTCTAGATATGCATCCTTATCCAACGCTGCTGACGGATGTATCAACACTGGTGTATAAGTAGCATCATCGTAATGATGTTTGAACCACGTGATGTGTTGGCCGAGTTGTGCCGCTTCGGTTTTGAAAATGCTTTTCCGTGTTAAATGCACCTGATTCTTAGCTTCAATGACCAGGTAATGCCCGTTTTCTAGACGCCAGAGTACATCTGGACCGGTTCCACTCTCTTCATCAGGACGATGAGACTCAAATCCAACAATGGTGGCCAATTCGTCCAATGCTTGTTCAAAAGACTCATTGTCAATACCGAATACGAGATTATCAAGCACCAGATTGGCTCGCATTACCAGCGCATTAGGGTCATTTGATTGCTTTATCCATTCCAACACCCTAAAAGCCTGCCCTGTAATTTTCTGTGCATCTTTCGATATGTGATGCCTGAAGGTGGCTTGAGAAGTCTACGGTTGAAGTCATGAGCCTTGAGTTGCTTTTCAAGTGCGGATTCCCTATCGACTTGATGAAGATACTGAGCCTGCATCTGTAGATACCAGCCATTATCCTCATCGGATAGCGCTGTCTCTCGTTCGAATATCTGTCCAATCTCATCTGCAGCAAGGTCATATCGTCCCCGTGACGCATGCCGCCAAGCCTGAAGCTCAACAGTCGCCAAATCCAAGTTCGACGTTTCCGTCGCCGGTGTGCTATCTATGTTCTGCAGCCTCTGTCCGTAGTATTCTAGCCAGCCTTGGTCACGTTCCAGACATTGCTGAACAAGGTTTAGGATAGCCTGGTATGAATTTTTGACGCCGTCTGCGGAAATATTCTTCTTCAGGAATGCCGTCACCTCCTTCCCTATTTCGATCTGCCGCTTGGTTTCATCCGAGAAGAAGGTTTGATTTCCAACGTCCGTCATAAACGCCACCAGTTCCTTACCGGAGAGTATGACTATACAGTAGTCCGAACGCGACCGAACTCCTCTACCCATGCCCTGTTCGATACTCTGGGCAACTTGCCTCTTTAGTATAGGAGAATTCTGTCTGGCTGAGACTTCGACGAGGTTGGCTAGCACGTGTTCTCTAGGAACATGATCAAGTACTAGAACGCGACAGGCTTCGTCGGGGAGGTCTATGCCGTCATATCGGTTGGCAATAACCGCAAGTTTTGAATTCGAAGGCGTCAGTTGCTCTATCGTCTCTGTTATATCGGCATTTCTCCCACCTATTGTGTCGTTGCCTTCCCATTTAGTACCTTCCTGCCACGACGGTGCCAATACAACGACATTTACCCCATGAGCGGATCGTATGTCCTTCACCAGATCAATCGTTGCTGTTTCTTCGATCCTTCGGTCGACTAGCGAAGGGACAATAATCAACCTTTCTCCTATGTCTCCGCCCACTTTGGGACGGATCGGCTCCCGGACTGATTCCTGATTCGCCGCAAAGTGCTTTCTTAGAGCTGCGTCGTCAACTAAAGTTGCAGACATGTACACTCGATGCGCAGCCTTATCAAAACTGGGCACCAATTCGATTGGAAGAATTCTTGGGGTAATTTCAATCTTGTCACCCGATACGGTGGCTGTTGCGTTTGCAAGTACGTCCCCTATTCGTAGGAACGGCCAGACGAACTTCAACTCATCCAAATGGCTATTGGAACTTAGTAGCTGCGCGACATCGCCCAAGCGCTGTTGCCACGACCAAAATGGGACCTGCAGGAATCCGTTACCACGACCTTGGCTTATGTCTGCGTGTAAACCTATGGATTGTTGCCTCAATGCCGAGTCAAAATAGCTCCATATCTGTTGTCCGACCTCTGACTTCCTAGAAAGGCTGGCGGTGAATTGCTGTCTAGCGATATTGATGCATGAATGAGCGTCGTCTATAAGAATCGAGCCAACCTTCACGGGGTCTGGGCGATCCGCAACTCGAAATAACGATAGTCCGTTGAATAGCCTGTGAACTACTGTTATTAGGATGCTTGTACCATCAATGAACTCAGGCGGAAATAGATTGCCATCTGAAAAATCGACATGGCCTATGCCTAAGAGCCTGTTCACGATCTTCTTAGAATTAGCGCTGTGAAGGCAAGCACCACCATTTGCAGACTGGTATTGAGCTTTCTTTCGCAGTTCTTCCAGAGCCGGCGGCACTTTTGCAGCCAGGCAAAAGACCGCTCTACCACCCATCGCTTCGGAAGAACCACGAAGGTGTGAAGTTCGTTGCGCTTCACCACTTCCACCGAGGCTCCTAACAGACTTTGCACCGCAGTGGCAAAGGGCTTCCCTGTATAACCCCCATCGACAAGTACCTTTTGCACCTGCCTGAGGTCGGCTCCTCGTTGGTCGAACATCGCCAAAGCCCCGGCACGGTCGGTGACATTGGCGGTGGTCACGTGAATTGCATGCGGCAACCCCTGGGTGTCCACTGCGATGTGTCGCTTGATTCCCGAGACCTTCTTGCCGGCGTCATAGCCCTTGTTCTCGGCGCTGTCAGTGTTCTTAACGCTCTGAGAGTCCACGATGCAGAAGGTCGTCCGCTCTGTCCGTCCATTGCTTTGTCGGGCCTCGCCAACTGATTTTTTTTAAGACTTGCTCCAGAATGGACTCATTAGCCGCCTCGGGTCGCTCGCTCCACTGCCGGAAATACTTGTAGCAAGTGCGCCAATTGGGGAAGTCTGCGGGCAGCATTCGCCACTGGCATCCGCTTTTAAGAAGATACAATACCCCGCAGAAAACATCATACAAGTCCACGGTGCGGGGCTTGGTCCTGCGGCGGGCCGACTCCAACAAGGGGAGAATCCGGGCAAATTGCTCTTGGCTGATGTCGCTGGGATAAGAATGAGACATGATTACCCTCCTGATAATAGTCTCAACCTATTATATTCCAGAGATCGTAGACAGGTTCTAAGGCATTGGCTTCGCTGCGTACCTGCGACGCCAAATGGTTGTTTGGACAGAGATAAAGAGCGGGGCCTTTGCCCTCCTTAAGTCGTGACCAAAGCAACAGAAGGCCAACAAGTGTTTTCCCGGAGCCTGTGTTCATCTTGATGACGAGATCTTGCTCATTTCTGCGCTTATACCACTCGCCCAACACATCTCCTTGGACATCGCGCAGATACTCGAAATCCCGGTTTCTTTGGAGAGTCTGGAAAAGTTGCCTTGGCTCCACCACTGTCGGCTGGCTTTGTTGAGTAATCAGTTGATCAAAATTAACCATTGTCACCTCGGAATCTTTCCAAAAGAGAGTCGCAATTTAGGTAATTACCACAACAAAATCATCTGAGGGGATACTTATGCCAGAAGACTATTCTAATTCATGGTTAGGAGGTTCGCAACATAATAACGCAACATTTGAATGTCCATTGCGCCATCACCCTACCCCTCCGCCCCCACCCCTCTGCATCTCCGCCTCCTCCAGCATCCGCTCCAGCAGCACGAACGACGCCTCGTTCGCATAGTCCAGCCCTGCGATACTCAACGCCCGAAACAGCACCGCTGTCGTAACCCGCGCCTCCACCATCTCCCCAAGCGCCGGTATATTCACGCCCAGCGCCTTAGCCATGAACCCACTCGCCGCCATCCCCTCGCTCGTCAGCCGGCAACTCACCAGCAGTTTGCCCTCATGCGTCAGCGTAACCCCCTCTTCCACCTGCGTCAGCTCCAACATCACCCGCGCGCGCGGAACGCTGATAAGCTCATCCGCATAGTCCGTAATCTCCACAACCTTTTCGCTCATGGGCGATATCCTTCACTCTGCCGCACTCGCTCCAACTCCGCCTGAAGTTCCCGTGTCCTTGCCTCAGCCTCTTCCGCTCTCGCCTCAGCCTCCTGCCGCAGAGCGCGCTCAGGACCCAGCGTGTTCAGCCATTCACCCGTAACGCTGTCTCGCAGAAAGAATTCGCCGTAGTTCTCGTCCTCTGTGCGATAGTAGAAGTCCACACCAAGAACCTCGCTGCGCGACCATATATCCCCGTTGGCTTCAGTGTGTAGCTCGAACCGCACATATTCCCCATCCACCAGTCGCTCGCCAACAAGCGGCTCGCCGTAGTATTCGCCCCTTCTGTCCAGTCGCCAGTATTCCTGAGCACCCATCTCCGCATATATCTCGCGCTTCTCGCCAAGGTCTCTCGGCGCGGTGCTTTCCGACGCCACTTCCAGTACAAACGCCGGCGGCGGTCCCCACTCGTCTATGCGGTAGCTGCGGCGTTCCAACTTTATAATTCTGGAGTCTGTTTCCAGCCCGAACACGACAAACCCGTCCGGCGCCACATACGAGCCGGGCACCTCCGAGTTGTAAATGACATTCGTCTGCCCGGACATCAGTGTGCTGGGGTCATTCTCATATCGTGCCTTAAGTATGGACATAACATCGTGTATCGTGTCGTCTTGCTGCATTCCGTCTTCCGGCGGCTCCGGGTCGTCTATCAGGTCGTACCAGGGGGTTTCTACCGCGTCCGCTGTCGCATTGGCTGACTGCGGAGCATTGGTTCTGGCAGTCGTCATCGTCAAGCCTCCGGTGCGGCGTGTTCAGGATTAAGGTTGCGGATATTCTAGCATAGGCAGGTAGGCAGATAGGCTCTTCTGCAAATTCTCGACCACCGAAAACTCATTACTGCCACATTGACCAACTGATATACTTACATACGGATAAAAAATCTCCGAGGTGTCCATTGATTAACATTCAACTCATACGAAACAGGCCTGACGAAGTGCGCGATGCAATGCGCCGCCGCAACGAAGACGCGCCCCTCGACCGCATCGCCGAGCTAGACGCAGACCGCCGCACAGCAATCGTCGAAGCCGACGAACTGCGCGCCCGCCGCAACGAGGTCAGCCGCCAGATTGGGCAGACGCGCGAGCGCCCGCAGGAGCTGATAGACGAGATGCGGCAGGTCAGCGCACGCATCAGGACCCTCGAAGAGACCATCCGCGCCCTCGAATCCGAGATCAACGCCCTACTCCTCAGCATCCCCAACATCCCTCTCGACGACGTGCCGCCCGGCGCAGATGAAAGCGCCAACGTGATCAAGTACATCAAGGGCGAAGCCCCGCACTTCGACTTCGAGCCGCTGCCCCACTGGGAACTCGGCGAAAATCTCGGCATCATAGACTTTCAACGCGGCGCGAAAATCGCAGGCTCCCGCTTCTTCGTCCTCAAGGGCAAGGGCGCCCGCCTCCAGCGCGCTCTCATAGACTGGATGCTCGACACACACACCGGCGAGCACGGCTACGAGGAGCTCTACCTGCCCAACATCGCAACCACCGAGTCCGCGACCGCCAACAGCAACCTGCCCAAGTTCGCCGACACCATGTATCGCGACGACGAGGACGACCTATGGCTGCTGCCCACCGCTGAGATGGCGATAACCAACATGCACCGCGACGAGATATTGCAGCCGGACACACTGCCTCTGAAATATGTCGCCCACACGCCTTGCTTCCGCCGTGAGAAGGCAGCAGCAGGACGCGACACGCGCGGCATCAAGCGTGTCCACCAGTTCGAGAAGGTCGAGATGTACCGCTTCGTCGAGCCACAGGACTCCGCCGACGCGCTCCAAAGCCTGCTCAGCGAAGCAGAGACGATATGCGCTCGGCTCGGCATACGCTACCGCCTGCTGGAACTCTGCGCCGGCGACATCGGCTTCCAGTCCGCCAGGACCTACGACATCGAGATGTGGGCACCCGGCTGCGACGAGTGGCTCGAAGTCAGCTCCTGCTCCACATGCACAGACTTTCAGGCACGCCGCGCCTCCATTCGCTACCGCCCGGAGAATGGCGCAAGGCCCCGCTTCGTGCACACCCTCAACGGCTCCGGCCTAGCCCTCCCCCGCGTCATCATCGCCATCATGGAGAACTACCAGCAAGCCGACGGCTCAGTCGTCATCCCCGAAGTCCTCCGCCCCTATACCGGCTTCGATGTAATAGAGGCTTAGACACCTCGGCGCGACGGTCTGAATCAGCAGTAATATAATGACTACTTGTCAAATCAAATTCGAGTCTACGGTTACCGATAGCCGACTATAGTCTCAAGCCGTCCATCGAGTGGATTGACCTTGAGTGCGAGTCCCTCTAGGGCATGTGCCCCTAAGAGCGGGACGCGCATGTTCTCTTCACCAAATACGACAATCGTCGGAGCGGAGACGCCGTCTACCCTGACCATAGCCTGTCCCAGCTCATATTCTCTAACGCTGCCGTCAGCCAGTGTTAATGGAAGCGTCCTGTAAGGGACAATCCCCAAGCCACGGAGTACAGAAGCAGGTAGTATGGAGTAAGACGCGCCAGTATCCACCAGCGCTTCGATTCTCTCAAACTGGCTACTTGCAAGATCCCCTATCTCTATTGGAACTCTGAACACACCCATCCCTTAAAATCCCCTTCCTGCCTACCATATTGAACTTCGACCCTACCCCACAACCACCGGATAGCTATACTCTTCCTTCAGCAGCCGCTTCAGCACCTTCCCCATCGGATTGCGCGGCAACTCTTTGCAGAACACCACCGACTCCGGCTTCTTAAAGCTCGCCAGTCGCTGCCGACAGTATTCCGAGATGGCCTCTTCGCTCGCTTCACCGCCATCCTTCAGCACAACAATCGCGCGCACACGCTCACCCCAGTCCAGGTCCGGCACACCGATAATCGCCGCTTCCTCAATCGCCTCGTGCGATTGCAGCACGTGCTCCACCTCTTCCGGCGACACCATCTCGCCGCCCCGCTTGATGAAGTCCCGCGCACGACCCGCAAGATAGATATACCCGTCCTCATCCTGATATCCCAGGTCGCCGGTGAACAGCCATCCGTCGCGAATCGTCTCCGTCGTCGCCTCTTCCTGGTTCCAGTAGCCCTTCATCAGCCGTGCGCCGCGTGCCGCAATCTCGCCCGTCTCGCCCAGCGCCGCGTGCTCGCCGTCCTCGTTGAATATCCGTACCTCGACATCTTCCAGCGGCTTGCCTATCGAGCCAAGGTGCTTCAGCTTGCGCTCGATCTCCTCTTCGTCCCCCTCCAGAACATGGTCTTCAGGCGGCAGCATCGTAATCGTCGCAGCAGTCTCCGTCTGCCCGAATGCGTTGATAAAGTAACTGCCCGGGAACTCCTGAATAGCCTGCCGTATCACAGGCAGAGGCATCGGCGCAGCGCCGTATGTGATGACCTGCAGGCTGGTCAGGTTGTGCTGATGAAATTCCGGATGGTCCATCAGCATCTTCAGCATCGTCGGAACCATCATCGCGCGAGTGGCTTGCTCTTGCTCAACAAGCTCCATCCACTGCTTCGCCTCGAATTGCCGCTGTATCAACAGCGTCCGACCGCCGAAAATCGCCGCCATCACCGACTGCACCCCCGCGATGTGATAAAGCGGCACGGTCAGTATGTTCGTGTCCTCTTCGTCCGGGTCCGCAGGTGTAACTGTGCTCAGGATGTATGACGAAAAGCTGTCATGCGTCAGCATCACGCCCTTCGGGAAGCTCGTCGTCCCCGATGTGAACAGGATCATCGTCAGGTCGTCGCCATCGCCCTCTGGGAATCGCTCGAAGTCATCTGCGTTCTCAAGTAGCGCATCGTATGAATGCCAGCCCTCTGCCTCACCCTCTAGCGCAATGAAGTTCTGAAGCACATCAACGCTCTTAGCACACTCCTGAACAAGGCTCAGATACCGCCCGCCCGCGAATATCGCCTTCGGCCCTGCATCCTTCAGCATGTGCGTCAACTCATCCACACGAGTGCGGAAGTTGATAGGCACGAACACCGCATCCAGCTTCGCCGTAGCGAAATACGCCTCGATGTACTGGTTGCAGTTCACCTGTAGCATAGCCACGCGGTCACCCGCGCCCACGCCCATATCTGCCAGCGCATTCGCAAGCCGGTTCACCCGTGCCTGTAGCTCCTCGTAGCTGATGCGGCTGTCCTCGAAAATCATCGCCAGCCTGTCAGGCACGATAGCCGTTGAAATCATCAGAAATTCCGTAGTGTTCATTATTCCCCTATACTTTCTATGAACCCTCTTTCGTCATCCCTGCCTCCGCAGGAATACGCACATATTCGAGCGCAGTGATACTGCGAATTGCACCAAGAAATGTTATCACATGGCTGTATGTAAAGTCAGTCAATACCCTTTTGCAAGCTTATCGCCATCTACGAAGAATCCCTTCACCCTTGATGGAGGAAGGCTAGGATGGGGGTGAAAGGAATAATGCTCACTCCAGAATCCGACAAGCCACCTCCTTGTCATTCCGAACGAAGCGAAGTGAGGAATCTCAAATACCTGCATGTCCACACCACTACGAATTCAGGTTCCTCACCGCCTTCAGATCGTCAGGCCATGGTCCGCAAGCCTGTCAAACCCAACCGGGCACTCTTTAGTTGAGCCGGCGCGCCGTAACAGCCTCGATAGTCATAGGGAGATGGTTCTAGCGTCGCTCGATATGGAATGGATAGGTCTAAAGAAAGCGACCGCAATGCAGTCCAAAGCGTAAGCGGGATTGACGCCTTTACCAAGGTAGCTCATCGAGATCTGCCCTCCTCTGTTGCTCAGTTGATAACTCTATCAAGAAGAGAGCGACAGTAGTAGCCGCGTTAACCATTAGCTTGACGTGTGCAATCTCCAATTCCTTGGACTTGTATCTTCCGTGCCCTGTTCCGCACCTCAGCCACGCCCGAGGTCACGTCAATATGTGTGTAAACGTGATCAGGCGGCAACCTTCTCTGGTGTCGGTTCAACGACGATTCCGTTCTTGTAGACGGCACCCAGGTAGACGTCCCTCATCAGTTCCGGCGCCTTCAGCCTCTGGAACCTGCTCTCCGCCACCAGCAGCATCTTCCAGATCACAGCTATCGCCCTGTCCACCCTCTTAAACCGCTTCGCCGCATCGGTGCGCAGTCTCAGAGCCGCAAAGGGCGACTCCACAACATTCGTCGTCCTGACGTGCTTCCAGTGCTCAGCCGGAAAGTCATAGAACGTCACCATTCGATCCCAGTCACGCTCCAGACTCTCAGCGGCCCCGTCGTAGGAGCGCTCACGACACCAGCCGCAAAACAGCGACCTCAGACGCTCCGACTCCGCACGACTCCCGGCGTATGGGATGCCCCGCAACATCAGCTTGGCCTGTTCGTGCTGCCTCTTCGGAAGCTTGTCCAGAACGTTTATGATCTTGTGGTTCCAGCACCTCTGCTCCCTGGCGTCCGGATACACGTTGCGCAACGCTCCCCAGATGCCCAGGTGACCGTCGCCTACCACCAGTTTAGGACAGTTCATCCCGCGATCCCTCAGATCCCTGAGCGCTTCCGACCAGCTCTGCGTCGATTCCCTGTAGCCCGGTACGACGCTCAATACCGTCTCGGTTCCGTCGCTCAAGGCCCCGATCACAACCAGTATCGCCGCCTTCTCGCGCTCAAGACCGGCCTTCACGTACACTCCATCCACCCACACGTAGACGACCTCGTGCTCATCGAGGCGACGACTGCGCCACTCCGCAAGCTCACCGTTCCACCTCTCCTTCAGTCGCGCCACCGTCGCTGCCGACAACGGCGCATCTTCTCCCAACAGCCCACGCAGCGCCAGGTCAAAGTCTCCCTCAGACAGCCCGTGAAGGTACAGCTGCGGTATCAGTTCAGATACCTTGGCGGTCCTTTTGGCGAACAGCGGCAGTAGCCTGCTCTCGAACCTCTCGTCGGTGTTGCGCACTCGCGGCCTCCTCAACTCTACCGTCCCACCACTCAACGTCAACTTCCTCGGCCTGCCGTGTCCGTTCCGGTAACCGCTATCGCTGTCCGCCTCAGACCGGCGCGCTGACTTCGCCCTGCCGAAAAACTCCGTCACCTCCTCTTCGAGCACCTGCTGGATAAGATTCTGCATGCTCCCTCTCAGCCAGTCCTCCAGTTCGTCCCATTCGGGACTTGACTTTCCCATGCTTTCAGTGGTTCTCTTACTCATGGACGGTGTGCCTCCTCCTTTGGGTTCTCAAGCCCGTTTTGTTCGGAGAAAGGTTACACCGTCTGACCCATTTACACACTCTTTCAGGTTACCTCCCACGCCCACGACTATCTGGACTAAGTTGTTCAGTGTCCGCTTGATCGTTTCTCCACCATCCCTATTTGTCTTCTGGACGTCAAGATCCAATTTCCGCAGTGCGTTTCTCAGGAGAGCGTGTATATCTTTACTGCCAGCCGACTCGCCTTCTAATCCGACAATCGACTTCAGGACGCTTTCAAGCAATTCCTTGGCCGACCCAAGTGCCTGCTCTGGGTCATTCTGCATACCATTCCGTATCCGCTCGACATGCCTGTTGAATTCAGCAATATCAGTCTGAATGGCGGATTCCTCGATGTCGCTCAGAGCGAATACTTCGCCTGTACTGTATATCTCTGCATGTAGTTGCGGGTCTGACTTTTGTAGCCAATCTTCGAGGCCTACAAAGTCTTCTACAATTCGAAGCCGTTCATGGTCATCATCAACGATTTTGGGAATTACTTGAAGAACGTTTCCATCGTAATCTTCGTCGTTCCAATAGAAACTTTGAAGCAGGCGCGGATGCCCCTCTATCACCTCACGACTGTTCGTAAGATATCCAAGCTCTAGCCAGTTGGAATCGCTGAAAGTTTCGACTACGCAACGCTTGAGGGCCAAGATGACCTTATCCTGATTCGCGCTTTGTCGGATTCCCATAAGTGCTGTCCCCACTTCCAGAATTCTATGATTCGGGCAAACAAAGTTTGGTCTTTTCAAGAAAATTATATCGCAAGTTAACCAGCGAGCTTACCTGTAGCCCATACATGATGTCCTTTTCCTCCACTTTCAGTTCAGGGGCTGACTTCTTGCGCGGCAAAACTCCGACAACCCCCAATATGCTAAACTCCCCCAATATCCCTATACACAACAGCGCAAGAAAGACCTCCAAAGGACAAAACCCATGACCCCCAAGCCAACCACAATCCACGTCCTCGGCGCGGGCACACCCACACCCACGCCAACCCGCTTCGGCTCCGCGTTCGCTCTCGAAATCGGCGACGAGCAGATGATGGTGGACTGCGGCCCCGCCGCCACGCACAAGCTCGTCAAGGCTGGCCTCTGGCCCACCGACATCGACTACCTCTTCTTCACCCACCACCACTTCGACCACGACATCGACTACCCCTGCTTCCTCCTATGCCGCTGGGACCAGAGCACCGGCAAGGAGAACACCCTACAAGTCTTCGGCCCCACGCTCACAGAGCGCATCACGCACGGCATCCTCGACGAGAACGAAGGCGTCTTCGCCCACGACTGGAAGGCGCGCGTCGGCCATCCCCTCAGCCAGCGCATCCACCGGAATCGCGGCGGCGACCTCCCGCGCAAGCCCCCGCATGTGCACGCAACTGATGTCGGCCCCGGTCCCGTCTTCTCCGGCAGCGACTGGCAGGTTACGGCAGCCCCCGCCGAGCATGTCCAGCCCTTCCTGGACTCACTCGCCTACCGCTTCGACACCCCCGCAGGCAGTGTAGTCTTCACCGGCGACACCCAGCCCTGCGACTCCGTTACCGAGCTTGCGAAGGACGCCGACCTCATGCTCTGCATGTGCTGGGACGACCAGGAGATCATGGACGCCGACGGAGAAGCCCCCGGTCAGTGCGGCACTCTCGGCGCGGCACGAATGGCGCAGGCAGCAGGCGTGAAGCGCCTCGCCCTCGTCCACATCGGCCCCCACCTCTCCCAGCACGGCCCCATGGAAAAGGGCATCGGCGATGTCCGTGAAATCTACGACGGCGGCATCCTCTTCACCGACGACCTCCAGACGATTAGCCTATAATAAGACAGGCAATCAGCAAGGAGCGCGCACCCATGCAGCAAGACAAAGCCCTGCAAATCCTCTCCGAACACCGCCAGTCCCTCTCCGACAAGTACGGCGTCGAGAAAATCGGCGTCTTCCCCTACGAAGAAAACAACTCGGCGAACTGCAAATGCGAGTGCGGAAACTGCTGCGGCTACCACCCCCAGATAGGCGTAGCCGTCGAATACACACATGACGCTGAGCCTTCTCTATTCGATCTCGGCGGCTTGCAGATGTATATTACGGACATCTTCGGATGCGATGTCTTCTTGGACACGATAGGGGTGGACGGAGACCCGCGCTATCAACAGTCTCAAGACTACTTGCAGGATGTTGTCTATGCCCCGTAGATCGTGGCAGCAGCGCCTTCAAGACATACTCGATGCAGCTCAACGAATCCTGCGCTATACACAAGGGATGACCTATGTAGAATTCGTTGCGGACAGACGAACCTTCGATGCTGTGCTTCATAATCTTGCGGTAATCGGAGATGCCGCGAATCGACTTCCTCGCGAAATTAAATCGCTTTTCCCCTCTGTTGCGTGGAGCGACATGGTGGGCATGAGAATCATAATTGCCCACATTTACTTTCGAATCAGCGAGCCGCCTGTCTGGAGAGCGGTGAATGAGTTGCCACCTCTGATCCGGCATCTTGAAGAATATCTCCAATCCCCCCACACCCCATGACCACCATCCCTCCCGCACATTGACCCTCATCAAGACCATCGCCGACTGGCGACCGCGCACACCCTTCTACTACGGCTGGCTCATCCTCGCCATGTCCGCAGTCGGCACCTACGCCGCCACCGGCTCGACGCAACTCGTCCTCGGCGGCGTGCAGAACTTCATCTTCGAAGACATGGGATGGGACCGCAGCACCATCGCCTACGCCGTAACCGCCGGCACATGGGCATCCGGCCTCATCACGCCCTTCGTCGGCACGCTCGCAGACCGCTACGGCCCCCGCGGCCTCATGCCCATCGCAGCCTTCATCGCGGGACTGTGCTTCTTCGCAATCGCCGGCATGCAGGCAGTCTGGCACTTCTACGCCGCCTACATCGTCGCCCGCACCATCGCAAGCCCCATGCTCGTCGGAGTCGTACCCCGCACCGCAGCCGTGAACTTCTTCAACCGCCGCCGCAACCTCGCGCTCGGCATATCCGCTATGGCGCGTCCCTTCGGCGGCGCAATCAACATTCAGATATTCTCGCTCATTGCTCTTGCAGCCAGTTGGCGCACCGCGTTTCAAGTACAGGGCATAATATCCCTGCTGATAGTCATCCCCCTGTTCCTCGTTATGCGCCGCAGCCCCGCCGACATAGGCTTGCAGGCCGACGGCGCAGCCGCATCGCGCAAACGCAGCGCCCCCACATCCGACCCCTCGCCATCGGACAGCGGCAACGACCGGCCTGCTCAATCTCCGGCATCCGAAAATTCCGACTGGACCGCCGGCCAGGCAGCCCGCACATCCGCATTCTGGCTCATCATCGCCGCCGAAGCCCTCGTCATCCTTATGTCCGGCACCATCAACTTCCAGATAGTCCCATACCTCCGCGACGTCGGCATATCCCCCGCAATCGCCGCGGGCGCGCTCAGCCTCAGCTCCCTGCTCGGCTCACTCGGCAACCCCTTCTGGGGATGGCTCTCCGACATCTTCTCGCCACGCCGCCTCGCCCTCATCACCCTCGCCATCTCCGGATGCGCCGTATCCCTCTTCGTCATCGTCCCCGAAGGTCGCCTCAGCCTCGTCGTCGTCATACTCTACGGCTCCCTTGCAGGCGGCTTGAACATCCTCGGCCACATGATGATCGCCCAGTACTTCGGCAGGTCCTCATTCGGCTCCATCACCGGCCTCATGGGACCCTTCCAGACCGGCGCCCTCGGCCTCGGTCCCACGCTCGGCTCGCTCCTCTACCGCATCACCGGCGGCTACCGCACCATATACCTCTTCGGCGTGCTATCCTACATCCTGGCGCTCGCCTGCATACTGGCAACCCGCCAACCCAAGCATCCTACCGATAAGTCCCCTCTCCCTCTGGGAGAGGGCTAGGGTGAGGGCAAAAAGTCCCTTCCTCTTGATGGGGGAAGGTTAGGATGGGGGTGATAAAATTCCACCATCCTGTCTATCCATGTAAGTCCCCTAGGAGGAAACCATGACACTCACATCCCACGTAGCAATCATCGGCGGCGGCGCGATGGGCTGCGCCACCGCATACTACCTCGCAAAAGCAGGCATCAGCTCCACCATCATCGAGAGCGAAGGCATCGCAACTCAGGCATCCGGCTACAACGCAGGCGGACTCAACCCACTCCAAGGCGCCGGCATACCCGGCCCACTCAGCGACCTCGCCGCAGTGTCTTTCAGCATGCACGCCGACCTCGCCCAGACACTCGAAGACGAATCCGGCGTCGAGTACCACCACAAGACCATCGCATTCGTCACCGTAGCCTTCGACGACTCCGACATCCCCGCCATGCAGGACACCCACGACATCTTCGACGCAGCCGACGGATTCAACGCCCACTGGCTCGACGCATCCGACCTCCGCGAGATGGAGCCGCGCCTCAACCCCGAAGCGCAGCGCGGCATCTACGCTTATGGCAACGCAATCCTCAGCGGCTACGAATACACCCTAGCCCTAGCACGCGCAGCAGAGCGCAACGGCGCGCAAATTCGTCAAGGCAAAGCAGTAGCCCTGCAGACCGATGGCGACCGCGTAACAGGCGTAACCCTCGAAGACGGCGAACTCGCCTGCGACGCCGTCGTAATAGCATCCGGCCCCTGGAGCGCCCACCACACCGCAGACTGGCTCGGAGTAAGCATCCCCGTCGAGCCATACAAAGGCGAGATACTGCGCCTCCGCATAAACGAACCAATGCCCTCGCTCGACCTCAGCGGCCCCGGGGCAAACCTCCACATCCGCGCCGACGGACTCCTCTGGGTAGGCGCAACCGAAGAGCGCAAAGGCTTCGACCGCCAGCCCAGCGACTCCGCCCGCCAAACCCTCATGAAAGGCGCGACCACCCTCATGCCCTTCCTAAAGGACTCCGAGATAGCAAAGCATACCGCCTGCCTCCGCCCCCTCACACCCGACTGGCTCCCCATCGTAGGCGCAGCCCCCCGCTGGCAAAACGCCTACCTAGCCACCGGCGCAGGCAAAAAAGGCATCCTACTTTCCCCCGCCATCGGCAAAGCCACCGCCGACCTCATCACAAGCGGACAGACCACCATCCCACTCGACGGCTTCGCACCGGAGCGCTTCGCCTAGAACAGCCCACGCACCGCCGCAGCGATTTCAGCTTGCTTGCCGTTGGTCAGCCGCCCAATTGTACGCAGGAACACCCTTTCGTCCAGCGTAACCAGCCGGTCGGTTCGCGCCTTGCTGCCCGCGCGCAAACTACCGGCTTGCAAATCGTTCGCGCCAATTGCTATTTCCCTGACACGAGCCAAGGGGCTGGTGGTTATTTCGCACACCACCCAATCCGGCTCTCTTGCGTTTCCTACATCTGCCAAAACTAGCGCGGGCCGGATTTTTGATTGGCTCATATCCGTGAATGGAAAGGGCGTCAGCACTATATCTCCTACCAAGCCTTAGTTCTCCTGTTCCCGAATATCAGGCAGCGATAACAGCCACTCCTGATACTCTGGATCGTCGTCCGGATTGTCCGGCTCATTGAACCAGCGCGCCAGCCCCATCATCGTCCACTCATGCTTATCTCGGTCTCCCGACACCACCAGATGCTCCCCTTCCCAGTACGCCATCCCCCCCACAATCTCCGCCGTCCGCACGCTCACCGTGCACACTCGCCGCAGCAGATCAATCACATCTTCCTTGTAGTCCGCAAACCTGTATGTATTGAACCGCTCCCTGATAGTCGGATCGCGCGGCTTCTTCTCCTTATACTGGTCAAGCACCCACTCAATCGCCATCCGATTACCCAGATTATACTCCCACGCGAACTCCGGCACACCCCTCAGCACAGTCTCGCTGTCGATATGAATCTCCCCCCGCTCCTTATCCCCCGCATTCGCCCGCAGCATCACCCTCGGCGCAACAGCCCCTTCCCCCTTCGACGCGCCCACAATTGCCCCTTCCCCCTTGATGGGGGAAGGTTGGGATGGGGGTGATTGCGATGAGGGTGACTGAGATGAACCTGACTTATCCACCCGCTCCAGTGGATAAGGCTCCACATCCTCAAACCCGATATGCAAATCCAGCAACTCCCGCCCCATCTTCACCCACGCATCCCAGTCGTGATACAGCGGCAGGCGCGGAAACTCCCGCAACAAGTCAACCCTGTAGTCGTGCCGGTACACAGGATCGTGCAGCACCGCGTAGGTATAGGCAAACACATCCTCCGCCGTAATGCGCTCACCCCCCACGACCTCCTCGAAACGCTCCCCAAACTCCTTGCGATAGTGCTCGTTGATCCCCTGCAGCCCCCAATCCGTGATATTGCTCACCCGCTCCCCGTCCTCCGTGTACCGGTAGAGCGGCAGGCATTGCGTTTTTTGGAGTAAATCCAGCGAGTACACCCTGTCGGTCGCCAGAACTGAAAAGGGATTGCTGGAAGCGACGCCCGAGAAAGTGATTATCTTGTTGAACTGCAACAAGTCCTCGCCAAAAATCTCGTAGTGATTTCTGGTCAACACATCATTCATAGTGAAATTGGCAAAGTGATGTTTTATTGTGAACGGACGATACAGAGATTGAATGCGGTTTGCCTCGCTATAAACGATGCGACGTCCACGCCGAAATTCATTTCGTAAGTCGCGACTCCACTTGATGTCTGTTGGATAGGAGCTATTACCTATGTCCAAGAGTTCGTTGTAGGTATCGGCAAAGAAGAGAGCCTTTTCCCGAAGATTGTGGATAGCAAAGTCGTAAACCCATTCGTCTCGATTAGTAGAAACCCCCATTGAGTACAGACCGAACACGGCCCGTTCGCCATTCGAATTTCTGGCCGATTTAGTTTCCTTATCGGCCAGAACTATTAGATTGTCGAATTCAGGATTGGACTGGTTGAGCCAATCGTTCCGCCTGTCAGGCGTGATTTGCTTAAACTCAATATCTCCCAATAGCGCCTTGCCCAAGTATTCCAGTTTATCTATGGCAAGTTCTTCATCCTCACGCTTAGCGTAGTGAATGCCACACTTGCCGAGCTTTGCCTTGTCGCGCACGAAGAATCCTATAGCGACTCCCGTCTGTATGCCGAACACATTGTGCGTCGTGCCTGAAATCTTAGGATTACGTCGCACATCCGAACCCAAGTCAAGGATGTATATGTCGCTGAACTCGCCTGCTGCGACTTTGCGAAAGCCATCATCTTGTCTGCTATCAATGTATGCTCGGTTAGTGACGAAAGCGATTATGCCGTCGTCCGCAAGTCTGTCACCAGCCCAACGTACGAACCGTTTGTACATATCATACTGCTTAGTTTTCTGCGCCGTGCTTTCAGCTACATAAGTTTCTTTGATGCGCTGGTCTATTGCAGGATAAGCACGGTTTGGGTTGAAATCATTGAAGTTTGTTTGCGCTGCGTTATACGGCGGATTGCCCAGTATCACGCTTATCGTCTTATCGTTCTGCCCCTGCATCCGATACCAGTTGTCGAACGACAAGCCACCCAGCTCGAACGCCCCCTGCCGCACTACCGCGCCACCCGTCGCCCCCTCCCAGTCCGTATTGTCCAGCGTATCCACGAACACAAGGTTCGGGAACTCCAGGTACTGCCCCGTCTTCTCCCGGTACGTGTACTCGATGTTCAGGTTGGCGATGTAGTACGGCAGTATCGCCACCTCGTTCGCGTGCATCTCATGCCTGTACTTGTGCTCCAGCCTGTCCGCCGGCAGGTACTCGATCAGGTTCGTGATGAAAGTCCCCGTCCCCGTCGCAGGGTCAAGTATCTGCACATTCTCGTCCGCAAGCCCCCGCCCGAAATGCTTTTGCAGCAGGTAGTCCGCCCCCCGAATAATGAAATCCACCACCTCGTTCGGCGTGTACACCACCTCCAGCCTGTCCGCCGCCGCAGGGTTGTACGCCTTGTAGAAGTTCTCGTAAATGCCCTTCAGAAAGGTCTGTTTCTCGGCGTAGTCCGCAATCTCGTCAGCCGACCTTCCAATTACGCCGTAGTACCCCCGCAGCCGGTCGATAGCCTGCCGCCGTGTGTCGCCCGTGAAGAATGTCCCCTCCAGCGCGTCCAGCCGCCGTGCGATGTCGTTCTCCCTGTGGAACTGATCCTCCGCGAACACCCGCAGAAAAATGTCCTTCGTCAGGATGTGCTGCAGCAGCATCTCACGCACATCCAATTCCGACACATCCGGCCCGATGCTCTGATGGCAAAGTTCCAGGAAGACAGCGGCGGCATCTTGATACTCCGCGTTATCGCGCTCCGCATCCTCAATCGTCTCGCGCAGGCTCGCAAGCACGCTCGGCAGGTCGTCCTTGAACTGCGATTGTGCCTTCCGAAAATCCTCGATCTCCGGCAGCTCATAGTCCAGGAACAGCCGTATCAGCCTGTGCAGCTCCCCCGGCTTGCGCATGTCCGCTCGCTGCGCCACATCCCCGTTCTGCACCAGCACCGCCGTCTCCGAGTCCTCGAAGATGATGTTGTCCCTCGGATACCCCAGATTGAACTTGCGCTGAATCTCCGCATCAAGATCATCGTGCGTATCCTTAGCCTCCCAGTACCCCCGCGCCATCCGCAGCCCATCCTTCACCGTCCCATCCGGCACAACGCCGCGCGAAGTCGCCAGCTCAGGCACCAGCCCCAGCCTCTCGCGGTGATCATGGCAGTACGCCGACAGGCAGTTCTGAAACGCCGGACGGATATTCAGCTCATTATCCGACCCGCCAAACGCAATCAGCTCACCTAGCTCCACCCGATACCGTTCAATATGTGGATACCCAGCCATACCCAAATCTCACAATCTCACAAAACAAAAAAGGCCGCGCCAGCAGCCCCCCAATTCATCGCTGCTAATACGCCTCGCGCCGATGCCTAACCCGCATCACCCTGACTTGATTGGCACCGTCGTCTATCTCATATATGACCCGTAGCACTCCCACTCGCACACGCCAGTCGTTTACTGAACCAGCGATCTTGCGGCAGCCAGGCGGCCTCGGATTCTCGGCTAGCGCCCTGATTGCTGCAATGACCCGCTGGAATTCGGTTGGCTGTAGTCGTCTTAGATCACGCTCGGCGGCGCGCTCAAGATAGACTTCATGCACTTTCCGAATGTTCCTCTAAAAACTCCCCAAGAGACCTGAACTCCAACGGCTTGCTACGCATCTCATTCAGCATTTCGAGGTCGTCCAGATCCTCTAGACGCTCCAGCATCTCCACATACTCCTGCATCCCGACAATGACTGCCGCCGCCTCTCCATTCTCCACCACAATCTGAATCGGCCTTTTCCTAGTCTCCGGTTCCATTTCCTATCCCCTCCATCCTGTTTGCCCCGCCCCCCTGACGGCTGACACCTGACTGCTGACCGATAATCCCCTAATCCGCCGCACTCACCACACCCTCCGCCTCAACCCCCAGCAGCCCCCACAACGCGATAAAGCCATGCTAATCGCACCCACCCAAAGCGTCAAACCACCTGCGCCTGTCCCTTCCCACATCTTGGTGGAACTATTGCAGACTCTTGACGCCGCTCACACGCCGCTAGACAAGTCAGGACTCTTCTGCCAAAATATCAGTACATTATTCCGAATAGTCAGAGCAACAAGAACATTGTGCCGCAAGTCGACAAAAATGAACGAGAGGGCCTGCTCACTACAATACGCGCCAGGCGTAAGTGGTACTTGGGCCTCTACTTCCTACAGATAGTCGCTTGGCTTCTCCTGCTCGTCGTCACAGAAGTTTACAATGTCGAATCTACTGGTATCATGGGCCAGCGCGTCCTTGGCGCCGCCGTCACCATGTCGTTCATAGGACAAGGGACATTAGTCACGACCATACTCTTGATTGATGTCATATTCGATGGTTGCCGCTATCTGGTTGGGAAAGGTGCAGAAATTATGGGACTGCTGTTTGACAATTTCGAGAACAAGTTCGTTGTTCGGGGTAGGAAGCAGGGACAAAAACAGGGAGAGAAACAGGGAGAGAAACAGGGAGAGAAACAGGCAAATGCCCGGTGGAGCGCCTGGATGACTGACAACCCCGAGATAAAGAAATTGATAGACGAAGGCAAGGTCGCAACCCCTCCAAAGTCAGACGACGACCAGCAATAGCACCGGACTGCACAAAGTCCCTTCCCCCGTCGAGGGGGAAGGTTAGAGCCTGCCCTGAGCTTGCCGAATGTATGGGGTGCTCCCTCATAAATCTGTCCGTCCTGAGCTTGTCGAAGGGCGCAACCACCAGTTTTCAACCACAGCCGCACTTCGTGTAGCATCACTCTACATTCCAGCAGCAACATTCACCGACCGATATTAGTAATGCATACTTCAAGCAATGCGCTCCCTTAATAGGAGTCGAACTTGGCAGCACAGGCAGACTCCGAACGCATAGCAAGCCTTGAGACAGCCGTCCAGTATCTCGCAGGCGGCCAGGCTCGCATGGACGCGCGTCTCTACCGCATCGAGGCGAAAGTGGACCGCCTCGCAATCATCATGATAGCCGGTCTCTTCGGCCTCCTCGCCGCGATGATCGGCGGCTTCTGGCTCGTCTCAGGCTAAGTCACATTGGCGCCGCCGTCACCATGTCGTTCATAGGACAAGGGACATTAGTCACGACCGTACTCTTGATTGATGTCATATTTGATGGTTGCCGCTATCTGGTTGGGAAAGGTGCAGAAATTATGGGACTGCTGTTTGACAATTTCGAGAACAAGTTCGTTGTTCGGGGTAGGAAGCAGGGTGAGAAACAGGCAAATGCCCGGTGGAGCGCCTGGATGACTGACAACCCCGAGATAAAGAAATTGATAGACGAAGGCAAGGTCGCAACCCCTCCAAAGTCAGACGACGACCAGCAATAGCTGCAAATTCCCTTCCCCCTCGACGGGGGAAGGCTAGGATGGGGGTGAAAGTCCTTCAACCGCCATCCATATCGCATCTCTCACCGCCTCCGTTTCCTCCAGCACCTGACTATTCCAGAACCTTATCACTCTATAGCCCGCACCTTCCAACCATCCAGTGCGGTCAGCATCATAATTCGCTTGTTCCACATGCTGCCCTCCGTCCACCTCTATAACAAGCCTGCTCTCAAAGCACACGAAATCAACGATGTAAGATCCTATAGGTGCCTGTCTGCGAAACTTGTAACCCGACACCTGCCGGCTGCGCAGGATGTTCCATACCTCCTGCTCGGCATCTGTGGGATTCTTCCTGAGTTGCCGCGCTTTAGCTGTATTGTTCATCATTTGGATACAATCCCAACGCCCCAGCAATTATGTCCCTTCCCTCTCGACGGCGGAAGGCTAGGATGGGGGTGATGAATCCCTAACATCCCCTCAAACCACTCCATCAATATCACTACCACTCCCCCCTAATCCGCCGCGCTCACCACACCCTCCGCCTCCACGCCCAGCATCCGCACAAGATACTGCCCCGTCTGCGAGTGCGCCATCCGCGCCACATCCTCCGGCGTCCCTTCCGCTATCAGGCTGCCCCCCTTATCCCCCGCGCCCGGACCCAAGTCAATCAGCCAGTCCGCGCTCTTTATCATGTCCAGGTGATGCTCAATAAGCACCACCGTATTCCCCGCATCCACCAGCCGCTGCAGCACCCGCAGCAAATGCGCGCAGTCCTCGAACGACAGCCCCGTAGTCGGCTCGTCCAAGATGTACAGCGTCTTCCCCGTCGCCCGCTTCGACAGCTCCTTCGCCAATTTCACCCGCTGCGCCTCGCCCCCGCTCAACTGCGTCGCCGGCTGCCCCAGCCGTATGTACCCCAGCCCCACATCCTGCAATGTTTGCAGCCGCCTCCGCACTCGCGGGATGTTCTCGAACGCCTCTAGCGCCTCCGTGACCGTCATCGCCAGCACATCCGCGATATTCGCGTCCCGCCAGTAAATCTCCAGCGCCTCGCGGTTATACCGCTTCCCCTCGCATATCTCGCACGGCACCGTAACATCCGGCAAAAACTGCATCTCGATATTGATATGCCCGTCCCCCGTGCAAGCCTCGCAGCGCCCGCCCTTAACATTGAACGAGAACCGCCCCGGCTTATACCCCCGCATCCGAGCCTCCGGCACCGTCGAGAACAGCTCCCGTATCGGCGTGAAAGTGTCCGTGTACGTCGCCGGATTGCTCCTCGGCGTCCGACCGATCGGCGACTGGTCGATGTCCACCACCTTGTCGATATGCTCCACCCCCTCGATGTCGCGCACCGCCCCCGCCCTGTCCCGCGCCCGGTAAAACTGCTGCGCCAGTTTCTTGTACAGAATCTCGTTGATCAGCGTGCTCTTCCCCGACCCCGACACCCCCGTCACGCACACCAGCATCCCCAACGGAATCTCCACATCTATGTCCTTCAGGTTGTTCTGCGCCGCCCCCCTGATGACCAGCCGCTCGCCGTTCCCCGGACGCCGCTCATCAGGCAGCGGAATTTGCCGCCGCCCGCTCAGGTACTGCCCTGTGATGGACTCCGCCGACGCCATGATGTCCTCGACAGGCCCCGTAGCCACGATGTGCCCGCCGTGCTCACCCGCGCCCGGCCCAAGGTCAACTATGTAGTCCGCCGCCCGCATTATCGCCTCGTCGTGCTCCACGATAAGCACCGTATTCCCCAGGTCCCGCAGACCCTTCAGCGTCTGTATCAGCCGGTAGTCGTCCGCCGGATGCAGCCCGATAGACGGCTCGTCGCACACATACAGCACCCCCATCAGCCCCGACCCGATCTGCGTCGCAAGCCGAATCCGCTGCGCCTCCCCCCCGCTCAGCGTCGATGCCGTCCGCGACAGCGTCAGGTAGTCCAGCCCGACATTCAGCAAAAAGGTCAGCCGCGCCTCGATCTCCTTCAGAATCTGCCCCGCAATCGCCTTCTCCCGATCGCTCAGCACACTCGGATGCTCAACCTTCACCCGCCCATTCCGCGACGCCTTAGACTTCCTCTTACGCCCCTTCGCACCCTTCACCGTCCCATTCGCCGCTGCACCATTTGCCGCCACGCCACTTGAGAGAGGAACAGAGCCTGTTTCGAGCTTGTCGAGTGAATGAGGAACCTGACCGCTATCCCCCCCAATCGCCGCAATCCACGCGCTCGCCTGCCCGATCGACTTGTTCGTAACATCCATGATGTTGATGCCACACACCGTAACCGCCCGCGCCTCAGGCCTCAGCTTCTCCCCCTTGCACGCGCTGCACGGGTTCGTCGACATATACCGCTCTATCTCCGAGCGCACATGGTCCGACTCCGTATCCTTGTACCGCCGCTCCAGATTGTTGATGACCCCCTCGAACGCCGTCCGCCAGCGATAAGTCTTGCCCCGCCGCGTGTGATGCTGCACATCGATACGCTTGCGCTTCGTCCCGTACAGCACCCTGTCGAGGTCCTGCTTCTCCATATCCTTCACCGGCACATCCAGCGAAAAATCGAACGCCCGCGCCAGCGACTCCAGTTGGCTGTAATACCACGGACTCATCGCCCCCGACCGCGCCCACGGTTGCACCGCCCCCTCCGAGATGCTCAGATTCCTGTTCGGAATCACCAGGTCCTCGTCAATCTCCAGCTTGTACCCCAGCCCTGTGCATGTCGAGCATGCCCCATGCGGATTGTTGAAGCTGAAAGTGCGCGGCTCAAGCTCCCCCATGCTGATATTGCAATGAACGCACGCGAACTGCTCCGAAAACAGCAGCTCCTCGCCACCCACAACATCCACCAGCACCGTGCCGCTCGCCATCTTCAGCGCCGTCTCCACCGAGTCCGCAACCCGCGTCTGCTCCGCGCTCGCCCCGATAACCAGCCGGTCAACCACCACCTCGATGTCGTGCCACTTCTGCTTATCCAGGTCGAACGACTCCGACAGGTCTTGCACCTCGCCGTTCACCCGCACCCGCACGAACCCCGCCTTCCGCGCATCCTCGAACACCTCCTTGTGCTCGCCCTTCCGCCGCCGCACCATCGGCGCCATAATCTGGATTCGGCTGCTCTCCGGCAATCCCAACACCGCATCCACAATCTGCTGCACCGTCTGCCGCTCCACCGGACGCCCGCACTTGTAGCAGTGAGGATGCCCCGTCCGCGCGAACAGCAGCCGCAGGTAGTCGTAAATCTCCGTAACCGTCCCCACCGTCGAGCGCGGATTATGCGACACGCCCTTCTGATCTATGGAAATCGCGGGAGAAAGCCCCTCGATATAATCCACATCCGGCTTATCCATCCGCCCCAGGAACTGCCGCGCATAAGAAGACAGCGACTCCACATACCGCCGCTGCCCCTCCGCATAAATCGTATCGAACGCCAGGGAACTCTTGCCCGACCCCGAAACACCCGTCATCACCACGAGCTTATTGCGCGGAATCGTAACGCTCACATCCTTCAGATTATGCTCCCGCGCCCCCTGAACAACGATATTCTCCAACGGCATATTTTGTCCTTCGTGTGCATGAATTGCTTAGAAATAACGGGGAACAATGAACGCCCAGCAACATTCATTCTATCATTCAGTCAGCCGATAAGGGCAGGTGTCTGACGATGTTCTTGGGCAAGCTCCAAGGAAAAGTCCCCTCTCCCTTGGGGAGAGGGTTAGGGTGAGGGGGATAGTCCTTTCCCCCTTGATGGGGGAAGGCTAGGATGGGGGTGAAACGAATCATGCCCGCCCCAATCTCGGCCGCCGCTCTTCAACATCCGTGTTAAATTGCGGGCTGAATCAGTGGGGTGGTTCTCGATGCAGTTGATACGACACCATCTAACTTGACGATGAATTTTCCAAATTCGAAAAGCACACCGTTCCCATCGCTCGGCCGTGACTTTTCGACTTCATCCCTGTGCCTCGTCATCGCTCCGACTGTCTGATCTAACGCTCCTCTTATGCCCTCAGCGCCCGTGATCTTGTAATCGGTGATGTCGCCATCGATCGTTGAGAAAGCCGCTGCGCCGGATTCGTCATTTCTGCCATCTAACCGGTTACCTCATCTCATATTTTCCCTCCCAACAATATTACACCAAGAAAACGCCCCCCTTCGGCTATGGGTTGTTCATTACCTTCATGCGATAGTTAACTCGGAAGTTCTGGTGACCTGCTTCCATGAATCGACGGTTCGCTAGCCAAAAGCGTCCTCAAACGAGCGACTGAGGCAGCCGCATCGTCCCCAAGACCAAGGAAATCTCGAACTAATCTCTCATCTGGTAGGAATGGGTTGGAATGAGGTATATTACGTTCTGACTGTGAGCGCAAAGGCGTTGGCAAAGCAATAACGGATTGACCTCCTGGCGCTTCGACTCATTGGGAAGATATGGAAACTGTATTACGCAGCGATACATTGCAAGAGTTGGCCACGTCTCTAAGTTAAGAAAGTCACATGCATACAGCAACTAAAGGGCTAAAGCCATTTCTAAGGTGGGCAGGTGGTAAGCAGTGGATTTCAAGGAGACTTGCCCAAGCGATACCCCCTGATGCAGGTACTTACTTTGAGCCCTTTTTGGGCGGAGGTTCATTGTTCTTTGCCGCCCTCCCAAATAGGGCGGTTCTGTCTGATGTCAATTCGCGCCTTGTGGAGACGTATCAAGTTGTAAGGGACAGCCCATTTGATGTGATTCCAATCTTAGAGGGATGGAAGAATGAGAAGGGCACCTATTACCGAATACGTGAAACGGAATTTCACGACGCCTCTTTGAGAGTTGCACAGTTCATATATTTGAACCGTACATGCTGGAATGGACTGTATCGCGTTAACAAGGACGGAAAATTCAATGTTCCATTTGGAAATCATGGTCGCGATGTATTCAATGCTGAGCACTTGTTGGAGGTCTCTAAAGCATTGCACAATACCGAGATTCTCTGTACGGATTTCAGCACGACTACTTCAAGAGCCAAAACAGGCGACTTCGTTTATTTGGATCCGCCTTACGCTTCAATTAATAAGAGGAATATTTTTCGCCAGTATAACGAAAAACTCTTCAGTTGGAGTGACCAAGTGAGGCTCGGGCAAATTGCAGTGAAATTGGCAGATGTTGGGTGTAACGTGTTGGTGAGTAATGCCAGCACACCATCAATAGTAGACTTATACCCAGGATTCGCCTATATGGAAGTGTCGCGGCACAGCATTCTTGCTGCAAATTCAAGGTTCAGGAAATCTATATCAGAATTGCTGATTGCATCGCGACCTAATATGCTGGAATCGCTTGAGAGGAATTGCTAAGGGTAACTGTATGACTTTAGTAGACAACACAGCAGTAGGATTCCGTCTACAGCAACAACCACCGATAATTTGCGCTATGCTTCCAGGGGATTGGTTGCTTCAGCATACAACGCCTACGTGGCGAATTAAGGAACCAGAGCAGGGGTTTCAAAGGATGGTGGATTCGCGCCGAGCCCAGCGAATAGCTGTCGCCGTCCTTGACCAAAAGAGAACTTTCCCAAGTGCTATCGTTTTGGCCACTGATAGTGACTGCGTTGATACTAATACAGGAAATGTGACTATCCCCGAAGACACTCGATTCTTGGTAGTTGATGGTCAACATCGATTATGGGCACAGAGTTATTCTACGTTCGTTGCTCAGTATGCATGCTTGATTCACACTGGCCTTTCTGTAGAAGAAATGGCAGAACTATTCCTAGAAATCAATGACAACCAGAAGAGAGTACCGTCATCGCTGCGGTGGGATCTGGTCAGATTAGTTCGACCTGAAAACGATCCTACCGGCATTGCTGCTTCGGAGGTTGTGTACCTTCTGGCGACTGAAGAAGAAAGCCCATTCTTCCAGCGGATCGACCTGACAGGTGAGCAATCTGAAATACAAGTTAAGCAAGGCTCTCTGGCACCAGAATTCAAGACTCTGCTTTCGGCGCGATCACCTCTAAGCGGTCTCACTTTTCAGGAACAGTATCGAGTGATACTAGAGTACGCCGTCGCAATGCGTGAAATTGACTCCGACAATTGGGGGAAACCTACGTCGTCTTTCTTTAAGGCAAGAGTGCTTCGCGCCATGTTCCGACTACTTTCTGACATTTTGAAAGTTTTAGCCGATCAAGGTACAAGTTCCACTGCTTTTTTGCCTTACCTGCAAAGGATCCGGGAAGAATCACTTGACCCCGATAAAATTAGAGCTGCGCAGGGTTCTGCTGGCATTCGAGCGATATACCTCGAGATAAAGGAGCAAGTCTTACCGACCGCGAATTAATCATGATGCCTTTTTCACTAATTGGTGCCGAACATTATTGTCGGTCTTTCGTAGCGAAGCCGGGACATGCGGAGAAATCGATAGAGGAGTTTAGACAACAACAGCTAAGCCCTCCCAGTCCCATCGACGAAGGAACCAGCCTATACGAGGACTATCGTGCCTGTGCGTTACGAGATGCCGAGAGATCTCTGTTCTTAGCAGCAAGCCACTACCGAAGGTGCTTGGACCTAATGCTTGAAAGCTCCTGTGCATGGGCGCAGGTCACACTTTACTACGGAGCGTGGTTTGCAGCACAAGCCATTTTAAAGATGTTCGGCTGCGCTGTGCTTAGGAACCACGTCATACACGTTTCTAGGTCGATGCCCGGTAGCCAGCAACTGCGGGTCCAAAGGGCCGGAGCTGGGCCAAATCACTATCATTTCAGCCTCACCACTTCTCACGCGCGATTCTGGGAAGCCTTCTACAACATGACACCTAAGATCATTAATTTTGCCGATGCATCGTTTTCAACGGCGCTCCAACCAGTCTCAAGTAGTAAGACATGGTTGATCGATGAGAGAAATAAGGTCAATTACGACACCCTGCAGAGCATAGGTGTCGCTGCATCGTTTCAGAGTACATTTCTTGAAGGGGATTTCCCAAACAGCCTTCCTGGAACATTGAACACTCAGTACAGAATAGCCGAAGGTCTACTTGCAGTCGGCTGTTCCTTCGCAACGCGGTTTGGCCTCGACACCGATGCATTAATCAGTCTGAGTTCACCTGGTTCATTTGCCCAAAAGGTCACAAGTCTGATTGATGTGTCAGCCTCACCCACCCTTGTAAGTCAGACTATGCAACGCACGTTATTTCCTAATTGAACAGATGCTGCGGATATAGAAGACTGATCTCACGAGAATTCAATGCGAGCCGAATTGGCATTTCGGCCCATTCGTGGCGGAGCTTAATGACTCAAAAAATCCTACTGGCCATTTAACCATATTACTCATTGGATTAATTGACCAATCGGCAAGTGCAAAGGTCCTTTGGGTGTAAAATTGACCAGCGCTGTAAGGACGCGCTCCTATTAGCAGAATGCTGTAAGTCGTCAGTATCATATGTCATGATATTGACGGCGTTTTCTCTGATACCCATCTGCCGAAAATAGGACTAATGCAATCTTCCTTATGTCCGATCTTCCTCTTGATAACCCAAACATTCGTACTTACAATGAATGCCTAATGTAACGAACATATATTCGCAGCGAAGCAGCCGACTCACATCACTGACAACTGTGAACTGAAACTGAAGACTAAGGCCTATGTGCAATCCAGCAGACATACAACACAAGATTCACAGCTTCACCAAAGACGGTGAACACATCGCGCGCTTCCTCACCGAAACAATGCGCGGAGAAACCCCCGGCGTCAAAGTCTGCCACAGAATGGAAGCCGCAAAACACCTGATCCGCTACGGCTTCCCCGACGAAGCACGGCAGCAGGACAAGTTTGACATGAACGAGTCGAAGGTCGAGAACACCGACAAGAAAACCCCTTCCCTCTCGACGGGGGAAGACTGGGATGGGGCTGAAATATCCTCTGCATCGTCGGTTCCCGTAACCCACCTCGACATCATCAACTACCAGATAGCCCACCTCATTCGCCACGAGACCGCCGAAGGTCACACCCTTGTAGAGTTTCTCATTCACATCATGACCGGCAAAGACAGACCCTTCACTCCAAAGAATTTCCGCATCAAGCCCGCAGACCGCATGGCAGCAGCAAGAGAACTACTGCGCCGCGGCTTCGGCGAACTCGGCTCACGCCGCAGACATTCAGACAGCACCGACGAAGCAAACGCCTACGACACCCTGCACACCGACCTCGCCAACCGAATGCGTGAGTACAGCGAGCGCGGCACCGACACCATCCGCTTCCTGCTCGAAGTGATGTCTGACCCCAACCCTGAAGAAGGCTACACAGTGCATCACCGCATGTCAGCCGCACAGGAACTCCTGCGCCGTGGCTGGGACACCAACTACGACAACATCAAGCATGAGCACCTTCAGGACTACTGGCGCGACAAGGACAGCACGCGTCTGTCCATAGGCCAGAAGAAGACCCAGGCCGGCCTCTCAACCTCCATCGAAGACTACGACAACTACGACGACACCGACTACGAAGCCATAGCCAAAGAGATCAGAGAAGAAGAAGACCGAGACGTCAACTCAAAGCCTCTTCGTTTCCAAGAAACCGTCCCATCTTCTCGCCATTCCTCCGAAAGCAGGAATCCAGAAGACCTCCAAGCCGCCACTCCTGCCACAAAGCTCCCTCTCACTAAGGGACTGAGCAGGCGTGAAGGCACTAATAATTCCCTTCCCCCTCGACGGGGGAAGGCTAGGATGGGGGTGACGGAGCCTGCGTCCAGCGGCATGCCCCAGAGCAAATCAGAGAACATACCCGCCGCCGACCGCAAATCAATCATCAAAGAGTTCAAGGAAGCAATGGACAAGGGAGACCAGCGAGCCGCCCTCCGCGCAGAAGCAAAGTACCGCCGCATAGACGTAAAACCAGAAAAGAACATCTACGATTACGGCCCCAACGACCCCGACCCAACCATAGACTACTACTTCGAACCTCTGAGCCCCGAACAACAGGCAAAGTTCGACAAAGAAGACAGACGCGAACACGGCCTAACCCAAGAAGAGATCGCAGATTTCTCAAACATGCCCGCCCCGCGCGGCATGTCAGACCCGCTAGTGCAGCTCGCCCAAACCGCCGCCACCCACAACACCCCCATCCTCCCCAACCCCCTCGCCGCCAAACGCAAAAACCCCACCATCCGCAGCCCCTAAAGTCCTCTCTCTGGAAGACTTCTGGCATGAGGGCAAGAATAAAGTCCCTTCCCCCCTTGACGGCGGAAGGTTAGGATGGGGGTGAAGAACTCATCATCCTCCTGTGCATCGATATTGGCCTTGCCTGACATCTGACCGCTAAATACTCACGCCCAGCGCCGACGCCACCGTGTCCATATCCTTATCGCCGCGACCGCTCAGACCCATCAGGATGATCTTGTCCGGCGACAGCGTAGGCGCAAGTTGCGAGATATAGTACGCCGCATGCGCCGGTTCCAGTGCAGGAATGATGCCCTCCACGCGGCACATCAGCTCGAAGCCCTTCAGCGCCTCAGTGTCCGTTACGCTCACATACTCCGCGCGCCCCGCGTCATTCAGCCAGCTATGCTCCGGCCCCACGCCCGGGTAATCAAGCCCCGCCGATATGCTGTGCGCCTCCATCACCTGCCCGTGCTCGTCCTGAAGCAGGTAAGACATGCTCCCGTGCAGCACCCCCACCCTGCCCGATGTCAGCGTGGACGAGTGCCTTCCAGTCTCCACGCCGTCGCCACCAGCCTCCACGCCCACCAGCTTCACGCTCTCATCCCCGATGAACTCGTAGAACAGCCCCATCGCGTTGCTGCCGCCTCCCACGCATGCCACCGCATAGTCCGGCAGCCTCCCCACCCTCGATAGCAGCTGCGCCCGCGCCTCGACCCCTATCACCTTCTGAAAGTCCCGCACCATCATCGGGTACGGATGCGGCCCCACCACGCTCCCAATCAGGTAGTGCGTGTCCTCTACATTCGTAACCCAGTCGCGGATGCACTCGTTGATGGCGTCCTTCAGCGTCCTACTCCCCGACGACACCGAGCGCACCTCCGCGCCCAGCAGCCGCATGCGGAATACGTTGAGCGCCTGCCTGCGGATGTCCTCCTCGCCCATATATACGATGCACTCCTGCTTGAGCATCGCGCACACCGTCGCCGTGGCGACTCCGTGCTGCCCCGCGCCCGTCTCCGCGATGATGCGGTTCTTGCCCATCCGCTTCGCCAGCAGCGCCTGCCCCAGCGCGTTGTTAATCTTGTGCGCACCCGTATGCGCCAGGTCCTCGCGCTTGATGTATATCTGCGCCCCCCCAAGCTCAGCGCTCAGGTTCTCCGCATAGTACAGCGGCGTCGGTCGCCCCACATAATGCTCCAACAGCGAGCGCATCTCCGCCTGAAACGCCTCATCGGTCTGCGAAGCCGCGTACTCTCGCTCAAGCTCCTCGATCGCGTTCATCAGCGTCTCCGGCACGAAGCGCCCCCCGAACTCTCCGAACCTTCCCCTCTCGTCGGGCAATGCCGCCTGCGTATTGGCTGTGCTCATGCGAAGTCCTTCTCTTGTTTCAATCGTCGTCAATTCCGCCAAATCATTATCGCCGCTCGGTTGACCTGACGCAACGATAACCCTAGAATGAGGCGTAGAGAGTCTATCAGTTGTTCAGCATTTCGGTTCGTCTGCGAAGTTGCGCTTGCAAGCCGAAACTGACATGTAACTCACTCACCTACTAACCGAATTATCGACATATCACAAATCTGAGAGGTTGCCCATGCCCATCTACGAATACACCTGTGTTACCTGCTCCAACCGCTTCGACAAGCGCCGCTCTATGAGCCAGATGAACGATCCTGCATCCTGCCCCGACTGCGGCAGCGAGTCGCGCCGCGTCTTCTCCGTATTCGCCGCTTTCTCATCCGACAGCAGCGGTCAGACCAGCGCCGTCGCGGGAGCAGGAGGCTGCTGCGGTGGTGGCGCCGGTGGTGCCTGCGCCTGTGCAATGAGTGTTTAATCTACAGACTTCCCTTACGAACGATTTCGCATGTGAATCAGGAGGAATAAAATGGTCGTAGAGACGAGACAACGCTATGTGCTAGTTGACCCCACGACGCTGCCGATGGTGCCGGAGTTCCAGGGTGCGCCGCGCTTGGCAGACCTGAACAACAAGCGCGTAGGCGTCATTGACGACAGCAAGGTCAACGCCAAGGAGTACCTTGAGCAGCTCACCGACCTGCTTGACCAGCGGTTCGGCATCGCCAGCATCAAGTACCACGCCAAGCCGTCGGCTTCCAAGCCCGCAGACCCCGCTGTGGTCGCGAAGATGGCGCAGGAGTGCGACTATGTGATTGTCGGCGTAGGCGATTGAGGGTCCTGCAGCGCGTGCAGTGTGCACGACGGAGTTCACGTAGAGAAGGCAGGCATCCCCTCGGTTACAATCTGCACCGACCGCTTCATCGAGACCTCTAACTCGATGGCGGCGATGTGGGGCGCATCCGGCTACCCGGTCATCTTCACACCCCATCCAATCGCGGACCTTAGCGATGAGCAGTTGCGCTCACATGCCGACGAAATCTTCGACACTGTGGTCACCATTCTGACGGGCAGGTAATGACGCAGGGAGGAACGCATAAATGGCGCAGGCGAATACACCGCAGCCCCCGTACTACGCGGCGATATTCTCATCGACGCACACCGGAGCGCACGAAGACTACGACGACGACACCGAGACCATCCTGGAGCTCGCGAAGCAGCATCCGGGCTTCCTTGGCGTCGAGGCAACAGGCGACGACAACCTCAGCATCGCCGTCTCCTACTGGGAGAGCGATGAGACGATACGAGCGTTCAAGGAGCTTGCAGAGCACCTCGTCATACAGGAACGCGGGCGCGAAACTTATTACAGAAGCTACAAGGTGCGAGTGGCGAAAGTGGAGCGCGACTACGGCTTCAATGTGTAGCCGCCTGTGATAACCGCTGTCGCCCTGTGGGTTGTTAAATCGGGTTGTTAAATCCACGGGCGACTATGCGAACGATGCGCGGCGCGACGGCGAGCACGGCCGCAGCCGCGATAGTGCAGAATGCTATAAGCATCGTAGCCTCGAAGAAGAATCCCTGCGGGAACATCGCTATTAGATAGTCACGGCGCGGATCCAGCATCCAGAAGTCGTTGCTGAAGCTGATGAGGTGGAACAGCAGGAACAGCCTGTTGAAGCCCACCAGAGCCAGCAGCCCCACAACGCCGACCAGCGCCAGCGTCAGTTTGCCGCCGCCGCTAACATCGCGCCCCAGCGTCTGCCAGAAGTCGCCGCGCCGCAGCCAGAAACCCACGGCAATGTACACAGCGATGTACAGCAGGGCGAGCATCTGCACCAGATAGACGCCGCGCACCAGCGCCTTCACATCGCGCATGTGGTGAATCTCGCGCTCGTTGTACAGCGACTCGACCAGCACGCCCCCCACGTAGGTACGAATAATCAGGTCTTCCTCGTCGTTGTTGAAGTAGTCGCGTATCTTCGCCCCCGCCGCAATCAGGTCGGCGCGCTCGATGCGGGTGTACTCTGCAATGCCGTACTTGTCGAAGCCATAGCTGTACAGCGCCGGCAGGTTGATGACAAATCTCACGCTGCTGGTAATCAGCAGCAAAGGCACGAGCGCGACGAATATCACCGCGGCGATGATTCTTGCAATGCGTCTCATACCCCAATGCTACCATCCGCCCCGCCAATCTGATAGCGTTTCGGTAACGCGAGCGGACAAGCAAGGACAGGATGGATAGAACGATATGACAGACACCGGATACCGAAGCACATACACGGGCGTCGAGCAGATTCTTGAGCGCCTGCTCGGTCCCGAAGGATGCCCCTGGGACAAAGAACAGACGCGCGAGGCACTTGCCGGCATGTTCCTGGAGGAATGTTACGAGTTCATAGAGGCAGTCGAGGAAGGCGATACCGACAAGATGGTGGAGGAGCTTGGCGATGTGCTGTTCCACGTCATGTTCCAGCTCAAGCTGGGCGAGGAAAGCGGCGACTTCAAGCGAGAGGATGTGCTAGGCACTCTGGTGGAAAAGCTTCTGCGCCGCCATCCCCATGTCTTCGGCGACAAGCAGGTATCGGGCGCCGACGAGGCTATCGCCAGCTGGGACGCCGTCAAGCGGGATGAAAAGGCGGCAAGCGGCGGATCAATCCTGGAAGGCGTCCCCAAAAACATGCCTGCGCTGGCGTATGCCCAGGCAGTGCAGGCGCGCGCCGAACGCGCCGGCTTCGACTGGGACAATTTTCAAGGCGTGCTCGACAAGGTGACCGAGGAACTTGCCGAGATTGAAGCAGCGAGTTCGGACGATGAGCGCGAGCGAGAACTGGGCGACCTGCTGTTCTCCGTGGTCAACGCCGCACGCTGGCTGAACATTGATGCCGAGGCGTCCTTGCGCGGCACCAACCGCCGCTTCTACCAGCGCTATGCCATCATGGAGCGGCTCAGCAGAGAGCGGGGCGTTTCATTCGACACGCTGTCCATGGACGAAAAGGAAGCCTTGTGGCAGGAGGCGAAATCTGTCAGCTAGTTAGTCAGTATTCCCTCAGCCCGAATCGTTCGTGGTGAGCTTGTCGAACCACATAAAATTGGGCTCACTATTCACTTAATTACCAACTAACTGACCGACTCTAAAGCCTCCTGATCGACGGGAACAGAGTCATCACCACGGAGGCGGCGACTACGACCAGTCCGCAGGCTACCAGCGTTGCGACAGGTGCGCCCATGTTCTCCGAGATTAGGCCTGCCGTGAGATTGCCCAGCGGCATTGCCCCGAATGTCATGATGTAAATGCCCGACACCCTGCCGCGAATCCCATCGGGCAGGATGCTCTGCATCGTCGCGCCCGTTATCGAGAAGAACCCCATCGTTCCCATGCTGCCGATGGCAACCAGCGGATACGCCATGTTGATTGTCGGGCTGAATGCGAGGGCCGCCATCGATACGCAGATTAGCGCGATGCACCCCATAATCATCAGGCCCTTGCGCTGTACGTCTCCCAGCGACGCGAGCACCAGTGTTCCCGTGAGGAAGCCCGCGCCCACAGAAGACATAAGCAAGCCGAGAGTTGCGGGGCCAACCTTGTACACCTCAGCCGCGTACACCGGAATCAGCCCGTGCAGGAACGGGGAGACCAGGACACTCGGGATGAATCCGAGCATCAGCAGTCCGAGCACGACCGGCGTTTCCCTGATGTAGCGCACGGCCTCCAGAATTTCCGACAGGACAACGCGCGGGTTGAGCTTGCACTGCCCGGCAGTTGCAAAGGTGCCAAGCCCCAGTGCCAGTGCCGAGGCAAGGGCGACAAGAGCGCCCTGCAGCAGCAACGCGACGCCCGCGCCCGCAAACGCAAGCAGTGCGCCGCCAACAGCGGGAATCGCAAGGCGGGTAATGCTGAACGCCAGCGAGTTCAGGGCAAACGCATTCACCAGACTGTGGCGCGGCACTATCGCCGGAATGAGCGACATGCGTGCCGGGTCCGCTATCACCCATCCAATGCCCATCAGGAACACGAAGCCGAACACATGCCACGTGTTCACGGTGCCAAGCAGCACCAGTAAGGCGAACCCCAGAGCGAGCACGGACTGATACGCGAACACGCCCGTCAGCAGCTTGCGCTTGTCCCACCTGTCCACCAGCAGGCCGCCGAGCGGTCCCGCTATCAGGATAGGCAGGGCGTCCAAGCCCATCACAAGGCTTGTCAGCAGCGCGGACTGCGTCAACTCGTAGGTCAGCCAGCCAATGATGACCTGCTGCATCCAGAACGCCCCGCTGAAGAAGAGCGTGGATGCCCAGAGGAAGCGGTAGTTGCGATGCTGGAACGAGTCGAATGTGTGGACCCGCATAGGGCGAACGCGCGGTACGCGCACCGATATACGAGTGGTGTTCACGCGAGGCATTTGGGGCTTACGGATGTGGGGACGCACACGCCGTCTAGGTTTGACGGGCACTGAAACAGCGTCCGCCGGCGCGACGATGATATCGCCCACAGGGTGAACTGCCGCAACATTCTGCTGCTCTGCAGTAGGTTGCAGACTCACTTCGGGCGTAGTGATGTCCTCTGGTACGAGTGTCTTGACCGGCTGTACGGTGTTGTCCGTGGGCTGATTAGAAGTAAGGTCCGTAGATAAAGAGTAGCTTTCAGGTTTGCGAAACGCGCCAGACCTATTCTTATTCACCTATATTTACTTGATACCTCCAATCTGATGGTTCAGCTACTGCTTGAGCCTGACGCTATGCAAATCAGGTGAATAAGATTCTAGCAAAGGTTTAGAACACTGCACAAGATTAATTTGACCAATATTCAGACGAAATTTCAGATGGGAAGCAGATAAAGGCCTTCTTATCCCTTTTGTCTCGACTATTAGGTCAATTTACCGAAGCCAGCCTGACCAAAGGCGGCGCTCCACCTCGTTGCTGATGGACTCAGTTAGGGCTTCTGCGGCGGGGTTCATCAGCAGTTGGCGTAAGCTGCGGCGTGGGCGGAAATACACGGGCCTGCGCGGTGCGCCCGAAGTCTCGGCGGCGATGTCGAGCGCCCTGTCGAGGTCGCCCAGCTCATCCACCAGCCCGAGTTCGTGCGCCTTAGTCGCCCAATAAACCTCGCCCGTGGCGATGCGCCGCACATCCTCCTCATCCATCTTGCGCGACTCCGCGACTATGCTGACGAAGGTGTTGAATGAGTCGTCGATGAGCGCCTGCATCTTCTCTTCCTCTTCGGGCGTTGCATCGCGCCAGAAGGCTCCCATGTCCTTGAGCAGGCCGCTCTTGTTAACATTGACGCCGACACCCAGACGCTGCATAAGCTCCTGCAATGCGGGGCGCACGGATATGACGCCGATGGAGCCGACGATAGAGGCATGGCTGGCGACTATCTTGTGGGCGGCGCAGCTGATGTAGTACGCGCCGGATGCGCCCAGACCACGAATGCTGGCGATGACCGGCTTCTTCTCAGCGACCTTCAGCACGCTGCGGTAAAGGTAGTCGGACGCGGACACACCGCCGCCCGGCGAGTCGATGTCCAGCACGAGGGCGCGTATGTTGTCATCCCGCGCGATGGACGCGAATATCTGCTCATAGGCGGGGGACTTTATCTGCCCTCCAATAGAGCCGAATAGTTCCACGACTGCGATCCTGTTGCGTATAGTTCGTCTGGCTTTCAGTATAAGCAAGTTTGTGCTCCGTTCAGGTGGTATAGGTATGGCTTATTGTAACAAGTGGGCGGTCAGTGGGCGAGGCACAGATGCTAGTCAGCAGCGTCAAGCCATGTATTCTACTCTAAACTTCCTCTACTGAGAAAGAGGCGGGTCTTCAATGAACTCCCGCAGCGCCGCGAAGTAGGACTCGCCGCCTACCATGTGCGTGTCGTTGTGTCCCGCGCGTTGTATCGGGTAGAAACGTTTTGGCTCGTTGGCGGCATCGAAGAGTTCCTTCCCCATCTCAATTGGAACGATTTCGTCTCTGTCGCCATGCAACACCATCAAAGGGCTTTCGACGCGTCCCATTTTGGAGAGTGAGTCAAACCTGCTCTGCACAAGCAGGCGGGACGGCAGCAATAGTGACAGCAAAGGGTGTGTGCGGCGCGACATATCCGCAACCGATGTGAATGGCGACTCAAGAATCACGGCTTTAGCAGTGTGGCGAGTCGCCAGTTCGACCGCAACGGCGCAGCCCAGCGAACGCCCGAACAGTATCAGCTGCTCCATGTCAACATCGTCGCGTGAGCGCAGATACTCCAGCGCGGCGTCCCCGTCCGCGTATATGCCTTGCTCGGACGGCTTACCCTCGCTGCGTCCGTATCCCCGGTAGTCGAATATGAACACATTCACGTCGAGACGCCGGCTGAGCAGCAGGATGTTGTCCACGCGGCTGCTTATGTTGCCCGCGTTGCCGTGAAACCAGACCAGCGTGTTGTCGCCTTGACCGGGCACGAACCAACCATGCAGCCGTGCGCCGTCCGACGCGGAGAACGACACATCCTCAAAGTGCAGTCCCACATCTGCCGGAGTCTGGGTTATCTCCCTTGAAGGGAAGAATATAAGCTGCCTGTCCAGCATATTAGACTGCCTTGCTGCGATAGCCGATGCCACAATGAGGATGCATGCAAGGAGGATGCATGCAAGTAGCAGGAACCTCAAAGGCAAGCGGCGAATCGCTTTCATGGCTTTCATGAAGGTGAAGGTGAAGTGCCTCCACTTGCTACTCTGCATATCCATGCACTGCCAGAAGGCTATGGCGTCTGCGCTCCTCTGGCGTTCAGGACGATGGAGTAGAGAGACTTGTCGGCGCAGATGTAGAGGCGGTTCTTGTCGGGGCCGCCGAAGCAGCAGTTGGCGTTGCGGTCTTCAGGCACGAGTATCTTGCCGAGAAGCTCAGCGGCGGGGCTGTACACATGGATGCCGTCAGCCGAGCTTGTGAATATGTTGCCATCGGTATCGCAGCGGAAGCCGTCGGACTTGCCCGGACTGACGACCGCGAACTCGCGCTCATTTGTGAGCTCCCTGCCGTCTTCTACATCGAACGCCATGATGTTGCCGGGTTCGCCGGTGTCCGCCACATAGAGAATGCTCTCATCGGGAGAGAAGGCGATGCCGTTGGGCCTGTCCATCGTATCCACGACCACTTCGAGCGCGCCCGTGTCTGGCTCAAGGCGAAATACGAAGCAGCCCGCTAATTCGCTGTCCGCCTTGTGTCCCTCGCGGTCACTGAGGATGCCGTATGGTGGATCGGTGAACCAGATTGTGCCGTCAGACTTCACCACAAGGTCGTTGGGAGAGTTCAGCCTGTTGCCCTCGTAGTTGTCGGCGAGCGTTATTACCGTGCCGTCGTGCTCGGTGCGGCTGATGCGGCGATTCCCGTGCTCGCAGCTCACCAATCGTCCTTCGCGGTCGCGGTAGTGGCCGTTGGTGAAGCCTGCGGGCTGGCGGAAGACGGAAACACCATCAGCGTCCGAGTAGCGGAGCATACGGTCGTTGGGAATGTCGCTCCATAGCAAGTAGTCGCCTTCCGAGATATAGACCGGACCTTCTGCCCACTCCATGCCCGTGAAGTGTCTGACCAGTTGTGTATCGTCCGGAATCATCGCGGCGAAGCGGTCGTCGTAAATCTCGAAGCCTTCTCGGTTAGTCGTCATTTGGGCAAGCTCCCTGTCGGCTATGGATGAAACGAATGGAGTAATGCACAGAATCTGCAATCTTCGACCGCATTGTAATGCTATTATAGGGGAGTTTCAAAGAGTTGATGACAGAAAGGGAGCGCAAGGTTTAATGCGAAACGTCCTTAAAGGCTTGAAATCGGTCGTAGGCGGCAGGCAGAACGGTGTGGCGCCGGACGACGATGACACACTGCGTGAGATTGAGGCGCATGCGGTGAAGATTGCGCGAGGAGCAGGCGATATTCTGCGTGGACATTTTGAACACGCGCTGAATGTCGAATACAAGGACGACAAGCAGAGCGATCCGGTTACCAACGCGGACTACGAATGCCAGAGATATTTGCAAAAGGCAATCGCCAAGCGCTTCCCCGAGCACGGCATACTGGGCGAAGAAGACAATGCCGAAGAGCGCGCAAGTGCGGATAAGCAGCCAGCGCCCGACTTCGTCTGGGTGCTGGACCCGCTGGATGGAACGCGGAACTTTCTTTCGGGGCTACCGCTGTATGCAAGTTCCATTGGCGTGCTTTACCAGGGCGCTCCTGTCGTGTCGGCGGTATTCCTGCCGTGGCCCAACTACAACGGCGGCATCGTGATGCATGCACACAGAGGAGGCGGTACGCAGGTTGATGGCGTCCCTGTCGTTGCGCTGACGGCAGAGGCGCCTGAAGGCAACAGGCTGATTACACTGCCGGGTGGATTCGGTGCACTGTTCAAGGTGCGAAAGGGTTTGCGTGGCAAATTTGGGGAACTGCGTATGACGGGCAGCATCGCTTACGAGCTTGCGATGGTGGCGAAGGGTGTTACGCAGTACACAATTACGACTGCGCCGTTCCTATGGGATGCTGCGGGCGGCTCACTGCTTGTGATGGAAGCCGGAGGCATCGTTCTGAAGGGTGGTCGAAAGAAGTTGCTGGGAACATTGCCCACAGGGATGGGATGGCAGCCGCTGGAGTCGTTCGTGCCTTCATGGAGCAGCGGCAGCACGACGATGAAGGAGTTGCGCGAGTGGCGGGCGCCTCTGCTGCTGGGCAGCCCGGATGTGGCGCGCCATGTAGCCGACAACCTGCGAGGGCGGTCAATGGTCAAGCGGCGGCTCAGGCGGCTTGCAAGACGACGGCGCTGACAGGGGCTGACATGGATAGACAGGATGGAGTAATCGCCCGACTCGAGGGTGTGACGAAGCAATACGAGGTGGGCGATGCAGTCGTCTATGCTCTCAGGGATGTCAGCCTCGACATTCAGGAAGGGCAGTTTGTGGTGCTACTTGGACCAAGCGGCTCCGGCAAGACGACTCTCTTGAATATGATAGGCGGCCTGGACGCGCCCACTCACGGACGGATATGGGTCGGCGGCAGCGAGGTTACAAACATGAATGAAGCCTCGCTGACCATGTACAGGCGCAGGCAAGTGGGGTTTATTTTTCAGTTCTTCAACCTCGTCCCTTCACTCACCGCCGGAGAGAATGTGGAGATGGTCGCTGAACTAACGGGAAACAAGCGTAACGCCATACCCGCACTCCGCTCTGTCGGTCTTGGCGACCGTATAGGCCACTTTCCGGCGCAGCTCTCGGGCGGCGAGCAGCAGCGCGTAGCCATCGCCAGAGCATTGGCGAAGGGTCCTTCGATCCTGCTTGGGGATGAACCAACGGGCGATCTCGACTATGAGACGGGCAAGATGATTCTGGGCCTGATGAGGCGCATCAATCGATCTGAGAACGCCACGATCCTCCTGGTGACTCACAACGTGGCGATAAGCCGTATGGCCGACCGCGTTATAAGAATGCGCAGCGGAGAGATAGTCGAGGATAGAGCGGTGGAAAATCCGATTCACCCCGAAGACCTTGAGTGGTAGCCGTGAACCCACTGCTAAGAAAGGCATTCCGCGACCTATGGCGATCGCGTGCCCTCTTCATCTCCATCATTGCCCTGCTAACACTGGGCGTGGGCATATTCGTCACCATGTACTCGGCATTCCTGAATGTGAAAAGTTCCGAGGACTTCGCATACGAGCACCTGAACTTCGCCGATGGCTTCTACATCGTAGCCCCACCTATACCTGCTAGGGCTGTGGATCGCATCCTTGATATTGATGGCGTGGTTGCGGCGGAGGGCAGGTATGTCGCGGACATAGCCATGCGCCAGCCGGACGACCCTGATGAAACGCTATCCGCTAGGGTCATCAGCATTCCCGACGAGGAGACGCCGGATATCAACCGCGTCATCGTGAGAGAGGGAGAATACCTCGAACCGTCTGACGGGCGGCATGCGCTCGTGGACAACCTGTTCACAACCTACTACGACTTGAAACCCGGCGATACCGTTTCTCTGGTCTATCAGGGAAAGGACAGGGACTTCCAGATCAGCGGCGCAATTACAAGCCCCGAATACCTGTGGAAGTCCAAGGGGGGCGCCGAACTGATCACTTCGCCGGGAGACTTCGCCATCGTGATGGTTCGCAGGAACGTGGTTGACGACATGCTCGGCGTGGAGGGCCTGATAAATGAGATTACGGTTCGATTCAAGCCTGACGGGGATACCGATGCCGTCAAGGCGGAGATAGACGGCTACCTGGAGAGATTCGGCACTCACCATCTCATCGAGAAGGAGGAGCAGCTGAGCTACGCCACCCTGAAGTCGGACATAGACGGCTTCGAGGAGATGGCGATTGCTATGCCAGTGCTCTTCCTGTGCATAACCGCGATGGTGGCGTTCGCGATGCTCACGCGCATAGTGCAGAGCCAAAGGCATATCATAGGATTGATGCGCGCCGAGGGATTCTCCCGTATCCAGATACTTCGCCACTACCTGACCTTTCCCATCCTGATAGCGCTCATCGGCAACGGGCTGGGGATACTGTGGGGGACATTTGCGGCTGGCGGATTCACCAGCCTCTATGTCGAAACACTGGACCTACCTTTCACAGTGGTCGTCAGTCAGACTTGGGTGCTGGTCGTCGCCTTCGCGATTGGCCTGGCAGCGTGTGTCATAGCGGGCATTCAGCCCGCGCTTGCAGCCGCGCAACTCACTCCGTCTGAAGCCATGCGGACAAACGTAGCGTCCGGCGGAGTGTCGATGATGCTGGAAAGGTTTGTGCCCATGCAGCGCCTGCCCGGCATGCTGAGGCTGGCGCTGCGTAACATGACACGCGGACGCTGGCGGACACTTTCTTCGATCATGGGCATCGCCGTTTCGGTTGCTCTGGTCACGGCGGTGATGGGGATGCTGGACACAATGGATAATGCGTTCGACGTGCAGTTCAACGAGATACAGCAGCACGACCTCAAGGCGCTGTTCACTCACGACATTGATTATAGAAAGACGGATGTATTCCAGTCGTGGCCCCAGGTTCGCAAGGCGGAACCCATCGCCGAAATACCCGTGAAGCTGGTCAACGGCGATCGTTCGGAGCACTCGGTCGTTACCGCCGTTATGGGCGATGCGACGCTGCTGAGGCCGGAATATGTAGCGGGTGCGCAGCCACTGAGCACGGACGGCATATTCCTGACGGAGACGCTGGCGCGAGACCTGGGCTTGGAGGTAGGGGATACGATGATGGTGGAATCCGAGCGTCAGGATCAGGCGTTTCCCGTGGCGGGGCTTGTGCGATTCCCAATGGGCGAGTCCGCGTATATGAGTCTGCCACAAGCCGCCGCGCTTATGCGGGGCTTCCACGCCACATCCGCGCTGATAACGCTGGAGAGCCCGGACTACGCCTCAGAAGTAACGCAGATGCTGGAGATGAGAGCCTATGTGCTCTCGGTGGAGCGAAGCGCGGATGTGCGAGAGGGTATCGAAGAACTCATGGCTTTGACCAACCAGTTCATCGGCATAATGACCATATTCGGCATGTCTCTTGCCGCTTTCGCTGTCTTCAACACGGTTACTCTCAATGTAACCGAGCGTAGCCGCGAACTTGCCACGATGCGAACTCTCGGGTTCAGCAAGCGGCAAGTGAATATGCTCATTACTGTCGAAAGCCTGATAACCGGTGTAGTGGGCATCATACTTGGGTTCGTTCTGGGCTACGCAATCGAGGCATACCTCGTAGGGCAGATGTCCACACTCGACTGGAACATGGACATCATTATTGATACGTCCACGTATGTCATCGTGGGCGCGCTCACATTGGCAGTGCTGCTGCTGTCGCAAGTGCCAGGGCTACGCGCACTGCATCGCAGGAACTTGGCGGAGGCCACGAAGGAACTTGCTTCCTGAATATGAGCAAGTCCTTCTTAATCTGTCAGTGTTGTCAGCATGCGTTGGTGATGAACATTGGCAAATCTCATCAACCGTGTGGATTCCTGCTTTCGCAGGAATAACGAATTGGATGATCAACACCTGCTGACCGCACTGACCAAGCGTCCAATAAGTCCTGTTATCCACGCCCGGCGTAGGGCATCTTGGTCGCCATGATGGTGATGAACTGCACATTGGTGTCGAGAGGCAAGTTAGCCATGAAGACTACGGCGTCCGCGGCGTGGTTGACATCGTAAGTCGGCTCTTCGATGGTAAGTCCGCTCGCCTGCGGAACTCCGCCGCTCATTCGCGCGGTCATGGGTGTTGCGGCGTTGCCGATGTCAATCTGCCCGCAGGCGATGTTGTACTTGCGCCCGTCGAGCGATGTTGACTTGGTCAGGCCCGTAATCGAGTGCTTGGTGGCGGTGTATGCGACCGAGTCGGGACGGGGTGTGTATGCGGAGATTGACCCGTTGTTGATGATGCGCCCGCCCATCGGGTCCTGGCTCTTCATAATCTTGATGGCTTCCTGGGTACAGACGAAGGTGCCGGTGAGGTTGGTGTTCACGACCGCCTGCCAGGCTTCCAGTGGAATGTCCTCCATTGGCATGCGCGGCGAGCCGATGCCTGCGTTGTTGAACAGCACATCAAGTCTGCCGAACCTCTCCTTTGTCTCTGCGAACAGGTTGCGGATGGATTCCGCGTCGGTTACATCGGTGACGACGGCAAGCATGCGTTCGCCTCCATCGCCTGCTTCGGCGATGGTCTCTTCAAGCGCAGATATACGCCTGCCGCCGATGGCGACCGAGTAGCCCTCGCGCAGTAGTGCGAGCGCGCTATGCCTTCCTATGCCTGAACCTCCGCCGGTAACGATGGCGACTTTGCCATTTGAAGTCATGGTGTATCTCCTTGTCATTGAATAGTAGCAAGTAGTGAGTCGTCAGTTAGCTAGTGTGTCAGTTATACCACAACTGCATCCTCCTGTTAATCCTGCCCGACTGGGTGTGTGTCTAGCTGTTCCTTGACACTTAGACGGGTGCGACTTACACTTTTGCCAAATCACAGACACACTTTCAGGAGTATGTTGCATGACACAGGAGTCGGTCATAACCCAGCAGATGCGCGATGCCATCGGCGTGGAGTCTGAGGCAATCACGCATGAGGTGGAACGAGGCGCAATTATCAAGTTCGCGCAGGCTATCGGCGACGCGAACCCGCTATTCAACGACGACGAGGTGGCGCGCCAGACGCGGTACGGTGGCATAATCGCACCGCCGACTTTCATGCGCTCGCTCATCTCAAATGCCCCTCCCGCTTACAAGAGTCCATACTCCGCCAATCTCGATGGCGGCAGTCAGTGGGAGTACTTCCATCCCGTGCGCCCCGGCGACCGCATTACGGTCACGACTATGCTCGCAGACTTGTTCGAGCGTCCGGGCAGACTGGGCAATATGCTGTTCAGCGTGCGAGAAACTAAGTATGCGAACCAGTTCGGGCAAACCGTTGCGCTTCAGCGCACCACTGGCATCAGCTACGATCCGTAGGGATTTGTCGGTGAATTGGTTGGTCAGTAAGTCAGTATCCGGTCATAGAATGAAACTTGTCTGCAAGGAGCATAATAATGGGCAATCAGGTATATTTTGAGGATGTTCAGGAAGGGACGGAGGTTCCTACACTGCGGAAGGACCCGACGACGCAGCAACTTGTGAAGTATGCAGGAGCGTCGGGGGACTACTACCAGATTCACTACGACCTGAACTACGCAAAGGGCAACGGGCTGCCGGATGTCATACTGCACGGCGCGCTGAAGGGTGCGTGGCTGGGGCAGGTCATGACCGACTGGATTGGGGAACAGGGCATGCTGAAGTCACTGACGACGCAGTATCGGGGGATGGATGTGCCGGGAACGCCGATGCTCGGCAAGGGTGTCGTCACAAAGAAGTACACCGAGAACGGCGAGAACCTGGTCGATTGCGACATCTGGCTCGAAGACCACGAAGGGAAGAAGACTACGCCGGGAGCGGCGACCGTAGCTTTACCTTCGAGAGGCTAACCGGCCGGATTTCGGCTATTAACTATACGGGGACGCTCAATTGCGTCCCCGTATGTCTATCAGGCGTCTATCTGTTAATTATGAACCAGAGGTAAGATTGTCTATCGCGTTGCCTATCCGCATCACAAGGTAAAGTACGCCTATGGATACGAGCAAAGCTCCTACCGAAACTACGAGACCGGCAATTGCTGTGGTCACTAACGCTACGTCTGCCATTGGTGTCTCTCCTCTCCTGGTTTATGGTGTGATATTGTTGCCGTTATACTACCAAGCGATTAATCTTATGTCTACTAGACGCTCACCGGAGCGTCAATAGTGACCGGTCGCTAGGCATGTCAGTCAGAGGAAAGGAAGAGAACAATGGAAATCGGCGTTGGGTTAGATGCGACGCTCAACTTGTCGTGGGACGACCAGTCGGTTCTTGCGCGAGAGGCGGCGCAGCAGGGATACACCAGCATCTGGACGCCCGAGGGCACCGGCCAAGACTCATACCAGCTTTGCCTGCGTCGCTGGGAGGCTAGCTGCGATGTGGTGGACGGCGGAGTTACGACGGGCATATCGGTATCGCCGGTGATGTACCGCACGCCGATGGCGTTTGCGATGACGGGCGGCACGGTGAGCGACATAAGCGGCGGCAAGTTCATCATGGGCATCGGCTCCGGCGGCTCGTATCGTCCTCGCGCTCGGCAGGCACTCGGGCTCCCTAACCTGTCCACGCTGGCGCTGATGCGCGATTACCTCGCCACGATTCGACCGCTTGTCGCCGGCGAGAGCGTGGATTACCAAGGAGATGTGGTTACGCTGCGCGGCGCGCGCCTCGCAATAGACCCACCGCCCAGAACGCCCGTGTATCTTGGCTCACTGGGACCGCAGATGCTGCGGCTTGCGGGCGAACTTGCGGACGGGGCGTGCCTGAACTGGTGCAGTCCCGAGCAGATAGCGTGGAGCCGCGAGCGCGTGAATGAGGGTGCGGAGAAGGCAGGGCGCGATCCTTCTGAAATCAAGCTCGCGGAGTATATCCGGGTGTGCGTTGACGACGATGAAGATGTGGCTCGGCGGGCGTTCGCCAAGGCGACGATGAATTATGCTCTGGGTGCGACGATTCCTACGGAACGGGAGCGTCAACTTGGCTATCGCGCTCACTTCGAGCGTATGGGCTTCACTGAGGAACTTGCAGGGTTGGATGACATGCGGCGACGCGGCGCAGGCGCAGATGAAGTGGCGGATGCGTTCTCGCCTGAACTGCTGCGCATGGTGGGCTACTACGGTAATGCGGAAGGCGCGGCGGCGGAGTTCAAGCGACTCGCGGAGGGGCTGGACGTAGCCGTTGTGCGCGTGGTGGCTGCGCGTCCTGACATCGATTCTGTGCGGGCAGTGATGGAGGCTTGCAGGCCGGACAAGGGTTAAAATAACAGGATAGCCCTTCGACAAATTCAGGACAGGGATGGATAGGATGGATGGTGTGTGCAAATGAGCCGCACAATAGAAGCGATAATAGACAAGGATGGCCATGTTCGGCTGCTAGGAGCAATCAGCCTCTCTTCAACGAGGCGCGCGCTGGTTACCATTCTGGACAACGAAGAGGGTTACGATAGCCATGATGTAACGCTCATGAGCGAAGCCGCGCTGGCGGTGGACTGGAACCGACCAGAGGAAGATGAAGCATGGTCGCACATTCAGCAAGTGAAGTAGCCCTAGTCCTATTTCCGTTTTCCGAACCGCAAATCAAAGGCTGGTGGTATCGCCAGTAGGGAATTTGAAGTTGGATTTCTTCAATAGGTTGATAGAAACAGTGATAAGCGTACTGCGTTCAGGAATCACTCAATAAGGAGCACCACAGTGGCAACTACAGTTGGGAGCGGCAGGCATACTTACGAGGTAAATGAGGACTGGGCGCAGGTGCCGGAGGGCTGGAATGCGCCGATGGCGGCGGTGACGGTGGACTCGCAGGACAGGGTGTATGCGTTCAACAGGGGCGAGCATGGGGTCATCGTGTTCGATAAGGACGGCGGCTACCTGTATGACTGGGGCGAGACGGGATTCTCGTTCCCGCATGCGATTTATGCGGACGCGCATGACAACATCTGGATTGTGGACCGCAACGACCAGCAGGTACTGAAATACACACCGCAGGGCGAACTACTGATGACCATCGGGGAGAAGGGAGTTCGCTCGGATACGGGGGCGGACCCGAACGATTTCGGGTCGAGCGGCCATACGCAGGTTACGCATGGGGGCGAGCCCTTCAATATGCCGGCGGGCATCGCTGTCGCGCCGTCGGGGGACATCTATGTGGCGGACGGCTACGCGAATGCGCGGGTGCATCGGTTCTCGTCGGAGGGGGCGCTGCGAAGGTCGTGGGGCGAGCCGGGCAGAGGGCCGGGTGAGTTCATGTTGCCGCATGGCGCTTGCATCACGGCGGACGGGCGGCTGCTCATCGCGGACCGCGAGAATGACCGAGTGCAGGTGTTCACTCAGGAGGGCAAGTTCCTGGCGGAGTGGCCGACGAAGTTGATCGGGCCTGCGGTGGTATGGGAGGATACGGAGGGGGACTGCTATGTAGCCGAGCACAACGGCGGGTACTTCAGTGTGCTGAGCGGAGACGGCGAACTGCTGGCGCGCTGGGGCGACGAGAAGTACCGGAGCTGCCACGGCGCGGCAGGCGACTCTGAGGGGAATATCTACTTCGTGCAGCCGACATCGGGCGAGGGCAGCACGGGGCGACGCATAGTGAAGTACACGCGGGTCTAACCGAAGTACGGGATGAAAATTATAAGGGGCTGATATGTCTGACAGACTTTCTGAAATCGTTGAATCGGCGGAGGCGGAGCGGCTGGCTACGGGGTTCGTATTTACGGAGGGGCCGCTGTGGCATCCTGACGGGTACCTGCTGTTCGTGGACATACGGCGGGCGCAGATATTCAAGCTGGTGCCGGGGGAAGAGCCTGAGCTTATTCGGGGGGACAGCGGGGACTCCAACGGCATGACCTTCGATTCGCAGGGGCGCGTGGTGATATGCGAGATGGTGAACCGGCGTCTGACGCGGATGGAGGAGGACGGATCGTACACGGTCATCGCGGACACCTCGGAGGGGAAGCGGCTAAACCGTCCGAACGATGTGGTGCTCAAGTCGGACGGCAGCCTGTTCTTCACGAACCCGGGGCGCGACCGACTTGAACCTGCCGATGTGGACTTGCAGTTCAACAGCGTGCATCGCATCAGGCCGAACGGCGAGGTGGAGCTGGTGGTGCCGTTCGAGTACCCGAACGGGATCGCGTTCTCGCCGTATGAGAGCGTGCTTTATGTGGCGAATACTCGGCCGGGCCAGTACATCATGGCATACGAACTGAATGCGGACGGCGATGTGGTGGGCATGCGGCACTTCGCGGATATGCCGTCGGAGCATGCGAACAATGGCGTACCGGACGGGATGAAGGTGGATGTGGAGGGGCGCGTGTATTGCACGGGGCCCGCCGGGTGCTGGGTGTTTGAATCGAGCGGCGAGTTGATAGGCGTGATAGAGCTGCCGGAGTATCCGGCGAACTGCGGCTGGGGCGGCGAGGAAAACCGCACGATGTACTTCACATCGAACACTTCGATATACAGCCTGCAGATGACGACGCCGGGGACGAGGATACCGGTAGTAGTATAGGTTCTGGCGATCGGGTGGCAGCGGTCGGCAATCAGCGTTCAGCCGTCAGCGGACAGGTGTCAGACCGGGGTTAACATCGATGAACGGGATGGAAGGGATTTATCACCCCCATCCTAACCCCCGCTTTCGCTGAGTGAAGGGACTTTATTCTTGCCCACACCCCCTGTTTTCACGGGGGCAGGCTCTTAGCCTCTCCCAGAGGGAGAGGGGACTTTGAGATTATGGGCTGCGGATGGTGGGGGTTTTGCGTTTGGCGGCGAGGGGGTTGGGGAGGATGGGTGTGTTGTGGGTGGCGGCGGCTTGGGTGAGCTGCACTAGCGGGTCTGACATGCCGCGCGGGGCGGGCATGTTTGAGAATTCTGCGATCTCTTCTTCGGTTAAGCCGTGTTCGCGTCTGTCTTCTTGGTCGAACTTTGTCTGTTGTTCGGGGCTTAGGGGTTCGAAGTAGTAGTCTATGGTTGGGTCGGGGTCTCTGGGGCCGTAGTCGTAGATGTTCTTTTCTGGTTTTACGTCTATGCGGCGGTACTTTGCCTCTGCGCGGAGGGCGGCTCGCTCGTCGCCCCTGTGCATCGCTTCCTTGAACTCTTTGATGATGGCCTTGCGGTCTGCGGCGGGTACGTTCTCTGAGTTATTTAGGGGCAGGCTCTTCGGCAGAGTTGGGGTGGACGGGGCATTTGTTTCTTTGCCCTCACCCCAGCCCTCTCCCTGGGAGAGAGGGGGATTCTCGGTTACGCCTTGGAGGTCTTCTAGATACCTGCTTTCGGAGGAATGGCGAGAAGATGGGACGGTCTCTTGGAAACGAAGAGGCTTTGAGTTGACGTCTCGGTCTTCTTCTTCTCTCACCTCTTTGGCTATGGCTTCGTAATCTGCGTCGTCGTAGTTGTCGTAGTCGTCGATGGTGGTTGAGAGGAGCTTGTGTCAAATGTTGTGGAAATTGCCTCCAGGTGGTTTAGCTCATCAGGCGGCGACTGCCCCCTCGCCGCTCACCGGCAACTCGGTTAAGATACCGTCCTCGAACCACGCTCCATCTATCAGCAAGCCCATCAGGTTTCTGCCTCCGTTCAGCGGACGCCAGCGCTCACTCAGCCTCAGCGACACCTTGAACACAAGGTACAATGCGCTGTCTCGCCTCTTCATCCGTCGAGTGGCGTCTGTCCTCAACCTCACAGCGCTGAACACCGACTCCAGAGGATTCGTTGTCCGCAGATGCACCCAGTGCTCGACCGGGAAGTCATAGAAGCTCACGAACGACTCCCAGTCCCGAAGCACCGTATCGGCGGCATCTGAGCGACCATCCGCTCTCAGATCGGAGACGTACTCGTCCCTCAAGCGCTCGCACTCCACTCGCGTCGGCGCATACGACATCTCCCTCAACTGCCTGCGCGCCTCAGAGTTCAGCGCCTTCGGCAACTTGCTCTGCACGTTCAGCGCACGGTGGTTCCAGCACCTCTGATGACCCGCATCGAGCGCAGCCCACAGACCCAGCGCACCGTCTCCCACCGCCAATAGCGGCGCACTCAGACCCCGATCCCTCAAGCTCCTCAGCACACCAGACCAACTCTCCGTGCTCTCACGATAGCCAAGCTCCATACCCAGCAACTCCTTCACTCCGTCCTCCCTTGCCCCCACCACGCATAGCAGCGCAGTCTTCTCCCTGTCCACTCCGGCTCCCAGGTACACTCCGTCCGCCCAGATGTAGGCGTACCTGCACTCGTCCAACTTCCTGCTACACCACGCCCGATACTCCGACTCCCACTTGCTCTTCAACCTCACGATCGTGTTCGGACTCAATGCCGCAGTCTCTCCCACCAACTCACGAAACACAGGCTCAAAGTCTCCGGTGGACAATCCCTCCAAGTACAACTTCCGAAACAGATCCTGCGTCTGACGACTCGTGCGCTCATATCGCCTGACTATCTTCGACTCGAACCCACCACCAGCCACCTCAGCAGGCACGTCCGACACCCTCGGCGCCTTCACCTCCACAGCTGAGACTCCCACCGTCAGTTCCCTGCTGCGGTGATAACCGTTCCTGTATCCGCGGAACTCCTCGCCCCGCTCATAGCGGTCCCTGCCCAGGAACCCGCTCACCTCCTCTTCGAGTGCCGCCGCGAGCATCCTTCTCGCCCCTTCCCTGACCATCGCTTCCAGCGTGTCGTCAACTACGTTCCCTCTTCTTCGTTCTGATATACTTCCCTCACGGCGTACTCCTCCAGTTTTTCGTCTCATCGACGGTTTGTGATACCTGGAGGATACGCCCTTTCTCTTACCTGCGCTTTTTCAATTTCCACAACATCTGATATTAGCTCGTTGAGAGGCCGGCTTGGGTCTTCTTCTGGCCTATGGAGAGACGAGAGGATTCCTTGTCGCGCCAGTAGGCTTGGAGGTGATCAGGCTTGATGGCGTCGTAGTTGGTGTCCCAGCCTCGGCGTAGGAGTTCTTGTGCCGCTGACATACGGTGATGGATGGTGAACTCTTGGTCAGGGTTGGGGTCTGACATTACTTCCAAGAGGAAACGGATGGTGTCGGCGCCGCGCTCGCTGTACTCTCGCATTCGCTTGGCGAGGTCTGTGTGCAGGGTGTCGTAGGCGTTTGCTTCGTCGGTGCTGTCTGAGGGCTTGCGGCGTGAGCCGAGTTCGCCGAAGCCTCGGCGCAGGAGTTCTCTTGCCGCTGCCATGCGGTCTGCGGGCTTGATGCGGAACTTTTTGGGTGTGAAGGGTCGGTCCCTGCCGGTCATTGTGTGAATGAGAAACTCTACGACGGTGTGGCCTTCGGCGGTCTCGTGGCGTATGAGGTGGGCTATCTGGTAGTTGAGGATGTCGAGGTGGGTTACGGGGGCTGACGATGGAGGGGAGACTTCATCCCCATCCCTGCCTTCCGTCATCAAGGAGGAAGGGGTGTTTTCTGTTCCCCTCACCCTAACCCTCTCCCCTGGGGAGAGGGGACTTTGAACGGGGGTTTCCTCGTCGCCCTGTCCCTCTGGATTCCCGCCTGCGCGGGAAAGACGGTCAGAGATGGTGTCGCATTCGGTGTCGGTGAAGCCGTACTTGATTAGGTGCTTTGCAGCTTCAAGGCGGTGGTTGAACTTGGCGTCTGTGTGCTGTCCCTGCATTGTGTCCACGAGGAAGATGGCGATCATGTCGCCGTTGCCTGTGCGCTTGTGGATTTTGTGTTGTATTGAGTTTGGGATGCACATGAGTGTTGGTCCGTCTTTCAGTTCACAGTTGACAGTGATGTGTTTCGATGCACTAAGTACGAATACATGTTCTTTATATTGAGATCTATGATAAGTACGAATGTTTGTGTTGTCAAGGGGCATTTTAAGGAAATTAGGTTGTGTGGTCATTTCCCGTTTGTTCCTTGCCATTCAGAGCGAAGCGAGGAGTCTGAAGTCTGTGAATGCTGTATGTGCAACGACTTTAGATTCTTCACTCCGCTCCGCTGCATTCAGAATGACAGGGATGGGATGGCTGCGTTCGGAATGACAGAGTAGGAGCGTTCCGAATGACTGGATGGGAGTGTGCTCCGTTCGGAGTGACATGGCTGGGGAACGCGATAATGAGGAGACTCCGGGGGAGAAGTGGGGAGGAATTGCAGGGGGTGGACAGGAAGGATCGAGGGTGGGGATGGGCGCAATTAGGGGCGGAATCACCGGATTGAGTGATTCTGAGTGCAACAGGGGGGGATGTCAGAGTTCGCGGCGAGATTGCGCGAACTCTGCTTATCTCTGCAAGTATGTAAGGCTAGATTGGGGGTTATGCGGAGGACTTGCCAATGCGGAAGACGGAGGCGTCGCAGACGGTGCAGTTGCCACGCGTCGCTGGGCGACCGTTTTTGAGGGTGACTTCTTCGGGGTTCTTGACTTCGCGGGATGCGCGACACTTGAGACAATAGGCTTCCATCAAACTTCCCTCCAGAAATTAGAGTACGGGCCGACAGGACTGCAGCATGATGGCTTAATCGGGTAGGTGTCATTATATCAGTATCTAGCTGACTTTTGAATATAATTTTAACGTTTTATTAACTAATTTATTAAAATCTTGCTAGGAGATTGGGCGGCAGGGGATGATACAATATGGGGAGGCTTGCCCGACTTATTGGATGTTGGGGAGGCCTCTGTGTGCGTTGAACGGGAGCCGAGATTAATGAAAAGGGAAGGGATTTTATGACGCTTGGGATATTGCGCGGGGTGATGGACGGGGTGCCGGAATATTGCAGGCTTCGGGACAGGGTGCGCGGCGGCGCGCGGCGGCTGACGGCGGAGGTGCCTGCGAAGGCTGCGGCGTTCACGCTTGCTACTCTGCGGCGGGATGTGGATGCGCCGACGCTGGTGGTTGCGCCGCGTCCTGAGGATGCGCGGAGGCTGCATGAGCAGCTTCTGGCGTGGTGTGGAGACGATGAGGGGCTGCTACATTTTCCGGAGTCGGAGATTCTACCCTTCGAGCGGCTGGATTCGGATATGGAGACTGTGCATCAGAGGCTGCGGGTGCTGGCGGCGGTGGCAAGCACCGTGTCTGACATCGATGTACGGGATGGGGAGGATAAGGAGAGTAATTACCCTCACCCCTTCGGCAAGCTCAGGGCAGGCTCTAGCCCTCCCCCATCGAGGGGGAAGGGACATGCGTTGATGGTGGTGGCGTCGGTGGGGGCGCTGATGCAGCGAACACTTGGGCGGAATGTGATGGCGGAGGGTAGTTATACGCTGCGGCGGGGGGAGCAGGTGGAGCTTGGGGAGATGCTGGATATGTGGCGTAGGCTTGGATACCGATTCGAGTCGGCGGTGTACGGGCCGGGTGTGGTGAGCAGGCGCGGGGGCATTATCGACATATTCCCGGTAGGGGCGGATATGCCTGCGCGGATCGAGTTCTGGGGCAACGAGATTGACAGCATACGTCTGTTCGATCCTGCTACGCAGCGGTCGGGGGATGTGGTGGATTCGGTGCAGGTTACGCCCGCGCACGAGATTTTGCCGGCGATGACGCCTTACGGGGAGTTGGAGCGGCTGGCTGCGTTTGTGGATGTGGCGAACTGCACGCCGAGGGTGCAATCACGCATACGGCAGGAACTGGAGCTGCTGATGGAGGGGCAGGATGTGGAGGAGCAGGGGTTTTACGCGGGGTTCTTCAATTCGGGTGGGCTTGCGGATTATTTTATGAATGGCGCTTCGCTTGGGAATAGCGCTTCGCCTGGGGACGGCGCCCTGCGGACTAGGGGCGGCGCGCTGCTGGTGGCGTACAAGCCGGACGAGATAGCGGATGCGGCGTGGGAGATTCAGGAGCGCGGGCATCAACTGCGCGAGACGAAGGAAGGGCGTGGGGAGTTGCCGCGCAATTTTCCTTCATCGCATTTGTCCTGGAGGGAGGTGGAGGCGCAGTTCGAGGGCTTTTCGCAGAGGGTGGATGTGCGGGTGGATACGCCGGTGGTGTCGCCGTGGGATGAGACGGGGGCTAACATCGATGGACAGGATGTAAAGGATAAGGGAGAAGGGGTTGATGTGGCGCTGCCGTTTCTTGCTACCGGGAATTATTACGGCAATCTGGAGCGGTTTGTGGAGGATGTGTGGGAGCTGACGGAAGAGGACCGGGCGATGGTGGTTGCGGTGAGCAGCCACTCGCGGCGGCTGGCGGAGATTTTCGGGGGCGAGGGTGTTGATGTTGCGCTGGCTGACGGGCTGGATGATGTTCCGGCTGCGGGGAGCATAACACTGATGCAGTCGGCGGCGGGCGGACTGAGCGACGGGTTCTCGCTGCCGGTTAATGGGAGAGGCCGGAGTGGAGACCGGGACGGGCGGCTGGTGGTGTTCAGCGATGTGGAGATATTCGGGGTGGCGAAGCAGCGGCGGACGCGGCGGCGGTCGGTGCGGGCTGCGCGGGACGCTTTTCTGTCGGAATTGTCGCCGGGGGACTATGTGGTGCATGTGGAGCATGGCATCGGCAGGTTCTCGGGGACGGTGCGGGGCGTGAAGGCTGACGCCGGCTCCCGTGCTGTTTCCCGTGATAATGGCGAAGACGACCGCGAGTATCTTGCGATCGAGTATGCGAATGACGACAAGCTGTATGTGCCGCTGGAGCATCTCGACCGGGTTGCGCCGTACATCGCGCCGATGGACAGGCCACCTAGCCTGACGCGATTAGGGACGCAGGAGTGGCGGCGGGCGAAAGCGCGCGCTGAACGCTCGACTATGGAGATGGCGTCGGAACTGCTGGCGCTGTATGCGGCGCGGGAGCTTGCGGAGGGTCATTCGTTTGTGCCGGACGCGCAGTGGCAGTCGGAACTGGAGGAGTCGTTCCCGTTCGAGGAGACGCCGGATCAGCGCAGGACTATCGAGGAAGTGAAGGCTGATATGGAGTCGCCGAAGCCGATGGACCGGCTGGTGTGCGGCGATGTGGGGTACGGGAAGACGGAGATTGCGCTGCGGGCGGCGTTCAAGGCGGTGATGGACGGAAAACAGGTGGCGGTGCTGGTGCCGACGACGGTGCTGGCGCAGCAGCACTATGCGACTTTCTCGCAGCGGTTGAGCGCGTTTCCCACGCGGGTCGAGGTATTGAGCCGATTTCGGACGGCGCAGGAGCAGCGGAGCGTGGTGGACCGGCTTGCAGACGGGCAGGTGGATATCTGCATCGGGACGCACAGGCTGATACAGAGGGATGTGCGGTTCAAGGAGCTTGGGCTGGTCATCGTGGACGAGGAGCAGCGGTTTGGGGTGGCGCACAAGGAGCGGCTGAAGCGGATGCGCGAGGAGGTGGATGTGCTGACGCTGACGGCGACGCCGATCCCGCGCAGCCTGCACATGGCGCTGGCGGGCGTGCGGGATATGAGCACGATGGAGACGCCGCCGGAGGAGCGGCTGCCCATCAAGACTTATGTGTCGGAGATGAGCGACGCGCTGATACGGGAGGCGATACTAAGGGAGATCGACCGTCAGGGGCAGGTGTATTTCCTGCATAACCGAGTCTATAACATCGACTACATGGCGCGGCATCTGAGCCGGCTGGTGCCTGAGGCGCGCGTGGGCGTGGGGCACGGGCAGATGAACGAAGGCGAGCTTGAGGATGTGATGGTGGAGTTCGCGGAGGGGAAGCTGGATGTGCTGGTGTGCACGACTATCATCGAGTCGGGGCTGGATATTCCGAATGTGAACACGCTGATCATCAACCGGGCGGATACGCTGGGGCTGTCGCAGCTGTACCAGCTACGGGGGCGCGTGGGCCGGAGCGCGCGGCGGGCGTACTGCTACCTGCTGGTGCCACCGTCGGGGAGCCTGACTGAGCCTGCGGAGAAGCGGCTGCGTGCGATGCTGGATGCGAGTGAGCTGGGGGCGGGGTTCCGGATTGCGATGAAGGACCTGGAGATACGCGGGGCGGGGAATATCCTGGGCGCGGAGCAGAGCGGGAATATACACGCGGTGGGGTTCGACCTGTACACGCGGCTGCTGTCGAATGCGGTAGAGGAGCTGCGGGCGCGAGGGGAGGGAGCGGGTGTCAGCGGTCAGCAGTCAGCGGTCAGCGGTCAGGGGGCGATGGCGAATGGGACTGCTTCTGAGCTTCCTAATGGCAGGGGCAGGGCGGTTGATGGGAGCGCGACAAGGGAGGAGGAGCGAGTTGAGCCGACGCTGGATATCGGGATACCGGCGAGCATACCGGAGGAGTATATCGAGGATTTGCCGGCGCGGCTGCGGATGTACCAGCGGATCGTGACGCTGGGGACAGCGCGGGCTGATGGCTCGGGGATTGAGGGCGAGGAGGGGGAGGATGCTATCAAGGCGGGGGTGAGCGAGATTGAGGATGAGATGCGGGATAGGTTCGGGCCGCTGCCATGGCAGGCGGTGAATCTCTTATATGTTACGCGGCTGCGGCTGTATGCGAGGGAGGCGGGGATCGAGTCTGTGACGCGGGAGCGGAACCGGGTGGTGCTGCGGTATGGCGGGGATATCGGGGGGGCGCGGCGGGCGATGGAGCGGGTGCTGGGGCGGCAAGCGGAGATTGGGAATACGCAGGTGCGGCTGCCGATGGATGCGCTGGGCGCGGACTGGGAGGGTGCGCTGGAGACGGCTCTGAGGGCGCTGGCGGAATTCACGCGGCGGATGGTGGCGGCGCAGAGTGTCTTACATCGATAAACAGGATGGGAAGGATAAGGGTTTTCATGGTTTCTTCTCATTCCTTTGGCAAGGTCAGGACAGGCTCTAGGTTCTGTTGACATTTGATACACAGCGTTTTGGACATGAAAAGTAGTTTATTCTGTCATTCTGAACGAAGCGCAGCGGAGTGAAGAAGCTAATATCGTTACACATACGCCATTCATAAACTTTAGATTCCTCGCTTCACTCGGAATGACAGGGGACACCGAAATGACAGGGGGCATCGGAATGACAGCGAACAAATGGGAAGTGTCAACGCACCCTAGCCTTCGCCTATCAAGGGGGAAGGGACTTGATGGCCTTAGTCAAAATGTGCTGACAACACTCATCTAAGAGGCGCAGGTGGAGAGGTTAAAGATGATGGACAGGATAGAACCCGGCGAGCCGACGATGACGCCGCAGGAGTTCATTCAGCGGTGGCGCAATGTGGGCTTTGGCGAGAGGCAGGCGGCGCAAACGTGGTTCAATGATTTGCTCAAGGTTGTGGGGCATCCAGACACGATTGAAGTGGGCGATCCTGAGAGGTTCACGTTCGAGAAGTTTGTGCCGGGCGGGTTTGCGGATGCCTACCTAGAAGGCTGCTTTGGGTGGGAGTTCAAGGGGGCTGAGACGCAGCTGCCGGGGGCGTTCGACCAGTTGCTGCGGTACCAGGTGTATCTGAGGACGCCGCCGCTGCTTGTGGTGTCGTCTTTCCAGATGATAAGGGTGCAGACGAATTTTCGGGACAAGGAGACGGTTGTCCATGACATCCCGATTGCGGAGTTGGGTGATCCGGAGCAGTTAGGCAGGCTGCGGGACATATTCTTCGATCCGGGGGCGTTTGAGCCGCAGCGCACGGTCGAGGAGGTTACGCGCGACACCGCTTTGCTGTTCGGGCGGATAGTGGAAGATATGGAGCGGCGCGGCACAGATATCTGCCGTCCCCTTCAAGCATCTAGTGTTGCTTGAAGGGGCAGAGAAAAGCGGGAATTGTCGTCAAAGGCATGAGTTTACGACAACAGGCTTGACAGTCGTCTTATCCTGTTATCGTCCTTGGATGCAATGAATTACAGTTTGCACTTGGTTGAGGTCAATGTATGATGGGAGTGAGAGGCTCCGATTCATTGTTGGCCAATGCAAAAGCTTGTTGTAATTGTCCCTCACCGAAGCGCTTCGAATTCCTACGTGCGACGCTAAGGTGTAAAGTGGAAGGCCAATCACCAAATGCCACGGACCCTACCTACAATTAGTATTGCACCTGAGGTTCTGACTTGGGCTAGGATGACGGCTGGACTCTCTCGGGAAGAGTTGGCCGGCAAAGTAAGGTCTGGAAAAGTCGATATAGAGGAATGGGAGCGTTCCGAATCTCCAATTCTTGTTACCGGCAGCCAATTACAGTACATCGCCGATGCCGTGAAGCGCCCGACTGCCGCGCTATTGCTGAATGCACCACCTCAAGAACAGCCCAAGCCAAGGGACTTCCGTCGGCCACACTCACGCCTTGATTGGCCATCAAGTGAGCTGAACCGTGCGATCCGGCGTGCTAGGCGACTCCAGCGGGTTGCATCAAGTCTTTTTGAGGCGCTTGGCGAGAGAGTGCGCTCCGAAGTCCCTTCGGGTTTCAGCGTGTCGATTGACCCAGCTGACGCCGCGTTAAAAATTCGTGAGAGTCTGAATATCCCCCAAAATATTCATTCGCGGTGGAAGGACAATTATGCTGCGCTCCGGGGGTGGCGTACCATAATTGAAGATCAGAACGTACTAGTTCTCAGTGCCGATTTTCCGAGGGACGAGGCACAAGGATTTAGCTTATCGCATCCTGACCCTTGTGTAATCATGCTCAGCGCTAAAGACGCTCCGACAGCCCGGTGCTTCACATTGTGGCACGAGTTCGGCCATCTCCTGATCAGGAATGCAGGAATCTGCATCACTGATGAAGTATGGCCAAATGATGCAGGCGATTACAGAAATGATGCAGGCGATTACAGAGATGTAGAAGACTGGTGCAATCGGTTTGCAGGGGCCATGCTTGTAGACAGAGATATACTTCTGTCGCGGAATCAAGTTGAAGCCATAGTCCAAAGTCGAACTGGGTATGAAACAAATCTGCGAAGTCTGGCTAATCACTTCAAAGTGAGCCAGCACGTTGTCCTCTTTCGTATGCAACATTTGGACCTCATTTCTAATGCCAGACTTACACAGGAATTTTCTCGCGTGAATGAAGAACAATCCCTAGAGGCGCAAACTCGCCGCAGCAATAGGAGTGGCGAGGTTCGACGGAACATTGCACGGCAGGTCGTACGTGACAGTGGGCAGCGCTTCACTCTTGCTCTTTTGCAAGCCTTTGATAGGGGGGTCGTCACGCACTCCCACGTAGCGGATTACTTTGGAGCACGTCTGAAACACTTGGAGAACATACGTCGGGAAGCTCACCGCTGAAGGAAGTTAACCCATGACCATATCAGACACCTTCTATTGTATTGACACAAGTGCTCTCTTCTACCTAGAAGACACTTTTTCGGTTGATGTTTTCCCTGACGTTTGGGAGCGGCTAGCGGACTTGGTTGCAAGTGAATCGATGGTAGCCCCACGAGAAGTACTGCGTGAACTTGAAAAGAAAACGGACAACGGAGCACTATCTTGGACAAAACATAACAGGGCGATGTTTCGTGAACTCGATGCTGATCAAATCACAATTGCTAGCGAGCTTGTAAACTCCTCTAGATTTCACGAATTGATTGATGTTGAGTCAGAATTACCTGACGCGGACCCGTTCGTCGTTGCGCTCGCCGTCACCTGCCACAGTCAGTTTGGCTTACTTCTCAAAAATGTCCCCGCTGTTGTCGCGGTTGAAGAGATAGGTGTGAACTTGGGCCTCTCAGAAGTATGTGAGAGCGATATGTATCCAATTAGGTTTCTATCACCGTATCAAATGCTAGAAGAATTAGGGCTTGATGTTCCATCCCCGGGTGGAACCGGTCTGGCGGGCTTATACGGAGCATGGAATGGAATGGAGTTGACCGAAGAAGAAATTGCCGAGTCCAAATTGAAGACACGGGGTATTTCGATTTGATTTACGTCTTGGACACCAATGCATTGGTATGGTACCTGTCTGGCGATCCTCAACTGTCTCAATCCGCAAAGAGTATTATGGACAATCCCGGTGCGGGTAACTGGCTAGCGGTCCCGACGATAGTACTTGTTGAGGCTTGGGATCTCCAGCGTAAACACAGGCGAAACCCTGTTCCGTTAAAGCAAATTCTGCGATCAATAAGAGCGCAGAACGTCTTACTGCGAGACCTCACACTGAATGTTGTCAACCTGCTCCCAGAGCTATGGGAAGACAGCCGCGATATGATAATTCTTGCAACTGCACTAGATCTAGGGCAGCAATATGGGTCCGCAAGCGTAGTCTCATCCGACCGGGAAATAAGAAAACAGAGAATCGTCCCCTGTATATGGTAAACATCTGCAACGTCGATTCTGCCGTCAGCCTGTTGGGATATGCATGACGCATGGGACTCGGGAGACGCGCATATTTTGGAGCGGCTGCTGGCGCTGAATCTGGAGCGGTATGATGGGGGGCGTGGCGGATGGTGGCGCGGGTGGGGAGTGTAGATGCCTCACTGCTGCTAGATGCGTTGCAGTTCTTGGAGGAGGTTGTCCAGGCTTTCTTCGGCGTTGTAGGCTGACCTTTGCGCGAGCGTGAATAGTTCTTCTAAATTCCTGTGATCGGATGAGCCAACAGCGTTCTCAATATTGGTCTTTATTTCTTTGCCATTCTCGTCAGAAAACATCAGAACATAGCCGAATCTCTCATCGCTTATCGCAACACCATATCGGCCAAATGCAGCAATGAATGTATTTTCTCTCACAGTAGCTTCCCACGAAACCTTGCCCTCTCGCGTCTTTTCGAGAAGTATATCTACAAGGCTAGCCAGCTTCTCATCAAATCTAGTCATTTTCTATTTTCCCCGTACCTGCTACTGCTAGAGCATTCTCAAGGTCGATTAGCTTTTCTAGCAACGGTTGTTCAAAGTCTTCAAGGACGTTATTGAACGTCGCACCAGAAAGTTCAATCTCTTGCTCAAAAGCAACATTGACCTCCTTAGTCATTGCCCGCAGTTGCATTATAGCACGCGTAAAAACCTTGAGATTCTCCTCGTCTTCGCCGGCTGGCGGGATACGGGCTTTGGCTTCTGTAAGCAAGCGCAGGAGTGACGAATACCTGTCCATTGCGCGTTTCCATTCCTGATTGCGGTGGAGTTCCTTGAGCTGCTCGAGCTGGCCGATAATTTGGGATAAGTCGGAAACTGATGTTACTTGTTGGACGACTTCGCGGGCTTCGGTTGCTGCTTGTGCTGCGCTTTCGGCGGCAGATTGGGTCTTTCTGATTTGCCATACGGCTATGATGAATGCTGCTGCCGACACAATCAGGCCGATTGCGCCTACTATTATGCCTGCAACTGCTATCCACTCGTCGGTGATGATTACCCCTCGTTCTCGTCTGGGGAGTCGAGGGGGATGATGCAGTAGTTGGCGCTGTTTTCTAGGATGCGGTTGATTACGTGGGGGGATAGGTTGCGGGGGTATGCGGACATTGCCCAGCGCTGGGTGAGGGTCTCGCTTATCTGGTCGGGGGTCATGGGCTGGTTGCCGTTGGCGAGTATGAGACGGAAGAGGGCTTCCTTAAGAGGGGTGTCGGGAAGCAGGTAGTCTGCGTCGTGGCTGCTGCTGGCGACGATGAGGTCGATGTAGGGCTGGATGTCGGAGTCTGGGGTTGGCTCTTCTTCGAGCGCCTGACGATCCATGTAGCCGAGGCGGTCGGCTATCATGAGGGGCAATGCCGCGCCGATGAGCGCTGCCTGCTCTTCGGATATGACGAACTCCCGGTAGCTTTCGGTCTCATCGTTCTGCTGTGTGTGGTCTTCGCTGGTCAAGGTTTTCCTCCGTCCAATCGAGTAGTTATGTGCATTGGGTGTATAGACTATTTTGTGGGTGTTCGTCAATATGTTTAAGGGATTCGGCGGTGTTTCAATTGGGTTGTGTGGACTTTTTATTTCTGTCTCTCGTTCCTCCTGTCATTCCGAGGGAAGCGACGATTCTGAAGTCTGTGAATGGCGTATGTGCAGGGAGTTTAGATTCTTCACTCCGCTGCGCTGCGTTCAGAATGACAGATTGTGGATGGCGGCGTTCAGAATGACAGGGAAAGGAAGCTGCGTTCGGAATGACAGGATAAGTAAGCTTTCTGCGTTGAGAATGACGGAATAAGTAAGCCTTCTTTGTTCAAACTTTGCATACCTCTCTCAGTCCATCGAGTGGGGAGGGACTTGGCGCTACGCAAGAGGAAACGTAACTGGGTGTTCCAGTGGGCGCTTTGACTTGCCCGGTGCGAACGGCGGGTCAGAAGGTTTCCTCGGTCCAGTCGAGCATTTGCACCTGGACTGTTTCGCCGGCTTGCTTGACGGGGAGGTCTTCGGGGCAGATTGCCAGACCGTTGGCGCGCGCCATGGATGTGAGCAGGTTGGAGCTCTGGCTGCCGGTGAGGGATGCTCGATAGATGCCGTTTTCGCGGCGTATTATAGCGCGGGCGAATACCCTGCGGCTATCGGTGTTGTAAATGGGCTCGTCCAGAATGGCGGTTATGGTGGGCTTGGGGGCGTCGGGCTTGCCGAGCATGCGACGGATTGCGGCTCTGCCGAACTGCTCGAATGCGACGAGGGCGCTGACGGGGTTGCCGGGCAGTCCGAGAAGCGGCACTTTTCTGCCTTCGCCTGCATCGAGGATGCCGAATGCGAGGGGCTTGGCTGGGCGCATTCGCACGGACCAGAAGTCTATTTCGCCGTGCTGTGAGAGGACGTCCTTGACCATGTCGTAGTCGCCTTTGGAGACGCCCGCGGATGTTACCAGCATGTCGGAGTCTAGTCCGTCGCGCAGGCTGGCGTTCATGGAGTCGAGGTTGTCGCGAGCGATGCCAATGAGCTTGGGTACGCCGCCGTAGCGCAGTACGCTGGCTGCGATGCTGTATGTGTTGCTGTTGTATATCATGCCGGGCTGATAGGGGTCGCCGGGTTCGAGGAGTTCGTTGCCGGTGGCGAGGATGGCGACTACGGGTCGGCGGAAGACGCTTACGGAATCGTAGCCGAGCGAGGCTAGTACGCCGATTTCTGAGGGGCGCAGCATGGTGCCTGCCTGCAAGACGCATTCGCCTTTGCGGACGTCCTGGCCTGCTGGGCGGATGTCGTCGCCGACGGAGACCTGATATCGGATGGCGATTTCGCTGAGGGATGTGCCATCGGCGCGGCGCTGCATCTCGTCGGTGTCTTCGAAGGGAACTACGGCGTCTGCGCCGTCGGGGACGGGTGCGCCGGTCATGATGCGGATTGCGTGCCCGGGGGTTACTGCGACGCTGGGGAGCTCGCCTGCGGCGATTGCGCCTGAGACGCTGAGTGTTACGGGGGTGTCGGCAGATGCGCCGTGGACGTCGGCTGCCTGCAGAGCGTAGCCGTCCATGGCGGAGTTGTCGAGGGGCGGGATGTCATGATTTGCAAGGGCGTCCTGGGCGAGCACCTGCCCGATTGCGTCTAGCAAGGGAGTGTGCTCGGCTTCCAGCGGGTTGAAGTGGCGCAGGATGCGTTCGAGCGCGTCTTCGACGTTGAGCATGGCTTCGCCGTAGTGGCGGTGGCTGTGACCGCCTGCGTGTCGCCCTTCGACATGCTCAGGGCTAGCGTGGGAGGTGCGCTCGTGGTGAGCGTGTTCTGCGTGTCCGTGGGAGTGTCGGGCGTGTGTGGTCATGCGACTTCCTGTTGGTTATTCGGTGTTTCGGTTATTCGGTATGTAAGTATATGCCCTCACCCCAGCCCTCTCCCAGAGGGAGAGGGGGAATGTGTTCTCGACTTAGAAAAGTGTTAGTCGCCGGAGGACGACCGGGAGGCGAATAGACTCAGGCTGTGCGGCGGCGGGAATGATTCGTCGGATGCGTAGAGAGCGGCGGCGGATGTGGATAGCAGCGCCGCGAACTGGTCGGACTGACTGGATGCGGGCGCGGGCGCCTGAGCGGGGCTGCCGCTGGTGCAGGTGTCGCCGCGCCTGTCGGGGATGCCGACGAGCCAGTCCTGGAAGTCGTCGTCTGCGGGGGCGCAGAGGCCGTTGTTGTCGTGGAAGTAGAAGAGGCGCATGAGGGTGAGCCTCGTCATGGTGCTCGGCAGCTCGCCGCTGAAGTCGTTGTCGTTGATTGCGAGACGCTGGATTGTGGTTATGCGGGACAAGCCAACCAGTGTCTGTGGGTCGGACAGGTCGTTACTGCTGATGTTCAGGAACTCAAGGTCGAGCGCTCTCAGGTCGGCCATGTAGTCCTGCAGGTCGTCGTCGGTGAGGCTGCTGTCGTGCAAGCCGATGCCGGTGAGGTTGGTGAGACTGCTGATCTTGGGCAGCACGTCCGCGCCGTCCAGCTGATTGCCGCCGATGTCGAGCCACTGCAGATTGGTGAGATTGTCAAGGTTGCTGATGAACGAGCTTGCGAACAGGTCGTTGCCCCAGAGGTAGATGTGCGTAAGTTCCGTGAGGTCCGCAATATCTGCCGGTATGGAGCCGGTGAGGTCATTTGCGGCGATTGAGAGTTGGCGCAGGTTGGTGAGGTTGCCCAGCGAAACGGGTATTCCGCCGCTCAGATCGTTGACGGTGAGGTGGAGCCTGCGCAGGTTTTCCAGATTGCCGAGCTGTGAGGGTATGCTACCGCTGAGTTGGTTGCGGCTGAGGTGTATTTCTTCGAGGTATCCGAGATTGCCGAGCTGGTAGGGTATGGTGCCGGTCAGCTCGTTGTCGAAGAGCATCAGGGTGCGGAGGCTGTAGAGGTCGCCGAGTTCTGAAGGGATGGACCCTGACAGGTCATTGCGCGCGAGGTAGAGGCCTTCGAGGTGGCCGAGTTCTCCGAGAGCGGCGGGAATCTCGCCGCTCAGGTTGTTGCCAATGAGGTAGATTTCGGTTACGCGGCCATCGTCGTCTGTCTTGATGCCGTGCCAGTCGGAGAGCGGGGCGTCGGAGAGCCAGTTGCCGCTGTTTATCCAGTTCGCGCCGTCGGTGGCGTTGTAGAGCGCGTGGAGCGCTGCCAGTTCGGGGCGGATGATGGTCAGGGTGAAGTCGCCGGTGGCTGTGCCGGCGAATGTGGTCGCTTCGACGATGTAGTTTCCGGGGTCGAGCGCTATCCTGATGCCGGAGCTTCTTGAGCGGAGGCGGAGGCCGAAGACGCCGTCATCGTCGTCGTCGTCCTCAGCGATGATGTTGCCGTCGTCGAGCAGAATCAAGTATGTGTCGGTGCGTGATTCGAGGGTGAGGTCGTATGTTGCGCTTCTGCTGACGGAGAAGCTGAAGAACTTTGCGTAATGCGTGCCGTTCTCTGTTCGGTTGCTGGAGACGCAGTCGCTTGTCCAACTGTCATCGACTGATGTGCCGCTGAAGTTCTGCAATGTGCAGCCTGCGGGGATCGGAGATGTGGGGTCGCCGGGTGTTGGATCGGGTGTTGGTGGGTCCGGTGGTTCAGGTGTGGTGGTGTCTGATACCGGCACGGTGGTGACGGTGAGGGTGAAGCTGCCGGTTGTGCCTGCGGTGTATGTGGTGGCTTCTATTGTGTAGGTGCCTGCGCCTAGGCTTGCCAACATGCCTGAATCATATTGTGCGTTTAGGTTGAAGTCGATGTTGCTGCAAGATGTGCCATTAACCGGCGTGGAGTAGTCATCGTTCTCACACAATAATTCCGTCCCGTCTCTCCCCGAGCCTTCGCGCAAGTATAGGTATGTATCCGCTGATGATTCAAGGGTGACGGTTACAGTGGCGGCTTCGTTCAGAGTGAATGTGTAGAAGCGAGCGTACCTGTCGCCGCTGCCGCTGGGGGCGGATAGGTCGGAGGTGCAGTCGGTATTCCAGGTGCCGGCGACGGTCATGTCATCGGGCAGGGGGTCGACGCAGTCGGGGAGTGTGGGCGTGGTATCAGGCGTAGGGTCAGGTGCAGGGTCGGGAGACGGCTGGGTGTCGCCAGGTGTGGTGTAGTCGATGCCGGTTGTGGTGAGGGTGAAGTCGCCGGTTAAGCCGGGGGTGTAGGTGGTGGCTTCGATGGTGTAGCTGCCGGAGTTGAGCGTCCTGGTGATGCGCGAGTTGAAGTTACGGCTGGGTGCGTCTATGTCGTCGTTCTCGGTGAGATAATCGGCGTCTGCGCCGGTTCCGCTGAGCAGGAAGAGGTATGGGTCGGTCGCGGATTCGAGGGTGATGGTTACTTCCGATTCCTCGGTCAGCGTGAATGTGTAGAAGCGAGCGTAAGCGTTGTCGCGGTTTGTGGATGGGCAGTCGGCGGTCCATGAGCCTTCGGTGGCCGCTGCTGTGAGCGCCTGCAAACAGTCAGTCTGTGCGGCGGCTATGTTCTGGACACTGAATGACGCTATTAGCGTGAGCGCCATAACTAGGATGATTGCGGCGGCGTGGGCTGGTCTCATGTGTTTCTCAACCTCTGGCGAGTTGTAATGTTCTTAGAAAAGTTTATACATAGGGCTGTGTGTCGTGTCAAGGAAAGCGTGAGTCTGCCGGTGGGTCAGTTTGTCTGCCGATCAGCTTAATCAGTCTATCATCAGTGGGTCAGTGGGGTGGTAGGGTGATTGGTTGGTTTCAGGCGTGGTTCGGCGGGCTCATCACGAACGGCGGCTTCGTTTTCGGGCAATAATCGAAGGGCCCTGGTCGGGTATCGGTGGCGTGGAATGGAAGTGCGGCGAGTGATACAATGCGCCGCAACGTGAGCGGAACTTTATGCTTGCTCTTTTGCGTACACTAGGCTGTGGGGACATTTCCCATTTGTCCCCTGTCATTCTGAGATAAGCGAGGAATCTGAAGTCTGTGAATGGCATATGTGCGACGATTTTAGATTCCTCACTGCGTTCGGAATGACAAAATATAAGAGTTGTTCGGACTGACAGAGTATGAGAGTCGTTCAGAATGACAGGGAAGGGACGCTCCGTTCAGAATGACGGAATAGACCTACTTTTCAGGTGCAAAACGCTTTGTGTATCAGATGCCAACAGAACCTAATGCTTTCCAGAACCTAATGCTTTCAATGAATAAGATGACGATAATTCAGGGGTATGCGAATGGCTGCGAATGAACGATACGATGTAGTGGTGGCGGGCGCGGGGAATGCTGCGCTGTGCGCGGCGATGGCGGCGGCGGATGAGGGGGCGTCGGTGCTGGTGCTGGAGCGCGCGCCGGAGTACCTGCGCGGGGGCAACTCCTTCTTTACGGGTGGGCTGTTTCGCTTCGCATACGACGGGATCGAGGACATTCTGGGCATCATCCCGGGGATTGGCGAGGAGGAGCGCGAGTCCATCGATGTGGGCAAGTACACGCAGTCGCAGTTCTATGACGACCTGATGCGGGTTACGGAGGGGCTGTCTGATCCGGAGCTAGCGCAGGTGCTGGTGTCGCAGTCGTATCCGGCGATGAAGTGGATGGAAGAGCAGGGAGTGCGCTGGATACTGGCGTACGGCAGGCAGGCGTTCAGGCACGAGGGCTTGCTGCGCTTCTGGGGCGGTCTGATCGTGGAGGCGGTGGGCGCGGGCAAGGGACTGACTGACCAAGAGTTCGAGATACTGGAGCGCAAGGGCGTGCCGGTGCTGTATGGCACGAAGGCGCACAGTCTCGTCACAAACAACCGAGGGCACATCACAGGCTTGACGGTGAGGGATGCGGAGGGATTCCGCGAGATAGACACGAATGCGGTGGTGCTGGCGTGCGGCGGGTTCGAGTCGAACACGGAGATGCGGACGCGCTACCTCGGGCCTGGCTGGGAGCTGGCGAAGGTGCGGGGTACGCAGTTCAACACAGGTGACGGCATACAGATGGCGCTGGCCATCGGGGCGCAGTCATACGGGCACTGGAGCGGCTGCCATGCGGTGGCGTGGGACCTGAACGCGCCACCGTTCGGGGACCGCAACATCGCGGACCTGTTCCAGAAGCATTCGTACCCGTTCGGGCTGATAGTGAATGTGGAAGGGAAGCGCTTCGTGGACGAGGGCGCGGACCTGCGGAACTACACATACGCGAAGTACGGCAAGGAGATACTGGCGCAGCCGCAGCGAGTGGCGTTCCAACTGTTCGACCAGAAGACGAAGCACCTGCTGCGTGACGAGTACTTCATACCGCAGGCGTCGGTGGTGGAGGCGAATACTATCGAGGCACTGGCGGACGGGCTTGGCATCGATGTGGCGGCGATGACGCAGACGATAGCGGAGTACAATGCTGCGGTGCAGCCGGGCGAGTACAATCCAACTGCGCTGGACGGCAAGCACACGGAAGGGATCGAACCGCCGAAGTCGAACTGGGCGCTGACGCTGGACAAGCCGCCGTATATGGGGTACGCGGTGACCTGCGGGCTGACTTTCACTTTCGGTGGGCTGAAGATTAACGCGCAGGCGCAGGTAATAGACACGGAGGACGCGCCGATTCCTGGGTTGTACGCGGCGGGCGAGCTGACGGGCGGGCTGTTCTACAACAACTATCCGGGCGGCTCAGGGCTGATGGCGGGCGCGGTGTTCGGGAGGATTGCGGGGGCGCAGGCGGCGGGGTATGCGGTGGGGTGAGATCAGACGGGGAGAAGAGGGTTGAGAATGTCCAGCCCCTCCTGATTCGCCGCATCCAGCAGTCGAATATCAGCGCAAACGAATGTAGGTTCAGCAAGTTTCTCGCTTCGAAAGACGAGACACCCTGCGAGATGAAGCGCGTCCAGGGTGCGTAGTGGGTGGGCGTCGATAAGCCGCGCCGCTTCATCTATGGTCGTTTCGGATATATCCTGTACAAAATAGAGCCTTGAGAGGTTTGCATCAATCCGACTTAGAAGCGTCTCCGTTTCTTCTGCTGAAGTAATTCCTTCTCTTTGCCGCCTTCGGATAGCCGACCTTGATTCCAAAACGGTAAGTTCGGATGTGACGAAAGTATGATCGCGCAAGTTTTCAGCCAGCGCTCGGACTGTGTTCGAGCCATCTTCATCAATATAAAACTTAAGGAAGGCGCTTGTGTCAAAGTAATAGGTTGCCATTAGGGAGGTTAAACCCTGTCTGCCCTGTCTCTAATGACGGTGTCGGAAATCATCTCCCCTTCGATGCGAATGGGTTTGAAGTCCAAAATGTCCGCCAAGTATCGAGATTTATACTTCACGTCGCTCTTTATGAGAGCACGTATGACTAGCCAAGTTGGGTCGGACGCAGGGTTAGTCCAATCGACCTGACTTGCATGTGTAAGCGTAACTACGATGATCCCGCAGTCGCTTCTATGTGAGCAGCTTTCCCACCCTCGTTTATTTCTTTCGGAAAACCAATCAATCGGTTTGTGGGCATTGAGTTGGCGGCGCACGAATTTGCCCGCGCGCTTACCTATGCACACAACTACCTTTACGCCAAGCCTATCTATAACCGCTTGATGGAAAGGCCAGCACTGCTCAGCAAGCCGCTCAAAAGGAATCTCAGCAAGGCTTTTGGAACACAGAAAGACTACCTCGCTCGCGGGGATTTCTCCCGCGTCAAGTTTGAGTCTGTCGAACAGATGCAACACTCCCCGCTGCAATCTGTTCTTGGTACAGTTGGGGCCCCAGCAGTCATCTCTATATGCTGACCAGTTCTCAGGCACTTTGCAAAGAACGCGATGTACATTCTTGGCCACGGTGGCCTCCGGGGAGTCATCGGGATTGCCGCCCGGATTGCTCGCAAGAATGTACAAGTCAGACAGTTCGCTGAACGCCCTCCTGCCTGAAAAGAACGCCCCTCCTGACTTATAAAGAAGCTCCTTGGGTATTAGATCGACGAATTCTTCAATCATCTGATCGCTCCTGATATAAGGAAGCTTTCCTGGGGATTGGTGGGGAAGGGGAGACTCGAACTCCCACGCCTTTCGGCACATGATCCTAAGTCATGCTCGTCTGCCAATTCCGACACTTCCCCACAAGCGAGGGCATGGGCGGCTGGGCGCCTGCGGTATGTAAATTATAGCATAGGGGCGGATGCTGCTCGCAGCAGATTGCGCCTACATTGCCTTGAGGAGCTTGCGGCGCAATCCGCGGGGTTTGCTGTGCTCGATGACTAGGTCGATGGCGTCGTGGAATGCCATGAAGCTGCGCATTGCGGCGGCTATGTCGGCGACGAGTTCGTCGTCGGGCTGGATGCCCGGTTCGAGGTAGAGGCGCTTGAGGCGTAGGGTGGATTCGGAGCGTTCGAGCTTGGGGTCGAAGCGTCCGACTAATTGGTCGTTGCGGAGGATGGGGAGGCAGAAGTAGCCCCATATACGCTGAGACGCTGGCTTGTATGCCTCGAGTATTTGCTGAAAGCCCCAGAACTGAGTGTCGCGTCCTTTTGCCCAGAATAGACTGTCGAAGGGGGATAGGAATGTGGTGTGATTCGGAATGATGTCGCCGTTGGAGGCGCGCTGAAGAAGGGGGAGGTTAGCGCGATGGACTACCTGCTCGGCTACTGTGCCGTCGTGAAGCTCGATGTTGACCATATGCAACGTTCCCTCGTCGAGCATGCGCTGGATTAGCGGCTTCGCGGGGGTGCGCTTCATGTGGAAATAGTCGGGAATCTGCATGGGGGAGCAGATTCCGAGGGCGCGGGCGGACTTGTCGAGGAGCGTCAGATACGCCTCTTCCTCAGTGGGAGGCGTGGTGTCAACCCAGTCTGGAAGGACGTTCTCGGTGATGCCGTAGATACGCTGGAAGTTGACGCGGTTGGCGATGGTTAGCGTGCCGGTGTTGTAGAGGTGCTCAAGGGCGATTTTGGCGGGCTTCCAGTCCCACCATGTGCCGCGCCTGCCGTCGGCGCGCTCGAAGTCGGCTGAGCGGGCCAGGCCATTTTCGCGCACATGCTTCAGCACTTCATCGAGCAACTGCATATTCTCGGCGGCGGTGATCCACCGCGACCGACGGCTTCCCGTCGGCGTGGCATACCGGCGCATTGTGGGGATGGTGAAGCGGTACAGGGAGAGCGGGATGATGCAGGCGGCGTGCATCCAGTACTCGAAGAGGCGGCGGTCGTTGTCGCCGTGTATGCTGCTGTCCCCGAATATGAGCTTGTCGAATGCGGAGGTGTCGTAGGGGCCGAGCCTGCTCCAGAGGGCGATGTACTGGCTGCGGCGGACCATTTGCAGGGTGTCGAGCTGCACCCATCCGATGCGGTCAACGCTGTCATAGATGGTTTCGGCGTCGGGCGCCGTGTGGGGTGGAGGCACATCGAGTCCTTGCGTGTGCAGGGCGAGGGCGCGAGCGGTGGTGAGGGGGTAGGGGGGTGGGCTCGTGGTCATGTATTTATGGTAAGCGCATGAAGGCGTGGATGTATAGACTATCTGGGTTCCATTGTAGCTTCCGAAGAGTGCTTCCAAATGTCGGGCAAGCAACTACGCCAATTAGATAGTAGAATGGACGGAGGAACATAGGGCCAATTGGCGCGAAGGCGGGTTTTCATTGCAGGCGGTTATTCTTTGTCCGACATGCAGGCATATGAACGCACCTGACAGCGGGTTTTGCGGGGGATGCTGGCGTCGGCTTGCGGACAGCATGGCGATGAGCAGGGATGAGGCGGAGACGCTGGTGAGGCGCTGGCTTATCCGGCAGCGTCTGTTCAGGGGCGCGCGCTGGGGTGTTGTTGCACTGCTGCTGATTGCACTGGGCGCTGCGGTTGGGAATTACTACGGGGCCTTCGCTCGCCCTCTGCCGCCTCCTACATCGGACATTAGCGCGCTTGTGTCGCCGGGGGATTGGGCGATGTTCCTACGCGACCCGATTCACTCAGCGGCGGCTTCGGATGTGTCCGCAACTCCACAAGGTAGGCTGAAGTGGCGATTCGATACGGACTTCCCGCTTTTCTCGTCGCCAGCGGTAGTGGATGGTAGATTGTATCTAGGGTCGGGTGACGGCCGCATCGTTGCTCTGGACGCCGACAATGGCGAACTGATATGGGAGCATGAGGTACTGGGTCCTGTGGACTCGTCGCCTGCTGTGGCGGGGGATAGTGTGTTCATCGGGTTGCGGAATGGGCGGGTGCTGTCGCTGAACAAGGATAGCGGGGAACTGCAATGGGACTTTCAGACGGGCGGGATATTTGCGACTGCGCCGGTGGTGCTGGAGGGCATCGCTTATATCGGGAGCGGGGACGGCTGGCTTTATACGCTGGACGCGCAGACGGGACAGGTGCGGTGGGCGTATCAGACAGGCGGGCATATCGCGGCGGACCCGGCTATCAATGATGACATTGTGGCGGTGCAGTCGCAGGACAGCTACTTGTATATCGTGGATAAGCATACTGGGCGGAAGCGGCTGGACTATCATACGAAGTTCGCGCGAGGGTCGCCTGCGCTGAGCGGGGACTGGGTTTATACGGCGGACCAGATTGGGCTTGTCACGGCGATAGACTGGCACAAGCGGGAGATGCCGTTCGAGAAGAAAGTGCGCTGGCTGAAGACTCAGCTCTGGGCGTGGGGGGCTTTGCGGAAACTACCGCCACTGAAGGGGCTTGCGTGGGCGGCGTATGTTCCGGGGAGCTTGGTTGCGTCGCCAATCGTGACGGAGGACAAGCTATTTGTGGCGTCGTCGGAGGGGCAAGTGTATGCGCTGGACAGAGAGACCGGGGATACGGAGTGGACTTTTGAGGCGGACGGGTTTTTCCTATCGCCGATGACACTTGTCGGTGAGGGTCTGTTTATCGGGGACAGGTTCGGGACGCTGTACGCGGTGAGTGCGGAGTCGGGTGAAGAGTTGTGGCGGTTCGAGACGGATGCGCCGATTGGCTCAACGCCGGTGGCGGCGAACGGGCTGCTGTATTTCACATCTGAGGATGGGAGTTTGTACGCGCTGGAGTAAGGGTTAACATCGGTGGATGGGATGGATAAAATTTGCCACGCCTAGCCTATTGGTGTATCGTAGGTGTATGACACGCACAAATGTGAACATCGACGATCAGGCGTGCGCCGAGGTTATGCGACGTTATCACCTCGCTACGAAGCGCGAGGCGATAAACTTTGCGCTGCGAACGCTTGCTGCCGAACCTATGTCTATCGAAGATGCGCGCGCGCTTCGAGGGAGTGGCTGGGACGGTGACCTCGATACTATGCGCTCCAGCCGCTCGCTATGATTCTCATCGACACCTCAGCCTGGGTAGAGTTCCTGCGAAATACGGGTTCCCCGGTATGCGACCTTGTTGACGAATTGCTGGCTCACGAAATCGCCATTTGCGACGCGATAAGGATGGAGGTGCTGGCAGGCGCACGCGACGAATCACACCTGACTAGCCTACGGCGGCTGGTGGCGCGCGCGACGATGATACCAACGCGGACTACGGATTATGACGATGCCGCTGCCCTCTATCGTCGCTGTCGAAGGCAAGGCGAGACTGTCCGCAAGTTGATTGACTGCCTCATTGCCGCAGTAGCCATACGAGCGGACTTGCCAATTTTGCACTGCGACGTCGACTTTGGAGCTCTGGCACGCCACACGGAATTGCGAATCTATTCATCGGTTTCAGAGCAGGGCGTGTAGGGCGCGGAGGGTTTCGGCGTTTTCTTCGAGGGTGAAGCCGTCGGCTTTGTATTCTTGCTTGGCGCTCATGCCGTCCACGGCGCCGGTGTCAGCCGTCTTGCGGATGGTTGCCATGTCCTCTTCGACCGACAGGAGCACGTTCTTGCCGGAGAGCTTGGAGAGGGACGCGGCCAGGCCGTAGCCGCCCCAGTTGGAGACGCTGGCGAGGATGAGTTCGGTGACTTGGGTTACGCAGGGTTCCTTGACGAGGGATTCGACTGTCGTAACTTCGTGGGCGACGTTGCCTAGGCCGATTTCGTTGCCGCCGTCGCCGATGCCGACTGTGTGGTTGTGGTGCCTGAAGAGATAGTCGGTGCGGGCGGTGTACTGGGTGATGTCTCTGCCGCGCATGTTACGGTACTTGAGGTCGTCGGTGAAGCCGCAGCGCTCGATGGCGATGATGACTGAGGGGTTGTGCTCGGCGAGTAGCTGCTGGGCGAAGGCTTCGCTTTCGGCGTCGTCGGCTATGGGGAAGTCGATGACGGTGGCGGCTTCGCTCTTGGTGGCTTCCATGACGGCTGTGCCGTAGGAGTCGGTTACATAGACGACCTGGTTGCCGAGTTGTTCGAGGGCGTTGCCGATGGCGATCGCGCCGGGCGGGCCGTCGGTTTCTATCATGCCTGCGTCGAGGATGTAGAAGCCTGTAACGATGAAGGCGGTGCCCGGGTTGTCGAGGATGAGTTGGGCTGCGCGGTCGCAGAAGTCGGCCGGGACGTAGGGGCGCAAATGGGAGATGCCCCTGCGGTCGTTGTTGAGGATGATGTCTTCGATGGTCATGATGTTTTCCTTGTTCGCATTTGGGAGTTAACGGATTGCACCCCTATCCTAACCTTCACCCATCAATGGGGAAGGGACTCTGCACCCCCTATATTACGGCCAGATCTTCGTCCATTTTGTCGGTGATGAACATGTGGCCGGGGGCGTGGGTGATCATGAGGGGCGGTTTGGCGCTCATGGCTACTGCCTGTGGGGTTACGCCGCATGCCCAGAAGACGGGGATTTCGCCGTCTTTGAATTCGACGGGTTCGCCGAAGTCGGGAGCGTAGATGTCGCTGATGCCGATGGCGGAGGGGTCGCCGATGTGTACGGGCGCGCCGTGGACTGCGGGGAAGCGGGATGTTACCTGCACGGCGCGGACGACCTGCTCCTGCGGTATTGGGCGCATGGAGACGACCATTGGGCCAGAGAAGGCACCTGCCGGCGTGGTGGATATGGATGTCTTGAACATGGGTACAGTAGTGTCACAGGTCATGTGGCGCATTTCCATGCCCGCCTTTATGAGCGCGGTCTCGAAGGAGAAGCTGCAACCGAGCAGAAAGGACACGAGGTCGTCGCGCCAGAACTCGCCTAGGTCTGTGACTTCGGCGGTGAGTTCGCCGTGCTCGTAGACGCGATATAGGGGAGCGTCGCTGCGAAGGTCTGCGCCGGGAGCAAAGTCACGCGGTTCGACCTCGCCTGATTCGACGACTTCGAGTAGAGGGCAGGGCCTCGGGTTGCGCTGGCAAAACAGCAGGAAGTCGAAGGCGAGGTCACGGGGAAGTATGGCGAGGTTTGCCTGCACACGGCCGGGCGCCATGCCGCTGGTCGTCTGGACCAGGTCGCCTTGGCGCATCATGCTGCGGAGTTCGGACGGGGATTCTGGCAGTAAGGTGAGTGTCATGTTGGGGTCTCCATTCTTCGACTTACTTGGATGCACGTAGGGGATTGGATGTGATGAGTGTGAGTCAGCGTTGGAAGGCCGCGATAAGCGTTGCAATGAGCATGGCGGCAATTGCTCCGCCCATGCCGATGATTACGTAGAATAGCCGGATCAGCCACGCTCTGACTTCTCGGATTTCCTCTCGGATTTCGCGCTGCGTCTCTCTGAGTTCGCCTTGCCCGTCTTTAAGCGATGCAGTGTCTCCTTCAAGGCGTCCGATAGCGCGCCATACTTCTGCGGCGTCAATCCGTTCGGGCTGGGTCTGTGTCGTCATATAAGTTTGCTCCGTGATGCGCTGCGTGTTCGCCGCCTAACGGCAGTATAGCATTTTGGGATGAGGCACGTTAAGCGGTTTCGGTGGTGAGAGCGGAGAGGCCGATGCTATACATATATATAGGGGCTGCTCCCGAAGGAACAGCCCCTATATCTCTTTGGCTAAGTCGTGCTTGCTAAGTTATCGGCAAGAATTATGGCGTCTCGTAGCGGCCGGTTGAGGTTATCATGCCGTTTTCGATCTTCCAGACTTCGATGGTGTTGAGGACGTCGCCTAACTCGTCGAAGTTCTGCGAGCCTGCGACGCCTTCATAGTCGATGTCTTCGCCGCGCCTGATGAGGTCGAGTGCTTTGGCGAAGTCACCTGGTCCGACTTTAATGCCGGGGGCGTTTGCGACTTCACGCATCGCGTCTCGGATGGCGGGGCCGCTATATTCGCCAGCCTTCTCTATAGCGAGGGCGGCGATGGCGAATGCGTCGAAGGTTTCGCCGAGGAAGGGGTCGGTCGGCAATTCGCCGAAGCGCTCTTCGTAGAGGATGCGGAAGATGGCTGAGGCGTCGCTTTCGGGGGTTCCGGGCGCAGTGCCGTAGAAGCCTTCAAAGTTTTCCGCGCCGAGCGAGTCGAACATGTCCTGGCTCTTTGTGCCGTCCACGAACAGGAATGTGCCGATGAAGTCGCCTTCGATAGCCTCGCGCAGATAGACGCCCGCGCTGACGGGGTAGCTCATGGCGACTAGCACATCGGGGTCGCCTTCGGTGGCGTTTTCGAGTTCGGAGATGTAGCTGGGCTGGTCAGGCTCCTGGGGGACGGTGGCAGTTACAGTTCCGCCCTCCGCCTCGAAGGTCTCTTCGAAAATACGGGCGAGTCCTTCACCATAGGCATTGTTGACATAGAGGGCTGCTGCGGTTTCATAGCCAAGTTCGCGAGCGAGGCGGGCTAGTATGACGCCCTGCGTTGCATCGGAAACTGCGGTGCGAAAGAGGAAGTCGTTGTCCTCAAGCACGGAGAGCGCAGGTGATGTGGATGACGGTGAAATCTGCACGACCTCGTTGGGGATGGTTACGGACTGTGCTAGGGCTATGGAGAAGCCGCTGCCGAGCGCGCCGATGATCACTTGCACACCGTCAGCCTTGACGAGGGCGTTACCGGCGTCGGTGGTAATCTGGGCACTCGTACCGCCATCCTTGTGGACCGGCTTCACGGGCCTGCCGAGTATGCCGCCCGCGTCGTTGATAAGCTCGGCCGCTATGTCAGCGCCGTTTCGCATCGGCTTGCCGTAGGCTCCGAGGTCTCCGGTGAAGTCGAGGACGGTGCCAATCTTGATGGGGTCGCCGGACGGACCGGACATCATCATCGCCGGCGTGGGGATGACGATGGGTTCGGGGGTGGGTATGGCGGCTACCGCGGCGGAGACGATTGCTTCGACTTCCATCGCGGTGAGCGGCTCCATCTGATCGGGCGTTGCATCCATGACGGCGGTCTCGACCAGCTTCTGAATTTCCATGGAGCTAAGCTGCGGCTCAGAAGATGCCATGACCGCGGCTTCGACTATGCTCTGAATCTCGGCGGGGCCGGTGCCTTCGGGCGCAGAGGCTTCAACGGCTTCCTGCACCATAGCGCGAATTTCTTCGGCGGATGGGCCTGCCGGAGCGGGTGCTGGCGCAGGGGCCGGAGCGGGCGCGGGTACATTCGCAACTTCCTGCTTAATAATGGAGCGAATCTCATCAGCGGAGGGACCTGCGGGCGCGGGGGCCGGCTGGCCGCATGCGAATGTGAGCAGCGCAGCGATGCCTACGAAAATCAGCAGCGGAAAGAAATGTGTGCGTTTCATCATGGGGCTTCCTCCTTAGCCCGAATCCACCGAAGACATTGACATGGTGAGGGTGGCGGGTTCATAAGAAGTGCTCCTTTGAATCTAGGATAATGGTTTTTGCCCATAAAACCAACCCGAAACAAGGAGCACTCAACAGATGTTACCACGCAACGACCCCGACCGCATCCGCATCACCTTCGACGACCACCGCCTGGTAGCCAATGCCGGGCTGATTCTTCCGGCAACACTGGCCCAGCGACTGGGACTGGGTGAACTCGTTGACCGTCACCTTGACCTGGGAGATGCCCCGGGTCGAGCCAACGCCGGCGACAAGCTGATGACTCTGGTTGCCTCTGCGCTGGTCGGGGGCGACTTGTATGTTGCATAAGCCCCACAGATGGGCCAATCTGTGGGGTGGGCGAGAGGGGCGCGTCGGTGACCGCTGGGTGAGCCGAGCTACTGCTCTGGACTGCACCGTGGGACAGTATGACACCCCTCTCGCCGCACTTGTCGCTCCGAACGGATACAAGGGCACCAGGCCCGCATCTGCAAGTGTGGAGGACATCAACCATTATTTCATCGGGAGGTCGAACATGGTAGTCACAGCCGGGGTTGACGTGGGCAAGGCCAGCCTGGACGTCTCAATTTATGAGGGTCCGGTGATACGATTTGACAACACGGTTAAAGGGATTGGAAAGCTGCTGAAGCACCTGAAGGCGCAGGACGTCACCGTGGCTGTGTGCGAGGCCACCGGTGGGTACGAACGAGTGCTGGTAAGCCGGCTGAGAAAGACCGAGATTGCGATGCACGTGGCCCACCCGAACCGTGTGCGCGCGTTCGCGAAGGCGTGTGGGTACGAAGCCAAGACCGACCAACGGGACGCCCAGGTGCTCTCACGGTACGGACAGGTATTTCCGGATGCACTAACACCGCAGCGTGAGCTTGAGCCAGAGCGTGAAGCGCTGCGTGACCTGCTCAGCAGGCGCCGGCAGTTTGTGCGGCAGCGAGCGCAGGAAAAGGGGCGCCTGGATAAGGGAATCACTTCTATCGCGACCAGATCTACAAAGCGTCACATCGCCTGGCTGGAAAAGGAAATAGCCCGACTGGATGTGGAGTATCAGGAGGCATTGGAGAAGTGTATCCCTTTCGCCGACCGTGCCACGCTGTACCGCACCGTGCCGGGCGTCGGGCCGCTTACCTCGGCCACATTGGTCGCCTACCTGCCGGAGCTGGGCTGTTGGGACAGTAAATCGCTGACTTCCCTGGTGGGGTTAGCTCCCTGGTCACGGGACAGCGGGAAGAAGCGGGGCAACCGTGCTATCAGAGGGGGGCGAGGCTCGGTGCGAAGTGCCCTGTACATGTGTGCTTGGTCGGTGATACGCCACGACAGCGAACTGCGCCGCTTTTATCAGAATCTCCGTCAACGGGGGAAGCCCGGCAACGTGGCGGTGGTGGCGGTCATGCGCAAGCTGCTGCTGCAGTTGAACGCGGTGGCACGTCGAGGGACACCCTGGGTCCCGAAGTCAGTACCAATCATGTCTTCTTAAACTCCGCTCAGGGCTTGACATTGAACACGGATACTGCATAGACGACGCTGACGCGCTGCGTTGTGGCGGGACCGGGCGGGTGCTGCGATGTGTGGTCAAGGCTCCATCCACCCTGGGGACCTTCCTGCGCAGTTTCCGCTGGGGCCACGTGCGCCAGCTGGACCGGGTGAGCCGGGAACTGCTGGCGCGTGCCTGGGACGCCGGGGCAGGACCCGGAGACTCGCCTCTGACGATCGACCTGGACTCCACCGTCTGCGAGACCTACGGACTGGGCAAGGAGGGAGCGCGCCATCACAACTACACCGGCCAGCGAGGCTATCATCCGCTGCTGGCCGTTGCCGCGGGAACCGGAGACGTGCTGATGGCGCGGCTGCGAGCGGGGCGGGCCAACACCGCCCGGGGCGCCGCACACTTCCTGCGTGAGACGCTGAGCCGGGTACGCCACGCCGGAGCCACGGGACAACTCACCGTGCGGGCCGACAGCGGCTTCTACACCCACGACATCGTCACCGTCTGCCGCAGCAACGATGTCCGCTTCTCCATCACCGTCCGCCAGTACCGGAGTCTGCGCGATCTCATAGAGGCCATACCAGAGGCGGACTGGACGCCCATACCCTACTGGATGGAGGGCACAGCCGACGTTGCCGAGACCACTTACACGCCCTTCCGGGGTGAGCCTGACACCACACCGGTGCGCCTCATCGTCCGAAGGGTCAGGCCCACGCCCGGCTCCCAACTGGCCCTGTTTGCCAGCTACAGCTATCACGCCTTCATCACGGACCGAGAGGGCGACACCCTGGAACTGGAGGCCGACCATCGCCGACACGCCGAGATCGAGAACGCCATCCGCGACCTGAAGTACGGTGTGGGACTGAACCATCTGCCCTCAGGGCGCTTTGCCGCCAACGCCGCCTGGATGGCCGTGCAGGTGCTGGCCCACAACCTGGCCCGCTGGACCTCCCGCATCGGTCTGGGGGAGCAGGTGGTGACCACCAGGACCCTCAGGCGACGCTTCTTCGCCCTGGCCGGACGGCTTACACGCTCGGCGCGCCGTCTCACTCTGCATCTCCCGCAGGGCTGGCCTTGGGGGAACCTGTTCAGCGGAGCCCTGGCGCGACTGCGCTCCCTGCCAGCCCCTGTCTGACGGCGGTGCCGGGAAACGGTACGCCAACCTCATCCTCATCGACCGGCCAGACCAGGGCCTCCTCAACTCGCGCCGGCCAGACCGGCGACGGTTCCCCGCCGCCTCCGGAGGATCCGTCGGTGCTCCCCACCCCTGCCAGTGGCTGTCCAGTGACCCACTGGCGGTTCCTCCTACCCGAAATCCGCCCGGATCATCGCGTTCCCGGTTCCATCCTGTCCCGTTACAGCACTGTCACAACGTGCTTCGGTGGATTCGGGCTTAGTACCACTAGCTTCTTTATCAACATCAACACCATTAAAGGGATAAATCATGCTCGGATACGACCGTAGGACTATATTATGTCCAAAGTATTTGGAATTGACAACAATTTTTCACATGAATTGAGGGGTGTAGAAGGTGTTAATTCAGTTCGAGCTGTGAGGGTGGTTCGGAAGGGACGTAACGAACGAAAATCTCCGCTCGCGACGAAGGGAAATTGCGCTTACCACGAACGGCAACAGATTGACTGAGCAGCGGCAAAGCGAATCTGGGATTGTGGCGTCATTTGAAGAAAGGAAATTGCGTTGCGTCCGATGGTTGACAGGGTTTTACGCCTGACATATTATCCGCGCACACGCAAGAAGCAGCGCGATACATAGGAGGGAATGCAATGCAGTACGACTACATCATTATAGGCTCAGGTTCGGCGGGGTCAATCATGGCGACAAGGCTGTCAGAAGATCCGAATGTGTCGGTGCTGCTGCTGGAGGCGGGGCCGGACTATGCGGACATCGACAGCCTGCCGGATGAGGTGAGGAACGGGTACGCTACGGGCATCGATGTGATGACGAGCGACCACAACTGGCAGTTCTGGGGGCAACCAACGGCTATCGCGGACCCGATGATGGTGCCGCGCGGCAAGGTTACGGGCGGGTCGAGCGCGATAAACGGGCAGGTGTTTCTGCGAGGCATGCCGGAGGACTATGACGCATGGGCTTCGCTGGGCAACGACAATTGGTCTTACGAGAAGGTGCTGCCGTTCTTCCGCAAGCTGGAGACGGATATGGACTTTTCGGACGACTTTCACGGGACTGAGGGGCCCATCATCGCGCGTCGGTTCAAGAATTCTGCTGACTGGCCGCCGATGCAGACGGCGTTTTACAACGCTGCGAAGGCGGAAGGTTTCCCTGACGGGCCTGACCAGAATAACCCGGATGTTACGGGGATAGGGCCGACACCGTATAACAACCCGAATGGAATACGCTGGAGCACGAACATCGGCTACCTGGGGATGTCTCGGCACCGGTTGAACCTGACGATACGACCGAACTGCATGACACGGCGGCTGATTATTACGGACACGGGCACTGACAGGCGCGCAACGGGTGTCGAAGTTGAGAGCGGTGGCGAGACGTTCGTGGCGGAGGGCAACGAGATTATCCTGAGCACAGGGGCTATCGCCTCTCCGCAGATACTGATGCTGTCGGGGATCGGGCCTGCGGCGCACCTCGAAGAGCTGGGCATTCCGGTGGTGCATGACGCGCCGGGCGTGGGGCAGAACCTGCGCGACCATCCTGTGGTATGGGTAACATGGCGGACGAAGCCTGAGATTGATTTGGAAAGTCTCGCATTCGAGCCACGCAGCCAGCTTATGCTACGGTACACGGCGACGGGGTCCGACCTGCGGAACGACGTGAAGATTTCGATGTCGAACTTCGCAACGGATCGGGTTGACCGGGGCGGCAACAGGATGGTTCCGGTGGGAGTGCGGATGTCTATCATACTGGACCTTGCGGTCAGCTCCGGGGAACTGAAGCTGACCTCGGCGGATCCGAATGAGCAGCCGTCGCTGTTCTACAACTACTTCGCGGAGGAGTTCGACCGGCAGCGGTCGCGCGAGGGGATACGGATGGCGCTGAAACTAGCGGAGCATCCAGACTTCGAGAGCATAATACAGGAGCGGATAGAGCCGCAGGACTCGAACATAGAGTCGGATGATGCGCTGGATACGTGGATGATGAAAGAGGCGACGACGGGTCAGCACATATCGGGCACGTGCAAGATGGGGCCTGCGTCCGACCCTATGGCGGTAGTCGCGCAGAACGGGCGCGTGCATGGCATCGAGGGGCTGCGCGTGGTGGACGCTTCGATTATGCCGGACTGCATACGCGCGAACACGAACGTTACGACCATGATGATAGGCGAGAACATCGCGGACATGGTGCGGAGCGGGAGTTAGCTTTTGCATCGATGGACAGGATTAACTTTTCTCAGTTAATTCTGTCCATTCTCTTTTTTCTATCGTTTGGACTTATGCAATGTAGAGGTGAAGCATGCGGCTTGAGGGCAAGGTTGCGATTATTACGGGTGGCGCGAATGGGATGGGCGCGGAGGAGTGCAGGATTTTCGCTCGTGAGGGCGCGAAGGTGGTGATCGCTGACATCCTGGAAGAGGAGGGGAAGCAGGTGGAGGCGGAGATCGCCGAAGCCGGGGGCGATGCGGTGTTCGTGCGGCTGGATGTGACGAGCGAGGAAAACTGGGCTGCCGTGATTGAAGCGACGCTATCGCGCTACGGCAAACTGGACACCTTGGTGAACAACGCCGGCATCGCAAGGCCGCATACGCCGGAAGACCTGCGCGTGGAAGATTGGGACGATCTTATGAACATCAACGCGAAGGGTGTGTTCCTGGGGATGAAGCACGCGATTCCGGAGATGCAGAGGGCGGGCGGCGGATCGATCGTGAACATATCGTCAATATCGGGGATGGTCGGTCAGAAACAAGTGCATATGGGATACAATGCGTCGAAGGGCGCGGTGCGCATCGTTACGAAGTCGGCGGCGGTGCAGTACGCGCAGGACGGGATACGGGTGAACTCGGTGCATCCCGGTACGATGCCGCCGATGCTCACGTCCGCGGCGAGTACCCCGGAGATCCGGAGCGAAATGCTTGCGGGTGTTCCTATGGGTAGGGCGGGACGGCGCGAAGAGGTTGGGAATGCGGTGCTGTTCCTGGCGTCGGATGAGGCATCGTACATCACGGGCGCGGAGCTTGTGGTGGACGGAGGGCTGACGGCAGTCTGAGGCAGGTGTCAGTGCCTGGCCTTGCGAAGATGATAAAACTCATCTCCAAGAGTCTCTATCGATGACTAAAGATGTGAATGAGCTTGAGGTGAAGCATGAGGCTTGAGGGCAAGGTTGCGATTATTACGGGCGGCGCGAACGGGATGGGGGCTGAGGAGTGCAGGATATTCGCGCGTGAGGGTGCGAAGGTGGTCATCGCCGACATCCTGGAGGAGGAAGGGAAGCAGGTGGAGGCGGAGATCGCGGAGGCGGGCGGCGATGCGGTATTCGTGCGTTTGGATGTGACGAGCGAGGAAAACTGGCAGGCGGCGGTCGATGCTGCGGTGGCGCGGTACGGCAAGCTGGACGTGCTGGTGAACAACGCGGGCATCGGGATGGGGAATACGCCGGACAACCTTCGTGTCGAAGACTGGGACAAACTTATGAACATCAACGCCAAGGACGTGTTCCTAGGCATGAAGAGCGCGATACCGGAGATGCAGAAGGTGGGCGGCGGCTCCATCGTGAACATATCGTCAATATCCGGAATGGTCGGTCAGAGAGCTACGCACATGGGATACAACGCGTCGAAGGGCGCGGTGCGGATAGTAACGAAGTCGGCGGCGGTGCAGTACGCGCAGGATGGCATACGGGTGAACTCGGTGCATCCGGGATTGATGCCGCCGATGCTCACGTCCGCGGCGAACACGCCGGAGATCCGTAGCGAGATGCTTGCGGGAGTGCCGATGGGCAGGCCCGGACGGCGCGAAGAGGTTGGGAATGCGGTGCTGTTCCTTGCGTCGGATGAGGCGTCGTACATCACCGGGTCGGAGCTTGCGGTGGACGGCGGTTGGACGGCGACGTAGGGAGAACTGACGCGGATGGACAGGATTTTGCTGTCCAAGCACTAATCGTGTCTGTTCCATTCTTTCTTCATGTGGACTGTGCATACATCGCATATATAAGGTTGAGGTGAATCATGCGGCTTGATGGCAAGGTAGCGATTATCACGGGTGGGGCTAGCGGAATGGGCGCTGAGGAGTGCCGGATTTTCGCGCGTGAGGGCGCGAAAGTGGTCATTGCGGATGTGTCGGAGGACCTGGGCAGGCAGGTGGAGGCGGAGATCGCTGAGTCGGGTGGCGATGCGGTGTTCATGCATCTGGATGTTACGAGCGAGGACGCTTGGGATGCGGCGGTGAATGCCACAGTGGAGCGCTTTGGGAAGGTGGACATCCTGGTGAACAATGCGGGAATCAGCGGGACGCATCACCCGGACCATATGAGTACCGAGGCATGGGACAACTTCATGGAAATAAATGCCAAGGGCGTATTCCTGGGGATGAGGAGCGTGATTCCGCAAATGCAGGCGGTAGGCGGCGGCTCCATCGTGAACATATCGTCGATCAGCGGCATGGTGGGGCAGACCGGGACACATATGGGATACAACGCGTCGAAGGGCGCGGTGCGCATAGTGACGAAGTCGGCGGCTGTGCAGTACGCGCAGGACGGGATACGTGTGAACTCGGTGCATCCGGGTGTGATGCCGCCAATGCGGTCGTCGAGCGCGGCCCGGAACCCAGAGACGCAGAGCCCACTGATGGATCACGTGCCCATGGGGCGGCGTGGACAGACGGGAGAGGTGGGGAATGCGGTGCTGTTCCTGGCGTCGGATGAGGCGTCGTACATCACGGGGGCGGAGCTTGTGGTGGATGGGGGATTGACTGCGACGTAAGACTGTCGAGTGTATTGGTAATTCAGTCCCTTCATTTAGTCAGCGGACAGTTGGCAAGTTGGACGCGGCGGCAACGCGCTGCGTGACGTGACGCCCGTTTGGCAAAAAATAAGGAGGAAATGATATCTGAGCAGCCGTCCGAGAATCCGCAGACACTGCCGGGCGAGCTTGGAACGTCCACAATCAGATTGACCCGTTTGTGGCAATGGGCTCTGGTCGCAGTCGTCATTGTCGCCATGTACATTGCCGTCGATTTCGTGTCTTCCTACGTAGCTTTCATAGCGTGCGATGCATTAGGCTCCATCTGCGTCGATGGGGAAGGCAGCGTTTCGACCATACTCCATAAAGTCCTGGACGATTTCAGCTTCGTGGGCATACTGATCTGTATCTGGGTAGCGGCAAAACTTCTCTACGGGAAGAGGTTGCCACGCGTAGCTTTCGGAAAGGCATCGTATGGACTCAACGATCTCCTGAAGATCGCGCTATTGGTACTATGTATTGCATAGTGTTTGCGCTGCTGTCCGAAGTCATTTCCGGGTAGATGGGACCATTCAAGCAACCAGTCTCCAGTAATGCCTGCCGCTCGTTTTGCTGTTTTCATAGGTATTGACCTACTGCAGACCAGTCCCATGATATACTGCCAACTGACATACTAATGACAAAGGAGCAGGGCAATGGCAGCCAACGGCACATCATCCACAACTACCAACGAACTTGCACAGATGGCACACCTGATGCGGCGCGCGGGCTTTGGGGCCAGTCGCAGCGAATTGGACGCGCTCGTGGCAAAGGGCTACGAAGCCGTGGTGGACGACCTGGTTAACCCGGAGAGACTGCCGGATGTGGACGAGGACATTCTCGAGCGGTACTACGGCGGCGAGGGCTATCCCATCTTCGCCGGCATCTGGTTTTTCCGCATGCTGAACTCGCAGAGGCCGCTGCAAGAGAAGATGGCGCTGTTCTGGCACCATGTGTTCGCTACCGGGGTCACGAAGAACCAGCATGTGATGTCGGCGGTGAACCAGATCAAGATGTTCCGCAATGTGGGCATGACCGACCTGCGAACTATATTGCTGGATCTTGCCAAAGACCCGGCGATGATCTTCTGGCTGGACAACAACGAGAACCATAACGGTGAGCCGAATGAGAACTGGGGGCGCGAGCTGCTGGAGCTGTTCTCGATGGGCGTGGGCAACTACACGGAGCAGGATATCAAGGACGCATCGCGCGCGTTCACGGGATGGACCTTCGAGCAGCCGATACCGCTGTATCCGCACGGGTACTATCCGGCGCCGTTCAAGTTCATTGAGGAAGACCACGACGACGGGGAGAAGACGTTCCTGGGCCGGTCGGGCAATCTGAACGGCGAGGACATCATAGACATCATCGTGGAGCAGCCGGCGACGGCGCGGTTCATCGCGCGGCACATGTACAACTTCTTCGTGGCGGACGAGCCGCAGGTGCCGTCGTGGAACACTGTGCCGCCACAGGATCAGGATGCCATCGACACGCTGGTTGCGGCGTACCTGCAATCGGACGGCGACATTCGCGCGATGCTGAGCGCGCTGTTCAACTCGGACTTCTTCAAGGCGGCGCGGTTCAGGAAGGTGAAGAGTCCGGTGGAACTGATAACGGGCGTGATAAAGCTTGTGGGCACATACCGCGAGCCGACGCCGGGGATAGTGGACTATTCGGGGACGGCTAAACTGATGGGACAGCAGTTGTTCGATCCGCCGACTGTCGAGGGCTGGCATACGGGGCACGAGTGGATCGACGGGGGCACGCTGAACGAGCGGGTGAACTTCGCGGTGAACGAGGTGGGCGACCTGAGCAAGCCGGGCATCGGCGAGCTGATCGAGCGCATGGGCGCCGAGGGCGATACATGCCCGCCTGCGGAGCTTGTGGAGCGGTCGCTGGAACTGGCGGGGCCTGTCGAGGTGAGCGATGATACGCGCGCGGGTCTGCTGCGATACGCGGAGGCTGTGGGCGACCTACGCTTCGACACGGAGGATGCGCGCGAGGATAGCGCGACGCATATAGGGCGGATGCTTCAGCTCATCGTTTCGACGCGGGAGTATCAGATGGCGTAGGGGGCTCATTGTCAGTCTGAGTCAGCGTGTTTGCGCTGTGTAGAGGCTGACTATTGATCTGCGAAAGATGACCACTTAACACGATGGAGGTGCTGGTTATGGCACGACCTTATGGAATGCTGCGGTGCGGGTTTCCTTTTGCGAAGTCGCTGGGGATGCGGCGGCTTACTAATTATCCTATCGATGTAGCGCTGGGGGATGAGGAGCGCATTTATGTGCTGTGCCGCGCGGATAATGCGGCGCTGGTGCGGAAATACAACTACGCCGATGAGGACCTGGGCCAGTTCGGATCGGTGGGCAAGGGTGACGGGCAGTTTATGTGGCCTGTCTCGATAATCACGGATGCGGATGAGAATATCTATGTCTCTGACGAGTATCTGAACCGTATCTCTGTGTTCGACCGGGACGGGGAGTTCAAAGGAATCTGGGGGGAGTCGGGGAGCGAGCAGGGGCAGCTTGACCACGCGAGCGGGATCGCGTTCGACGCTGAGGAGAATATGTATGTGTCGGATACGATGAACCACCGCGTGCAGAAGTTCACGAAGGACGGGGAGTTCATCTCAGCGTTCGGGGAGTTCGGGAGCGACAAGGGACAGCTGAATATGCCGTGGGGCATCAGCGTTGACGACGAAGGGGCGGTGTATGTGGCGGACTGGCGGAATGACCGCGTGCAGAAATTTTCAGCAGATGGTGAGTTCGTCACGAAGTTCGGCGGCACGGGCTGCGGCGATGGCGAGTTCAACCGACCTGTGGATGTTACGGTGGACGACGACGGGGACATATATGTGGCGGACTGGGGCAATGACCGGGTTCAGATGTTCAACTCGGAGACGCGGTATGTGCAGAAGTTCCTGGGGGATGCGTCGCTGTCGAAGATTGCGCGCGAGTACATGCTGACGAACGCGATGCCGAACCGCTTGCGCGATACGTCTAATATCGAGCTTCAGAAGTTTCTGCGGCGACCGAAATCGGTTACTATCTCAGGAGATGGGCGGCTGTTCATTGCGGACAACCAGTCGTACCGGCTCCAGGTGTATCAGAAGGATGTCATCCATCTGACGCCGGAGCAGTATGGGCCGCCGGTGCGCTCGCCTACGCTAAATCAGGAGTAGGCCCAGGAGTAGGCCGCTTACGGAGCTGACAGGGATGAATGGGGATGGAAGGGGTAATTTCCCTTCCATTCAGGTAGTCTGAGCGGGCGATATTCTCCTTCCTTACGCAGAATTAGAACAGGTTATAGCCTTCCCCCGAAATAGGAGGAAGGCTATTTTCTGCCATGGCTTGAGGGCAAGGTAGTCATAGGTGCAATACTTGACAATTTAAGACACTCTACTTAGTATCTACGGGAAATTATCACAATTGCGTGAAGGGGTGTTTGCGCTTTGTGTCTATCAATAACATTAGTGGCGGTCTAGTCCGTCAAATTTGAACGAGAGGGGTCTGGGGTGGACCCCATAGTTAGGACAACGAAGAGGCCAGGTTAAGAGAGACTCCCGCTGGAAAGTCTGACACTACCTCACGAGATGATAACGTCGATGCCTGCTCTGGTAAACACTTGAGTGGCCTTGCTTCTGCAAACACCTGAGCCGGAGTCCGATAGCCCAGAGCCTGGTGCGGTCGCTCTCGGTTGTACAACTCCAGATAAGCGTCAATTCCTCTCCTGGCTTCACTACCATTGCGATAAGCTTTCAGATATACCTCCTCGTATTTGACGCTCCGCCACAAACGCTCTACAAAGATGTTGTCCAGGTATCTACCCTTGCCATCCATGCTGACCTTGATCCCCCGCTCCAGCAGCAGGCCACAGAAGGCTTCACTGGTGAACTGGCTACCCTGGTCGGTGTTGAAGATCTCCGGCTGTCCTTTGCTCAAGGCTTCTTTCAGGGCCGCGATACAGAAGCCCACCTCCAGAGTATTGGAGAGCCTCCAGGCCAGCACGTATCGGCTGTGCCAGTCCATAATGGCCACGAGGTAAAGGAATCCCCGGGACATGGGCAGGTAGGTGATGTCGGCTGCCCAAACCTGATTGACTCTGTCGACTGCCACTCCTTTGAGCAGGTAAGGGTATATCCTGTGTTCCGGCGCAGGCTTGCTGGTATTGGGCTTGCGATAGATGGCTTCCAGCCCCATTGCCCGCATCAGTCGACGTACCCGCTTGCGGTTGACCTGATGCCCCTGAGTCCGGAGCCAGGCCGTCATCCTGCGAGAGCCATAATAGGGCGTATTCAGATACTGTCGGTCCATCCCGGCCATCAGGTCCAGATCCGCCGGGTTAGTCGGTGTCGGCCGGTAGTACACCGCGGAACGGCTGAGCTGCAACAGACGACACTGCTTTACTACCGAAAGCCCGGGGTGTCCTCGGTCTACCATAGCCAGACGCCGGCGCCGACTCATAGCCCGGACTTGCGCGACAAAAAATCCCGCTCCACCTTGAGTTGCCCAATCTGCTGGTAAAGATGCGCAGTCAGCGCTTCCTGGTCCCTCTCCGCCTTTGAGGTATCGCTGCCGAAGACCTCGGGCGCTCCCTGAATCAGGGCTTTCTTCCATGCATGAATCTGCGTGGGATGAACTTCAAACCGGCTGGCCAACTGGGCAACGGTCTCTTCCCCCTGCAGGGCGGCCAAGGCTACCTTGGCCTTGAACGCCGGGCTGTGCTTCTTTCTGCTCTGCTTCATTTTCCTGCTCCTCTATTTCCATTATTTTAGGAGCGGGGCTCTCTCTTATCCACCTGTCCGATTTATTGGGTCCACCTCAGTCAGAGATGAGAAGGTCAGCGTTGCTCTTGGTGGCAATGTTCGCACTTGGGGCAATCTTAGTGGCGTGCGGCTCCCAGCCTGCTGCGGAACCACAGGTCATTGAGAAGATTGTCGAAGTTGAGAAGGTGGTGGAGAAAGAGGTCGAGGTCCAGGTGGAGGTGGTGAAGGAGGTCGAAGTCGAGAAGGAGGTGGTGAAGGAGATCGAGGTCGTCAAGGAGATCGAGGTCGAGGTCGAGAAAGAGATCATAAAGATCGAGCGCATCGAAGTACCTGTCGAGAAGATCGTCGAGGTGCAGAAGATCGTTGAGAAAGAGGTTGAGGTCATCAAGTCCAACCTTGGCGAGGCACCAGACCTTGCGGCGCAGGTAGCGGCCGGCACTCTGCCCCCTGTGTGGGATCGCATTCCTGGGCAGCCGATGATTATCCCGACACTACAGGATGGCATCGGTGAGTACGGCGGAACTTTGCGGCGCTTCTATCTTGGGCCTGCGGACGGCTGCAACTTCTTCCGCCTGTCACGCGCATCGCTTGCGCGCTTCTCGCAGGATGGCTTCTCGTTCATCCCGTCGGTCGCACGAGGCTGGGAGGTCAACGATAACGGTACTGAGTGGACTTTCTACCTGCGTGAGGGTATGAAGTGGTCGGACGGCACGCCATTCACTGCCAACGACTTTGTATGGCAGTACGAAAATGTCAGCATCAATGAAGATCTAAATCCGACCCCGCCGCTGTTCCTGAGAATAGGTTCTGAGGTCGGCGCTATTTCAAAGGTGGACGACACCACAGTCAAGTTCACCTTCCCAATACCGAACTTCCTGTTCCTTGAGATTGTGGCTCAGGCGGACGAAACCTGCTACGGCAACAACTCATGGAGGAATGTGACCTATGCGCCCGCTCACTATATGGAGCAGTTCCACATAGACTTCAATCCTGACGCCAACGCGCTGGCGGATGATGCGGGCTACCCGGACTGGACAGGGCTGTACGACGTCAAGGGACAGGTAAATCTGAACCCTGAGAAGCCTGTGATATCACCTTGGAGGCTCACGAACACTCTGACCGAGCAGGTGGTAATGGCGGAACGCAACCCGTACTTCTGGGCTGTTGATCCCGCGGGCAACCAGTTGCCATATCTTGACGGCATCCAGCTCACGCTGGTAGAGGGCGGCACCGACCTTGGAACGCTGAAAGCATTGCAGGGCGAGATCGACATGCAGGGTCGGCATATCCAGCTCGACCAGTTCACCGTGCTTAAGGAAGGCGAGGCGGCCGGCGACTATACCTTGAGAATTTGGCCGACCTTCGCTGGCTCGGACATCGCATTCTTCTTCAATATGAGCCTACCGGGTCCGAACGGTGACGCTATCAGGACAAAGGAACTCAGACAGGCGCTGTCCCTGGCTATCGACAGGGCGTCTATCCGAGAAACCAACTTCCTTGGGCTTGGTCAGATTCGGCAGGGAGTGCCGGGGCCCGGGCACCCGCACTATCCGGGTGATGACATCGCAAATCTTCGTACTGAGTACGATCCCGATGCGGCAAACGCGCTGCTTGACTCGGTGTTCCCTAATAAGGACTCCGAGGGCTTCCGAATGATCGGCGATGAGCGCATCGTGCTGGACATCACCGTTACCGACGCATTCGGCACCTGGCCGGACGCCGCGGATCAGGTTGGACGCGCATGGGAAGCTGTGGGCGTTAAGACGAATGTCAACTCCACAACTAGGACGACGCACTCCGCGCGCTGGGCCGATAACGAGTGGGGAGTGATGGTCTGGAACGAGGACACGGCGGGCTTCACGTTCAGCTCCCCAAACAAGAGGGCGCCCTTTACCATCAGCAGCTTCCACGGGCCGGGCTGCGCCCTGTGGCTTGACACCGGTGGCAGAGAGGGAGCGGCAGATGCTGACGGCTTCCCCTGCACCGAGGAAACACTGGCGCTGCTCGATATGCACAAAGCAGGCCCCGGTCTGCCGTCGGCAGAGCGCAACGCACTTGGTAAGGAAATCTACAGGATAATCGTGGAGAACCAGTACAACATCGGCATCATAGGGTTGTCGCCGATGGTGCAGGGCGTGCTTGTGGTCAAGAACGACCTCAACAATGTGCCCGAAGTCGCCGGCAACGACTGGCCGCTTCGTACCCCGAACACGGGCTTCCCGGAGCAGTGGTTCTTCTCCTCACAGTAAGTGACAAAGTAACTAACATCGATGGACAGGATGGATAGGATAATTTCTCTCCGTTCTGTCCATCCTTAAACCTATCGAAGTTCCAAACTAAGCAAGCCTCGCGCCATTGTCATTCTGAACGAAGCGCAGTGGCGCGAAGAATCTGAAATCGTCGTATTTCTAGTCTGCACAGATTTTAGATTCCTCGCTGCGCTCGGAATGACAGGGGCTAGAGCGTATTCAGGAATGACGGACGGGGATGAGATAGTTCAATCACCCCCACCTTAATCCTCCCCCATCGAGGGGGAGGAGACTTTATGAGAGAGCGGCATGCTCCAGTTCATAATCAGACGGATTCTCATATTCATCCCTATGATGTTCCTGATGTCGGTGGTGGCGTTCGCGCTCATTCAGGCACCGCCGGGCGACTTTCTTACCGACTATGTCGCCCAGCTGCAAGCCAGCGGCGAGCTAGTTGATGACGATCAGATAGAGGCGCTGCGAGACCAGTATGGGTTGAACCGGCCTCTGTATGTTCAGTACTCGAAGTGGGTCTGGGGAATCCTTCAGTGGGACCTGGGGCTTTCACTGGAGTGGCGCAGGCCGGTAACCGAGTTGGTGAACGAGCGCCTGGCGATGACCGTAGTTCTAGGCGTCAGCACCATCATATTCACATGGACGCTGGCGATACCCATAGGCGTTCTGTCGGCCGTGAAGAAGTACACGCCCATCGATTATTTCTTCACATTCATATCGTACTTCGGCGTTGGGACGCCCAACTTCCTCATTGCGCTGGTGGCTATGTGGCTTGCCTTCAGTGTGCTTGGCATTAAGATAACGGGTCTGTTCTCAGAGGAGTATGTAACCGCGCCCTGGAGCTTCGGCAAGGTGATTGACATGCTGAAACACATGTGGGTGCCGATGCTGATACTTGGCACGGATGGCACGGCGCGCTTCACGCGCATAGTGCGGGCCAACTTGCTCGACGAGATGAATAAGCCCTATGTGGAGACGGCGCGCGCGAAGGGATTGCCAGAGTGGAAGGTCGTTTTGAAGTATCCGGTGCGGATCGCGCTGAACCCATTCGTGAGCACCGCAGGGCTTGAACTGCCACGCCTCATATCGGGCCAGCTCATCGTGGCTACGGTGATGAGCCTGCCGACGATAGGGCCGCTGCTTCTGCGCGCGCTGCTGTCGCAGGACATGTTCATGGCAGGCGCTATCGTTCTCATATTGACAACCCTGACACTAATTGGCGTCCTCATTTCAGACATCGTTCTGGCAATGATGGACCCACGCATCCGAATTGGAGCCTAGTAGATGGCTGCACGAACCGAATCGCTCCCAATACAACGGCCATCCGAAGAAGAGCAGCTATACATAGCATCGCAGTGGAAGCTGATATGGTGGCGGTTCATCAGGCACCGCGTAGCCGTCATATCGACCATCATAGTGCTGTCGTTTTATGTAATCGCGCTGTTCCCGGAGTTCTTCGCCGTACACGACCCGCGTCTGGAAAACGCTCCTCGCACGTTCATTCCTCCGCAGGGTATACACTTCTTTGACGGGTTCAAGCCGACCCTGCCTTATGTTTATGGGCTTGAGGGCGCACGCAACCCCGTAACGCTGGGGATGGAGTGGCAGACCGACGAGACGGTCAAGCATACCATCAAATACTTCGTGAGCGGTCACGAGTACAAGATGTTCGGTCTATTCCCGATGGACACTCACTTCATGGGGCTGAATGTGGGCGAAGGCAAAGATGCCCAGCCCTTCCACCCGCTGGGGACGGACCGCCTCGGACGCGACATGTTCTCACGCCTGATGTACGCCACGCGCATATCAATGTCCATCGGTCTCGTGGGCGTGGCGCTCAACATCTTCCTCGGCTCGATGGTGGGCGGGCTGTCGGGTCTGCGCGGCGGCGCGACAGACGCCATAATCCAGCGCATAATCGAATTCGTGCGCGCCATCCCGCAGATACCGCTATGGCTGGCGCTGTCGGCGGCAGTACCTCGCGACTGGTCTATTATCAGGGTCTATTTCGCCATAACCATCATCCTGGCGCTTATCGAATGGACGCGGCTTGCTCGCGAGGTGCGTGGGCGCTTCCTATCCATGCGCGAAGAGGACTTTGTGCTGGCAGCGCGGCTGTACGGCACGAACGAGCTGCGAGTGGTGTTCAGACACATGCTCCCGTCGTTCATGAGCCACATAATCGCGGCGACGACATTGGCGGTGCCGGGTATCATCATTGCCGAGACTTCTCTGAGCTTCCTCGGATTAGGACTGCGTCCGCCCGCGATAAGCTGGGGCGTGCTGCTGTTCGAGGCGCAGAACCTTCAGGCGGTCGCAAAGGCGGCGTGGCTGCTGATTCCCGGCGGCTTCGTGCTTGTTGCGACAATGGCGTTCAACTTCATGGGCGACGGTCTCAGGGATGCGGCTGACCCATACTCGATAAGTGAAAGCTAGGCGACGGCGGGTCACAGGGATATACGGGATGTAGGAGGGGATTTATCACCCCCATTCCTTCGGCAAGCTCAGGACAGGCTCTAACCTTCCCCCATCAATGGGGAAGGAACTTTTTGATTTTGAATAGGTCATAACGATGACTTCAACGCTTCTGGACATACGAAACCTGAAAACTTACTTCTACCTCGACGAGGGGGAAGTGAGGGCTGTTGACGATGTGACTGTGCGCATCGAACGCGGCAGGGTGCTTGGCGTGGTGGGGGAGAGCGGCTGCGGCAAGAGTGTGCTGGCGCGGTCTATCATGCGAATAGTGCGCCCGCCTGGACGCACTGTTGACGGCGAGATTATCTACTATCGTCCTTCGCCAAACGGCGGCGATGAGTACGAGGGAATAGACCTCCAGCAGTTGCCGCAGGACGGCGAAGTGATGAGGCGCATACGCGGCGCGGACATCACAATGGTCTTCCAGGAGCCTATGGTGTCGTTCAGCCCGGTGCATACGGTTGGCGACCAGATTGTCGAAGGCATATTGCTGCATCAGGATGTTTCTAAGGAGGAGGCGCGAGAGATCGCCGCCGATACGCTGGGAAAGGTGGGGATACCGAATCCTGACCAGCGTTTAGGCGCGTACCCGTTTAACCTTAGCGGCGGCATGCGGCAACGCGCGATGATTGCGATGGCGCTGTCGTGTAATCCGACGCTGCTCATCGCGGACGAGCCTACGACTGCGCTGGATGTGACAACACAGGCGCAGATACTGGAACTGATGGCTTCGTTGCAGCGCGAACTGGGCATGGCGATGATACTCATCACGCACAATCTTGGTGTGGTGGCGCAGATGGCTGAAGAGATCATCGTGATGTACCTCGGCAAGATTGTGGAGCGCGCCGATACCGCCACTCTGTTCAGAGATCCTAAGCATCCCTATACGCAGGAGCTTCTGAAGTCTATACCACAGATGCGACGGGAGCGACAGAGGACGCGCTTGACTGCCATAAGCGGCACGGTACCGCCTCCGTACATCCGGCCGCCCGGCTGCCCGTTCCACCCGCGCTGCCCGCAGGCTATGCCCGGCGTATGCGACGTGATCGAACCACAGCTGCTTCAGATGGGCGAGGATCATACAGTTCGTTGCCTGCTGTACGATGACAAGGCGGTGGCGGTGGCGACAGGAGCAACGGCGGCGGTGGGGAGTTCGGATGGACAGGCCGAAGGGGATGACGCTTAAATGACAACGGCACAGAACGGCAGCTCCCAGATACTCGATGTTGACAATCTGAAGGTGTATTTCCCGATAATCACGGGAATGCTGCGGCGCACTACCGGCTATGTGAAGGCAGTGGACGACGTGAGTTTCAGCCTTCAAGAGGGCGAGACCTTCGGGCTTGTGGGGGAGAGCGGCTGCGGTAAGACGACGACGGGGCGTGCCATATTGCGCGCCATCGAGCCGACGGACGGCGAGGTGCTGTTTAGGATGAATAGCGGGGAGCGCATCAACACCGCGACCGCAGACCGCGAGACGCTGCGGCGGCTGCGGCAGGAGATGCAGCTGATATTCCAGGACCCGTTCGCATCGCTGAACCCGCGCATGACGGTGTTCGATGTGGTCGCGGACCCGCTGCGAGTGAACAGGCTTGCAAGAGGGTCGGAGCTTGAAGACAGGGTTGCGGAGATGCTGCGGCTGGTGGGGCTTTCGGTGGATTACGCGCGGCGGTATCCACACGCATTCAGCGGCGGTCAGAGGCAGCGCATCGGGATTGCGCGCGCGCTGGTGGTGAATCCGCGACTTGTGATTGCGGATGAGCCGGTGTCGGCGCTGGACGTGTCGGTGCAGGCTCAGATACTGAACCTGATGCAGGACCTTCAAGAAGAGCTTCGGCTGACCTACCTGTTCATCAGCCACGACCTGAGCGTGGTGCAGTATATCTGCCACCGGGTTGCGGTGATGTATGTTGGGAAGATAGTGGAGGTGGCATCGACCGAGGACCTGTTCACGCAGCCTAAGCCCGAATCCACCGAAGAGTCATGGTATCTCTGCCGGAGCGTGGGTGAAGGACGCGGCAAGGTGGCGGTGCGGGTATGATGCCGACGCTGGAGCGTTCTGAAGGTCCCCGGTCGTGATGTTGAACGCCAATGGAGGCCCACAGTGGCGATTGTGGGTGAAGTTGACGAATCGGTGAGCAGCAGGGGATACTCACGGTCCGGTCCGGCGCGAGTCTGGGGATGAGATGGGTTATGGAGTGTATGGTGGGCAGTCGTCGCCGCTGCCGTCAGCTGTCAGCTCGGTAACGGAATGGTTCGCAGTCTGGCCAGAGCGCGGCCGAACTGTGTTTCCCAGGGCCAGCGCTGGGGAAGATGCAGGGTGAGACGGCGTGCCGAGCGTGTAAGCCGTCCGGCGAGGGAGAAGAATCGTCTGCGCAAGGTCTTGGTGGTGGAGGCTCGTTCTTCCAGTCCGATGCGGGAGGTCCAGCGAGCCAGATTGTGAGCCATCACCTGCACGGCCAACCAGGCGGCGTTGGCTGCGAAGCGCCCTGAGGGCAGATGGTTCAGTCCTACGCCGTACTTCAGGTCGCGGATGGCGTTCTCCACCTCGGCGTGGCGGCGATGGTCGGCCTCCAGTTGGAGGGTGTCGCCCTCTCGGTCCGTGATGAAACCGTGATAGCTGTAGTTGGTGAAGAGCGCCAGTTGAGAGCCGGGCGTGGGCTTCACTCTGCGGACGATGAGTCGCACTGGTGCGGCGTCGGGCTTGCTCTCGAAGGGAGTGTAAATGGTCTCGGCCACATCGGCTGTGCCGTCCATCCAGTAGGGTATGGGTGTCCAGTCCGTCTCTGGTATGGCCTCGATGAGATTGCGCAGTCGGGGGTGCTGTCGGACGGTGATGGAGAAGCGGACATCCATCTTGCGACAGACGGCAACGATGGTGTGGGCATAGAAGCCGCTGTCGGCCCGCACCGTGAGCGCTCCCGTGGCTCCGGCGTAGCGCACTCGCGCCACCGTCTCCCGCAGGAAGTTGGCTGCGCCCCGGGCGGTGTTGGCTCGGCCCTTGCGCAGTCGTGCCATCAGCACGTCGCCGGTTCCTGAGGCAACGGCCAGCAGCGGATGATAGCCCCGCTGGCCGGTGTAGTTGTGATGGCGCGCTCCCTCCTTTGCCAGTCCATAGGTCTCGCAGACCGTCGAGTCTATGTCGATCGTCAGAGGCGAGTCCTCGGGGCCTGCCCCGGCGTCCCAGGCACGCGCCAGAAACTCTCGGCTCACCCGGTCCAACTGTCGCACATGTCCCCAGCGGAAACTGCGTAGGAATGTCCCCAGCGTGGATGGAGCCTTGACCACACAACCCAGTACCGAGGAGGTCCTGCCCGCCCGCAACACGTCGGCATCGTCAATGCAGTCGCCACCGACCAGAGCCGACGCCACCAGGGTCAGTATCTTGTCCCCGGTGTTGGCCCGCCCCGGGGCGTCGCCCAGGTCAACGTGGTTGTCGACGAGTTGGCTCAGACCCAGACGCCCGGCCAGGGTGACCGGCAGGATCAGCCCGGCATTGGCTACCAGGCGGGGATCGTCGAAGGCGATTTGGATGCGGTCAGGGTGGTTACGTGGTAGCATCTGTTGGGTGCTCCTTTTCTGTGACAGGTTTTGTGTTGTAAAACCATTATCTCAGATTCAGAGGTGCACCCTTTTGCTTCTTCAGGAGGCCTCTCACACGCCCCCCTCGGTGGATTGGGGCTAAGCATCCGTACACGCAGGCGCTTCTCTCGTCTGTACCTGTGCCGAACCCCGAGATTCAGTCGCGCGGCATGGTGCTGGAGGGCGAGGTCGCCGACCCCGCGAACCCGCCGTCGGGTTGCTACTTCCATCCGCGCTGTCCTTTCGCCAAGGACATTTGCCGCGAACAAGAACCTCCGCTCGTCGAAGTATCGCCCGGGCGGTACGCAAGCTGCCACTTCGCAGACGAAATCGAGCTTCCCGGCGTTCCGGGGTAATCTAGCCGTCACATTTAAGTAATCAGGCTTCAGGAGCAGCGTACCGACTCACTTTTGTATAAAGTATAATTCGCTGATTGCTTGAAAGCTGATACTTCGGCTGGTAGTGTTTTTATTCAGGTGGTCTGGTATCCTCACCTTCGTCCCGTCCTTCCTCTTTCAAGAGAAAAGGGCCTTGTTCCATCTGAAAGGAAATGCTGACTACTGATGCCTAATGTTAACGCCCTGTCTCAGTGGCTGAATCGCGCGCCGTTCCATTACGCCTGGGTAATCGTGGGGATATTGGCGCTGGTGCAAATGGTCGCACTGTCCATCAACTTCGCCGGCGGTGTGCTGGTGGGCCCGCTGACCGACCCAGACGGCGACTTCGGCTTCAGCTTCTCGAACATCGGCTTTTCCTTCGGGCTGTACTTTCTAAGCTCAGCGATGCTCGCGCCGGTTGCGGGCTGGCTTGGCGACCGCTACGGTCCGCGCAATATGATGATCCTGGGCGCGGTCTCCTACTGCTGCGCACTGGTGCTGGTGGCGTTCATCAGCGCACCGTGGCATCTGTGGCTGGCTTTCGGCATATTTCGCGGCGCGGTTCAGGCGATATTCATGGTGCCGCTGATGGCAGCGGTGTCGGGATGGTTCCACCGACGGCTTGGGCTTGGCACGGGCGTACTCTGGGCGGCGGGAGGCATCGGGCCTGCGCTAATGTCACCGCTGCTGATCAATCTCGTGGAGAGCCTGCATTGGCAGAACACCTTTATCTATATAGGCCTGGTCGCGGGCGTGTTAATCCTGCTGCTGTCGCTCGTGTTTCGCAGCAGGCCGAGCGACTTGGGCATCGCGCCCTACGGAGCGCAAGAGGGCGAGCGAACCGAAGGCGGGCTGCCGGGGCCACTGGAACGCGCGCGCGCTAAGGTATTCAATCAGCATGTTCGGCGCACCAAGGCGTTCTGGAACCTCCCTGCGATTCACGGGCTAGGCTGCGCGGGCCATGGCATCGTGCTGATGTTCGTCGTGCCTTTTGCCGTCATGAAGGGCTTGAGCTTCACGGAGGCGGCGATAATTCTGAGCATCCTGTCCGTCGTGAGCATACCAAGCCGCATGCTGACGCCGATGATAGCGGAGAAGTATGGCACAAAGACGATAATGGCGACCTGTCTGATGATTCAAGGCTTGACGGTCATCTGCCTGTTCTTCTCAAGCGAGCTGTGGCACTTCTACGCATTCGCGATGCTGTTCGGCATAGGCTTCGGCGGCGAGTGGACGGGATACCTGGTGATCAACCGGCAGTACTACGGCAACGGGCCCATGGGTTCGGTGTATGGCTGGCAGATGTCCGGCGCATTGATGGGGCATGCGTTCGTGAGTTGGATTGCGGGTCTGATAGTCGATCTGACGGGTTCATACAATGCGGTGTTCGCGCTGTCGATAGCGGCGAGCGTGGGCGGTGCGCTGGTGACGATGAGCCTTGAAGACACTTCAAAGCGGCTGATAGGGGACTGGGAGGCGGCGGTGCCGGAGGAGGCGCAGGCGGCTGCGGGGTCGGCTGATTGAGATGGACAATCCGATTATCCCAGGTGAGATTCTGCTTGAGGAATACCTGAAGCCGATGGGTATTTCGCAGAATGCCATGGCGCGCGCAATTGGGGTATCGCCGCGTGCCATCAACGAGATAGTGCATGCCCGGCGATCCATCACACCCGCGATGTCAATTCGCTTCGGCGCGTTCTTCGGGCAGTCCGACGAGTTCTGGCACGGCATTCAGGCGGAGTGCGAATTCCGTAAGCTGGCAGCAGACAAGGATCGTCTGGTTGCCGACATTCGCCCCGCTTCGGTGCTGATGCGTCAAATAGGCTGATGCCGAGAGACAAGGCGACCAAGCCCCATTTATCTGAATGCTCTCAATTCATGAGAGCATTCTTGGTTAGTTGGGAAGGGTGGGTTCGGCTATTTCGAGGAGTTGGTTGGCGGGGATGTTGCGGATGACCTGGCGGATGCCGCTGGGCCAGAAGATGGTGATTTCGTCGGCTATGTCGGCGCCGGCTATGCCGAAGTGCAGGTCGAGGCTGGACATGGACAGGAAGCTGGAGCCTGCGGTTACATCGTCGGTCTGGGTGCGGCGATTGCCTGCGCCGTCGGTAGTGGTGACGAAGACTCGCGCGCCTATGGCGTCTGCATTGCTGCCAGTTCCGTCCTCGGCCATGCGTCCCTTGAGGCGCAGGATGAGCCAGTTGTTTTCGCCGCCGCCGTTGAGCCAGAGGAAGATGGGGCCTTTCTCGAAGCCAAGCTCGTCGCCGGAGCCGATGCCAGAGCCAATAAAAATAGGGCCTGCGCTGTTGGTGGCGATGAGGTCTATGTAGCCGTCGCCGTTAAGGTCGCCTTTAGCCAAGCCCTTGCCGTTCTCGTGGTAGGCGGTGTCGAGGCGCTGTCTCTCGCGGTCGAAGCGGGGACTGCCGGGGTCCAGCACGCCGTAGTCCACATCCTTGATGTTGAGCAATCGCGCTTCGAGGGTGATGTCCTGGAAGCTGCCCTTGCCGTCGCCACGAAGCATGCGGCCGGCGGAGGGAAACCACTTGCCGTCCGGAGATTCGCCGCGTCCGAGGGCAGAGCCAGTCCAGTATAGGTCCTGGTCGCCGTCGTTTTCGAGGTCGAAGAATGCCGCGCCGAAGCCGAAGTCGTAGGCGGCCAGGCCGGTGGGTACGCGCCAGTCAAGCCAGATCTTCACGGGGTCGATTGATTCGGGGGGCATGATGCGGCTAGGCTCGATGGGAATGGATGGCGCGACATCGGGGAAGAAGCCGACCTCACCAACGCGTGGAACGAGCATCGTACCGTCGTTACGGAGCAGGTAGTGAGCGCATGTGGATATGGAGTAGAATTGCTCGCTGGAGCAATCGCCGCTTGCGCCTTCGAACGGGAGCGGTCGCGTCTTGGGATGGTAGCCGATATTGGTTACGAAGACATCCAGGTCAACATCGCCGTCGTAGTCGCCGAGAGCGAAGCCCATCCAGTTGCCGCGCTTGTCCAGCCCCATGGGGCGCTCGACTGCCAGAAAGCTCACGCCATCTTCGTCCGTGTCGTTGCGGTAAATACTGACGGGTCCGCCGTCGTCCGCGGTCCAGAGGTCGGGATCGCCGTCGTCGTCGAAATCGAAGAACAAGGTCGCCCATGTAACGACCTGATCGCCACGTACGCCTGCATCTGCGCCTATTTCGGTGAAAGTGCCGTCCCCATTGTTGTGGTAGAGGACATTTTCGTTGCCGCGTGTGGGCGCGCCTGGATGCACGGCGTCCATGTCGGAACGGTTGGCTACGAAGATGTCCACCCAGCCGTCGCGGTCTATGTCGGCGCAGGCGGGGCTAGTGCCGGTGCGGAAGTTGGCGTCGCCGCCGAATGCTGAGGCGGTGATGTCCGTGAATGTGCCGTCGCCGTTGTTGCGCATGAGGCGGTCGCTGACTGCCTCGCGCAACATGTCATCCTTGATGGCGTCCTGGAAGTCCTTGCCGTCGCCGATGATGCCCTGTGCGCTGAGGTAGATGTCCTGATAGCCATCGTTGTCCATATCGCAGGCGACGACGCCGGTGCTGTTGGATGCGTTGGCGGATGCCCCTGCTTCCACACCAACTTCGGTGAATGTTCCTCGGCCGTCATTGCGGAAGAGCAGGTTGGGATTGTCGCGAGACTGAGTGATGTAGAAGTCGAGGTCGCCGTCACGGTCGTAGTCGAAGATTGCCACGCCGGTGAGGTCGTTTGCGACTGCTGCGTTATCGCCGAGCGCCTGCTCTGCGATGTTCGTGAATGGCACTACGTCGTCCGTGCCGATACCAATGAAGCCCGGCTGTCGGAATCGGCGAGAGCGTATGCTTTCGCTATCTGAAGCGGGCGAACTGTCTATGCCGCCAGTGACGACTAAGGGCTGCGCGGTCGGCGCGGGAGTGGCTGTGGGAGTAGGCGGTGGAACGGGCGCAGACAGGGCGCGCGTGGGAGCAGGCACGATGGTCCGCGGAGGTGGCGGAACGCGCTCTTCGCTGCATGCGAGCGCCGCCAGCGCGACAGTGGCAATTATGACTGCGAGCAGCGGGATGGAAGGACGGGTAAATGTAGTCGGGGAGAATCTAAGTATATTCATCCTACTATTCTAACTTACGGCAATGGGCGGGATGCAAGGATATAGTCGGGCTGTCAGTGGGCGGGCTGTCAGTGGGTAGGTGGTGCGACAGGCTCGCAACGAACGCCGGTAAGGATAGGGGCGGGTGGCGCAGAAGTTTAGCGCGAACCCAGCCTTACTGCGGCGAGGAACTCGATGGGGCCAGTGGCGGTGAATAGGAGGATGCCTCCGCCGATGCCGATTGCGATAGCCCAAGGGCCGATAACAGACAGCCAAGGAGCGGCGGCGGACGCCCGCGTGTGGGAGGCAGCATGTCGCCTAATGATTCAATCCAGGGGTCTGAGTAGGCGTGCGGATAGTTCATCCTGTTGAGTATGTCGATGAGCCAGGCGCCTATACCGTAGATTGGGCCTACGAGGAATCCGACATACAGCGCCAAGACTCCGAATGTGAATGATCTGAGGGGAGCGCGGAACACGGAGTCCAACAGGTCGTTTGCGAGCGTGCCCAGCGATGTGAAGTTTATGACATTTAAGTGTATCGCGAAGACAAGCGGGAGCGATGCGCCCGTCAGGAAGACGGTGAAGAAACCGAATGAAATGCCAATCAAGAGCCAGATGGGAAGGATACGCGATTCTTCGGCGCGGCTGCCAATCCAGCGGATCACGGGCAATAGAAAGATGAGCGCGAATACCCCTGCGCCCACGACGGTAAATACGGCGAGGCTTCCGGCGAGGCGCTTCGGCGCTTCGGCAACGCCGGGCGAATATATAGAGCCTACAATCGCGGCAGCGCCGGCAAGCAGCAGCCCGTACAGCACGAGGCTTTGCACAAGGCGCGCCTGAAGGCGATTCACCGCCTGCTTGCGCTGCTCCAGGGTCATAGGTGATGCGGTGGTGGTGGTCATTTACGGGACTTGCCACTAATGGGTTTTGCCGCGGTGGTTGCGGACTCCGCGTTGAGTTTCATTGCGTCCAAGTGGAATTGGCGCTCAACGTTTGAGCGAATACTTAGCCAAACGCCTAACCATGTTTTAGTTTAACGAAGGCACCTGTATGTATCAAGTTTATCTTCAGACGTTCGGGCGATAGATATAGGCGATAGATATCAATATAGATATCAATGGGAAGCGAGCGGCTAACTTGCGGATGGGTAGGTGTAAGACTAACATGTGGACTGTCGTGGGCTAATGTGAATTGAAATATGAATTGAATGGATAGGATCGGACAGGATAAATTAAGGAGCAAGCATAATGGCGGTCGTAGAGTATGAAGTGCGGGGGCGCGTGGCATATATCACGCTCAACAGGCCGGACAAGCTGAATGCGATCGATGTGGAGATGCGGGATATGCTGTGGCAGCGCCTGCATGAGGTGAACGACAATCCGGAGATATGGATGGCGGTCATCACGGGGAACGGGCGGGCGTTCTCGGTCGGGCATGACCTTGTGGCGATGTCGGGACGGAGCGATGCGCTGTATGACCCGGAGATTTCGACCGAGGACCTGTATGTATATCAGTCGGAGATATTCAAGCCGATAATCTCCGCGATAAATGGCTTCTGCCTGGCGCAGGGTGGCGGAATCGCGCTTGCGTCGGACATAAGGATAGCGTCGGACCAGGCGCAGTTCGGGTGGCCGCAGGCGAAGCGCGGCATCGGCTCGGTGAGCGGGCCGTGCATGCTGGCGCAGCGTGTGCCTCTTAACTTCGCGCTGGAGTTTCTGTTCACCGGGGACATGATAAGCGCTGAGCGGGCGTACGAACTGGGTATGGTGAACATGGTCGTGCCGCACGATGAGCTTATGGAACGAACGGATGAACTCGTGCAGAAGCTGCTGCAGAACGCGCCGCTGCCGATGCGCGCCATCAAGGAGGTCGCTGTCAGGGGCCTCAGCATGCGGCTGGAGGACAGGGTGCGGCTTGCGGGCATCGTGAATCGGCGATTGCAGCGGACTGATGACGCACTTGAGGGCATCAAGGCGTTCCAGGAGAGGCGTACGCCGGTGTTCAGGGGAAGTTAGTTCTTCGGTATTTCGGTCAGTCGATTTGTTAGTAATCGGGTGCAACCGGAAGTGGTTCGGCATGTCTGCTACAAACGGCTGCCGATTTTTGACATTGATGGACAGGATAGATAGGACAGGAAAATAGGGGATATTGATGACACAAGCGAGTTCAAGTTCTAACGCAGGTTCTGTTGACCAGCCGGAGGCGCAGGCGTATCCGAATCCAGACGAGTCGGAAGGCATGTCCCGCAGCACGACGCCGGTGCTGGTGGTTACGCCACATCCGGACGATGCAGAATCGGGCGCGGGGGCGACGATAGTGAAGTGGGCGACACAGGGCCGCAAGATAGTGCTGGTGGTCTGCACGAACGGGGACAAGGGAAGCTCTGACCCTGAGATGACCTCACCGAAGCTAGCCGCCATCCGAGAAGAGGAGCAGAGCGAGGCGGCGGAGGTCTTAGGCGTGTCGGAGGTGGTGTTCCTGCGACACACGGACCAGCACCTGCAGGATACTTATGAGCTGCGGGAGCAGATTTCGCGGCAGATTCGTATCCACATGCCGCATACGGTGCTGACTATCGACCCGAACCGCCCTTATATACGGCACGAGGACCACTATGTGTGCGGACGGGTCACGCTGAACTGCGTGTTCCCATACTCGCGAGACAGGCTGGCGTTCCCGGAGCACATAGCGGAGGGGTTGGAGCCGCACAAGACGCGCGAGGTGTATATGTGGGGTTCGCAGGACCCGGATACCTATCTTGATGTTACGGACACTTTCGACACGAAGCTGGACGCGCTGAGCCGACATCGCAGCCAGGTAGGGCTGGGCTGGGAGCTGCGAGAGGTGCGGGCGCGAACTCGTTATGCAGAAGTGGGCAAGAGGATTGGGGTCACATACGCGGAGGCGTTCAAGCGGATAGAGATTTTTTAGTCGAAGCGCTAATGGCTATATACGATGGTCGGGATGTGGGGGATAGGTGGTTCGACAAGCTCACCACGAACGGACGCAAAGGGGGCGAGCTATGGTTACTAATCCAGATGTGCGACTGACGGTTCAAGATTACCTGAACATTCCTGAAGAGGATGAGAATCGCTACGAGCTTATCGACGGGGAGCTTTATATGGCGCCTGCGCCTTCTTGGGAACATCAAGAATCTTCCGGGAATCTGTATTCTATCCTGCGAGCTTTCGTACTTGCCAACTTGCTGGGGCGAGTTGTGTATTCGCCGATCGACATGTTCTTGTCTGATGGGGATGTGTTCCAGCCGGACATAGTCTTCATATCCAATGAGCGGCTGGGCATTATCCACTCAGACGGGATTCATGGGGCGCCGGACCTGGTAATCGAGGTGCTGTCGCCGGGGACTGATCGGATTGATCGCACGCTGAAGAGCGAACGCTATGAGATGTTCGATGTCAGCGAGTATTGGCAGGCGAACCCGATTGCTAAGACGATATTGGTCTTGAGGGCACGGGACGGCGCGTTCGAGCGGGTGGGGTTGTTCACCGAGGGGATGACGTTGGAGACGCCGTTGCTGCCGGGCCTGCGAGTGGATGTGAGCGAGGTGTTTGATTTTTTTGTACCGAGTCAGTAGTCAGTTTTCAGTAGTCAGTTATTTGGCTTGTTCTAGCCTCTGTCGGGAAGGCACCTGATAGTGACAACTCAGCAAAAAATGCTACATATTTATGGCGCGGTTGTTTCGTTTGTCCTTCTGTGGACTCTCTGGCTGACTGATCGCTATATTGATGTTCTGCTGCAAAGACGGGCGAACGAGCGAGCGTTGCCCAAGACTAGGCGCATACGGTTTTCAGATGAAGTTAGGCAACGCATACGCCGCAAGCAGGACAGATTCTGTATGTACTGCGGAGTTACTCTAAACAGACGGAATATGCACATAGACCATATATATCCGGTGGAGCACGGTGGCAGCAACGACGAGGAGAATCTGCAAGCTCTCTGTGCGGGTTGCAATATGCGTAAAGGCATTCAGACGGACAGCGAGTTCAGAGAGCGCTATCGTGAACTACTTACACCGTTCCAAGCGGACTATACTCCCGTACCGCCCAAAGAGCGAATTCCGCAGCGCATGTTTTCTGAAATCACCAGCCGCACCAGCCAATTGCAATCGACAAGGGCACGACGTAGAGCGGTATTAAAAACACCACGACAGAAGATAGTCAGTGGAAGCATTACCACCGGCATCGCTATCGGAACAATATGGTTCTTCGCTATTCCTATCACATTCGGTGGCGAGGGCACTGTTGTTGCCTACGGCACACTCTTCGGAGCTGGGATAGTAGGATTGTTGGTAGCTTTGGGGATAATCCGGCGAGCGAAGTACATTGGGAGATTTGAACAACAGGAATAGAGAACTGAGAGACTGAGGGACAAGACATGACGATGGAAAAGTTTGAGGCGGGGCAGAAGTTCGAGCAGGAGATTGAGGTTACGCTGGAGCATACGACGAATCGCATGGGCAAGCCGGGGGCTGATGTGCTCTCGACGCCGGCGCTGCTGGGGCTGATGGAAGGCGCGTGCATACAGCAGTCTGAGCCGTACATGGCTGCCGAGCATACGACGGTGGGCTATGCGGTGGACGGACTGCGCCATCTCGCACCGACGCCTGTGGGGAACAAGGTGGTCATCAGCGTGGAGCTGACGGAGGTTGACCGCAATCGCCTGACATATCAGATCGAGGCGCACGAGGGCGAGCAGCGCGTCGCAATGGCAACGCACAAGCGGGCGGTGATTCCCATTCAGTAGCGGAGAGCCAACATCGATGGTTGCGATGGATCGGATCGGGTGGATTTGGACGCTGAACAGGCTGAACTGTACTGGAAGTGGACGCTAAGAGGAGGGGTAGGACTTTTACTGCTTCTGGCGAATGCGCTGCTGGTGTTGGTCATCGTCAACGCTTCGGATGCATTTGACGCGATGGACAGGGTTGGCGAGGCTGCGGAGTCGCTAGAGACGGCTGCCGATATGATAGATGTCCTCGCCGCCGAGCTTGGCGAAGACGCGGAGCGAGTTACAGGCACGATAGAGAGCGCTGGTGATGATGTTGAGCAGGCGAGGGAGGCGCTGGAGCGGGCGGGGGAAGACGTGACGCGCGCGACGGATGCGCTGGATGATGCGCGCTCGGATTTTGAGCGAGCCGCGGACGATTTCGGACGCATTGCCGATACGCTGGAAGAGGCGTTTGCGCGGTGATCCGGAAAATATCATCTATGCACAGGATGGAGGGATGGTTCGAGAGGCTCGCCATGAACGGGAGGATGGATGCTTTACGGGCTGAAGGTACTGGACCTTACGCACTATGTCGCGGGGCCATACGCGACACGCCTGATGGCGGCGCAATCTGCTGAGGTCATCAAGGTGGAGCGCCCTGCGACGGGCGACGGGGCGCGACACATAGGACCGTTTCCGGACGATGTGCCGCACCCTGAGAAGAGCGCGCTGTTCCTGTACCTGAACACGGGGAAGAAGTCTGTCACGCTAAACCTGAAGGATGGCGCGTCCAAGCCCATCCTGCGCAGTCTGCTGGAATGGGCGGACGTGCTGGTGGAAAATTTTTGTCCTGGGGTGATGTCAAGGCTTGGCTTGGATTACGGGAGCGTCTCTACCGTCAATCCGGGACTAGTGATGACTTCCGTCTCGAACTTCGGGCAGACAGGGCCCTACCGCGACTATGGGGCGCGCGAAATCAACCTGTACGCAATGGGCGGGCTGATGTACATCACGGGCGACCCGGAGCGCGAACCTCTTCACATGGCGGCGCGCCTGGCGCAGTATGGCGCGGGTCAGAACGCCTTCGCGGGGACTCTGGGAGCGCTGCTGCACCGCGATATTACCGGGATTGGGCAGCATGTGGATGTTGCTATATCGGAGTATCTCGCGACCATCCTGGAGAATGCGCTGAGCCAGTACAGCTATACGGGGAGCAACTTCCGGCGCACGGGCAATCGCGGGTACGGGCGCGCGGCGTGGGGGCCGTATCCGTGCCAAGACGGGTATGTCGGGGTGATTGCGGGTCCGGACCACAAGTGGCCGGAGATGGCAGAATTGATGGGCATTGCGGAGCTTGCGGAGGAGCGTTTCGATGATCGCGCCGGCAGGGGCGAGAACGCCGATGAACTTGATGCGCTGATGCTGCCGTGGCTGATGCGGCACGATAGGCACGAGATATTCGAGCGGGCGCAGCACAGGGGGCTGGCGTTCGCGTATGTTGCCGCTCCGGAAGATATTCTGGGTTGGGAACACCTACGGGAGCGAGGGTTCTTTGGCAGCGTGGAACATCCCAAAGCTGGCTGTCTGGAGCATCCGATGATGCCGTGGAGGGTGGAAGACGGCGGCTGGGAATTGGATGCCGCGCCGATGCTTGGGCAGCATAACATTGATGTGTATTGCGGGATGCTGGGGTATCGCAAAGCTGAGTTGGTGCGGATGCGGGGGATGGGGGTGGTGTGAGAATTACCTGTTGCGAGATACGAACTTTTTCTGCCTAAATTTGGAGCGGAAATCTTCTCATAAATCACCATTGACAGTCTGGTCGAAGTTTTTTATGCTGTACTGACAGCACAGCCGTAACCCAACTAGCTAATTTTGGGCTAGGAGGAGGTCCTGAAACAGTGGACGTCCTACCCTAGCCCTATCTTTTTGTCCCACTACACAACACGTGCCTTCAACGAGTGATGTCTTTCGCATTGACGAATGTTAGAGCCTCTGGGACCCTACCTCCCAAAGCCGCACCTTTGAAGCCGTTTGCGATATGATGCACGATTTGTAGTCCCTCGACATAAATGGAAGATGCGTGTGTGATGTAATTCGGTGTGGGTATGTTGCGATTGCCCGCTAGATATTCCTCCAAGTTTTCAAGGTCATACTTCGTCGCATCTATTCTGTCGAGCACGAGGTCGTAGCGGTTTGACTGCAATGAGTATGTGCTGAAGTGATGTTCCAGCAATCTCCGCAGCACGACATTTCGGAAACGCACGGGGTCTTGTGCCCTTTCTCCACCTGGCTTTAAGTAACTGTGGGAGTAATGATGCTTGTCAAGATACACTGCTGATGCGTAGATACCTACATTCATACCCGCCAGCACTCCAATAGGCTCCATGAGTGGGTGAAAGCCTTTACCATTTGGCGGAATCTTCAGTTCCTTGTTAAGCCCTGAGTAGAATCGAAATCCTGCAATGTGTCTGTTGATGTCACGGAAAGCGTCGTCAACGACGTGTAGAACGGCAGCGGTATAGTATGGCGTACTCAGGAGTTCACCGGAAATAGGGTCGATCGCATATCCAGGGTCTCCTGATTCGTCAACGAACAGATAGTCATGTTTCGGCATCCGAATTCCTCAGCAGGCAAAAGCTCAAATTTGTCTCGGTCAATTATAGAACTAACTCGAACTATTGGAATAACCGAACGGGTCAGGTTTTGTATTTGAGAGGGACTGTTGTCAATGCAGGCGAAAGATAATACACTTGTTTGACTGACTGATTACGGTGGAACAAGTCACTCGTTTCACCACATCTTACTCTTCCCATATTGAGGGGAATGGACGTTTCCAGGAGGACTTACCGATGGCAGATGCCAAACCGTTTAGCTATAAGGAACTCTTCGCGAAGAATGCGCCCGAAGGCAGAGATGCGCCGGTAATGAAGCGCGGCAAGTATGACTTCGCCGTGGCGTATCCGGACCCGAAGTCGATGCCACTTGACGGGCTTGTGGACGCGCTCAGAGAGGGCCTAGCAGAAGAGGGCGATGACCTTGCGATATACGCGAACCAGAGCGGTTATGCGCCGCTACGCCAGTTCGTGGCGGATAAGCTGGCGCGCGACAGGGACATCAACATCGGCATTGACGACCTAATCATCGGCGACGGCTCCGGCCAACCCATCCACATGATCTGCGAGGCTCTGCTGGACCCGGGCGATGTGGTGCTGGTTGAGAACTTCGTGTACTCCGGCACGCTGGGGCAGTTGCGACGCTTCCATGCTGATATCAGAGGCGTCGAGTGCGACAACGAAGGCCTGCTGCCGGATGCTCTGGAAAGCGCAATCGTGAGGGCGACGAGCGAGGGGAAGCGCCCCAAGTTCATCTACACGATTCCGACATTCCAGAATCCGCAGGGCTGGACGATGACGCTGGAGCGGCGCAAGGAGATGGTGCGGCTGTCGCAGAAGCACAGCGTACCCATCCTGGAGGACGACTGCTATGTTGACCTGCGCTATGAGGGCGAAGATGTAACCTCGTTGCACGCTCTGGACGACACGGGGAGCGTGATGTACGCGGGGTCGTTCTCGAAGATTATCGCGCCGGGCATGCGGCTGGGCTACCTGACAGCGCCGCGCGAGGTGCTGGATGTGGCGCGTGTGGTGAAGAGCGGCGGCGCGGCGAATCAGTTCGCATCGTGGGCTGTGCATCGCTACGCAACGGGGCATCTGGACGACCACATCGTTGAGATCAACGACATACAGCGCACGAAGCGTGACGCGATGCTGGCGGCGCTGGGCGAGAACTTTGGCGGCGCGGCGTCCTGGAGCAGGCCGGAGGGTGGGCTGTTTATCTGGCTGCAAATGCCGGAAGAGTCGGACGTTACGACAATCCGCGACAAGGTGCTGGAGACGGCGGATGTGGGGTATCAGGCGGGACCGCTGTTCGCGCCGGACGGCGTTTCGGGCAGGAACTACGCGCGGCTGTGCTTCGGGTACAACACGCCTGAAGAGATTCATGAGGGCATCGCAAGGCTGGCGGAAGCGTTCGAGCGCGAGGGCGTTCTGAAGAACTAGGCAAGACTAACATCGATGCAAAGGATGGGCAGAACACTTTCACTCTGCCCATCCTTTGCATTTGTGGGGGTTTAGGCATGCGTATCTGTTCTTTTCTGCCAAGCGGTACGGAGACAAGATGAGCAGCAGCATTTGTACGAATTGCGGACGCCCAATTCTAGAAGATGCCCGTTACTGCATGTATTGCGGCAGCCCAATAAGTAGGAACACTCACTTAGTTTTGGCGACCTATCGGCAGCGAGCATTGGCCAGGTTGCTGGATGCATTCCCTATACTTGCAGTGTATTCCCTGGTTGCGGCCTTTGTCGGCGCCGCCATCCTATCAATTTCATTCTTGTTGCAAGAGTTGGGATTCGGAGGTCTTGACAGTTGCTTTGAGCCTCTTGAAGAGGACTATGGTTGTGCCAGCGTTATTATCATACCGATCGTAGCGTTAGTTGCTATTGTCTGCGCGGTAGTAATGTTGGTGCTGCTGGCGATCATCATCGGTATTGTCATCACCATAGTTGTGTTCTTTGGATTGCTTTTCTTTTCTGCTTTTGTGTTGGCTCTCAAGGGGATTTGGCTTAGGCTGTTTCCTTTCGGTCATGGGACTACCTTTGGGAAACGACGGCTGGGCATGCGGGTAATCAAGAAAAGCGGCGAGCCGGCCGGGGCGGGGCGGATGTTTGTGCGAGAAGTCGTTATTCCGTGGAACCCGGTGATCTGGGGCATAATACCGATTATTTGGCTGTGGCTGTCGTGGGATTCCTATTCATGGAGCGCCCTCGTCTATGGATTGTCGTTTCTAATCTTCTGGCTGCTGGACTTTTTATGGCCTCTGTGGGACGATAACAGACAAGCACTGCACGACAAGATTGTCGGCACACTGGTCGTAATGCCTCCTGACACTGGCCCGGGCAATCCTCCCGGGGCAGCGGGAGGGGACTCTGATCCGACCGACGCGCCGACTAAGTGAATACTGACAAACTCTTATGCGTATCTGTTCTTTTTTGCCAAGCGGCACAGAGATTGTGTACGCGCTCGGGCTAGGCGACTCACTTTACGCCGTGAGCCACGAGTGCGACTATCCGGTGGCGGCGCTGGACAAGCCCAAGATTGTTCGCAGCAGGTTTGACGCGGACAAGCTGAGCAGCCAAGAGATCGATCGCGTAGTCACGGAGATGTACCAGCGGGGTGAGCGCATCTACGAGGTAGACGAGGATGTGCTGAGCGATGCGGCACCGGACCTGGTCATTACGCAGGAGCTTTGCGACGTGTGTGCGGTGTCGTACGAGGATGTGCGGCACGCGGCGTCGAGGCTGGCATACCCGCCGAATGTCGTTTCGCTGGATCCGACGTCAATTGGAAACATGCTTGACGACATACAGATGGTGGGCGACTTGTGTGGTGTGCCCGATGCAGCATCGGCGTTCATCGGTGAACTAAGCGCGCGGATGGATGCGGTGCGCACCAAGACATCCGCAGCCGGGTCAGCGCCGAGGGTGGCGTGCGTCGAGTGGCTGGAGCCGCCCATCGTGGCAGGGCACTGGATACCGCAAATGGTGGAGCTTGCCGGGGGCGTTGACGCGCTTGCCAAGCCGGGGGCGCCGTCCCGCCGCATCACAATGGATGAACTGGCGGAGTCCGAGCCGGATGTGCTGGTGCTGATGCCTTGCGGGATGGATGCGAACAGAGCGCGCGAGGAGTTCGAGGCGCTGGAGAATCTGGAAGAGTGGCGCAGACTACCGGCGGTCGCCAATGGGCGGGCTTACTTCGTGGACTCGGGAGCGTACTTCAGTAGAAGTGGGCCGCGCCTTGTGGACGGGCTGGAGCAGATGGCGCAGATATTTCATCCAGACATGTTCACCGAGACCAATCCAGAATACACAATCTGGGATGAATAACGCCTGACCTAGCGAGTGTATCTGTGGAACGTGCCCTACCTGAGGGGATACCGCAAGTCCTGCCGGCTGTATATTGTGCCTTAGGCAGTGCCTTGGACTTCTTCGCGGGAGCGGCCGTGCAGGTGGTCGAGATGATCTTCTTCGGTGCATCTCAGCGGGGGCTTGTCTATCTGTATCGTGACGTGCTCGATGTCGAATTCGTCCTTGGCAATGTCGTGAATGCGGTCTCGCAACCGCCACATCTCGGCTTCGTCAATGGCCGGGTCAATGAGCACATGAGCGGTAAACGCTTCATAGTCTGAGGCTATCGTCCAGACATGAACATCGTGAATCAGCGTCACGCCTTCAATATCCTCAATGTCGCCGCAAAGTTTGTACACATCTATGTGCGCGGGCGTACTCTCCATGAGCACCCGGAACACCCTGATTACGAGACCCCACGAACTGACAAGGATGACTATTCCGATTATCACGCTTATATAGTGGTCGGCGGCGTCCCAGTCCAGTGTAGTAACCAGAATGCCGGAGATAATCACGCCGACGGAGGTCAGCATATCCGCAATGACATGCTGGAAAACTCCCTGGATGTTCAGGCTGTGTTGCGACGAACGATGGAGTACCCAAGCGGAGATTATGTTGACAGCGAGGCCGATAGCGCCGACGCTCAACACCAAGACGCCTTCGACTTCTTCGTGCTCATGTGGCTCACCTATCGCATCAATTCGACCGAAGGCATTGTAGAAAATGAGGCCTGCGATAAGCCATAGGCTCAGAGCGTTAATCGCCGCTGCTCATAGGTGTAGGCAGTGGACGAACCCCGCCCGCTCAGCCATATAGCGAAGAGGGACATCACGATGACTGCTACATCCCTGAGCATGTGGCTGGCGTGCGCCAGGAGCGCGAGGCTGTTTGACTCGAAGAAAGCCACCACTTCTACGATCATGTAGGTGACTGTCAAAACCAGAACGATGATCAGGCTACGCCTGCTTGTCCCTCGCAGGTCATGGTCGTCGTGTGCGTGTCCCTCGTGTCTATGAGCCATTATCCAAGTCCCGAAGTTGTGGATACGCGTCCGCAGTGTACGATACGGAGAAAGGATAATTGAACACGTCCATTAGCGCAAACTCGAAAATATGCGCAGACCGATGCGGCGAGATTGATGGGCGCAGGTAAGAATTATTGGCGGCTGAATCTGTCGTGCATCTCGACGGCAACGCGCTGGCGAAGCTGGTCAATGTCGCGGCGCAGCACTTCCGCCTCCGATTCGAGTCGAGAGGCGACGCTGGGCTGTTCGAGTAACTGCTGCTTTTCGGACAGGTCGATGAGCAGCGTCTCGGCAATGTAGTAGGACAGCACCGCAGGGTCGCGCGATGTGCGGACTTCGCTTGTCCAGCCGCCCTGAAGCCCCGTAATCAGCCTGAGATATTCGTTCAGCAGTTGTCGGATGTCTTCGGACTGAGGTCGAGCTTCCTCCGCATCGTCGTCAGGCAGCACAGATACGTCAGCCGTGATATAGGGACGGTGCTGCGTGATGGTGTTGATTTTGAAGCGTCGCTCTCCCGTAATGGCGACGAAGAAACGGTCGCCCCGAATCTCGTTGACCTGCGTGATATGCGCGACGGTGCCGACGGGATGCGGAATAGCTGGCTGCCCGACTTCATCGCCAGACTTGATGAGCACGATGCCAAAGCGCGAGTCGGAGTCGAGGCAGTCTTGCAACAGGCGCTTGTAGCGCTCCTCGAATATCTGGAGAGGTAAAGAAGCGCCCGGAAACAGCACCGTGTTCAGGAGAAATAGGGGCAGTGTGCGTCGTTCTGGCAGTTCAGGTGGCATGGCGTAGAGTATAAACGGAACAAGGACAAGGGACAAGGGCGAGCAAAGGCGACGGGCGTCCTGCCAGACAGGGCGCGAGTGCTGTTTGACATGCTGACTTGCGCGTTGCTACCATGAGGATTGGCGCGCGCATGAGCGCTACTACGAGACGGAGAATGCCTGCCTTGTCTTATGTAAAGAGCCTGCGCTGTCGCGAGTGCGGCAGCGATTACCCCATCGAGCCGCAGTATGTCTGCGACTTCTGCTTTGGGCCGCTTGAGGTGAGCTACGACTATGACGCGATCGCGCGTGTCATCAGCCGCGAGCGCATCACCAAGGGACCTTTGACCATGTGGCGCTACCACGACCTGCTGCCGGTTGACGCGGAGATGGCTCTGGACATGCACACCGGCTTCACGCCGCTCATCCGTGCCAAGAACCTGGGCAGGATGCTGGGGCTGAACAACCTGTACATCAAGAACGACAGCGTGAACCCGACCTTTTCGTTCAAGGATCGGGTGGTGTCGGTCGCTTCGGCTAAGGCGCTTGAGTTCGAGTTCGACACGCTGGCGTGCGCCTCGACGGGCAATCTCGCCGGCTCGGTGTCGGCGCACGGCGCGAAGGCTGGATTACCCACGATGGTGTTCTTCCCGTCGGACCTGGAGCGGGGCAAGATTCTGGGCGCGGGCATCTACGGCGCTACCCTAGTGGCGGTGGACGGCACATACGACCAGGTGAACCGTCTTTGCAGCGAGCTTGCGGACAACCATCGCTGGGCGTTCGTGAACATCAACATGCGCCCGTTCTACTCTGAGGGGAGCAAAACGCTGGCATACGAGGTAGCGGAGCAGCTGGGATGGCGCGCGCCGGATGCATGCGTAGTGCCGGGAGCGTCGGGTTCGCTCTTCACGAAGATATATAAGGGCCTGAACGAGCTTGCGGACCTTGGGCTGATAGATTCGGCGGCGCATACGAAGATGCACATCGCGCAGGCCGAGGGCTGCTCGCCGATTGTGACTGCATACGACGAGGATACGCCACATGTGCGCCCGGTCACGCCGGATACCGTCGCAAAGTCGCTCGCCATTGGCAACCCCGCGGACGGCTTCTACTCTCTCAAGACGATCGAGAACAGCGGTGGCAGTGCGGTGTCGGCGCCGGAGGACGAGATTGTTGAAGGCATTCAGATTCTTGCCGAGACTGAAGGCATCTTCACGGAGACGGCAGGCGGAGTGGTGATTTCAGGGCTGCGCAAGCTGGTGCAGAGCGGCAAGATTCAGCCGGACGACCTGACGGTGGCGTACATCACCGGCAACGGTCTGAAGACGCAAGAGGTGGTCGAGCCTCTCATCAATCCGGTGTTCACCACGCCCGCATACGATGACTTCATGAACAACATGGCGGCGCGGGAAGAAAGAAATGGTAAGAGTAATGGCTAAGAGACGTGTCAGGTTCACCTTCCCCGAGCAGCTGATAACCGAGCCACTGATATACAACCTTGGTCGTAAGTTCGAGATCATCACGAACATCCGCCGCGCCAATGTGCAGGAGCGTGTGGGCTGGGTGGTGCTGGAACTCGAAGGCGACGAGGATGAGATAGATCGCGGCCTGGAATGGATGACCGAGGCGGGCGTTCGGGTCGATCCGATTACCGGCGACCTGATCGAGGGGTAAGGCAGACCCCGAAAGCCAGGTTTCTTGTCTCTTCCATCTTTTCGTTATCTTTTGTTCGTTATCTTTCCCTGCCACAGGCATGCAACCGACTTGAATCGAAACAATACTTCGGAGGAAAACTCGACATGAGCATATCGGTGAGGATCCCAACACCCTTGCGGCGCGTGACTGACGGCGCGGACAAGGTGGATGCGGACGGCGCGACTCTGGAAGAGCTTATCGGCTCGCTGGAGAGCCAGTATCCCGGAATCAAGGCGCGGCTGTGCGACGAAGAGGGTGCGCTTCGCAACTTCGTGAATGTGTATATCAACGGCGAGGATGTGCGCTTCCTCGACGGCCTCGGCACCGCCACGAAGACCGGCGATGAGGTTAGCATCGTGCCGGCGGTCGCAGGCGGGAACTAGCATCGATATACAGGATTGGGGGGTATCTATCCCATCCCCCATCCTTTCGGCAAGTTCTTCAGGACAAGGCCTAACCTTTCCTCTTTAGTGGAGAAATGGGCGGCTTCTTTCATCTTCACCTTTTCTCCATGGGTGAGGATATTTTATGCTCGCCCGAATGAGGCGAGCCATTTTTGCTTCTGGTCTCGGCGGGTTTGCTCGTCGGGCGGAGTGAAGCGACTGTGGAACTCGCGGCGGTATTCGGCGAACTCGCCGGCGGCTATCGCGGCTCGCATCTCTTCCATGAGGCGCAGGATGAAGCGCAGGTTGTGTATCGTCGCCAGCCGATATGCAAGAAGCTCCTTCGCACGAAAGAGGTGATGCACATACGCTGCCGAGAATGTGCGGCAGGTGTAACAGTCGCAGTCTTCTTCGATGGGCGCGTATTTCCTCTTATTGAACGCCGCGGTGATATTCAGTCGTCCTGTCTTCACGAACAGCGAACCGTTGCGCGCTATTCGCGTGGGCAGCACGCAGTCGAACATATCTATACCACGCGCCACGCATTCCACCAGGTCTTCCGGCGAGCCTACACCCATGAGGTAGCGCGGCGCGTCAGCAGGCAGCATCGGGGTTGTGAGTTCCACGGTGTCGTACATTGCTTGCTTGGGCTCGCCGACGCTCAGCCCGCCAATGGAATAGCCGGGGAAGCCGACGCCGGTGATGAACTCCGCGGACTTGCGCCGCAATTGGGGAAACAGCCCGCCCTGCACGATGCCGAATAGCCGCTGGTCAGTGCGGGTGTGCGCCTCGACGCAGCGCAGCAGCCAGCGATTTGTCTTGTCCACCGCCGCATCCACCGCCTCAAAGTCGCTGTCGGCAGGCGCGCATATATCGAGGGGCATGATGATGTCCGCGCCGATCTTTTCCTGATGCTGAGTCGCCGCTTCCGGGCTGAAGGTGTGCTCGCTACCGTCAATGTGCGACCTGAAAATGATGGCTTCTTCCGTGATCTTACGCAGGTGCTCAAGGCTGAAGCCCTGAAAGCCGCCGCTGTCGGTGAGAGTCGCGCCGTGCCATTGCATGAAGCCGTGCAGCCCGCCGAGGTCTTCCACGATGTCCACACCGGGACGCAGGTAGAGGTGGTATGTATTGGCAAGAACGATGTTCGCGCCGATGCTTTGCAGGTCTGAGGAGTCGAGTGCCTTGACCGAGCCTTGCGTCGCGACGGGCATGAAGGCGGGCGTGGGCACATCGCCGTGCGGTGTATGCAGGGTGCCTATGCGGGCGTTGCCGTCGGTGGCGGTGAGTGTGAAGAAGGGCATACGAGTATTTTACAGGTATGCCTCTACGAGCGCATCTCCTGTTCGACTCGCTCTGCCAGATAAATTTTGAGCAGCGACTCGTAGGGAATATCTCGTTTGTGCGCCAGCACTTTCAAGTCATCTATCACCGACTGCGGCAGCGTGATGGATACAGTCTTATCGGGAGGGCTGGAACTGGACGGCTTAAGATTGGGCATTCCCACTCGCTTCGCGTCGCTCCAGTCAATGTAGTCGGTGGAGTCATGGGTTGCCCAGAACTCGCGCTCTTCGTCTTCGGACTCAAATTTGGGGATCTGTTTCCTTAGCGTCGTCATAATTGCTACGTTCCTGTCTGCTCATGTCTCTGGCAGAAATAATGCGGATCAGTTCTCGGCGAAAGGTAAACACCACAAATAGCTTACGGTCTTCGTCAGTTTGCCCATAAGCATAATATCTCAACTCGCCCCAAATCTGCGACTCCGGTTCAGCAATGACAAGCGCACTATTAGAGAAAATCTGCTCTGCTTCGGCGTTTGTAACACCATGCCTTAACCAATTCTTCTCGTAGTTGCCACCATCCCACTGGAAACCTCTAGGCTCACCAAAGTCATTCATGCCAAATACCGGATGCACAGCATATCGTCATGATACACAATTCTTACGGACTGGATATGGCAACGTAATTGTTAGCCGAGGAAGCCCTGTATAATAAGCTGGACGCCCATGGCGAGGATGACGAGCATGAGGAGGCGCATTATCCAGGGACCTTGCACCTTGCCAGAGAGTCGAGCGCCGATCTGACCGCCGGTTACTAAGCCTATCCCCGCGAATATGAATGTCGGGAACCACTCGATGTTGCCAATGAAGGCGTGAGTGGCAGCGCCCGCAGTTGTGTAAAAGGAGAGCGCGAATATGGATGTGGCGACTGCGACCTGCACGGGGAATCCGAAGGCATAGACGAGTATAGGTGTGCGGAGGAAGCCGCCGCCAACGCCGAAGAAGCTGGATATGAAGCCGAGTACGAAGTTGATGAGGACGGCCCACCTTTCGTTCAGACGGTAGCGGTAGGTCTCGCCGGATTCTGCCGTAATGCGGCGGCGGTGGAGAGTCTGAGGATTGATGAAGCTACGTCGCCGACTTCTGGCACGACCAAGCCGCGATTGCCGCCCCGAGTCGAACTGCTGGGTTGCTATTCGCACCGCCAAGATGACAAGCAGCAGCCCGAACATGGCATCGAAGACGCCGGGTAGCCCTTCGAGCGCTTTCTTGAGCACGAACGGGGCGATTACGGAGCCGGGAATTGCGGCGGCGGCAAAGAGGTAGGCGCTTCGCTTATCCACTACGCGCATGTAGCGGTAGGCGAAGGCGCCGGATATGCTGTTTGCGGCGACGAGTGCAAGTACCGTTCCGGCGACGATGGCGATATCCTTATCGAAGAAGATGCGCAGGATGGGGACGAGGATGAAGCCGCCACCCGCGCCGACAAGGACGCCGAAGACGCCGGTTACGAAGCCGACAAGAGCGAGGATGACCCACTGGAGTACCTGCTGCCAGCCGAGCGCGAGCAGCCACTCAATTCCAGAGCCGGTGAGCCAATCCAGCCCCGGCATTTAATCCACCGGATCATCGAAGACGCTATTCGTAATGCACATCGCCGCCAGCACCACCATTCGAGCTTGTCCGTTTTGCGCTTATCCGGGGAGTATAAGGTTCGATAACCTGACTATTGCGCCGCCACCGTGTCCATCGTGCTCATTTCTGGGTAAAGCGTAAGCCCCTTGAAATCAAAGACTCCGACCCAATCGGCGGTGTTGCCATGCGACACAGCCGTGCGAGTCAGCCTCGGATTGCTCTTAACTCTCATTATGTGCGCGCCGATGTCGCGGCTGAGGTCATAAATGTCAACATCGCTGACGGTATATGGGATGCCGTAGGTTGCACGAACTCCATTGATATAGGCGTACGTCCGGGTGGTGTAGGGGACGAGGGCCTTCGAGGTAGCAACACCTATGGTTCGGGTGTAATGTTGCTGGTGCACCAGTGGCACGAGAATGCCGAAAATGCCGAAAATGCCAACCGAATTGGTCTCAGCCTTTCCTATGCGACAGGTGTCGTCAAGTGTGAGTATCACTTCCGCGTTCGCCGCCCAAGTCTGGATAGAGTCGAGGCGAACGCCTCTTGCACCGATTCTCTGACAAAATGGGAGCTCTGACGGAGCAACTCTGCCTTCGACACTTGCGAGGGCTCGTCAACGGCAGTCCTCGCATCGGTGGAAGCAGTTACTATGCGCGCGGCTATCAGTGATGCCGACAGGGCAACGAATATCAACGCGGCAATCCATGCAACATTCTTTGTCTTCATTTTAGATCTCCTCCCGTGACTCGGCGATTGCTCCGTCAAGCACTCGTTTGCAATGCCACGGCAGTCAAAAGTATTAGACGACTCCCTGCCAACGCATAGCACAAATGCTTGAATAATGGGTCATAGGATAACAATTGCTACTTGGAAATGCCATAGTTGTGTTACGGCTCGTCGCGGGAGAGGCGTTCAAGTGTGCTGTGGACGAGCTCATGCGGCACATCGTTGCGCGTAGTTGCGTTGCCGATGCCGTCGAGGAGCACCCAGCGAATGGCGCGGCCTGCCACCTTCTTGTCAGACAGCATTGCGTTGCTTACGGCGGCGATGTCCATCTCGCCACAGGTTAGCGGCAAGCCATAGCTTTCCAGCAGGGAGCGCTGCCGCTCCACCTCGTCCGAGGACATCAGACCCATCGCCTCGCCGATGCGCGCCGCGCCCATCATGCCCACGCTGACGGCCTCGCCGTGCAGGAAACTGCCGTAGCCAGTGGCAGCCTCGATCGCATGCCCGATGGTATGACCGTAGTTCAGCAGGATGCGTATGCCGAGCGTCTCGCGCTCGTCCTGCGACACGATGTTCGCCTTGATAGCCACGCTGCGGCGAATGATGTCCGTAGCGATGTCTTGTTCGAGGGCGAGCAGGGAGGGCCTGTGTGTCTCGAAGGATTCCAGCAGTTCGAGGTCGAGAATCAAGCCGTGCTTGATAGCCTCAGCCCAGCCGGATGCAAGCTCGCGCGGGGGCAGCGTCTGAAGTGTGCTGACATCGGAGAGGACGAACTTCGGCTGGTAGAACGCGCCGACGAGGTTCTTGCCCTGCGGCAGGTCAACGGCGCACTTGCCGCCGATGGCAGCGTCCATCATGGCGAGGAGGCTTGTGGGCACTTGCGCGAAGGGCAGGCCGCGCAGGTAAGTCGCAGCCACGAAGCCCGCAAGATCGCCCACGACGCCACCGCCGACCGCCACGATCAGATGGCCGCGCTCCGCCTTGCGCTCCGCGAGCCAGCGATATATGAACTGCACCGTCTCCAGCGTCTTGTGCGTCTCGCCGGCGGGCATGATGAACATGTGCGCGGCGATACCGGCGGCTTCAAGCGAGAACTGCGCGCGCCGGGCCTGCCTATGCACACCCTCGTCTGTGATGATGTACGCAGTGGAGATGTCGAGAACGGAATTGACGCGCTCGCCAAGCTCGTCGATTATGTTCCAGCCCACCCATATCGGGTAGTCGCCCTGGGATGTGTTGACGATGGCGGCGAGATCGGAGTAGGAAGGCATATCAGTCTTTCAGTTGGTCTGGGTTTCAGGGGCGCGGTTGACATAGATGGACACTATGGAAAGGATATGGATTCCTGCAGCAGCAGTAACGACGCTTTGTTAGCCGGTTGGCTGTTTGTCCTCATCTTCTAGTTGATTTGCTCTGTCGCGCATCCAATCAGGATAGGCTTTCCAGCATATCCCTTCCTCGGCGTCGTTGAGTATGTCGAACGCGCGGACGACTTCGTGCGCCGCCTGCTCGGGCGACAGTATGTCGGTGTGAACTGTCCAGTGAGCAAGAGTATAGTTCAGTTGGCGCTGGGACTTCAAGAAACGGATGCGGTCCAGGGGGTCGTCTGCGGCGAGCATGGGGCGCACGATAGCATCATCGCCTGTGCTCTGCGCGAGTACGCGCTCGTATATCGTCTCCGGCGAGGCTTCGAGACAGACGACAGCGCCGTGCTGCATCATGGCGGTGCGATTATCGGCGCTCTCTGCGATACCGCCGCCCGTGGACACGACCTGCCGCTCGGACTTGCAGGCGGCGAGCAGCGTCTGCGCTTCGAGCGCGCGGAAGTGCGGCTCCCCATGCTCAGCGAAGATCGCGTCGATGGACTTGCCAGCGTCCGCCTCGATGCACTCGTCGAGGTCAACGAAGCGCCAGTCGAGTATGCGCGCCGCCTCGCGCCCGATAGTCGTCTTGCCGGTGCCGGAGAAGCCTGTGAGGAAGATGTTGGGGGTCATTTGATGTGTGTGGACAAATTAGGTTCCTTGGTAATGATTACGTACCCCGATTCTCAAATGATCCGAAGGCTTAACAGTTCCAAGAATTCACTGTTCTTGTGAAGAAGTGATCATCATTGGAAGGCGCTCCACATCAATGGGACACGACCCATCGTGACTCGGCAGCGTATTTGGAACTGATGCACTATAGGTAGGAATTTTAGCAGGAGACGCAGATTCAAGAAAGGTCCAAGGGAAGCTAAGCGACTTTCAGTAGACCTTGACATCCAGAATGGTGTAATGGGGCTTGCCCCCTTCCATCTGTCTCCTACGTACTGTAATTGTGACAGACTCATTGAGGTATCTCTCGATCACATCAGAAATTGACGAACTCACTGGGCCAGTGATTACTTCACCAGTTGACTCAACCGAGAACTCTGCTCTACGACTGCTAGGTAGAAACCCTCTGAAATGGCCCACTAATTCTATGTCTTCTTCGTTCCTGATGCGTCCCAGTCGCTTAGCGCTGCGCTCAACTTGGTATGTATCGCGATATCGAAACACCTCTCCCTCAAACTTAAGGGAGCAAACTGCTTCGCTATCAGCAACAATTTGAAGAAACTCGCTTACATCTTTGATAGCCCGTCTGTCGATATTGCCTATCAAGTCAATCAGCTCGTAGTCGTCATCAGCCTCTACGGAAGCATTCATGATATTTTTCACTCTGTCAATTGCCGCGTCCACCTGTGAGTAGTCGGACGTCAACCCTGTCCGATGTGATGCACCCTCGACTTCAAATCCGAAAGACCCGTACGCGATATTCGTAATCACAAGGCGATAGTCATCACGGTTAGGAATTGGGCCCATCCAATTTAGAGGTCCATGCTCGCTCGCGCCAACAGAAGCGATAGCTTTTTCAAATGCCGCTAATACCTTTGCAACAAAGTCTGCCATAATCCCGCTACTACCAACCACAGGCTTTCCAGAAAATGTCAAACTTGCACTTCCACCAAGAGAAGAAGGAGCTTCTTCCAGACGTCTTTGAAAAGTAGCCTGCTCCCAGACATCTCGCAGTTCCTCTGCAATCTCGGCTGGAGGCTCTTCTGCCAGAGCTTTCGCCACCAATTGCTCGGCTTTACGAAACTGATTACAATCCAGCGCAAGGGAAGCAGCACTACGGTGAAGTACGGAGAATGAGGGTTCAACAGGTTCGTGCAATTCTGATATGGCATCGAGTTCTTTCTCAAGTGCCAACTCAAACAACTCTGATGCCTTTTCGGAGTTACCGCGTGCGCGCTCCATCATAGCGAATGACGCTAGGTCCATAGCTTCGTCATGTAGTGTGTTAACCGCGCTCATGCTTTGACAATCCTAGCAGTGGGTTGTCCGAATTCAACCACAATTACGTAGGCCGACAATTCCAGATTATCAGAGCGAGTAACTTGTCTAAGCTTTTGACTTACCCTTGCATTCAGAATACCAGCATCCCCATTGCGAATACCTGATACTTCCAACCTAGCCTTGTCCTGAAAAGGTTCGTCGGATTCATCGCCCAACCAGTAATCGAAACCCGTGCCTTTTCGTGAGCGTCGAACTACCTCATAGCCAATTTCCTTTTTGGCCAACAGAATTGCGATACCAGCCGCACCATGTTCAGTAGTATATTCAGCGTCTCCCCATACATCTATGATCTGCTGCCTAGGAATAGACGACCAGACTAACGTATGGTAATTATTGCTGTAACCGCTAACGGTAAGGTTCACACCCTGTGTATGCCCCTGTGATTCCAGACATACGCCCGCAGCTTCAGCCAGCATAGCGCCCACAACCTGCCTGACAGCGGGGATCAGGCCGCTGGCCAAGTCATTCAAATCAAGCATTTATAAATTTCGTGAATGGGTGGATCGACATCTACTGGGCCCTACACGCTGTCGCTTTGATCTTGCCTACCAGTCGAGTTCTCATAGTTTAGCATGACCTACGAAATCCAGCGCTAATCGTTGTATAAGCATCCCATGTGGACTTTTGTGAAGACTTGATTAGAAGGCATGATTGAGTAAAGTTAACCAACAACTTTCGTAAGCCCGCCCTAGTCCATTTTCAGGAGGGCGACGTTGGCGGCGGCGAACATGGTGTCTATGGGGGCTTCTCTGCCGGTCCACATCTCAAAGGCGGAGGCGCCCTGGTAGATTAGCATGGGCAAGCCGCCGAGCGCGGTCGCGCCTGCGCTGCGAGCTCCGAAGAGGAACGGGGTGTTCTGCGGGTTATAGACCATGTCCATGACCACGGCCTCGTGGGATATTATCCCGCCGGAGAGTGGTGTCTGCCCTTCGTTGTCTCCGTGTCGCATTCCCACGGAAGTACAGTTGACGATGAGGTCGGATTCGAGCGCGACAGTCTCCAGGGTCGTATTGTCCAGAACAGCGGCGAATACGCTCACAGCATCGTTGTGCAGCGCATTGGCAAGTGCCTCGGCGCGTGAAACATTTCGGTTGGCTATTGTGATGGACGCTACGCCTTCACGGCAGAGGGCGAATGCAGCGGCGCGCGCGGCGCCACCCGCTCCTAGCAGCAACACACGCTTGCCCGTGGGCTCGAAACCACCGTCCTCTTTCAGCTCACGCATGAATCCGTGGGCGTCGGTGTTGTGTCCGACGAGGCGTCCGGCGCTCTTGACAATGGTATTCACCGCGCCGATGGACTGCGCAAGCGGGTCAACCTCGTCAAGCAAGGCGATGACGCTCTCCTTGTGCGGGATGGTCACATTCGCGCCGATGAAGTCGCCGCTGCGGAGCTTCGCCACCTCGTCCGCAAGTCCCTCCGGCGGCGTCTCCCACGCGAGGTAGCGCACATCCAGTCCGTGGTGGTTGAATGCTGCCTGCTGGAACGCCGGCGACAACGAATGCGATAGCGGATAGCCGAATATACCTGCTAGTTGTGTCATGGCGTGCCTCCGGGTGTGTCAGGTTATGAGTCGTGAACGATCTATTATTGGTTGTCAGTATATCAGTATGCCTAGGAAGCGGTCATTATGGTGCCGAGTGAGGTCTGTCGGAGCGCACAATGTTCACTATCACGCCTTCATCAGCATTGACCCAACCTGTGCGGTCTGCTTACGATTACGCTGAGATTTACGGCGGACGATGCCAGAAGTTGGAGTTGGCTATGACGGAATACGAGGAGATCGTACAGCGGATTGCCGTATGCACCCTTTGCGCGCTCTCGGAGGGACGCACCCGCACGGTGCCGGGAGACGGCTCCGCGACTGCGGACATTATGTTCATCGGCGAGGCTCCGGGGTTCAACGAGGACCAGCAAGGACTTCCCTTCGTCGGCGCGGCGGGCAATGTGCTGACAAACTTGCTTTCGGGGATCGGTCTGCGGCGCTCGGATGTGTACATTACGAATATGGTGAAGTGCCGCCCGAACAACAACCGAGATCCGCTGAGCGGCGAGATCGAGGCGTGCTCCACTTACCTGGACGCACAGATAGAGCTTATCGACCCGAAGGTCATAGTCACGCTGGGACGCTACTCGTTCGGCAAGTTCTTTCCGGGGCGCAGCATCAGCCGCGAGCGGGGCAAGCCTCGCTTGTGGCGCGGGCGTATGATCTATCCGATGTATCATCCCGCCGCTACGCTGCACAACCCGCGCCTGCGCCCGGCGCTGGAGAACGACTTCCGCAATCTGCTGCCGCTTGTTCAAGAGGTTCTCGCAATGCCTCCGGATGACACTGCGAGCGAAGATGATGGACCCTCCGAACAGCAGTTGAGCATGTTCTAGTGGGGATAAGAGAGGTGGACTGGATGGGGAGGATAGGACTGCTTGGCATTGCCATGCTTGCCTTGGTGATTGTCATGGGCTGCGGCGCTTCAGAGCCGCCGCTGCCGTCCGTGCCTCTGCCCATCCCATCTGTGGCGAGGGCTGCTCCGAGCGCGACTCCGGCTGTGACTACGACTGCACCTGCAGGCACACCCATACCGACTGCGCTGACCTCGACAGCCGAGGGTGTTACGCTGACCATAATCGTAGCTCCGACTTCACCGGACAGGCCCGAGTACGACCGCGGCGACTGGCGGCACTGGATCGACGCGGACAGGGACTGCCAGGACGCGCGGCAGGAGGTTCTCATCGCTGAGTCACTAAGTGGAGTCGCGTATGAGGCAAGGGACACATGCCGAGTCGAGAGTGGAGACTGGTTTGGTGTGTACACGGGCGAGTCGTTCACTGATCCTGGCGCCCTCGATGTTGACCACATGGTGCCGCTAGCGAACGCGCACAGGTCGGGCGGCTGGGCCTGGGCGAAGGAGCGCAAGGCGGATTACGCCAACGACCTGTCATATGAGAACCACCTCATTGCGGTTCAGGCATCTGCGAACCGGCAGAAGGGCAGCAAGGGACCGGAGGAGTGGCGCCCGTCACGCCGCGAATACTGGTGCCAGTACGCAACCGACTGGGCAACTATCAAGCAGAACTGGGGATTGACTGCGACTCAGCCTGAAGCAGACGCCTTGCGGGAGATGCTTGCGACCTGCGATGAGCCGATAACCCTCGTGGGCAGTTCTGCAGATGGCGCCCCGGCGCTTATGCCTGCCCCGCCGACGGCGGCGGCGATTCCGTCATCCGATGGTTCGCTGCGCTACGATCCGAATGGACCCGACCGTGACTGCGGCGACTTCGACACATGGGATGAGGCGCAGGCTTTCTACATTGCGGCGGGCGGACCGGAAACTGACAGGCATCGTCTCGACGGGAACCAGGACGGGGTTGCGTGCAATTCGCTGCGCGGGGATTAACTTTCTCCGATATACGCTGCGGACGGCGCAATTCCTGTTCATCCCCCTCACACATGTTAGAATCACCCTGTGGCTGTAGTTCGGCAAGATAATCACGAACACGCAACGGGAGGCGCGAGATGGCAACGCAACGCAGTGGAACTCTGTTCACTTATGAAGACTACTGCAACATACCGGAGGATGAACGCTATGAACTGATAGACGGGGAACTGATTATGGTTGCTGCGCCGCGCAGGGTGCATCAAGGAACTTCCAGGAATATAAGCACGCCTCTCGACACTTATGTGAAGGGGAATCGGTTGGGCGAAATGTACTATGCGCCGACGGATGTGATCCTGTCGAACACGAATGTCGTGCAGCCGGACATACTCTTCGTGAGCAGGGAGAGGTCGCACATTCTGGCGGACGAAGGCATCAGAGGCGCGCCGGACCTGGTCATCGAGATACTTTCGCCGTCAACAGCGCAGCTTGACAGAGTACGGAAGCGAGAGTTGTACGCGCGCTTCCGTGTGCTGGAGTACTGGCAGGTGGACATCGACGAATATAATGTGCTGGTTCTGACGCTGGCAGCCGACGACTATGAGACGGCAGGCTTGTACGGCTTGGGCGAGACTCTCGGTTCATCGCTGCTACCCGGTTTCAGACTGGATGTTGACGATATTTTCGCAATCTGAATACATGAACGAGTGGACAAGACAAGATACAAGATAAGGGGAGACGACATGACAGGCGCAGACCTGATAGCACGAATACTGAAGCAAGAGGGCGTGGACTTCATGGGAGTCATCCCCTTCAACTCGCTGGAAGAGGCGGCGGCGAAGGCGGGAATACGGCCACTGATATTCCGTCAGGAGCGCGTGGGCGTGAACATGGCGGACGCATACACGCGCGTAACCAACGGTCGGGGAACCGGCGTCTTCTCGATGCAGGCTGGGCCTGGCGCGGAGAACGCCTTCGCAGGCGTGGCGCAGGCTTATGCCGACTCGGTGCCGATATTGCTGCTGCCGGCGTCCGCGCCGCGCAACCGCGCCGGTGTGCATCCGACATTCAGCCCCAGCCGCACCTACGAGTCGGTGGTGAAGTGGTCGGGCAGAATTGAGTTGCCGGAGGAGATTCCGAATGCCCTGCGGCGCGCTTTCAGTCAGTTGCGATTGGGCCGCCCCAGCCCAGTGCTGCTGGATCTGCCAAGCGACATACTGCGCGGCGAGATTGCCAACGGAGACGCGCCGTACATGCCCGTCCGACAGCGGCGTTCAGCGGGCGACCCGCAGGATGTGAGCGATGCCGCGAAGATTCTGCTCGGCGCAAAGAACCCGGTCATACACGCCGGGCAGGGCGTGCTGTACGCCGAGGCATGGGACGAACTGCAAGAGCTTGCGGAGCTGACGCAGACGCCGGTGATGACCTCGATGGCAGGCAAGAGCGCCTTCCGCGAGGATCATCCGCTATCGTTGGGCACGCGCTCAAGCACAACTACGGGCATGGTCGTGCATTTCCTCGACCGCGCGGATGTGGTGTTCGGTATCGGATGCAGCTTCACGCGCATGCACTATGGCGCAGACCAGTTTGACAGCAAGGTGATGGTGCATGTGACCAACGACGAGAACGATGTGAACAAGGACTACTCTCCCGATGTGGCGGTCATCGGCGATGCCAAGCTGGTAATGCGGCAGCTCATCGACGAGGTCAAGGCGATGCTTGCTGAGAATGGCAGCGAACGGGTCGAGCGCGGCGATGTGGCGGGCGAAATCAAGGCGGTGCGCGACGAGTGGATGCAGCACTGGCTGCCGAAGATGCACTCGGACGCCACGCCCATTAACCCGTACCGCGCCCTCAACGATCTGACGAAGGCGATAGACCGCAAGAACACGATAATGAACCACGACTCGGGAAGCCCGCGCGACCAGATGATTCCCTTCTACCAGACCGTTACACCGCGCGGCTTCATCGCCTGGGGCAAGTCCACGCAGCTCGGGTACAGTCTGGGCGCGGCGATGGGCAGCAAGTTGGCGGCGCCGGACAAGCTCTGCGTCAATGTCATCGGCGACTACGGCTTTGGCATGGTAGGCACCGACCTCGAAACGGCGGTGCGCGAGAACATCCCAATCTTGACCATCGTGCTCAACAACTCGTCCATGGGCATATACAGGCCTGAGCACTTCGCCACGGCGCATGAGCTGTACGGCACCAAGACGACGGGCGGCGACTTCGTGAAGATGGCGGATGCGCTTGGAGCGCACAGCGAGCGCGTCACGCAGCCGGATGATGTGGTCGAAGCGGTGCAGCGGTGCGCGGGCATCGTGCAGTCCGGACAGGCGGCACTGCTTGAGATCGTGACCGACGACGCCGAGAAGGACATGGCGTTCAGGATGTTCTAAGGACCGAAAAGGGTAAACAACAAGGGCAGGTTTGGGAGAAAAATAAGCCTCTCAAGCCTGTCCATTTTTGCGTATATTTATGCTGATGAATTGCCTCAAGGAAGTTTAACGCTGCATCAACGACTGCTGAAAATTGCTCAAAACTCGCTCTGTTGCTTATTGATGCAAGTCATGGGAATTTTGGGAGTTGTACGAAACATTTGACATGTTGCGGCGGGGTTTTAGCAGGAATAGTATAGTCTGACACCTTCAAGCACATCGGCCATTTGCGATTGATTTTAGAGCGATTTTGCGCTTATTTCAGATTCGCAAATTGCCTTGATGGGAGAGGACTTCCGATTGACCACCCGCACCCAGCAGCCAGGTCAGATATGGGACGCAGCGTTAGGAGAGTTGCAACTGCAAGTTGCGCGCCCCGCCTTCGAGACTTGGCTCAGGGACACCGACGGCGTGGCGCACATACCTCCTTCGAGTCCTGAGCAGCCGGGCGAATTCATAGTGGGCACTGCTAACGCATTCGTCTCAGAAATGCTCGAGCACCGCATGTATCCGCTCATCGAGCGCGCAATCGAGCATGTCATCGGCGAGCCCACTTCGGTGCGCTTTCAGGTGGCGGCAGCATCAAGCGCGACCGTCAATGCTCCAGCAGAAGTTCCGCCGCTGGCAGCAGAGGGCAGTGAGCGGCAAGCGCCATCAGCGGCGGCATCCGAACCGGCGGTCAATGCTCGTCCCCCTTCGCTGAACGGACGATACACCTTCGACCGCTTCATCGTGGGCAAGTCCAACGAGCTGGCGCACGCCGCGGCGCAAGCGGTCGCGGATAATCCTGGCAATGTGTATAACCCGCTGGTGCTCTACTCGGAGGTCGGTCTCGGGAAGACTCACCTGCTCCATGCCATCGGGCAGCAGGCGCTTTCTATGGGCATGAGCCTGATTTACGCGACGACGGAAGAGTTCACGAACGACTACATCCGCGCCATTCGTGAGGGCAAGACCGAAGAGTTTCGACACAGATACCGCAGCGCCGATATGCTCCTGCTCGACGACATCCAGTTCCTCATAGGCAAGGAGCAGACGCAGGAAGGGTTCTTTCATACATTCAACGCGCTGCACATGTCCAACCGCCAGATTGTCATCACCAGTGACAGGCCGGTGAGCTCGCTGAAGATACTGGAAGAGCGCATAAGCTCGCGTCTGAGCGGCGGCTTGGTGGTGGACATCCAGCCCCCCGACCTTGAGACGCGTCTCGCCATTCTGCGCGCCAAGGCGGAGCAGATAGGCGTGAATGCGGGCAACGAGGTGCTGGAGTTGCTCGGCGCGCGCATATACCGCAACATCCGCGAACTTGAAGGCAGCCTCAACCGCGTAATCGCGTACGCCGACCTGATGCAGCGTCCCTTGGACTCTGACCTTGTGCAGCAGGTCATCGCCGACACGCAGCAAAACGGTGAGCGCCGGCAGCCATCAGAGCGAGAGGTGATCGACGCGGTGTCCGTGCATTTCGGCGTTGACAGGGCCGCGCTGTGCGGGCCCAAGCGCGACAAGAAGACGGCGCTGGCACGACAGGTTGCGATGTACATCCTGAGAGAGGATTCGGCTATGGGCGCAACCGCGATAGCGCGCGCGCTTGGTCGCAAGGACCATTCAACTGTGCTGCACGGCTGCAGGACGATAGAGAACCATCAGAACGCCGATCCCAAGCTGCGCCGTGACATACTGAGAGTGCGCGAGGCGCTGGCTGCAACAGGGTAACTGTTGCAACGGTTTCTTGACCATATATTCCGGTCGTTTCTTAACTATTGCATATACGCAGAATGAACATGTTGCTCCCGTCTTCGTGGATAACTCGCCGAAATGCGTGGATAACTTGCCCGTAATGTGTACAAGTGTGTCTGATGCATGGTTGAACAAGTTCAGGAAAAGTTCTATCCACAACGCTCTGCATGTTATCCACAGGCACCCGCACAGTATCCACATGCTCCTGTGCTAGAATAACGACGCGGTATCTACAGTGAGGATACGCCTGCGACCAATCATAAGCGCGGGCATGAAGAAGCGTGCCCGTCGCAAGCGCATGTTATCCCCTCAATAAACGCCATTACTATGGTTACTAAGAGTATGCATCAGACATGATAGACAATGTATTTATCCACATAAGCAGTGGTAAAGGCGGCGACGGTACTGTTAACGGGCGGCGCGAGAAGTTCGTGCCGCGCGGAGGCCCCGATGGAGGCGATGGTGGAAGGGGTGGCAGTGTCTTCGCAGAGTGCGACTCCAACATGAACACGCTGCTTGCGTTCCGGTACGAACGCCGATTCGCTGCCGGCGACGGTGGGAACGGCATGCCCGCTCTCAAGCACGGCGCAGATGGGGAAGATATTGCAGTACGGATGCCTGTCGGAACGCAGGTTTGGAATGCCGATTCAAGGAGTCCTCGCCTGCTCGCAGACCTGACTGAGCATGGCCAGAGGGTTGAGCTTGCTTGCGGTGGAGGTGGAGGACGCGGCAATGCCTTCTTCGCATCGCCGACGAATCAGTACCCGCTTCTCGCGGAGCAGGGCGAACAGGGAGAAACACTTCATCTGCGGCTTGAGCTGAAGTTGCTTGCCGACGTGGGTATCATCGGGTTGCCGAATGCGGGCAAGTCGAGCCTGCTGTCGGTTGTAAGCGCGGCGCGGCCCAAAGTGGCGAACTATCCGTTCACGACGCTTGAGCCGGTGCTGGGGGTCGTGGGACATCGCAAGGAGACCTTCGTGATGGTGGATATACCAGGCATCATCGAGGGCGCGCATGAGGGCGTCGGTTTGGGACACGACTTCCTGCGCCATGTGGAGCGGACGCGCGTGCTTGTGCATATGATAGACGGCTCTGCTGACGACCCGCTACGCGACTTCCGCCAGATTAACGGCGAGTTGCGGATGTTCAATGAGACACTATCAGCCAAGCCGCAGGTCGTCGTCGTCAACAAGATGGACATAACCGAGGTTCAGGAGATTGCGCCTTTGCTCTCGGAGATGTTCGCCGATGAATTCGGACTGCTGCCCTACTCCGACCGCAATACTGCCGCCAGGGGACGGCTACGCGGAAGAGGCGCCGATGCCCCTGAAGATGAAAGGACACTGCATTTCATATCCGCGGTAACGCAAAGCGGACTTGACGGTCTGCTCGACAACGTGCTGGCAGCGCTGGAGTCCGTTGAAACTGCCGACACACTGCCTCCGATCCTGCCTGAAATGGATTTACAAAGAAGCGAATGCGAAGAGTTGCCCGTGCTGCGTCCGAAGCCGCGCAGAGAGACTGTGCTTGTGCGCAAGCGCGGCGATGTGTTTGATGTGCGAGCCCGGAGGGCTGTGCGGATAGCCGCCCTGCTGAATGAGGACGACTGGAACGCCCGGATGCAATTCCTTGGCTACTTGCAGCGCGCAGGTGTGGTGAGGGCGCTCGAAAATGCGGGCGTGCTGCCCGGCGATACCGTGCGCTTCGGGGAAGTCGAGTGGGAGTGGGAGTAGGCGTGCGAATCGGCGTGTTCGGCGGCACATTCGACCCCATCCACATGGGGCATCTCATTGTCGCCGAGGATGCGCGCGCCGCCTTAGAGCTTGACAAGGTGCTGTTCATACCCGCCGGACAGCCGTGGTTCAAGTCATACAGGCAGATTACGGAGGCGCACCACAGGCTGGCGATGGTGCAGCTTGCCGTCAAGGACAGTCCGCTCTTCGATGTGTCGGACATCGAAGTCGAGCGCAGCGGTCCGAGCTACACGGTGGATACTCTGGAAGAGTTGCATGAACTGTACTCGGACGCCGAACTTATTGTGATTCTCGGCTTGGACGCGCTGCGGGAGATAGACCGGTGGCACCAGCCGAGCCGTGTCTTTCAGATGGCAAGCGTTGCAGGTATGGCGCGTCCCGGCGCAACGCTAGACCCGAGTGTGCTGCACGCCGCCATTCCGGGCGCGTCGAGCCGTATTCGCCTGCTGGATAGCGCGCTGATTGACATCAGCGGCACCGACATACGCAGGCGTGCTTCTGCGGGACAGTCGATCCGCTACCGTGTGCCTGTTGAAGTCGAGAGGTATATTTATGACAACGGGCTGTACGCTGCCGCTGCCTGATGTCAGGTTCCTCCTCCGCTCTAATCCCTGCCACGCAACTTTCGTCCGAACTTCTATTACTAGGGTAGTGTACAATTTCATGTGTCCGATCTTCCTTGCGAGGGAAGTCTCTTAGAAGGGGGCCTGCATAGATATGGCGACTCAGAGAAGCCGGATAAAGTTCACATACGAAGATTACAGGCACACGCCTGAGGATAAGCGTTATGAGCTACTGGACGGTGAGTTGATTATGGTTCCTGCGCCTCGAACAGCGCATCAGAGGACTTCAAGGAAGATGTTGATTTCGATGCATACATTCGTTGCCGAGAACGACATGGTTGAAGTGTTCAATGCGCCTTGTGATGTGGTGCTTTCGGAGACGGATGTGGTACAGCCAGACCTGCTGTTCGTCAGCAAGGAGCGGTCGCATATCGTAACTGAGGACAACATACGCGGCGCGCCCGACCTGGTGATAGAGACTCTGTCGCCATCCACAGCGCAGTGCGACAGGACGCTAAAGCGCACGTTGTACGCGCTGCATGGCGTGCCCGAATACTGGCCAGGCTGACACGGACGCCAAGATTGCGATGGTTCTTACGCTGGACAACGGAGAATACAAGGTGGCGGGCATATATGGCGAGGGGCAGATGCTGGTTTCGCCGCTGCTTCAGGGGTTCACGCTGGAGATTGACAAGATTTTCTAGGCTTGGCAATCCAGTGGAATCTCAGGAAGCAACATAAATTTTAGTTTCGGTGACTACTTTTCTATCTGCAAGAGGTCTTCATGGGCAACAATGACGCTGAGATCATACTTGAGCTTGCCAAGGAGAAGGGCGCGCTGACATTCGGCGAGTTTAGTCTTTCGGCGGGCGGCACGAGTTCGTACTACTTCGACGGGCGCATCGTTACTCTCGACCCGAAGGGGGCATACCATGTGGCGCGCGCGTTCCTGACGGTGCTTCGGGAGTGCGGCGCGGCAGCAATAGCTGGGCCAACGCTCGGTGCCGACCCGATCGTTGCCGCGGTGTCTGTGATGAGCTACCAGGATGGCGGCTCGGAAATCCCGGGCCTCATCGTGCGTAAGGAGGCGAAGGAACACGGCGGCAAGCGCGCTATCGAGGGGCCGCTGGTGCCTGGGTCTCGCCTTGCAGTTGTGGATGACGCGTGCAGCACGGGTGGAAGCCTATTTCACGCAATTGATGCGGTTGAGGAGGCGGGATGCGAGGTGGTCAAGGTGCTTGCCATAATTGACAGGCATCAGGGTGGCAGCGACGAGCTGCGGCGACGCGGATACGACTTTTATGCGCTCTTGGAGGCGGACGCGGAGGGCAATATCCGTCCCAATGCCATTGGATAGAAGTATGGCATTGGTGTTGGAAGGCATTCGATGGCTGTTCTTCGACCTCGGCTACACGCTTATCAACGAGGACGCGGCAGCGATGGGCAGGCTGGGCCAAGCGTCGGATGCGCTGAAGCAGCGAGGCATAGACGCCTCTACCGAGGAGCTTCGCGGGGCGCTTGAGGCAGCATCCGCTCGCTTCGATCCGAACCCCTTCGGCAATGTGCTGCAAGCCTTCACCGACGACGAAGATGTCATAGCCTTCGTGCGCTCATCCGGCAGGTATCCGAAGGAATTGGAAGCGCCGTATCCGCAGGCTCAGCGACTGCTGGCGCGGCTTGAAGGACGATACAGACTTGGCATCATCGCAAATCAGCCGCCCGGCACGGCTGAGCGCCTGCAAGCATACGGGCTGTCCGGCTACTTCGAGGTGTGCGTCTCGTCAGGCGATATAGGAATCAGCAAGCCCGATGCCGCGATATTTCACCTTGCACTTGAGCAGGCGGAGTGCGCGCCTGGCGATGCCGTGATGATCGGCGACAGACTGGACAACGACATACGCCCTGCGAATGAGATCGGCTTCCGCACGGTGCGAATCCTGCAGGGGCCAGGACGGTTGCAGCAGCCGCGTGAGGATGGGGAGACGCCGGACGCCACGGTTGCGGATTTGGACGGGCTTATGAAACTTCTTGCGTAGTGTATAATGTTCGCCGTCTATACATGATTATCGTCTGAACTAGGGGAAGAGGTTGACATGGCTGATTTGGAGCGAAGGCAACAGATCTTATCTACGACGATATCTAATCATGTCATTAAAGGTGCGTTGGCCATTGCACAGAACGAACAGGAATGCTGGGCAGTATTAAGTTATCCTGGGAAGCCTGTTAACCATGTTCTGCATGGATTGCTAACCCTTTTGCTGTGCGGTTTATGGGGCATTGTTTGGATAATTGTTTATTCGAACAGGCAGAAAGAGCGCCGCATAAGAATTACTGTATTGCCTAATCTGGAAGTCCGCGAAGAGCAGGTATATATGGATGCTTAACCCACTTAATCTGAAAGAAAAGTGGCAATCGGCAATCAGTAAGGTTGAACAAAAGGACACGATTTTCTATGAGTGTCCTATCCGCAAATTTCTGAAAATGAGGTGTCCGGGCTGCGGGATGGGACACGCGACACTTGCACTTTTGAGGGGCGACTGGAAAACGGCGTATCGGCGTCATCCCTTGGTTTTCGTTGTCATTCCACTGCTTGTATTGGGCGTTATTGACGTTGCACGCCAATTCGCCCCGCGCATGTTCAACAAGCCCTCGAGAGATTCTCGATAAATCAAAGGTCTGTATGACAACTGGAGGGAACACAGTGGCGCAGACAGGCGTTGTAACAGTATCTGAGGAAGTAAGGCGGGGCAGAAACAGGCTTGCGATTACGGTAGTGCTTGGACACGCCATCAAGCACATGTACAACTCCGGATTGCAGTCCGTCATTCTGGCGGTGATGAAGGACGACCTGGGGCTGACCGCCACACAGTTCGGGCTCCTCTCCACATCCGGGCGCGTTACGAGCGGTGCGACTACGATGGTCGCGGGCTATCTGGGCGACAGGTTCGCCAATCGCTCCGGTGTGATGCTGATGATCTCGCTGAGCATGATGGGCATCTCGTACTTTCTGCTGGGGATCGCGCCGAGCTACTGGCTGATGCTCGCAGCGATGCTGCTGGTGGGCATAGGGCCGTCGCTGTACCACTCGCCGGCGATAGCCGCGCTTTCGCGCAAGTTCCCTGACAAGCGCAGCTTTGCCATTTCATGGCACGGCACGGGCGGCAGCGTAGGTGAGGTGATTGGCCCAATTTTGACCGGCGGGTTGATTCACGGCGTGTACTTCGTTGCGTTCAAGTGGAACGAGGTCTTGCAGATAAGCGTAGGACCTGCTCTCATCTTCGGACTGCTCATCTACCTGATGATGCGCGGCATTCCCACCGCGAGCACAGAGACTGAATCGCTGCGTGACTACTTCACCTCGCTGTTCAAGCTGCTTCGTCGCAGGGGGATGCAGGCGCTGGTGCTGACGACCGCTCTGCGCAGCATGGGACAAGGCGCGATGATGGCGTTCCTGCCAGTGTATCTGCTGGAGGACCAGGGCATATCCGCGATAGTCATAGGTTTGTTCCTGTCCAGTATCCAGTTCGTCGGGATACTGGCTCAGCCTGCGATGGGCTGGCTTGCAGACAAGTTCGGACATAAGAGGGTGCTGGTGCCCGGGACGGTTGCGCTGGGCTTGCTGATGATTGCGCTGAAGTTCGCACCGACCGATGATCCGCTTATGATTGACATTGTGCTGCTGAACATCACATTGCCCGGCCTCCAGTTCGGCATAATCGCATTAGCTATGGGAGCTTTCCTGTACGCGCTGCATGCCATATACATTGCGGCGGCGATGGATGTGTCGCAGGGCGAGGCTCAGTCAACGGTTGTGTCGCTGATATACGGCGCATCCTTCCTTGGCGCGTTCTCGCCATTCCTCGCGGGCGTCATCGTGGACTTCGGAACCACATCGGACGCCTTCGTGTACGGCGGGGTGATGGTATTCCTGGCGGGGGTGGTATTGGCTTTGATTCGACTGACGCCGGCTGACAGGGGTTAGCATGCGTAGTTGTGAATGGCGGAGGTAATAGTCAGGAGTTCAGGGCGAGGGAACATACACTTGAATTGTGTTTGGCGGTGGGTGCTGCGACACGCGGCTTGGCAAATATTCTCTGAGTGGGCTGTTCCCGCTCGTTGACGAAGAGCATCAGTGTCTCGTTCCCACGCATAGTGTGCTCTCAACGCCTATCCTGGTGAATAGCGCCTGACAGCCTGTCCACTGATGTTAGTTACCCCATCCTGACCTTTCCGATCGAGGGAAGAAGGGACTTTGCACCGGGCAATTATGTTTGTGTCCGTTTGCTATGATTGGCTGCGACTTTGACTCGATGGGAGAATTATATTGCCGCAAATCGGAGCGCAAGCGAGCAGTGAACCGCTGTCCGAGGAGATCAGGCGGGGCAGAAACAGGCTTGCGGCGACGGTGGTGCTGGGGCATGCCGTCAAGCACATCTACAATTCGGGCTTGCACTCCGTCCTTCTGGCCGTACTAAAGAACGACCTGGGATTGAGCGGCGCGCAGTTCGGACTGCTGTCCACATCAGGTGAGATTACCAGCGGCGCGACCACGATGGTCGCGGGCTACCTCGGCGACAGGTTCGCCAACCGCTCCGGCGTGATGCTGATGATCTCGCTGGGCATGATGGGCATCTCGTACTACCTGCTGGGAAGCGCGCCGAACTACTGGCTGATGTTCGCAGCGATGCTGTTTGTGGGCATAGGGCCTTCGCTGTATCACTCGCCAGCGATAGCTACGCTTTCGCGCAAGTTCCCTGACAAGCGCAGTTTCGCCATTTCATGGCATGGTACGGGCGGCAGCGTGGGCGAGGTTGTGGGTCCGATTCTGACCGGCGGACTGATAACGGGGACATATCTTGTCGCCTTCCACTGGAGCGATGTGCTGAAACTGAGCGTCGGGCCCGCACTCGTGTCCGCCGTGCTCATTTACCTGATGATGCGCGGCATCCCAACCGCGAGCACCGAGACGGAATCGCTGCGCGACTACTTCACCTCGTTGTTCAAGCTGCTGCGGCGCAGGGGGATGCAGGCGCTGGTGCTGACGACCGCGCTGCGCAGCATGGGACAGGGCGCGATGATGGCGTTCCTGCCGGTATATCTGCTGGAGGACCAGTCGATATCCGCGATAGTCATCGGGCTGTTCATGGCAAGTATCCAGGTTGTGGGGATACTGGCGCAGCCTGCAATGGGCTTTATGGCAGACAGGTTCGGGCACAAAAGAGTGCTGGTGCCTACAACGGCTGCGCTGGGCTTGCTGATGATTGCGCTGAAGTTCGCGCCCACTGACAATCCCGTCATATTCTCCATAGGTCCTTTGGCGATGGCGCTGCCCGGCATGCAGTTCGGCATAATCGCATTGGCAATGGGTGCGTTCCTGTACGCGCTGCATGCGATATACATCGCGGCGGCGATGGAAGTGGCGCAGGGTGAGGCTCAGTCAACAGTGGTGTCTCTGATATACGGCGCATCGTTCCTTGGGGCGTTCGCGCCGTATATGGCGGGCGTGATTGTGGACTTAGGGAGCACGTCGGACGCGTTCGTGTTCAGCGGTGCGACGGTGCTCATTGCGGCGGTGATGCTAGGGTTCACGCGCCTGACGAGTGTTGAGCGGGGCTGACCGGAATTAACATCGATGGACAGGATGGATATGATATGAGGTGTATGCTGTGGGAACTTTCACCACTACGATAGAAATCGGTGATGCGCGTGGGCGCCGGTTCGAGAAGATGGAAATGCTGGTTGACGACAGTGTGATGCCTACCATTGTCCCATCTACCGCGCTGCTGAAAATGGGCATCATCCCCACAAAACGCCAAGTTTTCGAGTACGCCAATGGTGAGCAGGTTGAGTTAGGGATGGCAGAGGCGATAGTCAGGTTTCAGGATGAAGAGACGCACACTTGGGTCGTGTTTGGCGATGATTCCCGCGGTGCGACCCTCGGTAGATATACGCTTGGCGGGCTGTTCTTGCGCGTTGACTCAGAGCATCAGTGTCTCGTTCCCACCAAAGGCGTGCTTGCGACACCTATCCTTGTGAATTAGCCCGAAAATCCTGTGCATCGATGTTAGCTTCGTCAGCAGTCGATTAGCACCACATCGCGCTGCACTTGCGTGGTTATCTGCGGGCCGTTGTTGCCCATGAACAGGTCTATCTCGGAGCGCACGCCGAACTCGCCCGGCAGGTAGATGCCCGGCTCCACCGTAACGGCGATGCCGGGGATTAGCCTGCGCGTGTCGTGCGTCTCCCAGCCGTCTAGGTTGACGGCGTTGCTGTGGACCTCGCGCCCGAGGCTGTGCCCCAGCCTGTGGTTGAAGTAGTCACCGAACCCCGCTTGCGTGATGTGCTCACGCGCGGCGGTGTCAAGCTGCCAGCCTTCAAGTGTCCTGCCCTCGCGGTGTGACTGCTCCAGCATCTCCACTGCGGCGTCACGTGCTCCGATTACTGCGTCGAACACCTGCTGATGGCGCGCCGGTACGCTGTCGCCCACATACGCCGTCCAGGTGATGTCCGCGAACATCGCGTCCTCGTGTGGCTGGCGAGTCCACAAGTCTATCAGCACCCAGTCGCCGCGCCGTATCACCGATGAGTTCTCCTCTGTCGGCTCGAAGTGCGGGTCGGCGGCGTGCGCGTTCGCCGCGACGACCGGCCCGTCCGTGACGACCATGTCCTCTTCGACGAAGCGCTGTCGGATGTACTCCGCGATGTCGAACTCGGTTGGATAGTCGTCTATCGTGTCTCCGATGTGCCGGAACGCCTGCTGCACGACCTTCCCCAATGCGTTTGCGGCTGCGAGGTGCGACATGAGATGCTCTTCGTCCCAGCGCTGTGTAGCGTGTTGCAGCAAGTCAGCGGATGATACGACCTCTACTCCAAACGAGCGCACCAGGTCCAGCGTTCCCGCGTCTATGCGCGATACGCGCGGCAATGCGCCTTGCGGAGAGTATTCCATTGCAATGCGGTTAGCGGACGCCAGCATTTCGCCGAGCTTGGCGGTCATGTCCTGCCGGCTTACGAAGAGCGCGGTCTCTATGCCCAGATGTGTGAAGCGCCCCTGGTCAACATAGCTGACCAGCAACTGTGGCGGAGCATCGGCGGCGATCCAGAGCCAGCACGGACGGGTGACATTGGGGATATTGCCCACCGTATCCCAGAAGATGGGGTTCATATTGCGATAGTCGTAGAGCAGCCAGCCGCCGATGCCCTGAGCGCGCAGGTACTCTTGCGCCTGCGCTATGACCGCCTGAATGGACATTACACTTGCCTCCGAGGAATTCTGCGTAAAGGGTAACATGGACGAAGGAGATGAACAGGAGAAATTGCTGTACAATCGTCCATGAGTTTGAATATGAGACATACTGCGAGGATGTCAAATGATTGAGCAGGCCACGCTGAACGATATAGTCAAACGCATCGTTAATGTAGCCGATCCGGAGAGGATTATCCTATTTGGTTCTGCCGCGCGTGGTGATTTTGGACGCAACAGCGACGTTGACCTGCTCATTATCAAGGATGGCGAAGACGCGCTTACCTTGATGTCACGGATATACGGCGAGTTACAAGGAGTTGGCGCTGCCGTTGACGCCCTAGTCGTTTCCTCGGAGGATGTTGAACGCTACAAAGACAGTCACTCGCTGATTATCAAACCCGCTCTTCAGGATGGCGTAGTCATCTATGAATCGCCGTGAACGTCTCCCGCCCGATGATCCTAGAGAGTGGCTGAATCGAGCCAGGAGCAATCTTGCCCTAGCGAAGAACCGCGTACCCGACGCTTACTTGGAAGATCTGTGCTTTGAGGCGCAGCAGGCAGCGGAAAAGGCTATCAAGGCGCGGCTTATGATGCTCAATATCGAATTCCCGTATGTCCACGACCTTGCTCGCCTTCTGTCGCTACTAGAAGAAGTCGGGGAATGCTTGCCTGAGATAGTGCGCAAAGCTGCCGATCTCACACCTTATGCCGTACTTACGCGTTACCCTGCGCCCACCCGTCCAGTAACATTGGAGGAATATGCTACTGCCGTTGATGTTGCCGAAGCTGTCATTCGATGGGCTGAAGCTCACACATAAGTCCGTGGTGCTATCAGCATGAAATTCGGTCTTTTCACCCATGTGCCCTGGCCGGAGGGCGAAGAACCGGCGCGTCTGTTTGCGGAGTGCGTGGAGCAGGCGGTCTTCGGCGAGCAGCTTGGCTTTCACAGCTTCTGGATTGCGGAGCATCACTTCTCGCGCTACAGCCTCGGCTCGTCTTCGCTGGTGCTGGCGGCCGCCATCGCATCGCGCACCGAGCGCATTCGGCTGGGGACGGGGGTGCTCATACCCACGCTGCATAATCCGATACGGCTTGCGGAAGACACGGCGACGCTGGATTGCGTGAGCGGCGGGCGGCTCGATGTGGGCTTCGGGCGCGGCACATTCGGCTACGAGTACGGTGGCTTCGGCGTGGACGAGGAGGAGGCGCATGCGCGCTTTCGCGAGAGCGTGCGCATCGTACAGGGCTTGTGGACGACGCCGGAGTTCTCGCATGACGGCGACTTCTACACACTGAACAAACTCAACCTCGTGCCACCGCCTCTGCAATCGCCCCACCCGCCGATATACATCGCGGCGTCGTACACGCAGGAGACGCTGGAGTTCCTGGTACGGAATGATTACAAGCTCTGCATCGCCGTGGTGCAGGACACGCAGCAGTCGCTGGACCTGTGCAAGCGTTATCTCGCGCTGTCGGCCGACGCGGGCGGGGATGCGACGCTGGAGGATGTGCCCTTCTTCCGCTACTTCTATGTCGCCGAGACGGAGGAGCAGGCGCGTGAAGACTCTGCGTCGCACATCAACTGGATACTCGACATCATGCAGTGGCGGCGCAACTTCAGCGAGAGCAGCGAAGTGCCGTACAGCATCGCGGACTGGCGCAGGGCGCGAACCGAGCTTCCCCTGAGTTTCGACTACATCAGCGATAACCGCGCCTTCATCGGCACGCCCGATCAGTGCGCCGCGAAGATAGCGGAACTGCGTGCGCAGGGTGTCGAATACTTCGGCTGCAACTTCGCCATGGGCGGCATACCGCACGACAAAGTGATGCGCTCCATGCAGCTGTTCTCCGACGAGGTGATGCCACGGTTTGTCGGCTAGTATGCTGAATGCGCATAAGTCAGCATATTGCGAGAAGTCCTCCTTAGGTGGGCGGTGGGCAGGGCCGACACCTCCTACTGTAGCGACACCTCCAGATTGTATCTGGAGCCGATGAAGGGCGATTTGACTTCAAAACCTTCAGTCAAGCCAAGGACGTCAAGAACCCGGGCGGCGTCCCGGAAGTTGGCGTATGACACATCGATATAGTAAGTCCCGCCTTCTCCTGTGGGCACGGTGTAGTCGATGATGGCCGTGCCGTTAAGCGAGTTAGCGTAGTCAGATGCTAACTCGCTGCCCGAAGAGTCGTAGAGCCTCACTACCGTGCCTATATCTGGAGTCGTGACCCAAATGTCGTATGCCGACGCGAGAATCCGGTAAGTCTCATCCTCTTCCAGTTCGACCGCGAACCAGTCGTGATCGTCATAGTAGTGGTACACACCGATTTCGGCAGTACCTCCGTCAATTGCGACAGTTGCCCAGGTCGTATCGTCGTGAGGCAGGTCACCCTGTTCGCGCTCGTTGCCGCTCCATATCCGCACCGGATCATAGACAATGCGTATTCGATAATCGCCTATGGTCCCATTGACCGCCAAGACTTTGATGTAAGGACCATAATTGCGAGTGACCGTTACATAGTAGGAGATCAGGCCCTCTGGCGGGTCGGTTAGCTTCTCCAGTTCAAGGAAGTAATCCTTCGAGTGGGCGTACGGATAGTCCACGTAAAACGCTCGGATGCGAAGGTCGGCTTCGTCGGTCAGGCTTACAGGATCGATGTCGATTCTGTGTCTTGCGCCGGCGTCGAATGACAGGTTTGTCTTGAACCAGTCAACGTCGGTCGCGTTATCCAGGGAGGCACTTACATAAGGCCACTCTCCGGCGGTTCTCGAGTATGCCAATTGCACCGCCGTGGAGCTGGTGTTCCCTTCTGCGTCGGGCGTATCGATTTCTGTCCCTCTGACGGTAATCTCATACACAAATGTGTTCCAGCTTGTCCAGGAGGTGCCGTCGTAGGACCAGTGGTTGTCGGCAATACTCCAGTCGGATAGCCCTGTTGAGTCTTCGGCCGTACTGGTTGTCTTATAGAGCAGCACGACGCCGCCATCGATATGAACGAAGTACTCGGTATTCGGCTCAAGGGTGGCATCGTCAGGTGCTGCAAGAAAGAGCGTTGCCAGCCCTGGACTATCCGGCATATCAAATTGAAGATCATAGATCGATTCACCGGGCTGTCCCGCGCTTGTTGCTTCGCTGATGCTGAAGCTCAAGTCTTGCGTTATTACAAAGTAGTAGATTGTCATCTCAACGCCGGTCAGACTGTAGGGTGTTGAACCCGTCGTAAACCCTTGTGCGCTGACGTCACCGATCTGGTGAGTTTCAGATGAGACGGAGGCGCCGCTGTTATCAACCAGAATTCTTCCGGTTTCGTCCATGACGGCCTGCCGAGCTGCTATAGGCGGATCCTCTGTTTCTGGTTCGTCTTCAGTCTTGTCCTTCACAGGCGGTGGGACGAATTTGGACGCATTCCCGCTGTAAGACCCTGGTGTGGGAGTTGCAGTCGGTGCTGGAGTTGGGGTAGGTGTAAAAGTGGCGGTCGCTGTCGGTGTTGGGGTTGCCGTGGCTGTTGGCGTTGCCGTGGGAGAGGGTGTTGGCGTTGCCGTAGCAGTAGGTGTGTAGGTAGCGGTCGGTGTCGGCGTTGGGGTCGATGTCGGCGTAGCAGTGGCGGGACTTCTGTACCTCTTATCGGCATAGTTCGACTCGGCGGAGACTTCGTCGCCCCGCAGCGCATACACACGATAGAAATAGCGCCAGCCGTTCCTGGTGGTGGTGTCGATGTATGTGGTCTCCGTATTGCCGGTGTTCGTAACAAGGACCCCGAGCTGTCTTGCTCTATCAGGGTTTCTTCGCTTTATCCGGTAGCCGGTTACTGATTCGGCATCCTCAGCCGGTGCATCCCAGGTGAGAAGGATTCCGTTCTCGGTATTCTCCAGCCTCAGATTTCTTGGTTTGGCTCCGGGTGTCGGTGTTCGCGTGGGCGTACTGGTAGCCGTGGCACTAGGGGTGGCGGTAGCTGTGGGCGTGTACGTGGGAGTAGGAGTAGGTGTATAAGTCGCGGTAGATGTAGCGGTAGGGCTGGGAGTGGAAGTAGGGGTTGGGGTTGATGTCGGTGTGGCTGTCTGAGTAGGCGTGGGCGTAGTGGTAGCGGGACTTCTGTACCTTTTTTCGGCGAAGTTCGATTCTGCTGAAACCACCTCGCCTCGCAGCGCATGTACGCGATATACATAGCGCACGCCGTTCTTAGTGGTGGTATCAAGGTATGTGGTCTCCGTGCTGCCCGCATCTGCAACCAGAACCCTGAGCTGCCGTTGCCCTTTGCCTGGTGCCCTCCGTTTTATGCGGTAGCCGGTTACGGACGCGGCGTCCTCGGCGGGCGCATCCCAAGTGAGGATCATTCCATCCTCGGCACTTTGGATTCTCAGGTTTCTTGGCTGATCACCGGTGCCGGCGCCTTGTGCAAGCGCCGAGTACGCGAATATCGTAAGAACTACTAATGTCGCGGGTATGACTGCAACCATCAACAGTTGTCTGGTTCGGGGCGTTTTAAACACACTTGTACCTCAGGATAGTTATTTGGTGTGATACAGATGCTTCAGAGGGGAAAATTCAAGCACTGTTAATACTCTGTTTACAGCAAAAGTAAGGTGTTGAGAAGAACCGATATGGCACTCTTCAATCGAAGTAGACAGTGCTATTCTAATAATAGGTAAGTGTGCAAAGTGCTATGCATAGATACTTCTGTACACGAGAAGCAAACCGTGCTCTTGGTATGTAGAGGAGGGGTGACTGAATGGGGAAGGCTGCTTCGGCAACCACAGAAAACGAGAAAATACCAACCACGATCTGACTTACGGCCGCAAGGAATGATTTGCACATCGGCGCAAGCCCTGCGTTGGTTCACGGCTTGGACAATCGCGGATGCTTGTCCGCCGGTCACTTACAGTTCAAGCCTCAAGTGTATCGTTGCCCTTGTAATCAGCGGAACCGCTTCATGCTCCTGTACCTGTTCCATCGCTGAACCGCTCAAGAGGCTGCCGGTCTGCGTCCCTTCATGGCTTGAGCTTAAGATTTATCGCTCATACCTGCCCCCGATTTATGAGGCAGTCTATGGCTAACTGCGCCGTGTGTCGGTCTGACTTCAAGAGAAGGATGATATGCCCCGAGCGAAGTTGTGAGGGAAGACCAGGAGACCAAAACTCGTAGCTTGTTGGAACAAGCGTCAGTCCTCGCGGCAAGTCCGACGCGCTACTCAGAAATCCGCTACAATGAATATATAAACCTTTATTGCACTGCAACTAATATAGAATTATCTCTATATCAAACTTTAGGACAGCGACCGGCTTCTGGGGATGAGATGCTCTGGCAACAGTTGATTGGCAAAGACTACGCATCGCGCGATGAACTCGCTCGCGAACTGGGTCTGGCCTTGCGGGAACAGCGATTGAAGGCAGGCCTGACCCAAGCTGACCTCGCCGAGTGAATCAACATGGATGAGGTTTCGGTCCGTCGCTGGGAACTCGGCCTTCGCCTTCCGAGCATAGAGACTTTGTTGCTGCTGGAAGCGGTCTTTATCAAAGATGACTGACGTGACGACTGAAATCGCGGGGCATTAGGCCCCCGGAATAATATCCCTCCCATCAGCGCGCCATTACGCGCCAACGCTCGCTCTTGACTGCAATGGCCTCGGACAGTAGCCTCCAAGGGCGAAATGCACACCACCCTTGCTGAGGTTCCCCGCTGTGTGTCAGTCCTTTGAGTATCAACTGCACAGCACGCCAGTTACACCTGCTGCGCCTTCGTTCTGGGCGGCAAACCTCACAGTAAGGTGGTTCGCTCGATTTCGTTAAAAACGGACAAGGCAATGTGGCGGCTTGTGCAGCGCGCTAGTCGGATGGACAAGATTGAGGGGATAGACATGGAAAGGGTAGGCCTAGCCATAATCGGATCAACCGGCATCATCGGCAGGGTGCATATCGAGGCGATGCGTGGGCTGGAAAGCTGCCGACTGGTGGGCATCAACGCGCGGCGTCAGGAGCCTCTGCGTCAGCAGGCGGATGAGCTTGGCACACGTCTGTTTCCCACACTCGACGATGTGCTGGGCGATGATGAGGTGGATGCCATCGTCATCGCCACGCCGCACCCGTCCCACCTGGAGATAACCGCGCGCGCCGCCGCCGCTGGCAAGCATGTGCTGGCGGAGAAGCCGCTAGGCGTTACGCCGTCCGAGGCTGAGGCGCAGATCACAGCGTGCCACAATGCGGGTGTGAAGCTGGGTGTGCTGTTCAACAACCGCTTCAGGCCCGAGGCGGCGAAGATGCGGCAGCTCCTTGACGAAGGCGCGATCGGCGATGTCTATCGCTCCGAGATGTCCTCCGCGATGCTTCGCACCCAGGACTACTACGACCGGCTCGACTGGCGCGGCAGGTGGGATGCGGAAGGCGGCGGTGCGCTGCTGAACCAGGGCATTCACGGCATCGACATGTACCAGTGGCTTGCCGGTCTGCCCGAGACCGTGTTCGGCATGGTATCCACGCTGAAGCACGACGTCGAAGTCGAGGACTACGCGACCGCACTGCTGGGTTACGCGGGCGGCGTCCACGGCGTCATACATTGCAACACGGCGCAGGCTCCTAACCAGCAGCGACTGGCGTTGTGGGGCGAGCGCGGCGCTCTGTACATGGAAGACTGGCGCATCACGCTCCGCACGCTTGAAACACCGGTGCAGCAGTTCATAGATACCGACAAGACGATCGCGTTCGTCAGCCCGTCGGACACTGAGGCGACCTTCGAGTTCGATGCGGTGGGCAGTACGCACAGGCCCACCATAGACGACTTCGCGCGCGCCATCATCGAAGACCGCGAACCCGCGATTGCGGGCGAGGACGCGCTCGGCGCTCAGGAGCTTGTGGCGGCGATAACGCTTTCGGGCGTCCGTGGCGAGCAGGTGAGCCTGCCCATTGACCGCGCCGAGTACGACGCGCTGCTGGCGGAACTGCAGCACGCGGGCAGGCTTCCTCGTTAGCGGTATGGAACTGGATGACATACTCTCTCGAAGGCTTCCGCCCGAACCCTGGTCCGAGGGCGACAACATCCCGTGGGGCGAGCCCGGTTTCAGCCGCCGCATGCTGCGCGAGCATCTTACTCAGTCGCACGACCTTGCCAGCCGCCGCCGCGAGAAGATTGACGCCCATGTGGAATGGATTCACCGTGAGGTCTTGCGTGGGAATCCCACGGATATACTGGACTTAGGCTGCGGGCCGGGCTTGTACGCCGGCCGGCTGGCAAGGCTTGGGCATCGCTGCGTCGGGATCGACTTCTCGCCGGCTTCAATTGAGTACGCTAAGAAGCAGGCTGCTAAAGAGAACCTGGCGTGCGAATACATTCACGCGGACATACGCTCGGTTGAATACGGCAGCGGCTTTGGGTTCGCAATGCTCATCTTCGGGGAATTCAACGTCTTCAGTCCGTCGGACGCCACGCGTATCGTCGAAAAGGCGCACAGCGCACTCGAAGAGGGCGGCATGCTGTTGCTGGAAGCGCATACGAATCAAGCCGTCCTAGACTTCGGCTCGCGCCCCGCTTCGTGGTATGCGTCGGAGGGCGGCCTGTTTTCCGAGTCGCCGCATCTCTGTCTTCAGGAAAACTTCTGGGACGACGATACGGGTGTTGTTACCCGACGATACTTCATAGTTGACGCAGCGACCGGAGAGGTAACGCGCTATGACCAGAGCCTGAAGGCGTACACAACCGAGCAGTACTGCGTAATTCTGGAGAAGGCGGGATTCAAGAACGTGCGCTTCTACGATTCGCTAGTCGGACAAAAGGATGAATCGCAGCCCGACCTGCTCGCAATCACGGCGCGGAAGCTGCCCTGAGAAGAAAGTCCCCTCTACCTAGCTCTCAGGCAGAGGGGACTTAGAAACTCATAGAGACCTGCTCGTGCCCCTAATCCTGCATCTTGTTGGGGGTCAGCAGCTCCCAGAACTCGATGTAGCTGCTCTCGATGTATGGGCGGTAGGCAGCGCCTGCTTCCATCGCGGCGGGCGGGATGTTGTTGCCCTCGCGCGATGGGGACTGGAAGGCTTCAGTGGTCCACTCCAGGACGACGATGTTCCCCTCGCCTGGGCATGTGCCGCCGTTGTACGCGACCCTGAATTCCTCTCGGTGGCCTGCGTCGTGGTATATCTGCACTTGCTCGTGCACTAGGGTCGCCACGCGGCGCGCCTCTCCGGGCTTGGTCTTGTAAGTCCTTCTGACTAGATACAATCGTGTCTCCTTGCATAATTTAGTTCAAACGTGTGGTCGGGAATTTCACTCCCCCATCCGCTGCCTTCGCAGGGACAGGTTCTAACTCGGCCCTATCGAGAGGGAAGGAACAAGCTGGAGTAACCGCGCTTGCACATCCTCAGCGCTGACGGTCGTTTGCAGCTCGCCATTGGCGTCTATGCCGAAGTTGTCCGGCGTGTGCAGGGCGTCGGTGAGCGCGTCAACGATGGTCGTCATCTCGGAGACTGTTTTCGTTGTGGCTAGTGCGGCTGCCTCGGCGTCGGGACCGCCTGCAAGGAGTGCAGGGATCGCCTCCGCGAGCAGTTCGCGCTCGACCACGGCGCGCTGGATGTCGGCAAGGGCGGTCATGTGCCGGCCGAGGTAGCAGCCGCCGTATGTGAGCACCTCGAACTTCTCGCCCTCTAGCTCGGTGTTGTACTCGCGTCGCGGCTCCAGGTGGCGCTCTTCGAGGTAACGCCGAATGTCGGCGTCCTCGGGGTGCGGCTCTTCTTCTTTGAAGAACATCAGCACCGTGTGCATGTTCCAGTCTTTAGGCTCGATCCTGATAATCATGGCAGTATCATACACCTTTCCGCTTCAGTCTGTCAGATTGTCATCAAGCCACTTGTTTACCTCCGCTGTCGCCCGCCCCTCGAAGCCTTTGGCGAGGAACGGGAACGGCATGTCGAGACGAAAGTCAGTGTCGGTAACGGCGAGTGTGCCGCTGAAGCTCATCAGCCCCGCTGCACTAAACGCGAACTCCATCGTGTCGCCGTTCCATCGGTGCGATGAGTCAGATACCGAGTCGCCGAACTGCTGAAGCATCTCGCCGAGCTTGTCTTCTACCCAAGTCTTTGCCTGCTGCTTGTTGCGGTTGTGCTGTCGTATTATTTGCATATCGCTGACATGGTAGCACATGCCCGCATTCGGCATGTTATATCCTATGCGCTGCTGCATCAGCCCAAGGTGGGCTAGAATGGTGTAGCAACTCCACAAACATCTCACGGACAGGACGAACCATGCGGAGACAACGATGAACGACAAGACCACAGCGCCTTACGGCTCCTGGGCATCACCCGTAACTTCCGAGCTGATTGTCGCGGACAGCATCGGCATCGGAGATGTCGTATTGCACGGCGATGACATCTACTGGACGGAGATGCGCCTTGCGGACAACGCGCGCAATGTCATCGTGCGCCGCACTCCCGATGGCGCGGCCCGCGACATCACGCCGCCGGAGTACAACGTGCGCACACGCGTGCATGAGTACGGCGGCGGCGCGTTCTGTGTCACTGGATCGGACGGCGCGGGCAGCACGCTCTACTTCAGCAACTTCGCGGATCAACGGATTTATCGGCAAATGGTTTCCGCATCGGGTGTGGTGGGTGCGTCGCAGCCGCTCACGCCTCAGATCGATATGCGCTACGCCGACGGAGAGGTCTGCGAGCGCCGCGGAATGATGGTCTGCGTGCGCGAGGACCACTCATCATCGTGGCGAGAGGCGGTCAACACCATCGTCGCCATTGACCTGGAGCGCGGCCGCAGTCGCGTTCTGGTATCGGGCGCGTCCTTCTACTCAAGCCCGCGCATCAGTCCGGACGGCTCCGCTCTGGCATGGCTGTCGTGGAACCACCCCAACATGCCTTGGGACGGCTGCGAGCTGTGGGTTGCCGATCTGCTCGATGACGGCACTCTGGGCGAGCGACATCTTGTGGCTGGCGGGGCGGATGAGTCCATATTCCAGCCGTCCTGGTCTCCTTCAGGCGTGCTGCACTTCGTATCCGACCGTACGGGCTGGTGGAACATATATCGCGCAGCCGCAGACTTCGGCAGCGTGGAGCCTGTTTGCGCTATGGACGCCGAGTTCGGCAGGCCCGCGTGGGTATTCGGACTGAGCACCTACGGCTTCGTGTCCGACGAGCGAATTATCTGCACCTATACGCAGTCCGGTGAATGGCACATTGGCGACATCGACACGACGACAGGGACGCTGACCACTGTGCCCACGCCCTTCACGGACATTGGCACACTGCATGTAGCCTCTCAGCATGTTGCGTTCACGGCAGGCTCGCCCACAATGCCCATGTCGCTGATGCGGCATGACCTTACAGACAGTAGCACCACGCGCCTACGCAGCAGCAGTGAAGCCGTGCTGGAAGACGGCTATGTCTCACGCCCTCAGTCAATTGAGTTTCCGACTGAGAACGGCTTGACCGCGCATGCCTTCTACTACCCACCGACAAATGCAGGCTTCGCTGCGCCTGATGACGAGAAGCCGCCGCTGATTGTCATCAGCCACGGTGGACCGACCAGCGCCGCGGATTCATCGCTCGACCTTCGCAAGCAGTTCTGGACGAGCAGGGGATTCGCCGTGCTGGATGTGAACTATGGTGGCAGCAGTGGATTTGGCACGGTGTACAGGCGGCGGCTCAACGACAACTGGGGCGTGGTCGATGTGGACGACTGCATCAACGGCGCGAACTATCTGGCGGGGCAGGGGCTTGCGGACGCCGACAGGCTCATCATTCGAGGCAGCAGCGCGGGCGGATTCACCACGCTGCTCGCGCTCACCACGCGCGACATATTCAGCGCGGGCGCGAGTTACTACGGCATCAGCTCGCTAGATGGATTGATGCGCGACACCCACAAGTTCGAGTCGCGCTATCTGGATACGATGGTGGGGCGCTTCCCCGAACATGAAGAGCGTTACCGCGAGCGCTCGCCCATCAACCATATCGACAGCCTCTCCGCTCCGATGATTGTGCTGCAAGGTCTGGATGACGAGATAGTGCCGCCCAATCAGGCGGAGCTGATGGTGAACGCGCTCCGTGAGAAAGGATTGCCCGTCGCATACCTCACATTCGAGGGCGAGCAGCACGGTTTCCGGCAGGCGGCGAACATCCGCCGCGCTCTGGAGGCTGAACTGTACTTCTACTCGCGGGTATTCGGCTTCGCGCTTGCCGATGACATCGAACCCGTGCAGATCGACAACCTGGACTAGGGAGACGGCTGATGAAAGACAGGCTGGTTTCGATAATACTGCTGCTCATATTCGTGGCGGTTATATGGGTCGTCTATCTGGTGAACAGCTTGTTATTCGATGGCAGCCTCAACAGATATGGACTGTCGCCAATGGCGCTGCCCTATCGCTGGCTGTCTGAATTTGAGCCGAGCCTTCCTTATCTGGCGGGCAGTCTCAGGGGCATTCTGCTCAGCCCACTTCTGCACGGCAGCTTCTCGCATCTCATGTCGAACACTTTCCCGCTTCTCTTGCTGGGCGGCTTCGTCGCAATACGCGGCGCTAAGACGCTCATAGGCGTATCGTTGTTAGTGATCGTGCTGGGTGGGCTGCTCGTCTGGATCGTGGGACGTCCGGCAGTCCACATAGGCGCAAGCGGGCTGGTCTTCGGCTACTTCGGCTTTCTCGTCGCGCAGGGCTGGTACGAACGGAGCATCGTGTCGATTGTAGTCGCCGTGGGTGTGCTGCTGCTGTACGGCGGGATCATCTTCGGCGTGCTGCCGCAAGCTGGCTTCATCTCGTGGGAAGGTCACCTGTTCGGGCTGATAGCGGGTGTGCTGGCAGCGCGTATGAGCAGACAGCAGGAATAATGTGGAAGAGGGGCCGAAGCGACAAAAGGAGTCCTAGACGATGGATTGCCACTCAAATGGGTATCGCATTACCTAGTTCTCCAATCCCATCCGACTTGTCGGAAAATGCTGTGCTAGAATAGCGATGAAAGGGGTTGGACATGGGTGTCAACAAGATTGTCGCGGGCGCAGAACACGATATACTCCACATTGCTCGTTCCCATGGCGCAACTTGCGTAAGAGTCTTCGATTCGATTTTCCCGGAGAAACTGGACTCTAGCTACTTGGGCGTGCTAGTAGATATGGTTGATGGCAGTACGCTGCTGGATTTGGTAGCAATCAAGCAGGATTTGGAAGAACTGCTTGACTGCGAGGTTCATGTCGTAACCGAGTCAATGCTCAGTGGCTTTCGCACCCGCGTCTTAAAGGAAGCCGTCGCTGTGGAAGTATGAGTGAAAGAGATGAAGAGTTCCTCAGGCATATCCTTGAAGCGATTGCCAAAATCGAGCTGTATATTTCAGTGGGACGAGTGGGCTTTATATCCGAAATCCACTGGCAAGACGCCGTGGTAAGACAGCTTGAAGTCATCGGAGAGGCTACTAAGAATCTCTCACATGAATTGCGCTCCGCAAATCCGCAAGTTCCTTGGCGGCGCATGGCAGGAATGCGCGATGTGCTGATTCACGATTTCATGGAAGTCGATATGGAAATCGTATGGGCTGTGGCCGTAAGTCGTATTCCTGCGCTAGAGAGGAGCATCCGCAGCATGCTCGACGATTATCAATAAGCGTACACATAGAAGGTATGCCCGACGGGGCAGGTGATTCGCTCCTCGATGTCATGCTCCCAGGCGTCTGGGTCAACCTCCAGATAGGGCATCTCCGTCACTACGAACGCGGCTTCATCGTAGGGCAACGTTATCGCCGTAGGCTCGCCGCCTATGGGACAGGATATTATCTGGAAGCCCATATCCAACATCATATTGTATTGCCTCTCGTAACCGGGGACAGCGATGCGCCCCCCGGATTCATACTTAGCCCTTGTCGGTTCTGGTCATCGCATCTGCGGAAACAGCACCACCTCTCGGATCGTCTTGTGACCGGAGAAGAGCATGGTAAGGCGGTCTATGCCGATGCCGAGTCCGCCCGTGGGGGGCAGGCCGTGCTCGATTGCGACCAGAAAGTCTTCGTCAAGCCTGTCCGTCTCCTCGCCCGCGAACTGCGTACGCAGAGTCTCCTGCTCTTCGAACCTCTGGCGCTGGTCAACGGGATCGTTCAGCTCTGTGAACGCGTTGCAAATCTCCATGCCGGCGACAAAACCCTCGAAGCGCTCCACCAGTAGCGGGCTGTCCGCCTTCTTCTTTGCAAGCGGTGACATCCCCACCGGATAGTCCACAAGGAAGCAGGGCTGGCGCAGCGTATCCTCAACGCGCGAAGATATAAGCTTGTCCATCAGGCCGGGCCAGCTCATTTGGTGGCTTACGTCTATTCCGATCTCCGCCATAACCGACTTCATCGACTCTATGTCTGGGTGCTCCAGGAAGTCAATGCCGCTGTGGTGCTCTATTTGCTCCCGCAGGCTGAGGCGGGGCCAGGGCGGCGTGAAGTCTATGCGCTCGCCGTCGAATTCGACGACTGCCGTGCCCAGCACCTCCTGCGCCACGCCGTACACCATCTGCTCAACCATCTCCATCACATCGTTGTAGTCGGCGAAGGCTTCGTAGCTCTCCATAGAGGTGAACTCAGGATTGTGCGTCAGGTCCAGCCCCTCGTTGCGGAATATCTTGCCTATCTCATAGACGCGCTCCAAGCCGCCGACTATGAGGCGCTTGAGGTGCAATTCGGTGGCGATGCGGAGGTATAGGTCTCTGCCGAGCATGTTGTGGTGGGTGATGAACGGGTGCGCCATGCCTCCCGCGGCGATTGGCACTAGCGTGGGTGTCTCCACTTCGATGAAGCCGCGTCCATCCATGAAGCGGCGGATGGCGCTGACGATGCGGCTTCGCATAACGGCGACGCGTCTCGCCTCCGGGTTGGCGATGAGGTCAAGGTATCGTTGTCGGAAGCGTATTTCCACATCCTGCAAGCCGTGCCACTTCTCCGGCAGCGATCGCAGCGACTTGCACAGCAGCGTGAACTCCTGCGCCTCCACTGTCATCTGCCCTGTGCGCGTACGGAAGAGAGGCCCCTTCACACCGAGCCAGTCGCCGATGTCGAGGTCGCCCAGCATTTCGTAGGTGTCGGGGAGGGAGTTGCGGCGGAACATGACCTGAACGTGTCCGTCGCCATCAAGCAGGTCTGCGAATGATGCCCTCCCCATGCCGCGAAAGGCGACGATGCGTCCCGCGACGGATACTGATTCGGTTCGCGCGTTCTCAGGTTGCTCCGCTTCAGCCTGCGCGAACAACTCTTCGGCCTGCGCGCTCGTATGCGTGCGTTCGTAGTTGTGCGGATAAGGCTCGATGCCGCGTTGCCTTATCCGCTCCAGCTTCTCCAGGCGCACCTGAAACAGTTCGTTTTCAGACTGGGTCATTGCAGCTTTCCCGCCTGCGCTTTCTTCCAAAAATGCCTGTCCCATTCTAGCAGGTTGAACGGATAGGGGCGAACATGGATACGCGACATTATTGGACATTATATCTCTCCTTTTTGGCAATCGATGCAATTTGCCTAAACACTTTCTCAAAAAAAGACTGAAAAAGTCCTTTATCGAGTGAAATGGTGCGTGCTAGGGTTGACGCAGGAATTGAGAAGCGGCGAGGGATGGAAAAGACAGGGGTAAGCAGTTGACCCTGCGGATCACGGGCGGCGAACACCGCGGGCGCAGGTTCAGCTTGCCGAGAGGCTCGGATCTCAGGCCGACTTCGGACAGAGTTCGGGGCGCTATCTTCTCAATCTTGGGTTCGATTTTGGGAGTGGATGCGGTGCAAGGTGCTCGAGCGCTTGATCTGTACGCCGGCAGTGGAGCGCTCGGGCTGGAAACTCTAAGCAGGGGGGCTGCGTGGGTTGACTTTGTGGAGGCGAATGTGCGCCGATGCCGTCTGATTAGCGATGCGCTCGCAACGCTGGGAGTGAGCGAGAGAGGCAAAGTTCACAATGGCAGGGTGGAGCGCTTGCTGGGGACGCTTGAGGGCGGATACAGCCTGGTCTTCGCAGACCCGCCTTATGCGCTGGACGACTGGCAGGTGATAATGGAGGCGCTGAACCGACAAGGGATGCTGCAACAGGGGGGCATAGTGGTGGCGGAGCACAGGCATAGCACTGTGATGGCGGATGAGTATGGCGAGCTGTCACTGCGGACACGGCGGCGCTATGGAGATACGGCAATATCAATATATGTGTTTGGAGAGATAGATGGTTAGGGCGCTATACCCTGGCAGTTTTGACCCGGTTCACAACGGGCACGTGGACATAGCGACAAGAGCGTCGAGCCTGTTCGATGAGCTTGTGATTGGTGTTTACGACACACCGCCGTCGAAAAGGCTGATGTTCACAACCGAAGAGCGAGTGGACCTGTTCAAGCGCTGCATACCGCATCTGACGAATGTGCGAGTAATACCATTCGTAGGGCTTGCGCCTGCCGTTGCCCGCAGCGTGGATGCAAGGTTCATCATCAGGGGATTGCGCGCGGGTTTCGACTTCGAGACGGAGTTTGAGATGGCGCTGATGTGGCGCAACATTGATCCGGGCATTGATGTCGTCTGTCTGATGACCGCCCTGGAGAATCAGTTCGTACATTCCAGTCGCATCAAGGAAGTGGCGCAGCTTGGCGGCAGGATTGAGAACCTGATCCCCGCGCCGGTGTTGGAGGCGCTGAACGAAAAGCTCAATTCGAGTGGGGCTTTTCAGTAAAGATAGGTTTGCGACTGCGAATTTACTGCATATTTTGCTTGCTGACAACTAAAAACCATTAACTGACATACCGAAAAATATACTTATCGAGGGAGGACAAATGCAGACACCACAGATTGCAGACCAGCTTAGGGCTATGGCGGCTTCCGGGACCCGCGTACCGGGATTCCGAGGCAAAGTGATGGTTGATATTGACAGCCTGGTAAGAGTGAGCGACCAGCTCGGCAATGTCGATATGAGCGATGATGTCCGGGAGGCCTCCGAGGTCATCCGGATGAAGGAAAGCATCCTGAATCAGGCGTATCTGGAAGCGAAGCGCATTCGCACGAATGCAGAGGAAGAGGTTAACAATCTCACCTCGCAGGCGGAGACGGAGTACCGCACCAAGGTGGGGGAGTCGTCGGTGCTGAAGCGCGCCGAGGAGATCTCTCAGGAGATGCAGGAGCAGGCCGGCTATGAGTCGCAGCAGATCCTGCAGGACGCACAGCGCAAGGCGTATCGCATCGTCAGCGAGGCGGAGAATGTTGCGCTCGGGCGGCGAGACGGCGCAGACAGCTACTCGCGCGAGGTCCTGTTCAACCTTGAAGAGCAGCTTGCAGATATACTCGGGCAGGTGCGCCGCGGCATTGACGCGCTGAACCTCGAGGTCGAGGCGAGCAAGCGCAAGCAGCAACACAACAGCGCGCCTGTCAACGGAGTCGCAGCTGAGAATGGCGTAGCTGCCGCTGTATAACCAAACCTAACACAAAAGCCAAACAAAACGGGCAGGATAGAAGGGTTTGTCTCCCTCATATCCTGCCCGTTTTTGTTTATGTCTGCTTATGATTAGGGCTTGAAGGCTTTTATGTTCGCGCTATGCACGCGCGAAGCCCATTCCTCTTTGCCCTGCCACGGCTTGGAATCCGTAATCTCGATGTCACCAAGCCCCGCTTCAGACATCCTGCCCATATAGACATCCTGCGGCTCTGCGCCGGACAGGCATGATACCCAGTTCTCCGCGTCCTCGGTGGCATGCGCGGGCAGCGGCGCGGTTAGCACCATATCCGATATGAACATTCTGCCGCCGGGCTTCAGTATGCGGTGCGCCTCGCGGAATACGGCGTCCTTGTCGGGCGCCAGGTTGATGACGCAGTTGGATATGATGACATCAACCGAGTTGCTTTCAAGCGGAGTGTCTTCCATCTCGGCAAGATGGAACTCCACATTGGGCAAGCCGAGGTTGACGGCATTCTGACGCGCGAGGTCTATCATGTCGGGCGTCATATCGATGCCGATTACCCTGCCCTGCTCTCCGACCGCCTTCGCGGCGATGAAGCAGTCTATGCCGCCGCCGCTGCCGAAGTCCACAACGGTCTCGCCGGGATTGAGGTCGCCGATCGCGGTGGGATTGCCGCAGCCCGCGGACGCAAGCAGCGCCTCGTCCGGTAGTCCCTGTAGCTGATCGATCTCATAGAGCTGACTCTTCGTGGTAGCTTCGCCATCGCCGCAGCAAGTGGTTGCGGACTGCGCGAAGTTACCGTAGCGTTCTCGAACGAGCTCTTTCACATCTGAATCGGTGAAGTTCACCATAGGTCCTCCTTAGGTCCTCCTTGCACTCAGCAAATGTTATTTCGCAATCAGTCAGTTGCTTTAGCGTTCCTGACTCTCTTTCAGCATGAGGCGAATCATGAGGCGAAACGCTGTCGATATGGTAACTTCATTGGAGCTATATGGCAATCTAGGAACAGCAACCCAAATGACTGCCCATGTTTCACATATTGTTGTATGTCAAGGAAATTGCAGTTCACAATTCCAGAGTTTTGAAACGAAAGCTCTGTGCCGGTGGCGTAATATCGCGTATGCGGACGCCGACCGGGTTAATGAGCTGACCTGCCATACAGAGGGTGTTGGGCTTGACTTAATTACCCGATCATGGCATTCAGTCATGTAAATTACCTATCCTCTTTCTGATAGAATGTCTATCGGAAAGTCGCTCCTGTCTTCTAGCCTAAGTACCAAAATATCTACTACCTATCTCTTAGGAGTCTTGTGATGAACATTAGCGAATTGAGCGATATCGCGCAGGCGATCGTTGCCCCAGCCAAGGGCATCTTAGCCGCAGACGAGAGCACCAACACCATCAAGCGCCGCTTCGATTCCATCAATACCGAATCCACCGAGCAGAGCCGCCGCGATTACCGCGAGATGCTCTTTCGCACGCCGGGCGCCAATGAGTTCATCAGCGGGGTCATACTGTATGACGAAACGCTGCGACAGAACGGAGCGGACGGCACGCCGATCGTCAGCATCCTCCAGGAGCAAGGTGTCATTCCCGGCATCAAGGTTGACAGGAGCACTAACCCGCTCGCAAACACCGACGGTGAACTGATCACGGACGGACTGGACGGCTTGCGCGACAGGCTGGCGGAGTATTACGAAATCGGAGCGCGCTTCACCAAGTGGCGCGCTGTCATTACCATCGGCGACGGCATCCCCAGCCAGTATTGCATAGACGCCAATGCACACCTGCTCGCTCGCTTCGCCGCTCTCAGTCAGGAAGCCGGACTCGTCCCCATCGTCGAGCCAGAGACGCTTATGGACGGCGACCACTCCATCGAGCATTGCCACGAAGTAACGCTGAACGCGCTTCACAGCACCTATGACCAGCTAGCCCGCCAGCGTGTGGACCTGCGCGGCACGCTGCTCAAGCCCAACATGGTCATATCCGGCAAAGATGCCGCCGAGCGCGCAGACGCCAATGAGGTCGCCGAGCGCACGCTTGACGCTCTTATGCGCGAAGTTCCTGCCGCAGTGCCGGGTATAGTCTTCCTCAGCGGTGGTCAGAGCGACGACGAGGCTACGGAAAATCTGGACGCAATCAGTCGCGCCGCAGAAGGAATGAACACGCCTTGGGAGCTCAGCTTCTCTTACGGACGCGGCTTGCAGGCGGCTCCACTTCAGGCTTGGGGCGGCAGTGCGGCGAACACCGAGGCGGCCCAGCAGGAATACTACCGCCGCGCAATGCTCACAAGCGCCGCTCGGCAGGGCAAGTACACACCTGACATGAGCGCATAGGTGATGACCGCCGCCTCCGAAACGGCAACGCGGATTGCCGCCGACATCGAGGCGCTGCCCCAGAAGACCACGGCCACTGTGCGAAAGGTGCGGCGCAGCCATTCACGGACGCTCAGAGCTGAGGACGCCGCGCTCATACTCGATATAGCTCGTGAGTTTGTCATGTGCCGCGGACTTCGTTGGGTCGCGTACGAGCTTATTCGCGACCACAAGCCAGCATTCGAGAGCCTGGACGACGCGCTGCTAGATGAGCTTGGTCAGGGCATGAATAGCTGGGACAGCGTGGACGCCTTCGGCCGCACCCTCTCCGGTCCCGCGTGGCTGCACGGCTTGGCATCTGACGCGCTTATACATGGATGGGCAACATCCGATGACTTGTGGCGCCGCCGCGCCGCGCTGGTCAGCACCGTCGCGCTCAATATGCGCTCGCATGGCGGCACCGGTGACACCACGCGGACGCTGGAGGTATGCGAGATGCTCGCCGCAGACCGCGAGGACATGGTGCAGAAGGCGCTGTCCTGGGCATTGCGCGAACTTGTCTGGCACGACTCCGATGCTGTCCGCTCTTTCCTTGATGTCCACGATGAACATCTCGCAGCCCGCGTCAAGCGCGAAGTCCGCAGCAAGCTCACCACAGGGTTGAAGAATTCGCGACGGGGGAAATGACATGGATGGAGGCGATGGAAAGGATCGCAAGCGTTTACTGGTCGCAACGCACAATGCGGGCAAGCTCGCCGAACTGCGCGACCTGCTGCGTGATGTTCCGTATTCGCTCGTGTCGCTCTCCGATGTCGGCATCGAAGTCGATGTGGATGAGACGGGCGAGACTCTGGAAGAAAATGCTGCGCTCAAAGCCACGACATACGCGCGTCTCGCCGGCCTGCCCACGCTCGCCGACGACTCCGGGCTTGAGGTGGACGCGCTGGGCGGCGCACCCGGCGTGCATTCCGCACGCTATGCTGGCCCCAATGCGGCGGACGCCGATCGTATCGCAAAGCTGCTCGACAACCTCGCGGTGCGTACCCAGCCGTGGACGGCGCGCTTCCGCTGCGTCATCGCCATCGCCATGCCCGACGGAGACATCGAGCTACACAGCGGCGCCTGCGAGGGAGTCATAATCTCTAAGCCGCGCGGCGACAACGGCTTCGGCTACGATCCCGTGTTCCTTCTGCTGGAGCGCGGCAAGACGATGGCGGAGCTGTCCGACGCGGAGAAGAACGACGTCAGTCATCGCGGCGCTGCGGCGCGCAAGGCGGCGCATGCGCTTATCGCAGGGGCTGATATGGATGAACTGGATGGATAGAATGCATTCGTATTTACATATCCCATACATAGATAACGGTTCTTAGTTGCATTCGTAGGTTATAATGTCAGTATGACCACCACAGACACTCAGGCAATTGCCGTACTCGACAAGTTCAGGCGCCCACTGCGCGACCTGCGCATCTCGGTCACAGACCGCTGCAACTTCAGATGCACCTACTGCATGCCCGCCGAGATATTCGGCGAGCGGTACGAGTTTCTACAGAGAGCGGACCTGCTGAGCTTCGAAGAGATAGCGCGGCTGACTCGCATATTCGTTGGGCTTGGCGTAGTTAAGGTGCGGTTGACGGGCGGCGAACCGCTGGTACGCAGCGAAATCGAAAAGCTCATCGTGATGCTCGCGGACGTTGAGGGAATCGGCGACCTTACGATGACGACGAATGCCTACCTTCTGCCGCAGAAGGCTGGTACCCTGCGTAACGCCGGGCTGCCTAGGCTAACCGTGAGCCTGGACACGCTGGACGACGCGATATTCCGCGAGATGAACGGTCGCGGGTTCGGCGTCGGGCGTGTGCTTGAGGGCATCCGCGCCGCAGAGGAAGTAGGCTTTCACCCAATCAAGGTCAACGCCGTTGTGCAGCGCGGCGTCAACGACCATACGATAGTGGAGCTTGCGCGCTACTTCCGGGAGCGCGGCCACATTATGCGCTTCATCGAGTATATGGATGTGGGCAATCTTAATGGCTGGCGGCTGGATGATGTTGTGCCCGCCGAGGAGATTGTCGCTCGCATCGACGCCGAGATGCCGCTCGAACCCGCAGAGTCGAACTATCGCGGCGAGGTCGCCAACCGCTACCGCTACAAGGACGGCAGCGGCGAGATCGGAGTCATAGCATCGGTGACGCAGCCTTTCTGCGGCGACTGCACCCGGCTGCGCCTGTCTCCTGAAGGGATGCTCTTCACATGCCTGTTCGGCGTGAATGGCAAAGACCTGCGAACTCCCATGCGTGATGGCGCAAGCGACGCTGAGCTTGCCGAGATCATACGCGGCACTTGGAGCGTGCGCACCGACCGCTACTCCGAAGAGCGCTCCTCCATGACCGACGAACTCCGCGCCCGCCGCAAAAAGGTCGAGATGTACCACATCGGCGGGTAGCAGCCGCATCCTGTTTCTACGGTTCGTCCATGCCAGACAAAATCACCATCTACACTGACGGCGCATGTTCAGGCAATCCCGGTCCGGGTGGATACGGCACTGTCTTGCAGTACGGCGAGCACCGCAAGGAGCTTAGCGGCGGCTTCCGTAGGACTACGAATAACCGCATGGAATTGCTTGCCGTCATCGAAGGCTTGCAGTCGTTGAAGAAGCCCTGCGAGGTTACCGTCTTCAGCGATTCCAAGTACATCGTGGATGCCGTGAACAAGGGCTGGGCAGAACGCTGGCAGGCAAACGGATGGCGGCGCAACCGCAAGGACAAGGCGCTCAACCCCGACATGTGGGCGCACCTCCTGAAGTTGCTCGACACGCACACCGTCAGGGTGCGCTGGGTGAAGGGACACGCCGGCAACCCCGGCAATGAGCGCGCCGATGCCCTAGCCGTAGCCGCCTCGCATAGCGACAGTCTTGCTGTGGATGAGGGATACGAAGCCCAGAAACGAAGTTGACGGAGGTCCGTGGATACAAGATTGGGTGAATAGCTGAGTTAGTTAAGGCTTTCTGATATATTGCCTAGGGTGAAATATTGGAAAGAAGACCTCCCTAAATGACAACTACAACTGATACTGAACGAATGGGCGAACGACTGGCGCACTTAGAGGGCGCTTACGCACATCTCGCCACGAAGGCTGACATTGAGCGAGCGATTTCCAGCATGGTTAAATGGCTGGTCGGAATAGCCATTGCCCTGTTCATACCCATCTACGGCGTATTAATCACCATACTCATACTATTGCTCAGCGATTAGCCGTTGGGATCCTTTTAGTCCGATTCTTCAGATGAGAGTGACGCCATGACCCAACGCACACTGACCCACATAGACCAGAGCGGCAAGGCGAGCATGGTAGATGTGAGCGCCAAGCCCGAGACCGAGCGCATCGCCGTCGCTATCGGCAGCGTTTCAATGCAGCCTGAGACGCTGCAACTCATCGCAGATAATGCGTTCGACAAGGGCGACGTCCTCGCAGTGGCACGCATCGCCGGCATCATGGGCGCGAAGCAGACCTCAACGCTCATACCGCTTTGCCATCCGCTGCCGCTGAGCCGCATCGCCGTTGATTTCGAGCTTGATGCGGACGCCGACACCGTGCGAATCACCGCCGAGGCAAAGACTACTGGCAAGACTGGCGTGGAGATGGAAGCGCTCACCGCCGTCAGCGTTGCTGCACTGACTATCTACGACATGTGCAAGGCGGTTGACCGCGGCATGCGTATCGAGGGCGTGCGCCTTACGCACAAGAGTGGCGGGCAGAGCGGCGACTATCGCAACGACTGACTTAGAAATATGAAACCGCGCCCGTCAGCAGGCGGCCGATGTTGTGCGGTCGCCAACTCACGCTAATTCCGTGTAAGCCCTCAGCCAATCACTCGAAAACACCCCGTCCGGGTCGTACCGGCTCTTCAGTGCCACGAACTCGCCGAACTGCGGGTAGCAACGCGCAAGCTGCTCCGGCGTGGCGAACTTGCTGTATGTCAGGAAGTAGCTGCCGTCGCGTTCTGTTGCGAGGTCGATGAGCGCGCTCAATGCGTCCGCCGTGTGCGCTATGCCCGCATCCGTATGCTCCACATGCAGGTTGAATACAATGCAGGCATAAGGCTGCCGCGCCCAGTTCAGGAAGGTCTCGTCGTCCTGCTCGATGAGCCGAATCGTGCCGTAGATGACATTCGCGCTGCGCTGTCGCAGTTCACGCGCTGCGGCGTTCATGAAGTCGGCGAGAGACGGCGGCGGCACATAAAGCTCGGTGATGGTCTCGGTGCATTTCACGGCAGCGTTCAGGCTGCGGTCGAGTTCCCGATGATAATCGTCGATGTATTGGCTGAGCTGAAAGGTGTCGCTGTCGTAGGTCTGGCCGTTGGTACTCATGTAGAAGCCCGCGTACTCGTCGAACGCGCGCGCCTTGTCCGCGTGCGAGAGGTAAAGCAGCCCGCGCCAGTCCTGTTCGCTCAGCAGATTGAGTGGCGGTCCGGTGCCGTGCGGCTCGTCGTCGGATACGGGCCCGCCGGGCACGGGAACATAGCACGACATCACGCCGTCGCGCAGAAAGCCGGGCGAAGTCTCGTCGGTCTTGTATTGGAAGTCGCCGTAGGTGAAGCCGTCCGCGATGCGCTCCGTGAACAGCGTCTCCAGCCGATCGATGGTGGTGATCTCCACGACACGGCGCACCCTGTGAGCGGGCATGAGACGCAGCGTTACCGCGTATATGATGCCGAACAGACCGTAACCTCCGATGGCTAGGCTGAATAGCTCGGGGTTCTCGGTGCGGCTGCAATGACGGACGGCACCGCTTGCGTCCACAAGCTCGAACGACTCCACATCCTGTACGATGGGCTTGTAAGTCAGCCCACGCCCGTGCCCGTTTGCTGCGAGTGCCCCGCCGATGCTGAGGCGGTCCGCGCCCGTCTGCTTTTGCACCACGCTCCAGCGACGCGCCTGCCCCTGCTGCATATCGCGCAGCCCGCGCACGAGGTCCGAGCAGAGGGTGCCCGCCTCAACGCGCACCAGACCGCGCTCCGCGTCGAGCTCCAGGATGCGGTTCAGCCCGCTCGCATCAAGCAGAACGCCGCCGTCGAGGAACTGCTGCCCGCCCATCGCGTGGCGGCCACCTGCGATGCTGAGTCTGCTGCCATCCTCACGAATCGCTGCAACCGCTTGCTGAACTTCCGCAGCCGTTCGTGGCGTAACCACGTGGCGCATTGCAGTCTCATTCAACTGTGAATGGATGTCGTTCAGAGTCGGCATTGTAAGTTGTCCTGTATATCCAAACTGGCTATGGAGTGATCACGCAATCCTACGCAGCTGCCTCTGCGTGACGAATATGAGCACAGTCACGATCACCAGCCCTAAGCCCATCATGCCGATGACCGCCTGACCGCCGATGTAGTCTATCAGCAGCCCAGCGGGGAATGTGCCAAGCGGCATGAAGCCGAAGTTGAGCATAAAGATGCTCATCACGCGCCCGCGATACTCGTTGTCGGATAGCTCGATCAGCAGTGCCTGATTCAGCGACATGCGGCCCGCATCGCCCATGCCCAGTATTATCATTATGACCGCTGCCGCTGAGTATATGGGAATGAGCGCCACCAGCAGCAACCCGACGCCCGACAGCATGCTGGACAGAATCAGCAGCATGCCGCGATTCTTCCTGCCCACCGCCGCGACATACATCGCGCCCGCCATCGCGCCGAACCCCATTATCGCCGTCAACAGACCCATGGAGTCCGCCTCTTGGCGATAGATGTCCACTACGAAGACGGGCAGGATGAAGCGGAAGGGCATCGCCAATATGGTCGTTATCAGCCCCACTATTAGCAGGACGACGAGTATGCGCCGCCGCGATATGTAGGCAATGCCGTCCCAGATGTCGCGCATCATCGCCGTCTGTTTCTTCGGAGTCGGGTCGCCGGTGGGCTTGATGAAGCCGGTCAGTACGACAGAGATGAAGCTGAGCGCGGCGATGACATAGTACAGGTTCCACGCGCCCGCCCAGTCGTACAGAAACCCGGCGATGGCCGGCGCTCCCATTGTCATCGCGCTCATGCCTGCGGCGTTCAGCGCCATAGCGTTCGAGAGCCTGTTCTGCCCCACCAGCTGCGGGATGATTGCCTGGCGCGCGGGCATCATGAACGAGAAGAGCGCGCCCTGCACCATCGAGGAAATCAAGAGATGCTGCCACGCGATTACCCCAGCGTTTATCATAACGCCGAGCACGAGCGCGAGGAGCGCCGCCGCCAGCTGCGCGCCCTGAATCAGCAGCTTGCGATCAATCTTGTCGGCGAGCGCACCCCCGAACAGGGGCACGGTGAGCAGCGGCACGGCGATACCCAGACTAATGACGCCGAGAATGGTGCCGCTTCCGGTTATCTCGTAGGCGAGGTAGCCCTGCGCGAGCATCTGCATCTGCGTGCCCGCCATCAGGAAGAGCATGCTTATCCAGAGCAGCGCGAAGTTGAAGTTGCCGAGAGACTCGAAAGTGCGCCGGAAGCCTGCCGTAAACGTCTGCGTTCGCGGCGCAACAGCGGGACGCCTGATAGCTATCATTTAGTTGACCGGCTTGGATGGACAAGGATAAAGACGATCTGCGGCACCCTTATCCTCCCGTCCATCCCGTGAGTTTCGAGTTATTCTTCTACTTCCTCTGCTTCTTCTTCTTCAGTAGCTTCTTCGTCCAACTCTTCGTCGGAGACATCGAAGGTTTCAGTCTCCACGCGCGGCGGGATGACGCGAGCTACGAACTCGTCTCGGTCGGTCAGAACCGTGACATTGTCGGCGATGGGGATGTCTCTTACGACGATGGACTTCTCGAAGTCGTCTAGTCCGCTCACATCGGCTTCGACGGTCGCGGGGATGTCCATTGGCAGCGCTTCGACCAGCAAGCTGGTGAGAGGCTGGAGCAGTGTGCCGCCCTGCTGTGTGGCAGGCGCGGAGCCGATGAGAGCGATAGGCACTTCGGCACTGATGGTCTGCGTTACATCCACTCGAATGAAGTCGATGTGCAGCAGGTCTTCGGTTACGGGGTGGCGCTGCACATCGCGGACGAAGCAGACATTCTCACCCTCATTGCCTTCAACTCGGACTGACACGGGAATGTTGGTGCCGATTCGCGGCAGAAGGCGGCGCAGGTCGCCGGCTACCCCTTGCAGCGACATCGAGTCTATGCCCCTGCCGTACATATGGACAGGCAAGATGCCCTGCCTGCGAAGCTGCTTGACTTTCTTGCCCGTCACAGTTCGCTGCGACAGGCTTAGGGTTTGCTCTTCCATCTGATGCGATGCTCCTGTGTGTTGTGGTTTTGCCAGTTCGTCTGTTAGTCGGTGTATCAGTTTTGGGAAAGGGCTTATCCGTGCTGTCCGTTACGCCCGTTCATATCGTACTCGTTGATGAGGTCAACCATTCGGTGTACATATCTGCGAACTACAGGACGGTCTTGGGCTATTTCGTAATCTTCCATCCCACCAAGATGGAAATTGATGTGAAACTTCTCGGCGGCTAGGAAACCTGCCAGTAACAGATCGTCATTCAGTTCGGTTGCCAAGCGTGTAGTGGCGTTCTTGTTGTCCCGGTGTGATCGATAGCGCCATCCCCTCTGCTTTGCAGCGGCGATAACTGCCTGGCTCGCTGCGCCATAGAGCTTTTCAGAGCCCTGCCGAGTATCGCCTGCGGCGAATTCGGTTTCTGATTGCGCGAGGAACTTCAGCGCCTGAGCTGTGTATGCCTCCACACTTGCCTCTGTTTCAGCCGTCACTGGAAATCAACTCCATACGCTCGCTAAAAGTTACGACATGCAATTCTAGCACAGCGGGCTAGTCAAATTCTTGGAATATGACCTATTGGCAGCTCCTTACATCATCCTGTGGGGCGCGAGCGCCTCGAAGTTCGGAGTGAAGCCGAAGCCGGGCCTGTCGGGGGCGAGCACATGGCCGTCCGCGACTTCCAGTTGCTCTTCGAACACCTTGCCGTGCATCGGATCGACCGCGCCCGCGTAGTATTCGAGTATCAGACCGTTGGGAATCGCCGCAACCAGGTGGATGTGGACCTCCTGCTTGCCGTGCGGCGCGATGGGCAGATCGTGCGCCGACGCCATCGCCGACACCTTCATGAACTCGGTGACGCCGCCCATGATGAGGGCGTCCGGCTGGATGATTGCGGCGCAGCGATTGTTGATCAGGTCGCGGAAGCCGTAGCGTGTGTACTCGTTCTCGCCCGTCGCTATTGGGATCGATGTGGAGCGGCTGATGAGGCGATGTCCTTCGTAGTCGTCCGGGTTCACCGGCTCCTCGAACCAGAAGACATCGTACTTCTCCGCCTTGCGCGCCAGCTCAATCGCCTCATAGTAGCGGTACGCGCAGTTGGCATCCATCAGCAACTTGATATTTGGGCCGATCGCCTCTCGCACGGTGCGAATACGTTCCACATCCTCGTTGATGGGCGCGCCGCCAATCTTCATCTTCACGGCGTTGGAACCCATCTCCACGGCCGTCTCCATCTCGGCGGCGAGCTCGTTCAGCCCCTTGCCCTCTTCGTAGTAGCCGCCCGCGATATAGACGGGGATGCGGTCTGTGAATGCGCCGAGCAGCTTGTGGACGGATGTGTCGGTCGCCTTGCCCTTGATGTCCCAGAGGCCGATGTCTATGCCGCTGATGGCACGGGTGGATACGCCACGCCTGCCCACTAGCTTGGGCTGCCACATCTCATCCCACAGGCGTTCGTTGTCGAACGGGTCCTGCCCGATGACGTACTGCTTCATGTTGTTGAATATGCCCATCGTCATCTCGTCCGTGACATGCTCGCCGCCCATGTAGCCGTAGCCTGTGATGCCCTCGTCGGTCTCCAGTTTGATGAGGTTGAGCGCGACCGTAGGGTATGTGTACATCCCGTTGCGAATGGGAACGGGGCGGTCCCAGCGGTATATCTCCATAGATGCGTCGGTGATTTTCATGTTCTTGCCTCCAGTATAGTTTTCAGTGGTTAATCGTCAGAGTCTATTTTGCGCCGCTGAGGGTGGCGACTGCATCGCCTACGCCTATCACAAACAGGCTGTCGCCGGGCCGCAACACGACGTCCCTGTGTGGTGCCGCAACCATCTCGCCGTCGGCACGCCGCAGACCAAGCGCCTCCACATGCGGATGATTCACGATCCTGTCGATGGTGGACCCGGACAGCGATGAGTCGTCGGCAATCGAAATCTCGGCGAATTGGAGGTGGTCGTCGTGCGCCCCTTCGAGCATCGAATCGACGAAATCAACTGCGAGAGGACGCACTGCGGACAAGGCGATACGTCGGCCGCCGATTTCTAGGGGCGAGATGACCTTGTCCGCGCCTGCGCGCTTCAGCTTTTCGGCGTTGGCGATGTCGCTGGTCCTGGCAACGACTTGCAATGTCTCGTTCAGGCCGCGCGCGGACAGCGTGATATAGACATTGTCGCTGTCGTTGCCGGTTACGGCGACAAGCCCTTGCGCGTGGTCTATGCCCGCCTCGCGCAGGACGTCGTCCTCGGTGGCGTTGCCCTGAATGTAGGCGTAGCCGAGCTCCTGTGCCTCCACGATGCAGTTGTCGTTGGCGTCGATGACGATGAATTCCACACCCTCGGCGGCAAAGGCGCGTCCCACTTCCCTGCCGACGCGCCCGAACCCGCAGAGAATGTAGTGACGCCTCATGCTTGCCAGTGTGCTTCTCATTCTGCGCCTCCGCACGAATGCATGGAATACCTCTTCCTCTACTATATGACTCATCAGCGCGGTGAGGAAGTAGAGCATCGCCCCCACGCCGCCGACAATCAGGAAGATGTTGAAGATGCGCCCGGCAGTGGATAGCGGCTGCACCTCCTCGTAGCCAACGGTCGTGAACGTGATGACGGTCATGTAGAGCGCGTCAATTACCGTCCAGCCTTCGAGCACCATGTATCCGACCGTGCCCGCGAATAGCAGGAAGACCAATATGCCTACGCTAACGCCAAAGCGCCTGAACATTTTCCTCTTGCACGCCTCCTGATAACCGGAGTGTATTCCTGCTTTTGCGGGAATAACGACTCGGCAGCCAACATCTGATGAGAGTAAGCCTGATACATCATACAACAGGCGGGCATAGTATTCGCTATGGCCGCGAATGAAGCGGATATAATGAATGTATGGCAATCAAAGTCGTGAGGCGATGAAGGTGCGGCACGGATGGATATTGTGAGACGGGTCAGGGCTGGGGCGTTCCACATGCGTGTGCCATCCATCTTAGCGATTGTGGTCGCTGCGCTGCTGTGCGTTGCGTGTGAGCGGGAGCAGCCTGGTGTTGTGGAGACGCGGCAGGTGGATGTGGCTGACGCGATGCCCACGCCAACGCCAACGCCAACGCCAACGCCTACCGCCGTCAGTGCAGGCGAACCGACCGCGACTGCCGTGCCCGAGTTGACGTCCACGCCTGCGCCTACCGCTACGCCAACGCCTGAACTGCCTCCGATTACCGTTCCAATGCAAGATGAGCCGCCGGTGCGCGACCTGTTTGCGCTTGCACAGCGATTCGGTAGGGCTGAGGCTGGAGGTGCGCCGCTGACGCGCACGCTGCCGCCGGATCCGGACTGCTGCGATGTTGGGCATCGGAAGAGGTTCTTCGTGACCGACCTCATCGAGCGGCGGGTGTACGAGGTGGATGCGGAGCTGCTTGTAGTGAGCGAAAACGCATACTGGTACGCGGATGAGGAGACGGAGCTTACGGCGCAGGAGCTCGAGCAGACGGCGGATGTGTTCGAGCGCGAAATTCGCCCGCCGATTGTGACAGCCATCGGCGATATATGGAAGCCGGGCGTTGACGGCGACCCGCGCCTGACGGTGCTGCATACGCCGCTTGTGGCTGCGGCCGGCTACTTCTCGTCGAGCGACTCTTACCCGCGCACGACTCATCCGCACAGCAACGAGCGCGAGATGATCGTGATGGATGGCGACTGGTTGCGCCCCGGCAGCAGGCAGTACTTCAGCGTGCTGGCGCACGAGTTCCAGCACGCCGTCCACTGGAATCAGGACCTGGGCGAGGATGTGTGGGTGAACGAGGGCATGTCGGAGGTGGCTACGGAAATCGCCGGCTACGAGGCGAGCTTCATTGACATATTCCTGCAGAAGCCGGAGTCGCAGCTGAACTTCTGGCCGGACGAGCCGCGCGACACGCTTTCGCACTACGGCGGGGCGACGCTGTTCGTCGAATATCTGGCGGAGCATTACGGCGGTGATGATGTGCTGTCGGAGCTTGCGCGCGAACCGATGGACGGCGTGAATGGCGTGCAGCGCTACCTGTCGCAGTATGGAGTGGACTTCGCGGATGTGTTCGCGGACTGGACTGTGGCAAATTTTCTGGATGGCAAGCTGGACTGGCTTGCTGATGCAAGACTTGATGACCAATTGGAGGCGTACCGCTATTCGGGGCGGAGCGTTGAGCTGCACAGGGTGAGGCATACGGAAGGCGCTTTCGAGGAAACTGCCACGCAGCCACAGCTTTCGGCGCGATACTATGAGGTGCGGCTGCCGGAAGGGGATGCGGCGGTAGAGTTCGAGGGCGAGCCGACGGTGGCGCAGGTGGGAACGGAGTGCCATAGTGGTCGCTTCTGCTGGTGGAGCGGGAACGGCGATTCGATTGATACGACGCTGGAGCGCGAGTTCGACCTGTCGGGTGTGGAGTCGGCGACGCTGGAGTTCTGGATGTGGTATGAGATCGAGGAGGACTGGGACTACGCGTTTGCGAGCGTGTCCACGGACGGCGGCGAGATGTGGACGACGCTGGACGGGGAGCATACGACCCGCGAGGACCCGCTGGGCGCGAACTACGGCGCGGGGATTACCGGGATTAGTGGCAGCAACCGGGGCGGTGGCAAGAGCGGCGAGTGGGTGCGGGAGCGGATGGACCTGTCGGAGTACGCGGGTGTGGGCGGCGAGAGCGTGCTGGTGCGGTTCGAGTACATCACGGACGAGGGTGTGAACCTCGATGGCATCGTGATCGACGACATTGCGGTGCCTGAACTGGGGTTCGCGGATGACGCGGAGACGGACGGCGAGTGGACGGCGAACGGCTTCCGGCGCATCGACAATGTACTGCCGCAGGCGTTCGTGCTGCGGCTGATCGAGTTCGGACGTGATGGCGGCGTGTCGGTGAGCGAGCCGCCGGGCGCTTCGTTCAGCATCGCTGGATTCGGGGAGCGGCTGGACTACGCGGTGCTGGTGGTTGCGCCGATGGCGCATACGACCTATCAGCCGGCGGGATACACGCTGCGGGTTGAGGCGCGGCAGTGACGGAGCAGGCGGCTCACGATCCTGCGCGACAATCTCGCGCGACGCGCTTCATGCTGGTGGCGGTTATCGGCTTCTCGGCGATTCCGGTTTACATTGCGGTGGCGGACACGCATCGCGCGCCGTTCGTGTTCACGGCGTTCCTGTACGCGGGGCAGTTCGCGGGGCTGGGTGCGTACACGCTGCTGACATACCGCGCTCTGTTCTTCCGCAGGGGCCCGCTCGGCGTGATAGCGCGGCAGGTGGTGCGGCCCACGATGCTGCTGACATTGACGGGCTACCTCAACTACGCCTTCTACTCATGGTCCACCGAGTACATCGACCCGGCGGTGACGACGGTAATCTTCGGCGGCTGGACGTTCACCACGGTGCTGTTCGTGGGTTGGACGTTCAGGTCGGAGCGGCGGTACGAGCGCACATCGGGCGCGCTGGTCGGCTTCATGCTCATTGGCTTCGCGGGATTCGCGCTCGCCATCCTGAGCCAGCGGGCGGATATCTTTGACTTCGGACAGGGCGCGGCGCCTCTGATTGAAGTGGGCATCGGAGTTGTGCTTGCGGTTATCTCGATGAGCATGGCGACGCTTGGCTCGTTCGTGCTGAAGTGGGGTGTGGAGACCGCGCAGCGGGTCGATGCTGTTGCCGACCATCCATACGAGCAAAGCGAGCTCGAAGTCGCCGGAGTGCTGACCGGGATAGTCGTGGCTGCGCTGATCGCGATTCCTGTGAATCTGGGTCTTGGGCTGGCTCGCGGCGAGTCGATCGGGGGCATCGCGGCGGGGGACTATGTGCTGGCGTTCGGGGTCGGGCTGTTCTCGCTGGGCTTCTGCACGGCGCTGTTCAGGCGGGCGAACCTGATGACGCGGAATCTGGGCATCATCGGCATGACATACGGGACGCTGCCGGTATCGCTGCTGTGGCTTGCGCTGCTGGGCGAGATCGAGGTTGAGCGACCGCTATACCTGGCTGCGGGCGCGGCGCTGATCGTGGTTTCCAACCTGCTGGTGCATTTTGTGGGGAGGCGGGGGTCGGAGGAAGGTTAGGGGCTGCGGGCGTGTGTTATTGCCTGCAGTCGCTCGTGGTCTCGTTCGAGCTCTTGCTGGTGCTCGATGTCGCGTTCACTTCTGGCTTCTTCATCGGTTGAGCACTCGCGTCGGCGCACCGTTTCCAGCTCCTGCTCGCGCGCCAGTTGCATCTCTTGCTTGTGCTCCCACTCCATCTCTTGCCTGCGCTCTTGGTCGCGCTCCTGCTCCTCTTCGCGCTTGAGCTGGCGCTTCTTTCGGAGGTCTTCTCTTTCGAGGCGCCTTTCCTCAACTGTATCGGGGGAGTGGTACTGCAGGAGCTTCCAGTCCCTGTCTGCCCTGGCTTTCTGCGCTGCTTTCAGCTCTGCCGATTCCGCTGCGCGCTCCATCATATCCGCCTCCCTTGCCCACTGCTCGCGCTGCTCGTCGGTGGGAGGGGTGTGTGCCTGCACGACTTCCGGGTGGTCTTCGGGGAGGTCCTTGCAGACGCAGAGGCAGTCGGGGTGGCAGGGCGCGTAGTACATCATGAACTCAGGGTCGGGCTGCGCGGGGTTGTCGAAGCAGAGATGCAATAGCACCTTGGCTGCCTCAATCCTGTCCTTGACCTTTGCGTCAGGCTCGTTGCCTTCTACGACATCTATGAGGAACTTGACCATAGAAGTGCCGTCGCCGGTGTCCACGCGGATGTGGCGGACGAGCTTCTTGTTGAGCTTTACCTGCTCGGGGTTGAGGGGCTGTTCACTCACACTGCCCAACTCGGTCTGCGCTAAGTCCTGAGATTTCGGCACGTCCTTCCTGCCCTGCTTGTGGATGCTGCCGAGAGTTTCGCGCGCGTCCTCGAAGCCGAGCTTCAGCAGGAGCTTTGCGGCTTCGAGCTGGTGCCAGGGGGTGCTGCCGGGAGCCTCGCCTTCCATGATGGAGACGACGCTGCGGACGATGCGCCTGCCGCCCTGAGTTTCGTCAAGGACGATGCGCTGTACGGATTCCCGCAGCTTCTGGTGGGCGTCCTGTTCTGTTGTAGTCTGGTGCAATTGAGTGACCATAGTGGGGTCATGATAGTACAGATGTTTGGGTTGTCAAGGAGTTAATTCAAACAGGATGTAGATGTATAGGATAGGAAGAATAGGGGAATTGGATGTAGGTGAAACCCTTCTGCTCTGTTCATCCGTTATAATTGCGTTGCAGAGTAGAAGCGTTACCGGGAGGAGTGCCATGGCAAACGCAGCCAAGTTGCCTGCCGACATGGATAATTCAGCCCAATCGAGGGAAGAAAACTTTACTGAACACCAAGACGCCGAATCGATAATCGAGGCTTGGGGCGGTGTCGAAAGTGTGCGAACCGTGCTTAAAGACCATCAGGCAATGTCCGGCGAGTTCTGGGCTGCCTACTCATCTCTTCTGGAGCAGCATCCTGACAAGTGGATAGCATGGGGCAAAGAGGGAGTGGTCGGCGTGTCGGATTCGCAGGATGGCTTGCTTCGTGAAATGCGGTCCAAGAACCTTACCGCCAAAGATGTGATGGTGGAATATCTCGATACTGACCCCAAGGTCTATATCCTGTGATAGTAGGCGGCTTCGATGTTCGAGGGAGACCTTATGTCCAAGAGGTGGTCGTAATACCTCGATTGAACATATCGGGGCCTGTAATGTTTCTGTTAGACACCGGCGCCGATTCGCAGGTGGTATTCGTCTGAGGTCATTCGTTGTGACGATCACAAAATTAAGGGAACGAAGGTCCGGCAGCTTTGTCGACAATATGAACCTAACTGTCCATCGATGGTTCCGCTACACGACGGGCTTCAGCGGCAGCTGGGCGAGAGACATCATTGCGACAAGAGCATCCAAGACAGATCTAAGAGTTTTCGACCCTTTTGCTGGCAGCGGCACGTCACTAATCGCTGCGGAACAGTGTGCCGTAGAAGCGTCAGGTATAGACTCTCACCCATTCATTTCACGAGTTGCGAAAGCTAAGTTGTCATATCGTTCTTCACCAGAAGAGTATTTTCAGCGGGCGTCTGAGACCCTAAGTAAGGCGTTGCTGCATACGCCATCACTAGGTTCATATGCTCCCCTGATTCGTAGATGCTACTCTGATGCCGCGCTTGAGCAACTCGATTGTTTGAGAGACGCTGTCGGGGCTATTGAGGATGATTCAGAGTCGTCTAGGCTTGTATGGTTGACGCTGGTCGCGATCTTGCGGCGCACATCTTACGTTGGAACAGCAAATTTGCAGTACATTCAACCGAATCGTCGTAAATCCAATGTCAGAAAGCCTTTTGAAGAATTTGAAAATATGGTCAACATCATTCATGGGGATATGCTTCTTTCAAGAGGGATGCCTGGCCCGAGAGCAAAGTATGAAATTGATGATGCCAGAACCTGTGCAGCAATTCCTGACGAAAGCGTGGACCTCGTGTTAACGTCTCCGCCCTATGCGAATAATTATGATTATGCAGACGCTACTCGGCTAGAGTTAACGTTTCTGGGAGAGATTGCTTCTTGGAGTGACTTGCAACTACATACCCGTCAACACCTCGTAAGATCATGCACTCAGCATGTTCCAGATAGGGCAGTAAACTTGTCAGAGATTCTACAAAGCCGAGAGCTAGATCCCATAAGGGAAGAAATTCTGCCGGTCTGCGAACAACTCGGTGAGATTCGTTTGACCAAGGGAGGCAAAAAAACATACAACAATATGGTTGCTTGCTACTTCCTTGACCTTGCTCACGTATGGGCCGCCTTAAGGCGAGTTTGCGCTCCTGGGGCTGAAGTCTGTTTCATGGTAGGAGACTCCGCTCCCTACGGCGTCTATGTGCCAACTATAGATTGGCTTGGTAAGCTTGCTATCGCATCCGGCTTCGATTCTTGGACATTCACGAAGACGCGCGACCGCAACATCAAATGGAAGAACCGCAAACATCGAGTGCCACTCTGCGAAGGGGAACTCTGGGTAAAGGGTTAGGTTAGGTCTTCATGGCATTATCTCCATCCCACCGACTTGGGCAGATCATAGGAGAAGAACTTGAGGCGGCAATCTTTAGGCCAATGTCTGAAATCGCCGCAGAGTTCGGCATGTATCTGGACTACCAGCACTCGAGAGAGGTTCGAGGAGGAAAGAAGAAAGTAGGTTGGGATGACTCTATGGGTAATACTCACTACCTTGATTACGTGATTGAGGAAGGTGGAAGTGATGCCACTCAAGGTCGTCCCAGAGCATTTATTGAATCCGCTTGGCGCCGTTATACAAAGCATTCCAAGAACAAGACTCAAGAGATTGAGGGAGCACTTAGACCTATAGCGGAGAAGTATCGAAATTCATCCCCATTCCTCGGCGTGATACTTGCAGGCGAGTTCACAGGGCCTTCCTTGGAGCAGTTTAAGTCGCATAGCTTTAACGTGCTATATTGCCCTTACCAAACAATTGTTCAGGCATTCAAGAATGCCGGAGCTGACGTATCTTTTGGTGAGGGAACAAGTGACCAAGAAATGCAGAGCAAGGTTGACGCGTTTGAAAAGCTGAGCAAAAGAAAGCGCAGTCGAATTGCTGAACAGATTAGGATTCTAAATGCGGAGCGGTTTACCGAGTTCTTTGATAGATTGAAAACTTCACTTAGTCGCCGCATAGATCGCGTCTTTGTCCTGCCTCTTTCAGGCGCTTCACAATGGTTCTACACCGTTCAAGATGCGATTAATTTCATTTCCAGCTATAACCATAGTGCGCCTCCCTACAGTTTTGTCAGATATGAGCTCAACGTTCGTTATTCTAACAATGACGAAATTCGTGCTACATTCCAAGACAGACAAACGGCGATCGAGTTTCTGTCGTCGATTGATAGGTGAAATTAAGCTAGTGGCTACCTATTCTGTCCGTGCAAGCTGTACATGAAAATTGTAAGAGACTAGCCTTCGAGACGAGTAGAGTGAGCCAGCGAAAGCAACTGCTGAACTCCAAGGAGCTCTTACATTCGCGGAGTCTGACAGTCCATATATGAGAACGCAGAGTGCGGTCACTTATTATCTACGAGCCTCACCCCAACCCCTTCATCGCCACGGTATGATCCCATGGCACTACCCACTCGTCCTTGATTTCCATGCCGAAGCCGGGGGCGTCGGATGGGATGACGCAGCCGTCTTTGGGCATGGGCATGCCGGGTATGGGGCAGACTTCCTCCAGGGGGACGCCGGGGTCGGAGCCTATCCAGAACTCTGCCATTGGGGATTCGGGCATTGCGAAGGAGAAGTGCTGGCCGTAGGGTGTGCCGGCGCCTGCGTGGGGGATGGTGGCGATGCCGGCTGCCTCGGCGATGGTGTATATCTTGACGGCTTCGGTGAGTCCGCCGCACCACTTGAGGTCGGGCTGGGCGATGTCTATGGCGCGATGCTCGATGAGCTGGCGGAAGGCGTGGCGACCGTGATGGTCTTCGCCGGTGGCGAGGGGCACCCAGTTTATCGCCTTCTTCAGCTCGATGTGGCCTTCGAGGTCGGTGGGGATTAGCGGCTCTTCCAGCCAGCGGAGGCCGTACTTTCGCAGGCGCTCGGCGACTCGGATGGCGAACTCGACGTTGAAGGACATGACGGGGTTGTACATCAGCTCGACGTCGTAGCCGACCATGTCGCGCGCCTTGCCGATGTGCTCGTCGAGGATGTTGAGGCCGTCGATGCCCTCTTCGTAGTGGACGGGGTTGCTGACCTTGAAGGCGTGGAAGCCGAGTTCCATGGACCAGTCGAGGTCGTCGGATGTGACGTAGATGTCGATCTTGTCGCGGCAGGGTCCGCCGAGCAGCCGATAGACGGGCTGTTCGAGGAGCTTGCCCTTGAGGTCCCAGAGTGCGAGGTCGATGCCGGACTGTGCGACGGTGGCGAGGCCGCCCGCGCCGAATCGCTGGGTGGAGCGCCACATGAGGTCGTTGAGGAACTCGGTGGCGAAGCAGTCGCGTCCGACGAGCAGGGGGCCGAAGTGGTAGTCAACGAGGGTGGCGGTGAGCTCGCCGAAGCTGCACTGACCGAGGCCGTATGTGCCGTCTTCGGCGACGATCTGCACCCATAGGTCTGCCTGTGTGTTTGCGCCGGGCATGGTGCCGTGCATGCGTGGGAACTCGGGGTACTTGTTGATGGGCAGGGCGCGGCGCGCGTGGGAGTTCCAGCCGGGTCGGCGCGCGGGTGTCCTGGGGGGCGTGCGCGGGATGTTGACCGATACTGCTCTGACGGATTTTATCTTCATGTTTATCTCTCCTAGCCAGTTCTGAAAGCGCAGAAAGCATATCACACAGGAAGTATCATCGATGCACGGCGATGGACAGAATGGATAGGATGGGCAGGTGTTGGGCTATGGTATGCTTCCGATATGACGGATCGAAAAATACGGGTTACGCGGGAGGCGTTTCGGGAGCGGGCGGCGCTGGATACGGCGGTGTCGCGGGCGTTGCTGCGGCAGGTTGCGTCGGGCACGGAGCCGGAGACGCTGCGGTTGTACACGCCTGCGGATGTGGTGGCGTTCGGGCCGCAGGATACGCGCGCTGAGGGGTATGGCAAGGCGACTGCGGCTGCGCGGGCAAGGGGGTTCGAGGCGATTGAGCGGCTTGCGGGCGGGCGGGCTGCGGTGTTCCATAGCGGGACGATTGCGTTTTCGTGGACGATGCCGGATGGGACGCCGAGGGATGATGTGATGGCGCGGTTCGATGAGGCGGCGGACATCATGATGCGCGCGCTGCGGCGGCTGGGCATTGACGCGCGGGTGGGCGAGGTGGCGGGCGAATACTGTCCGGGGCAGCATAGCGTGAACGCGCGGGGCGAGCGCAAGCTGATGGGCGTGGGTCAGCGGCTGATCAGGGGCGCGGCGCATGTGGGCGGCGTGGTCGTGGTGGGGGATGGCGGGCGCATACGCGATGTGCTGGTGCCGGTGTATGAGGCGCTGGGCGTGGAGTGGCGGCCGGAGACGGTGGGCAGCGTGGAGGACGAAGTGGAGGGCGCGGAGTACGAGGTGGTGGCGCAGGCGATACTCGACGAGTTTGGGGCACGGTATGGGCTGTATGAGGGGGCGCTGTCAGTGGAGACGCTGCGGGCGGCTGAGGGGCTGGAGGGGGAGCATCTGGCGCCGTAGCGGGTTGGGTTGAAGGGATCAAGCTGTCAGGTGTCAAGCCGGGCTGACATTGAAGGGCAGGGTTTTCTTGCCTAGCATCGATTGCCAGATGAGGAGGATTGCTGTCGTCCTGCCATCTACTTCAGCAATTGCAGCACGAGACTCCCGAGCGCAGCTACCAACCCGCCGCCTGCGATGCCGATGAGCACCATCATCAGGCGGTGCATGTCGTCCATTCGGCTTTTCAGACCGCTTATCTCGCCCTGAAGGGTACCAATCAAAACTTCGAGCGAAGTCTGATTTGTGGTCACTATTGATTCCTCATACAGTATGTCGTCTACTGAACATCTCATTTACAGCATCGCAGTTTCATATTCGCGAGACTATTATATGAGTGGAGAACTTTGTAGAAGTCCCTTTTTTGTCGGTGGTGACAAGAACTTTCACCCTCATCCTAGCCCTCTCCCAGAGGGAGAGGGGACTTTGCGGTCTTTCGGGTGGTTACTGCGCGTAGAGGCCGCCGTCTATGACGAGTTCGCTGCCGGTGACGAAGGATGAGTCGTCGGAGGCGAGGAAGAGGACGCCGTTGGCGATGTCGTCCACGGTGCCGAGCCTGCCGAGCGGGATGTTGTTGTCGTAGTACTGCTGCATCTCGGGGATGGCGAGAATCTCGTCGGTCATGGCGGTGATAATCATGCCGGGATGGACGGAGTTGCATCGGATGTTTTCGCTCGCGTGCTGGATGGCGGTGGACTTGGTGAGGAGTCGGACGGCGCCCTTGCTCGCCTGGTAGGCGGGGATGCCGTTCCTGCTGCCGACAAGCCCGGCGAGCGACGAAATGTTCACGATGGAGCCGCCGCCGGCGTCGCGCAGGGCGGGTATCGCTGCCTTGGTGCCGAGGAATACGCCCTTGGCGTTCACATTGAGTACGGCGTCCCACTGCTCCGAGGTGGTGTCCTCTAAGCCGGTGCGTGCACCGAGGATGCCGGCGTTGTTGACGAGGATGTCGAGCCTGCCGTAGCGGTCGAGCGCGGTCTGCACGGCGGCGTTCCACTGGGCGGCGCTGGTGACATCGAGATGCACATAGGTGGCGTCGCCGCCGAGTTCGGCTATCTGCGCTTCAACCTGACTGCCCTCGTCGTCGAGCAGGTCGCCGATGACGACCTTCGCGCCTTCTCTAGCGAAGAGCATCGCCTCGGCAGCGCCCTGTCCGCGCGCGCCGCCGCTTATGAGCGCAACCTTGCCGTCTAGTCGTCCCATGGTGAACCTCCGGGATAGTGTTACAGTTTGTCAGTTTGTCAGTTCTACCTAACGGGATGGACAGGATGGGGAGAATTGCTGGCGATCCGCGCGCTACTTCAGCAGTTGGAGCACAAGATTCGCCCACGCAGCCGCTAACCCACCGCAGGCAATCGCTGTCAGCGCCATTAAACCCGCTCACCCAATCAACCGCCTAAATCACCACCAAACGCTCCGCGCTTGCCCCGCTCACTGCCTCCAACCGCACACCCCTGTCCAGCGTCACGAACCGCATATCATGCTCAACCGCAAGCGCCAGCAGATAAATATCCGTCAACTGCCTATGACTCGATATGCTCGACACATCCACCACACCTTGATTGAGCAGACTCACATCGTCCGCAATGAACTCGTGACTCTTTATCAAAGTAACGGCGCGCAGCCCTTCCACCACTTCTCCGATGCTCAGCGAGTTTGGGTAGCGGGTCTGAGACAGTATGCGGATGCAGCCGTTCTGCGTTAGAGGGCAGGTTGCCCATCCCAGTTCGGAGTTGAGCACAAACCAATTCGCCGCCGTATCGTGATGAGGGTGATCTTCATCCAGCAGGGCAATCAGCACATTCACATCAGGCAGCGCCTTCAAAATCAAAATCCCAACTCTTCGCGTATCTCATTGACTAGCTCATTCGAAACCTTCGCCCCCCTCTTGCGTAGTATCGGGTTGAACCCATACTTCTCCAACGGCGACTCTTCAACCGCGCGAACCTCCACCTCAACCCACTGGCCGTCCGGCAAGCCCAGCGGCTCATCCAACTCTATCGTATGTCCTTTGACCATTCCTACTCGTTTCATTTCGCGTCCTCTCTCTGCTTCAGCAGTTGCGGCACAAGATTCGCCAAGCAGTCACTAACCCGTCGCCCGCAATCGCAATCAGCGCCATCCATGTGTCATATTCTTGTTGTAGTGCAACGAAGTACAAGAATCACACAACCAGCATAGCACCTTTCGGTCTGCGCTTGCCGCCGTGGACGGAGGGTTCGGCGCACCACTTGGCGGCGAGGAAGCGCACTGCCTGATAGACGTCCTCGCCGAAGCCGAGCAGGTCGCAGACGACACGGCGGCTGGCAGCAAGTTGGTCAAGGTAAGCTCTCAAGGCGCTCCAGCCAATCGGAAAAGTGCGGACATTCCCTACGGATTGCTTCCAGACCGATGCTCTGCGCCGCTTGAACTCCCATCGTGGGTTTCTGATACGCGGGCATCAGACTCTCGATGCGCCTGGATGGAGCGGTGTCTGGATAGTCGTCTATCTCCTCAGGGGTGTCGAAGTCGTCCCGAATCGCCTGAAGGTCGGCAATCAGGCCTGAACGCCCAATGGAGTGTCCGAAGCTGTCACAATCGCTGAAGAGCATCGCCTCGAATTCATGCATCATCACATAGGGTACGAAGCGATTCGGGTTGAAGTTTCTGTCCATATTGGCGCATATATCCGCCAACAGCGCCTGTTCGATATTCTCAGCTATCTGAGCAGAACTAGCGGCTTGTGCAAATCTGTCAGCTCGTCCTGGCCAATCGAGAGGCATTGCGTAGTAGTCCACCATTGTGGTCGATATTCTGTTTGAGTCCTCGATGAGGCGACTAAGTATCCCTTGGCGGGCGATCTCCCAGGATACGATGCCACCGCGTCGCGTGCGCTCTCTCGCGTTTCCAACGATTCGCGCACTTACGCTGGTAAATCCTCGCTCGCATAGATGATGGCTTAGGACCTCGTTTACGAAAGCCTCTTCTGTTGGACCTTCGACGTGCACGAGAAGGCGAGTCATTGCCTCGGAATCCGCCTTTCGGGAGTCGGACGACCGCCAAGATCATTTTTTTCCCACAGCTCGCCGATGCTGTAGTCCTTGAGCCATACTTCTAGCTCCTCCGTGCTGAGGCGTTTGAACTCGGTGGCGCCATCCATCCTGTCCGCCACGAGGACATCCTCCGGCTCGAAGTAGTCGAGCAGTATCGGCGACTGCGTTGCAAGTATGACCTGCGTATCAACCGACGCGCTCTTGACCATCGATGCCAGCATGGTGATTGCATAAGGATGCAGCCCAAGCTCTGGCTCGTCCAGCAGGATTACGGATGGGCGCAATTCCACCGGCTGCTGCAACAGAGCCGCGAGCGCGATGAAGCGCAGCGTACCATCCGAGAGCGAAGAGACATCGAAGTAGGCGTCAGTGCCGACATGCTTCCATTCGAGACGGATCGTGTCTTCGTTCAGGGCAAGCGGTTCAAGCACAAAGTCGTCGAAGAACGGCGCGACAAGGCGCACGGTATTTCGCAGGAATCTGTACGAATCTTCGTGTTTTTCGCGCAGTAAGTAGAGAAACGCCGCAAGGTTAGAGCCGTCTGCGCGCAGGTAGCGATTGTCGTGCAGTGCAGCCGTCTTCGTGATAGGTGCGGACCGGCTGGTATCTTGGAAGTGGTAGAGTCGCCAATTCGACACAATCTTGCCGAATTCGTTTTCAGGCTGCGTTATGTCCGGTTTTCCGACTACCGCTTCTTTGTCATGTGGCAAGAATCGGTCCTCAATTGGAAATTCATTCGAGGGCGTCACTGAATAGTTTGCAGTTGCAAGCGCGATGAGAAGTGTATCCGTGTCTGCTGCCTCCAGAGTAATTCTGTACCGATTGGTGGGATCTTGAAATCGTACATGAATCTCTATCTCTTCAGTTATTTTGGAGCCAAAGTGCAGCAGCCTATTAGCCCCTCCTGTGCGAGCGACATACTGACGGAGAGGCCCTCCTATCTGATCGCGAAGACTTCCTTCGTGAATGGCTTGCAGGAACGAAAAGACCTCAAGAAAGTTGGACTTGCCGGAACCGTTTGCGCCTATGAGCACATTGATGTCGCGGAGTTTGACATCGACTTCGCGTATGCTCTTGAAGCCTTTGATGCTTATGCTTTCCAGTGCAGGCATGTTGCGCCTTCCGTTCTCTGCGCTGTTGGTCTAGCCAATCCCAGTATAGCGAAAGAATGTCACAAAAAGAACGAGGAGGGGCTGACATTGACGGACAGGATGGGAAGGAGTTCCCCTCACCCCGGCCCTCTCCCGCGGGGAGAGGAGCAAATGGTTGACCATTCACCGTGGGAGAGGGGGCGCTTGCTGTGAAGGGGCTTGGTGGCTACTGGGCGACTATGCCGCCGTCTATGACTAGCTCGCTGCCGGTTACGAAGGATGAGTCGTCGGAGGCTAGGAATAGTACGCCGTTGGCGATGTCGTCCACGGTGCCGAGCCTGCCGAGCGGGATGTTGTCGTCCCAGTACTTCCGGCGTTCGGGGTCGGCAAGTGTCGCCTCGGTCATGGCGGTTACTATCATGCCGGGATGCACGGAGTTGCAGCGGATGTTTTCACTCGCGTGCTGGATGGCGGTGGACTTTGTGAGGAGGCGGACGGCACCCTTGCTCGCGGCGTAGGCGGGGTTGCCGGTCCCTAGGCCGATGATGCCCGCGATGGACGAGATGTTGACGATGGAGCCGCCGCCAGCGTCGCGGATGGCGGGAATCGCCGCCTTGGTGCCGAGGAAGACGCCCTTGGCGTTGATGTTGAGCGTCCTGTCCCAACTCTCCAAAGTAGCGTTCTCCAGCCCGCCTCCCGTGCCACCGATACCGGCGTTGTTGACGAGTATGTCGAGCCTGCCGTAGCGGTCGAGGGCGGTCTGCACGGCGGCGTCCCAGTCGTCGGCGCTGGTTACATCGAGGTGGAGGTAGGTCGCGTCGCCGCCGAGCTCGGCTATCTGGGCTTCAACCTGCGTGCCCTCGTCGTCGAGCAGGTCGCCGATGACTACTTTTGCGCCCTCTCTGGCGAAGAGAATCGCCTCCGCAGCGCCCTGTCCGCGCGCGCCGCCGCTTATGAGTGCTACCTTGCCGTCTAGTCGTCCCATGGCGAACCTCCTTGAGAGTTGTGTTTAGTAGGATGTGCAGGGTACATCACCCCCATCCTAACCTTCCCCCATCGAGGGGGAAGGGACTTTTGTCTGGTGCCCTCACCCTAACCCTCTCCCTCTGGGAGAGGGGACTTATGATCCCCATCAAAGGGGGAAGGGACATTTTCGGCTACTGGGCGATGAGGCCGCCGTCTATGACCATTTCGCTACCGGTTACGAAGGATGAGTCGTCGGAGGCGAGGAAGAGTACGCCGTTGGCGATGTCGTCCACGGTGCCGAGCCTGCCGAGCGGAATGCTGTCGAGGTAGCCCTGCCGCTGCTCGGGGTCTGAGAGAATCTCGTCGGTCATCGCGGTGACGATCATGCCGGGGTGGACGGAGTTGCAGCGGATGTTGTCGGCGGCGTGCTGGAGGGCGGTGGACTTGGTGAGGAGGCGGACTGCGCCCTTGCTCGCCTGGTATGCGGGTATGCCGAGCCTGCTGCCGATGATGCCCGCGATGGACGATATGTTGACGATGGAGCCGCCGCCGGAGTCGCGGAGGGCAGGTATCGCCGCCTTTGTGCCGAGGAATACGCCTTTTGCATTAATGTCGAGCGTCCTATCCCAGAACTCCACAGTAGTATCCTCAAGCCCGACTCCCCCGCCACCGATGCCGGCGTTGTTGACGAGGATATCGAGTCTGCCGTACTGGTCGAGGGCGGTCTGCACTGCGGCGTCCCACTGGGCGGCGCTGGTGACATCGAGGTGGATGTATGTGGCGTCGCCGCCGAGTTCGGCTATCTGCGCTTCAATCTGCCTGCCCTCGTCGTCGAGCAGGTCGCCGATGACGACCTTTGCGCCTTCGCTGGCGAATAGCAGTGCTTCGGCAGCACCCTGTCCGCGCGCGCCGCCGCTAATCAGGGCTACCTTGCCGTCGAGTCGTCCCATGGTGAACCTCCGTGAGAGTTGTGCTTAACAGGATGTACAGGACGAGGAGGGTACATCACCCCTATCCTAGCCTTCCCCCATCAAGGGGGAAGGGACTTTTATACCCTTCTAGATTCCCGCCTGCGCGGGAATGACGGGGTGGGTTACTCGTAAATCATCCATTCGAGCAGGTTTTCGTCGGGGTCGCGGGCGTAGAGGCTGACGGCTGTCTTGTCTCGCAGTGCGCCGCGTCTTGGGCCGGGGCCGGCTATGATTGCCACGCCTGCGTCTTGTAGCATCCGCTCGCAATCGGCTGCTGCGCCGTTCCACACGAAGCAGATGTCGGCGCTGCCGGGCACTGCCGTCGGACCGCGCAGGGCGGCGGTGTAGCCTTCCGGATGCACGTTTATCTTGGAGTCGCCGACCTGTATGGAGAAGATGTGCGCCTTGCCTGCGCGCCATTCGGCTTCGTCGTTGATGTGAAAGCCGAGCTTCTTGTAGAACGCGATAAGGTTCTCCGCATTAGCTGTCGGCATTGCGATGTGGTCTATGCTGACTGTTGACATCTTTTGTCCTTCTGTTCTTTTCTCTAGGCCGCTGTGCTTCGCCGTTAGATTACAACGCATTGGGCGATTGCACAACGGGACTTGATGGGACTGACAGGATGAAGGGGAGTTGAAATGAGGGGATTGTGCCGTAGAATTGAGTTGGCACTTACCGCACAAGCGGAGAAAGCAGGGTGAGATATACGATGCTTCCCAATACGAGATATACAAGGCTTCCTCAAGAGTTGGATATAGTAGGCAAGACGGTGATAGTTACGGGCGCGGCGCGGGGGATTGGCAAGGGCATAGCGAGGGTGTTCGCGGAGTCGGGGGCGCAGGTGATGGTTACATCCCTGACAGACCGCTATCTGACGCCGCTTGCGGAGGAGATGGAAGCGGCGGGACATCCGATCATCCCGCTGACGGCGGACGCAACGGATTCTGCCGACTGGCAGCGCACGGTTGATACGGCGCTTAGCGCGTGGGGACGCATCGATGTGCTCATCAACAACCTGGGCGATGCGATACGCAAGCCGCTGGTGCCGCCGCCCGGCTCGGACGGCACGCCGATAACCGATGAAGAGTGGCGGTTCGTGCTGGACATCAACCTGACGGAGGCGTTCAAGGGTTGCCGCGCGGTTGGGCCGCACATGATAGCGCGAGGCGGCGGGCGCGTCATCAACATCAGCGGGTTCGCGGCGCGCAAGGGTTCGCCGGAGATGCTGGTGTATTCGGCGGCTAAGGCGGGACTTGCGCGGTTCACACAGACGCTCGCGCTCGAATGGGCGCCGTATGGCATCACCGTGAACTGCATCGCGCCGGGCATATTCCCGGACCCTGAGACGGGCGAGCCTGAACGAATAGCGGCATCGAGGGAGTGCGCGAAGACGAACGTACCGCTGGGCCGTGTGGGCGAACTGCGCGAAGTCGGGCTGCTGGCGGTGTACTTGGCGTCGGACGCGTCGGCGTACATGACGGGCGAGACGCTGTACCTGGACGGTGGGCTGAGCCATTCGTAGCACCAACGCGGCGCGTTGCGATGCTCAACTTTCATGCCATATAATAGCGGCGATGCGGACGGTCGTATTCGCGCTTCCCGATTGTTTCTGTACTAGCGTCCGCGACTGGCATCCCCAGCCAGCATTAGAGCCATTACCAGAGAGCCACTATTAGACCCACCACAGGGAGGTCAACGATGAGCAGCAGCGACCTTGCAATGATGGCGCACCTGATGCGGCGCGCCGGCTTTGGCGCAACGCGCGAAGAGCTGGAGCAGCGCCTTGCCGTCGGATACGAAGAGACGGTGGAGGAGCTTCTGCACCCGGAGCGGCAGGAGCCTGTCGATATCTACGAGTTCCTGCGCTATTACCACCTTCAGTGGAAGCCGGGCACGCTCGGCGGCATCGGGCAGTCCAGCTGGGTCTGGCGCATGGTCAACACGAAGGCTCCGCTGCAGGAGAAGGTGTGCCTCTTCTGGCACCAGATTTTCGCCACAGGCGTCTCGAAGGTTGACCACTACGACGAGATAACGGACATGATCGACATGTTCCGCGAGAAGGGCATGGGCAAGTACCGTGACCTGCTTCTGGAAGTGGCGAAGAGCCCGGCGATGCTCTTCTGGCTGGACAACAATGAAAACCATGCCACCGCAGTCAACGAGAACTGGGGCAGGGAGCTGCTTGAGCTGTTCAGCATGGGCGTGAGCAACTACACGGAGGATGATGTGAGGGAGTGTTCCCGCGCATTCACCGGCTGGACGATGTCGCCCAAACTGCCGCGCTTCCACATGGGCAGGTGGGACTGGTACTTCGAATACAAGGAAGATGACCACGACAACGGCGACAAGACCTTCCTCGGCGAGACGGGCAACTTCAACGGCGAGGACATTATCGACATCATCCTGAAGCAGCCGGCGACGGCGCGCTTCGTAGCCCGCCACATGTACAGCTTCTTCGTGGCGGACGAGGTGCAGGTGCCTGCCTGGCCCGTAACGCCTCCGCGTGATCCGGAAGCAATCGATTTCCTCTCTAATGCCCTGATGGAAACGGACTACGACATACGCGCCGTGCTGCGGATGCTGTTCAACTCGGACTTCTTCAAGGAAGCGCAGTTCCGCAAGGTGAAGAACCCGACCGAGGTGGTCATCAGCACGCTGCGGATGGCAGGCCATGCCGGACTTCCCACGCCCGAGATATTCGACTGGGCGAACAACATCACCTACATGGGGCAGGAGCTTCTCAATCCGCCCAGCGTCGAGGGTTGGCACTCCGGCGTGGAGTGGATAAACAGCGGCGCGCTGATGAAGCGGACTAACTTCGTCGCCGACACGGTCAATGAGACGCATCGTCCCGGCATACGCAAGATAGTCGAGAGTGTGCAGGAACAGGCAGCATCGCCTGAGTCGCTCGTGGACGCCTGTCTCGACCTGATGGGCCCCCTACAATTCAACGAGGGCACGAGGGCGGAGCTTGTCGCGCATGCCGAGCAGAAAAGCGTCTGCGGCGGCAACGGCAAGAGTGATGCCGAGTCCGCTCAGGAAATAGCGGAGATACTTCAGCTTATCGTCTCAACGCGCGAGTACATGTTTGCGTAGGCGACTCTACTAAAAGGAGTGTATCGTTATGCGGGCAACCAAGATACGACTCGAAAATGGTGAAGAGCGCGATGTGCTTGAGCTTGAATTTGTCGCTCAGGATGAGGACGCCGTAACACACAAAGGCGAATCCGTAATCGTTGACCCGAAGTTCATGACGATGGGCGTTCCGCAGGTGTTCAGATTCTTGGACAAGTACATGGTAGCGGTGAAGGCTGAGGACGGGAACATTGACTTGTATTATTTTCCTGATTCCGATGAGGATGAGGAGGCGGAATGACCGACGATGGATCGGGTTGGGAAATCGACCTGTCCTTCCTGGGCAGCGGTTTCAGATTCAGACGGATTACACGGGACAATATGGCAGACATAGAAGTCTGCACCACAAGGATTGTAAGGGGCGGGCGTGGCTTTCCTTGGGATGAGCGTATAGCGATACACCCGCTGCCTGACGGCAAGCTTGAGATTAGACCATTGCGGGCGGACGAAACTCAAAGCTAGTTGGCTGCTTAAAAGCGTATTCTATTGACTAACCGCGTCTTTACCGGAGGGGAACAACAATGCTGACCAGAATAGTTGCCGACAGAGTGTACGACTACAGCCATGTGGTGGGAGGTCGGCAGATAACCGGTCTTCTGACGCTCACGGTCGGCCACGATGACAATGTCTTCACGGTCGTAAGGCGTCAGAACGGCGGTGAGATCGTAAGGCTCACCATAGGCTCGACTCCTGGCGACGAGGAGCTGATTACGCGCTTCGGCGAGCGAGGCGATGGCAGCGGTGAGTTCATGTGGCCCGCGGGTGTGGCGGTTGACAGCGACGAGAATGTGTATGTAGCCGACGAGTGGCTGAACCGCGTATCCGTCTTCGACCGCGATGGCGAGTTCATTCGCACGTTCGGCGAGTCCGGATCCGGACTTGGGCAGTTCAACAGGCCTTCGGGAATCGTGATCGACAACAACGACGATGTGTATGTGTCGGACACGCTCAACCACCGCATCCAGAAGCTGGACAAGTTCGGCAAGCCGTCCAACGTATTCGGGCGGGCCGGCGATGGCGACGGGGAGTTCAACTCGCCCTGGGGCATAACCACTGACTCTGACGGCTGCGTCTATGTCGCCGACCACAAGAACAATCGCATCCAGAAGTTCGATGCGGACGGCGAGTTTGTCTTCAGCCTTGGCGAATATGGCAACGGCGAGGCGCAGTTCGACCATCCCACCGATGTAGCGGTTGACCCGGACGGCGACATCTATGTGTGCGACTGGGTGAACAACAGGGTTCAGGTGTACGACGCGGACACGAACTACATCACGACATTCACGGGCGACGCGCAGGAGCTGTCCAAGTGGCAGCACGAGTATGTGCTGAGCAACCCTGATGTCTATAAGGCGCGGCGGCGGGTGTATAGCCTTGAACCGGAGTGGCGGTTCGCGCTGCCGATGGCGGTGGACTTCGACCCTGTGAAGTCGAGACTGCTGGTGGTTGACCCGCAGCGGTGGCGCATTCAGATATACAACAAGCTCGACAACTACGATGACCCGCAGTTCAACATCTGATGCGAGTCTGGTGCTGAACGCAAGAGAGAAAATACAACGGAAGTAACTGCATGCCAACCTTTTGACAATTCACCGTTCCCCAGCCTAATGTCGTTTTTGAAAATTAGGAGTGATTTCATCTCCCGCTTCGGCGCTGGACTTGTGGACCGACCATTCTGTTCGAAAACTGTTCTTGTTCGTTGATGTCATCTAGCAGCTCCGCATATAGGTCTATGGCATCATTCGCTAATAACACTAATGCGTCATAGGTGTGAGGTCGCTGCTGTTCTCGAACTCTTTCGTGTATCCTGTCAATGTTACGCTGATGCTCAGGTCCCAAAAACTCGCTCAACTCATCTAGGCACATGGACATGCTATCGGCTACAGAATGAATACGACGAACGAGTCCCCGCAACCCCCTTACTTGATCGCGTGATACGAATAGCCGCCTTTCGCCATAGGCAAAAACAGAATCTGCAAAGTCATTCTCTATCATTCGGCTTTCAAATTGGTCGGTGACTTCTCTTGCCTGAAAAAGTGCTCTTTCAGAAGCAAAATACTTCTGCCTGAACCTGCGTCGATAACGGTCGTCCTCTCTCATCAATTGAAGTTCCATCAAGCTCGTTTGCCGCCTGCTATCAAGGTACGATACGCCAGCAAAAATCATACCTAGCAACGCAGTGCCAAAGAGAAAAGGGTCTGGATCTACCAAATCGTCAGAGCGTTTATCTATGTCGGCCATATTGTCCTTTCCCGAGTTGCCGTCGGAACTGAGTAAGAAAGCATTGCTCAATTTCGGATTTGCCATGTCTCTAGTGAATGCCGACTCAGTATATCATGGACATTTCAATATTTGGCATGCGTAAATATTTAACCAATATTAGTATTGAGTCTGGCTAGTAAAAGATGCTGGAGCTCAGAAATACCGATAGCGTGGCTCTCGCTGGAATGACGGCGAATTCAGCTTACCTGCTGCCCCTGAGTCTTGGGTCGAGGATGTCGCGGAGGGCGTCGCCTAACAGGTTGATGCCGAGCGCGGTGATGGTAAGCGCCAGGCCGGAGAAGACACTCGTCCACGGGCCCGCCGCGATGTAGCGTTCCTGCGACTGTCCCAGCATGTTGCCCCATGTGGGGATATTGGGCGGCACCCCAAGTCCGAGGAAGCTCAGGCTTGCTTCTGTAACAATCGCGCCACCCAGCACAGCCGACCCCACCACGATGACGGGCGCCATGCAGTTGGGCGTTATGTGGTGGAGCATGATGCGCCAGTCGCTTGCGCCGATGGCGCGCGCGGCCTCCGAGTACTGGCTCGCCTTGACGCTGAGCGCCACGGAGCGCACCGTCGTGATGGCGATTATCACGGTGGTCAGCGATGGCCCCATAGCCGCCATGAGTGTGAGGTCAACGCCGATGTCCTTCCAATGCTGCGCGACTATCGCCGAGTAGTCGGGGTACGGCCCGACCTTGCGGAAGGTTATGGTCGCCTCGAAGCCGTCGGGGTAACCCGCCTCCGCGAGCAGGCGCTTTGCCTCCTCGACATCCTCAGCGTGCTTGTCGAAGCGGAAGCCCGGCAGCTGCATGTAGTCCTCGATCGAGTAGATCCAATCGAAGATGCAGGGGTAGTAGCACTGCACCTCGCCGCCCGACGGGTGGATCAGCTCAATCATCGCCTCGCGGTCAACGGCAAGCTGCAATGCCTTACGCACGCGCACATCGTCGAAGGGCGCGTTGCGCAGATTGATGTGAATGCCGCCGACACCGAAGCCCACCGACTCGCTGACAAACAACTGGTCTCCCATCTGCTCGCGGATGGCAAGGTCGTCGTCAGCGCCGAATCCGGGGAAGACGGCTTCCTTGTGTACGTGCCCTGTGCGGAACGCCGCAACTCGCGAGCTCGGGTCGGTGACGATGACATGGTGCACGCCGTCGAGATATGGGAATGGCTGGTCGTAGTACCGCTCGTTGCGCTCCACCTCGAAGGAAATGCCGCGCTGGTAGTCCTTCAGGATGAACGGCCCCGCGCCTATGATCTCATCGAGCTCCGGTTCGCGTCCGGGGTCGCCGCCGCTGTCAAGTTCTTCCAGGATGAACTTCGGCGGAATGGAAATCCATGGGGAAGCTACGCATCCAAGGAAGCCGACCGACGGGTCCTTCAGGTTGACTTGCAGATTGGCGGGGTCAATCGCCTGCGCGTTCTCCATGAAGCCGCGTATGCAGCCGGAACGCGGCATAGCGATGTCGTTGGGACGCTCTATCATGCGGTTGAGCGCATAGGACATGTCCTCAGCGGAGACGGGAGAACCGTCGCTGTATGTCACGCCCTCTCGCACCTTGAAGGTGTACACCTTGCCTGTGGAATCCACCTCCCACGAGGTGGCGAGGTCGGGAGCGATGTCAACCCATGTGGTCGTGTTGTACTGCAGGATGCCCGGGAAGATGTGTGCCATGTACGACAGTTCCGCGACCGAGGTGTTGCGGTGCGGGTCGGTGTGCCCCAGGTCGAAGCCCGCCAGAGGGATGAGGGTGCCGCCCGGTATCGCCTGCTGTCCGGTAGGAGTGGGGCCAGGTCGGCGTTCCTGGGCTACTGCCGCGATTGCTACGGTCGGGACCGCTGCCGGAGCCATCGCCGGCGCAGCTGCCGGTTGTGCCGGTGCTGCTGTCGGAGCGGGGGCGGGCGCTGCCTGCTATGGCGCCTGGGCCGGAGCCTGTGGAGCCGCACCTCTGCACGCCGCTATGAACAGCGCAACGAGCGCAATTCCCATAAGTCTAAACGATAGCTTCGTGAGTTTCATACTATCATCCTCCAGTCGCGGGCAACCGCAACCTCTGCGCCGCGATGCCGATATAAATCATGCCAATTAGGCCATGCCAATTAGGCTTCAATAGTAGGACCCTGTGGTTTTTCAGTTATTAATTGAGTACCGGAAAGAAAGCGGTAACAGCGGTTTCAAAGAGTCAGAACGCGCCTAGGGGGAGATCAGCAGATTGGGCGAGAGTGTAATGTCAGCATAGTGCCATTTCAACCCTGCGGAGTTATGGCGGGCAGGTATGACCTAGAATGCGCGAAACTGTAGGATGTTCTAGTATTGTAGTATGGATCTAACTTGACAAATTATCGGCATAGATTACCATATGTTTCTACTCTGTCGGTAAACAAGGAGCTTACTGCGGCGCGCATTACTAAGGTGCGGCTCGAAAGTGGCGAAGAACGTGACGCGCTTGAGTTGGATTTTGAAATTCAGGCTGAGCAATGGAACGAGTATAAGTTGCTGGACGGTGGTCGCGTTCGACTGAAGACATCTGCCATTAAGATACTGCGGGTTCTGGACACTGAAGGCAATCCGGCATACACACCTGATGGTGACCCTTTGGTGTGGGTGAGACACAACACGTATATCGCAAGCAGTGAATAGTGGAGTCGACACAACAACATGGTACTCAGTTCATTCGTATCTCAGACCAACGGCACCCGTGAAGATTTGGAAGCCGTATCTGGCCGAAGCCAAGGTATGGCTTCCGCCCAACGCGCCGATCATTGGTACTATTCACATGGTGCTGTGACGCTTATTGGAGTTCCTAACGCAACGGCTCCTGAGGTGCCCGTGACTTATGAGGGCGAATCTGTATTCTTCAATCCACAATTCATGACACCGGGCATTCCATATCCGTTCAGATTTCTTGACCACAACATGGCTGTCATAAAATCGGAAGACGGTACTTTGAACTTCTATTATTTTGAAGAACCCGTTGTCGAGTTGGCAGAATGAGCCCAGACCCGACATGGCTTGGTGTGATTGCAGGCGGCGGCGCCTTGGCCAAATGGCTCTTGCGGAATAGGCCTGGAGACATTCCAGTCTGCAATACTCGAATTGTAAGAGATGGGCGTGGCTTTCCATGGAACGAACAAATAGCCATACATCCTCTCGAAGATGGCAGGATTGAAATGAAACCGCTCAGAGTTGAGAGACCCCAAGATAACTCTTGACAAGTGCCAGACATCCGTGCCAATTTTATGCATAGTTGAATAATTGCTCCGTGACGGAGCCTTCCGCTGAGGGCGAAGAAGCCCCCGATTTCGTGGCCGAAGACGGTCCCGCGCATCGGGGGTTCTTTCTTTTATGGAGGATATGGGTACGCCTGAAGGCGGAGATTTCTTCCCATCCAGGAATGTCGAGGCACGCGTTCGGTCGATGAGCATGGATATCGTGCGGTGCGGCGCGATGGACACGAAGCGGCGCAGCGTTACCATCGCCGTTTCCCCTTCGTCATCTCATGAACGGAGGTCGCGAACTATCCACGGACGCTGCCTTCCTGCGCGCATTCATTGATTCTACCGTCAATGACCAGAGCGATTATGGTTATATATAGAACCCTATACATAAAGTATAATATATGTTATATTGGAGTTGGGAGCTCCATAAGTCCATATATATCTACCAAGTGAGGTTTGCCCGAGTCGCTGATGAGTAAGTTGGGTGTCAGCAGATTCTGGAAGGCAGAAGGAGGGCTACGGGATGAATGCGACAAAGATAATTCTTGGGAGGACAGAGATTTCTAAAGGATGGAGAATTGGACTGCTCGCGGTGATGGGGCTGATGGCGGCAATTTCGCTGGCGATATTGATTGGTGGTCCCCTCTTTGCGCCGAGTCATGTGGCGTACGCGGCGCCTATGCGGGGGAACGAGCCGTGGCTGAAGATCAAGTGCGTTGAGACGCTTGTGGAAGAAGGAGAAGACTTCCGGCTGGAAGTGCGCAAGAAGCACGATTCCGACTGGCCGCACCCAACCATGCGGGTGTTCTGGTACACGGACGCGATCACGGCAGACGAGACGGACTACGAACATCTCTATGCCGAGGGGCAGGCGAGCAACGGATCGCAGTCCGAGTCGGGCGTGATGGGACGCAACTTCAACACTCTGGACGACAATTATCCGGAGATCGACGAAACTTTCAAGGTCCAGTTCAACAATTCGGTTGACAAAGGGAACAAAGTAGATGAGCGTGAGTGCATCATAACGATCTCGGACGACGATGGTGTTGGCATCTACGATCTTGAGATCACTTCCGAGCCGGGGGAGATCACTACTGCGTCCGGAGATGAAGTCGTGGCGTATGGCGCGGGTGATGTCATTGAGATCACGGCGCACTTCACGGGTACCGTGACCACGTTGAACCCAGACACCGGAGAGCGTGCCGACTACGCCGGTCTGTACATACAGGTGGGAGAGAACCGCAGAGTCGCAACGCTTCTGAGTGGAGACGGCAGCGACAAGCTGGTCTTCGGTTACACGGTGACGGAGGACGATGCTGACGCAGACGGCATAAGCGTTGAGGGTGGAGGCCCCGGCACCGGTATGTATTACAACGTGAACAACAGGAACGGCGGTCTGTGGGCTGCGCGCGCTCCCGGCGGAAGGATAAACCGGATCTTCCACGGCCTCGATGACGACTCTGACCACGTTGTTGTGCTGGTATCGCCAGAAGAGGATGAAGAGGTACCGACGGTTCCCCCCGACAACACCATTACGCCTCCCGATCCTGAGCCTGACCTGTGGGTCGTCAGATCCGAGAGCATCGAGACCGGGCTGATTGGGGCTATCAATGGCGAACTCACGGAGGATGATGAAGGCAGGGACTGGTTCAGTTTCGAGGCAGAGCGCGGCGAGCACTACATAATCGAGCTGAGGAACCAGATGGAGTTCGCCGAGGGGGCAGACACATGGTTTGGTGGACATCTGAATTATGTTGATGGGCATCTGATAGACCCCAGTATCCTGGAGGTAGTGGACGAAGACGGTGAGCAGGTCCTGGGAGAGCAGGACGAGGGTGGATTCATGGCGAACTTCGCGCGCGCCTTCTTCACGCCCGATGAGGATGGGACATACTATTTTGCGGTGGGTGGAGGAGATGAATTCCGCTCCGGCCTTGGATTCTACGAAGTGTCGGTGCGCGTGGATGACCATGCCGACGACTACGGCACAGAGCCGGGTGTAGTGCTGCTTCCGGGCAAGTCCATCTCGGCCAGAATCGACAGCGACGTCCCACCAAACCATCCGGGGCTGAAACCCTGGCACTGGGTAATCGATGACCCTTCGATACCCGTCTTTGGACTTGAGTCATTGGATGACCGTGATGTGTTCGAGTTCCGCATATCTGAAGAGGGTACTTACAAGGTGTTAGCCCGAATCCACCGAAGAGTCATGGTATCTCTGCCGGAGCGTGGGTGAAGGACGCGGCAAGGTGGCGGTGCGGGTATGATGCCGACGCTGGAGCGTTCTGAAGGTCCCCGGTCGTGATGTTGAACGCCAATGGAGGCCCACAGTGGCGATTGTGGGTGAAGTTGACGAATCGGTGAGCAGCAGGGGATACTCACGGTCCGGTCCGGCGCGAGTCTGGGGATGAGATGGGTTATGGAGTGTATGGTGGGCAGTCGTCGCCGCTGCCGTCAGCTGTCAGCTCGGTAACGGAATGGTTCGCAGTCTGGCCAGAGCGCGGCCGAACTGTGTTTCCCAGGGCCAGCGCTGGGGAAGATGCAGGGTGAGACGGCGTGCCGAGCGTGTAAGCCGTCCGGCGAGGGAGAAGAATCGTCTGCGCAAGGTCTTGGTGGTGGAGGCTCGTTCTTCCAGTCCGATGCGGGAGGTCCAGCGAGCCAGATTGTGAGCCATCACCTGCACGGCCAACCAGGCGGCGTTGGCTGCGAAGCGCCCTGAGGGCAGATGGTTCAGTCCTACGCCGTACTTCAGGTCGCGGATGGCGTTCTCCACCTCGGCGTGGCGGCGATGGTCGGCCTCCAGTTGGAGGGTGTCGCCCTCTCGGTCCGTGATGAAACCGTGATAGCTGTAGTTGGTGAAGAGCGCCAGTTGAGAGCCGGGCGTGGGCTTCACTCTGCGGACGATGAGTCGCACTGGTGCGGCGTCGGGCTTGCTCTCGAAGGGAGTGTAAATGGTCTCGGCCACATCGGCTGTGCCGTCCATCCAGTAGGGTATGGGTGTCCAGTCCGTCTCTGGTATGGCCTCGATGAGATTGCGCAGTCGGGGGTGCTGTCGGACGGTGATGGAGAAGCGGACATCCATCTTGCGACAGACGGCAACGATGGTGTGGGCATAGAAGCCGCTGTCGGCCCGCACCGTGAGCGCTCCCGTGGCTCCGGCGTAGCGCACTCGCGCCACCGTCTCCCGCAGGAAGTTGGCTGCGCCCCGGGCGGTGTTGGCTCGGCCCTTGCGCAGTCGTGCCATCAGCACGTCGCCGGTTCCTGAGGCAACGGCCAGCAGCGGATGATAGCCCCGCTGGCCGGTGTAGTTGTGATGGCGCGCTCCCTCCTTTGCCAGTCCATAGGTCTCGCAGACCGTCGAGTCTATGTCGATCGTCAGAGGCGAGTCCTCGGGGCCTGCCCCGGCGTCCCAGGCACGCGCCAGAAACTCTCGGCTCACCCGGTCCAACTGTCGCACATGTCCCCAGCGGAAACTGCGTAGGAATGTCCCCAGCGTGGATGGAGCCTTGACCACACAACCCAGTACCGAGGAGGTCCTGCCCGCCCGCAACACGTCGGCATCGTCAATGCAGTCGCCACCGACCAGAGCCGACGCCACCAGGGTCAGTATCTTGTCCCCGGTGTTGGCCCGCCCCGGGGCGTCGCCCAGGTCAACGTGGTTGTCGACGAGTTGGCTCAGACCCAGACGCCCGGCCAGGGTGACCGGCAGGATCAGCCCGGCATTGGCTACCAGGCGGGGATCGTCGAAGGCGATTTGGATGCGGTCAGGGTGGTTACGTGGTAGCATCTGTTGGGTGCTCCTTTTCTGTGACAGGTTTTGTGTTGTAAAACCATTATCTCAGATTCAGAGGTGCACCCTTTTGCTTCTTCAGGAGGCCTCTCACACGCCCCCCTCGGTGGATTGGGGGTTAGTCAGCGATGGGCCGTCGGGCGTTGGCATCTGGAACATATGGAACGGCACGAATGGAGTCTTCAAGCAATTCGAGTCAGGGCCGGTCGAGTCTGCGGTACTGTCGTACAGTCCCGGCACATACTACGTGGAAGTAGGAAACGTGTACGAGAGTAAGGGCAACACCGGCTCCTACACGGTGTCGCTATTACAGGAGTAGCGGAACTGCTGAAGAAATACACTTGACAGACACCAAACATTCGTGCTAGTTTTCTTGCATACTGAATAGCTGCTCCGAGACGGAGCCTTACGCAGAGGGCGAAGAAGCCCCCGATTTCGTGGCCGAAGACGGTCCTGCGCATCGGGGGCTTTTGCCGTTATGGAGCATTCGGACTACTCGGACAGGCAAGACAGGCAAGACAGAAAAATTCGGTCGATGAGCATGGACATCGTGCGGCGCGGCGCGGTGGACACGAAGCGGCGCAGCGTTACCATCGCCGCGAGCGACAGGGCGCGCACTTCCCCTGAGATTGACCTCGCCGGCTTGCGGTTCGACAACTACCGCCGCAATCCCGTCGTGATGTGGGCGCACGACTCGACAGGACGCTCGCCGTCGGGCGGGCTGCCTATCGGCAGAACATTGAGTATCAACCGCACGCCGAACGGCGGAATCGTCGCCGAGTTCGAGTTCCTCGAAGACGATCCCTTCGCGCAGCGCATCCGCAACGCCTGGGACAAGGGCTTCCTGCAAGCCGCGTCCATAAGTTGGCTGCCGCTTGAAACCCGGCCCGCGCATGGCGGCGGCATACGCGACATCCGCGCTGAACTGCTGGAGTGGTCTATCGTCTTCGTGCCCGCCGACCCCGACGCCCTGCGCGAGTCTCACCGCCGCATGCTGGATTTGATGCTCGACGAGCAGCCTGACACCACAGCCCTCGCCGAAATCCGCACTCTGACCGCTCAGCTCAAGCAGTCGCTCACCGCTATCCCTCCACCCTGACCCTTTGCATCCTCTCAATTCATGAAAAGCAGGCCATGAAAATCAGACAACCCAAGAAAGGACTACCGTAATGACAACTACCGACATAGATGCAATCAAGAAAGACCTCGCAGACATCAATTCGTTCGTGCGAGAGCGGTTCGAGCCTGTCAGCCGCGAAGTCGGCCTGCTGCGTGAGGAGACGGAGCGCATCAAGCAGGGTGTGAACGCCGCCGCAGAACGCGAGCGCAGCGTGCGGCGCAATGCCCTGAGCAGCTACGCACAGGAGGCCGCGCTGCCCACAGTGCCCTCGGGCGCATACGCCGGCATGGACATCCTCGACCTTGCGTTGGTGCGCCGCTTCGCGCACTCGCAGCGGCGCGAGGGCTTTGGTCCCGCGTGGATCGACCGCGCCGAGGAAGCGAAGCGCCTGCTCACTGCGAGCATCAGCCCCGCCGACATACAGGCATCTCACTCCGCGGCGGAGCGGCGGCTCGAACGCTGGTTTCGCGTGGACTCCAAGGACACGGGACAGTTCCAGGGCTTCAGCCGCCAACTGCTGGGCGCGATGACGCGCGCAGCGATGGACAGCACTACGGCGGGCGCCGGTGACGAACTGGTGGCGACTCTGGAGGCGCGCGAACTCTGGCAGGATGTGAACCTGCAAACACTGGTCGCGCCAATCGTCCCCACCTTCCCGATGCCCTCCAACCCGTTCGAGGTGCCGCGCCAGCTTGGAGATGTGAACTTCTTCCCCGGCACGGAGAACACCACCACCTCGGACACCGCGCTTGCCACAGGCAGAACCACGCTGACGGCATACGAACTGGTCGGGCAGGTGCCATACAGCTTCACGCTGGAAGAGGACGGCGTCATCGCCATGCTGCCGGAGATCCGCGCGGGCCTTGTCCGCAATGTTGCCGAAGTGCTGGACGACATCATCCTGAACGCCGACAAGAGCGGGACGAACAACATCAACGCGGACGGCGCGAGCATCACGGCGAGCACGGCGGGTAAGGCGCACTGGCTCCTGGGGTATGACGGCATGCTGCACCTTCCGCTTGTGGATAACACTTCGCAGGCGAACAACCACAACGCCGCAGTATCGGACGATATGTTCAACGAGCTGCGGGTGAAGCTTGGAAAGTATGGCGCAAGACCCTCGCAGCTTGCATGGATTATGGATGTGAACACCTTCATCCGCGCGCAGTCCATATCGCAGTTCAGGACGATGGACAAGCTCGGACCGAACGCAACGCTGCTCACCGGAATGCTGGGCGCGGTCGAGGGCATACCCGTCATCGTCTCAGAGCAGATGCCCCTGGCGGACGCGGACGGAAAGATTACGGACGGCGCATCCTCGAACACGAAGGGGCGCTTGCTGCTGGTGAACCGCACGCAGTGGGCGCAGGGCTTCCGCCGTCAACTGATGATCGACGTTGACTGCGACACGCAGAAGCGTCAGACAGTCGTAACCGTCAGTTTCCGCCACGCCCTCGCCGAGCGCAGCGGCACGCGCAGCTCCGCAACTCACACCGCCCTGCAATACAACATCACAATGGCGTAAGAGTTTATTAGTCTTTTAGTCGGTCAGTAAGTCATTCAGATTGTGAAGACTAGGTTCTGTTGATATTTGATACACAAAGCATTTTGGACCTGAAAAGTAGATTTATTCTGTCATTCTGAACGGAGCGGAGCGGAGTGAAGAATCTAAAGGCGTTGCATATACGTCATTCACAGACTTCAGATTCCTCGCTTCACTCGGAATGACAGGGGACAAATGGGAAATGTCCACACAACCTAATCTGACCGGCTGACCAACCAAACCACCGATGGACTGACACACTGGAAAACTGAAGGACTTTTGAATGACACACTCATACATAACACTGGACGCGCTCAAGGGCGCATCGGCGCTGAACATCGCAGGGACGGCGAACGACGACAGGCTGCTCAGACTGGCAGAGGCCGCGAGCAGCGTCATAGACCGCTGGTGCAATCGACACTTCTTCGCGCGAAGGGCAACGCTGCGCTTCGACGGCAGCGACGAGGCGACTCTCGGCGTGCCGGACCTGGTCAGCGTGGACAGCGATGGCGTTCGCACCTATGGCAGCGGCTACGGCGACAGCGGCTACGGCGCGCCCGCCACGGTCTGGGACGCAGACGACTACAATTTGCTGCCCTTCAACGCCGATCCCGCTTCGGTGGGCAATCCGATCTCGCGCCCGTACACTCGGCTGCTTGCGACAGGTACGGGCGGCCGATCATGCTTTCCGCCCGGTCGCGGCAATGTGGAGGTGAGCGGCGTATGGGGCTGGTGGCAGCACCTTCGGCGCGCATCGCAGGTCGTCAACGCGGCAGCCGATGCGGACGCCACGACGCTCACGGTGTCCGCATCGCAGCAGGATCGGACTGAGATTGCCGCCGGGCATACGCTTCTGATAGGCGACGAGCAGGTCTATGTGCGAGCAAGCGATAGCGGGACGCTGATGGTGGAGCGCGGCGTCAACGGCACTACGGCGGGCGCAGTCAACAAGGACAGCTCCATAGCCATCTACGATTACCCACCGCCCGTCTCGGAAGCGGCTCTGCTGCTTGCCGCGCGCATGTGGCGCGGCGCACTCGGCGGCGTGGACGACTGGCAGGCAGGCGAGATAGGCATGGACTCCGACATAGGTCTGTTGCTATGCCCGTACCGCAAGCCGGCGCTCGGCGTCTTCTGACTCCCTGCCAAACCTTGAATCAGCAGGCAATGAACCAACAACTACGCGAGGAACACTCAATGGCAAATGAAATCAGCGAAGCAAAGAAAGGCCTGGCAGCCGCGCTCTCCGGCATCGACGGACTGCGGGTCTTCGACTACACGCCCGACAGCCTGCACGAGTTCCCGGCAGCAATCGTGCATCTGGAGTCGCGCGACTCGGTGGGAACCTTTGGCGGTGGCGCTATCAGGGGTAGCCTGCGCGTGGAAGTGCTCGTCTCCACCGCTGACGCTCGACAGGCAACCGAGACGCTTGACGCATTCCTGGAGCCGACGGGCGCACAAAGCATAGAAGCAACAGCCAACACAGATCCGACCTGGGGCGGCGGGGTGGACGACAGCCGCCTCATCAGCGTGAACAACATCGGCAGGCGAAAGATGGGCGGCGCGAGCTGCATCGGCGCGGACTTCCACTTCTGGTTCGTGAAATCCGATGCTCGGCAAGTTTGATTTATTGATATCATGTAAATATCATAACCTTGCTCACTACGCAGACCAACGACTATGGTTCACTTACAACAACGAGGCGTACGGTATCTACTAGGATATCCTTGCCGTGCCAATGATGAACGTCTCCGGTTGAATTGTCTATAATGCGATGAGTAGTAACAAGGTGAATACCGCTGGAATCTAGGTGTTTTACAATTTGGGATGTGGAGTTCGGGTACGATCTGGATGGAGCAATTGTTCTTTCGATCGGCTCGCTGGTCAGGATACCTTCCCGGACCTGCCTCCATATGTCGAGTTCTTCAAACAGAGCATCTAAGTGTTCTTGGGATACTTTTCGAGTCGGAACTCTAGCCATATAAACGCCCCAACGGAAAGGGATTCAGAAATGGATAATGAACTAAAGAGGGAACTGTCCGAAATTCTGGCAGCGTACCTTTCCGGCTGGAAAACGATAGGTGACTTATACGAATGGCTGGCCGGAGTGAACTGGGACGAGGGAAATCTGGACGACGAGAGTCAACAGGTTTTGGGCTCATTTGAGTTGCTTGCCATTGAAGTGCTTGAAGGCATCCGAGAGGAAGAGGAGCTGCTGCAGGAAGCATCGGATTTCGTCGCCAGAGTAACGCGTTCAAGATATGTTGTTCCCAAGTCCCAAGTAGTTGTGGCATCGTCTTCGTCCAACAGCTTGGTACAACCCATTACGGCTTTCATAACTAGCCCGTCGAAGGTACAAACCTAGAGTATATTACCTCCAACGGTATCTGAGTGAGAAACTCGTCGTCGACATAAATCTTGAACCAGTACACGCCTGGCATCGTCAGGAGCGTATTAAATTTCGATATCAGATTGGCCCCGCGGTTCCCACCCTCAAGATGGACACTCTGTATCGAGGGCTGCATCGTCACTCCTGATGGTAATTCGGGTACGATCTTGACCTCAACTGAACCTCGTGCAACTCCTGATTTCAATGTCAAGACTAATGTCCAGTCAAAGTTTGAAGGCGGCATTTCTGTAGGTGCGTCCGGGCCTTGTACGGTAATATTTAATCTATCCACGATACGAATCAGGGATAGCACGCCGGATTTGTCCTCTATAACCTGTTCGCAGAACGCGGCTACCGAAAGATAGGGGCCTCTCTCGAATGGCATTTACCCCCCCTGTCTGAATTGTCCACTTAGGCAATTCTATCAGAACTAATGCGTCCATACAATTGAACTAAGTACTGGTTCTTCAATAAATCCCGCTGCGTCGCTGTCCCTCTAGAGGCCCCGTCTTCCTTAAAGCGAACGGCGCCCGTATCGAGCGCCGTTCATTCAAGTTTCTCGCAAACACGCGAGGCATCTACCATCAAATTCAGCATCAGCCGAACCAGAGGCGCTGCTTACAATCTTTACCAACTACCTCTGGTGCGCCTCCGCCGAGAACTCCGCGGTGACCGATGTGTGTGGGGTTGCGACCGCAACCGTGCCGTAGATCGGTCAACGGCGTTTCCATGTGTCTACCAGAGACTCGCCGTCTTCGCCACTGACACCCCACATCTGGAAGTGGACTTTGATATCCTCGTAGAGGGAGCGGTCGCCAACCGGCGCGTCCGTGTCACGGTATGCTTCCACGCTCACATCCATCCAGTCGAGAGGTCTTTCTTCCTCCCTGGCGACGCGCTCGATCATATTCACCGCGCACGCCGATAGTCCGGACAGGAAGAACTCACCCGCGCCAAGCTCCTCGCCGCCTGAGTCATCTGCGACCCAGTGATGGTTGCGCGAGTTGCATATTGCGCGCCCCAGAGTGCCCGTGCTGTAGCTGCGCACGGTGTAGGCTAGTGATGCTGCCATTTCATCCTCCTTTGACATAATTCAGGGATGGGTAGTTTGTCCTTATCCTGTATTTCACGCGCAGCTATGTCAAGGGGCGGAGCAGTGAGTTACTATGCAAGCGCCCTGAGTTGCCTGGGCGCCAGTGCCCATAGTAGCTGCCCACGTCCTGAAGGCGACAGGTCAATGCTGCAGAGTGCCCCCTTCTTGAGGTCAATAAGCCACGAGAGTTTCCCCGTCAGGATGTATGAGACAAGGCTGCTCATATGCGGCTCATGCCCGACGACCATCACGCTGCTCAAAGATGAATGGCTTGCCGCAAGTTCCTGCAAGATCTGAGACGGGTGCGCCTCCGGAACGAGCGCGTGCGTGGTAATCATCTGCGGCGGCGCGCTCAACCCCTGCTGCACTATCTCCGCAGTCTGAACGGCGCGAACCAAGGTGCTGCTGATTATCAGGTCCGGCGCGATGCCGATTGCGCTCATCCCCTTCGCTTCCCGACGCATCCTGTTGATGCCCTTGCGAGTGAGAGGGCGCAGATTGTCGTCGGGGTACTTGCTGCTTCGGTCGGCAGCGATGCCGTGCCTGAGTATGTAAAGGTTCATATCGTTGCGCCACCTTTTGATTCCGTTAAGCGGATTGCGTAACGGCAGTTTCTTCGGAGTGGGCTTTCACCTCAAGGCGAACGCCCTCATGCTTGCGGATATGCCCGATTATCTCGAAGAGTTCATCCACGCTGGTGTCGAAGTTCGGATGGAGCATGTCCCTGATATTTTCAGGTGCCTTGTTCATAAGCTCGCCAAGCTTTTCGTAGCCGATAGTGGCTTCGACTTGGAGGCGCAGCATTTTCTCAGCAATTCTAAATTCCCCGGCATCCAGGCACTCGATTGCACCTTTCAAAGATTCCTTGCGAAAATCAGAGTCAACTTGCAGTCGTTCTTTGACTATATCATCGAATGGTATGCCAAGTGACATCTCTAGCAGCCCGTCCGAGAAACGCGGTAGTTGAGTGATTTGGATGTATAATAAGCTCAATTCAGTAGAGTGGAGCCTGCGATGAGCAAGACCTACCGTGCCTATGATCCAGACCAGCAGATGCTGTTGCCTGCTGCAATGCGGGAGTGGTTGCCGGATGACCATCTGGCGTACTTTATCTCAGACGTCGTGGACGAGTTGGAGTTGTCTGAGATCACTGCCCGCTACGAGCGTGAGAGCAGAGGTGGGCCACCATATCATCCACGGATGATGGTCAAGGTGCTGCTCTACGGCTACTGCGTCGGGGTGGCGTCCTCACGGCGGATTGCCCAGCGGCTGCACGAGGACATAGCGTTCCGGGTGTTGGCGGCGAACAACATGCCGGATTTCCGCACCATCTCGGACTTTCGCAAGGACAATCTGGATGCGCTGTCAGGCCTGTTCTTGCGGGTATTGGCGTTGTGCGGGCAGGCGGGGCTGGTGAAACTGGGTCACGTGGCGTTGGACGGTACCAAGGTGAGGGCCAACGCATCCAGGCACAAGGCGATGAGTTACGGTCGGATGAAAGGGAAGGAAGCGCAGTTATCGGCGGAGGTGGAGGAGTTGCTGCGGCGTGCCCAGGAGGTTGATGACGAGGAGGACCTTCGGTACGGACAAGGTAAGCGCGGAGATGAGTTGCCGCAGGAGTTGGCCTTTCGGGAGGGGCGGTTGGAGAAGATACGGGAGGCGATGGCGGCGTTAGAAGCTGAAGCTCAGGCGGCGGCGGAGCAGGCCGAGGGCAAGGAGCATTCCGGGGTGCCCGACGACAAAGCCCAGCGCAACTTCACCGATCCTGAGTCGCGCATCATGCCGGCGCCGGGCGGGCGGGACTTTGTGCAAGCTTACAACTGTCAAGCGGTGGTGGACAGTGCCCATCAGGTGATCGTGGCGGCTCACGCCACCAACAGGACTTCGGACAAGCAGCAGGCGGTGGCGATGGTGGAGGAGGCGATCAGCAACGTCGGCGCAGTGCCCAAAGAGGTATCCGCCGACGCCGGTTACTACTCGGCGCAGGCGGTTGAAGGTCTCTACGGGCTGTGCGTGGACCCGTTCATCGCGCCGGAGCAGACCCGCCACGGCAGAGTGCCGCCGTCCGCGCCCCGGGGTCGCATACCCAGTCATCTGTCTACCAGGGATCGGATGCGCCGGAAGTTACAGACCAAACGGGGCCGGCAACGTTACGCCCTTCGGATGCAAACGGTGGAGCCGGTATTCGGCCAGATCAAGCAGGTCCGAGGCTTCCGCCAGTTCCTGCTACGGGGCCTGGAGAAGGTCAGCGGCGAGTGGTCGCTGATCTGCACCGGCCACAACCTGCTCAAACTGTTCCGATTTGGGGCAGACCAGCCTCGCGAAACACCGACCAACAACTTTGCGGGAAGTGTCCGCATCATCGCCGAGATGCTAAGCACAGTAAGGCGTACGAAGCTATTGCTCCGTCAGTGGCTGCACCCGACAAAAATGGTTGTCGCCGTCTGACCTCGTCTGCACCTAAGGGACGCTAAGTAATCCTCAGACGGGCTGCTAGGGCTCCTGTCGCTTCCGCCGTCTGTACTCTTGCCAAAGTACGCGCGCATTCTCAAATGTCCCTGTTCTGGCGGCTTTTGGTGCCGCCGCCAAGCAGGATGATCAAAGTGTCGCCATCTCTGCCGAAATAGACTCTGTATCCAGGTCCGTAGTGTATGCGGTATTCCAGCACACCTCGCCCAACACCTCTGACATTCGACAGGTTTCCCTGCTCCATCCGAAATATCGCCGCTTCCAATCTCGCCTTGGCAGCGGCGTCAAGGTCTTCATACCAACGCTGAAAGGGATTGCGCCCTCGGTAGTCGGTGTATGCTAAGACTTCAATCATCTATGAAAGATAACGACCTGCTCCTTTGTGACGAAATTAAGAATAAGACACTATTCCGCCTGCCGCACACCAATTGTCGCCTGAATGTCGTTCACCTTCAGCGTCTCCGTGTAGGCGTCATCGGCCGGCGACTGGCTTAGAAGCTCCTGCGACAGTGTCTCCTGCCGTATGTACTCGCTGTGCGCCGCGATTACGGCGTCAAGCTCGGGGCTGCCCTCGTAGTATGTGACGATGTGGTCGGCGATGTCGAAATCCGCAGAGCGGCGCATGTTCTGGATGCCGTGTACAAGTTCGCGGGCGTCCCCTTCGAGGCGCAGGGCGGGCGTTATCTCCGTTGACAATGCAACCGAATAGCCCCTGTCCTCTTCTGCCGCAAAACCTTCGGGGGCGATTCTTTCTTGAAGAATGTAAACAGCCGACGGTAATTTGACGTCCGACTCATCTGCGAATAGATACGCAGAAGATGGCGGCGCACTTTCATATATTCGGCTTAATTCGTCCATCGAAGCGCCCAGTTCTATCGGGGGCAGCGATTCGTCCATTGATGGAATCACAATCTGTTGGTTATGGCTCAACTTTGTTACGACCTCGCGCGCGTCCATCTTTGCCAACCCTTGTGTAATTTCTCGCAGGCGGGGGCCGTATTTGGGTCCCAGTATCGACATATTGGGGGATACCTTCCAGTCCCAGAAGTGAATTTGGCCCAAACCTTCGCTATCGTAGATAACCTCCACATCCTTGACATTGAGCTCTTCCCTGAGCTGGTCGGACAGCGCCTCCACCGTCGCCTTGCCGGATTCGCTGGACACCAGCACCTTCATGGTCTGAACAGGCTGGCGCACCTTGATGCCCGCCTTCTGCCGCGCCGCGCGTCCCATGCTGGAAAGTTGCATTATCATGCGGGTTGCCTGAGACAGGTTCTCGTCAATCAGCGACTCGTCCGCAACAGGAAAGTCATCGAGATGAATGCTTTCCTTCCCCCGACCATTCATTGAGTCGGCCGCTGACTGCTGACCGCTGATGCCTGAATGCCGCACAAGATTCTGGTACATCTGCTCAGTCATGAACGGCATCACCGGCGCGATGAGCTTTATCAGCGTTAGCAGGCAGTCGTAAAGCGTGGCATAGGCGCCGTGCTTGTCGGCGTCCGCGTTCTCTGCGAGAATGCCCGCCTTCCAGAAGCGGCGACGGCTGCGGCGCACATACCAGTTCGACAGGTACTCGACGAAGCCCTCGACATTGCGCGCCGCCCTGTCCGGATCGAAATTCTCGAAGGCGTCCGTCACCTCTGCGACGACTTGGTTCAGCTCGGACAGTATCCAGCGGTCGAGTTCGGCGCGCTCCGACACCGGCGGCGCTTCTGCCGTCGCGTCATAGCGGTCGATATTGGCGTATGTCACGAAGAACGAGTACACATTCCACAGCGGGATGATGAAGCGGCGGCGCACCTCGTCCGCCGAGCGGAACCCGAAGTTGATGTTCAGCGCAGGATTCTGCCGTAGGAACACCCAACGCATCGCGTCCACGCCCATGCGCTCGGCAGCGTCCTCGAACCAGATCGCGTTCCCCTTGCTCTTGTGCATCTCCTCGCCCTTGTCGTCACGCATCAGCGCGTAGCTGAAGACCGACTTGAACGGCGCGGTATTCTCCAGAACCGTGCTCATCGTCAGCAGCGAGTAGAACCAGTTGCGGAACTGCCCCGGGAAGCTCTCGGAAATCCAGTCGGCGGGGAACCACTTGCGCCAGTAGTCCTTGTCGTGGCGGTAGCCAATCGTGGAGAACGACACGATGCCCGCGTCCAGCCAGGCGTTGCCCACATCCCCGATGCGTTCCACTACCTCGCCGCACTCGTCGCAGCGAATCTTCACCGCGTCAACCCATGGACGATGCGGCGAGTTGCCCTCGAACTCGTCCCAGCCCTCGACAGACCGCGCCTGAAGCTCCGTCTCGCTGCCGACGACATCGAACCAGCCACAGCCGCACTTATAGATGGGCAGCGCCAGCCCGTAGTAGCGCTTCTTGGAGATCATCCAGTCGTCCATGTTCCGCAGCCAGTCGAGTTCGCGCGCATAGCCAAACTCCGGCACCCAGCGGATGTCGTCCACAACATCCATAATCTGGTAGCGCAGGCTGTTCGCCTTCTCCTCGGCGGTCAGCTCCTCGCGCGGCTTATCGTACTTCTCGCCCATGCTGATGAACCACTCGTCCACCAGCCTGAAGACCAGCTCCGAGTCGCAACGCCAGCACACCGGATAGCGGTGCGAGTAGCGTTCCAGATTGTAGAAGGCGTTCTTCGACTTCAGGCTGTCGTAGATGGCGTCGTTCGTATCATATACATTCTGCCCGGTAAGCCAGTCGAACCCGTCAACGAAATCGCCGTACTCGTCGAGCGGCGCGATGGCGGGGATGCCGTTCTCGCTGCCGAGCGCGAAGTCCTCTTTACCTGCGCCGGGCGCGATATGCACGATGCCCGTGCCCTCCGTCTCGCTTACCTCATCCCACGCGACCACGCGATGCTCCACGCCCTCCTGCGCCGTCAGCTCCGCGAACGGCGCCCGATAGCGCAATCCCACCAGTTCGCTCGACGGCACTTCACCCAGCACCTCATAGTCGCCCTTCAGCACCGACTCGCGTTCCTTGATGAGATACAGCGTCTCGCCGTCCTGCCACACCTTGATGTACGTCTTCTCAGGATGCACCGCAGCCGCCGCGTTCGCCGTCAGCGTCCACGGTGTCGTCGTCCACACCAGCAAAGACTCTTCCTCATGTCCCTTCCCCCTTGATGGGGGAAGGTTAGGATGGGGGTGAGACGGGGAAAGTGTTTCATCCCTAATAATCGGGAACTTCACAAACAATCCCGGATGCACAATCTCCTTGTAACCCTCGGTCACGATCTCGTGCTCGGACAGGCCAGTGCCGCAGCGCGGACACCACGGCATCACATCGCGCCCCTCGTACAGCCAGCCCTTCTGATGGCAGGTCTTCAGGAAGTGCCAGATGGTGTAGTTGTTCTCGTCAGACTTCGTGTGATACGAATCGTCCCAGTCCATCCAGTAGCCGAGCCGTATGCTCTGCTGCGAGATGATGTCGGCGAAGCGGTCAACGCGCTGCTTGCACAGGTCAACGAACTTGCCCACGCCGAACGCCTCGATGTCGCGTTTCGACTTGAACCCAAGCTCCTTCTCCACCTCCACCTCGATCCACAGACCCTGCCCGTCGAAGCCGTTCTGGTATCGCTGGTCATACCCCTGCATCGCGCGAAAGCGCAGGAAGATGTCCTTATACGACCGACCCCATGCGTGATGCACGCCCATCGGGTTATTCGCCGTAATCGGCCCGTCGATAAACGAGTGGGTCTTGTCCGCGCCCGCATTGCGCTCCCTGTACTTGGCGGGAATATCATTGCGCTCCCACCACTCCAGGATATCGCGCTCCATAGCGGTAAAGCCAGTCTTAGTATCGACAGGGTTGAACATTTGGGGCGTCTCCTAGGGCTAAAATTGGAATCAAGGGAAGAAGCGGTAAATGTCGCTTCGGTGGAGGAATCTGACAAGAATAACTAACTCGCCCTCAACGGCTATGCCCAAACGATAGTCGCCTATTCTGGCGCGATAATAGCGTCCATCGCCCGCGATTCTTCTGACTGAACTTACATCGGTGAGGATTGATGCCTGCTCCAACTCTTCGATGAAGCGGAGGACTCTGCGCCGCATTTCGGCGTTGCGTACTCGCCTTAAGTCACGCGCAAAAGATGATCTATACTCAATCTCCATCAGGTTTCTGAAGAATGTCGAGGACCTCTTGCTTGCTCACCTTTTCAGTGTTCAGTCCCTCTTTGATTGCGCGAACGAGGCCAGCGTCTTCAGCCGCTTCGTCATCGTGCATCTTTTTCTTGCTTGGCTCTGAAACACCGGTCTCACTCAGCCGTTCGCGTGGCGTCATAAGGCTCTCCCTCGGGACTTCATATCATTCTATCATGCTCGTTGTTTGTGCCCCTGAGACGTAGCATCTTACAAGGATAATCGCACAGGAATGGAAGGACCAACTCATCTATTGTAACTTATTCGCCCCGCGCATCAATGTAATTCCACTGGGAGATTTCAGTGAGAGAAGATGAAGGTGGATGGCATTTAGGTGGATACGATGTCCAAGCCTTGCAGACGCTGGAAATCCCTGCGATTGTTGCTGAGAAGGGTGAGGCCATGGCGTAGCGCGGTAGAGCCAATAAGAATATCCAAATCGCCGATGAGGTTTCCAGCGGCTCTCAGGCGGCTCCGTTCACGGGCGAATATCCGGCAGATGGCTTCGTCTAGTGGAACGATCTCAACAACAGTGAGAAAAGCCCGCAATGCATACTCTTCCGACTGACGGTCTGTGGAATTAAAGACACCTTCATAAAGTTCGGCAACCGACACGATGCTCAGGCCCAATCCATGTGGAGCGAACTCTTCAAGAAGTTCGACCACACGAGCTCGGCGGCGCATGTGGTCGATTGCCCAATCAGTATCGACAAGATATCGCATCTGCTAAGGCGTTGGTTCGGTTCGCGAGCCTGTCTTACGCGCTTCATAAAGCATGTGCTTTGTACGCTCCCAATACTCGCTGTTCCCCTCCCATGCACCGGCCACTGACTTCAATATCGCGATACGCTCTTCCGCTGTAAGTTCTGGTTCGTCATCAATCGATACCGTCACTTCCGCGCCTTCGTCGAGGTCGAGCTTGTCCAGAGGCGTCAACACGCCATTGGTGAACTTTGCTCGTAGCTTCTTAGCCATGTTCAAACCCTTCGTGCCGATGACGTGCGTCGTGTGAACCGCGGATACTCATACCAGATAAGTGAATTCTCAATCCAGCATACCATACGGCTTGCAGCCACGAGGCTATATCCTCTTTCTTGGCTGCCATTATGCCGGTCTCCGTTTTAGGGAACGTTGTAATGGGCATGGGATAGTGAAGGCAACACACCCTCTCCGCGCCAAATTCTCCAAAACTATATGAGTGCTTCGTATCCTTCGAGGTCTCTTTCGGTCAAGTTACCCTCATGGTCAAGCATAAATTCCCGTTTACCGAAAACGTCTTTCATTAACATATAAATGTGATCGGCGGCATTCACAGAAAAATTCCTGGAAGCGTGAAGATAGCGGACCTTGAAGCGAATGCCAGTTACTTTGGCATGTCGTTCTTCATCAAATAATTTCATGATAGTTCCGGTCGAGAAAGTGATCTCTATCACTTCATCCTCGGCAATGTATTTTTTGAGTTCGCTCTCTATAATCTCTTCAAGAGTCTGATCACCTTGTTTTGGGTCAACTATCTTAACAAAGCTGGGATGGACATTGTACTGTTCTTTCTTGGATTCACTATCTGGCTCTGACTCTTGAAGAACTTCAAAATCGTAGATTTCAGGGTTCGACATATTAATCTCTACATGTATTTCCCTGATTACTCCATCCCAATCCGCATCAACTGGCTCACGTAGTTCGACTAGCCCGATATTCATTTGTGCAGCAAGTTGAATGGCCTGTTCTGTAAACCCCAACTTAGAAACTACGACCCCTTTTTCAATGCCAGCGTCTTGAATATAGCCTGCCAAAGTAGAAATCACGGGCTTGTTGACCTTCTTATTCCAATACTTGCACTCAATGGCAGTCCGCACGATTTGCAAACCGTTGGAGTGCTTTACCAAGACATCTATCTGGTGCTGAGCCCCAGATTTTCCTGTGACTTTGCATTGCGCGCCATAGCATTCAATAGTCACGCCATTGGCCTTACCTAATGCCTCGTAGATGGACGCGGTTAGTTGCTCGTAGCTCTGCCATTCCATGGTTTGCCTCTTTTCATTGTGAAAAGCGCATCCAAGTGCCACTTCCACTCAGGGCTTTTTGCGATTCTATTCTTGAACGCCAGCGAAGCCTGCAGCCCTCAGTCTGCGCGCGACCTCGCGATATGGCAGAGGTCTAAGCGGCACTGACTTCAACCTCGATGGTATGCACCTTCGGAAGCAACGTAGCGATGGGCGCTTCAAAGTGGAGCGCGAGCGCCTCACGCAGGTTCGTTAAGGCTTCTTCCTCTGATTCCCCTTGGCTGGCGACATCCACCTCCAAAGCCTGCGCAACATACCATTCGTCTTCCTGCCAGACGCTTGCCGAGAATTCTCGCATCATGTTGCACTTGCTCCTCATGATCTCAAACGCAGTATAGCATCCGCCTACACCACAAACAGCGGCTCCTCCCGCGTGATCACCCGATTCTCCGCCTCCACCGCCTCGCGCAGGAACTTCGGCACCGCGAACATGCCGGGGGCTATGCCGTGTACGAAAGACACGTGGGATGGTAAAGTAGATGGTGAACCGCAACTGTGCGAAAGGCTTGTGCAATGACAATCAAAGTAACGCTGTCCGACGATGTAGGAGCATACTTAGAAGAGCAGAGCCTGGCGCAGAACAAGTCCTGCGATCAAATTGCGGAAGAACTTCTGCGGCGAGTCATGGCGTCTGGTCGCGGCGATGGTGATGAGCCGAAGCAGGGCGAAACTCGCATCGATCCCAATCATAGCGCGCTCAATCCTGACATTGAGGGAAAGCGTCTTAATCAGGTGCTTGACGACCTGTACATCGAGGACTATCTCGAAAAAGCGCGGCGATGATTATCCCCGACCTAAACCTTCTCTTGTACGCGCACAACTCAGGCGACGAAAGGCATGCTGCTGCGCGAAGATGGTGGGATGAACTCTTGAGCGGCGAGGAGCCTGTCGGCATTCCCCTCGCCATATCCATCGGATTTGTAAGGTTGGCAACTAGTCCCGTCGTGTTATCTCCCCCTATGACTGGCGCGCAAGCCATTGCCCTTGTCAAAGAGTGGTTTCAGCGTCCCGATGTCGTTCATCTGGATTCCGGTGCGAATCACTTTGACCACTTGGAACGATGTCTTGAAGCCGCTGGCAGGGCTGGCAGGCTAGTTACTGACGCGCATCTTGCCGCGCTCGCTCTTGACCACGACGCGGAGTTACATTCTGCCGACCAGGACTTTCGCGCATTCCCTGGCGTTCGGTGGCGTAACCCGTTGTAAAGGAAGTTTCCCGCATCTGTTTGGCTGCGGTTGTTCCCCCTACACCACAAACAGCGGCTCATCCCGCGTGATCACCCGCGTCTCCGCGGCCACCGCCTCGCGCAGGAACTTCGGCACGGCGAACATCCCCTGGTGCGCGATCCCGTCGTAGCTGCGAAGCTCGCCCGCGATGCGCTCGGCGATGCGCCGGTCTATTTCTGAGGTGGTGAGTGAGAGAACAGCATCGTCAGGCGTCCCCATCACGAAGCCCCATGTCGTGCCGAACGACGGGATGAACGCCTCGCTCAGGTGCGCCGATGGGAAGACCGAGCCGACCGTGTTCGCCACGGCAGAGAAGCACTGCTCGTAGAATGTCGCGCCCGTCGGCCCGGACTGCGCCACCATGATGCCGCCCGGATTCAGCCGCGACCGCATAGAGCGGTAGAACTCCTGCGTGAACAGCAGGTACGCGGGCCCCGCCTCCAGCGGATCCGGCACATCTATAATGGCGATGTCGAAGCGCTCGTCGGTCGCCTCGATGTACCGCAGCGCATCCTCGTGCAGCAGCGTCATGCGCGGGTCGTCGAATGCCCCTTGGTGGTGGTTCGGCAGGTACTTCTTGCACATGTTCACCACAAGCTCGTCGAGGTCCACCATGACCACGCGTTCGACCGACCTGTGTCGCAGCGCCTCTCTTGCAGTCGCGCCCTCGCCGCCGCCCGCGATGAACACCGTGCGAGGGTTCGGATGCGCCATCATCGCCGGCTGCACCAGCGCCTCGTGGTACACGAACTCGTCAAGCTCGGTGGACTGCGTCTTGTCGTCCAGCACAAGGCTTCTGCCGAAGCACTCGGCGTCCTGGATGAGCACATGCTGGTACGGCGAATCGCCCTCGAACAGAACCTCGCGGACGCGCTCAAGCTGCATCAGGCCTTCGGTGATTAGCTCGTAGTGCCAGTTGCCTTCGGGGGGAGTTCTCATGGAAATCTTGCGTGGATATACAGGGTGTGAACAGGAAGTGAAGAAAATGCGAAGTCTTGCGTCCGAGCCGGTCGTCAGTCTCCGATGGCTGTGGGCATGTGTGCGCTAACCACGCCCCGCTTGACCTCCATGACACTGCAATGCTGGGCTTGCAGGCTTTCGGCAATGAGATGCGCCGCCTCCATGGGCTTGAGGTTTTCGCCGCAGGTGAAGATGTCCACGGCTGCGTAGGCGTGCTCCGGCCAGGTGTGAATGCTGATGTGCGACTCGGCAATACAGACGATGCCGGTTACGCCGACCGGCGAAAACTTGTGGAACACCTCACCGACGACGGTCGCGCCCGCCTCTTCGGCAGCGGCTAGGAGTGCCCGCTTTACCAGCTCCACGTCGTCAAGCAGCGTGGCGTTGCACTCGTTCATCTCCAACAGCAGGTGCGTGCCTAGAGCTCTCAGCCGCTCATTCAATCACCCACCCTCCAATCTCATTGTGATCTTCATATTATGAACAGATATTATACAACTTTCAAACATAGTTATGCAGGATGAACACGCGCGGTGAGTGATGATAAAATCCCCTCTATCCTATACATCCATGTGAATAATTCTGGAGGTTTGGCAAGTGAGTATAGAGTGGATACCCGATGACGCCCCCGGCAGCGCATTGTTCCCTGAGTTCGAGACGCTGTACGATCTGATAGCGGCCGAAGTCGAGGGACTGACTGACGAGCAGCTCGACTGGACTTCCGACAAGTGGGAGTGGGCGCACTGGAGCATACGCCGGCAGACGAGCCACATGGCGTCGCTCCTATATCGCTGGCTGGTCGTGCGCTGGGTGGATACCGTCTATCCCGACGGCGACCACGGCGTCGAGAATGTCGAGAGCTTGGCAGTCTCCGCCAACGATAGAGCGCTTGACGTGCGCTACCACGACATGGACGTGATACTCGGCAAGCTGCGCGAGGGCATCACACTCGCCCAGTCAGTCCTTGCCGAGCGCACCGCGGGCTTCCTCCGCAGCAACACGCTGGTTACGCCGTATGACGAAAACCGCAAGTTCATCAACAGCGCGCACCCGCACGGCATCACCATGGACGCCGAGGCAGGCACCGAGACCACCACGCTCGAAGCCACATTCCGCCACATGTACTTCGAGGAGACCACCCACCTCTACAACATCCAGCGCCTCAAGCGAGCGCAAGGCATCCCGACAGAAGTGAAAGTGCCCCGCGTCGGCTACTGGATGCTCGACGGCTGGGACCGCAGCGAGCCGTAGAGCTATGATGCTATACTTTTAACTATGAAGATATACTTTGGAAATGTGCAGCACATCTGCGCCCAAGTCGATATCGACGCTGAAACGCCGCGAATCGACTTGTCAGACGTCCCATCTCTAGGCCCGTTCGATCTTGTTTATCTTGGTATGTTTCTGAGATTATATAATGCCGAGGGAATTGCTTTTGAATTAACTCCACCGGTAGACCCGAAAGTAAGAAATTATCTTGCTGGGCAAAACTTTTGGGAGCGATTCAATTTTGTGCCGGAAGTCATTGAAGGCGAGAGGCTTCATCAATTTACGACTTCGACTTCTCTGAACGACATCATCGACATTCCCAATCAGCCATATATCGGTGAAGACGTCGCGGACGAAGTATGCAACCTGATATATCGAAATAGACTAGACGTAGATGTCAGCGGAATTGAAACCTTGGTATCAGAACTTGTGGATAATTTCTCACTGCACTCCGGTAGTGAACTGGCGGCATTCGCAGCTCAGTATAATCCCAACCTGCGGCGATTGGAATTTGCAATAGGCGATTGTGGGATTGGGATTCGTTCCAGTCTGTCCGCCAATCCACTCTATGCACACCTCGCCAAAGAACCACACCAGATATCGATAAGAGAAGCCTTTAAGACACAAGTTAGTGGCAGGCTGAGAGGACACGGAGGTACAGGGTTCACAGAGGTGAGAAGGACGACCAGGAGATTGGGAGGTTCGTTACGTTTGATCTCTGGGGATGGCTACTGCAGCATGTTAGGTATAGGGATAAATTCATATGGTGATACAGCCTATGATTTACCGGGTGTTCAGATACAACTGACGATACCTGATAGAGAGGGTCGGAGACGATGACTACTATAATTCACATAGGCGATATTACAGAGAGAGGTCTGCTTAGAAGACGGGGCGAGCAAGCCTATGAACGCCTGAGTTCATATCTTGAAACAGGAGACGTAGAAGTCAATCTTGATGGGCTTCGCTCTCTGTCAATGTCTTTCATGGATGGAATAATTTCGATGCTGGTAGACAATGACCAACTAGATAAGGTCACGTTCGTCACCGATAACAGGGTTACGCTCGAAGACCTATCCACCATCTCAGGCTTCCGCAATACCTCAATATTCTATCGCTCATCGGACCAAAACGAACGCGCCCCTGTTCCCAAAGAAGAACTCCCATAAAGGGGCGTTCGATTAGTTTGCCGTCTCCCGCATCCTCTGCCGCACATCATCCGGAATCTCGCGGATGTACTGTCGCGTGGGCGAGTCATGCCGCTTGCCGACGCTGACACCGGCCTCCGCCATCAGCGCCACGCCGCCGAGGTAGTCGGAAACGCTGATGTACTCCGAGTCCACGCCGCCATCCGGGTCCGGTATGGTCGTCGTGGCGTTGTGCCAGTTGCCCAGCGGAAACGCCAGCCCAGTCACCTTGTAGCCGAACACCGCGAACGCCGTAGCCTCGCACCCACCGCCGCTCATAAGCTGCCGCTGCGTCTTGAAGTCTTTATCCCGCTCCCGAATGCTCTGCTGCGCCGCGATGAACACCTGCTCCGCGTCTGCATCGAAAGTATAGACCCGGTCGCCCGTGCGGATTACCGGCCCCTCGCCCTGCGCCACGCCCGGTATGAGCGGGCTAGACTCCACCGACACGACCAGCGTGTTCTTCGGCAGCGTCCCGGCCTCCGCCATCAGCCGCGCCCCGAACAGTCCGCCCTCCTCCGCCCGCGTGAACACCGCATAGAAGTCCGCCTCAGCATCGGTCGTCACCAGCTGCTCCAGCGCAGAAAGTATTGCGCCACAACCCGCCAGGTCGTCAGCCGCGCGCATGCGAATCGTCTCGCCCTCGATGCCAAAGTCCGGTAGGTCAAACACCACCGCAGCGGGTATCGCGAACTCCGCGTCCGACTTCAGATGTACACTCACAAGCCTGTCGCCTTCGCTGGAAGAATCAGCATCCAGGGGCCGTATCTCTGCAGGCACCCGCTCTCCGTCCGGCAGCAGTACGAACGCAGGCGTCCGCTTCGTCATCGACGCTGCAGGCACTCCACCCAGCGCCCGGGCAATGTAATCCCTGCCGCCGCTGGAAACTGCGTCGGAAGAAAAAATTTCGTAACCCGGATGGTCCATATGCGCCACGAACGCGATAGGCGGCTCTCGCTCCGATTCGGGAAGCGCGGCGATAGAAGGCGCGATGTAGTGCGCTATGATGTTGCCGAAGTCATCCCGCCCGTACTCCACGCCGTCCAGAGTCACAAGCACGCCAAGGATGTGCTCTGCAACCCCCCATTCGTGGAACGGCACAGCAGGATTCCTCGCCAGTCCCGCAAGTATTTCGAGTGCTCGTTGTTCTGTCTGATTCATGGTGTTAGTCTAACATGAGTGAAGGGGACGAGCGGAATGAATGCCATCTGGGAAACTGTCCATCTATTCTCACAGCACAGAGCAACTACGAACATTGCCTTGCCGATGGTATCATTAGGGGAAACTATTGCCTCTGAGAACTAGACACCGACAGACGCTACGACGTATCTTCGCTAGTCCTACACCTTCTGATATTAGATGGGCTGAGATAGAGTCCCTGCTGCTGGCCGTAGGCGTAGAAGCCTCAGAGAGGTCAGGTTCTAGGGTGGGTTTGAGGAAAGAGGGTGCGCGAATGACTGTTCATAGACCTCACCCAAGTCCGGAGATGGGTAAGGCTACCGTAAGAGCAATCGCAAAATTCCTTAAAGAAATTGGAGTCACGTCATGATTGAGTATAAGGGATATATTGCTACAGTCGAATATGATGATTCTGTGGATCTGCTACATGGGGAAGTCATCAATACTGGCTCATACCCTGTCGTGACTTTTGAGGCTGCTGATGTAGAGGGTCTCAAACGCGAGTTTCAAATATCTGTTGACGACTATCTTGCTTGGTGTAAGGAGGATGGAGTTGAGCCGCAACGCCCGTTCGCTGGAAGCTTAAACCTGCAATTGGACGCAGAGCTTCACCGCCGTGTCGCAATTTCTGCCGCTCGTAATCGCAAGAGCATCGACGATTGGATTAAGGACGTGCTCGAACGCGAAGCCGAGGTTCTGTAAGCTCGATATTGGGTAAGCCAAAGTTTTGTTGACAATGTTCGAGACCGTCGCTGCCTGACCACGTTTGCACACATATCGGCGCAGCCTTATCGTGCATCTACCCATCCGATGCTTCCCGCCATAATATGCAGCCTGTAGTTCCGATGGTCAGCGGAAACACTACGCCGATGAACTTCCAGATGACATTGTTGTACACGCTGACGGACTTGCCTTCAGTCAGTGTCAGCAGGTCTATCCAGTTGTGGAAGAACCACAATGCCAGCACCGCCGTTGCGTAGAACAACATGTACGCGCCCAGCCGTTCGGCGCTGATTGCCTCGCCGCCGCTGGGTAGCAGCGAGCGAAGCCTCATGAAGTTCACGGCCAGCGCCGCAAGGATTACTACCACCGCCACGTAGTCTATGACTTGCCAGATGTGCTTAGGCTCTAGTCCCTGTCCGTCCTGATACAGGTCGTTGAACACGAACTGGACCGCATAGGCTATCGCATTTATCACCAGAAAAGCGCCGACCACACGCAAAAACATTGCAAACCTCCTCGTCTTAGCCCCAGTCCTTGCCCCATCTTTCGATGCACCGCCTCTCGTGGCCCGCGTCTCCGATAGTATAGCGAACATGCTGCCACACCATCTATCTGTGGCGCGGCCGAGCGCAAAGCGACTTATGCAAATCTGGAAACCAGCCGCGACTCTCACTATTCGCTCGCGCTCTCTTATATGCGTCCCGATGCTATAATCAAGACGGGAGTGTGATTGAGAACTATGGTTTCACGCAGACAAGGCGGACGCCCCAGAAGCCCCGCAGACCAGATACTTGACGGGCTGAACGACAACCAGCGCGAGGCGGTCACCGCGATTGACGGACCGCTGCTCATCATCGCAGGCCCCGGCAGCGGCAAGACCCGCGTCATAACGCACCGCATCGCATATCTCGTGCGCGTCGTGGGCATCTCGCCATATCGCATCGCCGCCGTAACCTTCACGAACAAGGCAGCCCGCGAGATGCGCCAGCGCCTTGTCCCGCTGCTCGGACAGGCGGCGGAGCAGCTCACTTCATCGACCTTCCACGCCTTCTGCGCCAATGTGCTGCGGCGCGAGGGCGAGCACATCGGCCTCGACCGCGACTTCGTCATATATGACGACGCTGACCAGATGGCGCTGGTCAAGCGCGCTCTCATCGAGCTTGAGCTTGACCCCAAGCGCTTCCCGCCCCGCTCCATCCTGTCAGGCATTTCCAGCGCGAAGAGCGAACTTCTCGGCACGGAAGGCTTGGCGCACCGCTCCGCCAGCTACTGGGACGAGATTGTCGTGCGTACCTACGAACGCTACGAAGACCTGCTGCGCCAGTGTGTCGCCGTGGACTTCGACGACCTGCTCCTCAAGACCTACCAGCTCTTCGACCGCGTGCCTGATGTGGCACAGAAGTATCAGGAACGCTATGTCCACTTCATGGTTGACGAGTTCCAGGACACGAATGTAGCGCAGTACGCCATCTCCAGGCAGTTGGCGCGTCACCACCTGAACATCTGCGTCGTGGGCGACCCCGACCAGTCCATCTACACCTGGCGCAACGCCGACATCCGCAACATCCTCAGCTTCCAGGACGACTACCCGAAGGCGAAACTCATCGCCCTTGAAGAAAACTACCGCTCCACACAGACGATCCTCGACGCCGCCCGCAGCCTCATCGCCTCCAACACGCAGCGCGTTGAAAAGGACCTCTGGACGCGCAACGGCTCCGGCGTCCCCATCGTCATCGCAGAGGGATACAACGAGGAGGAGGAGGCGCAGTTTGTCGTCAGGGAGATACAAAGCCTCACGCGCAATCAGGAGGCGGTCGTAGGCCGCAAGAAATCAGGCACCACGCTAGGCGACATAGCAGTGATGTACCGCGTCAACGCTCAGTCGCGCGCTCTGGAGGAAGCCTGCCTGCGCTACGGCGTGCCATATCAGGTCGTCGGCGGGATGAAGTTCTACCAGCGTCAGGAGGTGAAGGACATCATCGCCTACCTGCGCCTCATCGCCAACCCTGACGACGATGTTAGCCTGAACCGCGTCATCAACCTGCCCACGCGCGGCATCGGCCAGCGCACCCTCGACCATCTCGCCCGAACCGCAAGAGACGCAGGCACATCGCAGTTCGCAGCTATTGAGGCACTGTCGGGCGAGGCAACAACGCAGGACGCAGCTGTCAGCCCATTCACGGCGCGAGCGCGTACTTCGCTCATAGGCTTCGGAAACCTCATCAATAGCATCGCAGCAGAGCGGGAGGAACTCGACCTGATCGACATCATAGACGCCGTCCTTGAGCGCAGCGGCTACCAGCGCTGGCTATCCGATCAGCCCGAGCGCAGCGAAGAACGGCTTGAGAATATCCAGGAGTTTCGCGCATCCGCCCGCGATTACTTGCACTTCGGCAGAGCGGAGGCGCTAACCGCGTTCCTTGAGAGCGTCAGCCTAGTCGCCGATGTGGACAGCATGGAGGACAGGGCAGATGCCATAACGCTCATCACGCTGCATCAGGCAAAGGGCTTGGAGTTCCCTGTCGTCTTCATGGTCGGCATGGAAGAAGGACTGCTCCCGCACTCGCGCTCGGTGGACGACCCCACGCAATTGGAGGAAGAGCGCCGCCTCTGTTACGTCGGCGTTACCCGCGCCAAAGAGCGTCTGTACCTGCTGCGCGCGTTCCGTCGAGGCTTCCGTGGCGGCTCCGAGCCGGGCACACCATCGCGCTTCCTCCTTGACATCCCGCAGGAACTTCTCACCGCGCCCGCGCAGCCCAAGCGCCCAAGTACAAGCAGGCAGCGTTCGGCAGTCAGGCGCGGCGGTCCAAGTGCAGATACGACGCCAGCGCCAGACACCCGGCGCAGCGATCGCGCAGGTCGCACCCAGTCCGTAACGCCTTCTGCTTCAGGGCTGCGTTCACCCGGCGGAATCCCAACGCGTAGAAGCGGCCGCGCCCCGAATGTCCCCGGCCAGCGCCCCGTGCGTGAAGGAGCGGCATCCGCAGGCGGGAGTGGTCAGATGGCAGCCTCCCCGCATCTGGCAACCGGAGACAAAGTAATGCACAAGGTCTTCGGCGAGGGCATCGTCACGGAGAGCAAGCCCACCGGAAACGACTTCGAGGTTACCGTGGCATTCAAAGACGGCGCAGGCGTCAAGCGCCTGCTGCTGGGGATGGCGCCGTTGGAGAAGATAGACTAGCTCCCAATCCGTTCGGCTCGAAAAGCCTCTTGGTGAGATCGTCGGCAATCCTGAAGCCCTGCTTATCGCCCGTCGGGTGGCGGCTCGTCAAAAGGCTCACCCTTCTTACGCGCCTCTTCATAGCGCTCAAACCACATTCGCCAATGGGAAGACGCCTCTGCATGTCCCGCCGCACGTCCCTCTTTGCGTCCCATTTCCCGCCCTTGGTTGCGAATCCTATCCCTTAATTTCTCGGACAAAAGTGCCATACTTCTCCAAGCCTCCGTAAGAAATACCGCCAGCAGAACCGAGACAGGCGTAACCCCGCCGCCATGTCCTGATACCCGGCTTACCCTTTGTCCGGCGGCGGCTCCTCAAAAGGCTCACCCTTCCTGCGCGCCTCTTCGTAGCGGTCGAACCACTTCCGCCAGTCCGAAGATGCCTCAGCACGCCCTTGATCCCGAATCCTATCCCTTAATTTCTCGGACAAAAGTGCCATACTTCTCCAAGCCTCCGTAAGAAATACCGCCAGCAGAACCGAGACAGGCGCAATCCCTCCACCATGCCCTGAAACTGCTAGCACCTTCACTACAAACCCAATCTTACCATGCCACAGGAATTCCTCTAACGCCGCGATACCAAGCCCCACTCCCAGCAGCATCCCCAAAATCACAAGATAAGCAGTCCGCCATCCTTCCGGGAATAGCGCCACGGCCTCCTGCACGGCACTACGGTCGCCTCGTTCATTCATTGCCAAGAATACTTACGCTCCGCAAAACACTTCCTCATGCCAAATCATACCATAACTATTCTGGCGCCGAACCACCCCTGCATTGTGCATCACCCCGTTTGAGTGCATAATAGCGCCACTGTGCAATCACCGAGGCTTCCCCATTCTGGCTCCAACCCCGCGAGATTTCTGAGGAACAGGTTTCGTACCCCGCCAGCCCTGCGCAACCGCGACCTGCGTGTGCTGATGTCCGCGTCCTTCTTCGACGCCATCGGACACATGGGCGAGCAGGTTGCCCTCAGCTGGCTGATTCTTGACCTCACCGACAATCCCTTCATGGTCGGCGTGTCGCTCGCGCTCCGAATGGCGCCGCTCTTCTTCCTCGGCATTCCGGCGGGCACAATCGCCGACATGGTTGACCGCCGCCTGCTCATACGCTCTCTGAACATAGTCATGGGCCTCCTGATGGTGGGTATCGGCGCGCTCCTTTACCTTGAGATGCTCCAGGTTTGGCACCTGCTGGCATTTGCGGTTGTAGGTGGCTGCCTGAGCGCCATACACCAGGCGGCGCGCCAGAGCTTTGCCTTCGACGTCGTGGGGCGAGAAAATCTTCTAACCGGTCTGGCTTATGTTGGGCTGGGCATGAGACTCGGCGGGCTCGTCGGAGCGGTTGCGGCAGGTTATCTCATAGACGGCCCAGGCGCGCACATGGCGTACTGGATGCTCGCCAGTGGCTACATAGTATCCACGCTCCTGCTGAGTTTCATACGCTCTCCCGGTCAGGCCGCGGCTCGATCCCGCCAGCCGATAATGGAGAACCTGCGGGAGTTCGGCGGCGAGCTTCGGCGCAACACCCCACTGCTGACACTGGTGATTATCGTCGCAGCTACCGAGACGCTGGGCTTTTCAAGCGGAGCGACGTTACCGAGCCTCGCTCGTGATGTCCTGAATGTGGGCGCGGAGGGTCTTGGCTGGCTGAACGGTTTTCGCAGCGGCGGCGCGGTGGTGGCGATATTGCTGCTCTCGCTATTCGGCGAAGTGGGGCGCAGGGGCGCGTTGCTGCTGCTCAACCTGTTAGTCTTTGGCGCGGCGCTTGTGCTGTTGGGGCAGTCTCCCGTAGTCGCCACTTTCTTGCCCGGAGGGGGCACGTCAGGTGAGTCCGCCAGCTTGATTCTCGGACAGTCCCCCGCGTTTGTGATCGCGCTCCTGGCGACAGGAATCGTAGGTGGGGCGATGGCGATGTCCGATATCTTCTCGCAAAGCATGATGCAGAACATCGTGCCCAACGAGCAGCGCGGGCGCGCGATGGGCGCGTGGATAGTGGGCATCGGCACCGCGCCGATCGGCAACTTGCAGGTGGGTGCAATTTTGAAGGCTGCAGGGGTGGGAATAGCATTGAGCGCCAACGGCATCGCGCTCGCGCTCGTCGGAGCCGCCATCTTCGCCTTCTACGGCAGGATGCGCCGGATGTAAGGGCCGGCCTACCCTGCATCAAATATATCGGATAGACTGCACTCAAAGCCCGGCAGGACTTCTCCGCCGTTCAAATTGTCCTCGTTGGTCAGCGTATTCACATCGCCTCCCTGCGTATGCACATCCACGCTGCGCCTGTTCGGATGGAGCACCCATACTAATCGCGTGCCGTAACTCAACCACATCCGCGCTTTGTCGTTCACTTCCCGCACGCTGTCACTAGGCGATGCCACCTCTACCACAATGTCCGGAACTTCTTCGTAATATCCCGTGACTCTCTCACCGGGCGGTATCTTCTCTGAAGAGAAGAACACTATGTCCGGCTCTCTCACCGTATCGGGCGACCGCTCCAACAACACCCCGGAGTCCGAAGCCGCCAATCTACCCAGTCGTCGCGGCTTTACGAAGTTTCGCAGTTCAGTAACCAGATTCACCACAGTCTCGCCGTGTTCTCCGCCGACAGCCATCGTCTTGCAAAGCACCCCTCGGATAAGTTCGCCGCGAACCCCTTTGCTGTGCAGATGAAGCAAGTCATCAGCAGTCAGTAGTTTCACTTCCTGCGCGGTCACTACCATAATCAGCCTCCGGTACTAATCTTCGGCTTGAGCACAGATAAATAATAGCATAGGATGATCTACCGTCCTGACTGCTGCGCGCGCAGGCGCTCAATCTCTTCCAGCAGCGCCCGCTCACGCGCTTCAGCCGCCAGACGCGCTTCTCGCTCCGCCACACGCTTGTCAATTGTCTTGCCAGTCACAGAGTCGAGAACATCGAACTCCTGCCCGTCCCAATAGAAGTCCACATCCAGCAGCTCGCTGTACGCCTTCACGGAGTTGTCGTCTCCAATCTGAAGATCAAACGACTGATACTCGCCTTCAACCAGCCGCTCCCCTGCAAGCGGCTGACCGTACAACTCACCGCCTGTTGGGTCGAATCGCCAGTATTCGGGGATACCGAGCTGAGCGTACAGATCTCGTTTGTGCCCTAGGTCGTTCGCCGCCGTGCTTGGCGATGCCACTTCAATTACGAGGTCTGGCGCTTTACCCACCTCCCAAACCCAGTAGTTTGGTAGGTTCTGTCGAATAGTCTCCGCGTCAATATCGAAAGCAATGAAGCAGTCGGGCTGCACGCGGCGGTTGCCATCCGTAGCGTCATAAGCGACATAAAACGCGCCTGAGATGAACACATCGGCGCGGTCTTCGTAAAGCTCCCAGAGCAGGTGGATAATTCTACGTACCGCGCGTTCTTGTACCAATGCGTCCTCCGGCGGCTCCGGCTCTTCGTAGAAGATGTCGGGCAGCGTTCTATCTACCCATGCGTTGGTTATCGTCCTGGTGGTCGCCCTGGTCGTTGCCATCATGAGCCTCCAGCGTCCGTTGTTGGCTGAGCACAGATAAATAATAGCACAGGATGAACGCTATACCTCTGCCATTATCGCGCCGCTGTCTGCTTCACCGCGTCTTCGGCTTCCACTTGGCTGGACGCCGGCCTTATGAACGAGAATACCACTCCCACGACCACCAGCCCCGCGATGATGATGTACGAAGTTCGCAGCCCCGCCACGAACGCCGTCAGCAGCCCGGTATCCTCCGTCTCCGCAATCGACGACAGGTTCGGCAGGTAGCCCATCGACACCATTACCGCCGCAACGATGGCAGTCGCCACTGCCGTCCCGGTGATGTTCGCAGAGTTCCGCACCAGATTGATGAACCCCGACATCACCCCGTACCGGCTCTCAGGCACCTGCTGCATGATCGAAGAGTTGTTCGGCGGGTAGAAAGTCCCCGCCCCGCTCGTCTGCAGCAGCATCCCAATGGCGACAATCCACACCGACGACTCCGTGGTCAGCGTGGACAGCAGCAGCAGCCCGCACACCGACAGCATCAGTCCACCCACAGTGAACCACCGATAGCCGAAGCGGTCCGACAGCCTCCCGCTGAGTGGCCCCGTCACTATCATCGCAATTGAGCTTGGCACGAAGATAAGCCCGATCTGCTGCGGCGAAAACCCCAAAGCCGCCTGCATGTAGAACGGCAGCAGGAAGCGCACTGAAGAGTTGCCGATGAACGATATGAACTGCGCCGCCACGCCCAGCGACACCAGGCGCATCTTGAACAGCCGCACATCTATCATCGGCGTCTCGCAGCGCAGCTCCCACCAGATGAACGATGCCACGAACGCCACCAGCGCGAAGCCCCCGCCAATCACGGGCGGGTACAGCCAGCCCAGCCGAGGCCCGCTCGTCATCACCAGCAGGAAGGTAACCAGCGAAGCCGTTGACAGCGCAGCGCCCAGCCAGTCGAACGACGCGCTGCCGCTCCCACGCCGCGAGTATATCCGTCCGTCCAGCATCACCAGCACCGCCGCAATCGCGAACAGCGACAGTATCACTCCGAAGTAGAAGACCCACTCCCAGCCCAGCGTCCCCGCGATGAATCCGCCCAGCGCAGGCCCCGCCACATTCCCAGACCCCACCACAGTGATGAACGACCCTATCGCCTTGCCGCGCTCCTCCCTCGGAAACGACGCCAGCACCATCGCCATCCCTGTGCCCTGCGTCATGCTCGCGCCCAAGCCCTGCAATACCTTGAACGCGATGAGCATCAGAATGCTGTCTGATGTGCTTGCGAACAACCCGCCCACGGCGAAGATGACGAAGCCGGTGACATAGACTCGCTTGCGCCCGATGATGTCGGAAAGCCTGCCCATCGGCAGCAGAAGCGCGCTTATGACGAGCGCGTACCCTATCAGCACCCACTGCGCCGTAGGAAGGTCCGTCCCGAAGTGCCCCGCGATGGTCGGCATCGTCACATTCAGGCTGCCGAAATCAGCAACCGATGTGAACGTGCCTATGGCGAGCGCAAGGAACACCCACCACTTATAATGGCGGCTCCGGGATATGTTGCGGGCGAGAGCAGGCGGGGAAAGTATCATAAAACGTAAACTCAATTGTAAGCCCCTGCGCTGTATACGCACAACGGAAATCGCAGATCCCGCACGTGGCGAGCCTGCCGAACCACGCCGCACTTGGACATGCCCCCGCCCACCCGATATAATCGCGCCACCAGCAGATAGATCCGAAAAGACCTGAAGCGAAAGCCCTCAAGCAGATAGGAGATCCCCCCATGAAAGCCGGTCTGTTCCTCATGCCCTCTCACCCGCCCGAGCGCTCCACATGGGACGCCCACCAGTGGGACCTCGAATGCCTGGAACTCGCCGACAACCTCGGCTTCAGCGAGGCATGGATCGGCGAGCACTTCACCGCCCCCTGGGAGCCCGTTCCCGCGCCCGACCTGCTCATCGCGCAGGCGCTCATGCGCACCAAGAACATCAAACTCGGCACCGGCGCGCACCTCCTCCCCTTCCACAACCCCGTCGAGCTCGCCCACCGCGTCGCATACCTAGACCATCTCGCGCAGGGACGCTACATGTTCGGCATCGGCTCTGGCGGCCTGCTCTCCGACCACGAGCTCTTCGACGTCAACTTCGAGGAGGGCGAGCATCACGCACGCACACGCGAAGCACTCGAAATCATCCTCGGCATCTGGGGCAACATCGACGGCAGCTTCGACTACGAAGGCAAGTTCTGGAACGTCCACATCCCCGATCCCGCCGAGTACGAGTACGCCAACCTCAGAACCTTCCTGCGACCCTTCCAAAAGCCGCATCCGCCCATCGGCGTAGCTGGCGCAAGCCCCAACTCCGAAACCCTCAAGATTGTCGGCGAGCGCGGCTACATCCCCATGAGCCTCGGCCTCAACGCCATCTATGTCGCCGGCCACTGGGACGCCGTCGAAGAGGGCGCGGCAAGAGCAGGCAAGACTCCGCCAAGCCGCAGCGAATGGCGCATCGTCCGCGACGTCTGGGTCGCCGACACCGATGAGGAAGCCCGCGAAGGCGCACTCAACGGCATGCTCGGCAGGGCATGGCGCGACTACCTCCACCCCCTCTTCTCCTTCGGCGCCTACCCCTTCATCAACTACATGAAGCACTCCGAAGACATCCCCAACGAGGATGTCAACCTCGAATACCTCGTGGACAACCTCTGGATAGTCGGCTCGCCCGACACCGTCGCCCGCAAGCTCAGGGACATGTACGAGATGGTCGGCGGCTTCGGCACCCTGCTCTGGCTCACCTTCGACCACTCCGAAAACCGCGAGTCCTACGAAAAAGCCATGACCCTCATGGCAACCGAGGTCATGCCCCAGCTCGCAGACCTCACCGGCGAATAGCCTAGACGATTAGAAGATAAAGTCCCTTCCCCCTTGATGGGGGAAGGTTAGAGCCTGCCCCTGCGAAGGCAGGGGATGGGGGTGACAAGTCGGCAGTCACCTAAAGAGAAGCCTGCTCGAAACGCCCCGCCAAGCAATCCCACCAAAAGGAAACCCGCCAATGAACCCGCTCCTAGTCCTTCTCATCGTGCTGGTAATCGGCTACGCAATCTTCGCCGCCTACCGCACCTACATCACCATGAAGCGCAGGCGCGAACAAGAAGATGAGCAGGACTGGCCCCGCCGCCGTCGCCTACACTGAAAGGTCAATGCCGCCCGCTACTGCAATTCTGAGCGTCGAAACCAAACCTCTCTTATATTCTGTCATTCTGAACGCCGCGCCCCTCCCTATCATTCCGAACGCCACGCCTCCTCCCTGTCATTCTGAACGCCGCGCACCCACCCTGTCATTCTGAACGCAGCGCAGCGGAGTGAAGAATCTAAAATCGTTGTACGCGCGCCATTCTCCAATTTTGGATTTCTCGCCTCGCTCGAAATGACAGTATTTATGAGAAACAGCTTCAAAATGTCAACAGAACCTAACTCGCCTCCCGGAAACCCGCCGGACTGCCCCCAGGACTAAATATATGCCCGCATAGCCTACACCGGAAGCAAGTGTTGAAGTGCGGGCGCAGCTTCTCCAGCGCAATCGAATCCCTAACGTCGCAGCGAGGACACGCCGCCCCCGAATCTGCATCATCCGCATCCCCCATTGCCTCCCCTGCGCTCACAAAACCCTCCCGCGCATCTGCCGGCACATCCAGCGCCGCCAATATCGCGCCCAGATCGACAGACTTAGAAATCCCGCCGCTCTTCGCGCGCCTCCCCCGCTGCCTCAGCTCCGCAATCGGCGCTTCCGGCCTGTGCCCGCACTGCAAGCACCGCACATTCCTCGCGTCCCCCGTCAGAATATCCCCGCCGCACCGCACGCATCCCCTCAGAATAACCATAGCCGCCTCCCCTCGTCCTCTTCAGTGTCAATATTTGTAATCAGGCATGATTGATGCCGAACAGGATTCTACATCTGACAGAACTGATGTGTCAATACTTTATTGAAAGTCGAGGCAACAGAAAGAACGCGGACCTGATAAGCGCCCCGTCATTCCCGCCGAGCGAAAAAAAGACCCTTTTGACAGGTCGGTGTCTTTGTAGGAGAAACAACTAGAACCACCGCATCTATCGTGATAGGATACTGCCTCGTCAATGCTGTGTGGTAGTTGATGAAGTAGCAACTTTGTATCTGATAAAGGATTGATGCATGCGAAAGATCATATTCGTAGTGGCGCTCGCGATAGCAGCTCTGGCGGTAATAGCCGCGACGGATCCACTTGCAGACCTAACTCAGGAAGTCGCAAACCTGACAGCGCAGGTTGAAGACCATGAGGCGCGCTTGGAATACTTGGAACGTTTCTCGCCCGTTGATACGTTCCAAACTATTGAGGGCGCAGGTTCCACGGCGGAGCTTGCAACGGCGATCAACAATCGAGTGCTTGTGGCGGACGGAATTGAGGTGACAGTCACAGGAGCTTCTGTTATTACTAGGCAATCGGAAATTAGACTCTTGCCCGATTGGACTAGCCCGCCGGCAGGCGAGAAGCTGGTTTCTGTGAGCGTGAACATTTACAACACGAGCCGTGAACTCGGTGTGATAAATACGGGTATCTGCCCCTGGGAAACTCGCGATACTCTCGCAACTTACTATTTTGGCAGTTGCGAAGAGACTATCTTCTGGAACATCACAGTTGGAGAGGACGACTACCCATTAGTGGGTCCTAGCGATCAGCTTGTAGCGGTTGACGCGACAGTAACTCAGACAACTTTGTACTTCCATACTGATGCGACAAGGCCGCTGGAAGGTATGCTGACGTACAAACACCCTGCCAACGAAAATTCCTACAGGTTTTGGAAGCTTGAGCGCGACAGCAGCTAAGGGTAACTCGCTCCAATTTGAAGCCCGCTTAAAGACAAGCGGGCTTTTCGTCTGGCCTCGATAAGGAAAGGACCGATTTAGTAACTTATGATGACTGCGGTGGTTTGAGTACGGCCTCTCTAGATGCTTTTAGCTTATCTCTCAACTCCTGCACAAGCGGCCTCAGAAATTGAGAGGGATAAACTGTGATGTGCCTGTCCCCACATTCCATCGAGTATCTGTTGGTCTGGAATGGTTTAGGTGAATAGTCCACCACTTCCTCAGTCAGTTGAAATTGCTTGAGAGACTTCTTTGTCTCTTCCTTAAGTTCATCAAATATGCTCGTCACCTCGTGACTGTGAGGAACGCATTCGGCCGGATTATCCAATGCCCAGAACGACTTGAGCGCGATTTCGAAAGCATAGCTACTTATCACTGCCTGTACATTTGTCAATGCGACCTCTTCGTCTTTGCCGCGAGTTTCTAAGGAATCTATTCTGTCCTGCAGGTTCTCAAGCAAGTCACAATAGATTTCCATCTCGCATATGGCGCGATGAGAGCGCCAGTTCTCATTCCCAAACAAGAAACGCTCGAAAGGAATAGTAGAATGAGGCGTAATGATGAGAGCGCCAGAATTGTTAGGCATACGCGCCTCCACATCTATGGTCAATAAATGACTGATTACAGTAGTGCGTTCGCTTCAAATGGACTCCTCTGGAAGTTCGTCAACCGTTATCTCCTGCTCCTGCCCATCTTCCGTCTTAACAATAACCCTCTGGTAGCAGATAAGGTCCCCGTTTCTAAGACGTAAATACTTTGGGGTCAGGGAGCGTTCCGTTCTGATTTCCAATACTGGAGTGGCTGATCCTTCCGCTTCACTGACTCTGACGTCAATGCTAATGGGAGCTGCATCACCACTTTTGACTTTGCGTTCGGACAAAGCAATTCCTCCAATCAGACTTCATTAACTTAATCATAGCACAGAGGTTCGCTACATTAATGGGGGGAAAGGGAACCTTTTTGGCATCCACATGACTAGTCGTGTGCAAGTACGAAAACGGCATCCCGCACCTCGCAGCCGCTTTATGTCCTTAGCAAACTATTCCTTCCCCACATCGCCCTCCATCCTGTACATCCTGTTTGGATTTCCCCCTTGACAACTCAAACATACGTCGCCATAATAGAACATAAGATTTAATAGACGAGTGGCGAACCTGCCAAAGGGCGAGCCACCTGAAACCTGACCGCTGATACCTGATGGCTAATATGTGCATCCCGACCAAACTACAACAGAATATCGTCAGCCTCACCAAGGATGGACATGCCATCGCACAATTCCTTGTCAACACAATGCAAGGCGAAACCCCGGGCGTCAAAGTCTGTCATCGAATGGAAGCAACAAAACACCTTATCAAGTACGGCTTCCCCGACACCGACTGCGAAACCACCTCTGACCGTCTTTCCCGCGCAGGCGGGAATCCAGAGGGGCAGGGCGAGGACGAAACCCCCGTCCAAAGTCCCCTCTCCCCTGGGGAGAGGGCTAGGGTGAGGGGAAAAGAGATTGCAGCGCCCGTAACCCACCTCGACATCCTCAACTACCAGATAGCACACCTCATCCGCCACGAAACCGCCGAAGGTCACACCCTCGTAGAGTTTCTCATTCACATCATGACCGGCAAGGACAGGCCATTCACACCCAGGAAATTCCGCATCAAGCCCGCAGACCGCATGGCAGCAGCAAGAGAACTCCTGCGTCGCGGCTTCGGCGACCTCGGCTCACGCCGCAAGCAATCAGACACCACCGACGAAGCAAACGCCTACGACACCCTGCACACAGACCTCGCCAGGCGAATGCGCGAGTACAGCGAGCGCGGCACCGACACCGTCCGCTTCCTCCTAGAAGTGATGTCTGATCCCGACCCTGACCTAGAGTTCACCATCCATCACCGCATATCAGCGGCTCAGGAACTACTGCGCCGAGGCTGGGACACCAACTACGACAACATCAAGCCTAAGCACCTCCAAGCCTACTGGCGCGACAAAGAATCCCCGCGTCTCTCCATAGGCCAGAAAAAGACCCAGGCCGGTCTCTCAACGACCATCGACGACTACGACAAGCACGACGACACAGACTACGAAGCCATAGCCCAAGACATGAGAGAAGAAGAAGACCGAGACGACAACTCAAAGCCTCTTCGTTTCCAAGAGACCGTTCTATCTTCTCGCCATTCCTCCGAAAGCAGGAATCTAGAAGACCGCCAAGCCGCCAGTCCTGCCACAAAGCTCCCTCTCCCTCAGGGAGAGGGTTGGGGTGAGAGTACTGCGGGCATTCTCAAAAACCCCCTTCCCCCTCGACGGGAGAAGAGCCTGCCCCCAGCGAAAGCGGGGGTTAGGATGGGGGTGAATAGTCCCGCACAAAGCTCGCTCCCGAACAAGGCAACCACCGTCAATGAACAAAACAAAGCCATCATCAAGGAGTTCCAGGAAGCGATGGCAAGCGGCGACCACCGGGCCGCCCTCCGCGCCAAGGCAAAGTTCATCGGCAGGAAAGTCGCCGGAGACCTCCAACCATACGTCGCTCCCGACCCGAACTTACAGCCCTACAACCGACCATTCGACAAAGCGGAACAGGCAAAGTTCCACGAAGAACCACCACCACCGATCGCCCCAACAGGCCACCCCGACCCTGAGATGCGGAAAGCCGGCTCAGCCCCTAACGGCACGTCCGTCATCTGCGCCCCACCCGCCGAAAAGCTCCGCGCCCCCGCCATCCGCAGCCCCTAGCCAAGACGCCCCTCTCCCCCATGGAGAAGGCACTGGTGAGGGCAAGAAAAAAGTCCCTTCCCCCTTGATGGGAGAAGGTTAGGATGGGGGTGATAAATCCCTTCCATCCTGCCTATCTATCGCCCGTTCTGATAAGCGCACCAACCAGCGTCAGCGCCATAATCGCCGTCATCAGCGACGCCGACGTCAGGCAATACACGCAATACGAGCCGATAAGAAACGCCTGCGTCCCCGTCAAGTACGCGGAGAACGCGAAGCCCACAAAGGCAACGCCCGCCAGCGCCCAGCGCAGCATCGCCGGCGGCTCCGGAACGCCAAGCGCAGCAAGGCTGCCCAGCAGCAGCGCCGCATACCCGCCAACGCCCAGCAGCGCCACCGGCATGCCCAGGAACCGCGAGTACTCGCTAGTCGTAACCGCCCCGCACCCCCCGCTCACCCCGCATGCCAGGTCCGCCCCACTAAGGTGAATAACGCTCAGGTAGGTCGCCAGCCCCAGCCCCGCCAGGCTCAGCAGGGCCGCCGCGGACCAGCATATTACACGGGCGTTCAGCGTCATTGCGTCGCGGCAAGCGCCGCCTCGATCGCGTCCCGGAATATGCCATACTCCACGCCCCGCACCCGCTCCCCGTTCACCAGCACCCATGGCGTGGATGTGATGCCGTTGTCGTCCGCGTACTCGCTCTCGGTCCGCACCCGGTCAACGTACTTGCGATCGTTCAGGCAAGCCGCGAACCCATCCGAATCCAGCTCAAGTATCTGCGCGAACCCAAGCAGGTTGTTGTAGCTATACCCGCCAACATTCGTGCCCGCCCATCTCTCGTACAGCATGTCGTGGTACTCCCAGAACTTACCCTGGTCGCCCGCGCACTCCGCCGCCTCCGCCGCCCACACCGACTCCTGGCCCAAAAACGCCAGGTGCCGATACACGAACCGCACCTGCCCGGCTTCCACATAGTCGTTCTTTATCTGTCGCCCTGGCCCGAGGGCGAAATCGCGGCAGTGCACTCACTGGAAGTCGCCGAACTCCACCACCGTCACCGGCGCATCCGCCTCCCCGATGATGTGGGCGTATGCGGGAAGCTCCTCAGCGACGGCGGCAGTCGTGCCCGAGCCGCCCGTCAGGTTCAGCGCAAACACAACGATGACGGCGACCGCAATCACCACCGCCACAGCGCCCGCGCCGAGCATAATCCAAAGTCTCTTTCGGTTATCCAAGCTCGTAATGCTCCTACAAGTCAAAATCGTTCAGCGCTTGATTCCGTTCGCCGAACCTCACACCATTCAATTATTGCACACTGAGCAGCGCCTCGCCGAGTCCGTCGATGTGAACTGCGGCTTCGTCGCCGGGCTTCATCATGACCGGCGGGGCAAAGCTCCCCGTTAGCACCAGCGCGCCCTTTTCCATGGACATACCATCTGCCGCGAGCGTGTTGGCAAGCCATACCAGCGGCTCCAGCGGGTGCCCCATTACATCCGATCCGACGCCCTCGCCAACAATCTCGCCGTTGATGCTCATCGTGCCGCGCGATGCAGTGAGGTCGATACTCTGCCAGTCCGTAATCGGCTCACCAAGCACCGCACCCCCGTTGCTGATGTTCGTCACGATGCTGCAAATCTCCGGCATCTGCCCATCCAGCGATGGCGCATCCCTCCTGTCCACCAACTCGAACGAAGCCGCCAGCCACTCGATATATTCCGCGATGCTCTCCCGCGTGTACGGCGCGCCCGATGCGGGCAGGTCCGCGCCGAGCTTGACGGCAACCTCGCACTCGATACCGACGGCACCATAGTCGCTGCTGTCCACAATGGCAGGCGAGTCGTACACCATGCTGGCAGGAATGCGCCCGTAGCAGGGCTGGCCAACACCGGTGCGCTCGCGCATGACTGCGCTGGTGTATGCGATCTTGTATCCTGCTGCCGGTCCGCGCGTCTCCGCGAGCCTGCTCACCATGCCCGCCTGCACCGCGTACGCCTCGGCCATCGTCTGCGGGGCGAAGGGTTACAGCATGAGGTCGAGCGGCTTGCGCCCCCGGTGCTGCGCCGCCTGATACTCTGCCGCCTGTTTAATGTCGGTCATATGGTCTCTCGCTTTCTTTTCGTTAGCTTGTCGCGGATGTGCGAGGATATTTTACTTGCCTGCGACAATCTCGGCAAAGCGGCCTGTGCGTCCTGCGCCGAACATGTAGGTGGTCACCCAGCTGCGCCATGGTGACCAGCGTTCGGAGTAGGCGAGGGCTTCGTCCGGCGGCATGGGCGCGCCGTCACCTACGAGGATGCCCATCATGCGCTGCAGCGCGAGGTCGCCTTGCGGGAAGCCGTCAAGCCGCCCGAATGCGCGCATTAGCATCCAGTGCGCCGTCCACGGGCCCACGCCGCGCAGTGCAAGCAGGCCGCTGACAATCTCGTCGTCGGGCAGATCGCGCATCGCCTCCAATGACAGTTCGCCGGACACTATCTGCTGAGATATGCCCGTGATGTACTCCGCCTTGCGCATGCTGAACTTAATCGCGCGCAGTCCGTGAGGCCCGGCTTCTGCGAGCGTCTCCGGTCGCGGGAACGAGTGCAGCGTCTCGCCGTCGATCGTGATGCGGTCGCCGTATGTCTCTATAATCAGGTTGCGCAGCATCCGCGCCACATGCGTGCTTGTTTGCTGCCCAAGTATTGCCAGCACCAGCGCCTCATACGCGGTCGGTGCGCAGGTGGGCCGCAGGCCGTGCATGTTGCGAACAAGGGGCTGGAGATGCGGGTCGTCGAGCGCCATTGAGTAGAAGGCGGCCATGTCGGAATCTGTGGCGAGCATTCGGCGCACGATGCACTGCGCCTCGTCGATGTCGGCTGATGTCAGGTCTTCGCCGCTTACTTCCACGGACAGACGTGGCGCGTCAACGCTGCCGACGGAGCGCACGGATATGAGCGCAGGCTTGTCGTTTAGCGGCAGGACGCGTCGTAGGATGCCGTCCTCGAACATGTCGGCGGCGTGGCGGGTCTGAAAGTAGGTCATGCTGCCGACGGTGAGGTCGAAGTCGTAGGGCGCGGTGGGGGTTATTTCAAATAACATGGGTGTTCAGGATAGCCCTTGCGGGTGAAGGCTGTCTATCCTGCGTGTCCGTGTCAGCCGGTTATGGCTTCAAGCGGAAGGGTGGATAGTCGTCGTAGAGTAGGCCTGAGTAGCCGGATACGCGGTAGCTCCAGCGCTGCATGCCCATGACAAGCTCGAATATGTCAGTGGGGTAGCGTCCGCGGACCAGCAGCGTTACTGCGGCGATGAGTACGAGCACTCCCATCAGCCCGACGGCTGCAATGGCGGCGAAGGGCAGGCTGCTTGCGCCCATGATTATCAGCGTCAAGCCGTGCTCGAAGACTTCTTTGTCCCCGGAGTTGCCGACCTGCAAGACGCCGAATCCCAGAGCGATAGTCTTAATGGCGGTTTGCAGGAGCGTCTGCATGCCTGTGAAGAGCATTACGACTATGTAGTGTGGGATTGCGAGCAGCCACCACTTGAAGATGACTTTGACTCGCGAGAGTCGCTTCGGGTATTCCACATATAGGTCTGCGGGGTAATCGTCGTTGGACTTCAGGCTGAACGGCGGGTAGCGGTCTGTGGCCAATGGATAGAAGGCATAGAAACTGACGCGCCACCACCAGCGCATGACGCCGACGATGTAGTTGAACAAGCCGCGTGGGTAGCGCGCGGTGAAGAGGATTACCCACCACGCGATTATCCAGACGACGAAGGCAGCGAGCGAGAGGAATATCAGCACAATGAAGTGCGGTATGGCAAGCAGCCACTTGACCAGCCAGAGCCAGCGGCTGAGATCGGGCGACAAGTCGCCGCGGATTTGCAGTGGATAGACGCGCTCTTCGGTCATGGCAGGCTCCTGTCAATCCCCTGAATCTATATTAGCCCCCTGTCAGACCCATGCCTATCCCTCTTACGGACGGAAACGGAATGGTGGGTAGTCGTCGTAGAGCAGAGTGACATATCCAGCAACCCGCAGCATCCAGCGATCGAATCCCATGATTACCTCGAACATGTCCCTCGGGTAATATCCTCTGAACAGCATCACGATCCCGGCAAAGATAGCCAGCGTGAATGCCAGTCCGAAGAGGGCTTCGAGGAGTATGTAATGCGGGATTGCGAGCAGCCACCACTTGAACAGTACCTTCAGCCGGGAGAGCCTTTCAGGGTACTCCACGTCCAAGTCTGCGGGATAGTCGTCCGGGGTGAGGCTAAATGGCGGATAGCGATCCGTGCCCAGAGCGAGATAAGAGTAGAACAGAACTCGCCACTTCCAGCGCAGCACGTTCACATTGAAATTGAACATCCCTCTAGGGTATTTGCCCGTGAAGAGAATCGCGAAGAAGGCGACGATTGTCAGAATAAGAGAGACTATGCTCAGGACAAGAAGGACAATCAGGTGCGGAATTATCAGCAGCCACTTGACCAGCCAGAGCCAGCGGCTGAGATCGGGCGACAGGTCGCCGCGGATTTGCAGTGGGTAGGGGCGCTCTTCGGTCATGGTGATGCTCATAAGAAAGTGTATCCCATGATCTTGCAATCAGAAGAGATGCACTTCCACTAGCGTAATTGTTTCAGTTTCGTCGTCGATTGTGTAATACACGGTGAGTGGAGGATCCGACAATACAGTCACAGCGTACAGTTGAGTCTCCGGAATCCGCCGTCCAGATCTCGGCTTGCGAGCTAAATCGAGGTCAATGGTCTCTTTGATTTCATCCCAAACTTCAATCGTTTCTGTCAGGAACTCTACTTGTTCAATAAAGTAGTGAGTCTCCTTGACGGTATATGGTCTATTCGACGAACTCATGGCGTCCGGCGACCTCCTTGCCCAAATCAATTTGTTCGGGCGAAAGTGGTTGCGCCGAAATCCAAGCGGTTCTGAACGGGATGGTTTCGGACTCTTTGGTGACCTGCCAACCAATCTCTTGGTGCGACAATTCGCTGACTTCGGAGCCGTTCATGTCCCGTAGGTCTTCGATGACTTCGTCGATAATATCAAGCTCGTCCTGGCAAAACACGGTCAAGTCTGGCTCACGAGTCGCCGTTATTGAGTGTTGCTCTCGATTGTAGTACATGCGCTGCTGCAATTCGATAGAGCCATCTTCTATCAGAGACTCCCTTACTTCAAGCAGTTCACGTGGTGCAGGTCCCTCGCGTAGATGCTGATATTCTGCGCCAGTTATGGATTGTCTCAGAGAGCGATATGCACGAAAGTCGGAGTAGTAGAGTATCTTATTTAGCTTAACCGCTCCGAACTTTCTATCCTCTCTACACTTATCTGCGATATATACGACTGCTTCTCGGAACTTCGTCATGTCTCCCATAATCTCGCCCCCATTTACTCAAGGGAAGTGTCTCTCCTTCAATTTTAGAACAAAAGTCTGGTATGTATACACAATCCTAGCGAACTTTTGCTGTTATTGTCAAGTAAAGGCTGGTATTCGGATCAGAAGACGGCGATAGGGTTGACGGGCGAGCCTGTGCCGCCGATGACGTTGAGCGGGTTGATGCTGATCATGAACTCGTAGCGGCCCTCTTCGGCGCAGGCGTTGGCGAGCGGCTCAAGCAGCGCGTTGTCCAGCAGCGCCACGCCGTAAGCGAATATGACGCCGTGAACGCTCCAGCCGATGTCGTACTCGTTGGGCGATGCGTCCATCATGTCCCAACCGAGGAGGGACATGTCGGTGTCGCGCACGAATGGCAGGCAGGATGCGTGCAGGCCGGGACGCGGCTCGCCGGTGACGGAGTTTGCCCAGATGCCGTCGTGCTCGGCGGAGAATGCCTCGCGTCCGCTGTACACCATGACGGCGTCGCCGGGCTGGAGTTCTACGCCCTGTTCCTTGGCGATGTCCTCAAGCTCCCAGCCATGTACCGGCTCTTCGACGGTAACATAGGGCTTGCCGCGATGCTTGGGAACGTCGAGGAGCACGCCGCGCGTAAGGATGCCGTCGCTCCATGCGTCCACAGTGCCGTAGTTCGCGCCCTCGAAGGTGAGCGTGTCTTCGGGCTTTCTGCCGTCCCACATGCCATTTTCGTCCCAGACATGGCAGAGGGCGTCGATGTGTGTGGTCGATGTGCCGTGATATACGATGCCGTAGTAGTCCACCGCCGCGCCGGAATTGCCGGGCCTTTCCCAGACCTGCATGTAGTGCTGCGCCGGTCGCGGGTTCTCCGCATTAGGCGTGACGGGGAAGGGCCTGCTGAGGGACACGGTGCGCCCCTTTTCGACCAGCCCGACAGCTTGCAGGCGCTTCTGCTCGTCGATGAGGTTCATAGCGCCAGCCGAGCCCTTGTCGCCCCAGCGCCCCCAGTTGCGCCGCTCGCTCAGGTATCCTAGCACTTCGTCTTTAGTCGGAACACTCCGCTCCGTGGCAACCATGCGGTTCACCTCCTAGCAGCCCGTCCGAGAAACGCGGTAGTTGAGTGATTTGGATGTATAATAAGCTCAATTCAGTAGAGTGGAGCCTGCGATGAGCAAGACCTACCGTGCCTATGATCCAGACCAGCAGATGCTGTTGCCTGCTGCAATGCGGGAGTGGTTGCCGGATGACCATCTGGCGTACTTTATCTCAGACGTCGTGGACGAATTGGAGTTGTCTGAGATCACTGCCCGCTACGAGCGTGAGAGCAGAGGTGGGCCACCATATCATCCACGGATGATGGTCAAGGTGCTGCTCTACGGCTACTGCGTCGGGGTGGCGTCCTCACGGCGGATTGCCCAGCGGCTGCACGAGGACATAGCGTTCCGGGTGTTGGCGGCGAACAACATGCCGGATTTCCGCACCATCTCGGACTTTCGCAAGGACAATCTGGATGCGCTGTCAGGCCTGTTCTTGCGGGTATTGGCGTTGTGCGGGCAGGCGGGGCTGGTGAAACTGGGTCACGTGGCGTTGGACGGTACCAAGGTGAGGGCCAACGCATCCAGGCACAAGGCGATGAGTTACGGTCGGATGAAAGGGAAGGAAGCGCAGTTATCGGCGGAGGTGGAGGAGTTGCTGCGGCGTGCCCAGGAGGTTGATGACGAGGAGGACCTTCGGTACGGACAAGGTAAGCGCGGAGATGAGTTGCCGCAGGAGTTGGCCTTTCGGGAGGGGCGGTTGGAGAAGATACGGGAGGCGATGGCGGCGTTAGAAGCTGAAGCTCAGGCGGCGGCGGAGCAGGCCGAGGGCAAGGAGCATTCCGGGGTGCCCGACGACAAAGCCCAGCGCAACTTCACCGATCCTGAGTCGCGCATCATGCCGGCGCCGGGCGGGCGGGACTTTGTGCAAGCTTACAACTGTCAAGCGGTGGTGGACAGTGCCCATCAGGTGATCGTGGCGGCTCACGCCACCAACAGGACTTCGGACAAGCAGCAGGCGGTGGCGATGGTGGAGGAGGCGATCAGCAACGTCGGCGCAGTGCCCAAAGAGGTATCCGCCGACGCCGGTTACTACTCGGCGCAGGCGGTTGAAGGTCTCTACGGGCTGTGCGTGGACCCGTTCATCGCGCCGGAGCAGACCCGCCACGGCAGAGTGCCGCCGTCCGCGCCCCGGGGTCGCATACCCAGTCATCTGTCTACCAGGGATCGGATGCGCCGGAAGTTACAGACCAAACGGGGCCGGCAACGTTACGCCCTTCGGATGCAAACGGTGGAGCCGGTATTCGGCCAGATCAAGCAGGTCCGAGGCTTCCGCCAGTTCCTGCTACGGGGCCTGGAGAAGGTCAGCGGCGAGTGGTCGCTGATCTGCACCGGCCACAACCTGCTCAAACTGTTCCGATTTGGGGCAGACCAGCCTCGCGAAACACCGACCAACAACTTTGCGGGAAGTGTCCGCATCATCGCCGAGATGCTAAGCACAGTAAGGCGTACGAAGCTATTGCTCCGTCAGTGGCTGCACCCGACAAAAATGGTTGTCGCCGTCTGACCTCGTCTGCACCTAAGGGACGCTAAGTAATCCTCAGACGGGCTGCTAGTGTCTGCGCGAACATGTCGGCGAAATCGTCGAGCGACAGATCGGCAACCAGCATCCGCTTGGTGGCTTCATAGAAGCTGTTCACATCCTGGGACTCTTGCTCATTGACGAACGCTTCTCGAACGACATCGCGTATCAGGTGCGTGAGCCTCGCCATGCGCCGGGAAAGCTCCTTTGGGCTTGATACCGGTTCGGGGGATTGCGCGAAGAAGGCGGAAAGCAGTTCGGAAACGACCGAAATGTCGTCGCGGTTTACCGTCAGCTCGCCCCCGCCGTCATTGTCGGCAAGAACGGCGACACTGCGACGCACTCCGTTCACATACCAGCGGAACTCCGTGTAGTTTGTGAAAATCAGGTTCGGCAGGGCGGCGCGGTAACGCTTCAGTTGCTCTCCGTTTGGACTGCTAGGGTTGGAGCGGTCGCTGTCGCGCTCAATGGCGTCCAAGCTGATGCCGATGTCCTTAGCCTCAATGTAGCCAACAGTCAGACCGTTATCGGATACGGAGTAGTCAGGAGCGCCGCACTCAATCCGTGCGGGTTCGTTGGTGGCAGTGATGCTATCATCAATGGATTCAAGCAGCGTTTTCAAGGCGGGACGATGGGTGTGCTCAGTAGCATTGCCCTCAGAAAGGCTACGGCTGAGTTCGCCAACGTAATCACGGAATGCTTTAAGATCGACCAAAATCTTGCCGTCTCCTAACAGATGTATGAAAATTCGGTTGGAAAGAATATGGGGTAAGGGCAAAACCCCCGCCACCCTGTCCGATGTTAGCCGCCGCTAGTCGTTGCTCCTAACCTCAACACCCGCCGTCTCTTCCGCCACCTTGATAGCGGCATACTGGTCTTCGTTGCCCAACCCCTTGCCCATAGCGAGCGTCTGCACCTGGTACGCCGCCGAACCCACCATGTTGGCTGCGCCCAGCGATGCCGCGAGCTGCGCGGCAAGTCCCAGGTCCTTATGCGACAGCGCGAGCTTAAAGCCAGGCTCGAAGTTGCGCTCGAACACCTTTGCCTTCAGTCCATTGCGTCCATGCAGCGTGCTTGCCGCGGTGTTGTTCATAACATTACGCAGCCGCTCCGGGTCTAACCCAGCTGCGACACCCAGGGTAACCGCTTCGCCAAGCAGAGTAGCGACCGAGCATGACACGAGGTTATTGACAATCTTGGTGGTAGCGCCTGAGCCTAACTCGCCACAATAGAACTGCTCGCCGCCGAGCGTGTCCAGCACATCCTTGCAGTCTTCCACGACGCTCGCATCGCCGCCAATCATCAGCGTAAGTTGACCGGTAGCCGCCTGCACGGGCCCCATGCCGACCGGAACATCCAGCATCTCGGCGCCGGTCTCTCGTACTGCTGCTCCGACCCTGCGCGTGGTGTCCGGGTCGATGGTGCTCATGTCGATATAGACCTTGCCTGCGCTCAGCCCATGCACCAAGCCATTCTCGCCGGTTGCGGCGTTCTCTACGCTCTGCGGAGTAGGCAGCGAAGAAATGATGACATCGCACTTCTCTGCGACATCCTTGGGTGATGACGCGGCGGTCGCGCCCTTGTCCACGAGCGCCTGCACAGCCTCGGCGCGCAGGTCGAACACGGTCACATCATAGCCACTTACCACAAGATGCGACGCCATGCCGCCGCCCATGTTTCCCAAGCCAATGTACCCTATCTTTCGCTCAGACATTGTCGTCTCCCTTTGAGTTCAAACCACTGACCAAATCCGAATATATCCTACACATTCAAGTCCACATTGGCTACGCGGACACCACATTGACCACCTTCGTTGCGAGGGCAAACGCGCTGGACACGAGCACAAGCCCGACCACCGCTCGCCGCCACACGACATCGGTCAGGCTCTTCGCGATGCGATCACCGAGCAGCGCCGCGAGCACGGCGGGCACAATTGAGGCGATTAGCAGCGTGCTTCTGGCAGGCGTGTACAGATCGTTCAGCCCGTAGCTCACTATTACCGCTTGTATGTTGCATAAGCCCCACAGATGGGCCAATCTGTGGGGTGGGCGAGAGGGGCGCGTCGGTGACCGCTGGGTGAGCCGAGCTACTGCTCTGGACTGCACCGTGGGACAGTATGACACCCCTCTCGCCGCACTTGTCGCTCCGAACGGATACAAGGGCACCAGGCCCGCATCTGCAAGTGTGGAGGACATCAACCATTATTTCATCGGGAGGTCGAACATGGTAGTCACAGCCGGGGTTGACGTGGGCAAGGCCAGCCTGGACGTCTCAATTTATGAGGGTCCGGTGATACGATTTGACAACACGGTTAAAGGGATTGGAAAGCTGCTGAAGCACCTGAAGGCGCAGGACGTCACCGTGGCTGTGTGCGAGGCCACCGGTGGGTACGAACGAGTGCTGGTAAGCCGGCTGAGAAAGACCGAGATTGCGATGCACGTGGCCCACCCGAACCGTGTGCGCGCGTTCGCGAAGGCGTGTGGGTACGAAGCCAAGACCGACCAACGGGACGCCCAGGTGCTCTCACGGTACGGACAGGTATTTCCGGATGCACTAACACCGCAGCGTGAGCTTGAGCCAGAGCGTGAAGCGCTGCGTGACCTGCTCAGCAGGCGCCGGCAGTTTGTGCGGCAGCGAGCGCAGGAAAAGGGGCGCCTGGATAAGGGAATCACTTCTATCGCGACCAGATCTACAAAGCGTCACATCGCCTGGCTGGAAAAGGAAATAGCCCGACTGGATGTGGAGTATCAGGAGGCATTGGAGAAGTGTATCCCTTTCGCCGACCGTGCCACGCTGTACCGCACCGTGCCGGGCGTCGGGCCGCTTACCTCGGCCACATTGGTCGCCTACCTGCCGGAGCTGGGCTGTTGGGACAGTAAATCGCTGACTTCCCTGGTGGGGTTAGCTCCCTGGTCACGGGACAGCGGGAAGAAGCGGGGCAACCGTGCTATCAGAGGGGGGCGAGGCTCGGTGCGAAGTGCCCTGTACATGTGTGCTTGGTCGGTGATACGCCACGACAGCGAACTGCGCCGCTTTTATCAGAATCTCCGTCAACGGGGGAAGCCCGGCAACGTGGCGGTGGTGGCGGTCATGCGCAAGCTGCTGCTGCAGTTGAACGCGGTGGCACGTCGAGGGACACCCTGGGTCCCGAAGTCAGTACCAATCATGTCTTCTTAAACTCCGCTCAGGGCTTGACATTGAACACGGATACTGTCCCCATGAATATGAAGTAGAGCGCCATCGATGCGCGAGTGGCTTGGCGACCCCAACCCTGCGATAGGAAGAACAGCACCAGCAGCGGTCCGCCCACACCCATCCCTGTTATGAACACCCCCACCAGAAAGCCGCACACCGGACCCAAGATGCTCGCTCTGGGCAGTGAGAACGGCATCTTGAACATGCCGCCCACTGTGATCGCGATGATGACCACCAACACCGCTATGCCGAATATATCCTTATACTCGGCAATGTCGAGCTTGCCCAGCACCCATCCGCCTATCAGCGCGCCTATCACGCCCGCTACCACGATGGGCACAATCTCACGCGGACGCAGGTGCTCGCGGTTTCGCAGCACGACCAGAACGACGACGGGCAGCGCCATCACATTCAGCAGTATGATGGAAGTCGCCGGATCGAACATCAGGAACAGGAACGGCAGCCCCACAATGCCAATCCCAAATCCCATGGCGCTGAACACAGTGCAGGCGAAGAACACCACCAGCACAGCGAATACCAATTCTGTTGCGCTGACGGATTCTAGCAAACGTTTATCCTAACAAGGAGGAAAAGAGGGGGGCAAAAAGGTGACAAATTGTGCGGGGACAGCCCGATGCCCAAGCCCTACACATTCGGCAGATTGAAGATGTTCTCTTGTTGCCGCATCATGCGCCGCATCTTCTTGCTCTGCCGCTTGCCACCCTTGCCGGTAGGCACGCCCATCATCTGGCGCATCATCTTCTGCATCTGGCTGAACTGGTTCAGGAGTTGATTGACATCCTGCGGCGTGGTCCCACTGCCCCGCGCGATGCGCCGCCTGCGGCTCCCGCCAATAATATCCGGGCGGCGGCGCTCCTCCGTTGTCATGGAGCGTATAATCGCCTCCGTCCTGACTAGATGGCTGCCATCAAGCTCGTCCACGGACACCTTGCCCTTCATCGCGGAGAAGCCGGGCACCATCTCCAAGACCTGGCTGATAGGCCCCATCTGTTTGAGCTGCTGAAGCTGACCGAGGAAGTCCTCAAGGTCGAAGGTCTGCTGCCGAATCTTGCGCTCCATCTCGGCAGCTTCGTCCTGATCAAAATTCGCCTGCGCCTTATCTATGAGCGTGAGCATGTCGCCCATACCGAGGATGCGAGAGGCGAGCCTGTCAGGGTAGAACATCTCAAGCGCATCGACGCGTTCGCCCGTGCCGATGAACTTGATGGGCACACCGGTCACGGATGTGATCGAGAGCGCAGCTCCACCGCGCGCGTCGCCATCCATCTTCGTCATTATCAGGCCGGTCAAGCCGATGCGGTCATGGAATTGATTAGCAGCTTCGACTGCTTCCTGGCCCGTCATGGCGTCCACCACGAGAAGAGTTTCGTCGGGTGACACGGCGTCTTTCACCGCTTCGAGTTCAGACATAAGATCGTCGTCAACCTGGAATCGTCCAGCAGTGTCAACGATTGCCCATGCCGCGTTCAGCTCAGCGGCGCGCTTGACTCCATCCCTGGCGACTTTAGGTGTGTTGCCTGATTTCGTATCCTGATATACGGCGACATCAATCTGGTTGCCCAGCGTTTCGAGCTGCTGGATAGCAGCAGGGCGCTGCAAGTCTGCGGCGACCATTACGGGCGTCTGGCCGTCCTGTTTCAGGTAGTGGGCGAGCTTGGCGGAGGCGGTAGTCTTGCCCGCGCCGTTAAGCCCCACCATCAGGATGACGGACGGACGCCGGGGCCCGGCTTCAAGGCGATGAACCTTGCCGCCAAGGATGTCCACGAGGGCATCGTTGGTTACCTTAACAACCTGCTGTCCGGGCGACAGGCTCTGAAGCACATCGGATTTCAAGGATTCCTCGCGGATTCGCGCGATGAACTCACGCGCCACGCGGAAGTTCACATCCGCCTCTAGCAAGGCCATTCGAACTTCGCGCAGAGCAGCATCCACATCGCGCTCGGTCAGCCTGCCCTTGTTCCCCAGGCGACCGAATACGCCGTTCAGCTTTTCCGACAGGGTCTCAAACATATTATGTCCTTCTACTATTCCAGCGACAGTAGAAAGTATAACAGACGCGAGGGCCGATCAGAGAGTCGGGCCGATAATCGCTGGTAGCTTGGGCGCCATTAATCGCCTGTCGCCCAGATCTGTAAAAGGCGGAACTAAGATGGACCGTACAGGCGGTTCGAATGTCAGACAATCGCAATCCGCAGCCGCTAATTAATTACGAAGGATCGAATGGGTCCACGGATAGTGAGAGCCGAAGGCCTAATGGCCTTCGGCTCTCTTTTCGAGTTGTAGTTGTCCGAGGGAAAACTACTGCGCTTCTGAACCCCTCAGGCGGGGGTCTAGAACGTCCCTGATCGCGTCACCGAATATGTTGAAGCTGAGCACGGTAATCACAATTGCCACGCCCGGATACACGATGCGCCACCAGTGGGGATTGATCGCCTGTCCCACCGCGCTGCCCAGCATGTTACCCCACGACGCCGTCGGCGGCGGTATGCCGATGCCCAGGAACCCAAGCGACGCCTCGACTATGATCGCCGTGCCTATGTGCGCCGTCATGATAATCAGGAACGGCGCGACACAGTTCGGCAGCACGTGGCGCAGCATCACTCGCATCTCGGACGCGCCGATGGACCGAGCGGCGTCGACGTACATGAACTCCTTGACCGCGATTGATACAGACCTGATTACGCGGACGCCGTACGGTACTCTGGTGAACGCGACCGCGATGATCACCGTATGCAGACCTGCTCCCAGGACCACCAGTAGCGAAAGCGCGAGTACCAGGCTGGGGAAACTCATCCACACCTCTACGGCGCGCTGGGTGATGAGGTCGAACTTGCCGCCCAGATAGCCACTCGCCAGACCCCACACCGATCCTAAGACCGTACCGAACACAACCGAGGTGATACCGACTATTAGCGAGATCCTTGAACCGAAAATAACGCGGCTTAGAACGTCGCGGCCAACTTCATCGTACCCCATCCAGTGCTCCCGGTCTGGGGGTTCTCTGGCCATTATAGGGTTGGTATCGAGAGGATGGTACGGCGATATGACATCGGCGAAAACCGACATCAGCACAACTAGGACGATGATGATCCCCATAATTGCGCCGAGAGGCTTGTTCCTCGTGAATCGCAGGAGACCCTGAAGCAACGAGTTGCCCGACGATGTTAAGGTCACCACTGCTTCTGCTGAAGATATCTGCATCAAATGCCTGCTGTCGGTTACGCTTTACTCAATTTTATTCGTATCGGATTCTGGGGTCGGCCCAGGCGTATGAAAGGTCGATGAGCAGATTTATAAAGACGAACGCGGCCGCGTAAATCATGACCAGGTTCTGGACCACGTTGAAGTCCTTGTCGATGATCGCCGTGAGCATGGTGACGCCCAGCCCGTTAATTGCGAATGCGTACTCCACGGCGACAGAGCCGCCAAGCGTGAAACCCATCATAATGCCCGCAATAGTGATAACCGGCAGCAGCGCGTTCTTGATTGCGTGTCGCCACATTACAACCCTGCCGGCCAGACCCTTGGCCATCGCGGTCCTAACGTAGTCCTCTCTGAGAACTTCCAGTATTGACGACCTGGCCATCCTCGCGATCATGGCAGCCATTCCAAGCCCAATAACGATGGCCGGGGCCGTCGTCTTTGCCAGATTTGCCCCCGGATCGTCCCAGATGTGGGAATAGAACAGGGGAGGGTAGTAATCAAAGATCAACACGCCGAACAGGACTATCAGGGCGGCCAGCCAGAAAGACGGGATCGCGAGGAATAGCACAACGAAGAGTCTCGTTGAATAGTCTATTATCGAGTCTTGTCGCGCGGCGCTAAGGATTCCGATTGGCAGGCCCACTATCCATGAGATGATGATTGCCATGAAAGATATCTGAAGAGTGACCGGACCATGGTTCCGCAGCATCTCGGACACCTGCTGTCCTCTGAAGAACGAGTTCCCCAGGTCTCCGGTCAGTATGCCCCGGGCCCAGTAAAAGTACTGCTCGTACAATGGGCGGTCCAGCTTCAGGTCCGACATCAGTTTCTCGATGACCGCCGGGTCAACCATCTGAACGCCCTCGCCGCCGCCGCCACCGCCGCCGCCGAGCATGGTCGCAATGATGTTTCCGGGAATCACCCGAAGCACTATGAAGATGATTACCGAGATGACCACCAGCGTAGGTATGGTCATTAACAGTCTGCGGATTATGTATTTGCTCATGCTACCGTTGAACCAAGAACCTGCGATATTCGCTTCGCGATTCCCAAAGTCTCTTGATGATAAGGCTAGTATTATGTTCTGCTAATTATGTGAGACTCGCGCTCGACTCTGGTCATTCCCGCTCTCGCGGGAATGACCAGATGATGGCAGGCCCAACACATACCGGAATCAAACTTAAGCTGTGTTGTGAATGTCCCCGCGGCCACAGATATACGGACCCCGAGGATCGCTGTTGACTCAGCCTCCGCCTACTCGCGTTCTCGCTCGAACCATATATGCGTCCAGCGGCGGTGCATCGAATTGTATCCGCCGTAATAAATGTCGGTCATGCCCGGGCCACCCAGGTAGGTACGGTATATGTCGTAACCGCCGTGGTAGTTGAACAGCATGAGAGGCACGATCTCGTCCAGCAGGAGCTGCATTTCGCGCACCAGCTCGACCCGCTTTTCTATGTCCTGCTCTTCGTTGATCTGCTTCATCAACGCATTGGTTCTCGGGTCGGACCACCCACCGTAATTCCAGCTACCGCCATCCGCCAGGAATCGAGTGAACCACGGACCCGGATCTATTATCTCAGCGGCTGTGAATGTTCCGGTCGTGTCGAAGTCCCTGTTCAGGACCCGGTCGTAGTATCCGCCTTCATCGGTGAGCTCGATTTCCATCTCAACGCCAAGGTTCTTCCTGATCATGTCCTGGATGGCGGCGACAGCCGCACTGGGCTGGTTGCCTCGCTGCAGGAAGGTTATGTCGAGCCCGGCCCCGTCAGGATATCCCGCTTCGGCCAGCAGTCGCTTTGCCTCGGCGATGTCCTCTGCCGTTGGAACGCGGAATCCCGGAATCGTCGCAAGCTCGTCGCCGGATCGTGAGTACGGCGATCCGCCCGTCTGCCAGTCGGGGAGGAACCATCCTCCCGGCTCTTCCCCGTTGAAACTTGTCTTGGCAGTCAGTTCATGCAGCGTCATCTTGTCCACCACGAGGTGAACGGCCCTGCGCATCCGAACATCGTCGAATGGAGGACGGTTTGTGTTGAACGCGAAAAGATGGCCGTTGAAGAAGTTGCCGACCTGAGAGTGGTACTTGTCTGGGTTGTCCCACGCCCTCTGCATATCTTCCTTGGTAATCTGCATCACCGCGTCAACCTGCCCGCCATATACGGCCGCCGCGCGCGCCTGGGCCTGGGCAAGCGCCGCCAGGTCGAGGCCATCGAAATATGGGAGGTGCTCGATGAAGTAATCTACGTTCTTATCCATCTTCCAGCTTTCGCCGGGAGTATGTTGAGTCAGTATGAATGGACCGGTGCCTGGAATGAACGCCGAGTCGCGCATGCTGTTGTCGACGCAGTCCAAGTACTTCTCGGACACGACCATGTTCCACCCGCTCGCGAGAGCCGGAACAAGAGTGGTGCGCGGGCTTCCGAGAATGAACTTCACGGTATGGTCGTCAATAGCGACTATTTGGCGGAGATCTGCCCCGTCAACCATCAACTCTTTCCGTAGGCTGATCATGCCCTCGGGCGGGTCAATTATGCGCTCGTAAGTGGCTACCACGTCGTTGGCTGTGAACGGACCTCCTCCGCACTCGAACTGCGGGCCGTCGTGCCACTCTATTCCTGGTCTCAGATGGAATGTAAACTCTTTTCCGTCGCCCGAGATTTCCCACGCGGTCGCTAGGTCGGGCGCGATCGTGAGTCCGCCGTCGCGCGGATCAAACTGAACCACTGTGTTGTACATCGGCTGCTGGGCCGTCAGGTTGTTGTGCGTTGGCGACTGGTGGAAGTCGTACATCGACGGCTTCGCTCTCCCGCCCCACTTGAAGATCCCGCCGGACTTTGCGTTTGTCGGGTTCCGGAAGTACTCGGTAAAGGCCGCCGCCTCGACTATCTCGGATTGGATAGCCGGCACCTGGACTTCCTTTACTATCTCCTTGATGATCTCTCTCTCGACGATCTTCTCGACCTCAACCTCTACGGTCTTTTCGACCTCGACGATCTTCTCGACCTCGACGATCTTCTCGATGACCTGAGGCTCGGCTACGGGCTGTGAACCGCAAGCCGCTGCCAGCGCCAGAACAAACACCGCACCAAGGGCTAATAACAGATAGTATCTTCGCTCCTTGATCATCGTTCTCTCCGATCATAACTTTACGTAGGTTCCAACAGCCGTAATTGAGTATAAGTTTGAACGCTATTTCGGGAATGCTGATCTATGAACTTTATTTCAGGAAGAATACCCCGCTCCTCCCCGTTAAGTCAACCCTCATCGGCTAACATCGGCAATTCCAATTTTGGCAAGCCTGTCAGCCAGCGATTCATCCAGGTACCGATGCAATGACATTGGGGGTCAATGGAATCAAAGACGTCAGGATGTTGCCGGGATGTGAAAGTGGCAAGCAGCGCACTAAGGCGCGGTTCGTGGCATTTGACAACTTCAAAATGCCCACATATAGTCCGTGCTATCTCAGGAGAGCATGGCCATGCAAGGACTGGATGCCATCCGGGGTATATCGGCCAACCACCAGTAAGAACGGAGGATTCCAATGTCTCTCAATGGCAAAGTCGCACTGGTTACAGGCGCCGCACAGGGCATGGGAAGGGCAATCGCTATGCGACTCGCCAGTGAAGGCGCAAGCGTAGTCGCCACTGACATTAACGGCAGGCTGGTCGAACAGACCAGTATTGACATCAGAGAACTTGGGCGTGAAGCCATCGCAGTCGAGGCCGACATTGGCGACATCGACGACATCAACCGCGTTGTCGATGAGGCAATAAATGCTTTCGGCCGCATAGACATACTGGTGAACAACGCCGGAGTTACCCGTCACGCGGGCATTATGGACCTGACTCCGGAAGATTGGGACAGAATCCACCGCGTCAACGCCAGGGGCGTGTTCTTCTGCCTTCAGCGAGTCGCCCGGGAGATGATTGACAGCGGCGACGGAGGCCGGATCATCAACATCGCGTCAATCGCAGGCAAGGGTTATTCGGGTACTTCCAACGCGGCATACGCTGCCAGCAAAGGGGCAGTAATCGCCATGACTCACATAGCAGCCCACCAGCTTGGAGGGTATGACATCAACGTGAACGCTATCTGCCCCGGCGTAACCCGTACCGCCATGAGCCAGGCCACCCAGGTTCAGCGGTCACAGGACATGGGCATCCCGCTGGAGCAGCTGGAAGAGCGGAGGAACGCACAAATCCCGATCGGTCGGGCAAACGAGCCTGAAGACATAGCCGAAATGGCGGCATTCCTCGCAGGCCCCGGTTCGCGCAACATCACGGGCCAGGCGTTCAACGTGGACGGCGGCTTGGTAATGCACTAGACCCGCACGTAAGAGGGTGTGGGTCAAGAGGATACTCTCTGATACTCCGGGTCGCTACCCTCTTACAAGGGGCATCCCCTCTGCCTGTCGTACCTCGTTGATAATATCCAGGACTCTCTGCCTGAAGGGTGGGAGTTCAACCTCGAACTCCTCACGTATGCGGCTATTGTCCACGAGATATATGTCAGACTCCTCGGTGCCGTCTTCGGTATCGAAGGTAATCTGGGCGTCGGGTATGAACTCCCGCACCAGGTCTGCCAGCGCTCCTAATGTTATAGGCGTCCCGCCGGAGTTGTAGAGGTTGTATCTTGGAGAGTCCGACATTGAAACACGCACGAAAATCTCGGATGCATCCTCCACATGAATCGGGCAGCGAGTATACGACTGCCACGGGAAGTTGGCCGGCAACCCCCTGGCAGGCAGCGTTATAGCTTGAACGTGGTCGGTGGAGCCTCTGACCTTGTCCGGCCCGGTTACGTGGGCTGGTCTAATACCCGTTATGGACATCCCGTAATTGTTTCTGTATTGCTCCGCCTGGAACTCATTGAATATCTTGTGCATCGCGTACTGTCTGGTGCCATGTTTGGGGTCATCCTCGTTGACCGGCCTCTCTCCGTAGTGATGCTGCGGGCCATAGACGGCGATAGAGCTTGCGTACACCACACGCTTGACTCCGCAAAGACGGGCGGCCTCAAAGCAGTTGTCCATACCCAGAACGTTGAGGCGCATCTGGTTGTGGGGGTCACCTTCTCCACCGCCCACTATATAGGCAAGATTTATGAGACGCTCCGGTCTGAACTCAAGAACTGTCCTGACAACATCATCGAAATGGGTTATGTCGCCCCTGACGACTCTCACCTGGTCACTCAGGTGCTCAAAAGAGGCGGCCCAGGGGTTGATGTCCATACAGACCACCTCTTCACCCCTCTCGACCAGCTTCCTGACCACTCGCGGCCCGATAAAGCCTGTGCCACCAATTACCAACACGGACATTTCCTCTACTCCTAATTCGGTATTCGTAGCTGCCCGGCCCTTCCGAATTCAATACACAGGCGCGCTCGCAAATCCGGCGCGGGATGCAAGAATGTTCGCCAAGATAGCTTTTTGCCAAATACGGGGGCGAATTACGGGGCCAAATACGGGGCCAGATACGGGATGATCAGGTATTCGAGCCACAAGCCTCGCAATGGCGAGGTTCTTACGCACGAGTAGGGTCAGGCAGGCTGCTCATTGGAAGCGGGAAAGTCGCCCCTACTCGACATAGACGCTATCAAGCAACTCACCCATCGCGGAGGAGACGAACTTGACGCCCGCCATAGTCCTGGGATATTCCATGCGCGTCGGGCCCACGACGCCGACAGCGCCAACCGCTTGGTGCGGCAATCCATACTGGCATACGACCACACTAAGCGGCGACAGCGTGTCGTCGGGGTTCTCGTGCCCGATTATGACGCGCACAACTCCCCCTTCCGGGGTTTCGGACAGGATGGTCTGCACCAGGCTGCCGTCCTCCACGCCCTCGACAATCGCGCGAGCGCGCTCGTTCTCGGCGAATTCCGGCTGCGATAGCAGATTGCGAATACCGTCAACATAGTGATCGCGGTAGGCGACCTTCTCCTCTTCCTGAAGCACGGTGACGGTCGCTTCAACCATCTCCTCCTCAAGTGGACTGAGGTGCATCTCCTGCGATTCTATCTCGAACTGGTTATGCCCCATCAAGTAGGAGCGCAGGCGCGCCGTTGACTCTTCAAGTTCGCCCGACGCCATCGAGTGGGGAAGGCGAATGAGTTGCCGGTGTAGATGTGCCTGCTCCAGCACCACGATGAGCATTACCAGCAGGTCCTGAATACGCACCAGGTCGAGATGGCGTACTCTGGTGTCTCGCGCCTTCGGGAATGTGGCAATCGCCATATTGCCGACCAGCCCCGATAGCACCGCGGCGGAAACATTCGCCCATTCGTCGAGATTCTGCAAGATATGCTGAAGCTGCTCCCTCGCGCTATCCCGCACAGGCTGCGGTATGGCAGTGTTCACCTCGTGTTCAATGGACTCGACGAAGAATCTGTACGCCTTGTCGAGCGGAATGCTGCCCGCAGACGTGTGCGGATGGGCGACAAAACCACTGTCCCTCAGAACCGCCACATCGTTACGCACCGTTGCAGAGCTGACATTCAACTCCTGCCTGCGCGCAACGGCTTCGGACGCTATGGGCGTCGCCGTCCGTGTGTAGTCGGCGACGATGATTTTCAGTATTAGCTCTTGTCTCTTCGTAAGCATATGCAAACACGTAGTCAGGCTTGGTAGAGCAGGTGGTATTTATTCATTCTACAATCGCCGCCGCCGTCTAACAAGTGCTGACCGCCAGGGCGAATATAGTCCCACCGTACACCAAGAGCCTCATGAAGGCGAATGCAGTCCTACTATTTCACACGCCTTAGGAAAGGAGTGTCATGCGCCCGTTGCAGCAAGTCCTCAAACACCACTCGCAATCCGCCCGGAATCGCTATCATGCCTGTCGCCGGCTCGCAGTCAGATAGACCTAGCAGCGACAGGTCATTGTTCGCCACATCCCGCAATCCCTCAGGTATACAGCCGCTCAACTGGTTGCCGCTAAGGAACAGATGCACAAGATTCTCAAGGCTGCTCAGTTCGCTCGGTATCTCTCCTGTCAGCTGATTCCTGGTCAGATACAGTTGCACCAAGTTGGATAGGCTGCCCAGTTCAGCAGGTATCTCTCCGCTCAACTGGTTCCTCGAAAGGTATAGCTGCGTCAAGTTGGATAGGCTGCCCAATTCCGGCGGTATGTCTCCGGTCAGATCGTTGTCGGAAAGGTGCAAATGTCTCAGGTTTGCAAGGTCTTTAAGTTCGGTCGGTATCTCCCCGCTCAGTTGGTTCCTCGACAAATACAGATACCTCAAGTTAGACAGGGTGCCGAGTTCAGACGGTATCTGTCCGCTCAACTGGTTGTCGGAAATGCGCAAATATCTCACTTCTGCAAGGCTACCAAACTCAGAAGGTATTCCTCCTGTCAGCCGGTTATTGTTCAGAGACAGGTAGCTGAGGGCGATGAGACTGCCTAGTTCAGTCGGTATTGTGCCGCTAAGCTGATTCTCAGAAAGCGACAGACGATCAAGATTGACAAGACTGCCCAACTGAGAGGGAATCTCGCCGCTCAACCTGTTATCGGACAGAGAAAGGCGCTCCAGAGCAGTAAGATTGCCCAGACTGGAAGGTATCGCGCCGGTCAGCCGGTTTTCAGACAGCGACAGCTCTTTGAGATTTGTAAGCTCGCCAAGTTCTGACGGTATCTCGCCGCTCAATCGATTGTCGGTGAGCGACAGTACCCTCAGCTTGGAGAGCCTGCCAAGTTCAGGCGCGACCTCGCCGTTCAGCCTAGACGGCCCTATCCCCAATTTAGTGACTCGCTTGGGGGAGCCTTCGACTGTAACGCCAAACCACTCCCCAATAGCAACTTCCGCAGACCAGTTGAGAATCCCATCGCCCTTTAGTGTGTCACGGGCAGCAAGCAGCGCTTCGCAGTCTGCCACCAGACCAGGACTGGCGTCTGGATTCTCCACAGCAGTTCCGCTAGAGCATTCACCTGCCACGCAGTATTCCAATCCAAGTTCAGTAAAGTCATTCGCGGCCACATCCTTGAATGACTCCGGTATGCAACCTGTCAGATCGTTGCCAGCAAGCTTCAGTTCCTCCAGCTTGCTCAGGACGCCAAGTTCCGGCGAGATTGCGCCGCTCAATTTATTGTTGGCGAGCGACAGCGTCTTCAGTTCTGAAAGACCGCCAAGTTCCGAAGGTATCTCCCCGCTCAGTTGGTTGTCATCTAGGGAAAGAACCTCAAGGTTAACTAATCTGCCGAGTTCTGCCGATATTTCTCCGCTTAGCCCTTTGTCATCAAGTTCGATCTGCGTAACTCGCTTCGTCGAGCCGCCCACCGTAACACCATCCCAGGAACCCACGGCAACATGGGGCGACCAGTTCAAAAATGCGCTGCCCGCTAGCTCGTCCCGCAGTCCCAGCAGCATCTCGCAATCCGAAACCAGCCCGGAGTTGTCATCAGGCATCACGACAGCAGTCCCACTCGAGCAATCCACATCGCCGCAGAGTGTCAAGCCAAGCGTATCGAGGTCATTGTCCTCAACATCTTTCAGACCATCCGGTATGCAGCCGCTAAGCTGGTTTCCAGACACATAAAGTTCCTTTAGATTGGCGAGCCTGGCTAACTCATACGGTATCTGACCGCTCAGTGCGTTATCCTTGAGCGACAGCTCTTCCATGCTTGTGAGCCTGACCAGTTCAGATGGTATCTCTCCAGTCAATACATTCCCAGAGAGATTGAGGATTTTCAGTTTGGTGAGATTTCCTAACTCAGGAGCTACAACCCAGTCTAGTCCTTTCCCGCTAAGGTTCAACTCGGTAACTCTATTTGGCGACCCGCTGACCGTCACTCCGTCCCAGTCTTCTATGACTACTTCAGTTGACCAATTAAGAGATGCGCTGCCCTTGAGCCCGTCCAACGCACCCAAGAGGCTATTGCAGTCAGACACCAGCCCGTGGTTGTCGCTCGGGCTAGCTACCGCAGTTCCACCGGCGCATTTGCCCTCTCCACAGAATTCCAGTCCGAGCGTAATGAGGTCGTTCCTGGGCACAGCCTTCAACTCCATTGGTATGCACCCGGAAAACTCGTTGCGGTAAAGCGACAGCGTCGTGAGATTGGGAATCGCGCCCAGTTCCGCCGGAATATCCCCGCTCAAGCGGTTCTGCGCAAGCGACAGCACTTCCAGGTTAGCAAGCCGACCCAGCGCAATGGGAATCGCTCCCTCCAATAGATTGCCATCGAGCGACAGCGTTTCCAGCGTAAGTATGTTCCCCAGCTCGGCTGGAATCTCACCCGTCAGCCTGTTGCCATCGAGCGACAGCTCCTCCAGAGTGGAAAAACCACCCAATTCCGACGGTATCGCGCCGGATAGCTGGTTGTCGTTGATATGCAGGAATCTCAGGTTAGGAAGGCCGCCAAGTGCCCCCGGTATCTCGCCGCTCAAGCGATTGTCGTCAAGGTACAGGGACCTCAGATTCGTCAGACTGCTCAGCTCGGGCGGTATCGCGCCCCTCAAATCGTTCCCGGTTAGCGACAGATGCGACAGGTTCGCAAGGTCAGCCAGATCCGCCGGTATATCGCCGCCAATATCATTCTCCGAAAGAATTAACAGCTCCAACTTGCCAAGCATGCCCAGCTCATGCGGTATTGTCCCTCGCAGCTCATTGTCCGTCAGCTGCAACAATGACAGCTCGCTGAGCATGCCAAGTTCAGCCGGTATCCGCCCGCTCAAGCCCTTATGGTCCAGCGCCAGATGCACAACCCGTTTCGTTGAGACGCTAACTCTGACGCCCTCCCAGTCCTCAATCGGAACACTCGTCGACCAGTTCAGCGCCACCCTACCAGCAAGCCTGCTCTCCGCCGCCAGCAGCGCATTGCAGTCTGACACCAGCCCGGGGTTCTCGTCAGGGCTCTCGACCGCCCCACCGGCAGCGCATACCCCTGCCGCGCAGAAGAACAGCCCCAGGTCGGACAGATCGCTATCCGCGACATCCTGCAGCGCCCCCGGTATGCAGCCAGTCAGCCGGTTTCCTGACAGCTTTAGCTCTTCAAGATTCGAGAGCTCGCCAAGCTCGACCGGAATCACACCCGTCAGCCCGTTATCGGCAAGCAATAGCGTCTTTAGGTTAGTAAGGTCGCTCAATGCAGCAGGAATCGATCCGCTAAATCTATTACCCCGGAGCGACAGCGATTCCACCTTGGCGAGGTTGCCCAGTTCAGAAGGTATCGGCCCGCTCAAGTCGTTATCGGCAAGCGATAGCGTTACAAGCTCAGCAAGGTCCACCAATTCAGCGGGAATGGCACCGCTCAGACCATTGCCGGAAAGGGACAACACCGTAAGCGCCGTAAGCCTCCCCAGTCCTCCCGGCACCTCTCCGTTCAGTCCGCTCTCATCCAGCGCCACCTCGGTCACACGCTTCGGCGACCCACTGACGGTCACGCCATCCCAGTCCTCAATCGCAGTATCGGTCGCCCAGTTCAGCAGTGCAGTCCCCGCCAGCAAGTCTCGCACACCCAGCAGCCTCTCGCAGTCTATCACCAGTTCCGCGTGATCGCCCGCATCCGCCACCGCCCCTTCCGTCGAGCAGTCCGCTTGCGGCTCCCCGGCATCCGGCAGTCCGCTCACCACCAGCCTGAAGTCCCCGCTCTTCTCCGCATCATACGCCGTCGCCTCAATCGTGTAGCTGCCGGCTTCCTCCAGGGGATAGTCCTCGATACCTGAGTTCAAGTCTTTGAATGGAGTAATATCGTCGTTCTCGACCTCGATCACTCCGTCCTTGGCGGATCCCTTCATCAGGTACATGTAAGTGTCTATTTCGGAAGTCACCGTGATACTGACCGTCGCCGCTTCATCAGTCGTGAAGGTGAAAAATCGCGCATAATAATCCCCCGCCCTTCCGTCATTCGGCCTGTTCACGGAAAGGCACGACGCATCCCAGCTCCTCACGATATTGACCGCCCCGCTTATCGCCTCGAAGCAGGGGTCCGTAGGCGTCGCGATGGGCGTAGGACTGGCGCTGACAGTCGGCGAGGGCGACACCGCATCCCCTTCCACATCGGTTATCCTCAGCCGCAGCAGCATCTCCGTGGATGCTCCGCCCGCCGTCGAGACCACCACGCCAATCAGGTAAGTATCCTGCGTCTCATAATCGAGCGCCTCTCCTGCCTTCAGCTGAAGTTGAGCGAGATAACTCCCAGCATCATTTACCCCCGCCGGGATGAGAGAGAACTTTGCGGTATCATCCGTCCCTTTCAGCGCGAATGTAAGAGCCCCGCCATCAGCAGAAAACGCCTCAAATGTAAAAATGATGTGGCTCACCTGACCCGCAGGCCAGTCCTCCGGTATTGCCGTCTCCCAAACCACAACCGGCCCACCTCCAGCCGGAGTCGGACTCGCATCTGTCTGCGCGCGCACCGTGCTTCCACCCGCTGTCAGCACAGCGAACAGCGCCAGTGACGCGGCAACTGCCAGACATACAGCCATTACGCGATTCGAAACCGCCATCATGTCCGCAAGTCTCAATTCGTCCACTACTCCCATTAGCTATTTCCCAGGCAGACAGATCATCTCCGTACCCTGCGACCATTGAGGGCACGCCCATTACATTAAGCCCCTTTCGCTTTCGCAGTCAATGCTTGCAGCGCAGATTCACGACTATTTCCTGCAAAGTATTCACGGAGCGCGCAAAAAGAGAGGCTCCGCATATTCGCGTGAGCCTCTCTCAACTTCTACACCATTAGCTTCATGAAGAACCCGCATACCGCGGATCAGCAATCACAAGCCGCGCAGCCTCAGATAATCTGGTCATTCCTCCGTCGCCTGCGAATGTACTTCGCGCCACCCAACATCACCACAGGCGCAAAAAGCATTAACATATTTGCAGCGGACTGCTCAAACGGCAGCCCGGATGTGCTCGAGCATATTCCGCCGCCACCCTCCTCTTCCTCATCCGGCGTCTCCGCCACCACCGGCACTGGCGTAGCCGTTGGCGGCACCGGCGTGTTAGTCGGCACTGGCGTCGCCGTAGGCTCTGGTGTCGCTGTCGGCGGCACTGCCGTCGCTGTCGGAGGGCCAGCAACCAAGGTCGGCGGCACTGTCGTCGCTGTTGGCGGCACGGCTGTATTTGTCGGCTCAGGCGTAACCGTAGGTTCAGGCGTACTCGTGGGCAATGGCGTCTCAGTCGGCACCGGCGTCTCGGTCGGCGGCACCTCCCCAAACACCAGGTCAACCACCTGCCGCGCACCCGGCTCGAACACGCCTATCGCCGGCGGTGTCGAAGCCTCACCGTTCAGGAAGAACTCCACTGGAGCGCCGATTAGTTCCTCGTCCACGGTCAGTATCACAAGGTTCACAAACTCGCCGTTCTCAAGAATAGCAGCAGGCGGGCTCTGGTAACTTCCGACCCTAACCAAAAGGACCATATCCGAAGTAACTGCTTGCCCCGCCACCACAATCGTCCCCGAATATGTCGCGGGCAGCACAGGCACAGGCGTCGGCGTCAGAGTCGCCACCGGTATCTCTTCGAAAGTAAGGGTGAAGTTAAACTGGTTCACGCCCGGCGCATGTTGAAGTCGCTCGTTAGCCTCAACGCCCTCTAGGTAAAACACAATCTCTTCGCTGATAAACCTCGAATCAGGCGGCCCAACAGTCAGAAAATACCGCTCATCCTCAACCTCGCCCGGTTCGCTCTCATAAACCGCAGCCCCCTTGACGATCCGCGCAACAACCTTGAATCCGTCCGGCACTCCCACGGCCTCACCCGTTACAACCATCGGAATCTGCGGAATGCCCTGCGGTGGCCCCGTCTGAGGCGTAGGCGTATTTGTCTGCGCCAACAACCCTCCGCTGGGCAGCGCCACGAACAGCGCCCCCGCGAACAACAACACTCCCAGCACCCCTCCGACTATGTTTCTTACTCTCATAACCCCTGACCTACTCCCGCCATTCGACGCCATTGAATTTCCCCTCCCCATTGAACACCGTTTATATCAAATCCAAACCATTATATCTACCTTTTCGCAATGCCGTCCATAATAAATCGCCAACGTCATCAAGTTCCCCCGCACACCCCGCAACGCCACTTCCCTGTCATTCCGAACGCGGCACCTTCATCCCTTGTCATTCCGAACCCAACGCAGCGCCTTCTCCCACCTGTCATTCTGAACGCAGCGCAGCGCAGTGAAGAATCTAAAATCGCTGCACACCCGCCAGTCTCCAATTTCAGCTTTCCCACTTCACTTGAAATGACAGAAATAAAGCAGGTCTATTCTGCCATCCCGAACGCAACGCCCCCTTCCCTGTCATTCTGAACGCAACGCCCCTTCCCTGTCCTCATGAACGCGCCCCCTCATCCTCTGCCATTCTCAACGCCACGCCCCCTTCCCTGTCATTCTGAACGTAGCGCAGCGGAGTGAAGAATCTAAAGTCGCCGCCCACCCTAACCTCAGACCTATCAGACCCCTTTCACCGCCAAATCCCAACCAATCAAAGACAAAGAAAAACCCCTCTTCCGATCTCTCAGAAGAGGGGCTGCTAATTACTAACTATCTATTTCTTACGCTTGCTTCAGGGTTTGGTTTTGTTGACCTCCCCGGCCATTGCTGACCGGGGAAGCCTCTATCAACTTCTAGTCGGCGCCGCCGCCTCCTACATATCCGCTAGGAACCAAGCTGGTTGCCTCTCTCACGAATATCCAGTAACCAGAACCGATCGTCAGCGTATTGTTCATCTGCATATCCGGATCCAGTACCGTTTCCCACTGGTTCCTGATGGTATCGAAGCCGAGTACTCTCGCCAGATCAATACCGTCATCCAGGCTCTGCAGATATACATCCGCGCTCAAGGTGTCTCCACCTGCGCCATTGCCACTGATGTCCGTCACCGGAATCAGGTTCCAGCCAACGTACAGCGGGATCACAGGCGGCTGTATCGGCGTTCCGGTGCCAGCAGCTCCGCCAGCCAGTCTCGGGATACTAACTTCCCAATCCTGGATCGCATCGCTCAGTACCCAGTAACCGCACTGCCCAGTGATTTCCGTCAGGTCGCCCTGCCAGTCGCTGTCAAGCGTCTCACGTACTGCAACCTGCCATCCACCCGGAATAACCGGATCGTAGGTGTACACAGTCCGTACTTCAACACCAGGACCGAAGACCGCTGCTATGCTGCTGTTCCCCGGCTCGCCAGGTAGGCTAACCAAGTTCCAGCCCGGGCTAAGCCGCTTCTCGAACGGATCTCTGTCATTGACCTCAAAGTCAATTTCAAGAGTGTCGTCGAAGACGTTCCCAGCCTGGTCAACTGCCTGCACTTCAGCCGTATGGTCGCCGATGCTAATGCTCTCGAGCGATATCAGGAACGACTGGTTGTCCGTAGTCTTAACGCTGTCCGTTATATCGACGCCGTCCAGCACGAAGCTAGTAACAACTATATCGTCGAAGTTGTCTTCAGCGTATTCGCTGTTCTCATTCGTGCAGTTCGCCATCAACACGTCATTGTCAGTGGTCCTGCAGTTGTTCGAGTGGTTCGCTCCGAAGTCAAGCTCCACGAAGAGCGGAGACCTGAACTCTACATCAGCTTCGTTGTCCTCGACGCTGACACCGCTCACCCGCACCTGAGGCTTGGGCAGATTGATGTCGCCTTCGAAGAACACTGCATCGTCAACATTCACATCGCCATCGGCATCGAAGAAGTCTTTAACTATTGCACCAGGGCTCACACCCTCGCTGCCAGGGTTCTCCTGCGGCGAGCGGTCCTTGCCACTAATGTGGAAGTTATAGTAACCCGTGTCCTTCGGCTCAGTTATTGTAACGATCCACTCGGTGTTGGATACCTTCTCAACACTGTTATTAAGCGCACCACCGGTCGCGAGCGCGTTGTCGACGCACTTGCCACTATTGACAATCTCGCCGCGCTCACGGGTGCCGCCGTCCTTGGTTCCGTCATCGCAATCTGCGATTCCCTTAGTATCAATCATAGTCGCATTGACATAGGTGACCGTAACGGTCGGACGCGTCTGGTCCAGACGCTCGTCGGCGGTAACTACTACCGTGACTTCGTCATCGTCGCCAGCAAGCACCTCGTCCTGGCTGGTTTCGCGCGTCGAAACTATGGATACTATCGTGAACGTCGGCGAAATCCAGTCGTCTGCCTCATGGTCGCCGTCGTCCTGCTCGTTCCCTGCCTTGTCCTCAACACCGTTCGGCACTATCGTCACGTCAGGCGTCTCGTCCGCTAGCAATTCGTCCTCGAGTTCGACGAACACGGAATTTTCAATGTCGCGGTACTTGGCGATACCGCGCAGGTTGTTGCTTCCACCCGCGCCGTACCTGGCGTGCCAGTCCGCGTCCTTCTTATCATCGGAGTCAGGATTCTCGAATATATGGACATCCTTGATTGTGTGACCTTCGACCACGAAGTCGTCAATTTCGACCGTAGCCGTGTTCAAAGGTGTCAGATCGTTGAAGATCACCTGTATGAACGACCTGTTGTCATCGTACTCGTTGTCCGTGGAGTCCCAGGTCAGGCCCGTGCGAGCCTCAACGAATACCGGGTCCTCTGTGTCAACCGTGATTTCCGCCAGCTCTACCGAGTCGTCGTTCCCATCGGGATCGTAGAACGTGCAGTTACCGGCGTTGTCGCACGCGATGAACGTAACATAGAATATCTCGTTCTTCGCGAGCACTAACGTGGTCTCAACATCATATCCGTCGCTAATCTCGTCAAAGTCCTTGTCGTCCCTTATCGGGGCGAAACCAAAGTCACTGATAGTCTCGGCGGCGATGTACTCGCCCTCCGACGGCGTGCCCGGGCAGTAGAGCGTCTCATCCTCATGGACGTTGGCAGCCACCTTAAGTATCTTGGTATCGACCGTCGCCGTATTCAGGTGAGTCATGCACTGACTTTCGCTGATCAGAGCCACCACCGGCGTGTAGTTCTCGTCGCCGTCCTTGTCCTCCAGGTCCTCAGGCTCAGGCAAGCCGGAATTGCTGTCCGTCACCGAGAACGTGTATTCCACGTCGGCATCGTCGAATGCGGCTTCATGTTCTGGCGCGAAGTTGGAAATCTCCGGCGCCTCATTCTCCACGTCGATGCTGCCGCGCAGGTTGCCAAATTCAACTTCTATCTCGTCTTCCTCGTCAACCTTCAAGCGTGGTGCGAGTACATAAGCGTTCGGATCGTCGTCGTGCAGCGCATCGCCGTGCTTGTACACAGCCGCATCACCAGACGTCGCGTGCTTCGATTCCTCGACCAGCATCACCGCTGCAACGTACTCGTTCTCCAGCTCACCGCTTCTGTATGCCCTCAACTTCAGGCTGTCATCCGCGGAATCGCTGTTAATGTCTATGACCACACACTGGTTACCATCGCCGCACGTTTCAGAAGGCGACTCAGAAGTAACCGCGATCCGGAGCACCGTGCCCCAGTTCGCCCACTCCGTCTGCACGAAGTTCAACGGCGCGCTGCCGTATGTCACGGGCAGGTCGCCCGGGCGCTCTTCAGCATCCTTGCCAAGTGCCGCGCTCACTGTTGCCTGCGCAGCCGGGGTAAGACCGTCCCACATCTTGCAGTAGGTACTGTCGTCAGTGGAATTTACCAGAGCCTTCATTTCGTAGCAGTCCAGCATGTTCCAGAGATACTCATCGCTGCCAACCTTCGTGCCGGCGAGAGCGCTCGTCGCCTTCCCCATCTCAGTTCCGGGAACCGGGTTGGCCTTGGTCACGTCAAGCGTGCTGACCGAGTCCTCAACCGGCGAAACCGAAATCGTTACAGGCTGCGTGTCCTCCGTGCCATCATTGTCTGTCGCCACGACTGTGACCGAACAACTCACGCAAGGCACGCCGCGCGAACCGTCCTCATTAATACGGTCGTAGTCGAGCGCTGCCAGCGTCATCAACTCGCCCGAGTCCGAAATGTTGAAGAACTTCGCGTGCGTACCCCTTAGAGCCTGTTCACGATCTTCTTAGAATTAGCGCTGTGAAGGCAAGCACCACCATTTGCAGACTGGTATTGAGCTTTCTTTCGCAGTTCTTCCAGAGCCGGCGGCACTTTTGCAGCCAGGCAAAAGACCGCTCTACCACCCATCGCTTCGGAAGAACCACGAAGGTGTGAAGTTCGTTGCGCTTCACCACTTCCACCGAGGCTCCTAACAGACTTTGCACCGCAGTGGCAAAGGGCTTCCCTGTATAACCCCCATCGACAAGTACCTTTTGCACCTGCCTGAGGTCGGCTCCTCGTTGGTCGAACATCGCCAAAGCCCCGGCACGGTCGGTGACATTGGCGGTGGTCACGTGAATTGCATGCGGCAACCCCTGGGTGTCCACTGCGATGTGTCGCTTGATTCCCGAGACCTTCTTGCCGGCGTCATAGCCCTTGTTCTCGGCGCTGTCAGTGTTCTTAACGCTCTGAGAGTCCACGATGCAGAAGGTCGTCCGCTCTGTCCGTCCATTGCTTTGTCGGGCCTCGCCAACTGATTTTTTTTAAGACTTGCTCCAGAATGGACTCATTAGCCGCCTCGGGTCGCTCGCTCCACTGCCGGAAATACTTGTAGCAAGTGCGCCAATTGGGGAAGTCTGCGGGCAGCATTCGCCACTGGCATCCGCTTTTAAGAAGATACAATACCCCGCAGAAAACATCATACAAGTCCACGGTGCGGGGCTTGGTCCTGCGGCGGGCCGACTCCAACAAGGGGAGAATCCGGGCAAATTGCTCTTGGCTGATGTCGCTGGGATAAGAATGAGACATGATTACCCTCCTGATAATAGTCTCAACCTATTATATTCCAGAGATCGTAGACAGGTTCTAAGAGAGTACTTAGTCACGTCGAATCCTGGGTCATTCAGGTTGTCCTTGTCAGTAGCGCCGTAGTCGCCGAGCGACGTACCGCGCGCGCTGTTCTCAGGTACATCCTGTGAATCGTCCGTATTACCTATAACCGGCGGCTCGTCGTCGGAGTTCTCCAACGTCACGATCAGCGCGATTTCGTTACAGTCCACATCAGCATCGCACACGTTCACCTCAACAGTGTACGTCACAGGTGCCGGTGAGTCCTGCTCGATGTCATACTCAAGGTCGGCAGTATCTGACACAGTCAGTATGCCGCTGATTTCACCGCTAGTTGTCATATTAACAATTGAGAAATTCTGAGTGTCGTCAGCATTACGCAGGACGAAATTCACACCCTGGATAATGTCGCCGCCGTCCGCGTCCGTCGCGTTGTAGGTTGCGACAGCCGTCCCAGGCACCGAATTCTCAGCTATTGTCACGTGCAAAGTCGGCGAGGTTGCACCAGCGTCGTTGTCGAACTCCGGCGCATCATTGATATCGCCAATCGTAATTATCACTACCTGATCAGTGGATCCAACCGGCGAGCCATTGTCGGTCGCAACAACTGTGATCGTGTACGGCGAATCCGCGATAGCGATCGCCCCATCAACCTGTATCTGACCACTGAAGCTTCCGTCAGTATTCTCGCTGGTCACAACCGTGAACGGCATGTCGGTTTCCTTCACAGAGAAGGCAATGTCATCACCACTCTCCGGATCCGTTGCCTGCACGACCGCTCCAACATTTGATTCCGTCTGCGCGTTCTCGGGTATGCCCCTGGCATAATCATCCGTCGCGTCGAACACAGGCGCTTCATTCACGCCCACAATATCGATCACAACGCTGATCTCACCAAGGTCAATCTGGTTCGCACCGGTTACCGACACTGACAGCAGGTAGCTGTCATCAGCGCCAGCAGCGTCCACATCGAGATCGGCATCCATCTTTACGGTTATCTTACCGTCCGCGCTTACAGCGAACTTACTCTCGCCGTCACCACCGACCGACTCGAAATCTTCCGCGCCCTCGATGGCGTCAGGAATCGTCGTCAGATCGACTATCTCAGTACCGGCAGCCGTATCCTCAGGAATCGTAACTTCATGATGCACGCGATCAGGCCTGATGCCCTCTGTAACGCTGATCTTCACCGTTACGACAGCGTCCGGCTCGCGATCTTCTGTGTCAATATCATCTTCGTCCTTGATGAATGGCGTGTTATCAAATCCGTCATCTATCGTGATGTCAATCATCCAGAAGTCCGCTCCCCGAACGATTCCGGGGAAGTTGAGCTGGACGACGCCGGACGAACTGATAGTGAAGGTCGCGGGCGCAACATCCTCAGGTCCGGTAACTTCCATATCATATTCAAGGTCACTTGCCATCTGGTCGTCGGAAAGGACCGTTCCGACATCAAATATCGTCGTCCCGAACGGATCGGTATCCGTGTAACTCGCGGCGAAATACTTATTGCCGTCGTCATCCTCTTCGGCCGTTGCGTCATCTACGCTCACGGTCTCGTTCACATCTACCGTCACCGTAGCCTTAATAATATTATCGTTGGCGGAAACGCCGTCGGATACCCTGATATCAAATTCATAAACGATATCCGAGTACTTATTCGTGGCATCTTCCAACTCACCGCCGTCGTTTCCAGGGCGAGCGTATTCCGCCTCATCGTCGGTTTCGGTCGGCCCTCCTGTCGTATCGTAAATGCCGGCCTCGCCCACGGTCACCATGCCAGTACTCGAGTCTATCTTGAATACGCTAGTGGTTGTAATCGAATAAGTCAGCGGATCATTGTCCGGATTCGTTACACCAACGCTTGCATCTCCAACTACAGTCCCTGCACTAACCAATCCAGGCTTCGGATCGATTGCCGTTGTCTCAGGGTCATCCACTTCATCAACGCCCGCTACATTTTCCCTGACTGTCTCCGTAAATGTCCCAGGCGCAGTAGCCGCTTGGTTCGACGCGGTAACAGTCACCTGCGCCTTGCCAATAATCGTCCTGTTCGCCATTCCAGCGTCACCGCTCACCGTCAGATCAATGTCGTAAGTCCCAACCTCGAGTTCACCATTGCCGCTGTACTTAAGCGTCATGTCCGAGTCGTTAACCTCGAACAGGCCCCTGTTCGGCCCGCTTATGATGCCGTCCAAGTATTCGGCTGCGAGTGTAATGGTTGGCGTGGTGTCTACGCTGTCATCGTCAAATGCGTCGTTACCTTCGACTCCACCCGTTACTACAAAGTAGCCTATAGGCGTATCGGCGCTCACATTCTGAGGAATCGTGAACGCATAATGAATACCGTCGCTATTCGCATCCCCGGTACCACCAGGTGGGGTGCCAACACCCTCTCCGAGAGTGCCGCTGAAGCCCAAAGCATTGCGGCTGCCAATTTCGCCATTAAGAGTGACGACCACATCCTCGTTCTCGTCCTTGTCCGTGTCCGCCTCTTCATCGCTGTCCACAGCTGTGTCAGCGTCAAAAGTCAAAGCGACTGTAAACGCGTCCAGATTGTCATTGGGCTGCGAATCATCCTCCGTCTCAGTCAACGAAGCCACGCCGGACTCACTAACTATGAGACGGAATTTACCACTTCCCGCCGGTACCTCTTTAATTTCAAAGTTCCCGAGCTGGCCCGTGGTATCAGCAATCTCAATCAGTTTCGCGCTGGAACTGATACCGGTAATCTCCCATTGCAACGGACTACTGCTGATGGGATTACGAAGGCCTGAGACTACAGCGCCCTTCACGGCCTTTTCCTTAACAACATCAAACTGAAGGTCGTCTGTCTTCGCCTTCAGCACATTGACCATCACATTCGCAGTGAGCGTGTAATCCTGGTCGTTGTTGTTGGGATTATGGCCGGTCGGCAAAACCACCGGAGGCTGGTCATCATCCCTGCCATCAGCGGTAGTGTCACCGTCAATAACGATTCTCACACGGAAGGAGTAGCTGTCCTGTGTCAGCGTCGCCTTGCCTGCGTTCGTAGTAAGGCCAATGTCGAATCCGTCCGTCAGAGTCCCGCCCGTCTGAATTTCAAATATAGGCGTGACCGTTGCTGCCGTCTGCGGATCATTGTCGTGGTCGAAATTGAACGTAGGACCACCCACAATCGCAGGGTTTTCAACGGCAGGCCTCCCCGCCACTGGCGGGCTTGCGTTCGGATCCGCCACTATCGCGGGCGTTCGTGGCACCAGCGCGCGAGTGCCGGCACGGCAGTCACTTCGACCGTCAATATATCGTCGGGAATGGCAGTATCACCGACGTCACCATTGACCGCCACCTTTATGTTTCCGTTCACCAAACTTGGCGAGGGCGTCTGCGCCTGCGCCTGTGCGTACTGGGAAACGCCCAGTAATCCCGCAAAAGCCAGCACCATAGCCAAAGCAATGGCCACAGACCAAATCCTCCTCCTAATTTTCACTAGATCCTCCTAGTTAACCCTAGCTTCCGTTCCAAAAATTCTGATGTGTTGTTTCCATTGTTTCTTTCCGTTTGCCCTCTGGCATCCGCTTCACCTTAGGCCTAAAGGCTCGTCGGACTGCCCGGAGTGCCTTATACCGGATAATTTATCTTTGCATCCTGTTGTCCCCAGTTCCCCTCCTCCGTTTCCTCCCCCCTCCGGGGAAGCCTCTTTCTTTAATGTCCCTTCCCCCTCGATGGGGGAAGGCTAGAGCCTGTCCTGAGCTTGCCGTAGGATCGGGGGTAACCCCTTCCACTTCCTTACCTGTAACGGCAAATGCCACGCCAAAGCGTAGCTTGCCCATTTGCATACCTGAAAAAGATACGCCGCTCATAAATTGCTGTCAACGAAAAACCGGCGCCCTTTTCAAGCCTTTTGCTGAACCATTGCCTAAACAAAGCCCAGTTTCCGGCCCAATCCCGTCCCAGACACCTCCTCATCTTCATATTAGCCCCTCTCCGTTGCGGAGAGGGCTGGGGTGAGGGCATTAGAAACAGTCCCCACCGCTATATCTACCAATAATAAACCTCGTGCCTTTGCGCACGAACCCAATCCTACCCCCCCATGTATTACGGAAGTATTACGAAAAAACAAACTCCCACCCCAATATCAAAGCATGAAAGCCAACATCGCCGCCAGCATCCCGGCCAGCATCCCCGCCATCCTCCCGGCTATCTTCGAAAGACCCACACCATTCAACGCGACCCGACTCCCAAACCAAAAAGCGAAACCGCCATCCATCGCGAGTCGCAAAAACCAATCGTCACTGAAACGGCAAAACCCGCGCCCCACGCAACGACGTTCTGTTGACATAGGTATTGTTGACACAAGTTGATGTGAGCCTTACGGTCCCTCTCCCCTCGATGGGGGAAGGTTAGAGCCTGCCCTGAGCTTGCCGTAGGAATGGGGGTGAAGTCGAAATTAAGCACAATGTTGAACACAACGCCAGCGCCTTTGGCCAATACCTTGCCTTATGTTACCTTGCCTTATGTTCTGCTGACATTCGATACACAAAGCGTCTTAGCCCGAATCCACCGAAGAGTCATGGTATCTCTGCCGGAGCGTGGGTGAAGGACGCGGCAAGGTGGCGGTGCGGGTATGATGCCGACGCTGGAGCGTTCTGAAGGTCCCCGGTCGTGATGTTGAACGCCAATGGAGGCCCACAGTGGCGATTGTGGGTGAAGTTGACGAATCGGTGAGCAGCAGGGGATACTCACGGTCCGGTCCGGCGCGAGTCTGGGGATGAGATGGGTTATGGAGTGTATGGTGGGCAGTCGTCGCCGCTGCCGTCAGCTGTCAGCTCGGTAACGGAATGGTTCGCAGTCTGGCCAGAGCGCGGCCGAACTGTGTTTCCCAGGGCCAGCGCTGGGGAAGATGCAGGGTGAGACGGCGTGCCGAGCGTGTAAGCCGTCCGGCGAGGGAGAAGAATCGTCTGCGCAAGGTCTTGGTGGTGGAGGCTCGTTCTTCCAGTCCGATGCGGGAGGTCCAGCGAGCCAGATTGTGAGCCATCACCTGCACGGCCAACCAGGCGGCGTTGGCTGCGAAGCGCCCTGAGGGCAGATGGTTCAGTCCTACGCCGTACTTCAGGTCGCGGATGGCGTTCTCCACCTCGGCGTGGCGGCGATGGTCGGCCTCCAGTTGGAGGGTGTCGCCCTCTCGGTCCGTGATGAAACCGTGATAGCTGTAGTTGGTGAAGAGCGCCAGTTGAGAGCCGGGCGTGGGCTTCACTCTGCGGACGATGAGTCGCACTGGTGCGGCGTCGGGCTTGCTCTCGAAGGGAGTGTAAATGGTCTCGGCCACATCGGCTGTGCCGTCCATCCAGTAGGGTATGGGTGTCCAGTCCGTCTCTGGTATGGCCTCGATGAGATTGCGCAGTCGGGGGTGCTGTCGGACGGTGATGGAGAAGCGGACATCCATCTTGCGACAGACGGCAACGATGGTGTGGGCATAGAAGCCGCTGTCGGCCCGCACCGTGAGCGCTCCCGTGGCTCCGGCGTAGCGCACTCGCGCCACCGTCTCCCGCAGGAAGTTGGCTGCGCCCCGGGCGGTGTTGGCTCGGCCCTTGCGCAGTCGTGCCATCAGCACGTCGCCGGTTCCTGAGGCAACGGCCAGCAGCGGATGATAGCCCCGCTGGCCGGTGTAGTTGTGATGGCGCGCTCCCTCCTTTGCCAGTCCATAGGTCTCGCAGACCGTCGAGTCTATGTCGATCGTCAGAGGCGAGTCCTCGGGGCCTGCCCCGGCGTCCCAGGCACGCGCCAGAAACTCTCGGCTCACCCGGTCCAACTGTCGCACATGTCCCCAGCGGAAACTGCGTAGGAATGTCCCCAGCGTGGATGGAGCCTTGACCACACAACCCAGTACCGAGGAGGTCCTGCCCGCCCGCAACACGTCGGCATCGTCAATGCAGTCGCCACCGACCAGAGCCGACGCCACCAGGGTCAGTATCTTGTCCCCGGTGTTGGCCCGCCCCGGGGCGTCGCCCAGGTCAACGTGGTTGTCGACGAGTTGGCTCAGACCCAGACGCCCGGCCAGGGTGACCGGCAGGATCAGCCCGGCATTGGCTACCAGGCGGGGATCGTCGAAGGCGATTTGGATGCGGTCAGGGTGGTTACGTGGTAGCATCTGTTGGGTGCTCCTTTTCTGTGACAGGTTTTGTGTTGTAAAACCATTATCTCAGATTCAGAGGTGCACCCTTTTGCTTCTTCAGGAGGCCTCTCACACGCCCCCCTCGGTGGATTGGGGCTTAGGGAAGGTCAATGTGAGGACGCCCTGGGTGTCCGCTTTGCTTACGTCAAAGGTGTTCGGCAGGCGCAGCGCGCGGTACAGCTTGCCTGCCCTGCGCTCCCGGATGATGAACGAAGAGTCGTCAGACGTGGTCGTCTCCGCGTTGATGGTCAGGACGTTATCCTCAACTGTGACGTCGATTTCATCGGGAGCAACGCCCGGTATCGTGGCGCGCAGCACTAAGTTGTCGCCATCCTGCGTCAGGTCAATGGGGATCGCCCAGCGTCGCTCGAGGTGGTCATCGCCGTCGCCCTGCCAGGCGCGCGCGAGCAACTCGTCCAACTTTCTTAACTCTCTGAACGGGTCAATCTTCTGCATAACCATATTTGCAATGCCTCCTGTCTGGCATTTGGTTTTCCCACAGGATATGAGTCAAATGGACTCATAACTACTGACTAAATGGATTATGATAGTGTGTGCTAGCGTGTCAATATAATTATAGTAAGTTCTTCAATTTAAGCTTTACTGACGCTATAAGTATGTTAAAATATATTCAATGAACTTATCAGACGACTAAGGATACACGCATGGCAAGAGATTACTACGAAGTGCTGGGCGTACCACGCAGCGCGGATGAGAAGGAGATACGGAGCGCCTTCAGGAAGATGGCAAGGCAGTACCATCCGGACCTCAATCCCGGCGACGAGTCTGCCGAGCGCAAGTTCAAAGAAATTAACGAAGCCAACGAAGTGCTATCCGACCCGGACAAGCGCGTTAAATACAATCGGCATGGCGACAACTGGATGCACTCTGACCGCATAGAGGCGCAGGGTGGTGGCTTCAGACAAGGCACTCGCGTCGAGTACGGCTTCGGCGACCTCGACGACCTGCTCGGCGGCTTCGGCGACGCATTCGGTGGGGCATCGCCATACGGAGCAGGCACTCGCACGCACACGCGGCGGCACAGTCGCCCCGGTCGCGCGAACCACCACGACGTACCCGTAACCATCACGCTTGAAGAGGCGTTCCGCGGCACAAAGCGCATGGTCAACGCACCCACGAATGATGTTGACAGCCGCCGCATCGAAGTCAGCATCCCTCCCGCCGTGGGCAACGGCTCGCGCGTCCACATATCGCTAGACGACGGAATTCAGATCTTTCTCGTCGTCAGCCTGTCGCCCCATACACGCTTCAGGCGCGAAGGCGACGACCTGTACGCCGACATCGCGGTGCCGTTCGAGGACGCCCTGCTGGGAGGCGAGGTCGAGTTCACATCGCTGAAGGGCAGGCTTGCCCTGAAGGTCCCGTCCGCCAGCGGCGACGGCAGGCGCATACGCATTCAGGGGCACGGCATGCCGATGCGCGAGTCGCCGTCGGCTAATGGCGACTTGTATCTGACGGTGAAGCCGCAGATGCCGACCTCGCTCAGCGACGACGAAAGGGCGTCGCTGGAAGAGTTCAAACGCCTGCGGATTGCGAACGGCAAGCGAAGCTAACCCATTCGAGGCTAACATTATGCAGCAGAACGAATTAACTCTTGCTCACGACGAACCGGTATTCATAATCAGCGTTGCGGCGCGAATGCTAGGTGTGCAGACGCAGACGTTGCGGTACTACGAGCGGCAGGGGCTCATCGAGCCAGCCCGCACAGGCGGCAACCAGCGTGTCTTTTCGCGCGCAGACGTCGAGCGCGTGCGCCGCATTCGTGGACTGATGGACGACCTGGGCGTCAACCTCGCAGGTGTCGAGGTCATCCTGAAGCTGCTCGACAGGCTTAGCGCCTCTGACAAGGAGATACAGCGCCTTTCGGACGAAAACGCCCGTCTGCGCGCCCTGCTGCGCGGAGACGTTCACAGTTCAAGTTGAAGCCCATACTGCCCAGTGCTATAATTCGAGAGGTTGGGAGTAACAATCGGCAGCCAACATCAACCCCGCGCAGCGCGAATTAGACACTTCGCCCGCCACAAGTTTCACAGGACGGAGGAACCCCCGCAGATGATCCAGACCGAAGAACGAACCCAAGCCCTAACACCCTATCAGGTGCAGCGATACAGCAGGCACATCATCATGCCCCAGGTCGGCAGCGTCGGCCAGCGCAAGATGCTCAATTCCAAGGTGCTTATAATAGGCGCGGGCGGTCTTGGCTCACCCGTATCCATCTATCTCACACTTGCGGGCGTCGGCACAATCGGCATCGTCGATTTCGACACTGTTGATGTCACCAACCTTCAGCGCCAAATCCTGCACCAGAACGCCGACATCGGCAGGCCAAAGGCAGAGTCCGCCTATGAGACCCTCAAGGCGTACAACCCCGATGTGAATGTGCAGATTCACGAAGAGCCTATAACCTCCGAGAACGCCTTCGACATCATCCCTGAATACGACATCATCATCAACGGCGCGGACAACTTCCCCGCCCGCTACCTCGTCAACGACGCCGCCTACCTCAGCAATAAGCCACTCGTGGACGGCAGCATCCTGCTGTTCGATGGGCAGGCTACCGTGTACATGCCGGGACAGGGCTGCTACCGCTGCCTCTTCCCCACTCCGCCGCCTCCGGGTGAAGTGCCGAGCTGCGCCGAGGCTGGCGTTCTCGGTATGCTCCCCGGTATGGTCGGCAGCATTCAGGCAGCCGAGACCGCCAAGCTCATACTGGGCGTCGGCGAATCCCTCACCGGTAGGTTGCTGCTCATTGACGCGCTGGATATGTCCTTCCGCACCGTCAAAATCCGCCGCAACCCTAACTGCCCCCTCTGCGGCGACGAGCCGACCATCACCGAGCTTATCGACTACGAAGCATTCTGTGGCGTCTCTGTGTTGACCGCCGGATAACTCGTAGAACAAGGGTGTTCCACGTTTCTTCTCTGAAAAACACGCCATAAAATGGCGTGTTTTTCGGCTGTCATGGCTATCATGGCTTTAAGATATACAGAGCAGGGTCTTTTCATTGTCATTGTGAGGGAGCGAAGCGGACGAAGAATCTGAAATCCTTGCCTACGAACAAGGTCGATTCTTCAAAAGAAATTATACATTTCAACTGTTCACGAGAATAACGAAAAGACCCTGGACATTTCCCTCATTTCTGTGAATCCTATCTAAGTTCCCCCTGAGACTCCCCCCTGAGACTCCAATGAATGTCTCACTCTTAAGCCTTTCCCAATCCTCTCCATCCTGTACACCCCGTTAGCCCCCCTCCGCTCATCGTGAACTCCCGTTCGCCCTGATCCTGTCGAACCACCACTGACAGACTGACAGACTTTCACCCTTGACAACACAAACATCCACCCTTATAATCAGAACAAATGATTGAACCTATCCACAAGCAACGGGATGCAGATACGCAGCACATCCCCATAGAAACCCTTCAGCGCATCCAGCGCATCGTCCTCGAAGAAACCCAGGGCGGCAGACGCATCATCCGCAACATCGTCGCCATCATGGACGGCAATGTCCCAGCCTGCACACCCTGGCATCAGATGGAAGCAGCAAAACTGCTCCTAAAACTCGGCTTCGAGGACGCAAGAGAAGTTCTCACATCCGCGCGTTCCAAGCGCGAGCAGACTAAGAACTCTGATGTACCGAGTGCTGACGGCGGACAGAACCCACACACAGAAAACCCAGAACACGAAAAACTCAACAAGAAGCTCGTCCGCCAAATCCGCGTGGACACCCACGACGGCACAACCATGGTCAAGTTCCTCATAGACGTCGTCGAGGGCAACGAGCCTGCCGCAAGAGTCCGCGACCGCATCGAGGCAGCCAAAGTGCTATTGCATCTCTGCTTCGACAACCCCGCGCAGCCCGACCCAGAGTTCATGATGTACTACGCTCCCTGCCACCCCGACTGCCTCTGCGTCTGCAAGGACCTGGACGAAGACCATCCGGAAGTCGTGCAGAGCCACACCCCTCCAACTGAGGAGCAGCGCGAGCAGTGGGCAAGTGAGGCGGAGATGATGGAGCGGGCAGCGGAGTCGGCAGCCCTGAAAGCGGCGCAGAAAGCCAGGGCCGACAAGGACTGGCAACTCCAGCAGTACCACTCCCCTGACACTGTAGTCGAAAGGCGCCTCGAAAGAGAAGAACTCCGCAAAAAGCGCGAACGCGAACGCAACCGCAGCCCCTAGCCAAAGCGATGAGGGTGAAAAACCCCGTTCGTGGTGAGGAACCCCGTTCGTGGTGAGCTTGTCGAACCACCTGACAGACTGGCCTAATCGATTTACCCTAAACAGAATATCCCGTCCATCCCTGTCAGCCCCCCGTCCACTGACGGCTGAACACATGCATACCTCTGCCCCTGTTTCTGCTTCTCAGCGCCAAACTTACCCCAGCCTAGAATGCTGCATGTTACATTTTCGTAAACGAATGTTAGCAAAAGTATTGACACCTGCAATTATGCGTAAGATACTGAACGCCCAATGTATGGGAACGCTCAAATCCATTTGAGCGGGTTTATGTTTGAGCGCCCGAAAGGGACGGAGGCGTATATGCAGGAACAAGAGGCTCAACCCGGAATTTTTGGTGGCATCTTGGAAAAATATGCAGACGAGTTCTGGCTGCTATTTCGCGTCATTTTCGCGATATTGGTGTTTTTGCACGGAATCCAGAAGGCGTTCCTGCTGTGGGGCTTTCCCGCTGGAGCGAATCCCGGCGGACTCGGCGCCCTCTTGGACATCGCCGGGTGGGTGGAGCTTATCTCGGCGCTGCTAATCGGGTTCGGCATCCTGACGAGACTAGGCGCGGGCGCGATATGCGTAACCATGATTGTCGCTTACTTTGGCATACATGCGCGGCTTAGTCCAGTATGGCCCTGGCCGCACCTGTATCCTGATCCAGGAGGCTTCGCGGCGCACGGCGGCGAGGTTACGATACTCTGGTTCATCGTCGCGGGCATCATAGGAGTGATCGGCGGAGGCAAGTACGCCCTCGACCGCACGATCTTCAAGAGGGAAATGCTTTAGTCCACCGATAGGATTGGCAAGACAAGCCAAACATAGTTGCTGTATAGTCAATAGGGACTGACATCGTGATGCCAGTCCCTATTGTTATGTTTGATGTAACGGCAATTCCTACTGAGAAGACAGTGTGCTATGGCTTTGAACCGCAGATTGATAGTGGTGTCCAATCGCGTCCCGCCCAGTTCCGCATTCGAGAATCAAGGCAGGGGAGAGGCAGCGGTAGGCGGACTCGTCACAGCGGTACGAGCCGCGATGGAGCAGAGCGGCGGCTTGTGGTTCGGCTGGAGCGGCAGAAGCAGCCGCCGCAGGGTGACCACAGGCCCCACAGTCAAGGTCTTCGGACGAATACAACTCGCAACTATAGACCTGTCCGAAGAGGAAGTGAGCCTCTACTACCTCGGTTTTGCGAACCGAACGCTATGGCCGCTCCTCCACAGCTTCCCGATGCGCGTTGTCATACGTCATGACAGCTACCGCGCATACCGCCGCATCAATCAGCGCTTCGCCCAGGCGCTGTTGCCATTTCTGAGATCCGATGACCTTGTATGGGTGCAGGACTTTCACCTATTCCACCTTGGGCATGAACTGCGCCGTTTGGGATGGCAGGGCAAGTTAGGCTTCTTTCTGCATGTACCCTTCCCTTCGGCGGATGTATTCAGCATACTGCCCTGGGCGGGCGAAGTGCTGGAAGCGCTGCTGCAATACGACCTCGTGGGGGTGCACGAGCAACGCTACATGCGCAACCTGATAGATTCTCTGGATGTAGAGCTTGGCGGCGAATCGAACGGCGACGAATATAGCTACCGCGGCAGGACTGCTCGGCTGGGGGTGTTCCCAATCGGCATAGACCCCGATGCTTTCAGGCCGAGTGAGTACAGGAATACGCACACCCTCTCCGATGAACTGTCGTTGGCGAACGTACCCGATCGCAAGCTGATTCTCGGAGTTGACCGCCTCGACTACACCAAGGGCATCCCGCATCGCCTCCGCATATTCGAGCGACTACTGGAACGGCACCCAAACCTTGGCGGCAAAATTCTGTATGTCCAGATTTCATCGCCGTCGAGAACCCGCGTGCCGGAGTATGTGCAGGAGAAGGATCAGGTCGAGCGTCTGGTCGGGCAGATTAACGGACGCTTCTCCGAGGCCGGCTGGGTGCCTATCCGATACCTCTACCGCTCCTACGCCCAAATCGAACTGGCAGGCTTCTATCACGACACCGATGTCTGCCTTGTAACGCCCCTGAGGGACGGCATGAACCTCGTCGCCAAAGAGTTTGTGGCGGCGCAAAGCGATGACTCGCCCGGTGTGCTGGTATTGTCCCGCTTCGCAGGCGCTGCAAGCGCGATGAAAGACGCTGTAATCGTCAATCCGTACGACATCGAAGGTACGGCCGAAGCCACATACCGCGCGCTCCGGATGCCGGTCGGGGAGCGGCGGCGGCGCAACCGCAGTCTTAAGTCCGTCGTTAAGCGGGATTCGTCGCAGAACTGGAGCGATACATTCTGCGCCACATTGCAAAGCATCTGATATTCAGCGACATAGGTGTCGATTAGGGAATATCCAGAAATATCGGCGCGAGCAAGTTGTCCACCGGCACATAGTCGTCCGTGAGCAGGATGTTTCGCTTGAGGCCGAGCCAGTCATCGAGTTCGTCCTGCGGCATCAACACCAGCTCAGGATCGCCGCGCTGCTCGGCATGACTCGCAAAAAAGACATCCGTGTAGGTGAACGGCTGCAATGCGCCCGCCACAACGAAGGTGAAGCGATTGTCGCTCTCGAAGTCCTTGCTGTCCGCAAACAGATAGACATGCGGGAAGGATGCCCTCAGTGTGGTAACTACGGCGCGCAGGAAGCCTCCGCTGTGAAACTTGTCCACGACGTTCACAACATAAATGCCGTCTTCCGTCAGCAGCCGCTTGACCTGTTCGTTGAACTCTATCGTCGTAAGATGGTACGGCACTAATACGTCGTTGAATGCATCGCCCACAACGATGTCATAGGTGCCCCGTTCCAGTTCCGGTATCTTCATTCGCGCGTCCTGGTTGTGCGTGATGATGCGAGTGTCGCGCGGCATCCCCAGGTATTCGTGCGCAACCCTTGTAACCGCCGGGTCAATTTCGATGACCTCCTGGCGGCTTTCCGGATAAGCCAATTCCAAGAAGCGAGGCATCGAGTAGCCGCCACCGCCGATGTAGAGCGCGCTGAACTGCGGCTTGGAATACCCGACCATCGTGGAGATGTCCGCGAATATCTTCTCATAGCCGTATACGAAGAAAGTCGGGTCGTCCAAATCGACATAGCTGTGTATAAGCCTGTCCAGCGTGAGTGTTCGCACCTTCCGACCTTCTATCTCGCGTTCCCTGACCTTGATGCAGAAGTAGTTGCTTTCCACATGGCACTCTGATTCGAGTGAATCTCCGGCGATGCCCATGCCAGCGATGCCCGCGAAGAGTACCAACGCTGCGGCGCCAACGACACGCATCCGCCACAGGCTGCCGAACACGATTGCCATGAGAACCAAGAACACGGCAACCCCAAGCAGAATCGGGCGCGTCCCAATCCACTGGATCAGCACGAAGCCTGTGATGAACACGCCGAAGATGCTTCCCGCGGTGGAAAGGGCGTATATCTTGCCGACTACATTGCCGGTCTGTGCGAGGTTTTGCAGCCGCAGCTTGATGACTACGGGCGTGACCATTCCCAGGATGACGCTGGGGACAAGGAATAGCGTGGATGTGATGAGCACGATGCGCGGTAGGACATGTAGAGCGTCGTACAGCCCAGACACCAGCGCGAGCATCGGCAGGACCGCAAGGCTGGTCAGCCCAGCTCCCAACAGGATGATGCCAAGCGTCTTGGGAGAGGGGTATTTGTCCGCCAAGACGCCGCCAAGATAGTTGCCGAGGCTGATGCCCGCCAGCACAACGCCGATAATGCTGGTCCATGTGAAAAGCGATACGCCCACCATCGGGGCGAGAAGGCGAGAAGCGACAATCTCGATGATCAGTCCGCACGCGCTCGCCGAGAATACGACAAAATAGGGCGCTATTCCCGCTGCGATGCGTCGCATTCAGCCTCCAAATTCAATGCCGTACCGCTATCGGGTGTGCGGGTTAAGTACATCATTCAGCGAGTCGCCGAGCAGGTTCCACGCAAGTACAAGCGACCAAGCCACGGCTCCTGGCGCTATCAGCATCCACGGCACTTCACGCAGCGCACTGAGACTGCCTGCTTGCAGCAACATCTGGCCTAAGCTAGGACGCGGCGGTTGTATCCCAAGTCCGAGCCAGCTGAGGATTATTTCCGTGCCGATTAGCGCACCCATCCCTGCCGAGACGCTGACGACGATAATGCTGATGACATTCGGCAGCAGGTGAACGAACATCACGCGAGCGGTCCCTGCTCCCGCGGCCCGCGCCGCCTCTACGTACGGCGTCTGCTTGAGTACAAGCACCTGTCCTCTGACAAGGCGTGCCATACCTACCCAGCCAAAGGAGACCAGCGCCAGCGACACCGTGAAATAGTCCACCACGCCGGAGCGCACTATGCCGTCTATGCCGATGTTATCCTCCACCCAGCGCGCCCATGCTGTGAGGCTGGGCCTGAGCGCATACGCGAGGATTATCACAAGCAATATGTCTGGGAATGAGGCAAACAACTCCCCCGTCCTCATGATAAGGCCGTCAACTTTACTGCTGGAGTACCCTGATATCAACCCCAAAGTGATGCCGATTAGCAGACCACCCGTCGCCATCACGACGAGCGTAATGATGACCGTGTTCTGAATGCCCCACAGCACTCGAGTGAACACATCACGCCCGCCAAAATCGGTGCCTGCCCAGTGTTCCCAGCTTGGCGGTTTGCGGATTGCGGTGAAATCGGTCTCGGAGTAATCATAAGGAGCGATGAGCGGCGCGAAGATGCCCGCAAGATATATGACCAGGAGCACCGCCATGCAAACTATGGCAATCTTCTTGCGCACCAGGCGCTCCATTGCACGCCTGAGATGACCTTTGCGTTCGCCCTGTATCTCTGCGGCTTCAGCGACTTCCGTCAACGCCATTAGTTGAGTCCTCTGGGTTAATCAGCTGTCCAGCAGCGGAAAGCCAAATGAGTATCCGCAACCGCGACCAATCTGTTCGACAAATTGACTAACCGACATATCGTTAAACCTGTTTATTGATACCGTATCCGCGGGTCTATGAATGCGTATGTTATATCTGCCAGCAGGTTTGCCAGCACAAACGCGGACGAACCAATGATTCCCATAGTCATTATGATTGGCTCGTCGCGGTTAAATATGGAGTCGATGGTGAAGTGCCCTACGCCCGGAATGCCGAGTATGAACTCTACGATGAAACTGGTAACGAACATCCCTGCCAGCACGAATGCCATAAGTGTAACGATGGGTATCATGGCGTTCTTCAACACATGCCGAACATCTACGGTGACGCTCGAAAGCCCCTTGGCCTTCGCAGTGCGTATGAAGTCCTGGCCCAGCACATCGAGAGTGCTCGCACGCATGAATCGCGCCAGTCCCGCTACGCCGGGAATACCCAGCGTAATTGCGGGTGTTATTATTCGGAGGTCGAAGAAGCCGCCCCACCCGGAGCACGGTACGAGCTGGAGCTTCAGGCACAGCCCCCACAGTGTGAGCGGTATGCTGATCATGATCGGGATGGACATCAGAACTAGCGCAATCGTAACCACGGCCGGGTCTTGCCATGTGCCTTGCCGATGAGCGATGAAGAATCCGAGAGGCAGACCTATCGACAGGCTCACAATCAACGCGGCGAGATTGACTTGGAACGACACCCACATTTTCGGGAAAAGCAACTCCGACACGGGACGCCCGCGGAAGCGGTAGCTCTCTCCGAAATCGCCATGCAGTACGCCCCACATGTATGTCACATACTGCACACCGAAAGGCCTATCCAAGCCCAGTTGCTTGCGCAACTGCTCAGCCGCCGCCTCCTCGTAGCGCATACCAAGAGCGACCTCGACGGGGTCTCCCGGTCCAAGCCGCACCAACGTGAAGGTAACCAGGCTGGTCGCGATAATCAGCACAGGGAGCCAAAGCAGACGCCGCGCTATGTACACCCACATGGAAAACCTCAGTCCGTCAATTCACAGGTGTGTCTGAAGCCATCTTCTGCCAGGAAAGGGGGTCAGTGGTCAGCGCAAGCATAACCCGCAGCGCATTGTTATGCAACGCAGGCAGTTCGTTCATCCACTCACGTCAACCGACTGACTGACACACATATTCTGTCGCTACCAGTTGCGATGCACCAGAATTCGGGAGCGGTCAGCCTCGCTGAGATGCGGCTCAATCTTGCGGTCAAACTCCGCAATCGTCTCCTCGACAGTGGCTTCGCTTGTGTCAAGAGTAATCTTGTGTCGCAGCGTGGAGTTGGCGACTGCATCTTCGTATCGCCGCAGCACTTCCGGGATGTCCTCCACGCTCAGCGGGCTATGCTTGCGCGAGTCCGCCTCCATGCGCTGCGCGATGACCTCAGCAGAGGCCTTCACATGCACCAGCACCATATCGGGAGCGAACCGTATAATCGAGCCTTCCACCTGCTGAGACACTGTCTTGCGGTCGTGCTCTTGATGATCCGCACCGTATCCGAAGTACATCGGGCTGTACACCGAGTCGTCGATGTGCAGTCCGATAGACATCCAGTCCGGCCCGTTCCATGAGTTCGCCTGTATGTGATAGTAGAGGCTGTGACGCTGAGTCATCTCCCTGAGCACGGGACTGAGCGCAAGCACTTGTTGCCGTTCTTCCTCGGTCATATCCGGCTGCGGATGGCCAGAAGTGTGCGGCAACTTCCAGTGGTCGTGAATCAGCGGAAACCGCGCCCCGATGTTCTCTGCCATCCAGTCGTCTATGGCGAACGCCAATGTGCTTGTGCCCGTATATTCGCATCCCGCTAAGATGAGTCGCATCCTTGTCCTCCTATCAAACGCTCAAAGGAAAGTTCCGTTCGTGGTGAACTTGTCGGACCTTGCGCCCATAGACAGGCTCAGAACGAACGGAACTATTCCACTTAAAGTCTAGTTGTCGTAATCGAAATAGACATACCTAAGCTTCGGTATCGTCAGGGGCACAAGCCTGTAATCCTTTATATGAGGCTTGAGCAGCAGATTGCGCTCGCTATCGTACCACAGGGGTACCCAAGCGGCATCGTCGATAATCATCTGTTCCGCCTGGTTGTACAGGGCTACCCGCTTGCTGCCATCTTGCTCCGTGCGCGCCTCTTCCAGCAGGTCGTCAACTCCCTGATTCGAGTAAGCGCCATGGTTGGTCTCGCTCTCGCTGTGGAACAGTATGTCCAGGAAGTCCTGCGGGTCCGGGTAGTCCGCGCTCCAGCCGAGTGCATATATCTGGAACTTGCGCCGGTTCAGGTCTTGCAGGTATGTTGCCCACTCCACCTGCTGAATCTCTACCTCCACGCCGAGCGCATTCTTCCACATCTCCAGGATAACCTGCATGTCGATGCCGATGTCGCCGCCCGTGCCGGTTACCGATAGCACTATGCGCGGCGCATCCTCTTTGTAGAAGGATTTCTCCGGGAGTTGCTCAATCCCCTCTGTACGGGCTAATTCGCATGTTTCTTGGTCGGCGTATGCTGACGCACAAATCTCCTCTACGGCACGGGCTTCGTCATATTCCAGCCCTTGGATGCTGTCGCTGTAACCGGGGAAGCCTGGCGGCAGTACGCCGTATGCGGGCAGCCTCAGCCCCGCGAGCACCTCATTGGCTATGAGTTCCTTGTCTATGGCAAGGTTCAGCGCACGCCTGAAATGCACATCGTCGAACGGCGGCTCGTTGACATTGAACCCGATGTACGTAACGCTGAAGCCCGGTGGCGCAATCTTCAACTCGCCGGCGAGTGGCTCATTAGGGTCTTTGAAACGCTCGAGGTCGAAGATGCTGACGCCCGTGATGTCTATCTCGTCGTTCTCGTACAGCGCCATCGGCTGGCCGCCCGCGAGGTTGAACACCACCTGGTCAATATACGCAGGCTCGCGGTAGAAGTTGTCGTTGCGCTCCAGGATGATATGCTCGCCAATCTTGTACTCTTTCAGCATGAACGGTCCCGTGGAGTTGGGGTTGTCAGTCCAATTCTGACCGCCTGACTCGACGTTGCTCCGGTCAACGACGAATGCCGTCGGATAGGTGAGCTTGGCAAGGAAGTACGCCTTGGGTGCGTCTATCGTAATCTCCAGCGTGTCATCGTCGATAGCCTTGACACCGCTTATCTCGGTGGCCTCGCCGTCCAGAACTTGCGTTACGCCCACGATGTCGCTGAGGTATGTTCGCGCAACCGGGGAAGCCAGTGTGGGGTCTGCGGCGCGGTTCAGCGAATATACGAAGTCCTGTGCCGTTACAGGCTTGCCGTCCGCGAATCTGGCATCGGGCAGCAGATGGAATGTATAGACCGTGCCGTCCTCGCTGATTTCCCATCTATCGGCAATGTCCGGCACAATCTGCAAGTCCGTGTTGAGGGTAACAAGCCCGCTGAACACTTCCCCGATTATGAATGCTGATGTAGTGTCGGATGTCTTGTGCGGGTCGAGCGTGGGAGGGTCTCTGAATAGTCTCGTCATCACGCCGCCCACGGGCTTGTCCCTTTCCATCGAGGTGTCCGTCTTGGCTACCTGCGGCGCCGCCGTGGGAGGCGCGGACTGAACAGGGATGCTTGTTGCCGCGGCGCTCTGCGACGCGGCGGCTTGCGCGGGGGCAGTCGTGGCTTCCGCAGTGGGTGTCGCCTCGGCCGTCTCGCTCTGGGCCGCAGGCGCAGGCGCTTCAGGCTCTTCGACTTCGGGTTGGCTCGAGCCGCAAGCCAGAGCAAAAATCGCTATCAACAGTATTGGGATCAAAAACAGTTTTCTCATCTCACACCTCTGTGCGTAGATTTCTCTTCCCATTGAGCAGGGTTTAAGATGCCCCCTCAGTTAATGGGATGGTTTTTCGTCATTTCCGATTTTGGTCGTCAGCCATGCCTTGATTAAATCGTCGAGTTCGCCATCCAGCACGGCGTCAACATCTGATGTGTCATATCCGGTACGGTGGTCCTTCACCATCTTGTACGGGTGAAGCACATAGCTCCGAATCTGGTTGCCCCACTCCGGGGACACATGATCGCCCTTGAGCTTCGCCATTTGGCGAGCTTTCTCAGCCATCTCGCGCTCCACCAGACGCGACATCAGGATTCGCATCGCAATCTCGCGGTTCTGGTGCTGCGAGCGCTCGTTCTGGCAACTCACGCGGATGCCCGTAGGAAGGTGCGTTATTCGCACGGCGGTCGAGTTCTTCTGTACATTCTGCCCGCCATGCCCACCGGCGCGAAACACATCAATTCGCAGGTCATCAGGGTTGATCGTTACATCAACACCCTCTTCCACTTCCGGCAGCACTTCCAAGAGCGCAAAAGATGTGTGCCTCGCATGGTCGGAGTCGAAGGGTGACATCCGCACAAGCCGATGTACCCCCCGTTCGGCCTGTAGATACCCATAAGCGAATCTGCCCGACACCTGAAACACCGCGCTCTTGATGCCTGCCTCATCGCCCACCGACACGTCCAGGACGTCGCGCTTGAATTTGCGCTGCTCCGCCCACCGCAAGTACATCCGCATCAGCATGCTTGCCCAGTCCTGCGACTCCACGCCGCCGGCGCCCGCGTGAAGTGCTACGATTGCATTGCGCTCGTCATAGGGACCGGACAGCGTCAGGTCAAACTCCAGCTCGCCAAGCGTTCTCAATAGCTCCGCGAGTTCCTGGACTAAGGTGTCCAGCAGCGAATCGTCGCCCTCATCGATGGACAGGAAGAGCAACTCTTCCAAAGAATCCGCCTGACTTGCGAGAGTTCTCCAGTTCTCAACCTTTCCTTTCAGGTCGGACAGACGCTGCATCTTGTGCTGCGCCCTCTCAGGTACATCCCAGAAACTTAGCGCCGTTGTCTCTTCTTCTAGTGCTGCTATTTCTTTTTCATCTGTCGGCAGGTCAAAGACGCACCAGTAGTTCTGCGATTCTGCTTTTCACACCTGCAATCTGACTTTTTATGTCCTGCATTCCTTAGCGACCTCGCGAGTTGCCATATGATTACTGAAACGCGCTTCCCTGAAGAAGGGTTAGCATTCAAAGTTATCCTGGCAGTTTCTTTTCATATTTGCGCGCCGCAGGGCGAACCGCACTTTACTCTGTTTGCCCTTGGATTCGCGCTGCGGATGATTATATCAGTGTACCATTTAGTTATAAACTAAAACTGATACTGCCAAATGCAATGTAGTGAGACTGTGTCATTAGACGCTAATAATAGTTACGCCGCCGGGATGCGCTTGTTGGCGCGCGGTGGCGTACGGTGTACAATCCTGACCTGACCAACTGCCTTGCTCATTTAAGCAACGGAATGGCAACTGATCAGGGCGAATATCGGAGACTGCCTGCAGCGAGGTATTGCAATGCTCGACTTGCTCATAAGAAACGGACTAATCATCGACGGCACCGGCAATCCGGGCTTCTATGGCGCGGTCGGTGTCGAAGGGGACGAGATTCGCATTTTTCGCGGCGACCTGAGCGGCGTTGAAGCCACGAGCACGATAGATGCCACTGAGCATGTGGTCTCCCCCGGCTTCATAGACATGCATTCACACGCAGGGCTTGTCATACTGTCAGAGCCTGAGCACCATCCCAAGGTTCGGCAGGGCATCACCACCGAGCTAATCGGCGTTGACGGCAACTCTTACGCGCCCTTCCACAGCCACGACGACTTCCTCGATTTTGTCGCTCTCAACTCCGGGCTTGATGGCGATCCGCCGCTGCCCGGCAGATGGTCAACGGTGGAGCAGTACCTTGAGATGTTCGACAGAAAGACGGCGGTGAATATCGCATACATCCTCGGCAACTCCCCGGTGCGCATCAACACCATAGGCTGGGATGACAGACCCGCGACGGCTGCTGAAATCGAGGATATGAAGGCGATCATACGCGAAGCTATGGAGGAGGGAGCCATCGGGCTATCCACAGGGCTGGACTATCCTCCCGGAGGCTACGCAGATACGGATGAGCTTGTCGCGCTGAGCGAACTCGTTGCAGATCTGGGCGGGTTCTACCATACTCATGTGCGCTACCGTCTCGGCGACCGATACCTTGACCCCTTCCGCGAGGCGCTTGAGATCGGCGTGCGCAGCCGTATTCCCGTTCACATCACGCATTTCTACCAGCGCGCTCCAAGCACCGGAGGCGGACAGGGACTGATCAATCTCGTGGAAGATGCCGCAGGGAGCGGTCAGGATGTGACTTTCGACAGCTATCCTTATGTCTTCGGCAGCACGCGCCTGCTGATAATGGTGCCCGACTGGGCGCATGACGGCGGGGTGGCTCCCTTGAAGGAAGCTCTCGCATCGGAGGACGCACGCAAGCGCCTTCGTCAGGAGATGCAGCCACGCGGTCCATCCTGGGACAATGTATGGCTCACATACTTCAAGAGACCGCAGAACCATGTGTACGAGGGCTTGTCCATAGAGGCAATCGCAGCCCTGCGTGGCCAGCACCCCGTCGATGCGATATGCGATCTGCTGCTCGAAGAGGACTTGCAGACCTGCTATGTTTCCGACGGCGCGAACGGCAACACGCTGCCCGCCTTCGTGAGCCACCCGCTATCCATGGTCGGAAGCGACGCGGTGCTGCTTGGCGATTTCCCCAGCCCGCGCACTTACGGCTGCTTCCCCGTCATTCTCGCTGAGTATGTGCGCGAAGAGAACCAGATGGCAATGCCGGAAGCGATACGCAAGATGACCTCATTTCCCGCGCAGCGGCTTGGCTTGTCCGACCGAGGCATACTGCGCGACGGCATGAAGGCGGACATAACCATATTCCATCCCAACAATGTGCAAGCGCCTGCCACGCGCACCGAACCCAAGCAGTTCCCCATCGGCATCGAATATGTCATCGTCAACGGTACAGTGGTAGTGGATGGCGGCGAGCACACCGGCGTTCTGCCGGGCCGTAGTGTCGGACGTTAGCGCGAAAGCGCACTGCCATGCATCCGCCGCACTTGAACATTGAAGACGCACTCCGCAGCCTGCCGTCACAGTGGGGCGATGACCCCTTGTTGTACAATGACGCTGCGTTGAAGGAGACCGGCAGGAAGATCGTCATCCTGGATGACGACGTGATGGGTACGCAGAGCGTCTATAACATCGCAGTCCTTATGGACTGGTCAGTGGATGCGCTGCGCACGGAGCTTGAATCCGACTCGCGCGCCTTCTTCGTGGTCACGAATGCGCGCACCATGCCCGAATCGCAGGCAAGGGCGGTAAATTCATTCATCGTTCGGAATCTGTGCGAAGCGGCTCGCCAAGCAGGCGTGGACTTTTCGATCGTCAGCCGACTGGATTCGACCCTGCGCGGACACTTTCCAGCAGAGATGGAGGCAATCGAAGCTGCCTTGCCTCAAAAGCCTGATGGCTGGATTGTCGCCCCACTATTTCTCGAGGGCGGTCGCTATACCTTAGGCGACACGCAGTATGTTGCCGATGAGCAGTCGCTCATTCCCGTAGGCGATACCGAGTTCGCCCGTGATCCCGCGTTCGCGTTCGCATCCTCAGACCTGCGCCAGTGGGTCGAAGAAAAAACCGCAGGCAAAGTGCCCGCCTGCTCGGTCGCAAGCGTGTCCATTGAAGACCTGCGGCTCGGCGGTCCACCGCGAGTCTTTGACATTCTGTCTGAGCTGCCCAAAGGCGGCGTATGTGTCGTGAATGGCGCAAGCAACAGGGACATGGAAGTGTTCGTTCAAGGCATTCTGCAAGTCGAGGCCACTGGCAAGCGTTTCCTGTTCCGAGCGGCGGCATCGTTCATCAAGGCGCTGCTGGGACAATCAGGGCGCGCACTGCTCATTCCCTCAGAGATGAAAATGGAAGACAGCGGCGGCGCGCTCATCGTAGTTGGATCGCATGTGCCCCGGACTACAGTGCAGTTGAACCACCTGCTGAAAAGCTCTGATGCGGTCGGCATAGAGGCGAATGTAGCTCAACTGCTTTCCGAGGGCACACGCCAGGCAGAAATAGACCGGGCTGCGCGCGCAGCTGAGAAAGCTCTGCATGCAGGGAACAACGCCGTCATCTACACTAGCCGCACATTTGTAGGAGGGAACAGTCCCGACCACAGCCTTGCGATCGGCCATCAGACTTCGCAGGCACTCTCCGAGATAGTAGGCGGCATCGGTGTACGGCCGCGCTGCATTATCGTTAAGGGCGGCGCAACATCGTACGCGATTGCCACCAAAGCCCTCAATGTACAGCGCGCATGGTCGCCTGGACAGGCTGCGCCCGGAGTGCCAGCGTGGATACTGGGCGAAGAGACGCTTCATCCGGGAATGCCCTGCATCATCTTCCCCGGCAACGTGGGTGGTGAGAACGGTCTCACGGAGCTCGTGACGAGGCTGGACGGCAGATGAGACGAAGGCCGCCGCGACCGCAACGGGTGAGGCGAAGGCCGGGCACGCGCACTACGACTGATGCGCAAACTACCCATGGTGCGCGCACTACACCCAGTGCGCGCAATTCCCGACCTGATCCCGCTCCCGTGCAGCGCTACGAGGTCGAGACAGTCAGTGGGCTGGAAGAGTACGGTCGCCGCGAGATCAGGCGGCGACTGGGCAAGGCTGCGCAAATCGTTGGCACCCAAATTGAAGGGCGTGTCTCGCTTCAATACAACGGTAGTATCCGCCGTTTCGACGAGTTCAGGACAGCCGTTGCGGTTCATAGGGTAGAAGAATTCGCCGTGCCGGGCCCCCGCGCGCTGCTTGGGCACCAGCATCTGACGCGCCTGCTTGCCGCAATCCAATCAGTCCTCGACGCACGTCCCGGCGCCGCATTCCAAACTTTTCGCATAGCGGCGGCAGGCGCAGGTTCACGTGTTTTCATGCGACTGCGACAGGAGATCGCCGACGCCACCGGACTTCAGCAGGCCGAGGGTGCCGCCCATCTGCAAATTTCCGTGCGGCGATCTACCGCCGAAGAAGAGGGCTGGCAGGCGCTCATACGCACAAGTCCGATGCCCCTGTCAGCGCGCAGGTGGCGCGTCTGCGACATGCCGGGCGCGCTTAACGGCGCAGTCGCAAGCGCCATGGTGTCGCTCACGGGCACGCGCCCCACCGAGCGCATGCTCAACCTTTGCTGCGGCTCCGGCACACTGGTGATCGAACGTCTGGGCATGGGCGCCGCCACAAGCGTTACAGGTGTGGACATCAGCGCGTCCGCTCTGCAATGCGCCGATGCAAACCTGCGCGCCGCCGGGCATCGCTCCTCTGTGTCCCTTGTTCAAGCGGACTGCGCCCGCCTGCCCATACCTGACGCATCCGTTGACACTATTAACGCAGACCTACCTTACGGCATGCTCGGGAACGACAGCGGAGACATCGCATCCCTGTACCACTCCGCGCTCGCGGAATCCGCGAGAGTCGCTGCTGCGGAGGCTTCGATGGTCTTGATCACAACACGCAGACGCGCGCTGCTTGCCGCACTCGCAGAAGTTCCCAGCTGGAACTTACTCACAGAGATCCCTCTCAGTATCCCCCATAGCCGTGGGTACATCACACCCCAGATTTACCTGCTCAGGCGCGGCAAAGGCGTTACCAGTCGGCTATAATTCTTCCAGAGTGTTTTAGTTTTAGCCCATGAGCGGGTATTGGTCATTTGTCAGAACTTTGCGACGAGTTCCAGACCGACCGATTTCTTGAAGCACTTATTTGCTGAAAGGCTGAAAACTCCAGAAGGCGGACGATATGAAGCAACTCACTCTACAACCAATTCGCGGCGTTCAGGGCGAGATACGATTACCCGGCTCAAAGAGCATGTCCAACCGGGTCCTTCTGCTGGCGGCTCTGGCGGAAGGCACAACACAGGTTCGCAATCTGCTGGAAAGCGACGATACGAGCCACATGCTGAACGCCCTTAGCATACTCGGAGCAGGCATCAAGTACTCTGATGATGGCGCATACTGCGAGGTAAAGGGACTGGGCGGGGCGTTTCCTGAGAGCGAGGCAACGCTGTTTCTGGGTAACTCCGGCACTACGATGCGCTCCCTGTGCGCCGCAATTTGTGCAGGAAAGGGACGTTACACCCTGACCGGCGAGCCTCGCATGCTGGAGCGCCCCATAGGCGACCTCGTTGATGCACTGCGGCAGGTCGGCGCGCAGATTGAGTACACGGGAGCTGAAGGGTGCCCGCCTCTAGACATCACTGCATGCGGACTTGCGGGCGGCACAGTCAGCATCCGTGGCAACATATCCAGTCAGTACCTCACTGGCATGCTTATGGCGGCGCCGATGTCCCTCGCGCCTCTGACTATTGAGGTCGAAGGGGAGCTGGTGTCAAAGCCATACATCGACATGACCATTGACGTGATGTGTCGCTTCGGAATTGAAGTGGAGCGCAGCGGCTATGAGTGGTTCCGACTCCCCGGCAATCAAGCCTTCAGATCGCCCGGCAGCATTCTTGTCGAAGGCGATGCATCATCAGCCTCCTACTTCCTTTCGGCGGGAGCGATCGGCGGCGGCACCGTTCGCGTCAATGGCGTAGGCGACGACAGCATTCAGGGGGACGTCGCGCACGCGAAAGTGCTTGAGCAGATGGGCGCCAATGTGTCGAGCGGACCGGACTGGATTGAGATTTCGCGCGGCGAACTGACCGGGATTGACGCTGACCTAAACCACATCCCGGATGCCGCAATGACTGTCGCAGTAACGGCTCTTTTCGCCAAGGGCAAGACGACCATCCGCAATGTGCATAACTGGCGTGTCAAGGAGACCGACCGTCTTTCAGCTATGGCAACGGAGCTGCGGAAAGTGGGGGCGAGTGTTGTTGAGGGTGAGGACTACATCGAGATTACGCCGCCGCAGAAAATCCAACCCGCTGTCATAGACACCTACAACGACCATCGCATGGCTATGTGCTTCTCGCTGGCGGCTCTTGGTGATGCCAGCATCACTATCAACGATCCTGACACCGTGTCTAAGACATTCCCCGACTATTTCGAACGCCTGCAGGAGATATGCCGTTCATAAGCGGCCGTCTTGGTCGCGATCTGTTAATTTTTGCGGCGCGCGATAACGAAGAACATAATTGCCATCAAACCCAAAATTGCGATCAGCGAAAACATCACTATTCTTGAGGACGGAAACTTGGACGTATCAGTGCGCAATTCCACAGTCTGATGATTCAAATCCAGCGTTGCTGCTGACGATACCGTAGCAGGTGATACCGCATTGGCATCCAGGCTAAGTATCATTGGCTTGGAAGGGTCCACGGGAAAGATTCGCACCGCCACCGGCACGGCAAACGGCCTATTGTTTGACTCCGGCGCCAGTGCAATTGCCAACGACAATGTACGAGTTGCGAGCGCAACCGGAGCCGTACCGCTGATGGGCGAGGGCGTTGGAGTTGAGGTCGGCGGCGATGTTGCAGTCGGTTGGGGCGATGCAGTCGGTAGCGCGGTTGGCGTGTGAGCCGCAGGTGTCAGCGTTGCCGTCGGCTCAGGCGAAAATGTCGGAGTAGGTAGCGGGGACTGCGTCGATGTCGCTGTCATTGTAATTGTGGGCGTTAGCGTGAGAGTCGCGGTCGGCGCAGGTGTGGGTGATGCGGTCAATGTGGGGGTTGCAGACTTCGTCGCATTTGGGGTGCGGGTTGCGGTTGCCGTTCTGGTTGGGGTTGGTGTCTTGGTCCTGGTTGGTGTAGGTGTAAGGGTAGGAGTGTATGTCGGCGTTGGCGTGATAGTCGGTGTTGCCGTCGTGGTATGCGTCGGAGTGAATGTGGGTGTTGGCGTAGGATAGTTTATCGTGAAATGCAACCTATCGCTTGTCGTCGGGCCGCGCGAATCTCGGTATTCGACAGAGAACTGAGCAGTGTAATTTCCATTTGCCGGCTTATCACTGTTCGGAGTCCACAGCACGTCAACTAAGATTGTTCAACCGGTTGCGGCGCCTTTATACACCAGTGGAAACGGTGTTGCGATATTGTCGAATCTGACGCTTCCGACAATCGTGCCAACAACGCCCGACATCCCTGACACATCAAACTCGCCGACTGTCAATGGCAGATCGACATCGAAGCCCTGAGGTCCCGTGACTTTGAGATTGGCCTCATTTAGCGAGGCTCGTTCTCTGGTATCAAATAAGAGAGTCGCCTGAAATTCAACCTGCCGGTCCTGATCTGTTGGAGTTAGTCCGGTGCTCAACCGAACATCTAGATTTGGAGTTAGGCTGTGCGCCGTTCGATCTACGTTAAGCAAGAGCAAAACTGCGAGCGCCAACGGTACTAATATCAAGATGATATTCGACTTGACCAATGTAAATAGCCAGAACCTTCTAAATAAGAGAATGATAAGAAGATACTAGATATTACCATGCTAGATAACATTTGGTAATTTGCCCAACAAATTCCGACCAAGCATCATGTCGAAAGGGAATCGGACACCTGACTCGGATGATACTCATCGGCACTGCCGCGGTCGCCGTTGCGTCTATTGGTCTGGGGACGGTCGTCCTGAAAAATGGGATTTCCTTGGCGACCGTCGGCTCCGGTGAGTACGTAGTCAATGCTGATGCAGAGAGTTTGGTCAACGGCGCTGACCGAGTCGTGTTTGCACGGAATCGCGGTGAGGCCCTTCATGTGGTGGATAGGGCAAACGCCCATGACGGCGCTGTACTGGGTGCTATTACCTTGGGCGCATCGACATTCGAGAGCAAGGAGTCGTTGAAGGGCGACGCGGCAGGAGTGGATGGGGTCGAGGTTACTGACTCGTTTACCAGCGTGAGTGCAATCGCAGCCCGTGCGTCATCCGTTGTCTGGGAGGCTGTTGTACTCCATCACAGACAGGTCGTAACTGAAAACGGCTTATGCCAGTTGCGGCATAACGGCCTCGCCGAATAGTTGCATCGATTCCTTGACCTCTTCGTTGGTCAGGCGACCGCGACGATTAAATTCGAGGATGCACTGTGCCATTCCTGAGAGGTCTTTGCCGAGATTTCGCAGTTGTTCTACGCAGCCGTCGGGATCGTCATAGATAGAGTACTTCAGAGCATCCTGAAAACTCCATGTCGCCCAGCCACCAACGCCACTAGTGAAGCTGTGTCGGGATGTGCCTATGGAGGATGCGGTGGCGTCAGGAACCGTATTCACGATGTCTTCGTCGCGCCAGTTGCGCCCCATGAGCTTGTGCGCCTTCTCTCTCGTTTCCGCTACGAAGAAGGAAATGTTCACATGAAACGGCTGAGGATGGGATGAAGATTCAGTGTTCTTCGCATTCTCGAAGTCCCGCAGACGGTCGATCATGCGAGGCATAGGCTGACTCAAAGTAGTCCCGATTACGCCAAGTCCCATGCTCGCGGCGTAAGGAAAAGTCTCGTCGCTGTTTGCCGCAAGCAGCAATGGCGGATGTGGCTGCTGTACGGGCTTGGGCATTACAAGCAGGTCGTCCATGTCCCAGTACTCGCCCTTGAAGTTCGCGCGCTCCTGAGTCCATGCTGCTTTCAGCAGACCGATTCCTTCCGCAACGCGTCCGCGACTCTCTTCGCTACTTATGTCCGCCGCCTGCCCAAACGCCTGACCGGCAGGCGCACCCCAACGCCCTCCAAGGCACAGGTCAAGTCTGCCATTCGTAAGTATGTCACATGTCGCAGCCTGAGTTGCCATGTGTATAGGGTGGTGGAGCGGAAACTGTGCCGCCAGTGTGCCAAAACGGATCTGAGAGGTGTGCTGCGCGGCTGCCGAGGCCACCATCAGCGGATTCGACATAGGCCTCCCCGGGGAAAAGACCGATTCGGCAAGCCAAGCGGATTCGAATCCGAGCTTGTCCGCCAATGTTATCTGCTCGATGGTCTCCCAGTGGCGGCGTGCCACAGAAGAACCTAAGTAGCCGGGAACCTGCCAGAATGCTCCAAATCGCAAGTGACTAAACCTTTCGCTTGTTGCTATAACCGGATGTAAGTTTGCCACGTGGCTGCCAAAGGTAACGGCGTCTCCTATTGTGGCAGCCTGATGTTCAGGCACTCCTCGACCAGTACGTCCGTAACTACTTCTATGCGGTCGTCCCAGCCGCACATTTCCAGAAGGCGCTCAAGCGTGTAGTTTCCCCAGCGCGTCTGGTCCGCAGTTGGCCTGCCACCCATGACCAGAGTTGCTATGTTGGCGTTCGTCAGAGCGCCGCAGCACATCGGACATGGCTCGAAGGTAGTGTAAAGAGTCGCACCCGACATATCATCAGTGCCTAGGATCGAAGCCGCTTCACGCAGGGCAACAGTCTCGGCGTGGGCCGTAGGGTCGTGCGTGGTGGGTACGAGGTTGCGTCCTCGTGCAACCAGTTCGCCGTCCATCACTATCACAGAGCCGACTCCGACATTTCCTTCGTCAGCAGCCCTCTGCGCCTCTTCGAGCGCAATTCTCATAAACTGTTCATGTTCCAAGGTTACAGCCTGCCTTCCTAAGACTTGAACTCAAGCCTGTGAATCTATTGAGGAAAACCTGAATGGGATTCTGGATCAGATACCAACGTCAAAAGCCTGTTGTTGGAGGACTGCATTGGCACTCCCGGATGTTGAATCTGAGCAAATCACAGATAAGGGATATTCATGCCATTCTCTCTGTCAACCTCGATTGCGGGCGCAACCAGAGGCAGCTCGATGATCATCTCGGTGTACTGCCCAGCCTCTGAATCGACACGGATCGATCCTCCGTACTGCCGTACTATGTCATTGGATATTGCCAGTCCTAACCCGGTTCCCTTGTCTGTGGGCTTGGTGGTGAAGAACGGATTGAATATTTTATCGATAACATCTGGGGGCATACCACTCCCATTATCTTTGATGCAAATTTCCACCCGCTCCTCTTCCTTGCGTGTAGAAATCCATAACGTTGGCATGTATGATTCGTCGTCCTTTGCCTCTTCTTGAAGCGCGCGCCGTTTTTCGTCAGTGGCGTAGCAGGCATTGCCGACCATATTCAGAAAGACTCGGCCCAGGTCTCTGGGCACTACCTCTATCTCACCCATATTCGGGTCGAGGTCTTGCTGAAGGTCGAGCTGGAAGCTTGTGTCGAGCGCCCTTGCGCTATGGTAGGCAAGTCTGGCGTGTTCGTCCAGCAGGTTGTTGATGTCGGTTGGACGCTGCTCGCCAGTATCCCTGCCCATCATCAGCATGTCGTTGACAATGCGGTTCGCGCGGTCGCCATGCGTGCGAATGCGTTGGAGGTTGCTTGTGAGATCACCCGATATTTCCTGAATATACTCCTTGTCTTCCTCGCTTATGTTCTCTCCGGCGTCGATGATGACTTCTTCGAGTTCGGTCAGAAGTTCCTCGGACGCTTCAGAGAAGTTCTTGACGAAATTAAGAGGATTCCGTATCTCGTGAGCGACACCGGCAGTAAGCTGACCCAATGCCGCCAATTTTTCGCGCATTACTATCTGGTCCTGAGCGCGCTCCAGGTCCGCAAGTACACGCTCCAACTCCCCGTTCTTGCCTTGCAATTCCTCTGCGAGTTGCTCAACCAGGTTGAGACGCTGCGCCTCGATGGAACTACGGCGAAATACTTCCAGGGCTGTTGCCATGTCTGCGACCTCGTCTCGCCCGCTCATCTCCACCCTCGCCTCCAGGTCGCCGTCTGCCATTTGCTGCATCCAGTTGGAAAGCATCTGGAGGCGACGCAATAGCAGGCGCCCGACGAATAGCCACGCGATGAGCAGAGCGCCGATGACGCTAATCGCGCTGATTGCGAGCAAGAGCGTGCGACCGGTCAGAATTGCCTGGGTTGAAGCCAATGTAGCGTCTTCCGCCCTCGTGCGGGAGGCGCCCACAAGTGCGTCAACCTCTTCGACAAGTTCAACACTCACGCCTCGGTTGAGAGCGAGTAAGTCTTGCTGGTGCTGTTTGATTTGGAGCTGCCTCTCAAGCAGGTCAAAACCGTTGCTTCCCCCGGTTCCCAGTTCCCGCAGCCGAGAGATTAGAGGGGTTATCTCGTTACCGATGGGTGTATCTTCAAGAGCCGAAAGGTTGCGATCCAAGCTGCCGGAAGCGGATTCAAAGCGTTCACGAAGGGGTTCGATTAAAGGTGCGGATGAGATAGAGAATGCGCTTTCCAGTATCTGATTCGCTGTGGTGGCGTCCCCGTGAAGGCTGGACAGATTGCGATATCGGGCAAGTTCTGACTCTGAAAAATGCTCTTCGCGCGCAGAACGCGGCTCTTCCTGACTCATGTAACCTGTCATCGTATAGAATAGCTGATCATCGACGACTGGAACCATAATGTTATCTATCTGCTCACGCAACTCCGTAAGCTCAGCTCGCAGTGCATCTTTCTGCTCATTCAGCACGAATATCTCAGACATTCCTGTTTCGATGGCGTCGATGCGGACCGTTAGCGCATCCACATGGGCGCGAATGCGATCAGAGCGCCCACTTTCTTCGCTGCTGTACTGAGAGTCTTCGTTGTCTCCTCGGCCACCTATACCGGGAATCTTAGCAAACTGAGCGCTGCTGATTGAGGGCAACCCTGAAGTCTGAGCATTGAAGCCTAAGAGAATGGTTAACTGCTCTTCAAGTGCGTCGTTTGCTTCGTCAATTCCTGCTGAGACGGCGGCGAGTTCATCGGGCGTTGTGGCTGCCGTGAGTCTTGGAGCGGCGTTCACGAGCGTACCGCTATGCTGCGCAATTCCGAAAGCGGCTACTACCTCAGGGACGCTTCTTTCGTTCACCTGTCGCTGAGCTTCACCTACGCGATTGAAGGAAAACCAGCCGACGAGACTTGCGGCAACCGTCAGGAATACGGCTCCACCGATACCTACATAGAGTTGCGTGGAGATTCGAAAGCGCCTTTCGAGAAGTCGCTTGAAGGGCGTGAACGCAATCCTTGAAATGATCGGAAATCTCCAATTCCCTAATTCTCGCGGCCTAGTTTTCTAGTTGGTTGGTATTTGCCATCGTCTCCGATGACTGTCAGAAAGACCGCGTTTGACCCTTGGTTATCATTTCCATAGCGAAGTCGGAATCCGTCTATATCTATATAGTTAGTGTAATTCAGGATTTCGAGAAAACAAGCCCTATCGACTTCCTGGCCGCATCCGCGCAATCCTTCGATTGCCAGACGACCAGCCAGATAGCCTTCGAACGAGACAAATCCCGGAACTGCTTCAGGGTCATATGCCGACAGAGCCGTAGTGTATGACGAAACGATTCGCTGTGAGTCATCCGTCGGGAATGGCACAACTTGAGTCACATATACGCCAGCCCCGTCAGGTCCGAGCTCTCTTGCGAGAGCGTTGCTCCCCACGAAGGAAACCGTCATAAATATGGGGTCTATGCCAGTATGTCTTGCCCAGGACACCAACTCCGCCACCGGCTCGTATGCGCCAATCATGATTACCGCTTCCGGATTGCCCTGGTTCAGATCAAGCAATGCCGCCTTTATCGCCGTGGTGTTGCGTGGATAAAGTCCGATAGACGCGGGTTTGAGGTCGCGCCGGTCAAGTGCGAAGAGAACGCCACGGTAGCCAGCGCGCCCGTAAGAGTCGTCCTGGAATAGGACTCCGATGCGAGTAATGCCGAGGTCATCTATTAGCCGGGCGACCATTTCTTCGGTCTCCTGATAATAGGAAGCCCGCAAGTTGATGATGTTCTGCCAGTCATCATTGCGGAGGAACTCGGCGCCCGTGAATGGCGCGATGAATGGAATGCCCGCATCTGCTGCGACCGGGGCGGCTGAGCGTGATGTAGGTGTGCCAACCTCTCCTATGAGGGCGAAGACCTCTTCCTGCTCGATGAGCCTCAAGGTATTTGTGACTGCCGCCTCGGGTTCGTAAGCATCATCGAAGGAAACAAGCTCCAGCGTTCGACCGTGCACGCCACCACTTTCATTGACCTCGTGGAACGCTGCCCGAATGCCGAGTCTCATGTTGGTGCCAAGTTCGCGCGCTGGTCCACTGAAGGCAGCCGATTGGCCGAACAGGATACGGTCGTCAAACACTCCGTTCGTCTGCCCGGCTTGAGCAAGAGAGTCGCCAATAGATGGAGTCGGTCGAGTCTCCTGGGGGGCAGACGCGGGTGTGGAACTATTGACTTCGTTCACAGCCGGCTCCGACTGTGAGCACGCCAATGTGCTTGTAAATGCCAAGGAAAGAAGAACACCGGCGGCCCCAATCCCCAAAGTGGTCAGTGGAGCCGGGAGTTTCACATCTCCCTCCTCTTTACAAGTGTCAGGTGGTTTTTTTCCTGGTCTCGCTTGTAGTGCAGTTCATCCATCATAGTCTTCACCAGGTGGATACCTAAGCCACCGACGGGCCGCTCTTCAATTTCAGCCTCCACATCAGGTAAAGGCGCATCTTGAAGCATATTGAATGGTGGGCCGTTGTCAATGATCTCAACGGTTATAGCCTGTTCCTCGGACGTGATGATGATTTCAAACTCGCCGGACTGACCGCGATAAGCGTGGTTGATGACGTTCAGGCCCAACTCCTCGACTACGAGGTTGGTTGTAAAAAATAGGTCGGACGGCCATTCTTCCTGACGGCTAAGAGACTCGATCTCATCATTGATGCGGTCTAGTGCGTCAGGCGATGCTTCGATCTTTAACGATAATTTTGCGGTCAATCGGGAGTCTCTCTTCGGCGTAGGGTTAAGCATGTTATATCGTCGGATTGCGCGGCGCCGTCTGCAAACGTATTCACAGCCTCAAATATTTTGTGCGCTGCTTCGTTCGCGTCTTTGGGCGCGCGGTTGGAGAAGACCTTGCGCAGTCGTTCTATGCCGAACTGCTCGCCTTCTCCATTCATTGCCTCCGTTACACCATCGGTGTAGAGGACAAGTGTACCCCCGTGGTCAAGAACTACGGAATTTTGCCCGTATGCGAGGTCGGAGACTATCCCGAGCGCGATTCCGCCTGTCAATGGAAGCAGTTCAGAACTACCATCGGGATGAACTAAAAGAGGTGCATCATGTCCGCCGCTGGCATAGGTAAACTCGCCGGTCTCAGGATCGTACACCGCGTACAACACTGTGACGAACATCTGCGTTTCGTTGTCCTCGTGGAGCAGGGCATTCACCTCTCCGAGAATTTTTCCCGGCTCGGGACTGCTGATTGCGGCGCCCTTCATCCAAGTACGGCTTGACATCATAAAGAGCGCAGCAGGAACACCCTTGTCCGACACATCCGCAATTGCGAGTCCAACACGGTTGCCCTCCAATCGCACGACGTCGAAAAAGTCGCCTCCCACATTCCTTGCAGGTTCCATACTGGCATAAATCTGGTAGTCGTCTCTGCTTGGAAACACTGTGGGAAGAATAGACTGCTGTATGCCGCTTGCCACATCCAGCTCATTTTGCAACGCTACAAGCTTGTCACGTGAGGAAAGCGCTTCCCGCCACTCTTCCATGTGGCGCAAAGTTCGCTCGATAGTGACCCTCAAATCTCCAAAATCAAGAGGCTTAGTGACAAAATCGAAAGCTCCACGGTTCATGGCGGTGCGGATGTTTTTCATGTCTCCGTACGCCGAAACAATGACGGAGCGTATATTCGGATTTATCTCAGATATCTGCTCCAAGAGGGTGAGACCATCCATTTGGGGCATGTTGATGTCTGATATGACCATATCGATGTCTTCATCTTTGTTCAGAACTTTGACGGCTTCCACACCGTTATGAGCAAATACGAACTCGTACTTGCGTGAGCGTATGTCCCGTCGCATACGCTGAAGAACAAGAGGTTCGACGTCAGGTTCGTCATCGACCACGAGTATCTTGTAAGTGCCCTGCTTCACACAAATCCTCCTATGAAGCGATTGGCAACCTCAATGCTGTACGCCAATCTAGCACCTCAAAAAAATTCTAGCCACTAAATTGCCCTTACAGGCGAAGTTTCGCTAAAAGCATTCCCGATTGCGCTTCGCTCAGCTGCTGAGGGCGCCGAGGGCATCCGCACGAGTTGCATGCACTGGAATTATCTTGTCGAAACCACTAATCTCGAAGACCTCGCGTATCTGCTCGGAGAGTGAGCAAACCGCAAATTTAGAATTCTGTCGTTGGAGCGCGCGCGCAGTAAGCAGAATTACCCGAAGACCAGCACTGCTGATATACGAGAGCTGATCGCAATCAAGAATTACGATACGGTCCGCATCACTTATCGCAGCTTCAAGTGCCTGCTGGAATTCGCTAGCGTTAGTTCCATCTACGCGGTCTTCCGCCATTGCAACCAGGGTGTCGCCATCTCTTTCTATGGTAACTTTCACTGATACCGTCTCCTTGCATTGCAGGTAGCCGAAATTCGGCTATTTCAAGTCCAACTCACATTTTACAGCATAATAAAGTAATTGCAAAACTCAACAGTACAGTCACAATCCTTCCCTAATTGCTGCCAAAAGCGAAACAAAGAGGAATGTGGACTGGCACATTGATACCTACTACATAATGTTGTATCTGACACACACACTCTCAGAACCAAAATAAGATTGTGCACTCCAATCAACACAAATGTCCAACTAAGATTTGGGCAGCGACTCGACAAACTTTTATATACGATCCATCACGAAAACTTAAGATGTGACGGCTTCTAGTTATATTGCTCGAAACTAGGCTCCAGCCCCAGTGCTCATACTTGGCTTGGTTAAGCCAGCGATCTGTGGTGTTAACCTCTTGGAACGCCATCGGTAGAGTAGTCGAAATACGAATCGCTCACGAGTTGGTGCAGCTCCCGGCAGTGCGCGTCTACCTGTTGCAGTATAGCTCTGTGATCCTCTTGGTCAGGCCATTCGTAGCGGACAAGGGAGCTCAACCGCTCCAGCAGTTGTTGAGCGGCGTCGCTGGAAAGCGCATCCGGACCCGGACCGATGCCTGCGATTTCAGCCTGCGCCATATCGAGTGAGCGAATAAGTGAACCTGGCAGCAGAATGTCCGTGGCAAGTAAGTCGAGCGCCTGCTTGGGCCGCACTTCCACGCCGTACCGCCGATTGTATGCCTCGAGAGCATGGTACATCCGTAGCAAGCTCGTCCAGTCTCCATCAGAATACTCCTCGCTCGTATTATCAATTTCAATCTGCGTGAGAAGCAGGGCACAGAGGAGCTGGGCGCGCTCGATGACCCGGCCTAGCTGCATGAACTGCCATCCTTCATCCCGATACATGGTGTCTGCCGCTACTCCGGAGAATGTATCTATTTCTGCGACCACGCCTGAATAGAAACTCTCGGGCGATGCCGTCCATATATCCTGTATTGCGACTTCCTGGACCCGAAGGTAAGCCAAGTTCAGGCTAGCCCACATCTCGTAGCTGATGCATTGACGCATTTGTCGAGCATTTTCTCGCCCAGCCGCGAAGCAGCTCCACACCGAATCCGGATTTGTTCTTTCAAAGGTGAGGTCATCTGCGAGTGTGTAGGAATCGGCAAGCATATAGTCGTCGTTGTCCAAAATGACAATACCGCCTATCGGTGGATGCCTTCCCACACTCGCGTAAATGCGATTCCAACCCAAATGTATCTCACCAATAGGCCAGTCAACCAGGGCCTCCGACTGAAGCCTTAACAGACGGCAAAGATGCTGCGTCCGCTCTAGGTAGCGGCTCATCCAGTACAAGCCCTGTGCGCTGCGAGCGAGCATTAGGGTCAGTCCTCTTCGTCGTCTTCTTCAGGCATAAGCACAAATTCGGGGTAGGATTCAAGCCCTAACTCACCGGAGTCCAGCCCCAGGCGCTCCACAGTGCGCGACACTCGCACACTGAACGCCATATCGAGCGCCTTCCACAGCACCCATGAGACTGCGAATACAAACGCTCCGACCGCCAGCACTCCAATCAACTGAACAAGAATTTGACCACCACTTATAGCTACGGCCAATGTTCCCCATATTCCGGCAAACAAGTGGGCAGGAATCGCCCCAACTACGTCGTCTAGTTTGAGCTTTTCCAAGAGTTTCACTGCCAGCACTAAGACTATTCCCCCCACAGCTCCAATTATGATTGCCCAGTGGTGGTCAACTAGATCAGGAGCAGCGGTGACTGACACAAGACCTGCTATTGCTCCGTTCAATCCTGCGATCAAGTCCATCCTTCCAAGTATAGGGCGTGATACAGCAAGAGCAGCCATTACGCCCGCTGCCGCCGCCAGATTGGTGTTGACCATTACGATGCTCATCGCTACCACATCCGCAGCGCTACCCAACGCCAATTGCGAGCCTGCGTTGAAGCCGAACCAACCGAACCAAAGAATGAAAATGCCCAGCGTTACCACCAAGATGTTGGAGGGAGGTGTCGCCCTTACAGTACCGTCGCGGCGGAACTTGCCGAGCCTGGGTCCGACTACGAGAACGCCTGCAAGAGCCGCCCATCCGCCTGTGCTGTGCACTATGGTCGAACCGGCAAAGTCTTTGAATCCCATCTGATCAAGCCAGCCGCCACCCCATGTCCATGCTCCTACGACAGGGTAGATGAAAGCGGTCAGGATCAGGGTGAAGAGGAAGAATGGCCACATCTTGACCCGCTCAGCCAGCGTGCCGGATACGATGGAGGCGGCAGTCGCAACGAAGACCATCTGGAAGAACCAGTCCGACATGGTGGAGTAGCCGCTCTCGACAACGGCTGCGGTTGCAGATTGGTCACCTCCGAGCAATGCAATCTCATCTGCTGAAGAGCCATACAGGAGATTGAATGAGCCGATGAAGCCTCCAACAATGTCAACGTACATCAGGTTATAGCCGATAACGAAGTACGCAATGCCGGCTATTGAGTAGATGCCGATGTTCTTCAAGCAGATGGTGGAGGCGTTCTTTGTACGCACCGAGCCCGATTCGAGCATGGTGAAGCCCGCGCACATCCACATGACCAGCGCGCCCCAAATGAGAAATGAAAAAGTGTTGAAGACGAACTTTGTTTCGTCGTCAACTCCTGCTGCATAGGCTATGTTCGGTCTGACGAATAGGCAGACAACTGATACGGATATCAATGCCGCCAGTACTGCAAACCTGTAGCGCGAAAAGATGTTAGCGAATGTCCTCATGGCTGGATTCTCTCCTACACTCAATGACCATTAAGTGAATAGCCCTTAGCATTTATCGAACTTGTATGTTGGCGACTTGTTCAGTCAGTTTTCCACGACCCACAGGTCCTTACCGCCACCTCCTTGGCTTGAGTTCACCACCAAACCACCACGTGTCAGAGCGACGCGGCAGAATGCGCCGGGCACGATGCGTGTCTTCTGTCCGTGCAACACAAATGGGCGCAGGTCAACATGCCGAGACTCTATGTGTCCATCTATGAAGCAGGGAGACTGCGACAGCGCCAAGGTAGGCTGCGAAATGAAGTCCGCGGGATTAGCCCGCACCTGTTTGGCGTATTCGTCTCGCTCTTTGACCGACGCCTGAACTCCGACGAGCATGCCATATCCGCCGGACTCACCCACGCGCTTCACCACCAGCTCGTGCAGATTGTTAAGTGTGTACTCTAATTCCTCAGACCGCCGGCACAGGTATGTTTCCACATTGGCCAGAAGAAAGAGGCTCTTCGCTCAGGTAGTATCGAATCATATCGGGCACGAACGCGTACACGCTCTTGTCATCGGCGACGCCCGTGCCCGGAGCATTTACTACCGTCACATTGCCGCGCTTATAGGCATCTATCAGCCCCGGAACACCGAGCATGGAGTCACGTCTGAATACAAGGGGGTCAACAAAGTCGTCGTCAACACGCCGATAGATGATGTCCACACGTTGAAGGCCTTTGGTTGTGCGCATATAGACGAAGCCATTGTCCACCAGCAGATCTTGCCCTTGCACCAGTTCGGCGCCGATCTCGCCGGACAGGAACATATGCTCATAGAAGGCGGAGTTGTATACGCCGGGAGTTAGCAGGGCGATAGTCGGATCGGATCGACCGTCCGGAGCCAGCTCGGACAGCGTCTCAAGCAAAACTCTCCCATAGTTCTCCACCTCGGGACACGTGAATTGCGATACAGGCGACGAAAACTGGTTTTGACCGCCTTTCGGTTCGCTATCATGTATGAAACACCGGAAGGTACTCGAAGATTGTCTTCGAGCACCATGAACCCATCGTTTGTACGCACTATATCGGAGCCGCATATGGAAACCCACGCGCCGTAGGGAGCTGAGAAGCCGGACATCTCGGCGCGATATTGAGGGCACTCGCGCACTACATCGGCCGGGATTACACCGTCATGGACAATTCGCGATACCCCGTAGAGATCCTTGCTGCGGGATTGACCTTACACATCTTCCAGAAATAGATTCAAGGCTTTGATGCGTTGGGTCAAGCCACTCTCTATGCTCTGCTAATCTGATGCGGGCATAATTCGTGGCACGCAGTCAATGGGAATAATTCGTTCCTCGGCCTCCTCATTCCCATAAACGGTAAAAGTTATGCCCTCGTTGGAAAATGAACGGGAAACTCGTTCTTGAATAGCGTAGCGTTCTTCTGAGGAGAATTCATGCAAAGTCTGATAAAGCTGAGCGCAATGCTCACGAGGTGTTCCGTCAGGAAGAAACACTTCGTCGTAGATGGAGTCATCAAGGCTGTAAGCGTCAAATTCCATCTCAGCCGCTCAGATGAGTTACCCAATTTCCTTGGTCTAAAAGAAGTGCAACTTAACAGTCTCGCTACCGGAGATGTCGTCATTCCGTTCTTTCACACGGGGCGGAATGAACCGAAGCGGCGGAGGTCGTCAATTTGCTTCAATTGAGTCTTCAGCCGTATTGTTCGCGCATATTATCATGTTATTATGAATCATGTAATACGCTGTGATACCGGTAGCATTCTTAGTCCGGTACGGTGCTGGAGTGTATAAAGGGGGAGGATGATGCTGAGATTTGCTGAGGAAACCATTCTGTTGCTGCTCAACGACGGAGACGGAAGGTTTGCGCGTGTGCCCAAGTGGTCATTGGACTACGCGCTCGCCGGTGGAGTGCTGATGGACCTGGCGCTGGGAAACCGAATCGACACAGACCTTGAAGGTTTGATTTTGATTGATGATACGCCGACAGGAGACGCCCTGCTTGACCCAACGCTTGCCGACATCGTTGCCGGCAAGGAGCGTACTACCAATTTCTGGCTGGAGCACACAGCTGACAGCGCGGATTCCATCCGCGAACAGGCGCTGAATAGACTTATTGATCAGGGTATTCTTGAAGTTCAGGACGACCGCTTCCTCTGGGTGTTCCGCTCGAGGCGATACCCGTCAATCGACGGCACTGCGGAGCGCGAGGTGAAGCTGCGAATTATGGGCGTGCTTTTCAGCGACGAAATTCCGTCCCCGCGCGATGTCGTTATCATCTGTCTGGCGGATGCGTGCGGCATATTCAAGGGATTGCTATCCAGCCGGGAGTTGGACAATGTGGGTGAGCGCATAGATCAGGTGCGCAGGCTCGACCTCATCGGTCAGGCATTGTCTAAGGGCATCCGCGACATCGAGATGTCAATCGCCGCTTCCGTGCAGCCGCACGCCTATTAGTCGACAACTGCCCAAAAGGGGCTAGCTGATTTGTCAAGCATTTAGAACCGCCCTCTAACGTTCAACTTGGATGTTGGAGGGCGGTTTCATGTGTATTGGTCGGCTTGTCATAGTAAGGCATGTTCGGCTCAGGACACTATCAGCCCTTCCTGGGGAGTCGTCCAGGGCAGATTATAGACAAATGCAATCTGCGGCGCGCGCGGTATCGGCATCTCTCCGAAGGGCACGTCTATGACCACCGGCGCATTGCGTTCCAGGGCGAGCGGAATCAGGGTTTCCAGCTCCATTGGGTCTTCCGCTCTCATTCCAACTGCGCCGAATGATTCTGCGAACTTGACGAAGTCGGGGTTGTGTAGGTCAGTCCCGTAAGTTCCATGAAAAAACTCGTCTAGGTCTCGCGCGACGTTGCCGTATGAGTCGTTCCTGAAAACTACGGTGACGAGGTTAATGCCGTACTTCACCGCCGTGGAAAGTTCGGATGCGTTGAACATGAACCCTCCGTCTCCGGTCACGCACAGCACAGGACGGTCAGGCTTTGCGACTTTTACTCCTAGAGCAGTCGGAAATCCATAGCCTAGGTTGAAGAGTAGCCGGAATCAATGTACGTCTTAGGTTGGTTCACCCGATAGTGGGTGCGAGCGTAGTAGCCGAACTGCGTAACATCCCAGACAATGAAGGCGTCTTCCGGGATGCCTTTCTGCATCGCCTCCATAACTGGATACTGAGGCTCCCTGAGCCTGATGTCGTAGTAGGCTATCAGACTGCGCGAGGCGGCGACGGCCTCGGCGGGTGAAGGGCGTTCTCCCGCTCCCGCCTCGACCAGGTAGGGAGTCAATGCCTCTATCGTAGCTCTGGCATCACCGTGTAGTGGAATGGTGTTTGACTGAATTCTTGTGAGCTCGCTGTCGTCTATGTTGATATTTACCAGCGTGGACGACTCGCCGGCAGGATTGCCCAGCGAAAAGCGCCCCCCCGATTCCTATCACTACATCGGCTGACTGCATCACTTCGTAGAGCTGGTTCATCTCCTGCATCTCGCCGCGAGGGCTGAAACAGGAGCCGTAAGACAGAGGATGATTGTCCGGTATGGTTCCTTTGCCACCGCTGGAGGTAACCACAGGTATATTCGTCGCCTCTGCCAACCTGATGAGTGCTTCTTCCGCGTCTGAGCGAGCCACTCCTCCGCCGGCATATATCAGTGGGAAACGAGAGTGCGCGAAAACTTGAGCGGCTTCGCGGAGGTCTTCAGGACTCGGCACAATTCGTGAAATGCGAGCAGGGTTTCGCAGTACGACCTCCTCTTGCTACACCCCTGCCTCCGGAGGTATCTCAACCAAGACTGGGCGAGGACGCCCCGTGCGCATCTGCCTGAACGCCTCGAATACAGCATCAGGGATTTCTCGAGGCCTCATAGCAAGCCGCTGCCACTTCGCCACGCTGCGCACAGCACCTGGTTGGTCTGAGATCTCATGCACTGCGCCGAGGCTTTTGCCGATTGCGCCACGCGGAATCTGGCCTGCAATGAGGAGCACAGGCGTAGAGCGTGAGAAGGCATTAGTCAGGCCGGGTGCGGCGTTATATAGCCCCGCACCCGGAACCACGAGTGCGACTCCCGGCTTTCCGGATGCGCGGGCATATCCATCGGCCATGTATGTGGTCGCCTGTTCGTGCCGAGTAGATATCATGCGAATACTTGGCTCGTCCCGCAGACCGGCCACAATACCGTATATCTGTATGCCCGGGATTCCGAATACGACCTCTACGCCTTCATTTGCTAGTGACTTCGCTAGAGCTTCACCGCCACTCATCTTGACCATCGGTATTTCTCCTTTTCGTCTCATGGAAGAATTATGAGAGGACAGTTCACAACTGCGGCATGGCTGATTCAGATCACCTCTGATTCCATGTGTGTTAGTTCCTCGCCAACGGCTTCAATTTCTATCTGCGTTACTCTGACACATGCTCTTGTAGAACGATGATTGCACGTTGCCATCCTTGAAGCTCAAAGTCGCACGCTTACTTAAAGCGATTGATTGAGTTAAAATGTGCTGCAATTTGAGCGTTGATGGCCAAAATTACGATCATGACTGACTAAACCCGAATCCACCGAAGAGTCATGGTATCTCTGCCGGAGCGTGGGTGAAGGACGCGGCAAGGTGGCGGTGCGGGTATGATGCCGACGCTGGAGCGTTCTGAAGGTCCCCGGTCGTGATGTTGAACGCCAATGGAGGCCCACAGTGGCGATTGTGGGTGAAGTTGACGAATCGGTGAGCAGCAGGGGATACTCACGGTCCGGTCCGGCGCGAGTCTGGGGATGAGATGGGTTATGGAGTGTATGGTGGGCAGTCGTCGCCGCTGCCGTCAGCTGTCAGCTCGGTAACGGAATGGTTCGCAGTCTGGCCAGAGCGCGGCCGAACTGTGTTTCCCAGGGCCAGCGCTGGGGAAGATGCAGGGTGAGACGGCGTGCCGAGCGTGTAAGCCGTCCGGCGAGGGAGAAGAATCGTCTGCGCAAGGTCTTGGTGGTGGAGGCTCGTTCTTCCAGTCCGATGCGGGAGGTCCAGCGAGCCAGATTGTGAGCCATCACCTGCACGGCCAACCAGGCGGCGTTGGCTGCGAAGCGCCCTGAGGGCAGATGGTTCAGTCCTACGCCGTACTTCAGGTCGCGGATGGCGTTCTCCACCTCGGCGTGGCGGCGATGGTCGGCCTCCAGTTGGAGGGTGTCGCCCTCTCGGTCCGTGATGAAACCGTGATAGCTGTAGTTGGTGAAGAGCGCCAGTTGAGAGCCGGGCGTGGGCTTCACTCTGCGGACGATGAGTCGCACTGGTGCGGCGTCGGGCTTGCTCTCGAAGGGAGTGTAAATGGTCTCGGCCACATCGGCTGTGCCGTCCATCCAGTAGGGTATGGGTGTCCAGTCCGTCTCTGGTATGGCCTCGATGAGATTGCGCAGTCGGGGGTGCTGTCGGACGGTGATGGAGAAGCGGACATCCATCTTGCGACAGACGGCAACGATGGTGTGGGCATAGAAGCCGCTGTCGGCCCGCACCGTGAGCGCTCCCGTGGCTCCGGCGTAGCGCACTCGCGCCACCGTCTCCCGCAGGAAGTTGGCTGCGCCCCGGGCGGTGTTGGCTCGGCCCTTGCGCAGTCGTGCCATCAGCACGTCGCCGGTTCCTGAGGCAACGGCCAGCAGCGGATGATAGCCCCGCTGGCCGGTGTAGTTGTGATGGCGCGCTCCCTCCTTTGCCAGTCCATAGGTCTCGCAGACCGTCGAGTCTATGTCGATCGTCAGAGGCGAGTCCTCGGGGCCTGCCCCGGCGTCCCAGGCACGCGCCAGAAACTCTCGGCTCACCCGGTCCAACTGTCGCACATGTCCCCAGCGGAAACTGCGTAGGAATGTCCCCAGCGTGGATGGAGCCTTGACCACACAACCCAGTACCGAGGAGGTCCTGCCCGCCCGCAACACGTCGGCATCGTCAATGCAGTCGCCACCGACCAGAGCCGACGCCACCAGGGTCAGTATCTTGTCCCCGGTGTTGGCCCGCCCCGGGGCGTCGCCCAGGTCAACGTGGTTGTCGACGAGTTGGCTCAGACCCAGACGCCCGGCCAGGGTGACCGGCAGGATCAGCCCGGCATTGGCTACCAGGCGGGGATCGTCGAAGGCGATTTGGATGCGGTCAGGGTGGTTACGTGGTAGCATCTGTTGGGTGCTCCTTTTCTGTGACAGGTTTTGTGTTGTAAAACCATTATCTCAGATTCAGAGGTGCACCCTTTTGCTTCTTCAGGAGGCCTCTCACACGCCCCCCTCGGTGGATTGGGGCTAAAGCAGAGCTGGGTAAAGGGTCTGTTATTGAGGGCATCATGGGGACGAATGACTTCATGACTATCTGCAATTGGAGAGCGACTTGCTGGAATTGACGGATACGCAGGGTGGAAACGGCGCTTTATCCGATCTTCGCGTTCTGGATTTTACGCACTACATCGCTGGGCCTTATGCGACGAAGTTGCTGGCGGATCACGGTGCGGATGTGTTGAAAGTCGAAAGAATTGGAGACGGCGACGGCGCTCGACGCATCGGTCCATTCCCCGGTGATGTGCCTCATCCTGAGAAGAGCGGCATGTTTCTCCACCTCAACACCAACAAACGCAGTATCACGCTGAATCTGAAGTCCCAGCAGGCTCAGTCCATCGTGAAGCAGTTAGTTGAGGAAGTTGATGTAGTGGTGGAGAGCTTCCTACCCGGTAAGATGGCGAAGTTTGGACTGGATTACGACACGCTTCGAACAGTCAATCCGCAGCTAGTGATGACTTCAATCTCCAACTTCGGGCAAACAGGTCCCTACCGGGACTTCAGAATCTCAGACCTCATCATCTATGGAATGGGTGGCGAGATGTACTCGACCGGGCTTGAAGACCGAGAGCCTCTGAAACTGGGCGAAAACGTCGTCCTGTACCAGGCTGGGGCAATCGCTGCGACAGCCACAATGGGCGCGGTATTCGCGGACGATAGCCAGCATGTAGATGTGTCGCTGATGGAGACGCAGGTCGGATCGATAGACCGCAGGATGAGCATGCTGTTGGCATACCAGTACAATGGCGAAATCTCCAGGCGCAGTGCTACAGCCACCGCGGGCGGTTATCCTAATGGCGTTTTTATCTGCCTCGACGGCTATGTGCAGATTGCCGGGGGGCGTAACTACTTCGACCGTGTGGTGGCTATGATGGGCGCTCCCGATGTGCTGCTTGAAGAACGCTGGTACGCCCCTGAAGCGCAGTATGACCCTGAACTTGAGGACGAATTCGATTCGTACTTCATTTCCTGGTGTCTGGAACGAACAAAGCAGGAAATCTGGCAACTGGCTCAGGAATCGCGCGTGCTGAGCGCACCGATAAACACAACATCAGACCTTGTGGGCGATACACAATTTCGGCAGAGGGGAGCTTTCGCAGAGTTCGACCATCCTGTCGCGGGCACACTGTTATATCCCGGAAGACCATTTGTAATGAGCGAGTCGCCTTGGAGCATTCGGCGACCCGCGCCGCTGCTGGGGCAGCACACGGATGAGGTGTTAGGTGCGCTCGGATATTCCGACGCAGACATCGCCGCGCTTCGGGCTGAGGGCGTCATATAGTGACGGGAGATGTGCAGCATGGCAAGATTGCCGCTCGAAGGCATTAGAATTCTGGATATGACAGTCGTCTGGGCGGGCACGTACTGCGCCACCCTCCTCGCGGACCTGGGCGCGGAGGTTATCCGCCTTGAATCCATAAAGCGTCTGCCGCCCATCACGCGTGGCTATATGCCGTTCCCGCCAAAAGAAATTATAGAGGGGCTGCCTGCGTTCGTCGCGGCGATGCCCGGGCGAGAACCCGGCAAGCGTCCCTGGAATCGCTACCCTCTCTTCAATGCGCATGGTCGCAACAAGTTGGGAATTACTGTTGACCTGACACAACCTTCAGGCCTGGACATCCTCGAGCGTCTCGTAACAGTAAGCGATGCCTTTGTAGAGAACAACGTTACCGAGACGATGGATAAGCTGGGCATATCTTACGAAATGATGCGAAAGATCAATCCGCGCATCATCATGCTTCGCATGCCAGCCTATGGGAACAGCGGCGCATACCGCGACCATCGTTCGCTCGGAGTGCATATGGAAGGCGTGATCGGCCATACGATATTGCGCGGCTACGAGGATATGGACCAGTCCTCCAGTACCAATGTGTTCGCGGCAGACGCCGCGGGTGGAGCGCAGGGCGCATTTGCCATGCTAGCGGCCCTCCACTTTCGCAAACGAACGGGCAAGGGGCAGCTAATCGAACTCGCTCAGGCGGAGAACATGATCGCTTACACAGGTCGATTCTTCATGGACTATTCGATGAACGAGCGCAACAGTGGCACAATTGGCAACCGCCACACAAGCGCAATTCAGGGCTGCTACCCATGCGCCGGAGACGACCGATGGGTGAACATTACTCTTTTCGATGATGACGATTGGAACGCATTCTGCGGGGCAATCGGCAGTCCGGAATGGACACGCGATGAACGGTTTAAGACGCATTCCAGCCGCTATGGGAATCAGCGGATGTTGGATGCTCTAATCTCTGAATGGACTCTCCAGCACGGGCATTATGAAGTCATGCACCAGCTTCAGGCGGCGGGTGTAGCTGCCGGACCCATTATGGACCAGAGGGACGCCTTCGCCGACCCGCATCTCCAAGAGCGAGGTATTTTCGAGGAGGTGTATCACGAAGATGTGGGCGGCTCGCACCTGTATGTGGGTGCGCCCTACAAGATGTCCGATATGCCTATCAAGATAAGACGGGGCCCGGTGCGACTGGGCGAAGACAACGAGTATGTCTATAAGCAGGTGCTGGGCGTGAGCGACGAGGAGTACGCCGAACTGGAGCGCATGGGACACATCGGCATGGACTTCCCGCCGGACGAAGAATAACTCCATGAGAACTTACATCTACGCTGACGAATCCGGCAACTTCGACTTCAGCCTTAACGCAGGTGCGAGTCAGTATTTCATACTGGCGACAGTCCTTATGAGAGACCTTTCCGTAGAAAATAAGTTATTGGAACTTAGGCGTGAATTAGCTTGGGAAGGGGTGGAGCTAAAGAATGGATTTCACGCAACTACGGATAAGCAGAATGTCCGAGACCGAGTATTTCGGATTCTCGGGAGGCATGATTTCACAGTGGATGCCACTATCCTTGAGAAACGCAAAGCTCAACCTTTGATACGCCCAACAGACGAGCGATTTTATAAACACGCTTGGTTTTTCCACATGAGGCGTATTGCTCCGTGGGTGGCTTCTTCAGCGGGACAATTAATGGTGGTAGCAGCCTCACTAGGCAACAGACGTGAACAGGCAAGGTATCTTTCGGCTATTCAGGATGTAACGAACCAGACAGTTCCCACAAGTGATCAAAAGGTTGCTATGTGGCCCGCTGATTCTGATCCCTGTCTACAGGTAGCGGACTACTGCTCATGGGCAATTCAACGAAAGTGGGAACGCTCGGATACTCGTTCATATGAGCTCATCAAGGATAAAGTCGTGATGGAAAACGACTTGTTCAACGGTGGAACGACTCTCTATTATTGAGCAAAAAGCGAGTCGGCTATCCAAGTCTCCTTTCGAAATTGGAAGAGGCCCCGGGCCTCTTGTCGCCGACTCTGTCAATACCTTCAGTGTATTTTCGAAACCGTCTTTTGTCAACGACTATTCCATCGGCGGAATCACACCCTCGGCGCGCAGGGCATCAATCTCCCCGACTTCATAGCCGAGTTCCAGCAGCACCGCCTCGGTCTCCTCGCCGAATATAGGTGCTTTCCCCCGAATCGGCTGTGTCTTGCTAAGGCGAGGTGCGACTCCGGCATGGATTACCTCACCTAGAGGGGTAACGTCTTCCACGATAAGCCCTTGCTCTCGTGGATAGTCATCGGACAAGATGTGGGCAACTTGGTCATTCCTGACTGCATTTATTCCGACAGCGTGCAGTTTAGCCAGCCAATCCTCCACATTGCTCTGACCGAATATCGCGCCAAGTTCGTCGGAAAGCAAAGAGTCATACTTTCTCCTTCGCTCGTCTTCCGAAAACTCTTCGCGCTCTGACAGATGTGCGAATGCGTCGAGGCTTACGATTGTCTGCCAGTCGGCATCGGCGATTGCGAACCAGCCATCAGACGCCTCGTACAGTCCATTTAGAGCATCGGACCTCCGTGCCTCGGTCCCTTCTACCTCGTTGCGCTTGTAACCGTCGTGATCAACGAGATAAGGAGATGAGAATGTAGAGCCGGTCTGCGCCAGCGAAGTATGCACGAACTGTCCCTTACCCGTCCGACGCCGCTGCAGCAGGGCCAGCATTACGGCATAAGCGCCCATTAAGCCAGTGCCATAGTCATTGAAGGTATATGGCGAGTGGATTGGCTCTGAGTCTCGCCCACCATTTCGAATCTGCACACCCGTGGCGGCCTGAGCGTTCTGCTCGTAGCCTGGGCGGTTCGCCCACGCGCCTTCCTGACCGAAGGCGTTGATTGCGAGATACACGATGTCCGGCTTGCGCTGGCGTATCTGTTCGTAGCCGATGCCCAGCCGCTCGGCCACGCCTTTGCGGAAACCGCCTAAAATGACGTCGGCGGAGTCCACGAGCCGATAGAATACTTCAGAGCCGGCCGGCTTTGTGATGTCGAGGCAGATGCTGCACTTTCCTCTGCCGACATCGTGGATCTGTCGGTCGGTCGGCGGTCTAAACCAGCTGTCTATCTTGATGACCTCTGCGCCATACTCGGCAAGCGTTCTTCCGCAGGTGGGTCCCGCAAGTATGATGCATAGGTCAAGCACCCTGATTCCGCTTAGCGGCATGCTCATTCGTGACTCCTCACTTCGATATGGCTGATCTAACGGCGCGCAAACTCAATGGCAATATTACATCATGCTCGGCTTGTTGGTCAGCAAGTAGGCTCGTCAGCAAGCAGTCTAGTATCATGGTATCGGCAGTAACAACCTTCCGTTATGTGCTTGCCTGCCATACAAGGGGTTGCGTATAATAGGCACCAGCTAACAGCATTGAAATTGGAGGGTATTGAAGAGTATGGACAACAAGGAGCAAAACCGGATTTCGCGCAGGAACTTCCTGATGGGCATCCCGGTGGGCATCGCGGGCGTAGTGGCATTCAATGCCATCGGCAACAGGCTGTTCAAGCGCAATACCGCTCAATACCCCAAGTTTCCCGAGGGTTCAATCTTTACTCCAGCCGATGACCGTCGCACGGACGCATAGCGCTCCTGCCTGCGCCCACTGAGGCGCATCAATTCACAACGGTTACAAAGAAGCCTCGCACTGAGAATCAGGCGAGGCTTCTTGCATAGTCGTTATTGTATATTCAGTATATGATAGCCCAAATTAGGAGGAGCGGAAGAGGAGCAGAACATGAAAGTGCTGATGACAGACGCCCACCTGGGCGAAGGCTTCGTTGAACAACTGCAAGCTGAGTTTCCGCAGGTTGAGTTCATCACGGCCACGAAAATCGAGGAACAGTTTCGAGAAGCGCCGGACGCCGATGTGATTTGCGGTTGGCCTGATAGTCCGGATGTGGTTGAGGCCGCATCACGACTGCGCTGGATACACTGCCCCGGTACTGGCATCGACAAGATAATGGCGGAGATGCCGACACTCGCAGACAGCGATGTGGTGCTGACCAACGCACGCGGCCCACATGCCAATCCCATGGCCGATCATGTGCTCTGGATGATGCTATCTCTGTCCCACAGGGGTAGAGAGATGGCGGAAGACCAGCGTTTGAGCCGATGGGAGGCAGAAAAGTATTCACACGCGTTCGTGGAGCTTTCGGGGAGCACAATGGGCATCCTTGCGTTGGGTGATATCGGCAAGGCAATCGCCCGGCGCGCCTACGGATTCGATATTGACGTGTACGCTGCGGACATCAACCCTGTTACACCGCCGCCACAGGTCAGGGAAGTGTGGGGAATGGAGCGCCTGGACGAACTTATGCAAATGTGTGATTGGTTCGTAGTGACTGCTCCGCTTACTGCGGAGACGCACGGGATGATAGACCGTCGGCGCATCGGGCTGATGAAGCCGTCGTCATATCTCATCGTGATCTCACGGAGCGGCGTCGTGGACGAAGACGCACTTGCCGATGCTTTGCGTGAAGGCCGAATTGCTGGGGCGGGTATTGACGCAACCGCCATTGAACCACTGCCGCAGGAAAGCCCTTTATGGGAACTCGACAACGTGGTCCTGTCGCCGCATGCATCCGCTCTGACACCGGAGATGTATGAAGGGAGGCGGCAAATATTCCGCGAGAACATGCGCCGCTTCCTTGGCAATGAGCCTTTTCTGTATGTGTGCGACAAGCGGGCGGGGTTCTGATGCGCGTGCTCTTTGCAGACCGATTTTCTGAAGATGCACGCGAAAGCCTGCACGCCGATGGAGTTGAAATTTGCTACACGCCAGATGCGCGGGACGATGCGCTCGCTCAGGCAATTGCCGACACTCAAGCGGATGTGCTTGTGGTCAGAAGTACGCGCGTCACTTTTGAGATGCTGCGAGCGGGGCGGCTCGCTCTGGTGATACGCGCGGGCGCCGGTTTCAACACCATCGACGTGGAAACCGCCAAATCGCTCGGCATCTTTGTCGCTAATTGCCCGGGCAAGAACTCCAACGCAGTCGTAGAAATCGCATTCGGCTTGATTATCGCGCTGGACAGGCAGATCACTGCGAACGCGGCAGACTTGCGGCGTGGGGTGTGGCGCAAGGCGTCATACAGCAGCGCGCGTGGGCTCGCGGGCAGCACGCTCGGTCTGGTCGGTGTGGGCCGCATAGGTCGGGCCATGATTCCGAGAGCCAAGGCGTTCGGCATATCCGTAATAGGCTGGAGTCGCTCTCTAACCTACGATGCCGCTGCCGAGCTAGGCATAGAACATAGATCTTCACCCGTAGAGGTAGCAAAAGCCTCTGACATTGTTAGCGTGCATGTATCATTGACAGAGGACACGCGGGCGCTCGCCGGGCGCGCCTTCTTCGATGCGATGCGGGAAGGCACTATCTTCATTAACACATCCAGAGCCGAAGTTGTGGATGAAGATGCCTTGGCATGGGCAGTGCAGGAGCGTGGAATCAAGGCCGGACTTGATGTCTTCGAGGGCGAACCGTCGTCAGGAACCGGCACAATTGACAATCCGCTATTCGCACTTGAGGGTGTTGTCGGCACACACCACATAGGCGGTCAGACATCCGAGGCGCAGCGTGCAATCGCCGAAGAAACGGTGCGTATCATCCGCGAGTTCCGAGCAACCGGAACGCCACCTAACCTGGTCGGGTAATGATCAAGCCCTCCGCTGCTACCTCGGCATCAACGAAGTTCAAAATCGCCTGCGCCAACTCCTCCGGCTTGTGATACCCGATGTCATGGACGGTCTCCGGTATCCACTGTACGCGGCAGTTCGGGATGCCATCCGCAGCGAGCTGCACCATTCGCCTGCGGTTGAGCGCAAATTCGGTGTTGGCGCGCTCCGGGGATGGACCGGCAGGCACAATCAGCGAAGGACACTCAATACGCGGCCAAGCGTCTGATGCTGGATCGTCCCACATCGCGCGAATTACCTGCGCCTGATTTTCCGGACGCAATATGTCATAAATCTGCTCGTCGCTCTCGTAAACCATCGTCTGCACGATGCGCTCCACCTCATCGTTCCAGCACATCGCAAGCTGCCCGCCGATTCGCTCCAGAAACTCGGCGCGTGAGCCGGACACATTGCGCGGGGAAAGCCTCTGGCTGAACGCTTCCCAAGAGGCCCCCGGCAGCATCTGAGGGCTGAAGAATCCGCCGTCAATCATGACAAGTGCACTGACGCGCTCCGGGAAGTGCGCCGCAGTGCTTACCGCTACATTGCCGCCCCAAGAGTGCCCGAATACGACAGCTTTCTCGATGCCCAGTACATCCAGCAGTCCTATCGCATCAGACGCGACTGAATGCCAATCGTAGCCGCTGGTCGCCTGGGTCGTCTGTCCGTGGCCGCGCTGGTCTGGGGCAATGATGTGAAAGCGATCGCACAGCATGGGAGCCACGATGTCGTACCAGTGCGCCGACGATGCCAGCCCATGCAGTGCAAGCACAGGCATGCCATCACCGCCCCAGTCGACGTATCGCATTCGGAGGTCGCGCACATCCGCCCATCCCTCAACCGGCTTTATTGTCATATCGCAAATCTCCCTATGGCAAGTCCATTTCTGGATTCTCTAAGTCATTCCGTAGAGGCAATCGGCTTGAAGGTCTGCGGGAAGTCCGGGTCGAAATGGACATATGCGTCCTCGCTGCCTATGTTGTGACGAACACCATCACGGTAAAGCCAATAGTCCATCACAGTGCGCCACGTCTCGCGGTTAACCAGCCCACTCGCAATCCTCTCAAGGGAGAGGTTGCGATAAGTATGCTCCGGGAACCACCATCGATGTTTAACCCTTTGGCTGTCTGTGTACAGCCCTTGCAGCGACGGTTCAACTGCTTCCTGGTTGCTTGAATGCACGAGCAACACCTCGGCAGTCGGCGACTTATCTGCAAAGACTTCGCCCTCAATGCTTCTATAACTGGCGTGGTAGCGGCTGCTGTCACGCAGATACCATGCCCAGGGCCATGTGAACCCGCTAGTATCATCAACATCCACGGAGATGCCGTTGTCTTCACCCGCATAGCCGTCAGCCCTTCGGAACTCTTCGGCAAGCAGCCGTATGTCCGGCGAAGTCTGCGTGTAAACCAGCATTTCTACGGGCACATCTCCATGACTGTACGCGGCCATGCCGGATGCGCGCACGGTCAGCAAAAGCAGCACTAGCACGGTAGGAATCGCCGCGATCTTTGCTATTTGCGCGATCCCCTCGCGGCGTGCCAGATATAGACCTCCGCCGACGAGAGTCACAATCGCCAGCGCTGCAACAATTCCGACTGCAACCCCGTTCTCATCGTCACCGGTGCCCGCAAGCGCAAGCGTGTAAATCGCAGCAATGAGTACAGGAACGCCAGCGACAATAGACAAGCCCTGCAAGGATAGCATTTTGCGCCAATCAATGCCTGATGCCACATCACCCAGAAATTTGCTGGCAAGGACGATAAGCGGCAAGGTGATGTTCACGAGCAGCCAGGGCATCTTCTCGCTCGCTATCGTGAACATCAGCAGCGTCATACCACACCAGTACAGAAGGAATAGCGTGAACGCGTCCGCCTGTCTTCTAATCCAGTAGTACACCGCGGCGACGATAGCCAGCGCCAATGGCAGAAACTCATAGAGCGGTGTAATGACAAAGTAGTAGTACCATGGCTGGTTGCCCCGGGCTACATCCTGCTGCGCTATCCAATAGCCCAGACCGCGCCACATTCCTGATTCGATTCCTCCTAAGTTAGTGAAGAATGTGGAGTACGAAAGCACCCAGATAGCATAGAAAATGCCGGCGGCAATCAGCCATACCTTCTGGTCCCATAGGAAACCGACAGCAACCGACACGCCCATGAGGGTAACCATTATCAGCGAAGCAATAAGAATAGCTCCGCCTGTCGGCGATCCAACCGCTCCATTGCCATTGTGAGCAACAAATGTCAGGTTAGACCAGCTTAGTAACGCCGTGTCCTGGAATATGCCGATAGCCGCCGACCACATTGGCAGGGTCAGCGTCATAAGGATCAGCAGAAACGCAACAGGTCCCCGCAACGACGACAAGCTCTTGCCCTGATTCCAAAACGCCGATATTAAGCGGCCAATGGCAGCGACAGTCGTGGTTTCGGCGATGCGGATGTCTGCTTTTGCCAAGACGCGTGGGACATTCCGATATAGTACCCACATCGTGAGAAAGAGGCCGAGCAATGCGGTGATGAGATAAGAGGTTTCCTTACTTGCGAATGCAAGCGCAAGAAGCGCGGCTGCGATATAGACATAGCGGTGTTTGCCTTCGTCTATGTAGCGCCACATGCAGATGACAAGACCCAATACCCATGCAGCCATCAGAACGTCATTGCGCGCGAAGCGGCTGAAGTACAATAGCGCAGGCGAAAAGGCGAGCATGACAGATGTGAAGAGCGCGCCAAGCCTGCCCAGTCTGCTGCGAAAGAAGATCGGTAGAGCCACAAGCGTAGTACCGGCTATGGCATAAAGCAGGCGGGAAGTGTAATCGCTGTCACCGAATATAAAGAATATGGCAGCGTTTGCTTCGAACTGAAGTGGCCCGTGCATCAGTGGATCGTGTCTGAAGCCCTGACCTTCCGCAAGTTGCCATGAGTAGAATGAGTGAAGGCTTTCGTCGTGGTGTACCGCCCGCTGGCCGAGGTCCCACAGGCGCATCGCACCCGCGATTACCAGCAATGTGCCGTATGCGACTGTCTCCCACAACAGCAGCTGAACACCCGCAAATGTGTCGGTAGCACTCTTGAGTCTTAGGGCTAGTGCGCCGAAAAGCGGTATTTCAGAAGCAGGGCGGAAGGACGGCGCAGTTCTTTGAGCAACCTCGTTCTTCATAAACTCATGAAAAGTATGGAATCTACTGGATTAAGGAAATTACGAGCGATGTGCCTGATATAAACAGATTAGTGTGCATGTCATTATAGCGCAATCAGCTTGCCAATTCGCACTTACAATTCGCGCAGGATGCACGGGAGAAATATGTCCAATTCGCTGGGCATCCAGTTGACATTGTCAACGAAGATGCTGCCCCACAGCGGTGATGGTGGCTACGGCAGCGCCAATAGTCGCTCCTCCGCAGGCTCCTGTTACGAAAGCCGCGCCGGGCAGATCGATGGGACAGACCGCGCATATCAACATGGCCGCCAGCCAGGTTGATGCGCTGGCGGGATTCCCTAACGAAGCTGCGTACAATCCCCAATGGGTGAACGTCAGCTTGGGACTTGCCGAAACGCTCTTCGTCAGAGAGGGTGACAACTTGATGGCTCCACAGACAGCTGAGTCATTCCAGGTTGACCCGGATCTGAAGGGAGTTACCTTCAAGCTCAAAGAGGGCGTGCCTTTCAATTCCCCGGTAGGAGTTTCCCAGGATTTCGGAGAGATGACTGCCAATGACTGGGTATGGTTCCTGAATGACGCAAACCCCACCTTCAATGTGAACTCCACATTCCGCATCGGTGGCGACTTGGCTGCCTCATTTGGTCTGGCAACCGTCATAGATGAATACACTTTCAGGATGGACGCAGCAGAGGGCGTGGTGATTGGCGCCTTCAACTTGGAGGATACCATCAGCGAGTACGGCAAGGGCCCAGGGGTGTATAGCAAGAAGGCCTACGACACAATGGGCAAGGAGTGGATGAAGGGGAATATGGTAAGCACGGGTCCGTTCATTGTTGAGGAATGGGTGCCGCAGAATCGCGCTAACCTTCGCGCTCTACCCGAGCACCACAAGCACCCGGCGCACATCGCCATCTTTACCAGAATACATGTGCCCGAAACGGCAAGCCGCATCGCTATGATACAGTCCTATCAGGCAGACATAGCTGAACTTGACCCGGTGTTCGCAGACCAGATAGAAGCCGAGGGCTTCAGGTACATGGTTCCGCAGCCCAAGTGGATAACAGCCTCATACATGTGGTCGGGCAATCTCTGGGAGCAGACGCATGCTCGCACAGGCGAGGTGCTCGACCCTGCGCCTTGGGACGCCCCGTCCAATATTGTGGATTACCCGTGGATAGGCAACCCATGGTGCGAAATGGACAAGCCTTGCCAGTACGAAGACACAGATAACCCACCCGGCATGAGCGACATGGAGCAGGCGCGTCTAGTGCGCTGGGCGCTGTCCTATGCACTTGACCGCGAAGGCATCGTGGACGGCATCCTTAACGGATATGGCGCCGGCATGCCATCCGAATACATGGGCCCGAACTTTGGCGGATGGGATCCCGGTAGGAAAATAACAAACACTGCATCTGACGCGATTATGGCGAAATACGGCTTCGGTGACAGCGAAATGTACCCAAGCTACAATGTTGCGTCTCCGATGGCGAACTTCCCCTGGCTGTGGGACATCCCCTTCCAGCCGTCTTTCGCGGAAGAGATTCTGGACATAGCAGGCTATCCGCGGGGTCCGAACGGCGTGCGGTTTGAGATTTCCACGAACATCTACCGCGCTGAGATGGGAGATGTGTCGTTTGACATTGGTGACCTTACCGCCGGGCTGTGGGAGGGGATAGGCGTGAAGACCACAATTCTGAACGAGGACTACGGCTCGGTGGTTTCGGCAAGATTCAGGGAGCGCACACAGATTTGGCCGACTTTGAAGAACGGTGCTGTTGACTACGCAACCTGGCCTGCCCACTGGCCCCTGCCTTTGGTTGACTCCAGCCTGTCGCGTCCCGGTTGGGGGGCGGGCTTCGAGTCACGCTTCCTGGCGGACATGCACAATATGACGAAACTGGAACCGGACAGGGCGTCAGCCATCGAACAACATATGGATGTGGTCGATTGGACGATTTATTGGCACTTGTACTCCGGCGTTGTGGAAGTTCCCAAGGGATATGCGGTCAATCCTGAAAAGGTTTCTGAGTGGGTCGGTCGATCTACTCAAGCACATTGGAGCGGAGCGGAATCTTGGTTCATTGTGCCAGCGCAATAACGTCTCTAGCAGACGACTGACGCTAGGACGACGCTTAACAAGTTAGTAAGGAAGGGCCTGCATGATTTTTCAGCGCAGGCTCTTCTTCCAAATCTGCAACTGTATTGTTGATTAACTGATACACCGAGGCATAAAATATGCAGCGATTTCTGTTAAGACGCGCGCTATTCATAGTCATATCGCTTTTTTGGAGCGACAATCGTCATATTCAGTATGACGCGGCTGGCGCACGACCCTCGCGAACTCTTCGTCCCAGATACCGGATACGGAATGTCGGAAGAGCAGTGGGAGGCGCTGGGGGACAAAATGGGCTTCAACAAGCCTATTCCCGTCCAATACTTGCTTTGGGTGGGCAAGTTGCTGCTCGGAGACTTCGGCACATCCATACACCAGGAACTGGAAGTGCGCGACATCATATTCAGCAAGATGGGCGCTACCATCCAGTTGGCCGTCGGAGGATGGGTTTTCGCTATCCTGGTAGGCGTGCCACTGGGGGTCGCAGCTGCCACCAGCAGGGGAACTTTATGGGACTATCTCAGCCGGGGGTTTGCGCTATTCGGGCAGGCGCTGCCGCAGTTCTGGACGGGCATAATGGCGATTTTCTTATTCGCCGTTCTGCTCCAGTGGCTTCCTGCCGGCACACGTGGCGATGATTCGGGGTTTCACGTCAAGTATTACATACTACCCTCCATCGTGCTTGGATGGCCCGCTGCCGCCGGGATCATGCGGCTCACTCGATCGGCGATGCTCGAGGTGTTGGATTCGGAGTTCGTAAAGCTTGCGCGTGCCAAAGGGCTTGGCAGGTTTCAGGTCATCTGGAAGCATGCCCTGAAGAACGCCCTAATACCGCCGCTGACCTCAGCCCTGCTGCTGATGGCGGGCTACTTGAATGGCGCGCTGGTAGTGGAGACTGTATTCTCGTGGCCCGGAATCGGATGGATCGCTTTGAACCGGGCCGTGTATGACAACGACTTCCCGCTGCTGCAAGGGACGGTCTTCACCTTCATAATGTTCTACCTCTTCTTCGCGGTGGTAGCGGATATTCTCTATGCGATGATAGACCCGCGCATTAGGTACTCTTAGCAGGTGCAAGGAACACAATGGAATTAGTTGGGACGACGGCTCATCCGCCTGTCATAAGGCAATTTGCCGCAGTCTGGGGCTTCATCAGGCGCTGGCCAGTGATACCCGCTGCCGTGATCGTGGTGCTTATTATATTGGGTGTATTCGGCCCGCAGATTGCGCCTCACGATGCGGTGCTGTCCGACGCCCGCAGCAGGCATATACCGCCGGTCGGATTCGAGCTCTGCCTGGGCGCAAAGTGCAAGGCCGGAAGCTGGACGAATCCATTGGGCACCGACCATGTTGGGCGAGATGTGCTCAGTCGCATCATCGCCGGCTCGCGTATTTCGCTGATAGTCGCCACCATTTCTCTGGTCGTCGGTCTGTTAGTAGGCACAAGCGTGGGTATGATAAGCGGCTACATCGGCGGCATATTCGACGAAATCGTTACCCGCATCGTGGATATATGGCTTGCGCTGCCGTTCCTTATGGTTGCTCTTCTCGCAGTGCTGATATTCGGGCAGAGTCTTGGCGTCGTGTTCGTGCTGCTCGCCGTGCTCTCGTGGGTGGGGTTTGTGAGGATTGTGCGCGCGCAGACCTTGCAGCTCAAGGAGATGGACTTTGTTTCGCTGGCGAAGATAGCGGGGGCGTCACCCACGCGAATCATTCTCAGGCATGTTCTGCCCGGCGTGATTAACTCTGCCATAGTGGTGGCGACGCTGAATGTGGGCGACCTGATTCTGGCGGAGGCGACGCTCAGCTTCCTGGGTGCGGGCATTCCGCCGCCCACGCCTGCCTGGGGGGTGCTGATTTCCGAAGGGCGACAGTATGTATCCACAGCTTGGTGGCAGACGGTATTCCCAGGCGTCGGCATCTTCATGGTCGTTATGTCGCTGAACTTCCTGGGCGAGAGACCGGTTCGACCCGCGGCTGCGCCAGCTCATGTAGTAGTCGTGGGGCAGCTTGCCAAGTATTTGAGAGGGGCAACCAAATAGGTTGTCCCTGCTTTTTGGCTTAAATCATGGAGTAGCTTTGGCCGCCGTCAACGACGATGCAGGAGCCGGTGATGAGGTCAGCGCGCTCGGAGGCGAGGAAGGCGACGAGGTCGCCGACGGGCTCGGGCCAGCCGAACCTGCCGAGGGGGAGGTTGCGGGATATGAAGTCAGCGACGACTTCTGGGGGGTTGTCGCTCTGGAAGCGTTCCCATGAGCCTTCGGGGTGGGAGATGGAGCCGGGGGCGATGCTGTTGACGAGGACGCCGTCGGTTACGAGGCTGATGGCGGCGTGCTTGGTGGCACTGATGAGGGCGGACTTTGCTGCCATGTAGGAGAGGTTGCCGCCGTATTCCCTGCCGTAGATGGAGGCGATGTTGATGATGCGGCCCCACTGCTGCTGGCGCATGGGGGGAATGACTGCGCGCATGAGCTGAAAGCTGCCGAAGAGGTTGAGGTCGAAGGCTGCCTTGAAGTCTTCGAGGGGGAGGTCGGCGATGTCCTGGCGGGCGCGGGAGCCGCCGGCGTTGTTGACGAGGATGTCGATGGGACCGAGTCCGTCAACGACCGCTTGGGCTAGAGGGGGCATGGCGTCGACATCGGTGACGTCGGCGACTACGCCCTGGGCGCGGACTCCGAGCGCTTCAAGCTCGGCGACGGTGCCGTCGAGGGTTGATTGAGTGCGACCGCAGATGGCGACATTCACGCCTTCGCGTGCGAGTGAGAGCGCGGCGACTTTGCCTAGTCCGCGGCTTCCGCCGGTTACGAGCGCCACTTTGCCTTGTATTCCCAAGTCCATAACGAGCGTCCTCCGTGTGAGTTTGTGCGCGTGGTGTTCACGCGGCACAAGGCTAACACGGGGAGCGCGGAATGTGTAGTGGGAGGGTTAGTTTTTCAGTATGTCGGTAGGTCGGTGGGTCGGTTTGTTGGACGAAGCTAATAGGATAGGCAGGGTTTTCACACCGAGCCCAGTCCGGCCATGCAGATATTTTAGATTCTTCACTCCGCTGCGCTGCGTTCAGAATGACAGGGGAAGGGGGCGCTGCGTTCAGAATGACAGAGCAAGCGTGCGCTGCGTTCAGAATGACAGTGTAAGCGTGCTCTGAATTCAGAATGACAGAGTAAGCGTGCGCTGCGTTCGAAATGACAGGGAAAGGGGCGCTGAATTCAGAATGACAAGGTAAGCGTGCGCTGAATTCAGAGTGACAGAATAGGCAAGCCTTCTTTGTTCAAACTTTACATATCCCTGTCAGTTGAGGGAGAGGGGAGTTTGAGGTTAGGGGCTGCGGATGGTTGGCTTTTGGAGCTTGGCGGCGAGTGGGTTGGGGCGGATGGGTGTGCCGTGGAGCGCGGCGGCTTGCTTTATTGGCGCGAGCGAATCGGCCGTGCCGTTCGGCGAGGGTTGGTTCGCGCTGCCATTGGTGGCTGGCTCGTCTTCGGTCAGACCGTATTCGCGCCGGTCTTCTTTGTCGAACTTTGCCTGCTCTTCGGGGTTTAGGGGTTCGAAGTAGTAGTCGATTGTTGGGTCGGGGTCGTTGGGGCCGTAGTCGTAGATGTTCTTTTCTGGTTTTACGTCTATGCGGCGGTACTTTGCCTGTGCGCGGAGGGCGGCCCGCTCGTCGCCTTTGTCCATGGCTTCCTTGAACTCTTTGATGATGGCTTTGTCGTGTTCATTGACGGTGGTTGCCTTGTTCGGGAGCGGGCTTTGTGTGGGAGTCTTCACCCCCATCCTAACCTTCCCCCGTCGAGGGGGAAGGGAATTATTAGTGCCTTCACGCCTGCTCAGTCCCTGGGCGAGAGGGAGCTTTGTGGAAGGACTGGCGGCTTGGCGGTCTTCTGGATTCCTGCTTTCGGAGGAAGGGCGAGAAGATGGGACGGTCGCTTGGAAACGAAGAGGCTTTGAGTTGTCGTCTCGATCTTCTTCTTCTCTGATCTCTTGGGCGATGGCTTCATAATCTACATCGTCGTACTGGTCGTAGTCGTCGATGGTGGTTGAGAGGCCTGCCTGGGTCTTTTTCTGGCCTATGGAGAGACGCGGGGATTCCTTGTCCTGCCAGTAGGCTTGGAGGTGCTTGGGCTTGATGTTGTCGTAGTTGGTGTCCCAGCCTCGGCGCAGAAGCTCCTGTGCCGCTGACAAGCGGTGATGGATGGTGAACTCTAGGTCAGGGTCGGGGTCTGACATCACTTCGAGCAGGAAGCGGACGGTGTCGGTGCCGCGCTCGCTGTACTCGCGCATTCGTCTGGCTAGGTCCGTGTGCAGGGTGTCGTAGGCGTTTTCTTCGTCGGTGCTGTCTGACTTCCTGCGGCGCGAGCCTAGGTCTCCGAAGCCGCGACGCAGGAGTTCTCTTGCTGCTGCCATGCGGTCTGCGGGCTTGATGCGGAACTTCTTGGGAGTGAAGGGTCTGTCTTTGCCGGTCATGATGTGAATGAGAAACTCTACGAGGGTGTGACCTTCGGCTGTTTCGTGGCGTATGAGGTGGGCTATCTGGTAGTTGATGATGTCGAGGTGGGTTACGGGGGCTGCAATCTCTTCTCCCCTCACCCTAGCCCTCTTCCCAGGGGAGAGGGGACTTTGAACGGGGGTTTCGTCGCCGCCCTGCTCCTCTGGGTTCCCGCCTGCGCGGGAAAGACGGGTAGAGGTGGTTACGCAGTCGGCGTCGGGGAAGCCGTAGCGGATAAGGTGTTTTGCGGCTTCCATTCTGTGGCAGACTTTGACGCCGGGGGTCTTGCCCCGCATTGTTTCCGTGAGGAAGCGCGCGATGTGTTCACCGTCTTTGGTGAAGCTGTGAATCTTGTGTTGTATGTCTGCTGGATTGCACATAGGCTTTAGTTTTCAGTTTCAGTTCACAGTTGTCAGTGATGTGAATCGACTGCTTCACTGCGAATATATGTTCGTTCCGTTAGGTATCCATTGTAAGTACGAATGTTTGAGTTGTCAAGGGCGGGATATGTCAGGCAGAATTTGCGGGGTTCGGCTTAGGGCGGAGTGTGATTGGAAGGGTTGGGTGTCAGCCAATGGTTGGCGTCATTCCGGGGGTTGCCTCGCGTAGCAATGCTGCTACTGGTAATCTGGGTGGGTAATGGTTCCTTTTGTTAAGCGGTCCAGCTATCTTCTTACGGGTTTAGGGCTGCCAGTTCGGAGGAGTAATAATGGCCAAGTTCAGACGTGGTGATTTAGTAAGGATTCTGGAGTACGACAACCCTGCGTTCCTCGGATTCGAAGGCGCTGTGACCAGAGTTCACGAGTCTAACGGAGCGGAATCCGAGTCGCTATTGGACGGGGACGGCGGACCGGGGCACGACACCGGCGTTGCCCATTACGACGTGCAGATCGATATGCTTAATGCACCCTTGAGCGGGATTCCTGAGGATGATCTGGAGTTGGCTTGAGGGGTGTGGGAGGGAATGGATGGGAGTGATGAAAGGTGTGTTGATTCGCATGGCCTTTTCGGTGCTTGGATTTGGTGGTGGGATTGGTGAGCGCGGAGGTTCTTCTAATGATAATCCTTATGACGCCCCTACAGGGTCATCAGTCAAGGTCTTCAATTAGATAAACGAAATTGGCGAAAGCATGGTGCGGCAAGGCATACACTTCAGCCTCTTTGTTTGAAAATGACTCCGAGTTGGTCAGTCGAAAGAATACATAAAGGTCGGTCGTATGAATCACATTGAATATGCACGCTCTTGAATTCTCTGAGCAATCAAGTCCATTTGGCAGAGTGGGAGCGTCCGACCCAAACTCGATACGTGCAACAGAACCTTCAGCCAAGTCTATCTGTGCATCCAATTGCCCCAGCCTTGTCGCAGAGACAATAAGACCTAGGACAACGAATACAAGCAAGGATGTCATAGCTAGAGCTAACACAATTCGCACAAGTATGATTTTCCTCAAGTAATTCCTAAGCCCCAATCCACCGAGGGGGGCGTGTGAGAGGCCTCCTGAAGAAGCAAAAGGGTGCACCTCTGAATCTGAGATAATGGTTTTACAACACAAAACCTGTCACAGAAAAGGAGCACCCAACAGATGCTACCACGTAACCACCCTGACCGCATCCAAATCGCCTTCGACGATCCCCGCCTGGTAGCCAATGCCGGGCTGATCCTGCCGGTCACCCTGGCCGGGCGTCTGGGTCTGAGCCAACTCGTCGACAACCACGTTGACCTGGGCGACGCCCCGGGGCGGGCCAACACCGGGGACAAGATACTGACCCTGGTGGCGTCGGCTCTGGTCGGTGGCGACTGCATTGACGATGCCGACGTGTTGCGGGCGGGCAGGACCTCCTCGGTACTGGGTTGTGTGGTCAAGGCTCCATCCACGCTGGGGACATTCCTACGCAGTTTCCGCTGGGGACATGTGCGACAGTTGGACCGGGTGAGCCGAGAGTTTCTGGCGCGTGCCTGGGACGCCGGGGCAGGCCCCGAGGACTCGCCTCTGACGATCGACATAGACTCGACGGTCTGCGAGACCTATGGACTGGCAAAGGAGGGAGCGCGCCATCACAACTACACCGGCCAGCGGGGCTATCATCCGCTGCTGGCCGTTGCCTCAGGAACCGGCGACGTGCTGATGGCACGACTGCGCAAGGGCCGAGCCAACACCGCCCGGGGCGCAGCCAACTTCCTGCGGGAGACGGTGGCGCGAGTGCGCTACGCCGGAGCCACGGGAGCGCTCACGGTGCGGGCCGACAGCGGCTTCTATGCCCACACCATCGTTGCCGTCTGTCGCAAGATGGATGTCCGCTTCTCCATCACCGTCCGACAGCACCCCCGACTGCGCAATCTCATCGAGGCCATACCAGAGACGGACTGGACACCCATACCCTACTGGATGGACGGCACAGCCGATGTGGCCGAGACCATTTACACTCCCTTCGAGAGCAAGCCCGACGCCGCACCAGTGCGACTCATCGTCCGCAGAGTGAAGCCCACGCCCGGCTCTCAACTGGCGCTCTTCACCAACTACAGCTATCACGGTTTCATCACGGACCGAGAGGGCGACACCCTCCAACTGGAGGCCGACCATCGCCGCCACGCCGAGGTGGAGAACGCCATCCGCGACCTGAAGTACGGCGTAGGACTGAACCATCTGCCCTCAGGGCGCTTCGCAGCCAACGCCGCCTGGTTGGCCGTGCAGGTGATGGCTCACAATCTGGCTCGCTGGACCTCCCGCATCGGACTGGAAGAACGAGCCTCCACCACCAAGACCTTGCGCAGACGATTCTTCTCCCTCGCCGGACGGCTTACACGCTCGGCACGCCGTCTCACCCTGCATCTTCCCCAGCGCTGGCCCTGGGAAACACAGTTCGGCCGCGCTCTGGCCAGACTGCGAACCATTCCGTTACCGAGCTGACAGCTGACGGCAGCGGCGACGACTGCCCACCATACACTCCATAACCCATCTCATCCCCAGACTCGCGCCGGACCGGACCGTGAGTATCCCCTGCTGCTCACCGATTCGTCAACTTCACCCACAATCGCCACTGTGGGCCTCCATTGGCGTTCAACATCACGACCGGGGACCTTCAGAACGCTCCAGCGTCGGCATCATACCCGCACCGCCACCTTGCCGCGTCCTTCACCCACGCTCCGGCAGAGATACCATGACTCTTCGGTGGATTCGGGATAAGGTATCGTTCGGTTGGTCAGCGGTCGAACCAGAAGCCGGAGAGGATGCCTGTTGCCGAGCCGATTATAGTGCTTATGACTATGCCTGAGAAGAACGTGGCTATGACTCCGATAGAGCCGCCCACGATTACGCCCTTGATTACGGTGAGCGACAAGCCCAAACCTTCGTAGTGCCCTGCCCGCGCTCCCAAAACAGCGCCTACGATTACGCAGGTGAGGGCGCTTGTCGAGAGTACGAGAAATATGTCCAAGGGCTTATCGGCGCCTGCAATCGAATAAGCGATTCCGCCCACAATTGCGGCTACGAAAGTGCAGACGGCAGAGCCGAACAAGACACCTATGACTGCGCCAAGCAGCGCGTCTTTGGCATGTTCATCAAACATAGGCTCTTAGGAAACATAGGCTCTTAGGATTATGCTTAGATGGACGCGATAAAGGGGATATTTTCTCCCCCAACCCAACCCTCCCCCAGAGGGGGAGGGAGATAAAAATTTCTATGTGGTTACCGCGCCAACCGATGCGGACGACACCAGCTTCGCGTACTTGGCGAGAACGCCCCGGTCGTAGTTCGGCGGCGGCGCCGTCCACTCTGCGCTGCGCTGCGCAAGTTCGTCTTCTGAGAGTTGCACACTGAGGTCTCGGGTCTCCGCATTGAAGGACACGATGTCGCCGTCTTGAAGCAGGGCGATGGGTCCGCCAACAGCCGCCTCCGGAGCCACATGTCCGATGCACGGGCCGCGCGAAGCGCCGGAGAAGCGCCCGTCCGTCAGGAGCATTGTCGAGTCACCAAGACCCGCGCCCATTATCGCGCCGGTCACCGCGAGCATCTCCTGCATGCCGGGTCCGCCCTTGGGTCCCTCGTAGCGCACCACGACCACATCGCCATCCTTGATTTCTCCGTTGACAATGGCGTCGAAAGCGGGGCGTTCACCGTTGAAGACGCGCACAGGGCCCTCGTGCGCCGTGTGTTTTGTGCCTGATACTTTGATGACCGCACCTTCGGGGGCAAGGTTGCCCTTCAGGATTACGAGTCCGCCGGTCGGACTGCGCGGCGACGATATGGGATGTATGACGCGGCTGTCCGGCTCGGGGATGTCGAGATCGTCGAGGTTCTCTGCGATGGTCTTGCCTGTGACGGTCAGGGCGTCGCCGTGCAGCAGTCCCGCGTCTAGCAACTGCTTCATCACGACCGGCACGCCGCCCGACTTGTCCATGTCGGACATCACGAAGCGACCACTCGGACGCAGGTCAGTTATGTACGGGGTACGCCTGCTTATCTCATCGAAGTCGTCTATGTTCAACTCCACCTGCGCCTCGTGAGCGATGGCGAGCAGGTGCAGCACGGCGTTGGTCGAGCCGCCCATCGCCATCACCACGGTTATGGCGTTCTCGAACGCCTCGCGCGTCATTATCCGGCGCGGCGTGATGCCCCTTTCGAGCAGGTTGTACAACAGAGCGCCGGACGAATGCGCTACATCCTCGTTCCGCAGGTCAATGGCAGGTATGGAAGCCGCTCCGGGTATGGACATGCCCATCGCCTCGATAGCGGAGGACATCGTGTTCGCCGTGAACATGCCGGCGCACGCCCCCTCGCCGGGGCAGGCTACGCGCTCCATTGCGATGAGTTCATCGAGCGACATCTCGCCCGTGGAGAACGCGCCGCATGCTTCGTACATATCTTGTATGTTGATGTCCTGCCCCATATAATTGCCGGGCAGGATTGAGCCGCCGTAAACGAACAGCGACGGCACATCCAGCCGCGCCATCGCCATCATAGCGCCGGGCATATTCTTATCACAGGCGGCAACTACGATGAGGCCATCCATGCCCTCACCGAAGGTAACGGTCTCGATGGAGTCGGCGATGACCTCGCGGCTGACGAGCGAAGCCTTCATGCCCTCGGTGCCCATCGATATGCCGTCGCTGATGGTGATGGTGCCGAACATGAATGGCACGCTGTTAGCGTCCCGCAGTCCTTGCTTCACCTTCTGCGCGATGCGATCAAGATGCACATTGCAGGGTGTAACATCGCTCGCAAGATTTGCGACTGCCACGAAAGGCTTCTTGAAGTCGTCGTCCTGTAGCCCCACGGCGCGGAGCATTGAGCGGGCGGGTGCTCTGTCCGGCCCGTCCACTACGACATGGCTCTTGTGCCGCAGCATCGATATTGTTTCAGTTGCCATAACTAACTCTCTTCTCCTTCTCGTTGTTGTGTCAATAATTTAACAGGATACACAGGATAGTAACATGTTAATCCTGAAGTCTATGTTATCCAGATTATATGCAGTTGACGCGCTCGTAGAACTCGCTCGCCAACCTGATTGCCTCGGCTATCTCCTCGGGGCTGCGCACACGCCTAGTGTACCTGCCTGCCTGACTCGCCGCGCCCGCGCCTGCCGAGCTATCGAACTCGACCTCTATCGCTATGCGCTCCTTCACATTTTCCAACTCCTCCTCAGGTCTGGTGGAAAACAGCATCGCGTCGCACATTGCGAAGTGCGTCATCGATTCCATCTGCGAGTAGGTGAAGAATTTGTCGTAGTCGGACGGCTGATGCTCTATGCCTCCGATGGTCGATGTTGTATTCGCGAACGGAAGATATGCCATCGTTGCGACTACTACGAGTATCACTACAATCAGGGCGATGGCGAGCGGATGCCTGACGCCGAATCGCAGCAGTCGTCTTCCGCCGGGCGTTCTGGCAGGCTGCGGCGGTGGCTGCTGAGGCTCCGGGGCGATTTCAGCGTCCTTACCTCTTCCCGCAAGAGACCGATAGCCCAGAATGAACAGGCTTATGAGCCCGATCACCGCAAGAACGGCTGCAAATGGACGCAGTATGCCGATTTGGGATGCTCGTTTCATGCTGACAGATCCGTTGTTCAGATACTCAGTGAATGGACGATACCACGATACGAGCTACAAAGAAAATAGGGGTACGTCAATGCGTACCCCTATTTTACCCAGATATGTGAGCGTGTGTTAGCTATTCAGGCTTGTGCTTTTCGATGAGCGCCACCGCTCTTTCGTCGAGGTCGACGATAGACTTCCCTGCATCGTAGTATGCAATGCCGAGGTCAACGTCGCGGTGGATCCTCTCGAAGTCGGGCTTGCCTTGCCATTCGCTTTTTAGCTCGGCGAACAGTGCTTCAATCTGTGGCCTTTTGAACATTTTCCCCTCTTGTTGGTAAGCTAGGGGCAACCACAAGGGCTGCCCCTACCAATCAAATCACCGCTAAAACTTTTACTCGTCGCCGCGCGTCGTGCCGCCCTCGTCGAGGATCTTCTTCAGCTCGACCGCGAAGTCCATGACCTCCTCAGTAGGAAGCATATCGTTCTCGAGCTTCTCCTTGAACTCCTCGAACAGCCACTCTTCTCTGCGGCCGTGCGGAATCTCGAAGAACTGGCGGTTGAACTGCGGCAGGCTGCCGGGCCCGAAGTAGCCCTTTTCAGGGATTTCGTAGCCTTCGAGGTTGTCAGTGCCTTTGCCGAGCACCTCGCCGGTGTCAACATAGTACTGCATGACTGAAGGTGCGCCGTATTTCTGGATCGGGCAGACCTTCATGCAGATGCCACAGCCATCGTAGCGAGCCATAACCGGTCGGCAGCGCTCGTAGATGAGCTTGTTCTTCTCAGCGCCGCGCCACCATACTTTTTCCTTGACCAGCGCACGACCCGGGCAGCGGTTCACGCAAACCTGGCAGATCTGGCAGAAGTTGTGCAGGCCGTAGTCAACCGGCTCATCGTAGCTCACAGGGGCGTCGGTCGTAATCATCGCCAGGCGCGCCCTCGAACCGAAGTGCGGTGACAGCAACTGACCGTTTGCGCCAAGCTGGCCCAGACCCGCCGCGACGAACATCGGAATATAGACGCCGCTGTTGTCGTTCGGGCTGTGAACCTGGGCATGGTAGCCAAGGCTGCGGATATAGTCCGCTAGGTCGAGCGCAAGCGCGCCCTCAATCTCGTATGTGCCGAAGTGGGCAAACTCAGCCTCAATGCTGGGGATGGTCTGCGTCTGGTAGTAGTCCTGCTCAAGCGCGAGGCAGATGGTGTGCTCGTACTTGACCCAGCGCTTCTTGCTCATGTAGGCGTACTTGTGGTCGAACTTCGTGAAGCCGACCTCACCAAAGCCAAGCTCTCGTGCCTTGAGCCGGATGACGGCGGTCATGTTCTTGCCGGCTTCAGGCGTCCCGGTCGGCTGAATGTCACCGGTGAGCAAGGAGGCGTCCACGAGGGGCTGGTTAATCTCGTCGTGGCGCTCGCGATACTTCAGAACTTCCGCAGTATAGACCGTCCAGACCCAATCACGGTCCGCTGCCTTCTCAATGTTCTGCGACTCTACCGGATAGACCCGGCTATAGAAAGAGACATCCTCATCCCTCTTCGGGATACCAGGTACGGTCGCCAGATCAATTGCGACAGGAATCTCTACATCGGGGTCTCCATGGAGTCTCCCCGGCCTCGTTACGACATGGCTTACGGTCTTTTTAGGAATTTCTTTAAGCATCTTTATCGACTACCTCCCGCAGAATTTTTGATGCTCAGGCGAGTTTACGCCTGTTTCAGACTTATGTCAAGATTGAATACTCAACATTTTTTAATATAATCAATCGCACAAATTTCCACAAGACCTTTTCTAGCCCTGAACATAACATAATCCTCATTGCGTTTCCAAAGAGTTGAAGAGGACAACACCGCATTAGGTGTATTCCGGAGCGCTCTGGCCAGGCTTCCAGACCTGACTTACCAGGAAAACCACACCGCCTATTGCGATCACGCTGACAAATGTTATCGAGCGGTCGACAACCGCAATCGACACCGCTTCGGGGCGTCCCAGGCTCAATAGCAGCACGCCAATAATGCCCGACTCTACGAAGCCGACGCCGCCGGGTATCGGTATGGTGCTCAGGATTGCCGCGCTGAGCGCCGCGATGGCTACCAGCGCCAGTGGCACATCCAGCCCCAACGCCTGCACCACGAAAAACAGCCGCGCGACCTCCAGCATCCACGCTACGCCGCCCAGCGCAATGACCGTCGGCATCTGCTTCATGCTGCCTAGCGTCCCACTCTGAAAGCTATGAAACTCCGCCTCCATCCGCGAGGGCAGGAAGCGCGCGAAACGCCTTCCCCACATCTTCATCGCCAGCAGCGTGAACAGCGCCACTATGACGACTGCAAGTGTCAGCCATATCACAGTCTGCGCAATGTTCGACACCGATGTGGTCGAGAGCAGTAGGGCGCTCGCCACCAGGATAAGCAGCATGGAAGCCACATCCAGAACGCGCTCCGCAAGCACAGTGCCTAAACTCCAGGAGAAGCCACCCCCGCTGCCGCGCGCGAACAGCCACGCGCGATAGCCGTCGCCCATTCGCAACCAGGTGATGGAGTTGATGAACCACCCGATGAGGATATATGTCGAAGACGCCCGCACCGTCGGGACCTGACCGCGTGGCAGCGTATCGAGCTCGCCCGTGTTCCGAGCAAGCATCCGCCAGCGCTGACCGCGCAGAATGAATGTCGCATAGTACAGCGCGAACGCCAGCGCGTAGAGCCAGATGTTCATGTGGGCTATCGTGCCGAAAATTGAGCGCCAGTCCGGATGGAATCGCGTTATCAGGAAATAGACGAATACGGCGAATAGCAAGAACATCAGCAGTGAAGGCAGTGAAAAGATGCGCCGCTTGATGAGCGTGGTGCCTCGCCTTTGTGCAGACGTCTCGTGGCGATCTTGTGAATCCGGTATTTGACTCATATTATGCGCTGTGGGCTCTGTAGGCTTTGTTCCCTGGCATTCGCAGGCGGAACATTGGCAAGAATAGCATAGCAGCCTAATTTACTTAAAATACTTAAGCGAGGCGCGTTTGGGTCAGGTCAAGGGGCGTTTCGCGGGCATTCCAGGGCGTCGGGGGTATCGTTCAGGCGTTGGGTGCTGCTTCTCAAGCACAACGAGAGCCCGCTCATCCAGTCCTGGTAGTGTCACCGGCAGCACCTCCCTCAGCCTGCCGCCCAGCGTCTCTATCGCCCCCTGCGCCTGCTCCAGTTCGTCGGCGATGTCCGCCTTCTTGTGCATCACCACGATACCGCCCACTCGCACGAACGGCAACGTCAGTTCTGCGAGTGTCGCCACCTCCGCAACTGCCCTGGCAAGCGCCATATCGAACGCCTCGCGCATCTTTGCTTCATGTGCTAGCGTCTCCGCTCTGCCCGTGCGAACCGATATGTCTTCCAGTTCCAGGATCTCGGACAGGTGCGCGAGGAATGCCGTCTTCTTAGCGGTCGCTTCAAGTAGCGTGCCGCGCATGCCCGGGAACGCCAATTTCAAAGGTAGTCCGGGAAAGCCTCCACCGCTTCCCACGTCTATGAATGAACCGGATTGAAGCATTAGGGGCGACAACGCCTGCGCCGCCGACAGCGAATCAAGGAAGTGCCGTGACTGAACGGCTTCCCACTCCGTAATCGCGGTCAGGTTAACTCGTTCATTCCAGCGCGCGAGCTCATCGTAGTATCGCACAAAGCGGCTCATCTGTGTTTCGGACAGGCGTATGCCGAGCGTCCTCGCACCCGTCGCCAAAAGGTCGGCCTGAATTTCTGCCGCTATTGCCATACAATGCCCTGCAATAGAATCCCAGCCATTAACATACTCTTAACACATCTGATGAACAAGACGAATAGCATAGCACTTTGAACTAAAGGAGGTAGGGATATGCCTAACGAAAGCGGCAGGCTGGCCGGCAAGGTGGCGATTGTGACGGGCGCCGGGTCGCGCGGTCCCGGTGTGGGCACAGGCAAGGCGGCATCCACGCTCTTTGCGCGAGAGGGAGCAAGCGTGCTGCTGGTTGACGCCGTGCCGGAGCGCGCTGAGGATACACGGGCATCCATCGAACAGGAAGGCGGTGTGGCGTCCGAGTTGCAAGCCGATGTTACATACGAAGGCGACTGCGCGCGTATAGCCGAGGAGGCCGTTGCCCGCTACGGCAGGCTGGATATCCTGTTCAACAATGTGGGCATAGGTAGCCCCGGCACCGTGGTGGATGTGGAGCAGGAAGACTTCGACCGAGTAATGGCCACCAATATTCGCAGCATGGTCTTCACCAGCAAGTATGCAGTGCCGCGCATGGTGGAATCCGGCGGCGGCTCCATAATCAACATATCCTCGATAGCGGGCATACGAGCCGGCAGCAGCGGCGCGAGCATCCCATACGCAATTTCCAAGGCCGGCGTCATCGCGCTCACGACGCAGATGTCCGTGCATCACGGGCGCGATGGCGTGCGCGTCAACTGCATTGCTCCGGGTCCGCTATACACCCCGATGGTCGCGGGCAGGCTGTCGGAGGAAGGGCGTGACCTGCGCCGCAGAAGCACTCCGCTCGGCACCGAGGGCAGCGCATGGGACATCGCCTGGGCCGCGCTATTCCTCGCTAGCGACGAATCTCGCTGGATTACAGGCGTAACCCTTCCCGTAGACGGCGGCGTCCTCGCCACCACCCCGCTCTCGATGCTGGAGCACCTGAAATAGATAGCGTGTCAGTTGATGAATGCTGCGAATATCACCGACATGCCGATATACAGACATACTGATAAACTGACACTTCGACTTACCAAAACACTCTCGAAAGGGGACACATAATGGCAACTTTCGTACTGGTTCACGGCTCTTTCCAAGGCGGTTGGATTTGGAAACCCACGGCTGAGGTCCTGCGGAGTCAGGGGCATACGGTGTACGCGCCCTCGCTGGACGGCTGTGGCGAGCGCAGCAAGCTCATACGACCGGGCATCACCATCGCGGCGCAGGGGCAAGAGGTCGCGGACTTTCTGTTCTACGAAGACCTGAAGGACATCGTGCTCGTCGGCACAAGCACCGGCGGTCTGGTGATATGCAAGGTTGCGGAGCTTGCTTGTGAGCGCATAAGCAGGATTGCGTTCGTGGACGCCCTTGCACCACAGCCCGGCGAGCGCGTCAGCAATATCGTGCAGCGCGGCCCGAATGCCCCTCCGATTCCCACGACCGGACTGACTAGAGGGCCCACGCGCGAAGAGATGGAGAACCGCATGTTCGCCGACCTTGAGCCGGAATTGCGCGCTTGGGCGGTTGACCGCGCCACTCCGCATCCTGTCGAGGCCTCCGATGCACCGGGCGAACTTGACGCTTTCTGGGCGCAGGAGTGGCCGAACACTCGCGTTATTCGCTGCACCCTCAGCCAGAATCCGCCGGTAGCGCACCAGCGCCGTACTGCCGAGACGCTCAACGCCGACTGGCACGAGATGGAAGCTGGCCACTACCCAATGCTCAGCCACCCCGATGAATTGGTGGGCTTGCTCGTGTAGCGTGGTCCGTCGTGGATGGACAGGCCATTGGCGATGGGCAGGTAAGCGATGACGATGACGAGCGCGGAATACAAGGAAGAGTGGCTGTTCAGCAACGCCTTAGTCGCCTTTGTGGGCGCGCTGATGCTGACGCAGCAATGGCAGATTTCGGAAGGGGCTGTCACATTCTTCTTTATCCTTGAACTGCCCGAAGCCGTGGGATATGCAATCTTCCTGGTAATCGCCGGATTCTTCGCGCTGTCGTTCTTCCTGGCTGTGGCGAGCGTGATTCCAGTGCTGCGGAACGTGGCGCTTCTAATAGGCAAGAAGGTGTCGTTCGCCCTCGACTTCGTCGTCTGGATTGGATTCATCCTGAGCTGGGCATCGGCAATCGCCCAGCTTAACCTTAATCTATGGTGGGCGGAACTGCTGCTGTGGGGCGGCCTTGCCCTGATCGTCTTCATGCTGGTGAGGATGGTGCTGAGGCTCGTGCGATCGTAGGGCGTATTGGCGTTCTATGTTTCTGTGTCATTTAGGGGCTGCGGATTTTTAGGGGGATGGTGAGTTTGGGGGTGTGGATGTTGGCGGCGGAGTTGCGGCGCATATCCTCGTCGAACTTCGCCTGTTCTTCCTTGCTCAGGGGCGGGTAGTAGTAGTCGACGGTCGGATCAGGGTCGTTTGGGCCGTACTCCAAGTGTTCTGACGTCTCGGCGGGGGCTGATTCGTCGCCGTACTTTATGTAGTTGGCGTACTCCTTTTCAGCGGCTGCCATCGCGTCTTCGTCGTCGGCTGCGCGGGCTTCGTCGTACTCTTTGATGAGGGCGGATATTCGCTCTTTATGGCGCGTTCGCTCGGCTTCTTCGTTCAGGTCGAGCGGATAGGCGTTGTTGTTGTAGGCGTCTATGTGTTCCCAAGTTACCGCGTCGTAGTTGAGGTCGTAGGCGCGGTGCAGGAGTTCTTTCGCTGCCGAAAGGCGGTGGGCGGGCAGCCAGTCGCCTTCTGTGTCGTCATTTTCGGCGATGCGTATCAGGAGTTCGGCGGCGGCGATGCCGTCGTTGGTCTTGTCGCGGACGAGTTTGGCGATGAGCGTGTTTAGTGGGTCGCGCTCGTCGATGTCTGCGGCAGAGTTGTAGGCTGTGGAGTTGCGGCGCGATGGGGCGGGTTCGCCGAAAGCGCGGCGCAAGAGTTCTTTCGCGGCTGCGAGGCGCTCGCGCGGCTTGACCGTTTGCCGAGGTTCACCGGTGAATGGGTCTTGACGGAATTCGCCGCCGTTCATGATTTGGCAGAGGGCGTGGACTAGGTTTTCGCCGTCATCCGTACGGTTGCGGATGTAGCGGGCGACGGGGTAGGCGACGATGTCTCTGAGGGTGGGAGCGGGGGCTGACATGGACGATTCGTTCTCTGATTCATCAGTCTCTTTTGGAGTGAAGGGTATGACATTGTTGTGGGCTTGTTGAGGGAAGCCGTATTTGGTGAGCAATTTGGCTGCGTCCATTCGGTGGCAGATTTTTATAGCATGGTCGGATGAGCCTTGCAGGGTGTCTGCAAGGAAGACGGCTATGGTATCGCCGTTTTGTGTGAGTTGTGCGATTTTGGATTGTATGTTGTCTTGAATGCACATGGTTTTTCAGTTCAGAGTTTTCAGTGGTCAGCCGGTCAGTGTTTCATAGACTTAACAGGATGTGCAGTATGGATAGGATTGTATGTTCTGGTAATTTAATATATGATACGCACGGGCGTTTGGGTTGTCAAGGGGAATTGGGGGGACGTCGGACTGGGGAGTGTGGTTTTAGGGGGGCAGCCGATTCTCCTACCTGGGACATGGCGGCATCACGCCGCCCGACGCCTACACGCCGCGTTGAAGCCGTTCCTATCAGATAGGGGAGATTGCCAAGACATGGATATGGAATATGGCGGAGTCCGCGTAGAACGAAAGAACATAGCCTATTCGCCAAACTCCGTCGTCATAGAAGTACATCGTCACCGGCGGGCGAGACTCGCGCCGAATCAATCCGCCGTGGGAGAATGGAGCGTCTCTAATGTAATCGAGGGCTTCGTCTAACGAAGGTAATCTGTGTGCATCGAGCGTCTGATAGAAGTGGCGAGCGCCTTCGCTAAGGGTCAGTCTGTTCGGCAACGACTGCGCCTCTCAATTCTTCGATGGCAACTCCTTCCAAGCTGTCGGCAAGCGCAGTCATGCATTTTTCCATGAAGTCGGCATCTTTTCGAGCAGATTGCTTGAAAGTCTCGATTTTAGGGTTGGGCTGAAACCGGAGTTTGCCATAGCGCACGCTGTTCTTCATTGGCATGGTTCGCCGTGCCGCCTTAACCATATCCGCGTGGCTCAGGCCCCCGTATTCGCGGATTACGGAATGGATAAGTGCCCAGTCATCCGCACTCAACGGAATCTCGGCAAGGTTGACCTGTCCATCAATCTTGTAGCTGCCGGGCGAGGCTGACTTCTGCGCGCAATGAACGAGTCCCTTCCGAACCAACGAGGCAAGCCCTTTATCCACCTCATCGTTGGCTACATTCGGTCCGTCGTCGCTCCGGATATAGTCGAACCCGGTAAGCGTAACTCCGTCGTGCTGATAGCTGAACTCGTCCAATAGGTAAATTAGATTGACCATTCTGGCGGCGCATATCTCTTTACCCGACTCGAGCATTGCCAGCAGACCGAGCAATACGGCATCCGACTTATCCAAATGCCCAAAGAATGAGATTTGCGGTGTTGATATAGTCATTGGTCTAGAACCTTGTTAGCCCATGTAAGCGAAAGTTCCAAAGGGCAGATTAACCCAGCCGTCGCCGTTCACGGTTGCGTATTGCGTACAGCGCCTCGTCGGCGCTCATGCGGCCTACTGGCCCTGATGCGTAGAGCGAACCAAGCACCGTGCCGCCGCGTCCCAGCAGCAACTCCGTGGGCTGCACGAATCCGCCGCGTTCATTCGACCACCACGAGCCCAGCGGGTCGGTATCCGCCTGAGTAACCCCGTAGGCTATCGGGAACTGCGCTCCGGAATCCTTCTGCATCTTCTGAGCGTGTTCAAGCGTGTCAACGCTTGCCGCGACCACGCTGCATCCCAGCGATTCCAGTTCCTCGCTGTTCTCCTGCCACTCGGCCAACTGCCGAACGCAGTAGGGTCACCAGTGCCCTCGATAGAACAGCACAGCAAGGTAGCGCGATGGCATCTCCTCGGGTAGGCTCAGCGTTTTGCCGCTAATGAGGTTGAAAGTGAGCTTTGGGAGCCTGTCTCCCTGCTGAAGCTTCGACATATCTATATCAACCCCTCTTTGAACAACGCTCGCCTGAATCTCACCTTTACGGGACGGCCTGCTAGATGTCTAGGGTGTGTTGACATTTTGACTTTCTAAGAACCTGTCTACGATCTCTGGAATATAATAGGTTGAGACTATTATCAGGAGGGTAATCATGTCTCATTCTTATCCCAGCGACATCAGCCAAGAGCAATTTGCCCGGATTCTCCCCTTGTTGGAGTCGGCCCGCCGCAGGACCAAGCCCCGCACCGTGGACTTGTATGATGTTTTCTGCGGGGTATTGTATCTTCTTAAAAGCGGATGCCAGTGGCGAATGCTGCCCGCAGACTTCCCCAATTGGCGCACTTGCTACAAGTATTTCCGGCAGTGGAGCGAGCGACCCGAGGCGGCTAATGAGTCCATTCTGGAGCAAGTCTTAAAAAAAATCAGTTGGCGAGGCCCGACAAAGCAATGGACGGACAGAGCGGACGACCTTCTGCATCGTGGACTCTCAGAGCGTTAAGAACACTGACAGCGCCGAGAACAAGGGCTATGACGCCGGCAAGAAGGTCTCGGGAATCAAGCGACACATCGCAGTGGACACCCAGGGGTTGCCGCATGCAATTCACGTGACCACCGCCAATGTCACCGACCGTGCCGGGGCTTTGGCGATGTTCGACCAACGAGGAGCCGACCTCAGGCAGGTGCAAAAGGTACTTGTCGATGGGGGTTATACAGGGAAGCCCTTTGCCACTGCGGTGCAAAGTCTGTTAGGAGCCTCGGTGGAAGTGGTGAAGCGCAACGAACTTCACACCTTCGTGGTTCTTCCGAAGCGATGGGTGGTAGAGCGGTCTTTTGCCTGGCTGCAAAAGTGCCGCCGGCTCTGGAAGAACTGCGAAAGAAAGCTCAATACCAGTCTGCAAATGGTGGTGCTTGCCTTCACAGCGCTAATTCTAAGAAGATCGTGAACAGGCTCTAAGAGAGTCGGTGGAAGTCAGCTCACGAAGGTGGCTGTATCCAAGGTACAACTGCCCCGCTCAACCCCTGTGGATTCCCGCCTGCGCGGGAATGACGAGAAATGTAAACAGGACCTAGTTGTTGTCGTGCCCCTCGTCGATGTCGTCGTCGTCGTCGAAGTCCCCTTCTTCTTCGGACGGCTCCTCGAGGCGTCCACCGACCTCATACAGGAACTGCTCCACACCCGGCGCGAGGGAGATTGCCTCTTCCTCTTCCTCCGATTCCGGAGGCGCCGAGTAAGTGCGGTCGTAGTAGGTCTCGAGTTGCTGGATGAGCGCGCGCACCTCGGAGTTGTTCCGCACCGCGCGGTTTATCTCCGAGTACTGCTGCTCGCCCCGCGACTCGTCGGCAAGGGATTCTGGGAGATCGTACATTGAGCACAGCACATTCATAAGCCTTGCCGCGCCCATGTGATCCTCGTCGAGCTGAACATACTGCGGCAGGTGCGCCATCAGGCTTACCGACGGCATCTCCTGTTGTATCAGCGACTCATGCACCAAGTTGACGATGCTCGTGGGTCCCTGGTAGGTGCTCCCTCGGGACGAGATCAGTCCTGTCGCCCGCTGCTCCTGCTCCCGCGTGAGGCTGCCCGTTATCAACACAGGCCGCGTGTGCGGCACCGAGTCGTACATCCCGCCGATGCGGCAATATTCGGACACACCGAAGTGCTGCAAAAGGCTAACGATCGCATCGCAGTAGTCCTCGCCGAAGGCATGCGGCTCGCGGATGTGCAGGAAGAGGTAGTCGTGCTCGTCGCCGTGCGCATAATGCACGATCGTGTTGGGAGTCGTGAAAACGCGCCGACCCTGTACCGTGCGCATTCGCGGGCGATAGCGCGTATAGTCGAAGAACTTGCCGGGTTTTGCCAGCCGTCCCAACTCCTGCGCGCCTAAGTGTCGTTCCAGTCGGTTGAGAACCAGCGTGCCCACGCGCCCCACATCAACCCACGGCCGCAGCATTGCGATTGCGCGCACATTGCGCAGTTCCGGGACCGGCTCTCGTATTTCGAATTCTCCAATTCTCATTAGTCCATCCTGACAGAACATGTGAATTTGTTCAAGTGCAATCGAGTCATAAAGTCTAAATTTATCAGTTTACAGCCCTCCGTCGCTAGGTTGCCAACCGCTCACTCCGGATGAACGGCTGAGTTGAGTTGATAAGTGAAGCAAAGGCGTTTTACAGGGACGGGCAGGGTGGGTACGATATGTGCAACTCTGGATTATTAGGAGGTACAGCGATGGACGTTAGTGGAAAGGTGGCAATCGTAACCGGCGGCGGGCGAGGCATCGGGCGAGGCATATCGCTTGCTCTGGCGCGAAACGGCGCAGACATAGTGATCGCCGACATCATCGTGGAGAACGCGGAGGGAGTTGCGGACGAAGTCAGGTCGCTTGGACGGCGCTCTCTCGCCGTGAGCCTCGATGTGTCAGACCGGGAATCCGTCGAGGAGATGACGGCGCAGGCTCTTGCCGAGTTCGGCGTAATCGACATACTCGTGAACAATGCGGGCGTCATCGGTGCGCAGGGCTGGGAAAGCCGCGAGACGCCGAATGAAGAGGACTGGGACTTCATCTTCGAGATAAATGTGAAAGGCATCGCGCGCGTTACCGACGCCGTCGCCCCGCATATGCAAGGGCGCAGGTACGGCAAGGTCATCAATATCGCCTCCATTGCCGGGAGGCAGGGCAGTTCGCGCAATCCGCCCTACAATGTTTCCAAGGCAGGCGTGATTAGCCTGACCCAAGGGCAGGCACAGGGGCTCGCGCCACACAACATCAACGTGAACGCGATCTGCCCGGGCCTGCTCTGGACGCCTATGTGGGAGCGCATCACCGCCCGCGCCGCCATGACACCGAACCCCGGAGAAAAGACGCAGCGCGAACTCTTCGAGGAAAATGTTCAGAGGACAATTCCCCTCGGCAGGGAGCAGACGCCCGACGACATCGGCAACCTCGCCTGCTTCCTAGCTTCCGAGTACGCCATGAACATCACAGGCCAGTCGATAAACGTCAGCGGCGGCCTGCACATGAACTAGGCGCAGGAAAGACTAAGCGCAGGAAATCAGGCATTGGACAGAAGGGGTCGGCGCCGCAGGAACACGGCCGCCGATATGCGAGCACGAACCTAGTGACGACACCACACGAAGACCTCACCATCACCGACGCGGCTCAGTTCCACGACCTGCTACGCAGCTCGGCGGCCTTTATTCGCTGCATGTTCGACGACGCGGAGTTGCCCGAAATCGACGCCGAGCAACTGCACTTCGAGGAGTGCTCGATGCGCCGCGTTAACTTCTTCAATCTCGCCTGCGACGACCTCACCATCGAGAACTCGCGCCTGCAGGGCGCCCGCTTCGACAAAGCGGACATACGCGAGGCGACCCTGCGAGGTTGCGAATTCACATCGTCGACCTTCCGAGAGGCTAGGCTGAACCTCAGCCGCATCGAGAACTGCGACATGAGCCTCTGCAACCTCGACGGCGCGAACCTGTTCGCCGCTGACCTGACGGGCTCGCGCTTCCGCACGGTCGATTTCAGCCAGGCCCGCCTAGACGCCGTGACGATTGACAACGCCGACTTTAGCATGGCAACTGTGCGCTTCCAACGCTTCGTGGACAGCAGACTCAAGGGTGTAAATTTCACTGAAACCGACCTGACAGGCACCGACTTCAGCGGTACGGTGTTTGAGGGCTGCCACCTGACAGGCGCGGTTGTCACGGATCAGACCCGCTTTGATCGAGCCGACCTGCGCGGCGCGTACATCTCCGGTTCCGGCTTGGAGGTCGCAAGTCTGAAGGGCACAGTAATGTCCGCGCAGCAGGCGAGTACGCTTCTGTTCGAGAGATTCGGAATCGTTGTCGCGGAATCCTGACAGAACGGGCAGCTTACCTAGAAACCACTCCCCTGCTCGGGCAGGGCAGAATAGGGGAGTGGCTGTATTCCAGCCTATGATCCTGCCAATGCTCCTGTACGGCCCGCGCATCCGTGTTACCATTCCCAATCATGCACCTGTCGATCGAGGACCATATCGCAACCATCACGCTGGACCGTCCCGATGCGGGCAACGCCATCGACGAGCAGACGGCGCAGCGTCTGCGTGACGCATGCGAGCGCGTTCGGCAAGACGACGATGTGCGTGTGTGCGTCATTACTGGAGATGGCACGGGTGACGGCGATTTTTGCGTCGGCACAGAGTTTGAGGGCGATTCGCCTATGCCGGACGAGTTCGCGCGCCTGCGTGTGAGCGAAGCCGTAGCCGCCATCGAGAAGCCAACCATTGCGCTCATCAACGGCGACGCCATAGATCAGGGTCTTGAGCTTGCGCTGGCATGCGACCTGCGCGTGGCGGCGTCGGACGCGCGGCTTGGACTGACGCACTTGGCGTCCGGCATCATTCCCTGGGACGGCGGCACTCAGCGCCTGCCCCGCATCATCGTGCAGAGTCGCGCCACCGCTATGATACTCACATCGCGGTTGGTGGACGCACAGGAAGCGATGGATATTGGACTGGTGAACCATGTCGCCGAGCGCGAAGAAGCAGCCGAATACGTCATGTCTCTCGCCAAAACCATCGCCTCGCACGCACCCATAGCCGCACGCTATCTCAAAGAGACGCTGCTCAAAGGCTCGGACATGACGCTGGCACAGGGACTCGGCCTCGAAGCCGACCTCACCGTCATCCTGCAATCCACAGCCGACCGCGCTGATGGCATCGCATCGTTCCTTGAGCGGCGTCAGCCGAATTATCGGGGAGAGTGATTAGGGTGTGTTGACATTTTGAATTTAGCCCTCATTATTCCTGTTATTTCGAGCGAAGCGAGAAATCTTGCGTGATGGGAAATTGCCGCATGTACAACGATTTTTAGATTCTTCACTCCGCTGCGCTGCGTTCAGAATGACAGAATAATCTTGCTCTTCAGGTCTGAAACGCTTTGTGCATCGAGTTTCAATAGAACCTAGGCTGAAGTGAGATAGACTGATCGGGAAAGTGCTGTCTTATCCATCCTGTCTGCTCCTGCCCCACTGATGGTCTGACAGACAGAAAGCTCGACAGACGCGACTACTGTCCCGGCGCGACCGCCTTCATCGTCGCAATGTACGACTCCACATCCGGTTCGTTGAATACGAGGCGTATCTCGTCCACGCCTGCGTCGAAGAATTCCTGCATCTGCTCGCGGCACTCCTCCGGTGTCCCTATGATGGTCGTAGAGTCAACCATCTCGTTCGTCACCAGCGATGCCGCCACATCCCGCTCGCGGTTGAGATACGCCTGTCGAACCTCGTCGGATTGCGCTCCGAACCCGATTCGGTGCATGTACCGATGGTAGAACTCGCCCATCCCACCAATGTAGAACGAAATGTGGGGGCGCTCGCGACGCCGGGCTTCGTCCACGTCGTCAGTAACATATATGGACACCTGCGGGCAGATGGAGATGTCGTCTAGCGACCGTCCCGCGGCTTGCGCGCCCTCTTCGATGTCCGCTATGAGCGGCTCCATGCGTGAGGGTGCAAGGAATATGGGTAGCCAGCCGTCCGCGACTTCGCCTGTGAGTCGCAGGCTCGGCTGAGTTAGCGACGCGATGTAAATGGGCAACTCTGAACGGTAAGGCTGAAACCGTATATGAAATCTCTGTAACTTGAAAAACTCGCCGCTGTAATCCAGACGCTCGCCTGCCGCCGCCTTGCGGATGATGCTTATATATTCGCGCATGCGAGCCAACGGCTTGCGAAATTCCTCGCCGTGAAAGTCCTCGATGACCAGCCTGCCGCTTGCGCCAAGTCCCAGGAAGAAGCGCCCCTCGGACATCAGGTCCATATTGAGAGCGGTCATTGCTATGTTGGACGGCGAGCGCGCGAATACGGGCACGATGCCGGTGCCGATGCGTATTCGCTCGGTGACTGCCGCCACCTGCGCCAGCGATGTGAAGGCGTCCTCGCCCCACGCCTCGCCCATCGTGATACAGCTGTAGCCAAGCTCATCGGCCAACTTCGCTAACCGCAGCGTGTCCTGCCAAGACCCCCCAGGAGCACGCAATCCTGCTATGCCTACTTTCATGAATTACCCCTTACGCCCGCTGATCAATAAAACAAGAATGTTCTGTATTTTAGATATAATACTGATTGTCAAACTGGCTAACTGAAACACCATAAACGCCTTGCGTATTGCCTTTTTACTTGGATAACCTCTGTTCACGATACACGAAATACGCCTGCGTGGTCTATGTGTCAGCTGCAAAAGCGCCATACGACACATTGGCCACAGCAATAGGTTAGAAAGGCGTTCAGACACGCCAATCAGGGGTAATCAGGAGGAGACATGAAACTTGTTCGCGCTCGGGTAACCGACTTCAAATCCATTGACGATTCCGGCTGGGTCGATATAGATGCCGTCACCTCGATGGTCGGCAAGAACGAGTCGGGCAAGACGGCATTTCTCGGCGCTCTGAAGCGGCTCAACCCCGTTGACGGCGGCCAGGAGTTCGAACTCAAGGACTTCCCTCGCAAGGGCTATGTCAGGTATCGGAGGCGCCATCCATCCGATCCCGCCACCGCCGTCACAGCGATAATGACGCTGTCAGAGGATGAGTTTGAACTGCTGGCGGAGCACATTGGGGACGGGGTATTGCTTTCGGAGGAGATTACGGTCTCTAAGAACTACAAGAACGAACTTATGTGGGATTTTGAGATGGACGAGAGCGCCATCGTCCAGTATTTGCTGAGCAGCGCTGAGTTGCCGCCCGAAATCACCAGCCATGCAGGCAGCGCCGGCAGCGTGAAGGAAATGCTCAGCCTGTTGGAGGCGCTGGATGTAAAGCCGGTTGCGGTTGGCAGGCTCATCACGCGGATGTACGAGCGATTCGGTGAGAAGTCCGCAAGGGAAGTAGTCGAAGAAGTTCTGTTCGCGATGATGCCGAAGTTCGTGTACTTTGACGAGTACAGCACCATGCGCGGGAGAATCTCCATGCAGGACATGAGCAGGCGCGTGCAGGCGGGTGATGAGTTCGATGAGTCGGACCGCACCTTTATGTCGTTGATATCGCTGGTGGGCGCCGACCTTGAGGACCTGCAGCATCAGACGAACTATGAATACATGAAGGCTGAGCTTGAATCGGCGTCCATCAGCATCTCCGACGAGATGTTCGAGTACTGGGCGCAGAATACGGAGCTCCGCGTTGAGTTCGACCTGTCGCCCGCCGACCCTAACGATGTGCCCCCACTTAACGAAGGTACAATCCTGCATGTCCGCATCTGGAACAACCGGCACCGTGTTTCGGTGCCTTTCGACGACCGATCGAAGGGCTTCGTCTGGTTCTTCTCGTTCCTGACATACTTCTCCAGCATCGAAGAGCAGGAGGATTGCGACCTTGTGTTGCTGCTGGACGAGCCGGGCTTGAACCTGCATGCTCTGGCACAGCACGACTTCCTGCGATTCATCGACGAGCGGCTCGCGCCCAAGCATCAGGTCATCTACACCACGCACTCGCCGTTCATGATTAACCTGAACCATCTCGATCGCATACGCACGGTGCAGGACGTGGACGATAGGGGCACGGTAATCAGCTCCGACACCCTGAGCAATGACCAGGATACGATCTTCCCGCTGCAGGTAGCGCTCGGGCATGACCTGGCGCACATGCTTTTCCTCGCGCCGCATTGCCTCATGGTGAACTCGGCGTCGGACCTGATATACCTGCAGATACTGGGTGAGATTTGCGCCAGCAAGGGCTTCCAGCGCCTCGACCCCCGTTGGGTCGTCATTCCGGTGGGCAACTCCGACAATCTGCCAATGTTCGTATCGCTGCTCGGCGAGAGTTATGTCAGCGTCGCCGTGATGATGGATGTCACCCCGAAGAACAAGGCGAAGATGGAGTTGATCAACCAGAATAGCGTCATCCAGCGCAATACTCCGGTGAAGTGGGTGGAGGTGCAGAAAATCCGCACCGCAGACATCGAGGATATCCTCGATCCGTCTTTCTACCTGAAGCTGGTTAACGAGTCGTATGGGATGGAATTGCGAGAGCCTGTGTCCATGAAGGCTATCTCGGCGAAGGACCCGCGCATCGTGCAACGACTTGAGAGACATTTCGAGATGGATAAGATTGCGGGCGGACACTTCGATTCGTACCGGCCCGCGGCGTGGCTGCTGGAAAACCACGCACGGCTGCGGCAGGAGATCAGTGACGAGTCAATCGAAAGCGCCGGGTCCATGTTCCAGCGTGTGAACAGTCTGCTTCCGCACGACGGATTCAACAACGGAATCGCGCCGCGCCGCCCGGTAAACGGCAGCGCGAACGGCTCCAATGGCAGCACAGGCAAGACCAATGGCACCGCAGTCTATGGCAGGAAGCGTCCGACAGTGCCTTCATTCACACTCTAAGAGATAGTCTGGCACGCTCTAGGAGACACTTTTGGGGCTGACAGCCTGACCGCGAAGGTTTAACATGGGATGGACAGGAACTACGAGAAGTCAACTCGTATCCTGTCCATCCTGCGTTATTGCGCTAATCCGGCGGATGAGCCAAAAGCAAGAGTGCCGAGTGATGCAGTCCGGCGTACAACTGAGTTATGACGGCGCGCTTCAGCGCGTAATGGGGCTTGCGGATTTCGAGCGCTCTACGCACAGCCCGGGCCATGCTGCGTTTCACCTGGAACGCATGACATTGCTGATGGAGCAACTCGATTGCGCCCACCTCGCCGTGCCAACCGTGCATGTGGCCGGCACAAAGGGCAAGGGCAGTACCTCCGCGATGATTGCCTCGATCCTGACGGCGCAGGGCTACGAGGTCGGGCTTTACACATCACCGCACCTGCACAGCGCAACAGAGCGCATCCGCGTTAACGGACAGCCAATCAGCCAGCAGCAGTTTGCCGCCGTCGTTGAGCGCATCTGGCCAACCGTGGAGCGGATAGGCAGTTCGGGAGGCTACGGCGGCGTAACCACCTTTGAAGCGATGACCGCGATGGCGTTCGTCCACTTCCGCGATATTGGCGCCGACTTCCAGGTCATGGAGGTCGGGCTAGGTGGGCGGCTCGACTCCACGAACATCGTGAAGCCGCGTGTGTGCGCCATTACCTCCATCAGTCTCGACCACACAGCGACCCTCGGCGACACAGTTGCTAAGATTGCCTTTGAGAAGGCCGGCATCATCAAGGAAGGCGTGCCGGTAATCGTCGCGCCACAGACCGACGAGGCGATGGCGGTAATAGCTGATGTCGCACAACAGCGCGGTGCGCCCCTGCTATCCGTGGCAGAGCGCTCTTCGTGGCAGAAGCGGCGCTTCGACATGTGCGGGCAAGTCTTCACGCTCACGAGCGCGGAAAGCGCATACGAACTGGAGACGCCGCTGCTTGGTGACTACCAGATGGAGAACGCCGCAACCGCTGTCGCCATCGCTGAGACACTCAGGAAACGAGGCGTTGAGCTGGACGATGACAGCATCAGGCGAGGCGTCCGCGATGTGCATTGGCCAGCGCGCTTGCAGGTGCTCGCAACGCCCGACAAGGGTGGCAAGCTCCTTGTCGTGGATGGCGCGCACAATCCCTACTCGATGGAACGGCTTGTTGAGGCGCTGCGGGAGCATTTCTCGTATGAGCGGCTCATTCTGATATTCGGCGCGCTCAGCGGTCACAGCGCGACAGGCATGCTGCGCGCGTTGTTGCCGCTTTCGCCGGAAGTGCTTGCCACACATTCGAGGCATCCACGATCGGCTTCGGGCGCGACAGTGACGCAGGTGGCAGGCGAACTAGGAATGAAGGTGGTGTTCACATCCGAGAATGTGGGCGAGGCGGCGCGAAGGGCGCTTGAAATGGCAAGCGAGAAAGACTTGGTGCTTGGCACGGGGTCGCTGTCCGTAGCCGCCGAAATCACGGAGGAAGTGCAAGGCATACCGCCGGAGCTGTATCCCTACATGAGCATGCCTCGGCGATAGCTGAACTGAGTGGTTTCAGTCAGTCGATTAACCGCGGCGCCCGCCACACACTGTGCTGACAAGTGTACAATGTACTAATGCACTTTGAATGCACAGGACGAAGTTCTGTAAATTCCCTCTCCTGCAAGTCATATATCCCTAGGAGAATGACAATGTATAACGGAAGAAGACGAGTCGTCGTTACAGGCATGGGCGCGGTTACGCCGCTGGGCGATTCGGTGGATGAATACTGGAAGAGCCTTGTGAAGGGCAAGTCCGGCATTGGACCCATGACTCTAGCGGACCCGACGGAGTACCCTTGTAAGGTCGCCGGCGAGATACCGGACTTCGACCCCTCCAAGTACATCAACCCGCGTGAAGCGCGACGAATGGCTCGCTTCTCGCAGACGGCGGTGGCTGCCGCTGCGCTCGCCTTGGAGGATTCGGGTATCAACCTGTCCTCCGAAGACGAAGAGCGCATGGGCGTGGTCATGGGAAACGGCAACGGCGGCTTTCCGACCACTGAGGACAACGCGCGCACACTGTTCAAGCGCGGCGGCATGAAAGTCAGCCCTTATTTCATTCCGATGATACTGCCGAACATGGCGGCGGCGAATGTAAGTCGTCTGTTCAGGCTTAAGGGATATACTTCCACCGTGATAACGGCATGCGCGGCAGGCACGCAAGGTATAGGCGAGGCGGCGGAGGCGATTCGCAGAGGTGCGGCGGATGTAGTGCTTGGCGGTGGCTGCGAGGCTGGCATCTGCCAGCTTGGGCTTGGCGGCTTTAACGTCATCAAGGCGCTCAGTCGGAGCGAAGTGCCGCCTGAAAAGGCGAGCCGCCCGTTCGATGCCAATCGTGACGGCTTCGTGCCGGCAGAAGGCGCGGCGATTCTAATACTTGAAAGTCTGGAACATGCCCTGGGACGTGGCGCGGAAATCCTTGCCGAGGTCTCAGGCTATGGTGTGTCCTCGGACGCATTCCACGCGGTGCAGCCGGACGAGGACGGGGCAGGAGCCGCGCGCGCGATGCGCTGGGCTATAGAGGATGCGGGAATGCAGCCGTCCGACATCGACTACATCAACGCGCATGGCACATCCACGCCCAAGAACGACATGGTGGAGACGCTGGCAATCAAGACGGTATTCGGCGAAGGCGCGTACGAAGTGCCCATTAGCTCCACGAAGTCAATGATAGGGCATGCGCTGGGCGGCGCAGGCGCGCTGGAGGCGGTCGCCTGCATCAAGACGATACGGGACGGCATCATCCATCCAACGATAAACTACGAAACCGCCGATCCCGACTGCGACCTTGACTATGTGCCCAACAAGGCGCGAAAGGCGCAAATCAACACCGTCCTGTCGAACAGCTTCGGCTTCGGCGGGCAAAACGCCTGCGTGGTATTCAGGGCATTCGAGGAAAACTGACAGACACCCTTTCCCTAGTGGGAGAAGGTCAGGATGTAGGATGAGGGGTAACAGAAGTTCCCTCCTCCCATATAACCCTGTCGTCGTGTTAGTTGCTGGCGGCTTCCTTCACCATGTTGTTAAGCATAAGTTGCATTGCCATGGTGTGGCTGCACTCTTCGCGGCTAGTGAAATAGTAGCAGGTGCAACTCCATTTGCCCGAATCGTAGGAAATTTCGTGGTCAGAATTGTCGCCTCGGAATGTCGCCTGACAGTTCATAAGCGTAACCCGCCCTTCCTGGGCGGCGTAATCCTTGGCTTTTTCCATTTTCCTTACGAGGCTCGAGTCCATAGAGTACCCTCCTATGCTGACGGCTGCTGAGCCGCCGCTTTCTCTGCAACGCAGTTCGTGTTGATTCGCCCTAATTTTATCTTCTCGCGCTAGGCAGCGTCAATCTTGTTGGAAGGCGTAATCGCCTTACACATGAAGTTTCCGGACGCTTTTCTCATAAGTCAATCGCGTATCGGTCTGTTCGATCAGTTTAAGCACAATTTGAGATTGCACTTCTCTCATACGGGGGCAATTACTTGTCATAGACGCGCTTGTGCCGTAATGTATAGTGCGGCTTTCTGTAACAGCCTACAATAGCGGACATGACAAGAAGTACCACAGTAAAGACGGAGGTTATCACGATGAGAGCAGCGCGAATTGCGGGACCCAAGAGATTCGAGATTGAGGATGTGGATATTCCCAACATCATAGATGGCGAATGTCTCATCAAGCTGGAAACATGGTCGGTTTGCGGCAGCGACATACGTCACGCATACGGCCCCGTCCATCCTGAAGAAGAGTACCCAATGCGTGTCGGCGGTCCCTGCCACGAGGCGGCAGGTACAGTCGTCGAAAGTCGCTCGGACAAGTTCTCTGTCGGACAGCGCGTCATCGTGCTGCCCGGCCCCAGGACTGGCGGCGGACTCGTGGAGTACATCAACGGCGACGAAGGGCGCATGGCAGCCCTTCCCGACCACGGTGACTTGACTAGCTGGGTAATGTGCCAGCCGTCCGGCACCGTCCTCTACTCCTGCCAGCAGATGGGCACAATACTGGGTAAGAATGTGCTGGTCATGGGGCAAGGCTCCATCGGCCTGTCCTTCACCGCGATATGCGCCCGCGCAGGCGCGAGCAAGGTCATCGCCGCCGACCTGTTCGACTATAGACTGGAGTTCTCTAAGCGATTCGGCGCGACTCATACCATCAACCCCTCGAAGGAAAATCTGGACGAAGCGGTGCTGGAGCTAACCGGCGGCGAAGGCGCAGACATCACCGTCGAGGCCGGAGGCTATGCCGAGACGCTAGAGGCGGCGCTGCGGCTGGTGAAGAACCTCGGCAAGACCATAATCTTCGGCATACAGGAGAACGCCTCCGGGGAGAGGGCGCGGCTGGACACATCGCTCTTCCTGCGAAAAGCTCCGACGATCATACCCACGCAGGGCGCGACCAGCGGCGACGCCATCACGCACATCGAGAAGATGATTGAGCTGAAAGAACGCGGCTGGTGGGACCCGGGTGAGATGGCAACGCACCTCATGCCCTTCGACGAAGTGCAGCGCGCCTACGACATGTACGAAGCCCGCGAGGATGAGGTCATCAAGTCGGTGATGACGCTCTAGCCGACTGTCTCGTCAATCAAACAGGATTGGAGGATACAGAGGATAGGGAAGCGCCCCTCTGCCGTCGCGGTGGAGGGGCGTTTTGCATTTCACCGCGTTCAGCCGAGTGAAGACTCTGCTATAGTAGAAATGGTTAAGTGGTGTTGATATTTGGTCGAGCATCTCGAAGTTTCGGATTGCCCACTGTTGCGCACATGAAAGGTTCGAACATGACTAGAAAGGTAAAAGCCAGATTCTCCAACGGTACGCTCCTGCCTTTGGAACCCGTTGACTTGAAAGAAGGCGACGAAGTAACCGTATCTATTGAAAGAATCCCCTCGTCTGAAGAAGCCTTGCGCGCATTGAGAGCGTCAGCCGGGGGATGGGAGGGACTTCACGACCCTGAAGAGTTCAAGCGCATGATTTACCAAGCGCGCATTGATGGCTCGCGGCATACGCCCAAGCCGTAACGAAATGCAGTATCTTATTGACACTGATTGGGTCATTGACCACCTTCACCGCCGGCAGCGAACTGTCAGACAACTCGAGGACCTTGCCCCTTACGGCTTGGCTATAAGCATCGTGTCCCTAGCGGAACTTTACGAAGGCGAGATAAGTTCCACAAACCCGGAACGCGAAGTGCGCCTACTACAAGAATTCCTCACAGGAGTGGCAATCATTCCCCTAGACGACGCTATCTGCCGCATATTCGCCCGTGAGCGAAGCCGTCTGAGAGCCTCAGGAACACTTATCGGCGACATGGACATCCTCATCGGCTCTACCGCGTTGCGCCATAACCTCACGCTGCTGACAAACAACATCAGGCACTTCGAGCGTTTGCAGGAGCTGAGAATCATCTCGGTATGAACAACATCTCTGGCAACCATACGAACAAACAGAACGGACAAGGCAACCCTACACAAAGTTATCCTGCCCATCCTGTTAATCCTTGTTAGCGTTAGCTCCCGTTCCCCGGATACAACTTTAGTATGTCCGCTTGTGGCGGGTAATACTTGCCCGGCGCAACGCCCTCAGCCTCTATCAGCCCCTTGATGTGCTCTTCCGCCCACTCGTGCTCCTCCACCCAGTCGATGACTTGCTCCACGATGGACTCCGGCACCACCACAACGCCGTCATCGTCCGCCACAATAAGGTCGCCCGGCCGCACTGCAACGCCGCCGCAGCCGATCGTTACATTCGCCTCGAACGGGTCGATCTCATCCGCGCCGCCCATCGGCGTCCTGCCGCCCGCGAACACTTTCAGCCCATAGTCCACAACGATAGCCAGATCGCGTATCGAGCCGTCCGTGACCAGACCTGCCGCGCCCTGTATTTTCAGTTACAGCAGTTTCACATCGCCGCCGATAGCCGCGTATTTCTTGCCCATCCCATCTATTACCAGCCCATCGCCCGTCTCGCACGAGCCCATCGCCTGATACTCCGGCGAGTCCGCGCCGCGGTGCGTCTCGGCGATGATGTCCTTGCGCGGCGGAACGAAGCGCAGCGTCTTTGCCCGCCCGACGAGCATGCCGCCCGGCGTGAACGCATGCACATCGCGCATGAAGCACGGCTCATAGCCGAAGTGCCGCACCGCGCTGTACACCGTCGCCCCCGCGACATTCTTGTAACGTTCGACGATTTCCGGGGTGATTACACTCTCTGCCATAACAACCTCTCCTTCGTTAATTTCCTTCAGTACTTGGTGGTGATGCCTCTCCGCTACTATTTTGTCCCCAACAGGCAACACTTCCGTCCTCGCGCAACCCGCAGGCATGATACCCGCCCCCGTATATGTCTGTGAAGTGATCGCCCGGCGAAGACACTTGTCCGTGTCCAATGCCATTTGACCAACATAATACGCTTCCATCCAATCGAATTCCGCAGGGCGGGCTAATTTTTGTAAAGCGGTCATCTTCCGGCGGCTCTGTTGTAGTGTCCCAAAGGTCGCCCCAGCAATCTACGGTGCCATTCTCGCGCATCGCGCAATGACCACTGGAACTCAGACTTGCAAATTGTTCACCTTTCGGCGGTGGATCAACGGGGCCGTCGTAACTCCAAACATGTTGCCAGCAGTATAGTTCCCCGCTCCGTCGCAGGCCACAGCCGTCATTTATGCTGGTGAAGCGCTCACTCTCCGGAGGTATGATTCTACGACCAAAAGCGTCACGCAGGCGCCAGCACAATGCAGCACCATCCTCGCGCAAACCGCAGTAAGGGGATATCGCGATGAAGCGTTCAGCTTCCGGCGGTGACCAATGCCCATAGTCCCTCAACCTCGAACACATGACAACTCCGTCCTTGCGGAACCCACAGTAAGGGGTTTCCGTGATTATGCCACGGCAGACGGCAAGACCATCCTTGTATGGCCAGCAGTAAGGGTCTGTCCTGATGGGGGCGCTGTCTTCTGGCGGCGATAACATTTCGGACGAAATGTCGTCCCAACAAACCGCGACGCCATACCTATTCTGCCCGCAGTAAGGGGTAATTCTAGTGAAGTCTTCATCTTCCGAAAGCGGTTCTGTCCGATGTCCGATGTCGCCCCAGCAGACGGCAAAGCCATCCTCGCGCAGTCCGCACGTATGATGTAATGAAGTTGCTACGTGAGTGAAACGGTCATCTCTGGGCGGTGTGGCCTGCCCAACCCAGTTCCCTCTGGAGTCATTATTGCTTCCCCAGCATACGACGCGACCATCTTCTCGCAGCCCGCATGCATAATCTACGCCTGCGCTAATATATGTAAATCGCTCACCTTCCGGTGGTGTGGCCTGCCCAATCCAATTGTCATGAAAGTCGTGGTTACTTCCCCAGCAGGCGGCGCTGCCGTCTTCATGCAGCCCACAAGTAAATCCGTAACTGAGGCTTAACATTGTGAAGCCTTTACCACTCGGCGAAAGTGTGGAGGCGCTGCTTGATTCTTGCCCTGATGTTGCAACGCTGGTTGGCATGGCGGTTGGTGTGTTTGTGGACACGGGCGTGGATGTACTGATGGGCCTGGAAGCTGGGGTGTTGGTGAGCGTGGGGGTGGATGTACTGGTTGGAGCGGACGTGAGTGTGTTCGTTAGCGACACCGCAAGCGCGGCAGAGCGACTATCGGCGCTATTCGCGCAAGCCATGCCAGCACTCACAAGCGCAAAGCACAACATCGCCGTCATCATCGCTATATTCAGCGGGAAACACCATACTCGTATCTCAGACTTGGCTTTCACAAGCGTTCTATCCAATTTATGTCTTAGCCCCAATCCACCGAGGGGGGCGTGTGAGAGGCCTCCTGAAGAAGCAAAAGGGTGCACCTCTGAATCTGAGATAATGGTTTTACAACACAAAACCTGTCACAGAAAAGGAGCACCCAACAGATGCTACCACGTAACCACCCTGACCGCATCCAAATCGCCTTCGACGATCCCCGCCTGGTAGCCAATGCCGGGCTGATCCTGCCGGTCACCCTGGCCGGGCGTCTGGGTCTGAGCCAACTCGTCGACAACCACGTTGACCTGGGCGACGCCCCGGGGCGGGCCAACACCGGGGACAAGATACTGACCCTGGTGGCGTCGGCTCTGGTCGGTGGCGACTGCATTGACGATGCCGACGTGTTGCGGGCGGGCAGGACCTCCTCGGTACTGGGTTGTGTGGTCAAGGCTCCATCCACGCTGGGGACATTCCTACGCAGTTTCCGCTGGGGACATGTGCGACAGTTGGACCGGGTGAGCCGAGAGTTTCTGGCGCGTGCCTGGGACGCCGGGGCAGGCCCCGAGGACTCGCCTCTGACGATCGACATAGACTCGACGGTCTGCGAGACCTATGGACTGGCAAAGGAGGGAGCGCGCCATCACAACTACACCGGCCAGCGGGGCTATCATCCGCTGCTGGCCGTTGCCTCAGGAACCGGCGACGTGCTGATGGCACGACTGCGCAAGGGCCGAGCCAACACCGCCCGGGGCGCAGCCAACTTCCTGCGGGAGACGGTGGCGCGAGTGCGCTACGCCGGAGCCACGGGAGCGCTCACGGTGCGGGCCGACAGCGGCTTCTATGCCCACACCATCGTTGCCGTCTGTCGCAAGATGGATGTCCGCTTCTCCATCACCGTCCGACAGCACCCCCGACTGCGCAATCTCATCGAGGCCATACCAGAGACGGACTGGACACCCATACCCTACTGGATGGACGGCACAGCCGATGTGGCCGAGACCATTTACACTCCCTTCGAGAGCAAGCCCGACGCCGCACCAGTGCGACTCATCGTCCGCAGAGTGAAGCCCACGCCCGGCTCTCAACTGGCGCTCTTCACCAACTACAGCTATCACGGTTTCATCACGGACCGAGAGGGCGACACCCTCCAACTGGAGGCCGACCATCGCCGCCACGCCGAGGTGGAGAACGCCATCCGCGACCTGAAGTACGGCGTAGGACTGAACCATCTGCCCTCAGGGCGCTTCGCAGCCAACGCCGCCTGGTTGGCCGTGCAGGTGATGGCTCACAATCTGGCTCGCTGGACCTCCCGCATCGGACTGGAAGAACGAGCCTCCACCACCAAGACCTTGCGCAGACGATTCTTCTCCCTCGCCGGACGGCTTACACGCTCGGCACGCCGTCTCACCCTGCATCTTCCCCAGCGCTGGCCCTGGGAAACACAGTTCGGCCGCGCTCTGGCCAGACTGCGAACCATTCCGTTACCGAGCTGACAGCTGACGGCAGCGGCGACGACTGCCCACCATACACTCCATAACCCATCTCATCCCCAGACTCGCGCCGGACCGGACCGTGAGTATCCCCTGCTGCTCACCGATTCGTCAACTTCACCCACAATCGCCACTGTGGGCCTCCATTGGCGTTCAACATCACGACCGGGGACCTTCAGAACGCTCCAGCGTCGGCATCATACCCGCACCGCCACCTTGCCGCGTCCTTCACCCACGCTCCGGCAGAGATACCATGACTCTTCGGTGGATTCGGGGTTAGCGACATACCGGCATCCCCGCTCATTTTACACGAACCGATACCATTCGCAGAATAACTTCCGCCCATCCTTTACACCCTGTTCATCCACATCGGCGTTCCCTGTGGTAATATTAGCGTTGCGAAATTCAATTTATCCCAATATGAGGTGATACACATGGTGACAATGCTGCCAAAGGAAGATTACAAGGTCGTCGGCACTCGCCCCGTGCGGCACGACGGCGTTGACAAAGTAACGGGACGCGCCCTCTATGGCGCCGACATGATCCTCGCCGGCCTGCTTCATGGCAAGGTGCTGCGAAGCCCGCACGCACACGCCCGCATCAAGTCAATCGACACCAGCAGGGCTGAGGCGCATCCCGATGTCAAGGCTGTCGTTACAGCCGCCGACCTCGCCCCGATGTCCCCGATTCCGCAGGTCGCGCGACAGGGCGTCCCTATCGGCGAGAACATCCTCGCCAGGGACAAGGTGCTCTACAAGGGCCATCCCATCGCCGCGGTCGCAGCCGTCAACGCGCATGTCGCGGAAGAGGCGCTTGCGCTCATAGATGTCGAGTACGAGGTGCTGGCCAGCGTCTCCACAGTGATGGAAGCGCTCAAGCCCGACGCGCCCGCGCTGCACGAGCACTGGATCGAGCGCGGAGGCGATGACTACATAGCTGCCAGCAAAAACATCGCAGACCACGAGCAGCATTCCCTCGGCGATATCGAGGCAGGCTTCGCTGCCGCCGACCAGATATTCGAGCACGAGTACACCACAAAGACGGTGCATCAGGGCTACATTGAGCCGCACACCGCCACCGCTTTCTGGGCGGCGAACGGCGCGCCCAACGACCGCCTCACCATCTGGAGCAGCAGCCAGGGACATTTCGGCATGCGCGACAGCACCGCCCAGGTGCTGGGCATTCCCAACTCCCAGATAAAAGTCGTGCCGATGGAAATCGGCGGCGGCTTCGGCGGCAAGACGCTCGCATACCTCGAAGCGGTTTCCGCAGCGCTGTCGAAGAAGACCGGCAAGCCCGTCAAGTCAACAATGACGCGCATAGAGGTGCTTGAAGCGTCCGGCCCCACCGCCGGCGGCCACCTGAAGTGCAAGATTGGCGTGACCAACGAAGGGCGCATCACCGCCGCACAGATTTACTTCGCATTCGAGGGAGGCGCATACCCCGGCGCCCCCCTGCCCGGCTCCTGCGCAGCCGTCTTCGCGCCCTACTTCATCGAGAATGTGCAAATCGACGGCTACGACATCATGACGAATAAGCCCAAGACTGCTGCCTACCGCGCGCCCGGCGCTCCGATAGTCTGCTTCGCCTCCGAGAGCCTAATAGACGAGATCGCGCAGGCGCTCGATATGGACCCGGTGGACTTCCGCCTGCTCAACGTCGCCACTCCCGGCACACGCAGGGCTGACGGCGTGGTGAACGGACCCATCGGTGCGAAAGAAACGATGGATGCTATCAAGGCGCACCCGCACTACAATGCCCCGCTTGAGGGTCCCAACCGCGGGCGCGGCGTCGCAATGGGCTTCTGCCGCAACAACTCCGGCATGGCATCTGCGATCGCAAATGTGCTATCCAACGGCAGCGTCAGCCTCATAGAGGGCAGCATGGACATCGGCGGCTCGCGCACAGCCATTGCTCAGATGTTCGCAGAGACGCTTGGACTGCCAATCGAGGATGTCATCCCCACCGTCGGCGACACCGACTCGATCGGCTTCACATCCACATCCGGCGGCAGCGGCGTCGCCTACAAGTCCGGCTTCGCAGCCTATGAAGCAGCGAACGATGTAAAGCGGCAGTTCATCCAACGCGCCGCGATGCTCTGGGAGGCAGACGAGGACCAGGTCGAATATGTCGATGGGGGCCTGCGCCACAAGTCCGACACCGAACTCACCATGTCGTTCAAGGAGCTTGCATCTCGCATGCCCGAGACCGGCGGCCCCATCGTCGGCAGGGCGAACCTGAACCCCGGTGGCTCCGCAGGCTCTTACTCAGCCAACATCGTGGACATCGAGGTGGATCCTGAGACCGGCAAGGTTGAGATTCTGCGCTACACCGCGTTCCAGGATGTGGGCGTCGCTGTGCATCCCAGCTACGTCGAGGGACAGATTCAGGGTGGCACCGTGCAGGGCATCGGCTGGGCGCTCAACGAAGAGTATTACATGAGCGATGACGGCGCCATGCTCAACAGCAGTCTGCTCGACTACCGCATGCCCACCGCGCTGGACCTGCCCATGATTGACGCGGTTGTACTCGAAGTGCCGAACCCGGCGCACCCCTTCGGCGTCAAGGGCGTCGGAGAGGCAAATATAGTGCCGCCACTCGCCGCGCTCGCAAACGCCATCCACAGTGCGGTCGGCGTCCGCATGTACGACCTGCCCATGAACCCGCAGACCGTCACAAAGGCAGTAGCCGACAGCGAATAGCGCGCATAATCCACATCTACACTTGAAGCAAGAATCGCCCCCGTCGAAGTTACTCGGCAGGGGCGATTAGTTTTAACTCTTATATGACTTGGGTTGCGCTCATTATGAGACGCGCTCAAGGGAAGCAAGATTAGGGCAGGGAACTACTCAGGGATGGCCCGATCAATTAACTTCAGTTCGTCCATGTCAGGTTAAAGTTATTGCTGCTGTTGCTGCTGCGCGAACCGCCGGTATATCTCCTCGTCGCTCAGCACTTCCTGTCTGAACCACTCGTCCTCGATTACCTGACCCACTTCCAAAATCTTGCCTATCACCTGTGTAGCGATGTCGATAATCTGCTGCGGAGTTTCTATATCCTCTACGGGCAGATCCTGTACCTCTAAGACAGCCTCAGTCAGAGCGCGCATCAGTTCCACCGGCGCGACCTGCGTCGCCGATAGCCGCGCCTTCAGCAGGCTCTGCAGCACTGACGACCCGGAGTTTCGCAACAGCAACTCCGCAGCGGCTTCTTCTCTCCGCACGACCGTTACTCCCAGCGAGCTTGCCAGGTCGCACAGGCAGTCCACCAGCGTATCGCAGCCGCCACCCTCACGTAGCGCCTGCTTGGCAGCTGAGTCCATTCCGCGTGCTACGCCCTCCGCCCGCTCCAGCCAGCGCCCAAGCCAGATGAGGTTATGCGCCCTCGCGTCCGTCAGCCAGTTATCCTTTGCAACGCTCAGCGATCGCGGCTCAGCCATGACTTGAATCACCTTTCAGCCTCCGAATTAATCATTTTCCCTAAACCCCAATCCACCGAGGGGGGCGTGTGAGAGGCCTCCTGAAGAAGCAAAAGGGTGCACCTCTGAATCTGAGATAATGGTTTTACAACACAAAACCTGTCACAGAAAAGGAGCACCCAACAGATGCTACCACGTAACCACCCTGACCGCATCCAAATCGCCTTCGACGATCCCCGCCTGGTAGCCAATGCCGGGCTGATCCTGCCGGTCACCCTGGCCGGGCGTCTGGGTCTGAGCCAACTCGTCGACAACCACGTTGACCTGGGCGACGCCCCGGGGCGGGCCAACACCGGGGACAAGATACTGACCCTGGTGGCGTCGGCTCTGGTCGGTGGCGACTGCATTGACGATGCCGACGTGTTGCGGGCGGGCAGGACCTCCTCGGTACTGGGTTGTGTGGTCAAGGCTCCATCCACGCTGGGGACATTCCTACGCAGTTTCCGCTGGGGACATGTGCGACAGTTGGACCGGGTGAGCCGAGAGTTTCTGGCGCGTGCCTGGGACGCCGGGGCAGGCCCCGAGGACTCGCCTCTGACGATCGACATAGACTCGACGGTCTGCGAGACCTATGGACTGGCAAAGGAGGGAGCGCGCCATCACAACTACACCGGCCAGCGGGGCTATCATCCGCTGCTGGCCGTTGCCTCAGGAACCGGCGACGTGCTGATGGCACGACTGCGCAAGGGCCGAGCCAACACCGCCCGGGGCGCAGCCAACTTCCTGCGGGAGACGGTGGCGCGAGTGCGCTACGCCGGAGCCACGGGAGCGCTCACGGTGCGGGCCGACAGCGGCTTCTATGCCCACACCATCGTTGCCGTCTGTCGCAAGATGGATGTCCGCTTCTCCATCACCGTCCGACAGCACCCCCGACTGCGCAATCTCATCGAGGCCATACCAGAGACGGACTGGACACCCATACCCTACTGGATGGACGGCACAGCCGATGTGGCCGAGACCATTTACACTCCCTTCGAGAGCAAGCCCGACGCCGCACCAGTGCGACTCATCGTCCGCAGAGTGAAGCCCACGCCCGGCTCTCAACTGGCGCTCTTCACCAACTACAGCTATCACGGTTTCATCACGGACCGAGAGGGCGACACCCTCCAACTGGAGGCCGACCATCGCCGCCACGCCGAGGTGGAGAACGCCATCCGCGACCTGAAGTACGGCGTAGGACTGAACCATCTGCCCTCAGGGCGCTTCGCAGCCAACGCCGCCTGGTTGGCCGTGCAGGTGATGGCTCACAATCTGGCTCGCTGGACCTCCCGCATCGGACTGGAAGAACGAGCCTCCACCACCAAGACCTTGCGCAGACGATTCTTCTCCCTCGCCGGACGGCTTACACGCTCGGCACGCCGTCTCACCCTGCATCTTCCCCAGCGCTGGCCCTGGGAAACACAGTTCGGCCGCGCTCTGGCCAGACTGCGAACCATTCCGTTACCGAGCTGACAGCTGACGGCAGCGGCGACGACTGCCCACCATACACTCCATAACCCATCTCATCCCCAGACTCGCGCCGGACCGGACCGTGAGTATCCCCTGCTGCTCACCGATTCGTCAACTTCACCCACAATCGCCACTGTGGGCCTCCATTGGCGTTCAACATCACGACCGGGGACCTTCAGAACGCTCCAGCGTCGGCATCATACCCGCACCGCCACCTTGCCGCGTCCTTCACCCACGCTCCGGCAGAGATACCATGACTCTTCGGTGGATTCGGGCTAAAGCAGAGCAGGTCATGCGCTCTTTTCGGAAAGGATTTGAGGTAAGAAAATTTCACACTATCTTCATTGTACGCTTATGGATGCGGCAAAGTGTTATCATTTCGTTAACTTTTCCGCGCATTCTTTATTCCGTTTATTGATGACAGCCATGGTCACGCAGATTTCGCATTCTCGATGAGGCTCATGGCGTCGTCGAAAGAGAGGGTCTCCAACGACGGCATCACCTGTGCCACCACCACATCCAGCCAGCCAGCACCCTTCGAGACGAACGATCCCTCGACGGGCGACGCCTGCGTGTAGTCACGCCCGGCGGCGAATTTGACGAGGTCCATGCCTCTGGCTATGGACTGTCCGCGCGTCGGATCGGACGGCAGCCAGCCAAGCGTCGGATGCAGAAATTCCAGCCACGCATGCGTCTCGCCCACCTGTCCGCTCATCAGGCCGCTGACATAGCGTGTAGGTATGCCTAGCGCCCGCAGCATCCCCATCGCCAGATGCGTCATGTCCTGGCACACGCCCTGCCGCGTCTGCATCACCTGTTCCGCTGTCGTGGCGACTGTCGTGCTGCCGCGAATGTAGGTGATATTCGAATACACCCAGCCGACCACGCTGTCCACGACCTCAAGCAACCCCTGACTGCCGTCGGCGATCTGCCGCGCGGCATCTGCCACCTTCTCCGGGTCCACCATCGGCGTCGGCGACAGGTACTCATCCGAGCCGGCATCGTATGAAAGAACGCTCATCGCCACCTCTTCGATAGCCCACGGCGGGCTGATGAGACGAACATTGCCAACAGCGAGGATGGTCAGTTCAGTGTGCGGAACTGTGAGACGGACGCGGTGCGTGGGATTGCCCTGGCGGTCCATATACTGCACCGGCCGCGCGGCGGGGACCGTTATGACAGACGAAGACATGGGCGTCTGGAATGCGTCCACGCATGCCGAGAGGCGCAGGAAATTGTCGTTGAGGATGACAATTTCGGTATAGGTATAGCGGGCGCCGTAGGTGTAGCTGACCTGCAGGCCCGCATAGTTTATCGAACTACCCAGGTTGGCTTGCATAGACCACCCGATGAGTTATTCGTCACGCGATTGCCTGCCCGCGATACCCTCGTCAGCCCGCCGGGGAACGCAGTGGCTTCGCCGTGACCGTTCTGCACCGCATACACGCGCAGGTCTATGTAGCGCTCATCGAACTCGCCTGCCTCTTCGTCGTAGATGACATGCTGCGAGAAGTCGATGGTGTCCTGCGCTATCATGGCGCGCGGGTTCTCGATTATCTGCCGCGCCAGCTGCGCGCGGTAGCTCCCTCCAAGATCTGGCATGATGAATACACCCAGACCGCCGTAGCCCTGCCGTGTCTTCAGCACCATGTTGTCAAGGTTTTCCAGCACATAGGCGCGGCTTGCCGGGTCGTCCAGGTCGTAGCTCACTGCCTGATCCAGAATCGGCTCTTCGCCAAGGTAGTGACGAATCATGTCCGGCACCCACAGGAACACCAGCTTGTCGTCCGCGACGCTCGTGCCCATGCCGTTCACCAGCACTACCTTGCCGTTCAGATATGCGTCCGTGAGGCCCGGCACGAATATCTCCAGGTCCTCCACGCGGCGGTAGATGAGATCAACATGCACGTCGCCGTCCAACGTCTTCATCCGTACATCGCCTTCATAGCCGATGTACAGATCGCTGCCCTCCACCAGCGGGATGTCCAGCAGCTCCGACAGGTAGCGATGCTCGAAGAACGCCGAGCCGAACTTGCTGTCGGTCAGCAGCGCGCATGTCGGCTCAGAATTGTCGCATAGTGAGGCGAACAGGTCGAGATAGGTATCCTTGATGTCGTAGGGCACGATGTCGTAGCCCTCGCGCAATTCAGGCATTACGGAGCTGGCAATTTCCAGCGACTTCAACTGATATGTGATGCCTGACGGTATCCGCAGGTTGTCTTCGAGAATGACATATCGCCCGTCGCTCTGCTGAACGAGGTCGATGCCGTAGATATGCGCGAACACATCCTTCGCCGGCCGAAAGCCTTGGTACTCCGGGTAGAAGAATTGGCAGGAATAGACCACATCGTCCGGCACGACTTCCTGCTTCCCCGTGTACAGGTCAAGCAGGAACAGGTTGAGCGCCTTCATTCGTTGCTCCACGCCCGCCTTAATGACCTGCCACTCGTCAATATCTATGAGGCGTGGAATCCAGTCTGACGGGACCGGTCGGAACTCTTTTGGGTCGAGTGCAAATGAGAAGGCATCCAGCGCCACCTCGCGCTTAGCCTGCCGCCAGCGCTGCCGCATGCCTTCGTCGCCCATACCGTCGAGCGCCGCCATAACGTCCGCGTAAAGGGGGCGCAGTTCGCCCGTGTCGGTGCGGTACTCGCTCACCGCAGCCTCGCTATGTCCAAGTAAGTGCGCCATAATGGCTTCCTCCAGTCGCATCAAACGCTCTCGTAGGTCGTATAGCCCAACGAAAGCATTGCCATATTAACAGAATGTGATGTGCTAGGCGTATGCTGTGGAACGCCAAACATCAACATACATGATACATAAAACATGTTACATCCGTGTATCCTATTTTGAATCATGCATAAATATGGCGTGCTAATGCGCTTAGTTGGAGACCATGTCCACGCGCGTACCGGCAATCAGGTCGTGAATCGTCCTGTGGTCCGCCCTGAATATGAACAAAGCATCCACCAGAGCATAGATGAAGCCAATAAACGGAATGCTGGCTATGATGCTTTGCACCAGGGTTCTGAGCAAGATAAGCCGTGCCCAGCCCGCATGCGCGCCCGTAACGTTGTCAACTATACGTATTCTCAGAATAATCTTGCCTATAGTCTGGCCTCGCATCGCCAATAGAATCATCTGCACGATCAGAACAGCCAGATATACGGGAATCAAGACGAGCAATCCGAGCAATCCACCCTCCAAGCCGAACGAAACCACTCCAGCCAAGAATACGATAATGAATAGTCCTAGCACGATGAGACCGTCTATAATCACCGCAGCCAAGCGCACCCATGGGCTTGCCAGCTCGCTCGCAGGCTCCTCAGCCGCCATCTCATCAGACTCATACGGACGATATGCCATCGCTGCCCCCTTTCCCAAAAGAAACCCAAATGTATAGCAAGCAAACTATACTTTGCACATATAAGTGTCAATATGCTGGATTTATCTGCCGCTGTTGTCACCTTACCAATACCCTACTGCACAACCTGATGTATCATAGCCAGTAGCCAATGTCTAATATCCCGTCTATGCTGTATATCCGAACCGGATAACTGGAGATGTCGCAATGACTACTTACAGATACTACCGTTGGGACGGCAGTCAGCAGGTGTTCAACATGGACGCCGACGACCTCATGAACTCCATCGCGGACGACATCCTCGAACACGGCGACCCGGAGCGCGCTCTCCGCAGCCTCTTCCAGCGCGGTATCGACGACAACCAGGGTCAGCACGCGCCAGGCCTGCGCGACCTGCTCGAACGCCTGCGCCAGCAGCGCCAGCAGCAGCTTGAACGCTACAACCTCGACTCGGTGATGGACGACATCAAGGAGAAGTTGCAGGATGTCGTCGACACCGAGCGCAAGGGCATCGAGAGCCGCCTCCATGACGCCGAGCAACAGCTTCAAGAAGCGGGCGATGCCGCCGATCACCTGCAAGCCCCCATGGAAATGCTGCAAGACCGTGCCCAGCGCAACACCGACGCCCTAGACTCCTTGCCCGAAAGTCCCGGCGGCCAGATTCAGCAGCTTCAGGACTATGACTTTATGGACTCGGAGGCGCGCGAGAAGTTCAACGAACTGCTTGAGTCGCTCAAGCAGCAGATGATGCAGAACTTCTTCCAGGACATGAAGCAGCAGCTCCAGGACATGACGCCGCAGGACATGGAGGGCATCAAGAACATGATTGAAGCCCTCAACCAGATGCTGCGCGACCGCGCCATGGGCGAGGACCCGGACTTCGAGGGCTTCATGGAGCAGTACGGCGAATACTTCGACCCGAACCGCCCCGCAAGCCTTGACGAACTCATCGAGCAGCTCCAGCAGCAGATGGCTGCAATGCAATCGCTCATGGAAAGCATGTCTCCCCAGATGCGCAGCGAGCTTGAATCCATGATGGGCGCAGCGATCGACCCACAGTTCATGGACGAACTAGCCGAACTCGCGGGCATGATGTACGACATGTTCCCCTTCGACGACATGGCGGGCGAGTACCCGTTCATGGGCGAGGAGTCCATGACGCTCGATTCCGCCATGGAGTTGATGGGCGAACTGCGTGATATGGACCAGCTTGAGCAGCAGATTCAGCAGGTCATGCGCAGCGGCGACATAGAGGGCCTAGACCTAGACAATGTGGAGCAGATCATGGGCGAGGACGCCCGTCGCCAGCTTGAGCAGCTCCAGAAACTCATCCAGCAGCTTGAAGAGGCAGGCTACCTCAAGCGCAAGGGCGACAGGCTGGAACTCACACCGCGCGGCATCCGCAAGCTCGCGCAGCAGGCGCTCCGAGAAGTCTTCTCAGAGCTGAAGAAGGACCGCATGGGACGCCACGAAATCTACTCGCGCGGTGACGGCGGCGAGCGCACCGGCGAGACAAAGCCATACGAGTTCGGCGATCCCTTCGACATCGACCTGCACCGCACGCTGTTCAACTCCACGCTGCGCAACGGCCCCGGCACGCCGCTCCGCATCAGCCCGGAGGACTTCGAGGTTCATCACACCGAGCACATGACGCAGACGGCAACGGCATTGCTCATAGATCAGAGTCGCTCGATGGGCATGTTCGGCAGCTTCGCCGCAGCCAAAAAGGTCGCGCTCGCCCTGTACTGGCTCATTCACAGCCAGTACCCACGCGACTACCTCCACATCATCGGCTTCTCAGACTACGGCATGGACATCGCTACCGACGACCTCGCAGACCTCACATGGAACGCTTGGGTCTCCGGCACGAACATGCAGCACGCGCTCATGCTGGCGCGCCATGCTCTGTCGAAGCAGAAGGTCGCCACCAAGCAGATAGTGATGATTACCGATGGCGAACCCACCGCGCACCTTGAGCACGGTCGCGCCTACTTCAGCTACCCGCCAAGCTGGCGCACCATCGAAGAGACGCTCAAAGAGGTCAAGCGCTGCACGCAGGAAAACATCACCATCAACACCTTCATGCTCGAAGCCAACTACTACCTGATGGACTTCATAGACAAGATGACTCGCATCAACAAGGGCCGCGCCTTCTACACCGACCCCAGCCAGCTCGGGCGATATGTGATGGTGGACTACCTCCGCAGCCAGCGCAAGCGAGTTGGTTAGTCAGTCAGTATTTCAGAGAGTCAGTTCATTTTTGGAGCGCAAACCATCAGTCCCTTCTCCCTTTGGGAGAGGGCTAGGGTGAGGGGATGTTCTTCAACATAGCCCCCTTATAGCCCCCTTACCACCACGAACTACCGCCCAACTGCTAAACTGGTGTATCGACCAAATACCGACTGGGAGGCAGTCATGACCAAGTGGTGGCTCATCGGCGCAGCAGTATTCCTAGCCGTGCTCCTGATCGCAAGTATCGTGCTCGCGTTGACATCGAAGGAGACCGAGTTCGCGCCCGGCACACCCGAGAACGCGGTCCAGACCCTGTTGCGCGCTGCCGAAGACGACGATATCGAGACGGCGTATTCCATGCTTTCGCAGGAACTTCAACAGAAATGCGAGCTTAAGAACTTCGCGGACGGCGGTAGATACCGCTCCAGCGACGACCGCGACATCCGCGCCACGCTACGTGACACCAAGATCGTCGGCGACATCACCTTCATAAATGTGCGGGTAACGCAATTCTACGGCAACGGTCCCTTCGACAGCGGCGAGTCATCCTATGACAGGCGATTCGCCTTGCAGCAGGAAGAAGGTGAATGGAAGTTCACTGATTATCCCTGGCCCTACGACTATTGCCAAGAATCCGACAGCAATTAATTCCGGCTGACTGCTTCGATTGGCGGCCATAAATGGATAAACCATCTCTGCAGTTCCTCTAACTCGGCGTTCGCTATAAAAGGGATTTACCATGCCTGACGCACTGTTCTTCGTCTTCGGTATCCTCGGTTTATTCTTTCCTATTGTCATCATAGGTTTGATAATCTACGGCATCATCGTCTGGAGACGCCGCGCCTCCGAGCACGCGCCGGACGCCGACGAGGACCCCGGCATCGGCACCGTGCGACGCCTGTACTTCTACGTCGTTGCCTTCATGTCGCTGATGATGACCGTAACCGGCGTCGTGATGCTCATCCAGTTCATCTTGGACAGCATCGTGGGCAGCGTTGTGATTTCAGACTCCACCGTAAGGATTGCCGCCGGAGTTTCTTTGCTGATAGTGGGCGCGCCCCTATGGTACTTCCACTGGCGATACATTCAGCGCGCCGTTGCGGAACAGCCCGTTGAGACGCGCTCCATCCTTCGCAAGCTCTACATCTACATCACGCTTGCCGTCGCAGGCAGCATAGCCATCTATACGGCTTATGACCTGCTGAACTGGATATTCGGAACAGAAGACTTCAGTGGATACAGCATCGCAGCGGTCATCATTTGGAGCGCGATATGGGCTTTCCACTGGCTCATCGAAGAGCGAGAGGGGCAGCCCACACCCGAGACCATCGCAATTCGCCGCCTGTACATCTACATCGCGTCTCTGGTCGGGCTGATAATGCTCTCCCTAGGCGTTGGGCGCGTGCTCTACTTCATCCTTCTTGAAGGCTACAACGCCCTGGCCGCCACACCACTTCTTGGCGATGAATCAGGCCTGTGGCGTCCCACCCTGCGCGAGATGCTATCGCTCGCAATCATCGGCGGTGGAGTTTGGGCGCTCCACTGGCTCTATATAGCGCGGCGCGACTACGACAGCGCGATACGGCAGGTTTATCTGTACATCTTCGCGATTCTTGGTGGCGTCATGACCACCCTGTCCGCGCTCGGAATCATCATCCACGAGATACTGGTTTGGGCGCTCGGAAGCGTCAGCGCAGACTCAACTGCTGAACACTTCGAGTTCCTGCCGGGGTCGGTCGCCACCCTGAGCGTCGGCGCGGCGTTGTGGGCATACCACTGGTACAGGGTCCGTCTTGAGGCGGATATGTCCCCAAGCACAACTCTGTCGGCTCGCCGAGTGTACACCTACATTCTCACGGCGATAGGAACCGGCACGCTCGCAGTCGCCATATTCATGCTCGTTGGCGCGGCGCTCAAGCTCATTCTTGCGAGCTTCGCCGATGTTGTCGTTGGTGGAGACCAATGGAAGCAGCCCCTCGCAAACATCATCACGCTCGCAGTTCTCGGTGGACCCCTCTGGGGATACTACTGGCGGAATATACAGCTTCGGATGCAGGCCGATAGCGACGACGAGATACTCGCCACCTCACGCCGCATCTTCATCTTCGCCGCACTGGGGGTGGGTGTACTCGCGCTTCTGGGCAGCGTCAGCGCCCTGCTGTTCATGTTCCTGCGCGACTTGCTGGAAGTCTCGCTCTCCCTCGATACCCTGAACGACATGACCGAGCCGATCGCCATCATCGCCGCAGCCGCAGCCTTCCTGCCATACTACTGGTCGGTCTATCGTCAGGACCAGGACGCCGCCCCGGAAATTGTGCCCGAAGATTCTCCCGTGATTTCTGAGCCTGTCGAAGGGCAAACGCCCCGTAAGCCCGTAACGCTGCTCGCGGCCGACGATGCCAATGCACTGGCAGGACAAATTCAGGACGCCCTAGGCTATGATATAGAAACGCTGCGCTGGGCAGACATAGACACCGCTATGCCTGTGCTCACCGACGAGGCATGCGCACAAGTCGCCCAGTCCATCGCGGACGCGCCTGGACGCTACATCCTGCTTATCCCTGACGGGGACGGACTGCGCGTCCTGTCGCACGAGTAAATATAAGGACCCTTACCCCGTCAAAGGTGAAACCGTCTCGGTGGTGTCCGCCGCCGTCGCAGGCACGTTCGAAAGAGGCGCATACATAGCGGTCATCGCATACGAAATGGTCAGGAGAAGTTTCGATAGAGGCCGTGCAGAAGCATACGCTGAATTCAATAAGCGAAATGCCGAATACTATAAGCGCATGCAAGAAGCACGAGAACGCGGCGAGGATTTCAGCGAACCACCGCCTACATTCGGTGACGACCAAGAGCAAGACTAGCGATCAACACTGCCTCTATCTCGCAGGCGGCACAGGCGGAATCGGCGGCACTTCCGGACCAGTCCCATTCTCCGTCGAGAACACCAGCTTCCGCACCGGGTAGTTAATCTCGATGCCTTCTGCCGTCAGCCGCGAGTGAATCACCTTCACGAGGTCGCTCGTCAGGTAAAAGCTCCCCAGCCTGTCCTTCGCCTGCACGAACACCCAGAAGCTGATATTGGAATCTCCGAACTCGTCGTAGCCGAACCACGGCTCACCATCTACTGCGTACTCGGATTCGTTAACTAGCTCCTGCGATGCCTCGCGCACCACACTTTCGACCACCTCCAGGTCCGAGTCGTAGCTCACCCCGCAGTAAACCAGCACATTCATCGAAGGCTCAGGACTGTAGTAGTTCGTGACGATGCTGTTCGCCATCTGCGAATTCGGAATAATGACCAAGTTATTGTACATAGAGCGTATCTTCGTGCTGCGCCATCCGACCTCCACCACATAGCCTGAGGGCCCGCCTTGCAGCTCGATATAGTCGCCGACATTCAGCTCGCCTTCCGTCACGACGTAGGTGCCGGCGAAAAAGTTTGCTAGTGTCGGCTGCACAGCAAGCGCGACCGCCAAGCCGCCGATGCCCAGTCCTGCCAGAATCGGGCTTATGGGGATGTTCAGCACGGACAGCGCCATCAGAAAGCCCAGCGAATAGACCAGCAGCGGCATAATGCGCTTCAGCGGTGGCAGCAGCCTGTCGTCCAGTTGCGTCTCCGTCGTCTGCGCCACGCTCTGGATATACCAGGTCATAGTCGCGTCCAGCAGGTGGTAAAGGAGATACGCGACCTCCGCAATGACCACAACCAGCCACGCGCGGCGTATCTGATCGTCATAGCCCGTTATCAGGGCGTAGCGCGGGCTATCGAGATTAGTGAGGATTAGCAGCGCGAGGAACAGTCCGGACAGCGTGATGAAGAGTACCACCGGCCCGCGCACCACAGTCAGCAACTCTTCGTCCAGAGTGCCGGGTGTTAGACGCGCCACGCGCCCCAGGAACACCCGCATGACTACATTCGCAACACCGGCGGCAATCAGGAACGCCGCAAAAATCAGTGCCGCGCTCAACGGTCCCGCCCACTCCCACTGGCTAATAAACGGTGGCAGCATCTATATCCTTTCCATTCCTTCGGCTACGCTCAGGACAGGCTCTGTCCATCAATGTCAATGTACCTATCATTTACTCCACAGTCACCAGATCGCGTATATTGTCAACGATCCCTATTCCGATGCCGTTCACATCCAGCAATCCGTCCACGCTCACAAAGTCCCCATTAGCCTCTCTGTAGCTCACGATTGCCTGCGCCCTCACATCGCCGATTCCCGGCAAGGTCTTCAGCATCTCCACATCCGCGCTGTTCAGGGCAACCTTTCCGTCGGCGCCCAGTCCGTTCTGAGCCGGCGTCGAATTGGCATTAAGACTCGACCCAGCCAACCCACCGGAGGGTAAAGCAACCTCTCCCTTCTCAGGAATGTGCCAATGGTCTTCGTCTTGGACGACCGCCGCTAGATTGATGGCAGTCAGGTCAGCCTCGGCGGTCGCACCTCCGGCAGTCAGCAGCACATTCGCCAGTCTGCTGCTACCGTTTACAATATACACGCCCGGATTGACCACCGCTCCGCTAATGTACACTCCTACGCGTGTTTCAGAGGGCATTGGTGTGCTCGTTGGCGCAGGAGCAGCGGTTGGAGCAATCTCCACAACCTGGATCTCACCGGCCGATGCGCTTGGCCACACCGTCATCACTACCCCGCCCGCAATCGCAAGCACTATCAGCGCGCCCAGCACAATGTAGGTGAAGTTCAGATTCATTCCCGCCCCATCCACAATTCAAGCAGCACAAATATGACGCAACCGCGCTCCAAGTGTCAAGAGTGGCGAATCGTAGGTATGCCAAACGTTCAAGAATATTGCGTCTGGTGAGTTCATCAATCGCGTGGATTCCAACTCTCTTAGGAGTGACGATCCTTATTGGCCAACGCAATCCGAGGATGCCCTCTAAAGTTTTCGCTGGACGAATGCGCGTCGTGTTGGATACACTCTAGGGTGGACTTGCGAGACAACAAAATAGAGATTGTGGGGCAGACAAAGCAAAATGAGCATGATGGATAAGCAAGACGAAGAATTTTCACGCGGAATGGTGGTAGTCGCGCACGCGGACGACGCCGAATTTGGATGCTCAGGCACGGTGGCGAAGCTGTGCGCCGAGGGTTGGGAGATGGTATATGTGATGTGCACGGACGGCAGTAAGGGCAGCAGCGATCGCGAAATCACGCAGGCTGAGCTCGCCGCCATCCGCCGCGAAGAGCAGATAAACGCGGGCAGGGTGCTCGGATTGAAGGATGTCGTCTTCCTCGACTACGAGGACAGCCTGCTCCAGCCCACGCTGGAACTGCGCAAGGACATAGCCCGCGAAATTCGCCGTTACAAGCCGGATGTGCTTATTACGATGTACCCGATGCGCAGCCTCAACGGTGGCTGGGGCGTCGGACATCCCGACCACATGGCGGCGGGCGAGGCTGCGCTGCAAGCCGTATTCCCCACGGCTCGTGACCACATGACATTCCCTGACCTTCTTGAGGCAGGCTTCGAGCCGCACAAGGTCGCCGAAGTCTGGATTATGGGTCATCCGGAACCCGACCACTACGTCGATGTCACAAAGCACATGGACACTTCAATCGCGGCTCTTATGGAGCACAAGACGCAGATGAACGGGCGCGACGAAGCCTGGGCGCGTGAGAGGATGGGACACTGGAAGCGCGAGCGCGCAAAGGGCAGGGGCATACAGCACGCAGAAGCATTCAAGCGCATAGAGTTCCGCCGCTGAATATATTCTCATCTAACGCACAAAAGCGGGAGCAGGATATTAGCATCCTGCTCCCGCTTTTCTTTCATACGTTTCGGATCATCGCCTGCCTATGCTGGCATGATTCCTGCAATCGTGGGCAGCTATCAGGGACTGACCACCACGCTGCCCCAGCATATCAGCGCGTCGTCATTGCGGAGCGCGCAGGCATGGTCAGTCCCGCGGCTGAAATCAGTGAAGGGACCGCTCGCCGAGGGAGTGGGTTCGGGCGCAGGTTTCGCCTCCTCGCCTGCCTCGGTAACTACCATTGTCAGCGTGAAGTCGCCGCCTTTCTCAATATCGGATGTCGTCGCCTCTATGGTGTATTCACCTGCTTCCAGATTATCGACCACTATGCGCGAGTTGTAGTTGACATACGGTGTGATGTCGTCGTTTAACGCTTCTATCGCTCCGTCCTTGCCCTCACCTTCCATCAGGTACAGGTATGTGTCCTTCTCAGAGGACAGATTTATGGTTAACTTTTTGCCTGCATCCAAGTTACGCTCTCTTGCTGCGATGCGCTCCCAAGAAGGCTTGCAGGCACATCCGCGCCTATATAACCATCGAACTCAGGACCCGGCGATGCGCCACTCTCTAGCAGAATATCTCGCACATCATCCGCTTCGCCCGTCTCGGTCAGGAAGATTACGCCGACAGACCCTCCGCTATTAACGGGGGCATTGGCGGCAGCCGCATTGTGGTAGCATGTCAGCGATTTCTTGCCAACCTGCCAAACACCTATAACTAACAACCATTACGGAGGGCATCAATGCAAAACGAACCCACCGCATTCCGCGTTGGCGACCCCGGCATCCGAGACATCTTCGGCGAAGCCTCCCGTATACAGGCGTGGCTTGACGTTGAAGTCGCGCTCGCGCAGGCGCAGGCGGAACTCGGAATCATCCCTGAGTGCGCCGCAGAGGAAATCGAACGCAAGGCGCGCTACGAAAACCTCGACATGGACAACATCCGCGAGGGCTTGGCGCGAACGGGCCATCCTCTGGTTCCTATGGTCTGGGAACTCGACCGCATCTGCGAAGGAGACGCGGGCGGCTACATCCACTGGGGTGCTACCACACAGAACATCACGCAGACGGGCAAGCTGCTCAACTTGCGCCGCGCGCACAGCGTCTTTCTGCGTCAACTCGCAGAATTGCTCATCGAGCTTGCCGACCTAGCCGAATCCACCAAGGATGCCGCTCTCCCCGGGCGCACGCATGGGCAGCATGCCGTTCCCGCCACTTACGGTTACAAGGTCTCCGTGTGGATAGACGAACTCTGCCGTCATATCGAGCGACTGCGCGGGTGCGAGAGCCGCGTCTTCGTCGCAATGCTTGGCGGCGGCGCGGGCACGCTCGGATCGCTCGGCGAGATCGGCTTGACGATCCAGGACGGCATCGCAGAGCGGCTCGGCATGGGTTCGATGTCCAATCCCAGCCGCACCATCAGCGACCATCTCGCCGAATACATAACGATCCTCGCCCTCCTCGCAGCCACTTGCAGCAAAATCGGCAGGGAAGTCTATACGCAAATGAAGCAGGAGTTCGGCGAAGTCGAAGAACCTGTCCCCGAAGGCACCGTCGGCAGCAGCACCATGCCGCAGAAGCGCAACCCAAAACTTGCCCAGGACATCGTTGCCGGAGCCGCCCAGGTGCGGGCGCTCGTCCCTCTTGCGCTAGAAGCGATGCAGACCGAGCACGAAGCCGACCGCACAACTAGCGTCATGATGGACAAGGCTCTCAACGAAGCCTGTATTCTCACGGGCGACATTCTCCAGCGCATGGTCAACCTATTCGCGGGCATCCGCGTGTTCCCGGAGAGGATGCGTCAGAATCTGGACCTCAGCGGCGGCCTCATAATGTCTGAAGCGATAATGCTTGAACTAGGCAGGCAGATAGGGCGACAGCAGGCGCACGACGCCGTGTACGAAGCGGCGCAGGCGTCTTTTATTGAGGGCAGGCCCTTCGCCGAAACGCTCGCTGAAGAGACCGATGTCAGCGACCGTCTAACCGCTGAGCAGATTCAGGCATTGCTCGATCCCACCGCATATACTGGCGCGTGCAGTCTGTTCGCAGAACGGGGTGCGGCGCAAGCGCGTGAGGTCGCGAATTCTCTAAGAGCCTGTTCACGATCTTCTTAGAATTAGCGCTGTGAAGGCAAGCACCACCATTTGCAGACTGGTATTGAGCTTTCTTTCGCAGTTCTTCCAGAGCCGGCGGCACTTTTGCAGCCAGGCAAAAGACCGCTCTACCACCCATCGCTTCGGAAGAACCACGAAGGTGTGAAGTTCGTTGCGCTTCACCACTTCCACCGAGGCTCCTAACAGACTTTGCACCGCAGTGGCAAAGGGCTTCCCTGTATAACCCCCATCGACAAGTACCTTTTGCACCTGCCTGAGGTCGGCTCCTCGTTGGTCGAACATCGCCAAAGCCCCGGCACGGTCGGTGACATTGGCGGTGGTCACGTGAATTGCATGCGGCAACCCCTGGGTGTCCACTGCGATGTGTCGCTTGATTCCCGAGACCTTCTTGCCGGCGTCATAGCCCTTGTTCTCGGCGCTGTCAGTGTTCTTAACGCTCTGAGAGTCCACGATGCAGAAGGTCGTCCGCTCTGTCCGTCCATTGCTTTGTCGGGCCTCGCCAACTGATTTTTTTTAAGACTTGCTCCAGAATGGACTCATTAGCCGCCTCGGGTCGCTCGCTCCACTGCCGGAAATACTTGTAGCAAGTGCGCCAATTGGGGAAGTCTGCGGGCAGCATTCGCCACTGGCATCCGCTTTTAAGAAGATACAATACCCCGCAGAAAACATCATACAAGTCCACGGTGCGGGGCTTGGTCCTGCGGCGGGCCGACTCCAACAAGGGGAGAATCCGGGCAAATTGCTCTTGGCTGATGTCGCTGGGATAAGAATGAGACATGATTACCCTCCTGATAATAGTCTCAACCTATTATATTCCAGAGATCGTAGACAGGTTCTAAGCGAGTGAATTCCTAATGATGGCTAGACACCATCAACTATGATGACGCTGCTGTTGGTGGAGTCGATTCGCATCTGCTTGGGGCCGGCGTATTCTTCCGATGAGTGCCACGCCTTTGCCTTCTCGAAGTTCTCGAATTCTATGATGACTGTGCGATGAGGTGTCCCTTCGCCTTCGACGACCTCGGATGCACCGCCGCGCACGATGTACTTGCCGCCATAAGCCTCGATGGTGGCCGGAACCAGCTTGCGATACTTCTCGAACAATTCCGCATCCGTTACTTCCACGTCCGCTATCACATAACCTGCCATTTAACTCTCCTTTACTCACGCTTTAACGCCGCTCTGTGATACCATTTTTGCCTGCTAAACATTAACACTACTGACGGATACTCTGTCAACACAATGACGAGAAAGGGGCTGCGACGACGATGCTCGACTATTTTCAGATAACGGAGGCGCTTTCGCCTGAGGACCGGCAAACGCAGACGGTGGCGCGTGACTTCCTGGAGGCTGAGGCGGCGGACGGAGTGCTGGATTGGTGGGAGAAAGGCGAGTTTCCGGAGCACCTTGTGCCCAAGATGGGCGAGATGGGCTTTCTTGGGGCAAATCTGCCCACAGAGTACGGCGCGAGCGGCGTCAGCAATGTCGCATACGGTCTGATTATGTACGAGCTGGAGCGCATTGACTCCGGCTTTCGCAGCTTTGCCAGCGTGCAGGGTGCGCTTGTGATGTATCCGATATACCGCTATGGCTCTGAGGGGCAGAAGCGCACTTACCTGCCGCAGCTCGCCGCCGGGCAGATGATAGGCTGCTTCGGGCTGACCGAGCACGACGGCGGTTCCGACCCCGGCGCGATGAAGACGCGGGCGCGCAGGGATGGCGAGTCGTACATCCTCAACGGCGTGAAGATGTGGATCACCAACGGCAACATAGCGGACATAGCCATCATCTGGGCGAAAGACGATGATGATGTTGTTCGTGGATTTGTCGTGCCAACGGATACACCCGGCTTTCAGGCTAACCACATCAAGCACAAGATGAGCATGCGCGCATCGGTAACAAGCGAGCTAGTGATGGACGAAGTGCGAATACCTGCATCTCAGATGTTGCCGGAGACTCGTGGGCTGTCCGCGCCGCTATCGTGCCTGACGCAGGCGCGCTATGGCATCGCCTGGGGTGCTCTGGGTGCGTTGGAAGCAGTATATGAGGATGCGCTATCGTTCTCGCAACACCGTAGCACATTCGACAAGCCCATTGCGTCAAGGCAACTGGTGCAGACTAAGCTGGTCGATATGGTAACGGACCATACCAATGGCTTGCTTCTGGCATGGAGGCTTGGCGTACTGAAGGATGCTGGCACGATGCATCATACGCAGGTGTCAATGGCGAAGCGTAAGAATGTGCGTGTTGCGTTGAATGCCGCTCGAAGCGCGCGCGAGATTCTTGGAGGAAGCGGCATCACGCTCGAGCATCCCACCATACGGCACATGCTCAACCTGGAGACGGTGGACACTTACGAAGGCACACACGATGTTCACACGCTGATACTGGGACGGGACATCACGGGGCACAACGCGCTGGTATGATCTGGCATTACTTGGCGGCTAATAGGGTGAAATACCAGACAAGTATTGTTATCGACATCAGAAGAATCATTACCGCCCGGAAGTAGCCGATGGCTATGATTCCGCCCAGCAGGTCCCTCGCAATGGTCAAGCAGAGCAGGATGGACCTCAGGTAGATGTAATCTACTGCGACTTTTAGCTCTTTAACCAAGTTGCCGCTTCCCTCACTGCCGCCCAGCCTGATGTTGAGTCCGATGTGGTGGAGCTGAGGGGACTCGAACCCCTTGCCTCTTCAATGCCATTGGAGGTTTCCGTGGGCCCTCTCGGCGGCGATTTCCAGCAGAAATTATAACTCTTCCTCAACTTTGTTGAAAGGCTTTCTTTGGGGCGTAGGGACGCTTTTGAAATTGCCGAAAAATTGACCTATTTGAGACTAGGGTGTGTTGACAATTGTATTAAACTTGGAGCATGTCAACATCTAAACTAACTCTGGACCAGTGGTCAAAGATTCGCGATTTCCTGAAAGAGGAGACCAACGTCTATGTCAAGTCTGAGCGGGACTGCAAACGATTCATAGAAGGGGTTCTGTGGATGAGCAGGTCAGGCGCTCCGTGGAGGATGCTTCCGGCAGGATACGGCAAGTGGTACAGCGTGTACAGGCGCTTTTCCAGATGGAACGAGCAGGGGATATGGGAGAAGATGCACCAGCATTTCGCTGATGAGCCGGATATGGAGCATCTGATAATAGACAGCACGACGGTGCGTGCGCATCCCTGTGCGGCGGGTGCGCCGCATAAAAAGGGGGACAATGGTCGCAGGCTCTTGGTAGAAGTCGAGGGGGTTTCAGCACGAAAGTGCATGTGAGTGTTGACGCTCTGGGCAATCCACTGAGATTCACGCTCACTGGGGGTCAGGCACACGACATCACCCAGGCCTATGAACTGATAGACGGCATTGAGAGTGAATATGTGATAGCTGATCGCGGATATGACTCACAGCGGTTTCGTGAACGAATCGTTGAGATGGGAGCGACGCCTGTAATACCGCCGCGTTCAAGTAGAAGAGAGCCTCAGCCATACGATGAGCATCTATACGGTGAGCGCCACTTGGTTGAGTGTTACATAAATAAGATGAAGCATTATCGACATATTTTCAGCCGGTTTGACAAGTTAGCGAAGATGTACCTTGGTTTCCTACACTTTGTCGGCACTCTTATGTGGCTGAAATGAAATGTCAACACAACCTAGCCTCCTCGAATGCCATTTTTGTATTTTTAGTTTGACTCCCGAGAACTCCTTGGCGGGTCCTTCCCCGAGAACGGCTCGGTGGGTGCTTCGCTTTTTGATAACCCCTCACGGGTAAATCGCGGCCTCTGTGGTGCATCGGTTGACTGCCGAAAGCGGCTCAGTCGGTGCTTCGCATCTTGATAACCCCGACTCACGGGTAAATGGCGACCTCTGTGGTATATCGCTACGGGGACGCTGATGATGGATGTGGCGGAAGTCTTAGATGCCGCATCTTTTGCCGCTGGAAAGCATTGTGAGGTGAAGCATGCGCACGAGTGAATCGGTACAACTATTCCTTTTGAGCCGTCGGGAGAGTATGCTGTCAGAGGACACGATCCTCCTCTACCAGTGGGTCCTCACAAAGTTAGAAATGGAGTTCCCCACCAACCTCCCTACAACCCGGCGTGAATTGCAGTTCCTATTCAACGAGCACTCCAATCTCGCACCAGCGTCCCAAATGACTATCCGGAACCGGCTGCGCGTCTTCTGGGCGTGGTTGCAAGAGGAAGACCTTTGCGAGTCCAATCCGGTGGCGAAAATGCCAATTCCGCGCCAGCGGCCCAACATGCCGAGAGTGCTGAGCGAAAAGGAGACACAGCGGCTACTCATGGCGGCGACGAGTGAGCGGGACCGCGCCGTGCTAGTAGTGTTGCTTGACACCGGTCTAAGGGTCGGAGAGTTAGCCTCTTTGACACGCAATAACGCCAGACCAGACGGACTAACGGTGAATGGCAAGGTTGGTGAGCGTGTTGTTCCAATTTCACCAGGCGTCTACGAACTTCTCCTGCGACAGTGCAACAAGAGGGGGTTCTGGATAGGTAGACGGCGGCCACTTAGCCGATCGGGAATCCAGGGGATCGTTAGGGCCTGCATGCGACGTGCAGGCTTTAGTCCGCCCAAGATTGGCCCTCACACATTGCGGCATACTTTTGGAGTCCAATACATGGTCAACGGCGGCGACGTTGCCTCACTTCAACACATTATGGGGCATACTAAAGTGGAAACCACTATGCTCTATGTGCATATGTCAAATAGCCTGGTAACCCAGCAGCACCGCAAGTTCTCGCCCATGCGCAACATGACATTCGCCGCGGACTAACTGCTTATCAGGTTACTATCCAGTGGCTTAGGGGGAGAAACACACGTGGTTTCCTTCAGTATACTCCTGTATCGGCAGTTGATGGTCTAGGGCATCGTGTATAGGATAGTGACGTCGAAGCAGAGGCGAACTGGCTGAGTGGTGCTCTGTTGGTACCTGAGGAAGCCGCGCTTCAGATCGTTCGGTGTGGATGGTCGATGCCTGAGGCGGCGGCCAGATACGAGGTCACCAGGGAGATGGTCCAATATCGCATAAACGTCACGGCCGCAATGATGCGGGTGCAGCGGATTTTGGCATAGTAGATTCGTCCTGGCCACAGTATCGTTTGTGTGTCTCGCAGTGAAGTTCTTTGTCATTGGATTTGTGCACCCGTGTACTAAATAGGCGAAGGGACTAGGCAGGCGTCCGCCGTCGCTCTCGGCCAGTTTCTTGCTCATATCGCTAGACGGTTTTATGCTGCGCTCGTAAGACGACCTCGGCGATGGTTTGGGGATCTGCGTCGATAGGTTCAGGGTGGGAATATTTCGGCGGCCGTCCCCGTTCTCTTTTCTGATTTGGCATGGCAGTCGCCTTATAGCGCTTCCTTTAGGGCTCGTACCTGTTCGGGTGTGTAGTGCTTCCTGATATTTGCGGCTACCCGGTTCACATCCGGCAGCAGTCCGACCCGCCTAGGTGGCGTCTTCAGGATGCCTGCCGCTCTTGCAGCCTCCGCAACGCTCTTGAACTCGCCGTTCTGCATACGCTCGTAAATGTCGGCGTGGTCCCGGGCAATCCGGGCGACGAGATATTCGGGACTGGTGCCTCTATGACCAAAGTTATGTACATCACTTTGATCCCTCTTCCTGTCTCCACCGGGGCGATTCAAGGGCTTCGCCTGGACTGCGAGCTGGACGGTCCTAGCCCGCGCTGCGACAGGATCCCTGACCTTCAGATTTTTGATTCATTACCTGCAACATGCCAAAGGACGCCTTTTGCGGCTTTGGAGCGGAGATGTTGGTCTAATCATATGTAGACGAACGCCGTTCAACTCTAGGTTCTGTTGTTGACTAGATGGTTCGGTGCTATCCTATCCATGTTAACAGCATGAAAGGAGCACGATCTGGCCGACCGTAGATTCCTGCGATCACCGAGGTTGCGCGCTGCACTTTACGAGGCAGCAGGTGGGCGTTGCCAAATATGCGGCGAGGTGCTCCGCCCCGGTTGGCACGCCGACCACATCGTTCCCTATTCTGCTAGCCACCGAACGAACGTTTATGAGATGCAGGCCCTCTGTCCTACCTGCAATACCAGAAAAGGGATGCGGATGGATACAAGAATCGACCAATCCAATTTCAGGCCGGGCCAAAGACTTGCTGTGGCCAAGATAGTGGAGCGTGTCCGTGCTGGTCATACCGAAAACTCCCATACCGCTATCGTACTGCCGACGCGATATGGTAAGACCGACGTTATGAGAGTCTCCGCTTTGATGCTGATTCCTACCTACATCAGCCGTGCCCTCATATTGGTTCCCAACAATTACCTCCGTGCCCAGGCTGTTGACGGAGGCAAGTGGCAGAAATCGGCCGCTAGGTACAATCTTTCGGTTGGTTCTCAGCCTATTGCAATTGAAGAAGCCACAAGAGCGCCGACACCGCCATTCCCCCGCCACAATTCACTCTTTGTCTCTATGACCATTCAGATGGCTCAGCGCTACAAGGATCTGCTCGTCGACTGGGTCGACAGTGAGAAGTACCGGTATGGGGTTCCCCCTCTGGTGTTCGTCGATGAAGCTCACACAGGTAGCACGGAGAACGAATGGGGTCGCTGCGTGAATGAACTGGCGAAAGCAGGTGCGTTCGTTGTCCTGTTGACCGCCACGCCATTCAGGACAGATCGGGAGCAAATACCAGGCTTTGAGCTTGAACGGGTGGATGTTGACAGAGTGATTAGGCGGCGGAGAAGCGCGGACGATCCTGAACTATGGGATGTGTTTGAGGGAAGGCGGCAAATTTACAAGCTCAAGGCTCACCATACCACGACCTTTCGGGAAGCGTGGGCGACCCAAGATCCTCCCGTGCTTTGTGACATAACGAGACGCCCATTTGATGTCGAGGTTGAGGAGATCGACTCGCTGACAGGGGAGGTCAAGCTGGAGCGTGTCTTATCGAAGCTACCTGCGGACAAGTCAGGCAAGGTGCTGGATGTCGAACTCCGCAAGCCTCGGATCATCAACCAAGCTTGCGAAATTCTAGTCAGGATGCTGACGGTGCGCCAGAAGGAAGAGCCTGTGACAGCGGCCATTGTGTTTGTCGGAAACGACAAACCCGGGGACGAACAGGACAATAGACACGCTCAGGACGTGAAAGCGGCAATCGAAAGGCTGTCACCGAACTTCAACATCGAGATCGCCACGTCTAGCACCAGGCAGGCGGACAAGACCATTGAGCGGTTTGTCCAGCAGACGGACATCGACGTGATGATCGTGAAGCAAATGGCGGGCCTGGGAGTCGACTGTGAAAGATTGAAGGTCTGCCTAGATCTCAGCAACGTCCGAACCCTCAATGCGTTCATTCAGCGGGTGACTCGAATCGCCACCGTTTGGGATCGTCGAGCGATCACGGGAAACGAATGGGACATCAATTACCATGCCGACTACATCACACCGGACGACATAATTGGAAAGCGACTCTACGAGCATTTCATTCGAGACCAAGGAGGAGGCTCCACGAGAGAAGACTTGGAGTACGTTAGGACTGTCCGAATCGGAGAGAGCGACGATACTCAGTATGTGCTCCCCGATGAAGTGATTGCCAAACGGGTGATCGACCCCGAAGAAGTCCAAGATTCGAAGTTGCAAACATCCCTAGGCTCGACGCTGCCGATCACCGATGCCTTCTATGCGGCTATACCGGAACTCACGAAGACGCGAACCCAGCCCGACCTCGCCAAAGCAATCGACACTGCCCTTACTAGCGCAGGTGTAAATGTTCCAAGTCTCAACGGTGATGGCATTCCCAAAACCGAAGCTAGTGATTCCACGCCCACCCCGGTCTCCGTGCGCAATCTCAGCAAGGAACACGAGAGGTTGCGGAAGAAAATAGACAGCTTGAGCAAGCGGATAACCACCCAGATTCTAGGTCGAGGCTATCGACGCGGCGATCAGCAGTACATTGCGGCACTAAAGGGGGTTAAAACCAAGTACAGAAACCGCTTGGGTATTCCGTGGAACATCAAACTTGAAGATGTGGAATTAGACCTACTCAACAGGATGCTCAAAGACATGAAGGCCGACCAAATGAGGAGGCACGAATGACCGCGTTGACTGAGCGTGAACAGGCTCTTGTTGGGAACCGCGCAAATAAGACTCCCGGTAGCACGTCTTGGAGTTGGCAAACAATAACGGCTCTGCAGTTCATGTGGGAGAACCTTGAAATCTGTTTCGACGCCTACGTTCGGATATGGCGTGAGGCCGAGGACCATGCCATTTGGGAAAAGGTGCCGCCTGATAACCCCTATGGCTCGAAAGAGGCGATGCTCAAGGCCCTCGAGGTCGGTGACGAGGAATACGCCAACGCTAAACTCTCGGCCCTCGCTGCGGAGTCGATTCCTCTGAAACCGCACGGGGGAGATCGGCGGAACGGCGACCAAGGTGCCCTTGGGCACCTTGAACGAGGGAGCAACAGAGCGAGGTATCTCGTCGCTCGTATCGCCCGTGACCATCCTGAGATACACAGGCGCATGATGAATGGGGAGTTCAAGACTGTCGCGGAGGCGGCACGAGAGGCTGGTATATATCGACCCCGTCAGAAGTCCGTAGGGCTCATCAGTGACATCGACCGCGTGGCTAAAAACATTCGGAAACACTACACAGAAGAGCAGGTGAGGGCCCTCAAGGATGCGCTATGACCACTTTCAGGTGCATTGAGGAAAATACTGTTGCATGCCCTTGGGAAGAAGATGATCGCTGAATTACGGTAACCCAGGTGGCGCAAGCGTTGACTATGCGACACCAATTGAGCGTAAGAGGCGGAGTGTCGCTGCTGAGGGATTATGTCCGCTTAAATGCTAAGGGAAAAGCAACCGTCTTAAATGTCAAGGCCTGAGAGTGGTCGGATCCCAGTGAACACCCGTCCTTGCCATAGTGTTGAGGATTGTCAGTAGCTTGCGCGCGCAGGCAGTGAGAGCCACTTTCTTCGGCTTGCCGGCTTTCAGCAACCGCTGGTAGAAGTCGCGTAGCACCGGGTTGTACCGGCTGGCCACCAGTGCGCCCATATACAGCGTAGAGCGCACCGTAGCTCGACCGCCCCACACGGAACGCTTGCCTCGATATGGACCGCTGTCACGATTGAAAGGCGCCACACCGACTAGAGCGGCGATCTGCTTGCGGTTCAGCGTGCCCAGTTCCGGCAGATACGCGAGCAGTGTCAGCGACACTTGCGGTCCCACGCCGGGTACGCTGCGCAGCAGGTCGTCCTTCTCACGCCATACAGGACTGTGCTGTATCCTCTGTCGCAGGTCTGTGTCCAGGTCGTCTAGCTCCTGCTTCAGCCAGCTGATATGGGCCTCTAAGCGAGGGCGGACTTCTGGAGTGGCGCGGCCAAGGCGGTTCTTCTCAGCAACCAAGATGCCCGACACCTGCCGCCTGCGCGCCAGCATTGCCCCGAGTGCCCGAGTATCAGCATCCCTCAGTGGACGGATCGCCGGTCGTACTGCTTCACCGAAGTGCGCCAGCACATGTGCATCCAGCCGGTCAGTCTTCGCCAACTGCCCGGTGGACTTGGCGAAGTCGCGCACCTGGCGGGGATTGACGACTGCAACTGGCAGCGATGCCGCGGCCAGAGCTACTACCAAGGGAAGTTCCAGACCGCCGGTGGACTCCGTAATCACGCCTGCCGGCTTGAGAACCTTAAGTTGTGTAACCAGATCATCGACGCTGGCTCCGTTGTAGGACACGCTCCAGCTTCTACCAGTGGGGCGTACCGCGACATCTACCTGCTCCTTGGATACATCAATGCCGACATAAGTTGGTTCCTGAGACATACTCGCCTCCTTCATACTGACCCTGCCTTGCAGATACGGGCTTGGTTAGCCCGGGCAACCGTTCGGGCTCTTCTGGAATGAGTGCGACGACCCTCGCTTTTCCACGGCCTCCTACGACCAATGTCATGTCGGTCTGCCGCACTCGGAACCTGCTTCGTTAGGGGATTATCCCATACATGTCAAAGATACAATGTCCTCCCCGTAACTTGCTATGTTACCAGACTAAAATGCCGTTGACGCCGGGCGCCCGGGTGACGTAGGTGGGCTCTCGGCGTTCATGTACTTTTTCACGGTATCTCTGTGTATGCCCAGTTCCCAGGCGGTTCCACGAATGGACAGTCCCTTGCGCTTTGCCTTCTGCACCGCTTTCCACCTGGCCGTCTGTAGCGGCGTGGGCTTCCTGCGTCGCAGCGACGCAGTTTTACGAACTCTTCCAGCACCGTCGCGGCCGGAGGTGGCGATGGGATGCTCAGCATCGTGGTTGGTGTCCAGAGTCGCCAGTTTGGCCGCCCATTTTCTGCCCAGACCGTTGGTGGGCTGATTGATAATGGGTGAGTGTGTGGTTCTCTTGGTGAAGCCCCGAAGGACACTGGGGCGTGGTGGCGCCTCCTGTGAGGGGACGATACGTTCTTCGTGTTGCACTGCCAGCCGTCCGTCTAGTCCTTCAAGCACATTCACGGCTGCCCCGGCGTAGCTCGGCCGGTCCGTGCAGGGCAGCAGTTGCAGGGTGCGCCAGCGGTATCTGACCGTGTTGTCCCTGGCGACTGTGCGCCGGTACTTGAAGCACAGAACACGATCCAGACGCACCCCTTCGTCCACAGCGCGATAGGCGGCTTCCGACTCCCGCGCAGGTACCTTGAAGCGTCCGTTGAAGCGTGGAAGGAAGCCCTCCAGCACGCGGTTCGCATCGTCGATGGTTGTCGCGCCCGCAAGGCGCAGCTCCGTAACGAGCCTGTCCTGGAACGTTCCCGCGGCGCGTTCTACACGACCCTTGGCCTGAGGTGATTGAGCGAATATCAGCTGTACGCCAAGCTCGTCCATCGCACGACTGAACTGGGTTGGAGCACCGGCAGCTTCCGACGGTGGAGTGTACTTGAATACGGCATGCCGATCTGAATAGAGCGCGATCGGTATGCCGCAGCGCCTTATTAGTCCATCGAGGAGCGAGAAGTAGCTGTGGGTGTTCTCCAGCTCACAGAACAGGGAGTTGACAACGATCCCGGTGGCGTCGTCAATCGCCAGCAGCAATGTGAACTGCGGTCCGTCTTTCCCAAGCCATCTGTGGTAGCTGCCGTCTACCTGTATCAGCATACCCTCACGCGGCATACGCTGCCGCCGAACCCGGTGTTTCGGTGGCCGACGTCTGCGTGGGCTGTTCACTCCGGCATTAGTCAGTATCCTGCGTAACGTGTCGCGACCGATGTCTATACCCTCTCGCTCCCTCAGCAACTCGCTCAGGTGCGTGTGGTTGACTCCGGCGTATCTGGTCCGAGCCAGACGTACTGCTTCGATCGCCAGTGTGCTCGGTGTAGCATTGGCAGGGCTGCGACCTCTGTTGCCGTGAGCTATTGCGGCTGCTCCCTTCTCCCTGTATGCCGCCAGTATGCGCCTGGTATGGCGTGCGCTCAGTCCCATCAGTATCGCTGCCTGCTCCGTCGTCATATATCCAGCCAGTAAGTTGTTGAGTACCTGAAGTCTTGCCTGTTCTTGCTGAGTCAATCTCACATGCTCCATCATGTGGACATTTTCGCTCAGCAGTTAGCATGGACGGAATCGCTAAGCAACAACAGGCGGAGCTAAGCCAAATTGTACCGTGTAGGCTGCTCGATTGTCTGACAGTGGCGTCTGACACCCGGTTATCGTTGCGAGAATTTCTGCGATGTTGCCTTGCGGGTCACTGGTGGGTCGCCGACTATAATGCGGCGTGCCAAGCACGGATTGTATGCGGGGATGGAAGGAAATGCGGCACTTTCTTGCCTCGTTAGAGCTCTGTACATCTGAAAGACTGACGGAACTGACGGGTCGAGAATAACGTCGATAGTCGGTTATATCGGCAGGGGTTTGTCAATGTGCGTGGGCGGCCAATTCTCTAGCGTGTCTGTCAAACGCGTCTATATCCGGTATAGTCACGACCGGCAAGATATTGTCGGCTAGGTATTTGTTTGTATCATGGGAAGTTGATCTTAGGTGACGTCCATATTCAGACGCTGAGTCTTGAAAGACGACTGCCCATATCAATGCACTGGACATGTGGTATTTTGCAGTTATGGCGGTTACCTTAGGCAGGAATACCTAAATGGTATGGATTCTTGGCTGCCTTCACAGGTAAACGTTGTCCACTAAGCGCAGCGTCTCTACCTTATTTCCATCCTTCCATCCCTGATGACATCTGCCGCTCCTGTTGCGGCCGAAGTGCACCAGGCCGTTGTTCGGTGGTGTCCCTTTACGTCTTACAAACGCTCGCTCAATCCACTCTCGCAGTCGTCGCTCAGCGCGATACCTAGGCCACCGATACACGACGGCGTATGGATCGCTCTCACCACAATTGTCGACTAATCGTGGAGGAATGCGGCGGAGATTCAAGGTCTTTCTATCGTAGTCGGGATGAGTGGGCAGCAGAATGCCCAGCAGTCCGCATCTTGAATTTAACCTTGTAGCCCTCAGACTGGAAGCAATCTCCCAGTCCACATGCTTTCGCTGCCAGGTACAGGGGCCAATGAGGACAATAGTCACCGTCGCGTCGCGGATGTAGTCGTCCCGTATCTTTTGGCGAATTGTCTCTACTTTCAGACCCGTGTCATCTACGTCACCGATATCCACCGACTTGTCGATGATGAAATTGCTCGCCTTTTGCAGGAATCGGTTCTTGTAATCCCGGTCCTCGTCAGTGTCGTGGTAGCTAATGAAAACCTTTCGTCTTGTGGGATTCGCCAATATTGCTCTCCTTGCGACGACTCCACTACTCCAGCAGCCGCCAGATGATAATCGTCATGATTACAATCATAGGATAGAACGGCCATATCGAAAAGGACAGCAGGCTTGACAGGAAGTGTCCCGGCACCGAACCGGTTGGAGCCACTGTGAACAGGTCCGACGAAGTCAGACTGCCCCCGTGCAGTTTCCGCACGAAATCGTCATAGGATCGGCGGAATGCTCTCTCCAGCGCCAGATAGTAGGTATCGAGAATAAGAAACAGAATCGTGGAGAATAGGGCAATCAGCACATATTCGGGCTTGTCTAGACGCGCGACGAAGACCAGGACCGCCGAAACCAGGGTTATGTTCCAGACCTTGCAGGAGCGGCTGTTCTCAGCCATCCTCTGAATGACCCCTTGCAATATGTCCAAGTGGGACTGAACTGCGGAAGACTCTTCGTTGAGACTTGAATGCTCGTTCACGACACTCCCCCTTCTGCAGAATCTAAGTGCAGTTACAAACCGAAAATTTCAGCCACCAACCCTCGCTCAAATTTCAGAATATCAACCTTACCCCAACCAGAGCTCGCAATTTAAAGCCAGTCGGTATTGGAAGAGTTCACCTGTAGGGTAAGTAGTCAATCGAAATATACTAGAAGATGGCGTCCATTAGCTCTTCAAATACGCTAGGCGTCTCCATAACCGCTGGTATCAGATGTTCCAGTGCGAATTCGTCGCGCTTGTTGCCAAGATCAGGAATGCGCGTCTCTAGCCGGATATACTGAAATAGCTCCCGACTAACGCTCTTCACGTCATTGGGCATCGACGAATTATCCAGCAAATCTTTGCGTCTGTTTAGGACTGACTCCATAAGACAGTCCATGCCTTTTTTCTTGAGGAATGTTCGCAATACCTCTGGGTCATAGAGGTAATTCTCTAACTCTCGTCGCTTCAGGACACGCAGTCCATCTCGGATTTTGCTGTCTCTTTCAGCATGAGTCATGTCGTCTCGGTCAATGAGCCTTCGCACATTGACGCCCTTTGTGACAGCCCCGAGTATGTTCATCAGAGTAGTGCTGTTGGCAACCTCGCTGGCACTTCCATACGAGATGAATAGAGTCTCAGGGTGATCATCGGAGAAGAGCTTGTTGTAACAGGCAGCGTCAAATCCCTTGTCAGCACCATCTTTGTCCCCTTCACATATGACGATGTTCTCCGGAGCTATTAGATCAGAAATGTCGTCGAGCGCTACTTGATATGTCATTTGCCAAAACGCTCGGTCTGGAACCTGTGGCCTTAACACCACAGGCCGGTCAAAATCATGGCCTGAAAAATCCAAGAAGACGACATTGCCTTCTATCTTCATCAGTTCAAACGCTTGTCTCACGAATCCAACGGAATGTGTCGCAATCCACAGTTGCGACGCCTCAGGTATAAGTCCGAGCACGACCATGAGCAGGGGGCCGTGCAACGATGTAGCGATGTGAGCTTCCGGCTCATCGATGCAATAGATCGCATCCTTGTATTCAGAACGCTTCACGAAAATATCTAGAAGAAGGTCGAATGCTGCCTTTTCTCCACCAGACAAGTTCTTGTAATGAAAGTCCCTTGCTTCCCCTTTGGAGAATCGAAATGTACCAGAATCCTGTATTCCTCCAAAGTCTTGAAGCTCAAGGCCAGGGTCTGTGAACAGCTCTCTCAAGGCGTTCTGCAAATCCGCCAGAGATTCACGCCGGTACTGATCAAACCTGGTGCTGCCAGGCTCGTCTTTGTCGAGATCCGACATTCGCTTCCACGCCAGTCTCCTGTAATTGTCGGAGACTGACTGGTCTTGGTCAATAATGCGCTGAAACCTGGGGGCCTCGTGAGATCGCTGAACAGCTTGTAGCGCGTTGACTCTGAAGTCCGCCTCATTTCTGTACGCGGATCGTATATTGAAGGCTGTCGCCCATTCATCTCTGGTGAGCGTGCCATCCGCGTGACACTCGATATCTATTGAGTCTGCCAATCTGCCCGTTGAATCCCGTTCTGCATGTAGAGTCTTCCTGTAGTAACCTTCGTACTCCCTATTGCCTGACAGAGCATAGTTACTCCTCGAACCCCATGACTTCAACAGAAATGCATCAAACAGAGACGATTTCCCAGACCCATTCGGGCCAATCAATACCACTAAACGAGCGGTGTTCGGAATGTCAGAAATTGTCAGATCCGTAAACCGCTTATAGTCAGACAGATGGATGCTTTTGATTCTCAATGTACTTCAGGTCCTATGTGCAAATGCCACTATCTCGGCGATGTGGAGGTTACGTTGAAGCGACGGACATCCTGTTTAACCCAAAACTGTTAGGAAGTTTCCGAAAAGTGCTTGCATTGTAACCGAAAACCATTCGATTTTAGGACGATCTGTAAGTATTGTAGGCGGGAGAAAATGCAAGGAAATGCGGTATTCTATTGCACGACAAAGCGGTGCACCATAGCCACCCTACACTCCGAAATCAAGTATAGCAGAGCCGCTTTTCAATTGAAGGATTTTGGCGCGTCAATCAATTGTGTTCAATCGCCCACTCCGAATGTTTGCATGAGCTTGTGTCAAATGTTGTGGAAATTGCCTCCAGGTGGTTTAGCTCATCAAGCGGCGACGTCCCCCTCGCCGCTCACCGGCAGCTCGGTTAAGATACCGTCCTCGAACCACGCTCCATCTATCAGCAAGCCCATCAGGTTTCTGCCTCCGTTCAGCGGACGCCAGCGCTCACTCAGCCTCAGCGACACCTTGGACACAAGGTACAATGCGCTGTCGCGACGCTTCATCCGCCGAGTGGCGTCCGTCCTCAACCTCACAGCGCTGAACACCGACTCCAGAAGATTCGTCGTCCGCAGATGCACCCAGTGCTCGACCGGGAAGTCATAGAAGCTCACGAACGACTCCCAGTCCCGAAGCACCGTATCGGCGGCATCTGAGCGACCATCCGCTCTCAGATCGGAGACGTACTCGTCCCTCAAGCGCTCGCACTCCACTCGCGTCGGCGCATACGACATCTCCCTCAACTGCCTGCGCGCCTCAGAGTTCAGCGCCTTCGGCAACTTCGCCTGCACGTTCAGCGCACGGTGGTTCCAGCACCTCTGATGACCGGTCGTCGGAAACACCGCATCGAGCGCAGCCCACAGACCCAGCGCACCGTCTCCCACCGCCAATAGCGGCGCACTCAGACCCCGATCCCTCAAGCTCCTCAGCACACCAGACCAACTCTCCGTACTCTCACGATAGCCAAGCTCCATACCCAGCAGTTCCTTCGCCCCGTCCTCCCTTGCCCCCACCACGCATAGCAGCGCAGTCTTCTCCCTGTCCACTCCGGCTCCCAGGTACACTCCGTCCGCCCAGATGTAGGCGTACCTGCACTCGTCCAACTTCCTGCTACACCACGCCCGATACTCCGACTCCCACTTGCTCTTCAACCTCACGATCGTGTTCGGACTCAATGCCGCAGTCTCTCCCACCAACTCACGAAACACAGGCTCAAAGTCTCCGGTGGACAATCCCTCCAAGTACAACTTCCGAAACAGATCCTGCGTCTGACGACTCGTGCGCTCATATCGCCTGACTATCTTCGACTCGAACCCACCACCAGCCACCTCAGCAGGCACGTCCGACACCCTCGGCGCCTTCACCTCCACAGCTGAGACTCCCACCGTCAGTTCCCTGCTGCGGTGATAACCGTTCCTGTATCCGCGGAACTCCTCGCCCCGCTCATAGCGGTCCCTGCCCAGGAACCCGCTCACCTCCTCTTCGAGTGCCGCCGCGAGCATCCTTCTCGCCCCTTCCCTGACCATCGCTTCCAGCGTGTCGTCAACTACGTTCGCCTCTTCTTCGTTCTGATATACTTCCCTCACGGCGTACTCCTCCAGTTTTTCGTCTCATCGACGGTTTGTGATACCTGGAGGATACGCCCTTTCTCTTACCTGCGCCTTTTCAATTTCCACAACTTCTGATATTAGCTCTCGCGGCTGCGCTGGAAGGTATGTCCAAAGAGGATGCGAACAGGCGATGGCAGGATATGATGTCGCCCTTTTTTGAGACATTGGAGGGTGAAATACCGGAGGGAGCGCATCCCGATTCTATGATGGTGGAGCTGGAAGAGGTGTTTCATCTGGAGTAGGTCGGTTAGTCGGTATGTCAGTTAATCAGTATTCTGGCAGATAGTCGATGGTTGGAGTGTGTTATGAGGCTTGAGGGCAAGACGGCGATAGTTACGGGTGGCGCGTCAGGGATTGGGCGCGCGATATGCGAGGTGTTCGCGGAGGAAGGGGCGCGGCTGACTATCGCGGACATCGACGCTGCGGGCGGCGAGCAGACGCTGGCGAGCGTCAGAGCTGCGGGCGGCGAGGCGCAGTTTGTGGCGACCGATGTGTCCAAGGAGGCGGATGTGGAGGCGATGGTGCAGGCGGCGGTTGACGCTTATGGGTCGGTGAACATACTGGTCAATGACGCCGCTGTGTTCGTGTTCGGGGAGATTGAGGACATCACTGACGCGGACTGGGCGCGGGTCTTTGGCGTGAATGTGATTGGACAGGCGTATTGCGTGAAGCATGTTCTGCCGCACATGAAGTCTGCTGGCGGCGGTTCCATCGTGAATCTGGCGTCGGTGAGCGGGTTCATCGCGCAGCCGGGGTTCATCCCGTACAACGCGTCGAAGGGGGCGGTGATGCAGCTGACGCGCTGCCTTGCGATGGATCTTGCGCCGCACAACATCCGCGTGAACTGCGTGTGTCCCGGATCGGTGCTGACGCCTGCGACGGAGCGGCACCGGCAGTTCGTGGGCGCGGACCGGGAGGTGTTTCTGGCTGAGGCGGGGTCGTCGAACTTCATGAAGCGGGTGGCTGACCCGCGCGAGATTGCTTATGGCGCGCTGTTTCTGGCGTCGGATGAGGCATCGTTCGTTACGGGCACGCCTCTGGTGATGGACGGGGGGCTGACGGCGCAGTGAGATAGCTATCAGGTGTCAGCGGTCAGCAGTCAGCAGTCGGGGCAAGAAGTAGGACGTGGCTCTCTGACATCTTTCTTGGAAAGGACGCAACTATGTCTGAAGCCGATATGGATGCTTTCATACGAGGGATGCCGAAGGCCGAGCTGCATGTGCATGTAGAAGGGACGCTGGAGCCGGAGTTGAGGGTGCGGCTGGCGGAGCGCAATGGAGTTGAACTGCCGTATCGGACTGCGGATGAGCTTGCGGCTTCATACGCTTATCAGGACCTGTCCTCGTTTCTCGCGCTTTACTTTTCGGGCATGGATGTGCTGCGGACGGAGCAGGACTTCTTCGAGCTTACATACGCCTACTTGCAGCGGGTTCACGCGCAGAATGTGGTTTATACGGAGATGCACTTCGATCCTCAGGCGCATACGAGCAGGGGAATTGCATTCGACACGGTCATCAGGGGCATTCGGCGGGCTCAGGAGATGGCGCAGGATGAGCTTGGCATTCGCTCGCAGCTGATACTGGGGATACTGCGGGATATGAGCGCGGAGTCGGCTATGGAGGCGCTGGAGCAGTCGCTGGCGTATCGAGACTGGATCGTGGGCGTGGGGCTGGACTCAGACGAGAAGGGCAACCCGCCGGTGAAGTTCCGCGAAGTGTTCGAGCGGGCGCGAGCCGAAGGCTACAATATGACGATGCACTGCGACCATCTTCAGGAGAACTCGGTGGAGCATATCCGGCAGTGTCTCGACGTGATTGGTGTGGACAGGATTGACCACGGTTACCATGTGCTGGACGACGAAGGGCTGATCGATGATGTCCGGCGTCGGCAAATGTGCCTGACATTCTGCACGACATGCAATCCGAGCAGTCCTGAGCCGCGACGTGCGCGAGAACTGAAGAGGGCGCTGGAACTTGGGCTGAATGTTACGGTGAACACGGACGACCCAGCGTATATGCGGAGCTACTATCTGAGCGAGGTGCTGTTGAACACGCAGCAGGCGGTGGGGCTGACGAGGGAGCAGGTCGCGCAACTGGCCCGAAACGCAATTAGGAGCGCGTGGATTGGGGATGGGGAGAGGGATGGGTTCGTTGCGGCGGTGGATGGGTATGTGGGTGTTTCGTGGCTTGTAACCTTAAGCAATCGAGGCGCTGGAGTTGAACTGCGGACCGAGTCATATCGGGTCAACTCCTTCGTCGGCGATGTGCTGACGCAGGATGTCGAGGTTGTCGCCGAAGTAGAGGTGGTTGGGGGAGTTTTCAGACGACAATGGCGTTGCTCCTTTGAACGCGATAGATTTAGGGTTGAGTACCGATTATTAAGCAGACACTTAGCCACCGCTTTCGAGCATGCGGTCAATGGCTGGCCCTGAAATCTGCTTGATTTTTAGTACGGTTGATATGGTTGTGTTCACCTTTTTCAGAAAGCCAAAGAAAACGGAAACTATCTGCTTCCCTTCGTCGCTCCCAGAAGCTCTTGCGAATTCGTCACTGTATCTGAATGGTAAAGCGAAATTCCTATCCAGAGACTGTCTAATGCCTTCAGCACCAAACATTTGGTAGTTTAATAGGGCATTTCGCACAGACTCAAGTCCATCATACAAGACACGCTTTATCTCATCTTCAAGCTCAGAATCCACGACTTTGTTGATGATGTCCTCAACATCCGCTTGCAGACCTGTCAAGTTTTCTTCTGATATGACTTCTTCGCCGCCGCGCAACGATATGTTCTCATAAGCCTTTTTTCGATGCTTGTATTCTTTTCAGGTACAACTCCTGGTCTATTGCCGGTTCCTGCTTCACTGTCTGTTCGCATGAGTCAACGATTGACATCAACTCATGCAATTTTTGCAGAAATCCTAATTCATCTAAGCTCAACACCAATACCCAAACATCTTGGGCTGACGTGTCAGTTGAGAAGCCAAATTCACGGGATTTCTCAATTACTAGACTGACATTATTGTGTAGCCGCTTGAAAGGGTTGAATTGTTCGGGCATATAGTCTTTTCTCCGATTAAATTAAAAGGCTGGCCCCCGCTACGCAGTAACCAGCCTATGCTCTTCTATGTTATGTGATTGGCAGCCAGTTATCAAGGCGTTGAGAGCGCATTAAAGGGCTGCGTTATCGGTATGGCGAGATGTATTCGTGTCTAGTTGCCTACCCCGCTCTTGCGGTTGCCGTACTTGTGGCGCGTGTCCATGAATGACCAGACGGCGACTCCCAGCCCAGATGCAATAACGATTATGCCGACGATGGTAAGCAATTCAGTCATTACCCCGCGCCTCCGCCGATTTGATGGCGCTTATTGTATGTCGCCAGGAGGTCTTCCGCAAACGCATGGTCGCAGAATCAGGGTTTTTCGGTAGGCACCCTGAACGAAGTGAAGTGTCTAGAATCGCTGTGGGAAAACAAGGTTGAGCATAGTCAGCGATTTCAGATTCCTCGCTTCGCTCGGAATGACAGGACAAAGAAAAACATAACCGAAAGACCCTGGTCGCAGAATGACTCTGTGCAATCAGTTTGGCAGAAGGCGCGAGTGCACCTGGCTGGGTAGCACACTCGCGCCGGAGTTGGTGATGAATTCTTCGGCTTTCGGTTCGAAGTGTTGCGGTGGCCCACCTACATGAACTAGGTCCTGGCGAGTTCCGTGGCTTCGAGGTGGTCGATGTGGTGGTTCTTGGTTCAGCCTGACTCCGACACTTCGGGCTGGATGGTGATGTGCCGGATGCCGAGTGCCTCGCCTGCCAGTCGAATGCCCTGGAGATTCCCCTCTTCACGACGATTCCTGCGTAGGCGGATCTTTGAGGTGATCAGAATCCGCTTGGCACCGAAGATGCCCATCCCTGCACGCCCAAACCTGTCATTCAACGGGTACTTGATCACCTCAAAGATTGCCGAGAAAAAGCATGACACGCTTATGCTATGCTGTCAAGTATTTATCACACCCTTTTTGAAATATAATACATTGCTGTTATATAAAGACAAATAATCGTTGTATTTACTTCTGTCTATTCACAACTAAGGGGGCTTTCTCATACACCCAAGGGTTTGCGTTTGAGTTGTTAATTGTGAAGACTGTCCAGGTGCGTGTGGGCAATGTCGGTTGAGGCAGATTGATGTGAGGTCAACCGACAATTCCCTTCTCAGACTTATCCGCCTCTTAGGGGTGGAGCCACACTTGCCAATCATCCTTGAACAGGCGATACTTACGGCGTTGTTTGAGGATGCTACAGGAGGGCTATAAATGGAAGGACGACTGAAAGACAAGTACGCAATTGTTGGCGTCGGAGAGACGGAGTATAGCCGGGCGTCGGGGCGCAGCACGCGGGCGCTGGGCGTGGAGGCAATACGCAACGCCATCTATGACGCGGGGCTGACGCCGCAGGATGTGGACGGGATGCTGAGCTATCATGGGGGCGATTCGACGCCTTCGACGACGATGATGTATGACCTGGGGATGCGTCTGAATTTCTACATGGACTGCTCCGGCGGCGGTTCGAGCACTGAGGCGCTCATCGGGCTTGCCATTGGCTCTATCGAAGCCGGCATGTGCGATACGGTGGCGATATTCCGCGCGATGAACGGGTACTCGCAGGTGCGGATCGGCGGCACGGGAGCGCGCGCGGCCGCGCCAATAGGCGGGTCGGACCTTTTGAGGCGCACTTACGGCGTGGCGAGCGCGGTGCAGAGCTTTGCGTTCACATTCACGCGGCACATGATGGAGTACGGCGTTACGGGCGAAGACCTGGCGAACATCAAGGTTACGCACAGCAACCACGCGAGCAACAACCCTAAGGCGCTGATGAAGCAGCGCGTTACGGTGGACGATGTGGTGAATTCGCGCTGGATCGTGAAGCCGTGCGCGCACCTGCTGGATTGCTGCCTCGAGACTGACAATGCGACCTGCATCATCGTTACATCGGCGGAGCGAGCGAAGGATTTGCGGCATCCGCCAGCGTACATCATGGCTGTGCAGGGTAGAGGCGTGAAGCCGGGCGGCGATTTCCACTACCAGTACGCGCCGATTTCGCGGGTGGCGGGCTACTATGTGGGACCGCGCCTGTTCGAGCTTGCGGGCGTGACGCATGACGACATAGATGTAACCGGCTGCTACGACGCATTCACATACACGACGCTCTTGCAGTTCGAGGACTACGGGTTCTGCGAGAAGGGCGGGGGCAAGGACTATGTGACGAGTGGCATCACGAACCTGGGCGGCAGGCGTCCGAACAACACGAGCGGCGGCCACCTATGCGAGGGCTATACGCACGGGATGAACATGGTCATCGAGAATACACGGCAGATTCGCGGCACGGTGGACGACTATTGCCCGAACTGGGCGGATGGCGAGCATACCTACGACTACTCTGAGGGTGGATGCCGTCAGGTGCCGGATGTGAACATATCGATGAACATGGGATGGGCGATGCCGGGGGTGGGCAGCGCGCTGATAATGCACAAGTAGAGGGCAGGTGTCAGCGGTCAGCAGTCAGGATTCCACTGATTGCTTGGCTGTGCGCCAAAGTTTAGTGACAATTGTCGAGGCGTAAGCAGCGCCTTGTCCTTTGGAGGGAAGAGAATGCCGATTTATGAGTATCGCGGTCTGGCGCTCAACATATCGGAGCTTGACAGCGAGTACAAGGGCTATTTTGATGCGGCGATGGAGCACAGGCTTGTCATGAAGAAGTGCAGCGCAGAGGGTTGCGGATTGCTGCGCGGCGAGCCGGGCGCGGCATGTCCGTGGTGCGCGTCGCTGGACTGGGAGTGGCAAGAGGTAAGCGGCAAGGGGACAATATACAGCTATCAGGTCATCATGCACGCGATCATGCCCGCGTTCCGCGACTGGGTGCCGTACACGGTGGTGCTGGTGGAGCTTGACGAGCAGAGCGGCGAGCCGAACCCGGGGAATGGGCTGCGAATTACGGCGAACCTGCTCAACGACGACATGGTGCCGGATGATCCGGAGAATGTGGGCATAGGCAAGCGGGTGGAAGTGGTGTTCCTAGACACGGAGGACGGCTTTTCGGTACCGCATTTCAAGCTGTCGGACGAGGCGCCGAGGGGCGAGGTCTGGCGGTATCCGGTGTGAAGAGTTAGTCGATATGTCGGTTAGTCAGTAATTCAGATTCCATCCTAACTTCCCCTTGAGGGAGAAGGGACCTTTTGACAGGTGGATGCCATGGAAGTTTATGATGCGGTACTGTCGCGGCTGACAGTGCGGGAGTACAAGCCTGATCCGGTGCCCGACGATGTGGTGATGAAGCTGCTGGAGGCGGCTAGGCTCGCGCCGAGTTCGCAGAACTTGCAACCATGTTATTACGTCGTGGTTCGGAACTCTGAGACCATTAGGCGGCTGGGTGAGCTTGCCACGCAGGGGCCGTTCATTGCGGACGCGCCAATGGCAATCGCCATAGCCACTGACGACACGCCTAGGGCGCAGCTTGACGCCGGACGAGCGTTGCAGCAGATGGAGCTTGTGGCGTGGGAGGAGGGACTTGGGACCTGCTTTGTGGGCATTCGGCAAGCCGAGCAGAACCAAGCGATTAAGGATTTGCTGGGCATACCTGATCATCTCGTCCTGCTGACCGTTTTGCCGTTCGGCTATCGGCTGCACGCCAACATGGGAAGGCAAGGGCGTAGGAATCGCAAGAGCCTTGATCAGGTGGCGCACGTGGAGCGGTTTGGGGAGCCATACGAGGCGTGATCTGCTCTTTAGGTAGCGTCGCCGTACAATGTCTGCTACGCTCATAATATAGTACGCCGCCATAGGTGTGCTCATTCGCTCATTGCGAATAACCGTGACGTGAAAGAGGACGCCGTTTGCAGATGCAGAAGATTGGCACGGCATTTTACAGGCACATGCAGTTGCTTGCCACAATCGGGGCGCTGCTGAAAATTGCTTTGGTGTTTGCCAGGGGCGTGTTCGCCCTGTTCGTGGCGGCCGTACTGGGGTTTGGGCTGTATGTAATGAGCCTACCGGTAGCGCTGTCCATCTGGGGCTACGGCGACAGCTTAGTGATGCTGCTTGTGCTGGCTACAGGCATCGGGGCAGGGATAGGAAGCTACATCACCTGGTTCGACAGGAACTTCAATCTCGGTGTACAGGCGCTTCTGCTCGTCATGGCGCTGACATGCGCTGTGTCAGGTGCGTGGCTGGGGTATGGGGTTGGAGTCGGCTTGGATCACCCGATATGGAAGCCCGGCATACCAGAGACGAGTATCACGACGATGGGCGCAGTTATCGGCGCAAATGTGCCGCTGCTTCTACTTGGTTTGTACAACGCAATCAGGGACCCGCGCTTGTAATCTGTTCAGACAAATTTCCACAGATGCGAAAGAGGGACGCGCCGCTTGATAGCCGGCGCGTCCCTTTCTGCTTATGTTCGGTGTTCTATTAGTCGGCGACTGCCTGGGCTGTTTCCTCTTCGACGGGTTTGCCGGTAGCGGGATTAACCTCGAACGGGCTGAACAACTCAAGCTCCTTGCCGATCTCGCGGACTGCGGGGATGACGTACTCGCCCATGAGACGCAGGCTGCGCATCTGGTCTTCGTGTGTCATTGCGCCGTCGCCGTCCCAGAAGATTACGCTGCCGGGACGGAGGGTCTCCAGCACATGGCGAATCTTGGGGATAACCGTATCCGGCGTGCCTGAGACGATGGTGTATTTCTCCTGCTGCTCCTCGAACGCGCGAGAAGTAATCTGACCGCCGCGGTTGGCGGTCGCAAAATCACGGGTTGGCAGGACGCGTCTGCGAGAGGTCAAGCCGGGCAGGTTCAAGAGCGCGCCGTTGGCCGTACCCTCGTTGCCTGCGAGGAAGGGGTTGCTTGGTCCCTGCACATACTTGCGCGCCGTCTGTTCGGCGAGTTCCTCGGTCTCGTCCACATGCACCTTCCAGAGGTAGCCGATGTTCTGCGTACCGGACTCGTAGCCTTCTTCGGCAGCCGTCTCGTGGTAAAGCTCGAACGCCTGCTTGGTGGGTCCCATTTCTGTGGCGAGCATGATGTAGGGGATGCGGTTGCGCGCGGCCCACTGGAGTGAGTCGCGGCTGACGACGCCTGGCAGCCAGATGGGCGGGTGCGGCTTCTGGTATGGTCGCGCCCATGGGTTCACATACCGATAATGGTAGTGTTTGCCCTCCCAGCGGAATGGTCCGGGCGTCGTCCACGCCTTGACGATGAAGTCGTGTGCTTCCTGGAAGCGCTCCCAGTTGTATGGCGGCGGCGCGTTATGGGATACACTCTCGCGCCCAGTGCCACGTACCCACCCTGAGACGAGCCTGCCGCGTGAAATCATGTCGATGATGGCGAGCTGCTCAACCAGCCAAAGCGGATCGTCCCAGATGGGGATGATGTTGCCGAGCAGGACAATCTTGGCGCGCTTGGTCATGCGGGCGAGGATTGCTGCCTCGATGTTCATCGCGCCGCCCATGCAGAATGGAGTGCTGTGGTGCTCGTTGAGCATCAGGCCGTCGAAGCCCATCTCTTCGGCGTACAGCCTTTCGTCGAGATAGCGGTTGTACAGTTCCGCCCCAAGTTCGGGGTCGTAGATCTCATTGCTAAGTGTGAGGTCCTTGATGGATTTACCTGTTGCGCCAAAGTAGCCCGACGCTGGGTCCTGGTATGGGCGTTCGGTGAAGTGTGCGATGAACATGGGCGCTCTCCTTATTAGCTTTCTCTCTCTATTACGGCAGGAATTTAATTAGGGCCACTACCAGCCCGCTTACGGCGATCATCAGTCCGCCTAGTCTCATAGTCAATCTCAATTCAAGCGACTGAATTTCTGACTCAATCTTTGCCTCTAATTCAGATTTAACTCTCTGAAGGTCGGCCTTAGTTGCTAAGTCTCCTCCAAGGGCGTTGCGGACAGTCGAGACCACAGATTCTGCTTGCGCTTCACTGAAGCCAACTTCCGTAAGCGCTTTCACGGCTTCGTGAGTATCAAATCCGACTGCCGCCATCAAAATTTCCTGTTCGACTTCGTATCTTGATGCCTATGCACCATTTATACCACAAAAGCATTGGATTCAATATGAAACGCGGGTCTTAATCCCCCGCAAAGAAATCCTGCACTAGGGCGAGGAACTCGTCGGTCTTTTCGATATCGGGGCGGTGGCCGCAGTCGTCTATAATTTCGAGGCGCGAACCTTTTATGGACTGGTTGTATATCTCGCCGGCGCTGACCGGAACCATAGAGTCTTGCGCACCCCAGACTAGAAGCGTGGGAAGGTCTTGCACCCGACCGAGCAGGTGTGGCAGCGCGGGGTAGTGCATGTAGGGCTTCCAACTAAGGCGGCATGCCTCTTCGCGCGCGACTAGCCATGCTTCCATCTGCTCCGGCGAGGGCTCGGACGGACGGACCGTGGCAAACTCCGGTACGGAGGCATTGTCCAGGCAGACGGCGTCGAGATACTCTTCGGCGGTTACGAGGAAGATGTCGAAAATCTCGCCAACGCTGGGCTTGACGCCTGCCGCGCCGACCAGCACCATCTTGTTGAACTGCTGCGGGCACATCGTTGCCATCTCCGCGGCGAGCCAGCCGCCAAGCGAGAAGCCGATGACATCCACACCCTGCAAGCCCAACTCGTCGAGCGCGCGCAGATACCAGCCCGCGAGGTCGCGCATGTTCATTACCCAGTCCATTCTGGGGGATTCGCCGAAGCCTGGATGTGAGGGAATGTGAAGTGTGCTGTTTTCGGCGAGGGCTTCGTGCCAGCGCAGCGTGCCGTGGTGCCCCACCTCGTCGTGAAGGATGAGCAGCGGGTCGCCGCTGCCTCCCGTCACTATTTGGAGGCGGGTGCCTGCCACCTCGATAATCTCTTCAGTCCAAACGCTCGAAGTGATAGTCATTCATATCTCCTGTGAGGGGTAGCAGAGTTTGTTTTGTACGGCGTATTTCAAGTCGTCCTGATTTTCCGTTTATATGCCCTGCTTGTCAAGTTGCGATGCCGAGGGGCAGGGGTGATGGATGTAGAGTTGGCGAAGTAATGGTAAGTAATGGTAATAGAGTTGAAGCTCGCCCGCCTGCATATTTGCGCTTTGTTGTATGATGTGCAGGTCTATGTTTCAACCAGCCGTAAACGGAGTTTCAAAGAAGGAGGGAGTTGTGGCTGCGAGCAGTTCACAATAGCCACGCTTTGACTCCGTCGTATCATTGGCTTTTATATCAGATATATCAGATAAGATTGGCAGAACAGACAGGCAATTGGTCAAAACAGGAGGACGAACTTGGCAAACCTACGCTTCGGCGCGTTTTTGGCGCCACATCACCCTATTGGCGAAAATCCCACACTACAACTTCAAAGCGACCTAGAGTTTGTCGAGCTTCTTGACGATCTGGGATACGAAGAGTTTTGGTGCGGCGAGCATCACTCCACCGGCTGGGAGATAATCGCATCGCCGGAGCTGTTTCTGGCAGCCGCGGCAGAGCGTACACAACGAATAATGCTGGGCACGGGCGTGGTTTCGCTGCCTTATCACCATCCCTTTATGGTGGCGCAGCGCATGGTGCAGCTTGATCACCAGTCGCGCGGACGCGTGATATTCGGTTCGGGACCGGGCGCGCTGCCGTCTGACGCTCACACACTGGGCATTGATCCGATGGTGCTGCGCGACAGGCAGGACGAGGCGATGGGAATCATCCGCCGACTGTTTACTGAAAACGAGCGCTTCAGCTACGATTCCGAGTGGTTCAAGCTGCGGGACGCGAAGCTGCAACTGAAGCCTTTGCAGGAGGACATGGAGTTCGCGGTCGCATCAATCGTAAGTCCATCGGGGATGACACTGGCAGGAAAACATCGAGCGGGAGTGCTCTCAATAGGCTCGATGACTCAGGATGGCATCAGGGCGCTGCCACTCCAGTGGAGTTTTGCCGAGGAGTCTGCCGCCAAGCATGGCAATACGGTCGATCGAAAGAACTGGCGCATCGTGCTGAATTGGCATATCGCGGAGACGCGCAAGGAGGCACGAAAGCAGGCGGGCGCCGGTCTGCTAAGGCACAATAACGAGTACTCCATCGGCACGCTCGCAGGCGGCGAAGGAACCATCTACGATACGCCTGATGAAGCGGTGGATGGCGTGGCCTTTTCGGAACTGAGCACGGCGGTTATTGGGACGCCCGACGACCTCGTTGAGAGAATCCGCGAGATGATGGAGCTAACCGGCGGCTTTGGGTGCGTAATCGGTTTCGTTCACGACTGGGCGAATCGGGAGAACACTCGTCGAAGTTGGGACATGGTCGCTCGCTATGTCATTCCGCAGGTTAACGGGCTGCTTGACGATTACTTTGAGTCTCACAGATTCGTGACTGATAATCGCGAGTACTGGAACCGCGCCCAGCAAGCCGTAAGGTCGAAGATTGTTGAGAACGAGCGCGCGGAGGCGGCGTTAGCCGTTGACGAGGCGGCGGGAAGAGAGGAAAGACTGACAAGGCGTTAAGGCCGTTTGTGTTCAGATGGGAACCGACAACGCGGGGCAATTCAGGAGGAGCACATGACCAATCGAAGCGCAGTTTACATCATCCAAGGCGGGCTTGTTGTCCGTGGGACGGGAGTGACCCGCGAGGACATTGTGGTCAAGGACGGCAAGATTTGCGCGGATGCCGAAGAGTACAGGTTGGAGGAGGCGACACGCGTGATTGACGCTTCCGGCTTGTATGTCATGCCCGGCATTATTGACGCGCACAATCACCCCGTATATGCCGACCGCATCGAGACATTCTCCCAGAGCGCGGCGTTCGGTGGCATTACAACGGTTGTCCCATTCATATCGAACAGGCGGCGCGAGGGCGTAGAAGGCACCGTGTCAGACATGATACGCGAGTTCATGGACGAGGCGGCGGAAACCTCGTACTTAGACTATGCCATTCACGCCATTCTTCTCGGCGACGACGATGTCGAGAACCAGGTTCCTGAGATGATGGGCATGGGGGTCATGTCTTTCAAGATGTACATGACATACCCGCGCCGGGGCATGATGATGCCCGACGAGCGGATGCTGAAGGCGATGGAACTTGCCGCTGAGGATGGCGGCATTGCCATGGTGCATGCCGAGAACGGATATTGCATCGACTACCTCGTGGATAGCGCGACGGCGGCGGGCAATACCGGCAGGGAGCACTACGCGCCATCGCAGCCGCGCATCCTTGAGGTAGAGGCGGCTACCCGCGCCGCAACCTACTCGCAGGTAACGGGCTGCCCCCTGTATATCGTGCATTTGTCCGCGAGGGAAATGCTTGGTGTGCTCGAACGCTTTAGGGGTGGGGATGTCGAACTTTTCGGAGAGACCTGTCCGCAGTACCTCGACCTGACGAATCAGAAGATGCTCGACTTCGGCGCCCTCGCCAAGATAGGACCACCATTGCGGGAGCGCGAGGACAACGAGGCGATGTGGAGGGGCTTGTCGTCGCACCTGATTGATACGATAGCCAGCGACTTCTGCGGACATAAGAAGTCACAGAAGGGTTCCTACGACGCTGAGACCGACCCTGATGAAGAGAGATCGATATTCGACGCGACTTTCGGGGGCAACTGGGCAGAGCAGATGTTGTGCGTCGCTTACCACGAGGGCGTGAATAAGGGGCGCATCACGCTGCCGAGGCTCGTGCAGGTCATGTGCGAGAATCCTGCCAAGATATTCGGCCTTTATCCGAAGAAGGGTTCGCTCGACGCCGGCTCTGACGCTGATATAGTGCTGTTCGACCCTGCTGTCCAGCATACCCTGTCGGCTGAGGCGCAGCATTGCCTTGCCGACTTCACTATGTTCGAGGGCAAGGATGTGATCGGGCAGCCTATTATGACGATGCAGCGGGGCGAGATAATTGTCGAAGACGGCGTATTACACAGGCCCAAAGGTCGAGCTAGCTACCTGCCCGGCAATCCGAATCTCGCTGCGTATGCGCCTTCCGGACACAAAGTTATGTAGTCTGTCCCGGTTCCGATCCCGTCTAGCTCGGCTGCTTGTGGCAGCTGACCGTTTCATTGCGCTGGAGGAAGGCGCGCGCAGGACGCCTCTTGACACTAGAAGTAACGCAGCCACAGGTACGCCGTGGAGAGCAGCAGGCTCAGGAAACTGATTACGACGCCGTACTTGAGAAAGTGCATGAAGCTTATAGGGTAGCCTCTGGCGCGGGCAATATTGACGACTATGACATTCGCGGAAGCGCCGACGATGGTCGCGTTTCCGCCGAGGTCGGCTCCCAGGGCGAGCGCCCACCACAGCGGCGAAGTGCCGAGGCTGTCGTCTGATACGCCGCGCACGACTTCGACCATCGTGGCGGTGAACGGTACGTTGTCCACGATTGCCGATGTGACTCCACCGAACCAGACGAGCATGAAGGCAAGATTCCTGTCGCTGCCGCCGGACGCATTTACCAGCCATTCCCTGACCAGCACCGTTACGCCAGTTTCTTCCAGCCCACCCACAAGTATGAACAGACCGACGAAGAACGTCAGCGTCGTCCATTCCACCTGTTCGAGCACCTCGTGCGGGTCAATCCGACTTATGAAGATGAGGACGGTGGCAGATGTGACGGCTACGAATGCAGGGCCTACGTGCAATAGATCGTGTATCAGGAAGCCCACCACCGTGAAAGTGAATACTACGATGCATTTCTTCAGAAGGACAAAATCTGTGATAGCAGCGGCTGCGTTTCGCTGCATGACGGTCGCACGACTTTCCTCGGTCGTTACGGTGCTCTTGCGAAACCACAAGTAGAGCATGCCAATGAGGACGAACATGCCGAGGATGCCTACCGGTGCGGCGTTGAGCATGAAGTCCAGGAAGCCGATGTCCGCCTCGGCAGCGATAATTATGTTCGGCGGGTCAGCCACGATGGTTGACACGCCACCAATGTTCGACGCGAAGACCTGAGCAAGCAGGAAAGGAATTGGCTGCACATCCAGCATGCGACAGATGGAAAGTGTGATGGGAACCGCGAGAACGACCACCGTAACGTTGTCGAGGAACGCGGATGCTACTGCAGTGATGACACACAAAAGGCAGAGGGTCAGGAAGCCGTCGCCTCGGACGAGCTGCGCGGCCTTAATTGCTGCCCACTCGAAAGCGCCCGTCCTTGCGAATATGTTCGCTAGGGACATCATCCCCGCCAATAGAAGTATGACTTCCAGGTTCACATGCGACAGCGCCTCATGCTCTGACATCACTCCCAGGAAGACCATCGCCATTGCGCCCAGTACGGCGACTACAACATGGGGAATGCGCCCCGTAGCTATCAGGAGGTAGGAGATACCGAATATAGTCGCGGCAGTTGCCATGTTTGACTCGGGAACGTCTCAATCAAGTGGCATTCAAATGGTGTCAGGCGCATAGACCGCGCGGAATTGTAGCGCAATTGAGCCAACATATACCAGTACCAGAGTGCGCTGATGAAGTCCTGCTATCTGAGCCTTCAGACGACTGCACTCGCTGGATATTGCTACCGGTTAGATGGAGATGCGGCGAGAATGATGACGAGGGCTAACGGCTCCATTCGGCGATGTTCCACATTTCACTGTCCCACCCATTTATGCGGACGCCCTTAAGGGTATTGCTGTGAGCGGAGACGAACCCGCGCGCGACAAGCGGTATTTCGAAGCCGTCCCGCACGATGATATCGTTGAGCTACTTTACCAGAGTGTCCCGTTCCGTTCCCAGCCTTGATTGCTCCAGTTGTTCAAAGACCTCGTCAAATTCGGCGCTGCACGCGCGGGCGTTGTTGCCGTCTGCCCAGTTGTTATCGCGCGTCTGGATGTGGGAGCATCGCTGGCCGGAAAGGTACTGCTGAGGATCGACGCCCGATCCGGTGGTGTAGATCTGCACATCCGAGAAGAACCTTCGGTATGAAGCCTCTTTGTCCACGATCGGGTCTCCGCCGAAGAATACGCTGGCGTCATGCTGTATGAGTTCGCTCTCGATTCCAATCTGGCGCCACCAATCGCGGATGAGCGCCTGCGTATCCTGTCTGATGGCGTTGGAGGTGGTTTGGTAAGTGATTTTCAGTGGAACGCCGTTGTACTCACGAATACCGTCGCCGTCAGTATCCAGCACGCCGTTGTCATCGAGAATCTGATTGGCGCCTTCGATGTCCTGTGTCAGGCATCCGTAGTTCGCGGTCGAAGCATACCTCGAAGGGGCAATTATGATATTACAGGCAGGCTTGGCAGCGAAGCCGTAGAGTTGGTCTGAGATTGTGCTGCGGTCGATTGCCATGGACATAGCTTGCGTAATGGGCGTGAACGTTAGGAACGGGTGTGGATTTGTGCCGTCCAGATATTCGGAGCGGGCGTCCCCCAGTGCGGGGTCCGGGTTGGTGTGGTTAATTACGATGCGCTCCACAAGGCCGGAAAATGCGGAGACGACGGTTCCCTGTCCCGCGGCTTCCATATCTGCCAGAGTGTCTGGGTCAACCTGCAAGTTCCATGCATAATCGGCTTCGTCAGCTTCGAGCACTGACCTCGCCGCGGTGATTGCGTCTCCGCCACCCTTGATGACAACCCTGTCGAAGTAGGGCGTTTCACCCCAATAAAATGGGTTGTGCTCATAAAAATGGGTTGTGCTCATAGACGGCGCCTTCGTTTGGCGTAAACTCGGTGATGCGGTAGGGACCCGTACCGAGTGGTGCAGTGTTCTGCTGTTCGCAAGTTCTCGCCGCAGCGCCGACGCACTCGGCGAACTGCGCGCTGCTGATGATTGGAGTGCCCGCGCCGACGAAGGCGGTGTATGGGTAGGGCACAGGTGCGTCGAACTCAATCCTGACAGTTAGATCGTCAATCGCATTTACCGATTCGATGCCAGAGAATGCGCCCTCACCGGTGCAGCCGGTCTCCTCGTCGGTGCAGTAGCGCCAGGTGAATACAACGTCATTGGCGGTGAAATCGCTGCCGTCCGACCACTTCAAGCCTTGACGCAGTTTCCAGATAATCGACATCAGGTCCTCGGATATGCCGCCGTTTTCTAGGGTCGGGATTTCGGAAGCAAGCCTTGGCGTTAGTTCGCCGTCCGGGTCGTGGCTTGCCAGAGGTTCGAGAGTGACCGCGCCCGCGTCGGTGTCCTTGTTCCCCGCAACCAGATAGGGTCCTGGCAGCGAGGGCGCCTGCCAGTAGAGTATAGTCAGGACTTTTTCTTCTTCATCGTCAGAGGACTGCATACTCGCGCTTGTAGGTTCATAGTAGCCGGAGCCGAATACGAGACCGTCGTGCAGCGTTATCCAAGTATGCTTTCTCTGCTCCTCCCCCGTTTCCGGGTTCAGGATTACATAGGAAATCCACTTGCCTTCCTCGGTGGCGCTGGCAATGTCGCTGCCGTAGTAGTAACCCGTGGGATCGATGCGGTCGGGAATAGTGCCCACCAGATCAGGACACGCGCCGTTAGCGACAGCGCGGAGGTCGCTGGAATCTATGATGAGCACATAATACTGTCCGTCCACGCTGGCAGGATCGTTATAGCGCACCAAGGTAGCATCCTTGCCTTCGGCGTCATAGCGCGCTACTGCCTGCTCCACCAGCGCACGCGCATACGCTGAGGGCGTGCTCTCAAGTGAGACCTCGCGCTCGTACCATCCGGAACCGAATATCAGATTGTCGTGGCGCACTATCTAGGCATGCTTGCGCTCGTAGTTGAAGTCGTCGGCAGGGTTCAGATACACGTAGTCAATCCACTTGCCGGTTTCGCCCACGGTTACGAATTCGGCACCGAAGTTCTTACCGGTAATGTCCGTACCGAGAGAGCCTCTCATGTCCATACCGATGCTGTTTGGGAGCGCGGGATTAACGATCACTTCGTAGTTTTCGTCCAGCACGAAGAGGTATAGGTCTCCATTCACGCTCTCCATCGTGCTGTAGTAGTCGAGGGTTGCTGCTCTTCCATTCGCATCGTATCGGTTTATCGCCTGTTCCACGTATGTCTTCGTGTAGGTAGGGGCGGTTGCCTTCTCCAACCAATTGAGGCGCGCGAGGGCGACATCTATCCCTGGCGATGTGTCTGAAGAAACTGACTCTTGAAGTTGCATCAGCTCGGCGCGAGCGGCGTCCAATTCTGCGATGACCATTTCTAATGTACCGCCGCCATCGGACATTGCATCCTGGAGTTCTGCGAGTGACGCACTGAGGCTGGAGAGTTCTGCGCCGAGACTTTCGATGTTCTCGCTGTCTATTCGATCGTCATCCGCATCATCAGAGTCCATGCGGCTGTCTAGCTCCGCAAGGGAGGCACGGATGTCGCTAATGGCAGACTTCAGCTCGCTGTCGTCAAACTCATCCGCTTGCATACTCTGACCGCGGAGGTCCTCTATTCGCGCCGTGAACTCGGCGACATTGGAGGCTTCCGCCTGCTTCGAGTCGGTGAGTTCTGCCTGCAAACTGCTGATCTGGGATGAAAGCGACTCTACCTCCGCGCTCTGCGCCGACAGGCTCGTCATCACGCCAGACAAAGCATCCGTGTCACCCCCTCCGCCGGGTGCTCTCAGTGCCATAGCCAAGGCGATTGCCGCTATTACAATTGCGATAGCGCCCAGCCATACTTTCCGTATTCTGCCATCTTCACTAGGTCTCCATTCTAGATTGTATTTTGAATTCTGACGCCTCTGAGACGATATACATTGTCGCCAATTCGGGCATCACCTTTCAAGATTTTCGGGAATCACGTCCGATTACCGATACTTTGGCGGGCGCGTTCGAGCCTGCTGCAAGAGATGGGTTATGGCGAGAACCTGCGTCTTTTGTCAGCACTGGAAGAGCAGGATATACTTAGTCAGCCTTAATGGTGGCGAATCAATTTGGGTGGACGCTCGGCTGATAGGCTTGTGTCAGGGCGGCTAAGTGCGGAAGGCAGCAGAGTCAGGTCTTGGGTCGCAAAGTCAGAATTGCAGAGAGCATTGAATGGTGCAAGATAGCGTTGAGGAGCACATGAAGGTTCATCTGGTTGACGGTACCTACGAGCTGTTTCGCGCCTACTTCGCAATGCCTAAGTCTGTGGGTCCTGCGGGACAGCCAACGGGCGCTGTGCGAGGCTTGATTCAGACGCTGTTGGCGCTGCTGCGGCAGGAAGATGTGTCGCATGTGGCGTGCGCCTTCGACAGCGTTATCACCTCGTTCAGGAACGACCTTTTCGACGGATACAAGACCGGAGAAGACACGCCGGATGCCTTGAGGACGCAGTTCGAATTAGCCGAGCGAGCCGCCGCAGCACTTGGCATAGTGGTCTGGCCGATGGTGGAATTCGAGGCCGATGATGCGATTGCTACCGCGGCTCTCAGATGGATGGACGCGCCCGATGTATCGCAAGTGGTTGTGTGCTCGCCGGACAAGGATCTGGCGCAGATTGTGAGTGGCAATAAGGTGGTTAGCCTAGACAGGCGGCGTGATACAGAGTTAGATGAGGACGGAGTCATCGCCAAATTCGGCGTGCCTCCTGCGTCAATTCCGGACTACCTCGCGCTAGTTGGAGATTCCGCTGACGGCATTCCCGGTGTGCAGCGTTGGGGAGCGAAGTCCGCGGCGCAAGTGCTTATGGAATACAGGCACATCGAAGACATACCTGACGATGTTAATTTGTGGAGCATTAAGGTGCGTGGCGCGAATACCCTGGCGCAGAATCTCGCGGAACATAGAGCAGCAGCAGCCTTGTACAAAGAACTCGCTACTCTACGTATGGATGTGCCAATAAATGAATCGCTGGGCGATCTTGCTTGGAAAGGAGCAAGGCGGACAGAGTTTCAAACGCTCTGCGTTGAACTTGGCTTTGACAGGCTAATAGACGCTCCTCATCGGTGGGCAAATGAATGAGGAGAAATGGGCAAATTAGCTGTGGTACCCCCGGTGGGACTCGAACCCACGCACCTGGCTCCGGAGGCCAGTGCTCTATCCACTGAGCTACGGGGGCATGCTCTCAATATAGCATTTGGCGTTTGGCATAACAAGAACGGAATATGCTCTTACGGACAAGTTTTCTGGATATTCGTCAAATATGCGTACGAGAAAATGCTTGAACTTTTGCGTAAGTATGGTTAGCATTATCTTTAGTCCTTTAGTCTTGCGAAGCTGCGCAGTAGAAGCAGTTGCATTGCACAGTCTGGCAAATGATTGGAATGGGTCAAGGTATTGACAATGCTTGGGCAGCGGGACTATCATTGCTTCGCTGTTCGGTCATCAAGGTAAGACCTTTGAGGACTACCTTTTTATCAGCAAATTAGATACAATTTGGCAAACATCGAACATTGGATATTTTCAAGAAGAGGGGGTCAAATGACGTACCGTTTCCCTTCGCGGGGTATGATACTTACTCTGCTGCTTTCAATCTCTGTGGTTCTTCTCCTAGCATGCCAGCCAGATCCAGGTCCGGCAGGATCCCCGGGCGCACCCGGTCTTCCGGGCGCACCTGGTTTCGCCGGTCTTCAGGGTGCGCCTGGTCTTCCGGGTGAGCCCGGATTCGCCGGCAATCCTGGCAATCCCGGCAATCCTGGCCCTCCAGGTCCTGCTGGCCCTCCAGGTCCTCCGGGTCCCTCAGGTTCAGACGGAGTTTCGCCCCAGGCGGCGATTGCGGTTGATTCCAGCCTTATAACTGTCGATGGTCCATTGACGATAGATGGTTCGGGTTTCCGCCCCAACGAGCCTGTTGCGCTACTACTGATAATTGACCAGAACCTACAGCCTTTCATTGGCGGTGGGACACGAGCGCAGACTCAAGCTAACTCCGGCGGTAACTTTACTTTCTCTGTGGAATCGGTCGGTGCGGCCTTCAGGGGCAATACCGGTAGTCGATTGCTTGAAGCCTCCAATGGCGGCACCAACAGCTTGTCCGTCTTTGCGAGCGGTGCGGACGGCAGCAGAGCCAGCGTACCCATCAGGGTCGTTGGATCGGGCGGCATCGCAAGTTCCCCCAGCATCGCGTTGAGCAGCAATCTTGTTGCGACCGGCGAGCCTGGCAGTGACAATTTCGGCGCAGATATTATGATTAGGGCTGCAGGATTTATGCCGGGTGAGTTCGTAACCGTAGTGGCGTCCGGTGCTTCCGGCGGCGATGACAGGGTACTTGTTGGCGGGTCAGCCAATGAATTCGGCGCTCTCTCACTTGATGCTAAGATAACGCTGAATCCGGGTGTGTACACCATTGCGGCTATGGGGCAGCCGGTTGCCGGTATGCAGGCGTCCGTTACCTCTCCTCTGTCAGTAGCGGTAGAGAAGTAACTCCGGGTACTGGATTACACTTAAGAAAATGCAAAACCCTCCACCGAGTTAAACGGTGGAGGGTTTTGCTTTGTATTCTCCAGGCTACTACGCGTCATCAAGGCGGATATGGTGGGTGGCCTGAAGAGCGTCATCGTTTGAGGGCTTGCTAGAGTGTGGAAGCCGGCGGCCTTTCCGTCGCTCGGTCGGTCGACCGCTCACGCGCCGGTACGCCAACTACGAGCGTGTTGGCTGGAACATCCTTGGTTACGACGGCACCCGCGCCGGTGGCTGCGCCGTCGCCAATTCTCACGGGCGCAACGAGCATCGTGTCGCTGCCGATAAAGGCATCATTGCCTACGACAGTCTCGTGCTTTTCTCTCCCATCGAAGTTGCAGGTTATCGCGCCCGCGCCGATATTCACATTGGCGCCCAGTATGGCGTCCCCCATGTAACTGAAGTGCCCCATCTTCGTGCCGCGTCCAAGGCGGCTGTTCTTAACCTCGGCTGAGGTTCCTATGTGAACACCGCTCTCTATATGTGCGCCGCCGCGAATGTGGCTGAACGGGCCGACATCCACGTTAGACTCCAGCGATGAATCACGTACTACTGATGAAGTGATCGTGCATTCGTCGCCGATGGTTGAGTTGTCGATAATGGCATTGGGACCGATTTTGCATCCGTTGCCGATGACGGTCTGCCCAGTGATATGGGTGTTGGGAAGCAGGGTAGTATCCTGCCCGATCTCGGCATCGCAGTCTATGTACACGCTGGACGCATCGGGTATGGTGACGCCGCCCAGCATCCAGCGTTCACGAATGCGTTGACTCATGATTGTTTCGGCTTCGGCAAGCTGGACGCGATTATTGACGCCCATCGTCTCGTGAGGGTCGTCGGATGTGATTGACTCTACACTCTGGCCCTGCACGGCGGCGGCTTGAATGAGGTCGGTCAGCAGCAGTTCGCCGTTGGGAGCGGGTGCGAGCTTCTGCAGATTCTCCCAGAGCCAAGGCGCGCGAAAGCAGTAGAAGCCGCTGTTGACCTCGCGGATTGCCAGGGTGTCGCTGTCGGCATGCTGCTCTTCAACTATCGCCGTTATGCCGCTGGAGTCGTCGCGCAGGATGCGTCCCATGCCATCGGGGTTGGAGCGCTGCGAGGTGATGATGGTGACGCAGGCTTTCATTTCGGCATGGCGCTGCATCAAGCGGGCAAGTGTTGAGGGCTTGATGAGGGGCGCGTCGCCGTATAGAACCAGGATGTTGGATGAGCCGTTCAGGGCGGTGCTTGCCTGCAATATGGCATGGCCGGTGCCGAGTGGTTCTGCCTGCGTTGCGTATTTCACGGAGTCGCCGATGGCGTCTTGGAATCGGCGGCTGTCCTGCGGAACAACTACGGCAATGTCATCAACGCCCGCGCCTCTGACTGCGTCCGCCACGAGATGTAGCATCTCGCGCCCGCAAATGCGGTGCAGAGCCTTCGGGGTGCTGGACTTCATGCGCGTGCCCATACCCGCGGCTAGGATGGCGGCTGCGTAACCCTGTGTGATTTCATCTTTGGAAGTCAATTCGCTGGCGAGTGTATCAAAGGGCTTGAAAGCGCGTCAATTGAGGGTACTGGTGAAGGTTAGCAGGGAATGGATATGATGGCGGTCCGTCGCATTCACTTCGTGGCAGTGTCCTAAAGGCGCCGGACCTATTCGGTCGTATCTGCCTGCGAGTGCCGTGGCTGGCTTGCGAAGAGGGCAATTATGGCGGTCAGGATGCCAATGGTTCCTGCGGCGATGAAGAAGGGCATGTAGCTTTCGGCGCTGACGTAGTCGAAGACGATGCCGGGTATCATGACGCCGACTGCCTGTCCGAATGTGGTGAATGGCTCGGTTATGCCGCGAATTGTGCCGAGCGAGCGTCTGCCGTAATAGTCGGCGTATGCAACCGGGGGCACGGTGAGCACGCCGCCGAGTCCGAAGCCGAATATGGCGGAATATCCCAGCGCTTCTTGCCATGAGTTTGTGGTGATGAAAAGGAAAGAGGCTGTCGCCATGACAAGCGCAACTGCCGACATGACGAAGCGCGCGGGGACTTTCTCGACAATCCTGCCCCAGACGATGCTGCCGACTCCGAGGAAGGCCGCGTTGAAGCTGATGCCGAATCCCGCAGTTACTGCGCCGAGGCCCTGGTCCTGAAAGAACGCCGCGCTGTGAGTATTCGTGCCCGCCTGCATAAGGAATAGCAATCCTGTGGCTAGGGCGATCAGCCATAGTGCTGGTGTGCGTATCGCTTCCTTCGTTGTCCAGTCGGGTTCCTCATGGGCGTCGGTTTGGGTTGAACCGTCGGCGTCATCGGCAGTAGGACCTTCGGTGTCTCCGTCGGGACGCAAGCCGAGGTCCTCGGGGCGTTCAGATATGAGCATCGCCACGGGTAGCAGAGCGGCGACGAATACGAGCACGCCAAGGACGTACCAAGCGTCTCGCCAGCCGCTTTGAACGATGACCATGGAGGCGATCAGAGGAAAGAGCACCATGCCGATTGAGTGGGACAGGTTCAGGATTCCGCTGGTTCTGCCTCGGAGCCGAATGAACCAGCGCGACACGACCACAGATGCGCCAATCTGCACCGGGCTGGAGAATATGACGCGCCCGGTGGCGTACCCGATGTAGAATACCCAGGGGATGGTTGCTCCCATCACTGTGAGGGTAATATCCGACCACGCGAGGGATACGGTCGTGATGCACAGAAGAACGATACTCGTGGTAAGCACTGTACGCGCGCCGTAGCGGTCAATCAGGGTGCCGACTAATGGGGACATGAAGGTAGCGGCGAGTCCGCCCGTTGCTGCCGCGCCGGATATAAGGGTGCGGCTCCAGCCAAGTTCTTCAGAGAGGGGATAGACGAAGACTGCAATGGTGAGGCTGGCGGCGGCATTGCGCACGAAAATCGCGCTGCCCGCGGCGGCTAGTACGACCCATCCGTAGTAGAAGGGGGTGCGATTTGCGAGACGCTGCTGCATTAGACTCCTTGTGAATGAGAACGACGCTTGGTTTTGGTTCAAGCGTTCTAATTTTACCACTTTGCCAATGTCAAGGTCAATGATACTCTACTGGTGCTGGCGAGAATTATGAGCCGGTTCTACAGTCTTACTACGAGCGATATAGGTGGATGCTATGGACAAAGATTTGATCAAGGGGCTAATTGAGGAACTGCTGCGGTGTGAAGGGATGCTGCTGGTGATAGATTCGGGGGGCGCAGTGAGCGAGATGCACGCTCCACTTGAAATCGTCACGGAGTTCGATGGCAGGTGGGCGACTATCGAGGCGGGTGAATGGCATGTGCATCTTGACCTGGAGAAGGTGCAGGGGGCGCAGTTCGTGGAGAACTCGAACCACGGGCATGAGTCGATGATGCCCAAGCTGTACTACCTGCGGCTGTCGGGGGCTGCTGAGGCGACGCTGGTGCGCTTCTATTTCCCGAATCCGTGGCTGGATGACGACGAGCGGCCTGCCGAGTTCCATCCGGAACGGCTGCGAGTGTTCGAGGGCTTCTGCGAGCGCTATGTGGGGCGGGACGGGATCGTGTTCGTGGAACGTACGGCTGAGGGCGATACCTACCACAGCGAGAACGTAAGGAGCGGGGACAATCTATGAGTGCGCCGCTGGAGGGCATACGCATACTGGACCTGACGCAAGTGCAGGCGGGGCCGTCCTGCACGCAACTGCTGGCGTGGCTTGGAGCGGATGTCATCAAGGTGGAGCAGCCGGGTGTGGGTGACCGCACGAGGCACGAGAGGGCGACGCAGCCTGATGTGGACAGCTTCTACTACCTGGTGTTCAACTCGAACAAGCGGAGCGTGACGCTGAACCTGAAGACCGAGGAGGGGTGCGACATATTCAAGCGGCTGGTGGGCATGTCGGATGTGGTGGTGGAGAACTTTGCGCCCGGAGGTATGGATCGTTTTGGTCTAGGATATGAGACTCTGCGGGAGGCGAACCCGCGAGTCGTGTATGCGACTATCAAGGGATTCGGGACTTATGGGCCGTACGCGGAGGTGAAGAGTTTCGAGCATATAGCGCAGGCGATGGGTGGGGCGATGAGCGCGAACGGTGACGCGGGCAGCGAGCCTATATTCGTTGCGCCGGGCGTGGGCGATTCGGGAACGGGACTGCATTGCGCGATAGGCATACTGGCGGCGCTGAGGCAGCGCGACAATAGCGGGGAGGCTCAGAGGGTGGAGGTGTCGATGCAGGATGCGGTGGTGAACCTAATGCGGATTCGGATGCTTGACACGCTTGCGGACGGAAAGCCGCTTGAACGGAGCGGCAACCGTATCTGGGAGGCGCCGACGATGATATACCCGTGCCATCCAGAGGGACCGGACGACTACATCGCGCTGGTGCTGAGCGGGGACTCGTTCGAGACGATGCTGGTTGTGGCGGGAAGGAGCGAGCTTATCGGGGATGAGCGATTTGCGACTCATGAGGGGCGGTGCGAAAACTCCGCGGAGGTGGAGGAGATAATATCGGGGTGGACGCGGACGATTACGAAGCGGGAGGTTATGGAGATACTCCTGCCGCTTGGGGTGGCGTGTGGCATGGTGCAGGACACGCGCGAGGTGCTGGATGACGAGCATCTTCGGGCGCGCGAGATGGTTGTAGAGATGAAGGATGCAAAGCGCGGCGAGTACCTTGCGCTGGGCAATCCGATCAAGATTGCGTCGAACGATGTCTCGATTGAACCGCCGCCGCTGTTGGGCGGGCATTCAGGCGAGGTTCTAGGATCGCTGCTGGGGCTGGATAGCGCAGAGGTTTCTCGGCTGCGTGATGGTGGGGTTATCTGACGTCGATGGACGGGATTGGGAGAATATTCACACCCATTCCGGCCTCCCCCCATCAAGGGCTGAGAGGGCTAGGTATTAACAGTAACTGTGCTGCATTTGCGATTTCACCCCCATCCTAGCCTTCCCCCGTCAAGGGGGAAGGGACTTAGGCCGGCGTTCACAGCCGCTTTGGGCTAGGGGCTGCGGTTCTTGACTTTCTGGAGCTTGTCAGCGGGCGGGGCGCAGATGACCGACATGCCGTTGGCAGCGGCTATGGCTATCTGCTCACGAGGATCGGAGTAACCGATTCGTTTCGTTGGCGGCGGCGAGGTCTTTTTAACCCCAATGCCTCTGGCGTGTAATTTCGCGTTGGCGCGCGCGGCGCCTTCGTGGTCGTCGCTTAATACAGCATCGCGTAGCTCCCATATGATTGCCAGTATATCCGGAGGAATGTTGCTGCCGGTAGCAGATGCCGCTGTTTTGGCGTTGTCTTCTGCTAGCCGCTCCGGATTCCCACTTTCACGGGAACGACGTGAATTCGGGGCGTTCTTGTTCTGTGAGATGTTCGGGTGGAGTGGGGCTTCCCCCTCACCCCAACCCTCTCCCTCGGGGAGAGGGGGCTTATTGTCGGCGTTCTCATTCTTGCTGGCGGACTTGTCCCCTGCTTTCAAGGTGGCAGGCTCGTTCGACAGGCTCAGGGCGGACGGGGTCTCACCCCCATCGCTGCCCCTACTTTCGCTGTGGGCAGGCGTCTCCGCGCCCTCGCTCCGGCCCTCTACCAGGGGGAGAGGGGGATTAGAGCCGGCGAGTTCGGCCTGCAGGGTGCGCTCGTCTTCTTCGTTCCATCCTATGGGACGCTGGGCGCGCCAGTAGCCTTCGACCTGTTCCCAGGTTACGCCATCGAAGTTGATGTCGTAGGCGCGGCGCAGGAGTTCCTTAGCCGCTCCTACACGGTGGCTCATCGTAAAGCCGTCATCGTGCAACTGTCCGGCCATCACGTCGAGTAGGAAGCGGGTTATGTCGCTGCCGTACTCTGTGTGCTGTCGGATGCGCTGCGAGATGTCACCGTGGATCGTGCCGTAGTCGTCCTTCTTTTCTGACAGGCGGGAACGCGATGAACTGAAGCTGCCGAAGCCTCTATTGAGCAGTTCCTTCGCTGCAGCCATCCTGTCGGCGGGCTTGATGCGCTGTTTTTTATCTATGAACGGTCGCTGCTGTCCGTGCATCACCTTGACGAGGAACTCAATCATGAGGTGGCCATCGTCCGTTTCGTCGCGGATCTGCCGGGCGATGTCGAAGTTCAGGATGTCGAGGTATGTCACCTTTCGCCTAGGAAGTTCGCGCCTGGGTTCCATGTCTCTGCTCCTAGATGCCAGTTCTTCGGGTGTGGGAATCAGGCCCCAGAAGTCTGAGTCGTCTTCTGAGAAGCCGTACTTGATGAGCTGCTTGGCGGCATCGAGCCTGTGGTGGACTTTGACGCCGTCGGTCTGTCCTTCCATCGTGTTGACGAGGAACTGTGCGACGGTGTGTCCATCGTTGGTCAGGGATTTAATGCTGCCTGTGATAGTCATTCTGTCTGCAAATCTTTCAGTGTTTCAGTCGGTTTGACTTGGATATACAAGGTGGGTGGAATCTTCTCCCCTCACCCTAGCCCTCTCCCCCGGGGAGAGGGGACTTTGATGTGTGCAACAACAAGACTGTTTGTTCTGAATCTATGGAATCCATGTTACGCACGGATGTTTGGGTTGTCAAGGGGGAGTTGCTGACAGGATGGGTGGATAGGTAGGGTGGGAAGGTTCGAGTATTGACGGTGTGATAATCTGTACGGAGCCATAGTGCGATGCGTATGGAAGATGCCTGAAGGGATGGAATCGGAGCTGGTATGACTGAGCCGAACTTTGCGGACAAGACGATATGGGCGGGGGACAATCTGGACATCCTGCGGGGGATGAACAGCGAGTCGGTTGACCTTATCTACCTTGATCCGCCGTTCAATTCCAATCGCAATTACTCTGCACCGGTGGGAAGCGCGGCGGCGGGGGCTGCTTTCAAAGATACCTGGACTCTGTCAGATCTGGATGTGGCATGGATGGGGCTGATTGCGGACGAGGAGCCTGCGATTTATCAGACTCTTGTGGCTGCGGGTTTGACTTCTGGCAAGGGCATGCAGTCGTATCTGTGCATGATGGCTGTGCGCCTGCTGGAGATGCGGCGGGTGCTGAAGGATACTGGAAGCGTTTATCTGCATTGCGATCCTACGGCGAGCCATTACCTAAAGTTGATAATGGACGCGGTGTTTGGTGGGGACAATTATAGAAGTGAAATTATTTGGAAGCGTACTGGCGCTCACAGCGATACTAGACAAGGCCGACGCCAGCATGGGCGAGTTCACGATGTAATACTCTTCTATACAAAGGGGCAACAATGGACATGGAATCCCATTTATACCGAATACGATAGAGAGTACATCGAAAATTCTTACAGGTACGTTGAGCCAGAGACGAACCGACGCTACAGGCTCGACAATCTAACAGGCCCTGGAGGTGCGGCTAAAGGGAATCCTCAGTACGAGGTAATGGGAGTCACTCGATATTGGCGGTATAGTAAGGAACGCATGCAGGAACTCATAGATGCGGGGAGAATCGTTCAACGGAAACCAGGGACTGTACCAAGCTACAAACGTTATCTCGATGAGATGCCGGGTGTGCCTCTACAAGATTCGTGGGCGGATGTAAAGCCGCTACAAAGTAGGTCGAAGGAGCGTATCGGCTACCCTACCCAAAAGCCACTTGCCTTGTTGGAGCGGATAATTAAGGCGTCCTCGAATGAAGGCGACATGGTACTCGATCCATTCTGCGGATGCGCTACCGCTTGCGTTGCGGCTGATAACCTGGGACGCAAGTGGGTTGGGATAGATCTTTCGCCAAAGGCGATTGAGCTTGTGAATGTGCGTTTGAAGGGGGCTATGGGCGGCCTGTTCCATGATCGTCTCGTTACCGCCCGGACGGACATTCCGAGGCGAACAGACATAGAAGCGCCTATCCCGTACCGTCAGAACAGGCATGTGCTTTTCGGGAAGCAGGAAGGGCGTTGCAACGGGTGTCGCACGGAATTTCCGTTTCGCGCCTTTTCTGTCGATCATATCATTCCACGCTCACGGGGCGGTATGGACCATATCGAGAACTTGCAACTGCTCTGCGGGCACTGTAACAGCGTAAAAGGGGACAGACCGATGGAATACCTGATGGCGCGGTTGAGGGAGACGGGGGTGCTGTAGGTTTGTCGGTAAGTCGGTTTATCGGTTGGCGGGATGTTTGTAATCTGCGTTCTGTCATCCCCAGTCATCCCCATTCCCTGCCTTCGCAGGGGCAGGCTCTAGCCTTTCTTCACCGAGGTCCCCATCGAGGGGACAGGGACTTATCTGCGGCAATTATGCCCACACCTATTATCGGCAGCTTTACTTGTCATTCTGTTATTGCAGATGCTATTATTGGGCGAGCGTTTGTCGCATCTGTGCGGCGGTAAAGTATCCGCTCTTATTAAGGAGTAGTGCAGGAATTGGGAAGCATTAATGTCGCTATCATAGGTGTGGGAAACTGCGCCTCGTCTCTGGTGCAGGGCGTATCCAAGTACGCCGAGGCCAGCAATAATGAGGATATTCCGGGGCTGATGCACCCGGTGCTCGGTGAGTATGGTGTGGGCGACATTAACTTTGTCGCCGCGTTCGATATTGATTCGAGCAAGGTCGGGCTGGACCTTTCAGAGGCGGTCTTCGCCAAGCCGAATAATACGGTGAAGTTCCAGGATGTGGAGCATACGGGCATAACTGTGCAGCGCGGAATGACTCATGACGGCGTGGGCAAGTATATGTCCGACATAATCCAAAAGGCAGACGGGCCGACTGACGACATAACCGGCATCCTCAAGGAGCGCGAGGTCGATGTGGTCATCAACTACCTGCCCGTCGGCTCGGAGCAGGCGACGAAGTGGTATGTGGAGCAGGTGCTTGCCGCAGGATGCGGCTTCATCAACTGCATACCAGTGTTCATTGCGAGCGGCGAGGGCGATTACTGGCAGCGTCGTTTCCGCGAGGCGGGTTTGCCTATTATCGGCGACGACATCAAGTCACAGGTGGGCGCGACCATTATCCACCGCGTGCTTGCGCGGCTGTTTATGGACAGGGGAGTGCGGCTGGACAACACTTACCAGCTCAATTTCGGCGGCAACTCGGATTTCTTCAACATGCTGGAGCGCGAGCGGCTTTACAGCAAGAAAATCTCGAAGACGAACGCGGTTACTTCGCAAGTTGACTATGACCTGCCGGACGACAATGTGCATGTGGGGCCGAGCGATTATGTGCCGTGGCTGAGCGACCGCAAGTGGGCGTACATCCGGCTGGAGGGCACGAGCTTCGGTGACGTGCCGCTTAATGTGGAATTGAAGCTGGAAGTTCATGACAGCCCTAACTCTGCCGGCGTGGTGATTGACGCGATACGCTGCGCGAAGATCGCCAAGGACAGGGGGATAGGTGGCCCGGTGCTTGCGCCTTCGTCATACTTCATGAAGTCACCGCCGGTGCAGTACACGGACGATGAAGCGCGGCAGATGTTGGAAGACTTCATCGTTGGCAAGGATTTTTCGATCTAGGAGTAATCTCGCCGCTGCAAGCAGATGTTCATGCGCAGGGTAGTCACGACAGGGTAGGTGGAGAAGCCGGATAGGTAACACACGAACGAGGGGAGGGGGCTTTGGAAGCTCACCGCAAGATAGCGCTCGTGTCTCCTTACGACCACGCCTTTCACGGTGGCGTAGCCGACCATATCAATAGCCTAGCCGCGCAGTTCCGGGAGTGGGGGCATACTGTCAAGATCGTCGCGCCGTGCAAGTCTGCGGATGATATCGACGATGACGACTTCATACCGATGGGCAGGGCCGTCCCCATTCCAAGCGGCGGCTCCATAGCGCGGGTCTCATTCTCCGTTTGGCTCAAGCCTCAGATAAAGCAGATGCTCGAGCGCGAGGCGTTCGATGTTGTGCATTTCCATGAGCCTTTCGCGGGTCTTATCAACAGGGATATGCTGAGTCTGATAGATCCGATGCAGTCCACGGCGATCGGCACCTTTCATACATACGAGGGTACTCGGCTGTACAAGATCGGGGCAAAGCACCTGGCGATGCCGTACTTCAGGATGCTGCAAGGGCGGATCGCGGTGTCGCGCCCGGCATACCAGTTCATAAGCCGCCAATTCCCGGGCGAGTATGACATAATCCCCAATGGCATTCAGGTTGACGACTTCGCGCATGCCGAACCGTTTGAGCATCTTAAGAACGATGGGATGATAAATCTGCTATTTCTGGGCAGGATGGAGAAGCGCAAGGGCCTGAAGCACTTGCTAGCGGCGTACAGTAAACTGAAGTGGGACTGGCCGAATCTGCGCCTGCTGGTGGTCGGAGGCGGCAATCCGGATGCGGACTCGGTGAGAATTATAAGCGAGCGCAACCTGCAGGATGTGGTGTTCCTGGGCAGGGTATCCGACGAAGACAAGTTCAGGTACTACAAGACGGCGGACATCTACTGCGCGCCCGCGACGGGCAAGGAGAGCTTCGGCATCGTGCTTCTGGAGGCTATGGCGGCGGGCGTTCCGATAGTCGCGAGCGCCATTGAGGGCTATTCGAGCGTCGTAAAGCACGGACGCGAGGGTCTGCTTGTGCCGCCAAAGGACGAGGACGCGCTGGCGGACGCGATTGCGGAATTGGTCAAGGACGCTGCCCTGCGCCGGAGACTTGCCACCGCGGGAATGGTGCAGGTGCAGGACTATCGGTGGGAGCGCGTGGCGCAGCGAGTGATGGACTGCTACGATTCTTCGCGCGATGCGTGGCTCCAAGCCATTTCTCAACGTGTTGTCGGTTTGCAAGGATAGGCGGTCAGGATGAACAGGGCTTCAGCCCGCGAGATGCTTTCCACTTTCGTCGAACAGCCCGTGGCGGGCGTGCTCGCCAAACTAGGTGTGTCGCCGAATATGGTTACGCTTGCCGGACTGGTGGGGGCTGCGATAAGCGCGTGGCTCATCAGCGAAGGGATGCTGTGGATCGGCGGCGTGGTGATGCTGTTCGCCGGCATATTGGACCTGTTCGATGGCGCGCTGGCGAGAAGCACCGGGCGGGATTCGCCGTTTGGCGCGCTGCTGGATTCGGTCGTTGATCGCGTGTCGGAAATTGTAGTGCTGCTGGGGCTGCTCATTTACTACGCGCGCGGCGACTCGCTGGAAGGCACGGTGCTGGTGTACCTTGCTGTCGGTGGGTCGGTTATGGTGAGCTACCTGCGGGCGCGTTCCGAGGGGCTTGGGATAGACTGCAAAGTAGGCATAATGACGCGGCCGGAGCGGGTGGCGGCGCTGGGGTTTGGTCTGATTGTGGGTCATTGGGTGCCGGTGGTGATCCTCATTGTGCTGGGCGTGATCGCGGGGCTTACGACTCTGACGACGGTGCAGCGACTGATTCACACGGGGCGGGAGTTGGGCGAAGGCTAACATCGATGGACAGGAATTTTTGTCTTGCTCACCCCCATCCTAACCTTCTCCCGTCAAGGGGGAAGGATTTTTTTTGCTGCATTGCATGGATGTGAGGCGCCTATGGGCGGCCCCTGAAAATCCCTCTGGGGCGGATTTCGCCGGATACTCTGGTCAGGGCTGATCCGTAGAGGAATATGAGGCTGGCGATGTAGGCCCACATCAGCAGGACCACGAATGAAGCGATGGGCCCGTACACAATACTGCGCTGGGTGACTAAGCCGGTGAACCAGAAGAAGGTCTGCTTCCCAATCTCGAACAGAACAACGGCTATGAGCGCTCCAAACGTGGCATCGCGCCATTCGATGCGCGTGTTCGGCATGTGATGATAGAAGACCGCAAAGACGAGGGCCGTGAGCGCTATGGGCACCAGGGTGGACAGGACTCCGAACAGAATCGCAATGAGGTGGGAGATGCTCCAAGGAGATACGGCGAAGCCCTCACTGATGCTTATCGCCGTACTGAAGAAAGCTGACAGGAGGAGTGAGCACAGGAAAAGGCCCCCCAAGAATGTGGCGATTAGAATTTCGGTAATTCTTGTTTGGATGATGCTCTTCGAGTCCATCCCGAATACTCTGTTCACTGCCCTGTTTGCGGCGCTGAACATTCCGTTCGCGCCCAAAAGGATTCCAACGAGGGCGATTGCGCCGAATGCCAACGCGCCCCTGATAAGGCTTCGCAGGGCATCATTAATGAGGTCGGAAGACGCGGGAAAGTAATGGGTCAAGATTTCCGCGCTCCAGACGCGGATTACTTCCGGATTTCCGAGGACGGCGATGCCGATTATCAGAACCGCGATGAGCGGGAAGATCGAGAGGATGGTGAAGTAGGCGAGTGATGCCGCGAGGTCAACTCCGCCTGCGTTGATGAGCAAGGGCACTGCCCTGAAAATCGCCCTGCCCCGCCAGGCTCCTGCGGTAGGCGCCAACTCACTTATCAGTTGCGACTCAATATCGGGAAGGCGTCGTCTGACACGAGGAGGCAGGTTGATGCTCGGCTGGGCAACCCGTTCCATCACGGCTTCGCGCACGCTGTCACCGCAAGGCCGGTCGATGCGATAAGCGGCGTCCACCACACCTGTCGCGGCGGCAATAATCACCTCGTTGCCGATGTCGGCGCTTCGACATGCTTCAAGAAAAACAGCATCAATCGCACTTACTGCCACGCTGGTAATCATGGGTACTGTCGGTTCTGAAGCTGCTGCCCGCGCAATCAATAGTGTTGTCGCATCTCGTGTCGCAGTCGCCACATCGCCACCCGTTGCGGCGACGCCGGAGACGACTCCTCGGATAGCTGATCTTGCCGCATCGTCCAAGTCGCCGCCGACCTCAGCAAAGCCTTCGACAGCGCCTTCGACTGCCGCCGCGACTGCCTCGGTGTCATCGAATCCGACCGATTCGGCGCCGACTATCGCGCCCGCGACTACATCCCTGCCTGCATCGTCGCTGTCCGACCTTAATCGTCCGCTGCCCTTTATGCCACCTGCAACTATGTCTCTGACGGCAGGCCCTGTGACCGTCATGACCTGTGAGGTACCCTCTACTACGCCAATGACCGCGTCTCGGACGAAAGCGCGTGTCTCGCCACCCATAGCGCCAAGCGCACTGACGGCGCCTTCAACGGCTTCGCGGGCGCCAGAGCTTGCTCTTCGTCCCATGGAGCGTGTTCCGCTAAGAGTCATGTAAGAAGCAAAGCGCGCGACGGACCTCGTGGTCTGGCGTCGTCGGATGCGTCCGCTTCTGCTCAGCATTTCCCGCGCGCGGGCGACAATACGCTCTGTGGACTGGTCAGTGTTCATTTCTACCCTGGAGTCCGTTTTATTTCGTCGGTCGGATTTATCCAACCGACGAAACCATAATAGCAGATTTAAGCGGCGGCGGTTCCGTCCGAATTCCGGTCTTTTCGATCGTGCGGGAAGTGCAGTTACCCCTGTATTTCGGCGTTGCCAGGGCTGTTTATACAGTTTCACCATAGTTTCACTTCAGTCTCACCTCGGTCTCACCACAGGCGGTGGATGTGTCTTCAATATGATGGGAAGACCCTATAAAAGGAATGGCAACGGGAATGGGCAAGTGGAATGGGTGTCGGTAGAATGTGGCGGCGTGCGTGCGATACAATGTGAGAGTTAATCCTGCTGGTAGTCGTGCTTGCCGTGACGCCAAATGCCAACCGCTAACTACCTGACGCCTAACGCCAATGCGTGTCGGCCGTTCTAGTAGCTGAGGCGACAGATATAAGTTACGGACAGGATGGGGTGAAGATTGAGATATTTTAGTGTTGCTGGTCTGCTCCTTATGGTCATGGTTGGGATGGCGGTCGTGGCGTCGCGAGCACAGGCGCAAGCGAACGCCGGTGATATCGAGCTCCTGTCTTCCAATGTTTCCGCGGAGTTTCAGGAGGGTATTCTGTTTGAAGTGGAAGCGCGGTCAGAGACCGACATTGAGGAGATGGCGGTTCGCTTTCACATAGGGCAGCGTGATATCGGCGCTTATGAGTACCTCCTACCGGAAGAGCCGAGTAGTGGGGAGAGCGTGAAGGCGTCGGCCTTCTATCGCACGAATACGGCGGCGAGGTATATCGCGCCCGGCACCATCATCACTTACAGCTTTGAGATAACGGACGTCGACGGAAATCGTCTTGATACGGAGGAGTCGGAGTTCATCTATCACGATGGGCGGTATGAGTGGGAGGAGGTCAGCAATGGCATAGTCACTGTTTCTTTCCACGGTCCTGTGACCTTCCGCGCACAGGAAGTCCTGGATGCCATTGTGGAAACGTTGGGCATAATGGGGCCGCTTCTGGGCGCAGGCGTGGATGAGCCGATTCGCGTTACGATGTACAACAACTGGCCTGAGATGCGTGCTGCGTTGCCTCCGGCGAGCGTGGTTTCCCGCAGAGAGCTGATTACGGAAGGGCAGGCGCATTCTCCGGAGGGTGTGCTGCTCGTATTGGGGGGCGCCCCGCGCGCCAGTGGAATAGCGGCGCACGAAGTTACGCACATACTTGTCCACAGGGCGGGCGAGGGCACGCTGGGAAGAGTGCCGAGCTGGTTGAACGAAGGTCTTGCGGAGTATGGAAATTTACAGCCCGGGGAGTCGTATGACCGAGCGCTTCAGTTCGCCATACGGACGGGCAATTTGATGCCCATCACTGCGATGGACGCCCAGCCCGGCGACCCACAAGATGTGATTATCTTCTACGGCCAGGCGCGCAGCATCGTGAATTTTATGGTGGAAGAGTATGGCGTGGAGAAGATGCGTGAGCTGATGGCGACCATAAAGAGCGGCAAGAACGTGCGCACTGCTGCTCCTCAAGTCTATGGCGTCACGCTGATAGAGTTGGAGAATCTGTGGCGAGACAGGCTAGGCGTGGAGCACCGCCGTTCTCCTGATGAGGCTTCGGCGCTCCCTACGCCTCTGCCGAGACCCGCGTTGACGCTCCTTTCAATCGACGCGCTGAGACAGCAGGGCGGCGGCGCGACTGCCGTTCCGGCTGCCGCAACTGCCGCTCCTGAGCCGACTGCTACACCAATATCGACCGTCACGCCTGAGCCAATGGAAGAGGAGACGCCGCAGCCTACGGTAGCGCCGACGGTTGTACCCACGGCTGGGGCTGCCGCTCGTGCTGAGCAGGTGGCGGGTACGGCCGTTACCGCCCTAAGCGAGATGGAGACGGAGAGCGACGAGCAGCCGAATGGCGGGTCTTGCGGCCTTCCGACAGGCAGGGCAGGCGGAGTTGTTGAGATGTCGTCCATTGCGATGCTTGCCGGTTTAGCTTGGCTGTGGGTACGGCGGAGACGGCGTTAGCATTCGTAGGCTGTATGTAATACGATGTTGAGCCTAGCCTAGCCTTTTCCCATAGAGGGTAAAGGCGCAGAATGATGTGGAATGGTGGTAGGGAATGATTGAGAACGAAGGCGATTGGCTGCGGGCGATAGAGAAGACTTGGGTTGTGCGCTTTCCAAGGCAGAACCTTGCGACCTTTGGCGTGACCAATATCAGGTACTATGTTGTCACAGAGCCAATCTACCAGCCGATGGTGCCGGATCAGCGTGAGGGCGTGGTGCGGACGGGGCAGGTGGTTGCTGAGAAGCCAGCAGTCGTCACTCCGTTCTACGCGATGAACCTGGAAGGGTTCAGCGAGGGCGCCTACGAATACTTCCAGAACATTATGCAGAGGCACGGGCCGAACAGCCCTGGCATCCTCTACCAGTACAAGAATCAGTCCGAGGGGATGGACATACTGAAGGGCGCTCCCGAAGACATAGCGCATCGGATCAGTGACGACCTGGACGAGCGCAGGCAGGAGCTTGCGGTTGTGATGGTGAGCGTGGATGAGTACTGGGATGTGGCGCTGCTGAAGTTCATTTACGAGTTCACATCATCGTCGGCGAGCCAGAATGTGCAGGAGTTCAGGTCGAGCGGGTTGCTGGAGCCTCATCCGGGTATGAACGGCATCCCTCGCGCTGCTACGCGAGAGATCGAGCGAATGTTTGTGGAAATTGAGTCGGGGTCGCCTATAGGCAATCCTGACTTCCTGAAGCGTGAACTCGACCGTTGGGGGCTGTTCGACTTTTATGAGGACCGCTTTTTGTCGCTGTTCCGACGCCGGCGACTGTAAGTGATGCTCGCGGGGAGAGTGGCTCTAACGTGGCGCAGTGGAGATCCGCTCCGCGAAGCCTCTTAGTATTTCAACTGCGCCTTCAAGGCGAGCCACGCCGGTTTGCAGGGCAGCGATTTGGGTGCGTATGTCAGAGAATTCGGCGTGAATAGACTGACTTTCAACTCTGAGTTCAGCGCGTATTGCGGCCCTGTCTTCGTCCGCTCTGTCCATTCGCTGAGTGAGACGTTCTTCCATACGGTCCATGCGTCGGAACGTAAAGAGCATAATTCCGACCTGGATGCCGATGGTTGGGACGAGGATTGAGACGATTATGGTAAGAGTGTCTGACATAGCAGTATTTCCAATAGGGGAAATTATCTGCGATGACGAAGCATTAGTCAAGTACAGCATCGTAATAAAACCGGATTGGATTCCACACGGTGACCAGAAAACTTACTCTGAGGCTAAGTTGAACTCTGACAGAGGAACGTGCCTGCGCTCGGCGGCGGAGCGGTATGCGGCGAGCACTATTGCCAGGTCTTTGATGCCTTCTTCGCCGTCCGTGAGCGGCGGGCGTTCCTGCTGGATGCACTCCCGGAACTCACGCACCATTTCGCGCGCGCCTCTGTGGGCTTCAGGTAGTCGGACGGTGCGCCTGACCAGAGTATTCTCGAAGGTGATTTCGCTGCCGTATGGCTCGAACTCGATGTAACCTTGAGTGCCTGTGATGCCGACATAGTTGTACCCAGCATTTCTGGAAGTTGCGCGGGAGAAGTTGAAGACCGCGACGGCGTTATTGGGGAGGTTGGCGAGTAGGACTAAGCCGTCCTCGCCCTCTGCGCGGCGGTGCACTTTCGTCGGGGTCGCGGCGTAAACCTGAGAGGGCATGCCTCCGAGGTTCATGATCAGGTCCACATAGTGGATGCCTGCGTCGATGAATGAGCCGCCGCCAGTCAGCGAAGCGTCGTAGCGCCAAGGGGAGGTTGGAGGTCGAAATGCCTCGACCTTGATGTCGATGAGGCGCAGGTTTCCGATGCTGCCGAGGGTGCCTGTCGCGATCATGGACTTGGCGCGTCTCACGGTGTGCAGGAATCGGAAGTTTTCGGCGACCATGAGCTTTACGCCGGCCTCTTCCGCTGTCCGCATAAGCTTCCGAGATTCTTCGATTGTTCGCGCTATTGGCTTTTCTACTAGGATGTGCTTTCCGTGACGGGCCGCGAGCTCGGTGTTTTCGAGGTGGACATGGTGGGGCGTGAAGAAGTATGCCGCCTGCACTCGCGTGTCAGATAGGGCTTCTTCGTAGCTGCCGAAGTAGTCTGCGCCGCCGAATCGCTCGCAGTATTCCCGCGCCTTCTCAAGGTCGCGGCTGGCGAAATAGAAGTCGAACTCGTCGGTCATATCGTGGATATCATTGAGGACTGCGTCGGCGTATCTGCCGCAGCCGACTATGCAGAGTGCAAGTTTCATTTTGATCTCCTAGTGCGAAGTAACCGCATGTGGGCGCTACGTTACAATATACAAGGAAGTGAAAGCTATGGACAGGACGAACGGGATATGAGAAGGGCGCTCAGGTGGGTGCTGGTGGCTGTGATCGGCGTGTCGTTGATTGCGCTGTCGTCGGATGCGCGTCACTTCAATCCGGCGCAGAGGGAGGGCGCCCCGTATCTGTACAATATAACGCTCTGGGAGGTGAACAACGCCCTGGATAAGTGGCAGTTCAAGGTTATGGGTATGCTGCGAGGCGACGGAGCGGCATCGTGGGAGCAGGATACGCGGGACTATTTTGAAGTCAACACTGAAATGGCGCATGTTCGTGGAAGGCTTAGGCATGCGGCGGCGCTGGACTTGCATGAAGAGACGGCGAGAATGCAGGCTCTGCTTGACGAGACCGAGGCGCAGGCAGATTCGCTTTTGGGCGGCGCTGAGGAGACTATTGAATCATATATCAGCGCGGTAGCAATTGAAGAAGGCCTGGGGGTGTTGGGAGACATGGTGTTCCCGCCGGTGGATGTTCGCCTGACGCAGCCGCCGACGCTGCTCATTGTTTCCCCACGAGAACGCATTGAGCGCAAGCATGACGTGCTGCTGCGCGCCGACGTGAAGCTGTCTGAGCGGGAAGCCGTGGAGTACAGGATTTTGCGGGAGGACAATCTCTCGGCTCTGGTGGAGGACATAGGCGGGCTTGCTACGTACCCGGCGTCGGTGGCGAATGGTCATCCGATGCGCTGGACAGTGCAGGCTGCGGCGCATGAGTGGCTGCATCACTACTTTTTCTTCAAGCCGCTCGGACAGCATATATACGATGATGACGACATGTTTCAGTTGAACGAGACAATCGCGAATGTGGTGGGGAAGGAGATGGGCGGAAGGGCGTTTGAGATGATGTCCGAGGACTTTCTGGCTCAGCGTGAGACGTCCACCGGCGCACCCACCAATGGCGCTGATAGACTGCCGCCGTTCGATTTCGCGGCGGAGATGCGGGAGACGCGGTTGGCTGTGGACGAGATGCTGGCGGAAGGGCGTGTTGAGGACGCAGAGGCGTATATGGAAGAGCGCAGGCAGTTGTTCGTGGAGAACGGGTATGCAATACGCAAGCTGAACCAGGCTTACTTCGCGTTTTACGGCACATATGCGGACTTGCCAGCAGCCGTCAGTCCGATAGGCGACCAGGTGAAGCGATTCCGCGAGCTTGTGCCGGACCTTGGAGATTTTGTCGATGTGGTGTCGGGAGTTTCGAGCTACGATGAATTCGTGGGAACGCTGGCGGAGCTGGAGGACAAGGGCGGGGAGGAAGGACAAGCTGGGGAGGCTGGGGAATGATACGCTATCAAGGGAAATGTGATAACATCATTAATAAGCCAATTTTAATAGTGAAGTGATATGTACCGACAAGACGAACCAGAAGTAAATCTGGAACAGATTCTGGAAAAGATACGCTCCTTCAACCCGTTCAGGGGCAGGGGCGGTGGTGAAGGCGGTGGCCGCGGCAACGGTATCGCCTATTTCATACTGGGGCTGTTCGCCGTGGGCATCGTGTTCTGGCTGGGCACAGGAGTATATACTGTGCAGCCGGGCGAGGAAGCGGTGCTGCGGCAGGTGGGTCGGTATTACGACACGACGGGCCCGGGGTTGCACTGGTTCTGGCCGACGCCCATAGGCAAGCGCGATGTGGTGAACGTTGACGAGGTGCGACGGCTGGAAATCGGCGTGCGAGGTAGTGCGTCCATTCCGGACGAAGCGCATATGATAACCGGTGACCAGAATATCGTGGACGCGCAGCTGCTGGTACAGTACAACATCAAGAGTTCGCAGGACTTTCTGTTCAGGGCGGTTGATCCCGGAGGACTTACGATAAAGGACGCCGCGGAGACTTCGCTGCGCCAAGTCGTCGGTCAGCGCGCAATCGACGATGTGCTGACGATTGAAAAGGAAGCTGTTCAGGAAGATACACGCCTGAAGCTCCAAGAGCTGCTCGATTTATATCAGACAGGCATACAGGTTACTGAGGTCAAGCTGCTGAATGTGCGCCCGCCGGAGCAGGTGCAGGACGCCTTTGACGACGTGGTTCGCGCCCGTGAGGACAAGGACCGCATTATCAACCTTGCCGACGCTTATAAGGAAGCGCAGTTGCCTCTGGCAAGAGGTGAAGCAGCACGGCTCACCGAGGCGGCGGAGGCATTCAGGGAGACGCGGGTGGCGCAGGCGACAGGTCAGGCTGACCGCTTCCTCGCGGTGCTGCAAGAGTACCGCAAGGCGCCGGAGGTTACGCGCCAGAGGCTCTACCTTGAAGCGATGGAAGAGATTCTGCCGGGCGTTACCATGTTCGTCGTGGACGCGGACAATGGCGGCAATCTGTTGCAGCTTCTGCCTCTGAACGGTGCAGACAGTGGTACAACGCCGTTCAGCGTACCAACCCCGACATCCAACTAGGAATACTTAGCGTTTACGCAGGGACTGGACGAACAGGATGAAATTTCTCGCCGGCCTGGTGGTGCTCATAGCCATTATTGGGGCTGTTGTGCTTCCACAGATTTTCTACATTGTGGATGAGACGCAGCTCGCCATAGTGACACGCTTCGGTGAGCCACGGGTTTCCGTTACATCGCCGGGCCTGTATGTGAAGACACCCTTTGTTGAGACGGTGCGGTACTTCGAGAAGCGCATTCTCATATTTGACGCGCCGCCGGACTCGTTGCTGACCGAGGACAAGAAGCGTCTTGTTATCGATGTGTATGCGAGGGCGCGCATCGTTGATCCTCTGTTGTTCTTCAAGACGGTGAATTCGGAGGCTCAGGCGACATCACGGGCGATTGACATCATCGGGTCGGAGCTACGCCGGGAGATTGCTCTCGACACGCAGATAGAAGTTATCCTAGAGACGCGTGAGGGGATAATGAACCGCGTGCGCGACTCGGTAACGCCGAAGCTGCTGGATTTCGGCATTGAGACGGTTGATGTGCGTATCAAGCGTGCGGACTTCCCGGACACCATCGCGGACAGCGTGTATGCGAGGATGCAGGCAGAGCGCCAGCGCATAGCCGACCGCGAGCGCGCGGAGGGCTTTGAGCGTGACGCCGAGGTGCGCGCCAATGTTGACAGGCAGGCTGCCATCATACGCGCGGAAGCGGAGAGGGACGCGCAGATCATACGCGGTGAGGGCGAGGCTGAGGCAGTGCGAATCTTCGCAGAGTCTCTCGGACAGGATCCTGAGTTTTACGCCTTCCAGCGCAGTCTTCAAGCGTATAAGGTTTTCCTGCCCGAAAACGGCACTACGTTTGTGCTTCCTGCTGATAGCTCGCTCTTCCAGTTCTTGCAGACTCCAGGCGGCAGTGGGCAATTCGATGAAGTGCAGGCATCGGCAAATCCGTCCGGGTTCGACGCTGCTCTTGAACTGCTCGCCGCTAACTACCTAGCCGGCAAGCTCGACGTCGCAGCGAGTGATCTTACGCTTGTAATGACTAACACTGCGGAGTGGTCGGACGCCAGCCTTGGTTGCCCCCGCCCGGACATGGTGTATCCTCAGGCTGTAACGCCCGGCTTCGAGATTACCTTCGAGCATGAAGGCGGGAACTACGCCGTGCATTCCAACGGCGACGCCTCGTATATGACGTCCTGCCAGTAGGCCATCAGGTTTCGGACTACATCTCTCTTTCTTCCCATGCGCGCGCACGCACGCCCTGATCTGTGAGTGAACAGCCGCCCAGAACTCCCTTTTTTCGTTGCTTGACGTCAACGCATTTGCGCTTGGCAGACGCTATAATGAACCCAATTGGCGCTAAGAGGTGTGTGATTGGGCCTTCAGGATAGGGATACTTTCACCGTTGCGATTCAGGTCTTCGATGAGTTCGAAGATGTGGTGCGCGCTTCCTGGCTTGAAGATGTCTGTCGCGCAGCGTTGCAGCAGGAGCACATCCATGATCGCATCAAGGGGCACGTCAGCCTTGTGATTGCGGATGACGATACGGTGTGCGCGCTGAATGCCGAGTATCGCGGACTGGACAAGACGACAGACGTGCTCTCGTTCGCATTCGACAACCAGGGGGAATACTATGGCGAGGGGGATGCACCAACGGAATGGTCGGCAGACGATGGCTTTGTACTGCCGCCGGGCGAGTCCGCCGGACTCGGCGAGGTGATAGTGTCGTACCCCCAGGCAGTGAGGCAAGCGCAGCAGGCAGGACATTCCATCGAACGCGAACTTGCTCACCTGATTACGCACGGAATACTGCATTTGATGGGGCATGACCACATGGATGATGACGAAGAGCGCGAGATGGACACCAGACAGCGCAGCGTCCTGGAGCGGTTGGCGTGGTCTGACATCGATGCGAAGGATGGGTAGGATTGGGGCGTTATGGATTTGCTCTCTCCCCAGTTCTCTCTAGGGCGTGTGGACATTTCCCATTTGTCCCCTATCATTCCGAGCCAAGCGAGGGATCTGGAGTCAGTGAATGGCGTATGTGCAACGATTTTAGATTCTTCACTCCGCTGCGCTGCGTTCAGAATGACAGAATAAACATACTTTTCAGGTCCGAAACGATTTGTGTATCAAATGTCAACAGGACTTAATGAAGAGAGTGGATGATAGGTTAGCATGGCTGAGGTCTTTTACAGGAAATGGCGGCCCAAGAGCCTGAGCGAGGTCTTCGGGCAAGAAGCCATTACGAAGACTTTGCGGCAGGCGGTGGCGCGCGAGCGCATCGCACATGCCTACCTGTTCTGCGGGACGCGCGGCACGGGCAAGACGAGCACGGCGCGTATTCTGGCGAAGGCTATAAACTGCCTGTCGCCGCAGGACGGCGAGCCTGACAACAAATGCCACATCTGCGTGGGCATCAATGAGGCGCGATCGCTCGACCTCATCGAGATTGATGCGGCGAGCAATCGGGGCATTGATGACATTCGTGACTTGAGCGACAAGGTTCGCTTTTCGCCGAATGAGTCGCGCTACAAGATATACATCATCGACGAAGTCCACATGCTGACCGAGCCTGCGTTCAACGCGCTTCTGAAGACGCTCGAAGAGCCGCCGGCGCATGCGGTGTTCATCCTGGCGACCACCGAGGCGCATAAAGTCCCGCTGACCATCATCTCGCGCTGTCAGCGATATGACTTCCGTCGAATACCCATCGACCAGATGGTGGCGAAGCTGGCTTACATAAGCGAGCAAGAAGCCATCGAGGTGTCGGATGAGGCGCTTCACCTCGTAGCCCGCATCGCCAACGGCGGACTGCGCGATGCCGAGAACCTGCTTGAGCAAGTTGTAGTGTCGTATGGCTCGCCAATAAGCGAGGATGATGTGCGCCAGATGCTGGGGCTCGGCGGCGACGAAATTGCGCTGGAGCTGGTGAGGCACATAATCGGCAAGTCGGTCAAGGATGGCATCACGACCGTCAACAATGCTACCGAGCAGGGGACTGACTTGCGCCAGCTGCTGCGCGGTACTCTTGAATACCTGCGCGCTCTGCTGCTAATCAAGACGGGCGCAGGCGCGAACTTCGGCTACTCCGACGAGATAATGAGTCGCCTGAACGCTCTCGCAGCGGATGCGCCAATGGAGCATCTTGTCAGGGCGCTGAAGGTGTTCGCGGGAGTGAACATGCGGCGGGACGCGGCGTCAACTCTGCCGTTGGAACTTGCGGTGGTGGAGTCGGCGACGGAGCCGGAACCAGTGGTTGTTGCGGCTGCTCCGCCAGCGTACGCACCGCCTCAACAGGTTGCTCCGCCACAGGCTGCGCCCGCGAGGCAGGCACCACCCGCGCGGTCTCCTCAACCACGGCAGGATTACCGACAGCCACCGAGACAAGCCTATCGACAATCGGAGGAAGGGGCGGCGGCGAGGGCGACGGCCCCCACCGAGGCGCCGGGCGCTCGACCCGCTTCGGGCGGCGATCTGCCGGACGAACCCGCGGCAAGGCTCGCCCAGCAGTGGAATATGATCGCCAACGATCTGAGATTCGTGGGGACACGACTGAAGTTGGGCGCGATGCTTCGCAGCGCAAAAGAGCGAGAAGTTTCGGGTCATACTATAATACTCAGGTATCCATCCCGCTCCAACGTTGAGAGATTGCAGCAGGAATTGGATAATCCGGAAAGTAAGCGCGCGCTTGACGATGCGATCGCGAAGGCAATGGGGTCAATGTTTCAGGTCGAGGTAGCGCTTTCTAACGGGGCGAACGGTGCGGGAATGAGACGCGCATCGCAATCTAGCCACCTCGTGCAGGCGGCGCAGGCGATGGGCGCAAGAGTCATCAGTGAGAGAGAGGAACAGCAACAATGATGAACCGAAAGATGATGAGGCAGGCGCAGCAGCTTCAGAAGCAGATGATGAAGGTGCAAGAAGAGCTTGAGAGCGCGACCGTCGAGGCGAGCGTCGGCGGCGGCGTGGTTAAAGCGGTCGTGAGTGGCAAGATGAAGGTGGAGTCCATCACCATCGACCCGGATGTGGTCTCGGCAGAGGATGTCGATATGCTGCAGGACCTTGTGACGGCGGCGGTGAATGAAGGATTGGATAAGGCGCAGCAGATGGCGACCGACAAGATGGGCGCGCTCACGGGCGGAATGAACCTGCCGGGGCTATTTTAGCCGTCAGGTATCAGCGGTCAGGTGTCAGGGGACGAGGGCTAACCGATGCAAAGGATGGGTAGGAGATGACGACTGATGGGGCGCCGGCAGCTGCGCCGGTGGCGCGGCTTGCGGACGAGTTCAGCAAACTGCCGGGAATTGGCCCGAAGACGGCTCAGCGACTGACATATTACCTGGTGCGGATGCCTGAGGAAGAGGCGCGCGCGCTTGCGGAGGCGATCGTCGCCGTCAAGGAGCGTATCGTGCTGTGCGGCGTGTGCTATAACATCACGGAGAGTGACCCGTGCGTGGTGTGCGCCAATCCGAGACGAGACCGAAACCGCATCTGCGTAGTGGAAGAGGCGCTGGATGTGCTTGCGCTGGAGCGCACGAACACATACAGAGGCATGTACCATGTGCTGCACGGGGTCATTTCGCCGATGAACGGCATCGGGCCGGATGACCTTCGCATACGGCCTCTGCTTGATAGGCTGCACGGCAGCGATATCGAAGAGGTGATACTCGCGACGAACCCGAACCTCGAAGGGGAAGCGACGTCCATGTACATTCAGCAGCTCATCGCGCCGCTAAGGATACGCATTACGCGGCCCGCGCGCGGCCTGCCTGTGGGCGGCGACCTCGAATACGCGGACGAAGCTACGCTGGCGCGCGCGATCGAGGGGAGGCAAGAGTTTTAAGGGTGAGATGGAATACGAAGGGTCTGTTGCCAGCACTCGTGATCGTGCTTGTAGTTGTCAGTGTGCCGGTTGGCAGCATCTTCATCTTGGAGATATTTCTAGAGAGTCCTAGGAAGATTGTTCTTGTAGCTGGTGTGCTCCAAGGGTATGTTACAGTCGTTGCGATTATGGCGGGCGGTGCCTTCGCAATCTACAGGTTCCGTATATTCAGGACGCTGGAACCGCACATTACCGTAACTCAGACAGTGTCGCACAGAGTTGTTGGCGACAGTTATGTTCACATTTTTGTGACAGCTATGTTGCATAACAACTCAAGGGTAGAGGTGGGAATTCGGGAGGCAACCATTGCCTTGCAGATGATTTCGCCTATGACGGACGTCGCCGTAGAAATCTTTGATGCCGAGGCATCAGGAGGCGAAAATCCGAGATACATTCAGTGGCCTACTTTGCGGGATGAAATGCGGACTTGGAATGAGAATGAGTTGATTGTGGAGCCTGGAGCATCACATCCAGAGACTTTTGAGTTTATAGTTTCGAGGGAAGTGAGGGCGGTTCTTATTGACACATACTTCTATAATCAGACGTATGAGGGCTATTCAATGAAATCGAAGGGATGGGGAGCGACTACTGCTTATGATATTATCAAGGTAGGGTGACCCAATAGGACCTCTGTTTCAATAGCACGGAGGATAAAGATGCTGTTTAGACGCAAGCGCAAGGCCGAAGGGACGGCTTCCAAAAAAGGCCTAGTGAGAGAACAAGGGCTTGTGAAGCCTTCTCTGATAATCCGTGGGACTGCGCCGAGGGCGCGGCCAAAGAAAGTATGGCCTGAGGGCAAGCCTCCGGGCGGCAAGATTGAAGCCAAGCGACTTCCCGATGGCAGGCTTTCGTTTAAGCCGATTGAGGATTAGCAGAACCTCCTTGGCAGATATGAAGTGCCCGCTCCGTTGCAACATAGCGAGGTTGACTGCATGATTGAATCAGCCCTATGAGCCGACTTAGAGTATATCGCACTGAGGGCGTGGTTATCAGGCAGATGCCGCTGGGGGAAGTGGACCGCATTCTGACGCTGTGCTCGCCGGATATGGGTAAGGTGCGGGCTGTGGCGAAGGGTGTGCGGCGCACGAGGAGCAGGCTGGGCGGGCACCTTGAACTGCTGAACCGCGTGTCGGTGTCGGTTGCGATAGGCAGAAACCTCGATACGATTAGCGAGGCGTCCGCGATCAGCACATTCGGCGGCATTCGAGCCGACCTGCGGCGGATTTCTCGCGCTATGTATGTCGCTGAACTGGTGGACTGCTTCTCGATGGAGGGCAACGGCAACCAGGCGATTTACCATTTGCTGCTCAGTACACTGCTCTGGCTGGAGCGCGCTGCCAATCTCGATCTGCTGATGCGCTGGTTCGAGATGCGGCTGTTGGAGTGCTCCGGATACATGCCCGAACTTGTTCGCTGCGTTGAATGCCGATCACTGCTGGAGCCTGACGACCACCTGTTTGCCTGCGATAGCGGCGGTGTGCTATGCCCGAACTGCCGCACGGCCTCAGATGACGCATTGATTCCTCTGCCGCTGAACACCATGAAGACGCTGCGTTTTATTCAGCGCGAAGCCAGGTTCGACAAGGTGGAGGCTCTGAATGTTCCGGCGCACATCCGTCAGGACATGGAGCGGCTGATGCGAACCTACATACGGCACGTCGCCGAGCGTGAAGTCAGGAGCGCGGAGTTCGTGAACATGACAAGGAGCTAACGGGATAGACAGGATGGCTAGGATTATCACCACCATCCCCTGTCTGCACAGGGGATGGCTCTAACCTTCTCCCGTCAAGGGGGAAGGGAATTTCAACTGAAGGGATAGGATGACGAATACGGTTGATACGCTGAAGATACATAATGCGCGGTTCATCTTGACTGTGGACGCGGGACGGCGCATTATCAGGGACGGCTCGATTCTCGTTCGGGATGGGCGCATAGCCGAGGTTGGCAAGGCGACTGAAATGGAGTCCACACCTGCCGATCGCGTGATAGACGCGAGCGAGATGGTGGTTACGCCTGGGATGCTGAACGGGCACGCGCATATCAGCTACGCGCATGCGACGCGGGGAATATTCCCGGACACGCTGGGGCCGGACTATCTGCCGAATGTATTCAGGCTTCAGGGTGAACTGGACGAGGAGGCGGAATACTGCGCCTCACTGCTGGCTATCGTGGAGATGCTGAAGGGCGGTACTACCTGTTTTATGGACCCCGGCAGCACGAAGTTCCTTGACGCATGCATGGATGCTTACGAGCAGTCGGGATGCCGCATCATCGTGGGGACGCATGTGACGGACAGGCCCAATCCGGTGAATCTACCGCAGTATGAGACGGCTGAAGCCATCGATATAATGGAGAAGACCATTCGAGACTATGACCACCGCCTCGACGACAGGGTGCGGGCATGGGCAATGCCCTTCGATGCCTTGTACTCTACTGACGAGTTGCTGCGCGGCGCCAAGCGTCTTGCGGATGAGTACGGCACCGGATTGACGCTGCACCAGATTAACGCTCAGCCGACTGTCGAGCGAAGTCTCAGAGAACACGGAATGCGCCCTGTCGAGTACCTGGACTCGCTGGGCATACTCGGCGAGAATGTGCTGCTGTCGCATGTGATTGGCGTTGACGATGCGGAGATGGATGTGATGGCGCGCACGGGCGCGACGACGGTGATGTGCCCGTCGCAGACGCTTAAGCAGGCGACCGGCATTACGAAGATAGGCAAGCTGCCGGAGCTTCTGGAGCGCGGGATAAGCGTGGGACTGGGCACGGACGCGCCGAACAACTCCAACCTTATGGAGACGATGCGGGCGATGTACCTTGTCGCGGTGATATACAAGGACGGGCGGCAGGACATGAGCATGATTCCGCCGGAGACCGCGCTGGAACTTGCGACGATTGGCGGCGCGGCGGCGTTTGGCATGGCCGAAGACATCGGCTCCATCGAGGTGGGCAAGAAGGCGGACATGGTGCTGTTCGACACGCGGCGACCGGAGTGGCGCACGCTGTTCAATCCTGTGAACAACCTTGTGTACAACGCGGACGGCAGGAGCGTTCACACGGTGCTGGTGGATGGCAGAGTGGTTATAGAAAACTACAAGCCGACATTCGTGGACGAGTGGGATCTGATCCAGCGGCTGCAGTCCATTGGTGAGAAAGTGCTCACAAAAACGGGTGTGTCGTTCCCGTCTCGCTGGCCAGTGGTGTAATCCTCGAAGGCTAACGAGGGTTCGTCTCTCGCCGAATATGTTACGACAATGCGATTATGCTGCGGTAATGCTAAGGTAATACTAGGTAAATATATTTAGTTGATGGAACTGGAGCAGATCAAATACTGGCTGGCGTTCAATAAAGTTCGCGGCATTGGCAGAGTGCGCTTCAAGCTGCTGGAGAATCACTTCGATTCAATGGAAGCGGCGTGGTCGGCGAGTGAAGCGGAACTGCGCGCAGCAGGCTTGGACAGGCGCACTATTCGCTCGGTCGTGGACTGCAGGCTGAAATTTGATCCGGATGCCGAGGCGGAACGGCTGCTCAAGAGCGGCGTCCGCGCCTTCACCTGGCACGATGACGATTATCCTGCGGGGCTGAAGGAAATCTACGACCTTCCGCCGCTTATCTACGTGAAGGGCAACCTGACTCCCGATGATGAGCGCTCGGTTGCCGTGGTAGGAACTCGTAACCCCTCGCACTACGGCCGGCAGGTTGCCGAGCATCTGGTCTATGATATTGCCAGCGCAGGTGTTACTATCGTTAGCGGTCTTGCGCGAGGCGTGGATAGTATAGCGCATCGGATTGCACTGGATGCCGGGCAGCGCACAATCGCAGTGCTGGGCAGTGGGCTGGACATTATCTATCCGCGCGAGCATACTAGCCTGTCAGAACGGGTTGCGGAGAACGGCGCGCTGGTATCCGAGCATGCTCTTGGAACAAGGCCGAATGCTCGCAACTTTCCGCGCCGCAACAGGATAATGAGCGGCATGACGCTCGGAACGCTAGTCATCGAGGCTGGCGCGCGCAGCGGGGCACTCATAACCGCACGTCAGGCGTTGGAGGAAAATAGAGAAGTGTTCGCTGTGCCGGGCAGCATATTTTCGCCCAACAGCGAAGGCACGAACCGCCTCATCAGGGAGTCGGCTGCAAAGTTGGTAACTGCTTGTGAAGATGTTCTCGAAGAGTTGAATCTATCGGCTGTGGCGCAGCAAATTGAGATGGCTGCGCTGTTCCCTGAAGACTAGAACGAAGCCGAGCTGTTGCGATACATCACCTTCGATCCGGTTCATGTGGATGAAGTATGCCGCAGCTCAGGAAGGTCCGCGCCAGATGTCAGCAGCACGCTGGCAATGATGGAACTTAAAGGACTGGTCAGGCAAGTCGGAGGCATGAACTACGTTAGGTTGCGCGAAGCCTCCGGTGAATACTCAGTAAGCGCAGTGTGAGAAGAGGAACAATGGCGAAAGACCTTGTAGTAGTAGAATCACCCGCAAAAGCCCGCACAGTCGGGCGTTTCCTTGGAAGCAAATACCAGACGCTCGCGTCTATGGGGCACGTGCGTGACCTGTCCGACAAGAAGAAGAAGGGCAAGAAAGGGGTTAATGGGGTTGAGATAGACGATGAGGGCTTTCATCCCACTTACACCGTCATGCCGGACAAGAAGAAGATAATCACGCAGCTTCGCAAAGCTTCGAAAGATGCCGATGTGGTCTATCTGGCAACTGACCCGGACCGCGAGGGCGAGGCGATTTCGTGGCATCTGCTGGAAGCCGCGAACATCGCAAAGTCCAAGGTTAAGCGCGTTGTGTTCCACGAAATCACAAGGGAAGCCATCAATGAGGCGTTTGAGCACCCGCGTGAGCTTGACTATAACTTGATTGACGCGCAGCAGGCGCGCCGCATACTGGACAGGCTGGTAGGCTACCGCCTCAGCCCAGTGCTTTGGGGCAAGGTAAAGCGGGGTCTCTCCGCTGGTCGCGTGCAGTCCGTGGCGTTGCGCCTCGTAGTTGACCGAGAGCGCGAGATTGGCGCCTTCGTGCCAGTGGAATACTGGAGCATCGAATCGACGCTCGCGAAGAAGTTGCTGAACGGCGGCAAGCGCATCGACTTCAAGGCGGCGCTTCACTCGCTTAAAGGCAAGAAGAGGATAGAAATCTCGGACGGCGATCGAGCCAACGAGATTGTCACTGACTTACAGGGCGCGGAGCACAGCGTTGCGTCCGTGCGGAAGCGCGAGACGCGACGCCGACCTGCCGCGCCGTTCATAACCTCGACGATGCAGCAGGAGGCATCGCGCAAGCTGCGCTTCACAGCGCGGCGTACTATGCAGGTGGCGCAGCAGCTGTACGAGGGAATATCGATCGGCTCTGAGGGCGAGGTCGGGCTAATCACTTACATGCGCACGGACTCGACGAATGTTGCATCTACTGCCCTCAAAGAGGCGAGCGACTACATCAAGGACAAGTTCGGCGCCGAGTATGCGCCAGGATCGCCCCGCACTTATACTACGAAAGTAAAGGGTGCGCAGGAAGCGCACGAAGCGATACGTCCGACTTCTATACTCAGGGCGCCGGAGAACATTCGGCAGAACCTGAACGGCGAGCAGTTCAGGCTGTACGACCTTATATGGAAGCGCATGCTGGCGAGTCAGATGAACGACGCGCTGTTCGATTCCACTCGCGTTGACATCAGCGCTAAGAGCATGAAGTCAGACAACGAATACCTATTCCGAGCGACCGGCTCCGTGATGAAGTTCGCGGGCTTCCGCACAGTTTACATGGAAGGCTCGGACGACAATGCCGCCGCTGACGAGGACACGGCTCCGCTGCCGGACCTAGCGGACGGCGATGCTCTGAATTGCCTGAAAGTCACGCCAGAGCAGCACTTCACGCAGCCGCCTCCGCGCTTCACGGACGCGACGCTTATTCGCACCCTTGAGGAGCAAGGCATAGGCAGACCCAGCACCTACGCGCCGATAATCGCCACGATTATGGATAGGGATTATGTGCGCAAAGATAAGGGCAGGTTCGTCCCCACTCAACTTGGGCTTGTGGTTACCGACTTCCTGACCCCTAACTTCCCCGATGTGATGAACATCGGCTTCACCGCAAAGATGGAGGAACAGCTTGACGACATAGCGGACGGAGAACTGGAATGGGAGCCGATGCTCAAGGAGTTCTACAGGCCCTTCGACGAATCGATCGAGAAGACGATGAAGGAAGCGGAGCGAGTTCCCCGCGAGTCTCTTGAAGAGGAGACGGGCGAGTCCTGTGAGTTGTGCGGCAACCCGATGGTAATCAAGTCGGGTCGCTACGGACGCTTCATGGCGTGCAAAGGCTATCCCGAATGCAAGAACACCAAGCCGGTGGAGAGTCCTGAAGAGAAGGCGATACGCGAGCTTGTCAGCGAGGATGTGGACGAGTTTTGCGATAAGTGCGAGCGTCCTATGGCCGTGAAGACCGGACGCAATGGACGTTTTCTGGCCTGCACGGGGTATCCGGAGTGCAAGAATGCCAAGCCTCTACCGGTTGGTGTGGCTTGCCCGGACTGTGGCAATGATCTTGTGGAGCGCAAGCAGAAGGGGAAAAACGGCAGGACATTCTACAGTTGCTCGAACTATCCGGAGTGCAAGTTCGCGGCGAACCCGCTGCCGCAGCCTTGCCCGGATTGTGGCAAACTGCTGGTGACGCGCGGGCGCGGACGCAGGAATGCGCGCTGCCTTGATGAGGCGTGTGGGTTCGCAGGGGCTACGCCGCAGGCAGAAGTCGAGGAAGCAGTGGCGTAGATGCGGGCACAGTTCGCAATATTCGACGCATACCACGCATACGATACACAGGATAAAAGAGACAAGGTAATGGCAAGGGGAGCGACCATGCAGGTTGCTCCCCTTGCTTCGCGTTTGCGCTTAGACGGGTTCCGTTGAGCGGGAAGCGGTGGACATGCGCGCGCGCGTCCTGGCGGTGAGGTTGCGCAACTCTCTGATGGAAAGCAAGCCTTCCCTGGGCAGAAACACGATAGCGAACAGGATTGGCGGCAGGAATAGGACTGCGTGGAGCATGATGGCGAAGGCTATCGCGTCCTCGCGCCCGACTCCCCAGAGTGCGAGTATGGAGACGGCGGCGAATTCAAATGTGCCTATGGACATGGGCAGACCGGGTACAGTGCTACTGAAGAATGTAATTGACATTGTAATGACAATCATCGCCGGCAGGCTTACCTGCAAGTCCGTCGCAAGCACTACCAACCAGCCCACTACACCTAGAAGTCCCGCCTGCACGAACGAAATTAGAAATGCCGCCAGAGCGAGGCTTTTCTGGCGTCTTAGCAGCATGACCGCAGACGCGAACTGCGACACGATCTGTATGTTCGACAGGATTCTAATGCGGCTGAGCAGCGGCCCCACGGCGAACAGTGCGACTAGGCTCGCAAAGCCGAAGACTACGCCGACGGCAATCCAGGGCAAGAACTGGCGCAACTGCGGGAGCAACAGGGCACCCGCTCCGAGGACGAGCACCGTGGTCGCAAACTCGAATGTGCGCTGAAGTGCGATTGTGGCGAGTATTGTGCCAAGTCTGAGCTTGTCCCTTAGTGCGAGAATGCCGACCTGCACGACCTCGTCGAGAATCCGCACGGGGCTGAGCGTGTCGAGCGCTGTGCCCGTCTGCTCTATGAGGAACAGGCGGGTTGCGCCCGTGTTCTCGTTTTGAAGCAGGAGTTTCCAGCGCACTCCGCGCAGGTATGCCGCCACCGTGATGAGCACACAAGCCACCGCAATAAGCGTCATGTTCGCCGAGAATAGCGCGTCTCGCAGTTCGTTCCAATGCGCGTTCTTGATGACCAGCCAGCCGAGCAGCCCGCCCAACGCGGTCGCAAGCGCTAGGTAACCTATGAGTAGCAGACTTACTTTGGAGGGGGACTTTCGCGCGCTGACCGTGTTTTCAGTAGTGTCGAGTAAGTTCATATACTGCCATTTTATACGAATTCTGTGCTACGTGGTTAAGCAATTTGCCGAAAGGGCAGCTGCAAGACGGTTACCTCGGCGAGGTGGTCCTGGATTATTTGCTCCTTTTCGCTGAGGCACGGCGCGCTCTTCAAATGTTAAACTTGATGTGTGTCACACTGAATATTAGAGACGGGCTCGATCAAATCAGGAGCAGCGAGGCGATATGCGAGTAGGGATAATCGGGGCGGGCGCGGCGGGGCTTGCGGCCGCTTATGAGCTGGTAAAGCAGGGGCACTATGCCGCCGTGTATGAGCGCGCGCCATTCTTGGGCGGGCAGGCTTCGACTTTCGATGTGGGCGGCGCGCGGCTGGAGAAGGGGTATCATCACTGGTTCACAAGCGATACGGACATCGTGGAGCTAACCGAAGAGATCGGACTTGGCGACCGCATACGTTGGATAGACTCAACGGTGGGGACGCTGGTTGACGGGAGAATATACGACTTTGTTACGCCGATTGACCTGCTGAAGTTCACTGCGATGAGCCTGCCGGACCGCATACGGCTGGGGCTGGCGACGCTGTACTTGCAGCGTCAAAAGGATTTTCGCAAGTATGAGGACATCACGGCGGACGAGTGGCTGCGCCGGCATGTGGGCAGAAGCGGGTACGACGTATTCTGGGGTCCGATGATGCGCGGCAAGTTCGGCGAAGAGCACTACCGCGATGTGGGCATGGCGTGGGCGTGGGGCAAGATTCAGACGCGGGTGAAGTCGCGCAGCAAGAGCATGATAAAGGAGAAGCTGGGGTATCCGATTGGAAGCTTCGGCGAAGTCTTCGATGTGCTGGCGGAGCGTGTACGTGAAATGGGCGGCGAGGTGCATACGGGTGCGGCAGTGGAACGCGTGGAGGTTGTGGACAACCGAGCGTGTGGCTTGCACGTGGCTCTGGAAGGCGAGGACAGTCGGCTCCTGGAATTCGATGCGGTTCTGGCGACTACGCCATCCTATATTTTCCCGGCGCTTGTTCCGCCTATGCCGCAGGACTATCTGGCGAGACTGACGGATGTGAGCTACATGGCGGCGGTTCTCATCGTGCTGATACTCGACCGTCCTCTGACGGATGTGTATTGGCTGAATGTGTCTGACCGCTCTATACCGTTCGTGGCTGTCATCGAGCACACAAACCTGATTGAGCCGGAGCACTACGGCGGTAAGCACATCGTGTATCTGTCCAACTACCTGACGACCGACAGCCCGTTTTATCGAATGACGCATGAGGAGCTACTGGACGAATATCTGCCTCACCTGCGGAAGATAAACTCGGAGTTTGACGCTTCCTGGATCGAGGAGAGCTACCATCACCGGGTTGGGGCGGCGCAGCCGATAATCGGTCCGCGCTATTCCGAGCGTATTCCGAGTCACAGGACGCCGTTCGAGGGACTGTATCTGGCGAATACGACGCAGATATACCCGGAGGATAGGGGGACGAATTACAGTGTGCGGATGGGGCGGGAGGTTGCACGGATGATTGTGGGGGATTCAGTCAGCCAGTAATTGCGCGGATAGAGGGACTTACAACTCGTTTCGTTCTTCGGAAGTTAGTTGCTGAATACGGTTGCGATAAAGGATGCAATCGCAGTTGCCGCGATCATTCCGCCGAACATCATTCCCACCATCCATCGAATTAGGCGACCTTCCATTGCCACCATTCGAATTTCCAATTGCGCGAGGTCAGTCTTGGTGGCATAGTGCTGGAGCGCATAAGCGAGTTCTTCGCGAAGATCGGCTTTAGTCACATAGTCCCGCAAGGCATAGGCGAGCTCTTCACGCAACTCTGCTCTGGTGATTGGGCGCTCGTCTCTCGGCGTTGGTGCGGATGCAGGGTGTTCGGCTGTTGCCATCAAAGTCCTCTATTGGCTGATTTACTTTTACATTATAGGATAATTCATTTGCTGTCTAGTTTCTGGGCGCATAAGAGTAGTATATTCAGCGCCTAGGGCGGACGGTGAATGGTTGCGCTTGTGGGACTTGGCAAGTATCCTATAAGCGTTATTTGGGGGCGCATCGGCGCGCCAATTTTTGTGCAGCAAGGAGCCTCGTCCGTTGAGCGTGGAGAGCGAAAGTATCAGGGAGCGAATAAGAGCCGCCATCGGTTCGCAGACACAGTCTAACGTGAATGTGCTGTCTTCACTGCATGCGGTTCTGGACGATCTGGGGTATATTCCGCAGGAGGCTATCGAAGAGGTTGCCGACCAGATGGACACGACCATCAACGAGGTGTGGGGCGTCGCGTCCTTCTACACGAATTTCAGGTTTACGCCGCCCGGCGACAACATCGTGGAGATATGCTGGGGACCGACATGCCACCTGCTCGGCGCGCCTGACATCCTGGATGCGGTGCAAAAGGAGCTTGGGCTTGCCGACGAGGGTGAGACCCCCGATAACCGAGTCAGCCTGAAATACAACACCTGCCTCGGAGCGTGCTCTCAGGCTCCGGTGATGATGGTGAATCATCGGCTCACAGGGCGCATCGATGTCGGAACGGCTGTGCGGCGCGTTGCGGGACTAGAAGCAGGTGGCGCACACTGACATCGACTTGTACAGGGACTTGTACAGGATGGAGCAGGGTTCACCCGAATAACTCTGGCTTAGCTCAGGACAGGCTCTAGCCTTCCCAACCATGAGGGAAGGGACGATGGAGAATCAGGATAGAGTATGCCCACTTACGAGGAACTAAAGGCGCAGGCGGAAAGCCGATGGCGGGAATTGACGAACGGCGAAAAGCCGTGGATACGCATTGGCACCGCTATGTGCGGGCATGCCGCGGGCGCGTTCGACGTTCGGGATGCCATTAGGAGCGAGCTGGAGCAGCAGGGCATAGACGCCAATCTGGACGATGTTGGCTGCCTGGGCATCTGCTACGCTGAGCCACTGGTGGATATATTGAAGCCCGGCGGTTCGCGCATATTTTTCAACAATGTTACGCTTGATGATGTGCCTAACATAGTCAGGTCTGTGCTGGTTGAGAACAGGCTTCCCGCCTCGAATGTGCTTGGTTATCTCGGTAATGTGCAGGTCGAGGGCGCCGAGGATCTCAATAGGCTTCCAGGCATAAATATGCAGCAGAAGATTGCTCTGCGTAATGGCGGTAACACGGCGCCAGCCGATGCGTTGCAGTACATCGCCAACGGCGGCTTTTCGGGGCTGTACAAGGCGCTGTTCGAGATGCAGCCTGATGAGGTCATCAAAGAGGTCATAGACTCCGGGCTGCGCGGCAGAGGCGGCGCGGCGTTCCCCACAGGGGTGAAGTGGAGCTTCATGACCCGCTCAGATCCGCCGAAGTACATCCTGTGCAACTGCGAAGAGGGCGACCCCGGCGCGTACAATGACAAGGGCATCCTGGAGAGCGACCCATACACACTGTTGGAAGGGATGTGCATCGCAGGATACGCGACGGGCGCGACGAATGGCTTCGTGTTCATCCGCCACGGGCACGAGGGGCCAATCAGTCGCACTGAGCGGGCTATCCAGCAGGCATACGAGCACGGTCTGCTGGGCAACAACATCCTGGATTCCGACTTCACCTTCGACATTGAGGTTGCTCTGACCGGCGAGTCTTATGTGGCGGGCGAAGAGACGGCGCTGATGGAAGCCATCGAAGGGCGCCGTTCGCAGCCGCGCTTCCGACCTCCGTTCCCCGCGGCATTTGGCGTCTGGGGCAAGCCGAGCACGATAAACAATGTGAAGAGCCTGTCTTACGCGCCTGAAATCATCTCCAATGGCGCAAGTTGGTTTTCATCCATTGGAGTCAACCGCAGCACCGGTACTGCAATCGTCTGCCTGAACGGGAAAGTGAACTATCCCGGATTGTATGAAGTGCCGATGGGTCTGACTCTGGGGCAGATCATCAATGACATTGGCGGCGGCGTGCCGAACGGCAAGAATCTGAAGATGCTCCAAACGGGTGGGCCTCTAGGTGGAGTGCTGGGCGCGGACAGCTTGGGCGTACACATCGACTTCGATGAGATGCGCGAGGCCGGCGCGATTTTCGGCTCAGGCGGAATCATCGTCATCGACGAGGACACCTGCGCGGTGGACATCACGCGCAATCTGGTGGCGTTCACGCAGTATGAGTCGTGCGGGAAGTGCTTCCCCTGCAGGCTCGGCATGGAGCACCTGCTTGAGGTGGTTGACCGCATAGTGCGGTTCGAGAGCCGTCTCGAAGACCTCGACCTGTTGCGGAACATTGGCAGGACGATGGAGTCGAGTTCGCTATGCGGGCACGGGCAGTTGGGCTTTGGGCCTATACGCTCGGCATTGCAGCACTTCGAGTCTGACTTCGTATCGCATATCGAGCAAAAGCGCTGCCCGACGGGGAGTTGCCTGCGACCTGCGATAGCGCCGAAGAATACCCGACCCTACGCGATGGACGCGCTTCGCGGGTCAGCACAGCCCGCCCAAGCCCGCTGATTGCCCTATTGATTTGATGGGCGGCTGGAAGATCATGACCGCTCAGGGAATGAGATAGAACGAAGCCAGTGCCTGCAATCAAATCTATACACATCGCGCCTGTGAAATCCCTCGCCCTCATTGACGCCGATACCGTTCAAGTGGGTGTTCACGGCATCTCGGAAGACAGGCGTTTTCTGGTGAGGAATCAGGAAGGCGTTCTCGTCACGCAGCGACAGTTTGGGAAGTTGGCGCTGGTAAAGGCCGGTTACTGCGCTGCTTCGGACAATTTGAGGCTGGATTTTCCTGACGGAAGCTCGTTCAGCGGCAGCCTCGAGCTGGGGGACAAGTTAGAAACGAAGGTGTTCAGGCGAACGGTGAGTGGCAACGCTGTTGCGGGCGAGTGGTCTGAGGCGCTGTCTGAGTTCTGCGGCGCTGAACTGACGCTGGTGAAGTCCGACAGCGAGGGCGAGGGCTTCGACGAATACCCGGTCTCCCTTTTGTCGCAGGCGTCTATTGAACACTTGGGCAACATGGCGCAAAATGGAAGTAAGGTAGAGTACCGGCGATTCAGGCCGAATCTTCTTCTGGACGGGTGTGATGCTCACGAAGAAGACACCTGGCTGGGCAAGGAAGTGATGATCGGCAGCGACCTCCGGTTGCGAGTGGAGAAGCTGGATCCAAGGTGCGCGATTACGACGCTTAATCCTGACACGGGAGAGCGAGATCTGGATACACCGCGCCTGATATTAGGCTATCGGTCTGAAGTAAGCGGCAGTGGAGCGTGTTTTGGCATCTATGCGGCGGTTGTAACTCCCGGCGCTGTGTCGGTGGGCGACGAAGTGAGGGTTGCTGCTTAAAGCTGGCAAGCATAGCCTGTTTTTCTTAAACACATCGAACAATCGGAATATGACCACGGGAACGGAGACGGGTATGGCAGACGAAATCACCATTACAATCGATGGCGTTGATGTTACGACCACGCCGGACAAGATGGTCATTCAGGCGGCGTCCGACGCAGGGATTTACATTCCGTACCTGTGCTACTATCCCGGCATGAAGCCGTTCGGCGCTTGCCGCATGTGCGTGGTTACGGCGGAAGCGCCCGACCGCGAAGGCAATTACCGCCCGCTGCCGGGCAGTCCCGCTTCCTGCACGACGCCGGTGATGCCAGGGATGCGAGTAACGACCAACTCGGACGACATCGTGGAACTGCGGCGCGGCATCATGGACTTGCTCATATCGGAGCATCCGCATGGCTGCCTTACCTGCCACCGCATCGAACTCTGCGGACCTTCGGACAATTGTCTACGACATGTGTCGGTGAACGACAGGTGCGTGACATGCCCGAAGAATGAACGCTGCGAACTCAAGGACACTGTGCGCTTCCTTGAAATGGACATGGAATCGCCGCTTTCGTACAACAACCGCAGCCTTCCGCTTGCCGTAAGTGACCCATACTGGGAAATGGACATGAACCTGTGCATCGTGTGTGCGCGCTGCGTGCGTGTGTGCGACGAGGTGCGCGGTGACAGCGCGTTGACGATGCTGGATCGGTCCGACCGTGTGCTGATCGGCACTTCACAGGGCACTTCCCTGCTGGAATCGGGCTGCGAGTTCTGCGGTGCATGCATCGATGTATGTCCCACGGGCGCGCTTGTAGAGCGCAAGTACAAGTGGGACAAGGCGGTCGATACCGTGAAGAGTATCTGCCCGCACTGCCCGGTGGGATGCCAGATGAACCTTGAAGTTGACAAGCGTAATCGCCTGATACGCCCGACGACAGATATTCATGCGCCGGCGAACCAGGGTCAGGTGTGCTTCAAGGGCAAGTTCGGGCTGGACTTCGTGAACAACACCCGGCGGCGACTGAAGAAGCCGCTGGTGAGGCACAGGGGCGAACTAGAAGAAGTTTCCTGGCCCGACGCGCTGGACGCCGCTGCGGAACGACTTGTCAGGCTCAGGGGCGATCAGTATGCCATAGTCGTTTCCCCGCGCGGCACGAATGAGGACAACTATGTTGCCCAGAAGTTCGCGCGCGCCGTGATGGGCAGCAATAATGTTGACATCTCATCGAACCTGCGCCCTGAGTTGACCGCGCCACTGCGGGAAATGCTTGGGCAGGCCGCTGCCACCAACCCCATCTGGGACCTGGAGCAAGCCAGCTCGATACTGGTCGTCGGCTCGAACATGACCGAGGAGCAGAACGTCATCGGCGTGCCCATCAAGAAAGCGGTGAAGGCGGGCACGAGTCTGGTGGTCATAGACCAGCGAGAGACTGAGTTGGCGCGCTATGCCAAGGTGTGGCTGCGTCCTCTGCCCGGTGGCGAGACGGCACTCATCGGCGGGATGCTGCGTGTAATCCTCGATGAAGCGCTGGGCGATCATGACTTTCAAAGGCATTCCTGCGATAACCTTGACGGGCTAAAGAACAGTCTGTGGGCGTTCGACATGATCAAGGTGGAGCGGGCGACCGGACTGGCGCAGACAGAAATCAGAGAGGCGGCGCGGCTGTTCGCTCGAAACAAGCCGGGCGCGATCCTTTACGCGCTTGAGACGCTTGCGCCCTCGCTGCGTGAGGATTGCGTGCGTGCGCTGGTGAACCTTGCGCTCGTAACTGGTAATCTGGGCAAGCCGTCTACTGGACTGTATCCGCTCTTCCTTGGCGCGAACGAACAAGGCTCAAAGGATGTGGGCTGCTCGCCCGAGTATCTGCCCGGCTATCGTGCCGTTGCGGACGACGAGGCGCGGGCGCGCATAGAGCAGGCGTGGAACGCGAAACTGCCAACAGAAGTCGGCGTTGGCATCCGTGAGTTGACCGAGGCTATCGAGAGCGGTCGGATTAAGGCGCTTCACGTCATAGGAGACAGCGCGAATTTCACGAACGGCGAGCTTGGCGCGTTCGTAGAGGCCGCGGGCAAGCTGGAGTTCCTGCTCGTGCAGGACGTGTTCCCCAACGAACTGACGGAGATTGCGGATGTCGTGCTGCCCTCGATGACTTTCGCGGACAGGGACGGCACATACACGAACATCGAACGGCGAGTGCAGCTTCTCAGGACCGCGCTCGGTCCCAAAGGCGATGAAGATGCGGATTGGCGCATTCTCTGCCAGATTGCCAGGCGCATAGGCGCAGAGGGCTTCGACTTCCCAGGCGCTGAGGCGGTATTCGACGAGTTCACCGCTCTGTCGGAGCCTTATGGGGGCATCACCTATCAGAGACTTCAGAGGGAAACGCTGCAATGGCCCTGTCCCGCTGCCGACATGCCCAGTACGCCCGTCCTGTACGCCGAATACTTGGAGAGCCATAAGATAGCCTTGTCGCCGATGACATTCGTCGAGCCGCCCGCTCACAGCGATGACGAGCGCCCGTTTGTGCTTGCGCGTGGGCGTGTGCTTAACCAGCCTGAGCGCCAACTAGGTATCCAGGAGGTCAGAGGGCGCAACCTCATCGAGCGCGATGATATCGTTGATGTGCATCCGGAGGACGCAACTGCGCTGGGCATCAGTGAGGGCGACGAGGTTCATGTGATGTATGAGGGCGGCGGATTCTACGCGAAGGCCGGACTGAGCGGAACGCAGCGCGGGATGCTGTCGATTACATCGCTGTTCGGGCAGATGATAACGAATATCGAACGAGACCGCTCACCCGACCCGATGCTGAAAATCGACGGACTGCCGCTTGTCGCGGCGAGTATCGTCAAGGTTGCGGTGGGAGCGGCGGCCGACTGAAGTGCGCTAGAATGGATTTAGGGGATGGGAATGAATTTGCCCTCACCCTAACCCTCTCCCAGGGGGAAAGGGGACTTTCACCCCTTCAAAACCTTCCGCCATCAAAGGGGAAAGGGACAGACTAAAAAGGTAGTGGACTGGAGGATGTGTTCCGTTGACAACAGCAAGGAGGGCACGCTTAAGGCCGAGGCTGGCTGAGATAAATATACTGGAGCGGCGTGAGTTGACTGCGGACCACTGGCTGATGTGGATCGAGAAGCCGGAGGGCTTCACTTTCAAGCCCGGGCAATACTGCACCATAGGCGCCGAAGGGATAGAGCGAGCGTACTCCATAGCCTCCGCGCCGCACGAAGATCGCATCGAACTGTTCATTGAGCTTGTGCCCTATGAAGAAGGCGGGCATCTGACGCCCTTACTCTACGCACTTAATGTGGGCGACAAGCTGAGCATACGACCGCGGGCCAAGGGAATCTTCACCTTCAATCCGAACTTCAAGAACCATCTACTCGTCTCAACCGTTACCGGAGTCGTGCCGTACATCAGTTACCTCCGTGATTATCTGCACAAGGGCCTGCACCGGGACGAAAGCGGCCATCACTTCTATGTGCTGGAAGGCGCGAGCTACCACGACGAGTTCGGCTACGATGATGAGCTGACTCGCCTTGCGGCCGAACATCCCGATCTCGTCAGTTTCATCCCGACGGTGAGCCGCCCCAACGAAGCGCGCAACAATGGCTGGAAGGGCGAGACTGGGCGCGTGAACGCCATAGTGGAGGCGCAGGTAGAGCGGCTTGGTCTGAAGCAAGACGATACGCTCATATACGCTTGCGGGCATCCAGGGATGATCGAGGATGTGAAAGCGCGCCTGATTCCCAAAGGCTATGCGGTTGACGAGGAGCGCTTCTGGAAAGAGGACTAGCCAATGCGAGACTCACCGATTGTCCGAAAGATAAAGCTCACGTCGTATAAGCTCCCGCTGGAGAATCTGGCGACTGACCTCGCGTTCGCCGCAGGGGCATTCTATGAGCCGGGCAGTCGCAGCACTCGCAATCTTCTCGCTATCCAAGTCTATACGGACATCGGCGTTACCGGCGAGTACATCAGCATCACGCCCGCCACGCGCGAGCAGATACAGATGATCGCGCCGTTCCTCATTGGCAAGAACGCGCTTGACCGCGAGTTGTTCTATCGCCAGGCGAAGATGATTCTTCGCAAGCACGACCGCATGGGCATTGGGCCCATCGACATCACGCTGTGGGACCTCGCGGGCAAGCTTTTCGATGCGCCGATTCACCAACTACTGGGCGGCTATCGTGAAAAGTTGCCGTGCTACGCAAGCACATACCACGCAGACCGTTCGCCCGGTGGGCTGAGTTCGCCGGAAGCCTATGCGGATTTCGCCGAGCAGTGCCTTGAAATTGGGTACAAGGGCTACAAGATTCACTCGTGGGCTGCCGCGCCTATCGAGCGTGAAATTGCAACGATAAACGCAGTCGGCAAGCGTGTGGGTGGCAAGATGGCGATGATGACCGATCCCTGCTGCGTCTATGACACCTACGGCGATGCTCTGCGTGTGGGACTAGCCTGCGACGACAACGGCTTCTTCTGGTATGAAGACCCAATGAATGACGGTGGTGTATCGCTTCAGGCTCACAAGCGGCTGCGGCAATCGCTGAAGACGCCGCTGCTTCAGGGCGAGCACGTGCATATGGTCGAGGGGCATACGGATATGGCTGTGGCGGAGGCGACCGACTTCTGGCGCGCCGACCCCGAATATGACGGCGGCATCACGGGCGTGATGAAGATAGCGCACGCTGCCGAGGGCTTCGGAATGGATGTGGAATTGCACATCGCTGGGCCCGCGCAGCGGCATTGCATGGCTGCGATGCGCAACTCGAACTTCTACGAGATGGGTCTGGTGCATCCGAAGCTGAGAACATGGATGCCGGTGTACAAGTGCGACTATGCGGACGGGCTGGAGGCTATCGACGCGGATGGCTGCGTAACGGTGCCGTCCGGTCCCGGACTTGGCGTGGAGTATGACTGGGAGGGGATTGCGAAGTACAGGGATGGCGAGATCGTTATCGAGTAGCGGATGTGTGTGGATGCGCGGCGCGCATACGCAATTTGGCCTGTCGGTTGCTGCTGAATCGGATCTGCTTTTTGGTTATGGCTTGTGGTTATTTGGTTATGGCTTGTGGTTATTTGGTTATGGCTTGTGGTTATAATGTAGGCAATCGGGTAAAATGTTCGCAATAGTCTGGAATGGACTTTTGTGGCTATCAAGGGAATGCACAACAGGAGGAAGGCAGCATGAAGTCAGATAGGGCGCTTGTGGCGCATCTGATGAGACGCGCGGGCTTCGGGGCGACGCCCGCGGAACTTGACGCGCTGACGAACGAAATGACCTACGAAGAGATCGTGGATGGGCTTGTCAATCCGGAGCGATTCCCTGAGTTAGACGAGTCATTCATAGACCGCTACTACGGGGGCGAGCTGGTTGCTGTGCATGTGGGCAAGTGGCTGTATCGCATGGTGAACACGCAGCGCCCACTCGAAGAGAAGATGGCGCTGTTCCTGCACCACATATTCCCGGTGGCATGGGGCAAGAGTGAGCATGGGCCCTCGCTGTACACCGAGATTGCGATGTTCCGCCGGGTCGGTCTTTCGGATATGAAGACGATACTGTTGGAACTGTCTCGTGATCCGGCGATGCTGTTCTGGTTGGACAACAACGAGAACCACAAGAACGAGATCAACGAGAACTACGGCAGGGAACTGCTTGAACTCTTCTCGATGGGCGTAGGCAACTACACCGAGGACGACATCAAGGCGGCTTCGAGGGCGTTCACGGGCTGGACTTTCAGGCAGCCTTTGTCGCTGTACCCCAATGGGCATTATCCGGCTGAGTTCACGTTCATCGAAGACGACCATGACTTCAGCGAGAAGACTTTCCTCGGCGAGACGGGCAACTTCGATGGCGAGGATATCATAGACATCATCGTGAAGCATTCTGCCACGGCACGCTTCATATCGCGCCACCTGTACAACTTCTTCGTTGAGGACGAAGTGCAGGTGCCCTCATGGGCGACGGAAGCGCCTAAGGACGAGGAAGCTATACAGCAATTGAGCAGAGTATTCCTCGATACAGGTGGAGACATGCGCGCGGTGATGAGCGAGTTGTTCAACTCGGACTTCTTCAAGAATGCTCGCGAGTTCAAGAAGGTGAAGAGCCCGACTGAACTGGTTGCGGGGGTTCTCAAGCAGACTGGCGAGTTCAGTGAACCTAAGCCGGGCATATTCCAACTTGCGATGACCACGCTTAACGGTTCTCTGACTGAGGGGACGATGGCGATTATGGGTCAGCGGCTGATGAATCCGCCGACGGTGGAGGGCTGGCACACAGGGCATGAATGGATTGATTCCGGCACACTCAGCGAGCGCGTGGGCTTCGTGGAAAGCCAGTTTGAAGATATCAGCAAGCCGGGTGTGTCCGACATGGTCCAGCGTGCGGGTAATCTGGACGCCGAGCCGTCCGAACTGGTTGACCGCTGCCTCGACATTCTCGGAGGAATCAGCGTGAGCGATCAGACCTATACGTCGCTGGTGGAATACGCCCGCGAACTACGCGAAATCAAGGACGAGGATAACGAGGTCGGGGTTCATAATCTGCTGCAGATGACGGCTTCGACCGTTGACTATCAGTTCGCATAGAGTTATCCGGCACAGATAGTCTGAAATCAAATCAGGATGGGGGAGACAATGAGCACAAAGAGCAAGCAGAAGACGCTGGTAGTCGTGCAACTCACCGGCGGCAACGACTTCATGAACACGATTGTGCCGTACAACAACCCGCACTACTACGACTCGCGCAAGACGGTCGTGATGAAGCAAGACGAAGTGCTGCCCATCAACGACGAACTGGCGATCAACCCGAATGCCGCGCCCTTCAAGCGCCTCTACGACGAGGGCAAGATGGCGATCATTCAGGGGATCGGCTACCCGAATTCCAATCGCTCGCATTTCCGTGGGATGGACATCTGGCACACGGCAGAGCCTAATAGGGTCGGCAACGAGGGCTGGCTTGGGCAGGCGGTACGCGAACTTGACCCGAACGCGGAGAATGTGCTGACTGGCGTGAACATCGGGATGGGCCTGCCGCGCGCGATGTCGGTTACAGGCGTGCCTGTTACCTCGATTGGCGACCTCGAAGGCTACGGCGTGATGACGCGCCTGGAGCAGGAGAGGCTGCGAGACAGGGCTCTCGAAGCGTTCAAGGGCTTGTACGGGCAGGCGCTCGGCACAGGCGCGGTCGCTGAGTACATCGGCCAGACGGGGCTGGATGTGCTCAAGGGCGCGGATATGCTCGAGGATGTCGCGGACAACTATAGCTCCAATGTGGAGTACGCCGACAACCAGATAGCGAAGGGCTTGCGGGATGTGGCGCGGGTTCACCTCGCCGACCTGGGGACGCGCATCTTCTACACCTCGCACGGCGGCTACGATACGCACGCCAGCGAGATGCCCTCGCATCCGAAGCTGATGAACGACCTATCAGGCGCAATATCGGACTTCCTGGATGATCTTGAAGAGCACCACGCCGGGGAAGACGTTACAATATTCGCGTTCACGGAGTTCGGACGACGGATGCGCGACAACGGCAGCGGCACCGACCATGGGTCCGGGGGCGGTGCGTACATCTTCGGCAAGAATGTGAAGGGCGGGCTGTACAGCGAGTATCCCTCGCTTGACCCTGCGGAATGGGAACATCGAGAGGACCTCAAGCACACCATAGACTTCCGCAGCATCTATTCGACGCTGCTGGAGCAGGTGCTCGATGTGGAAGCCAAGCCCATAGTCAAAGGCGACTATGAGCAGATTCGCCCGTTCGCCAACTAGGGCGTGTTCCCAACCGGCAAGGGCTTGTTAGTGATCAGGAGCAAGGTACTATGACGAGACCATGGGGACTATTGCGAGCGGGCTATCCATATCTTCGGACGCTTGGGATGCGGCGTGTTACGAACTTCCCTGCTGACATCGCCTTTTCTAAGAACGGTGACGCGCTGATACTGATGCGCTCGGAAGGCGGGTCGAGCATACGGATATGGCCTATCGAGGACTCGGAGGCGTTGACAGACGATCTGAAGGGCATCGGAGGCTACGGCGCGGGCGAAGGGCAGTTCGTTTGGCCCGTGCAGATTATCACTGATGACGATGGCAATATATTCGTCAGCGACGAGGCAATGCACAAGATTTCGCGCTTCAATCCTGACGGCGAATTCGTCTCGCGCTGGGGCGCAAACGGCGACGGCGATGGCGAGTTCGACGCGCCAAATGGCATCGCATTCGACCTTGACGGCAATATGATGGTCGTCGATTCAAAGAACCACAGGGTGCAGCGATACACTCCGGACGGCGAGTATCTTGGCGGTTTTGGCTCACATGGCAGCGCGCCCGGGCAGTTCGATCTGCCTTGGGGCATCCATATGGACGAACTCGGCGATCTGTATGTGTCGGACTGGAGCAACAACCGCCTCCAGATATTCTCGTCCGATGGCGAAGTGAAGCAGGTGATCGGCGAAGCGGGCAGCGGGCTAGGTCAGTTCAACAGGCCGACGGGTGTCGCTGTTGACGCTCACGGCGACATCTATGTCGCCGACTGGGGCAACGATCGTGTGAACATGTTCAACGCCGAAGGGCAGTACATCTGGAGCTTCTCTGGAGACGCCACGCTGTCGCGGGTAGCGCGCACCTACATGTTGACGAACGCCGTTCCCAACAGGCTGCGCGAGATGGGCGACCTTGAGCAGGAAAAGCGCCTGCGCCGCCCGCGCTCAGTCAGGATAGACAGCGAGTTCCGCCTGTTCATACCGGACTACGAATCGTATCGTGTGCAGATATACCAGAAGGAAGCTATTGAGCTTGATCGCACCCAGTACGCCGAGCCGCTGCGCAACGTTACGCTTGAAGTTACCTAGATCGGCGATTCGCAATTCATTGAATTAGGAGTGGCAGGCGGTGTAACAACCGGCCTGCCATTCTAGTTTTCCTCATGGTCGATTGTATTTGCGCCATCACGCGCTTTAATATGATGCTCCGCATCGCTAAAATGTACCTATTGTGATAGGCGATAGCACCCAGTGAAGGGCGAATGACTACACCTGTACGGCGGCAGTATCTTGGCGTCAAGCGCGAGCATCAGGATGAGATTCTGCTGTTCCGCATGGGCGACTTCTACGAGACTTTCGATGATGACGCTCGGTTGCTTTCGCGCGAGCTTGAGATTGCGCTGACCTCACGCGAGTTCGGCAAAGGGCAGCGCGTGCCGCTTGCGGGCATTCCGTATCATTCTCTGGAGGCGAGTCTGGCGCGGCTCATCAAGAAGGGCTATAAGGTCGCCATCTGCGAGCAAGTAAGCGACCCCGCCACTTCCAAGGGCATCGTTGACCGCGAGGTCGTGCGTGTCGTTACGCCGGGCACTGTTATCGAGGATACGCTGCTAGAGCAGAAGGCGAACAACTATCTTGCCGCGCTGGTGGTTGAGGGCGATGCGGCAGGGTTGTCGTGGGTGGACATTACAACGAGCGAGTTCGCCACGACTCAGTTCGACCTGTCGCACCTTTCGGTCGAGATGGCGCGCCTTCAGCCGTCTGAATTGCTCGTGCCCGATGGTCAGCCGCCCGATGGTCAGCCGCATGTAGATATTGATGACGGCACGATGCTGACTCCGCTCGCGGCAGATGCGTTCCATGCGGATTGGGCGCGCGAGACCTTGCTGAGGCACTTCGGCGTGGCTTCGCTCGAGAGCTTCGGATGCGAGGGGCTGGCGCTTGCCGTGAGAGCCGCGGGCGCTGTCATAGACTATCTTGAACAGACGCAGCGGAGTGCGGTTGGGCAAATCAACACGCTGTACACCTACTCCACGGCGGACTACATGGTTCTGGACGCGCAGACCCGCCGCAACCTTGAGCTGTATGAAGGTGGAAGATGGGGTTCGGTGAACGCATCGCTGTTGTCGGTTCTTGATGTGACCAAGACATCGATGGGCGGGCGTCTGCTGCGCCGCTGGCTCGGACAGCCGCTGCTCGATGTGGAACGACTTGTGAGGCGTCAGGATGCGGTGGAGTGGTTTCATCGGAGCGCATTGAGGCGCGAGCGCGTGGTGATGCTGCTGGAAGCCGTGTCCGATATGGAACGACTGGTGAACAGAGTTCGCGGGCACAGCGCCACACCGCGCGACTTGGTGGGCCTCGCCAATAGCCTGGAAGCGGCACCTAAAATCAAGGTGATACTTTGCGAGGACGATGATGCGGACAAGGTGGAGTGGCTCGCCGAGCGAATCACGGACAACGGCGAGGTTATCGAACTGGTGAGGCAGTCAATATCGGACGACCCGCCGCTAAGCGTGGGCGACGGTAATGTGATTCGCAAAGGCTTCTCGCCCGACCTCGACGAAGTGCGCGGCGCATCGCGCAATGCCCAGGACTACATCGCCCGCCTGGAGCAGAAGGAGCGAGAACGCACCGGCATCAAGTCTCTCAAGGTGGGCTACAACAGGGTATTCGGCTACTACATCGAAATAAGCAACTCCAATCTCGCGCAAGCGCCCGAGGATTATGTACGCCGTCAGACACTTGTGGGTGGCGAGCGCTTCATCACGCCGGAGATGAAGGAGTACGAATCACTCATTCTGAACGCCCAGGACCGAATTGGCGAGATCGAAGGCGCGCTGTTCAGGCAGGTATGTCAGCAGGTCGCCGGCCATGCCGAGCAGATACTGAGTACGGCGCGCGCCATCGCCAACATAGATGTCTTCGCGTCTCTTGCAGAGGTAGCGTCGCGCTTCGGGTATGTGCGCCCAGTCCTGGACGAGGGCGATGCCGTGACGATAAAGCGGGGGCGGCATCCCGTAGTCGAGCGCATGCTGCCAGCCGGGGACTTCGTGGCCAATGATGCGGCGCTGGCAAGCGGTGGCGAGCAGCTCATCATCCTGACTGGACCCAACATGGCGGGCAAGTCAACATACATCCGTCAGGTGGCGGTCATAGTGCTGATGGCTCAGATTGGCAGCTTCGTTCCGGCGGATTCTGCGCGGGTTGGCGTCTTCGACAGAATATTCACTCGTGTAGGCTTGCAGGACGACCTCGCGATGGGGCAATCTACATTCATGGTTGAGATGGTAGAGACGGCGGCTATCCTGAACCATGCGACTCCGCGCTCGCTGATAGTGCTTGACGAGATCGGACGCGGTACCAGTACCTATGACGGGCTTGCAATTGCTCGTGCAGTGGCGGAGCATCTACACAATAATCCGAGGCTGGGCTGCAAGACGCTGTTCGCCACACACTACCATGAACTGACGCAGCTTGCTGACATTCTACCGCGCGCGTTCAACTACAATGTGGTCGTATCCGAGGACAAGGGGCAGGTTGTGTTCCTGCGCAACATCGCGCCCGGCGGGGCGGACCGAAGCTACGGCGTGCATGTGGCGCGACTGGCAGGCATGCCCGTCAGCGTGGTCAACCGCGCGTGGGATGTCCTCGCCGAGTTAGAGGACGACAGCCGAGCAAATCGCGCGTCGCCGCGTCGCAGAAAAGGCAGCCCGCCACCTCAGCAGATGCCTCTGCTTACCTTCACATCCCCCGTGGTTGATGAATTGCTTGCCCTCGATGTCGCCTCGATGACTCCACTTGACGCCATCAATAAGCTGTACGAGTTGCAGGAGCGGGCGCGCGAAGAATAGACTAATGTATTACATCGCCTTTTGTCCCAATACTTATATTCTCGGTCAGGCTCTCTGCTGACTGGATTGTCCATTCAGATCATTTCTACGTTCAACCTGATCATCGGGTGCCGAATGCATTTCAGAGTAACAACATCGCAAAAAATAATACTATCTATCATACATATCTTATAGATAAAGAGGCCGAGGTGTATTATCGTGTCATATAACGAGAGTATTCATTGAAGTGATGTAGCGTAGCAACTTTAATTGCGAGTTATGAATATATAAGCTACGCAGAGAGTAATCCGTATTCGCTGCGGAGGAAGGACGGAACAAGCGAAATGGTAGAGTTCAAGGCATGTCCCCGGTGCACCGGAGACCTTAAGCTGACGAGGGACATGTATGGAGATTACAGGGAGTGTCTCCAGTGTGGTTACACTAAGGACATCCTCCCCGAGCCCAAGAAGAACTTTGACTGGGCAAAGACGCGCGGCAAGCCTGGTCGCAGGCGCAAGACGAAGGTTGCCGCATAGCACTGCTTTTACTGCCGCAGGGCGAAGAATAATCGAAAGATAACCCCGACTTCCTGCGGCACGCTTCCAACTGACATATCCCTAAGTGGCGCATGCAACTTCCAAGCATTCGCTCGATGGATAGGTTCCTCAAACATGCCTGGCGGCAACTTCACCGTATCGGCCTGTGCGCCTTTAACCCCGTGTCTGCATCTGGTAGGCTTGCCTGTAACGGCAAGTTTGCCTTTGCGCGTTGACGCTTGATTACCCACTGTAACAGCAGGCTAGGTTTATGACGACCAAAGTTAAAGTGAGAGTGCCGGCTACAACCGCTAATATGGGGCCCGGTTTCGACTGCCTCGGTATGGCGCTGGACATCTGGAACACCGTTGTCGTGGAAATCGACGGCGTAGAGACTGCTGATGCAGCATCGGACGCTGACATAGTTTCAGTCAGCGGCGAGGGCATGGGCAGCCTTCCGACGGGCAGCGATAACCTCGTGTACAAGAGCTTCAGGCGCGTGTTTGACGGTATCGGCAAGCCTGTGCCGCCGGTGCGAATCAGCTGCGAGAATGAGATTCCTCTTGGCCGCGGACTAGGCAGCAGCGCTGCTGCAGTAGCAGGTGGTCTGCTGGCTGGCAGCACTTTCAGCGGCGCGAACCTGTCGCGCGAAAGGCTGCTGGAACTTGCGGCGGAGATAGAGGGGCATCCCGACAACGCGGCCGCAGTAGTTATGGGCGGATGCCGCATCGTCGTGAGCGATGGGGACAGGTTCCTTACGGACGCAGTGTCCATTCCGAATGAACTGAAGGCGGTGCTGTTCGTACCCGATGTCCCGATGCCGACTAACGAGGCGAGGGGCATACTTTCCCAGACTGTTGACAGGCAGGACGCCGTGTTTAATATAGGCAGGACGGCCCTGCTCGTGAATGCCCTATCAAGCGGCAACTTTGAGCATCTTGGCATTGCGACTGAGGATATGCTTCATCAACCCGCACGCCAGAAGATATTCTTTCCGATGAAGAACATCTTCCGCGCGGCAATGTCGGCAGGCGCTCTCGGCGTGTTCCTGTCAGGCGCGGGTTCAAGCGTGCTTGCGCTGGCGCGTGACCGCGAATACACCATCGGATACGAGATGGCGGACGCGGCAATGAAATCGGGTGTCGAAGGCGCAATCAAGGTTACGCAGCCCACGGCTCTGGGGGCGCATGTGGTTGGTCAGTAAATCGGCGGTTCAGTCTGTCAATGGAATTGGCTAGGGGGCTGATATGGTACAGGTCAAGCCGAAAGCGAAACTTACATACGATGACTACGCTAACTTGCCGGGCGATGAGCGTTATGAACTAATCGACGGAGAGTTAATTTTGGTTGCGTCTCCGAATGAAAAACATCAGTGGACTAGCAAAAGGTTGTTCTTGCGAATGCAACTCGCCGAAGACATGGGACTGGGACGGCTATACTATGCTCCTTTTGATGTCGTGCTGACTGACAGCGATGTCGTGCAGCCGGACTTGCTGTTCATATCCAAGGATCGCCTGGACATAATCACGGCAGCGAATGTTCAGGGTGCGCCCGACTTGGTGGTCGAAATCCTTTCGCCATCCACTTCCAGACTTGATCGCACTCGGAAGCGGGAATTATATGAGCGGCATCAGGTCAAGGAGATGTGGCTGGTGGATCCGGAAGATCGAAAAATATCGGTGTTGCTGCTGAAAGACGGCAAGCTGGATGTTGTGGGGGAATACAGTGAAGGACAGAGTTTCAGTTCGGCAACGCTTGGGGGACTGAGCATCGACTTGGACAAGGTTTTCCAGAGCGAAGTAGTTCGTTAGGCGGGCAGGTACGCCCGGCTGACTGAGAAGAAGAAATGCTAATTGTTCAGAAATACGGCGGAAGCTCACTGGCGGACGCCAAAAAGATTCACAGTGTCGCCCGGCGAATCGCGCGCAGCCGAGACGAGGGCAACAGTGTTATCGTCGTAGTGTCCGCTATGGGCGACACTACCGACGAGCTGATCGGGCTGGCGAACCAGATTTCGGAGCGCCCGGATGCTCGCGAGCTTGATGTGTTGCTCTCGACAGGCGAGCTCGTCTCATGCACACTGATGGCTATGGCTCTGCGCACGATGGGATACGCCTCAGTGAGCCTCAGCGGTGCACAGGCCGGCATACGGACCGATTCAAGATACGGCAGAGCTCGCATTGCCGGCGTATCGCCCGAACGCATCATCAGCGAGGTGGATAAGGGCAACATCGTCATCGTAGCGGGCTTTCAAGGCATCACAGAGGACCTGGACATCACCACACTGGGACGCGGCGGCTCCGACACCACCGCGGTCGCTATAGCGGCCGGCGTCGAAGCGGACCGCTGTGAGGTCTATACGGATGTGGACGGCATCTACACTGCTGACCCGCGACTCGTGCCAAAGGCGCGCAAGCTCGATGAGGTCGGCTTCGAGGAGATGCTGGAGCTTGCCAGCTACGGCGCGAAGATGAACCCGCGCTCTATCGAAATGGGAATGCACTACAACGTGCCTATACTCGTCGCGTCAAGTTTCACGGACGCCAAGGGCACTCTGATTCACGGAGACATTGAAATGAACAGCAATGTGGGCGAGATTCGCAATCGCGTAAGGGGCATCGCAACAGACACGAATGTGGCGAAGATTACGGTACTTGGCGTCATTGACAGGCCCGGCATAGCCGCCAGCCTGTTCGAGCCGCTCGCAAAGGCTGACATCAGCGTGGATGTCATTGTGCAGAACGCCAGCGTTGACGGCACTACCGATATGACTTTCACCGTTACCCGTACCGACCTAGCGCGCGCGCTTGAGGTCGTGGAACCTGTCGTAAAGGAACTTGGCAGCCGAGGCACGGTCAGCGACGCAGGCCTCGCCAAGCTGAGCATCGTAGGCTCCGGTATGCAGGACGCGCCCGGCTACGCCTCGCAGATGTTCCGCTCGCTTGCGAGTCGAGGCATCAATATCGATGCAATCACAACATCTGAGATTCGCATCACATGCCTCATCAGCGAATCGCAGATTGCCGAGGCAGCCTGCACTCTTCACGACGCCTTCCGTCTCGATATGCCCCTGGACATGCCCCAAGAGTAATATAATCATCGACTTACTGTGCGGTTACTGCCTTGAAACGCTCTGATAGCTCACTGACGGCATTTGAACGACTCTATGGCTGCTCCATACTTATCAGTAATCATTCCCGCCTACAACGAGTCGGCGCGGATAGTCTCCACTCTGGAGGCGGTATCAGTGTACCTTCAGAGGCAGGCATACTCCTGGGAGATCATCACCGTTGACGACGGCAGCGGCGACGCCACTGCTAAGATTGTCGAACAGTGGTCGTGCGGGAGGGAAGAATTCAGGCTGGAGCGCATACGCCACGGCGGCAAAGGCGCGGCGGTCAGGCACGGAATGCTCGTGGCGACGGGGGAATACCGCTTCATGTGCGATGCGGACCTCGCCATGCCTATAAACCACTTGTCGGATTTTCTCGGATGTATGTCGGAAGGAAACGATGTAGTCATTGGATCGCGTCAGATTGCGGGTGCGAATCGCTATGGCGAATCGTTCTTCCGCCACCTGCTTGGTCGTGCGTTCAACAAGACGGTGCAGCTCATCGCGGTGAGAGGTTTTCAGGATACGCAGTGCGGTTTTAAGTGTTTCAGCGCGAAGGCGGCGGAGTTGCTGTTTCCGATGCAGCGCACTTCTGGGTGGGGCTTCGATGTGGAACTGCTGTATCTGGCACAACAACGTGGCTTGCGAGTTCAGGAGATTCCAATCGAATGGCGGCACGACGCGGACAGCAGACTTAGCCCGGCGTCGGCAGGACTTCATATGCTTCGGGATGTGATGGCAGTACGCTGGCGCAGTCTTCGTGGAGAATACTCACCCACAGATTCGGGCGCAGATTCAGGCAATGTGCGCCTATCCGAATTTTCTGCCGGAAGAAGAGATGCACCGATCAGTGAGGAGAAGACCGCGTCAACAGCCGTCGTCGTGCCAACATACAACGAAGCCGAAAACCTGCCAATGCTGGCTGAGCGGCTTTTTTCGCTTGGCCTTCCCGATATGAGGATCATCGTTGTGGATGACAATTCACCGGACGGAACTGCGGATGTCGTCCGCAATCTCAGTGAACGGTATGATCATCGCCTCGATCTCATTGAGCGCCCAGAGAAGAACGGACTCGGCACGGCCTACAAAGAAGGTTTCAGGCGCGCCATCGAGCAGGGTGCCGACTATGTATTTCAGATGGACGCGGACCTCTCCCACGCGCCGGAGTACATACCGGAGTTTCTCATGGCGCTGGACAATGCGGACGTGGTCGTCGGATCTCGCTATACGGACGGTGGGGGCGTGGACAAGGAATGGCGATTTCGAAGGCACGCCCTTAGCGCGCTTGCGAACTTTGGCATTCGCGCCATCGTCGGGCTGACAGTTAAGGATTCAACCACCGGTTTCAAGGCATTCAGGGCCGAAGCGCTGGAGGCAATAGATTTCGATAAATTTCGCTGCAAAGGCTTTGGATTCCAGGCAGAGGTAGCCTTCGCCTGCCAGCGCAGAGGGCATCGTGTCGTGGAGTTCCCGATAACATTCTACGATCGCGCGAAAGGTGAATCCAAGCTGTCACTGGGCATAATCTTGGAGGCGCTGTGGCGTCTATTTCTTTTGCGCTGGCAAAAGAAGATGACATGAATTGCTGAGTTTGTTAAAAACAAGGTCGTAAATACCTTTAATTCTTCTGTAATACTATTTCTAATACTCTTAATCGCCTACAAATGGAATTCAATGCAGCCACCGGGGTCATCAGAAAGAATTATTAACAATATTGAACGATAAGGCACACCAAAATGCAAACATTAACCGATAGAAATCGAGAGAAGGTTAGGCGCGACCGCGCCAAGAAGGCTGTTGCATTGGCAATGCACAGCCACTGGGACGAGGCGGCCCTTATGAACCGCGCCATCCTCAAGGACTTCCCAGATGATCTTGAGGCGCAGAACAGACTTGGCAAGGCGCTCAGTGAACTCGGGCGCAACCGGGAGGCTAGAAAAGCGTTCGAAAGGGCGCTGGAAATCTCGCCCCACAATGCCATTGCGCGCAAGAACTTTGACAGGCTTATGAGCATTGGGGATCAGGACGCGCCGCGCTCGCAAGGTAGAGTCGAGGCAGCGCCGAAGGTGTTCATCGAGGAGAGCGGCAAGTCGATCACGACATCGCTCGTAAGCCTCGCGCCTCCTAGCACGCTGCTAAAGCTCGCTCCCGGTCATCGCGTGAGTCTGGAGATCCAAAACAGTCGCGTGAAGGTGATTGACGCCAACGGTGTGGCTGTGGGCAGTCTTGAACCAAGGCTCACGGCTCGGCTTTTGCGGCTAGTACGCGGCGGCAACCAGTACGAAGCTGCGGTTACGAGCGCAGGCGCACAAGAACTCACGATAATCATACGCGAGACCTTCAAGCATCCCTCTCAGGCTGGCATAGTGTCGTTTCCGTCGCGCGCGGGCGCTACCTACCGAGTCTATATGCCCGGTGGCGTACTTGACTACGACGAGGACGAGCCGGATGTGAGCGGGATGGGCGGTCGTGTCATAAAGGACTGGTCGGATGACGACACGGAGCCGGGTGACGATGATGCCTTCTCTCCGGTCATACATCGCATCATCAACTCCAGCGGGGATGATGACGACGTCGATATACCGAACGACGACTACTAGGCGGAGGCGATAGCATCCTGCTGGATCGCGATAAGTTGCCTTATGCCGTCTTCGGCAGCCGAAAGCACATTATCGAGGGCGTCCCTTGAGTATGGGATGCCCTCTGCCGTGCCCTGCACTTCGACAAACTCGCCTTCCGCGGTCATTACGATGTTGAAGTCCGCATCCGCATCCGCGTCTTCCTCGTAGCACAAATCGAGCAGCACTTCGCCGTCCACAATGCCTACGCTCGTGGCGGCAATGGCTGACAGAATGGGTAGTTCCGGCAGCTGCTTCTCATCGACCAGCGCGGCTATTGCCAGATGCAATGCGACATAGCTTCCCGTGATAGCCGCCGTGCGCGTGCCCGCGTCCGCCTGCAGCACATCACAGTCCACCGTGAAAGTGCGCTCTCCGAGTTGCTCCAGGTCAACGGCGGCGCGCAACGACCTGCCTATAAGTCGCTGTATCTCCTGTGTGCGGCCTCGCGGAGTACGTTCTCGCGGAGTCCGCGTCAGGGTGGAGCGTGGAAGCATCGCGTACTCTGCCGTCACCCAACCCTGCCCAGAGCCGCGCAGGAAGCGGGGCACATAGTCCTCGACGCTGACGGCGCATAGGACGCGCGTCATTCCCGTCTCTATCAGCACGCTGCCTTCCGGGAATGCCTGCACGCCGCAGGTTATCTTTGTCGGACGCAGTTCGTCGTTTGCGCGCCCATCCGGTCTTGTCATCTGGGCTGCCCTCCCATGTTATTCAGCGGATGTAGGCTCTCACATTGCCATGCCAAGCGATGGCAGACCTCGGTTGAAGTTACTGTAAAGTTGTTGACATTGCAACGCGAATTGTCTTACAATCCTAACAAGCGAACATGTATTCGCAAAGATATAAGAAAAGTCCGGGTTAAGTTCAAGTGCAGAGGTAAGGTATGGTAGTTCGGAAGTCAGTTAACACCAGTGAACCCGTACTTAACGGTCATAACCGCAGCGGCGTGGACGCATCCCGCCAATTTAGTACGATTGAGCAATGTGCATCTCTACCCGAATTCCTGTCCATTGGACATGGCAGGACCTGCGATTGTAAGCCCAATAATCTTAACTGTCTCACGGCAAAGGAATGGCTGAAAAGCCAAGTGGGCGTCTGGCAATTCAACTACGAATCGCGGGATATTCGTAACAAGAACGCCCACCCCGCAACATTCCCAATTGCTTTGTCCAAGAAGGTCATCGAGCTATTTACACACGAAGGCGAATTGGTGATGGACCCGTTCGTTGGTAGTGGAACTACTCTGGTCGCCGCTGAAGATTCTAGTAGAAACTCAGTAGGATTTGACTTGAAAGAAGAGTACATTTCACTATCCGAAGAGCGTCTCACGCAAGAATCGTCAAGCAATGGGAGCGTGCGTTTAGCCGTTCAAGACGACGCTCGCAATATACCCCATTACTTGGAGCCGGAATCCGTAAGCCTGATATGGACTTCACCGCCGTACTCAAACCTTCTCAACAGAAAACGAAAGAACAAGTCAAGACGGAATCGCAAGAATGAACAACTAGGAAAGGTCGAGCAGTATTCGCAAGACCCGCGCGATCTTGGCACAATGCGCCTTGAAGAGTACACGAAGGCGATGGGGGACATCTTTGAAGGGCTGCTGCCACTTTTGCGCCCTAAAGCCCACTGTGTAATAAATGTTCCCGATATGTGGTGGGACAACACTAGAATAACCATTCATATTGCCTTGGTTGAGGAATTGAGAAGCAGAGGATACGAACTGCGGAACACTATTATCTGGGATAGAACCAACATCGTTAATCGCATAGGCATATTCGGTTGGCCAAGCAATTACATCACCATGGGAACTACTTTCGAGTATCTGCTTGACTTCTGGAGGCCACCACAAGATGGTTGATCCTCGACAGCGAATGAGGGCCCTGATGCGTCGTGTACGCTAAGGACAGCCCTTGCCGACATCGGAGCAAATGGTGCGGGAGACCTTTGAGCGGCTGAACTATATCGAGTCCGAAGTAACGCCCGAAGAAGTCTTGGTGCACTTCAATGAATACTTGCGGAACTTGTGGGAACAAACTCTTGTAACCCTTGAGACCTATGAGGAACAAAGTTATGCAAGAGGCATCCCCCATGAATTCGTTAATGAGTTTCCCGAAGAGTTTGTCAGAGCCGAGCAGGTTGCCTCAAGACAGGGCTTTCGAGAAGGGGTTAAAGTTCTGTTTGATGATTTGTATCCGATGTTTCGCCGCGCTTTTCTGAGCGTTCAGCAAGGGCGCATGGCTCGTGGCGGCAAGGATTTTGAGCTGCAAATTGAGCGGCTGTTGACCCTTGCCGGAGTCCCGTTTCATAAGCAGGAGAGCGTGAACCATACGGACTTGATACTGCCCAGTCTTGAAACTCACAACCTCAACCGCACCATTTCAGCTGTGGTCTCAGTGAAGCGAACTTTGCGCGAGCGGTGGGCTGAGGTAGCGGAGGAACTCTTTAACTTGAGAGCGCCGAACGTGTTCCTGTTTACGGCTGACGAAAACCCCACCAATACCCATGCTGAAAGGCTTGCGGACTACAACATCCATCTTGTCGTATGGGACGATGTGAAAACCCAAAAGTTCCCGGAGCGTCCTCTAGTGCTTGGCTACACGGAATGGGCTAATCGGCGTCTGGGCATGCTAAGTCAGCATTGGCAATAACGTGCTGTTCCAAGACATAGCCTATACAGTTCCGTGTTTCAGAATGCCTTCACTCCACTCCCGCCAAACTTTCGTGTCCACTTTGATGAACACAAAGCCCGCCTTGCCTGCGAAGAACTCGTCCACATCCGTGTCGCCGATATGGATGTATGATTCAGCTTTGAAGCGTGCCTTCACATCGTCAAGATTCTGCTTGAGCGCAGTGAAATCGGTGACTACTTCGTGCTTCTGCCACATCGTCTGCTGGTAGCTGAGTGGACGATCAGAGCAGCTGCCGATGATGCAACCCTTTCGCTGCACGGCTCGCACGAAGTCCATCGTGATGCTGCCGCGCGGCTCGCCGAATTCGAGAGTGCCGTCTATGTCGAAGCTAATGAGGTCTGGCAAGTCTTTGTCCGAGGGCGAACAGGTGTGAACAGGAATGAGGGGAATTTCACCCCCCACCCTAGCCTTCCTCCATCAAGGGGGGAAGGAACCTTAAGCGTTAGTTGTTGCGGGTGGCGTACGCCTGCTGGGCACGGTCAATGGCCGCTACCCTGCCTCTTACAAGTTCATCCTGGCGCGCGGCTGCCCAGTCCTGAGATGCCTTTGTAGCGATTGCGCTGCCCTGGAAGTGGGGCATCACATAGCGGGCGAGCAGTTCGTAGCTGTGGAGCATGCGGTCGCGAGGCGCCCAGTCAATCGTCTGCACCATGAAGCCGCCGAAGCCGCCGCTAAGGTCGTCCAGCCTGTGGATTGCCTCGATGCAGTCGTCGGGCGTGCCGATAATCCATGCGCCGCTGTCCGCCATGTGGTCGATGACCTTGTCTATCGGACCTTCGTAGTCCGACTTGCGCCCGTTGGTGGCCTCGGTGTACTCACGCAGGAAGTAACCGGCACCCATACGCGCTTCGTCACGCGCCTGCTGGCGTGTCTCCGCAAGATGGGTCGGAACGACGAGCCGCCAGTCGTTGCGGTCAACGGTCTGACCGTGCTCCGCCGCCGAATCCTCGGCAATCGTCCACAGGTCGTTGAGGTTGCCCCTATCGCTGCTTGTCGGGTCTCTCGGCACGGTGATGGTCAGCACCGCCGCGCCGTACTTGCCGGCGAGTGCGACACCGGACGGCGATTGTATGGACGCCACGGCGATGGGCATGTGCGGGCGCTGGAACGGGCGAATTTGCAGCATCGCCTCGTTCAACTCGAACCAGTCGGACTTGTAGGTAATAGGCTCTGTCTCCGTGAACAGGCGCAAAATGATGCCGAACGCCTCGTCCATCTTCTCGCGCTGAGTCGTTGCTTCGATGCCCATCATGTAGGCGTCACCCGGAAGCGCGCCCGGACCCACGCCGAACATCACACGCCCGTGGCTCATGTGGTCGATCTGCACCATGCGGTTGGCGACATTGAACGGGTGGTGATATGGGAGGCTGACGACGCCCGTGCCGAGCTTGATGTGCTTCGTGCGGTCGGCGGCGACTGCCATGAATATCTCAGGCGAGGATATGATCTCCCAGCCCGCGCTGTGGTGCTCGCCGATCCATGCCTCGTCAAAGCCGAGGTAGTCAAGCCACTGGATAAGCTCAAGATCGCGGTCAATGGCGAGAGTGGGATTCTCCCCTACGCGGTGGAATGGGCCGAGGAATATGCCGAACTTCATTCGGTCGGGCAGCGCCATAGCAGTATCCTTTCGTGCATTGTTATTGTTGCTGGTCGTGAGTATGGGGCGAATTATAGTGGCAGAGCGGGGGAGTGGCAACACGGACGCTACTCGAACTCCGGCATCACCTCATCCGCGAACAGCCTCATCGCCGCGTTCACCTTGTCGCGCGGCATGCCGCCGAATGCGAAATTGCAGCCGAAATACTCGATGCCTTGCGCTTGCATCCCCTTTATCTTCTCCACGCACTGCTCCGGCGTGCCGATGATGGAACGATGTTCCGCCACGTGGTCAAAGGTTAGAGATGGGTTGCCGCGCGCCCTGCGCCAGTCTTCGATGCTGTTGCTCGCCTCGCTTGCGCCGTTGAGTGTCCCGCGCCATTGCAGCAGGTCGATAACCCAATTCAGCGACTTCTGCGCGTCCTCGCGCGCCTGCTCCTCCGTCTCCGCGAGGTAACAGTAGCGGAAGAAAGGAATGTCGGCTGCGGTGACATTCTGTCCTGCCTCGGCTGACATCGCCTCATAGCGATGGCAAAGTTCAATCGCGGGTGCTGTGTCAACCGTCAAGCCAATCATCGTTGGGAAGCCGTTCTTCACAACGAACTCCAGCGTCTCCGGCGTGCGCGTTGCAGCGACATAGATAGGCGGGTGCGGCTGCTGCACCGGCGGCGGCACGAGGTTCGCCTGATGAACACTGTAATGGTTTCCCTCGTGCGTGTACTCCGGCGTAGTCCACATCCCCCGAATCATATTGACCGATTCTTGAAAGCTCGCCTGCGTGTCGCTGTGGTCAACGCCGTAGGGCGTGAACTCGCTCCTTGACGCGCCGCGTCCGAAGCCAACATCGAGCCGACCGTTGCTGATTAGGTCAAGCGTAGCCGTATCCTCGGCAAGCCGTATGGGATTATGAAGTGGCGGCACGAGCACAGCCGTTCCGAGCCGAATCCTGCTGGTACGCGCCGCAATCGCGCTGGCGAACACGAGCGCCGATGAGCCGATCCCGTAGCGCGTGAAGTGGTGCTCCGCGAGCCACGCGCTATAAAAGCCAAGCTCCTCGCCGAGAATTATGTCCTCCGTCGTCTGCTCCACGACGCCGCGCGCGTCCGTATCCTCGGGCCAGGGGAGGTGAGTGATGAGAGCAAATTTCATAGCATACTCTTTCGTCGGGATGATTCTGGTTTGCGATGCGTCTTATTATAGACTAACCTGATGCGCCGGACAGGCAGTATGAGACTCGGCGGCTTTTGACGCGCTGGTGCGGCGGCTCTTATAATTGAGGCTTAAAGCGACATCGCAAGAAACTCTGTGGATGTGAACAATGGCGAATGCGGTAGATGCCAAGACTCTGGACGAAAGCACTCTGCTAGAGATATACGGCAAGATGGTGCTCTCACGCACGCTGGACGAGCGCATCTGGATGCTGAATCGCCAGGGCAAGGCGGCTATCATGGCGTCCTCGCAAGGTCACGAGGCGGCGCAGATTGGCAGCGTGTACGCACTGAAGCGTGGCACGGACCAGTTCTACATCTACTACCGGGACCTTGCCGTGATGCTGACACTGGGCATGACGCCGCGCGAAATCATGCTGGGCTTCACCGCGAAGGTCGGCGAACCGCTGAGCGGCGCTAGGCAGTTTCCCACGCACGGCGCGTATCCTGAGCTTGGGCTCATCAACCTGTCGAATGTAATCGCCACTCAGTTGCCGCAGGCAGTAGGAGCGGCGCTCGCGATTCGGATGCGGCGCGAGGAAGGTATTGTCATCACTTACTTCGGCGACGGCGCATCAAGCTTCGGCGACACGCATGAGGCGATGAACTTCGCGGCAATACACCGCTTGCCCGTGATATTCATGTGCGAGAACAACAAGTACGCGACATCGGTGCCGCAGCGTCGACAGATGGCAGTGGACAGCGTGGCGAGCCGCGCGGAGGGCTATGGGATGCCCGGCATTTCGATTGACGGCTGCGATGTGGTTGCGGTCTTTGAGGCCGTGTCGGAGGCAGCGTCCCGCGCGCGGGGCGGCGGCGGCCCCACGCTCATCGAGGCGCAGGTAGAGCGCTACTTGCCGCACACCAGCGACGACGACGACACTCGCTATCGACCGCGCGAAGAAATCGAAGAGGCGCGGCTGCGCGATCCGCTCAAGCTCTTCGGGGAACGACTGATGGCAATGGGCATTCTCGACAACGCCGTCAGCGAGCGTATCTATTCCGAGGCGCGCGCGGAAGTGAACGCCGTAACCGACTTCGTTGAGGCGGCGGAATACCCTGTAACCGATGACTTCTTCAAGCATGTGTATGCGGGCTGATTGGCGCGTTTCGCCAAGTAAGAAGAGCCAAGTAAGAGGAGATTACCCCCTGTGGCAGTGATGAACGTACTCGAAGCGGTGCGCGAGGCGATGCGTGAAGAGATGGTGCGCGACGAGCGTGTCTTCGTGCTCGGCGAGGATGTTGGTATTCGAGGCGGTGTATTTCTCGCAACTGATGGCTTCGTTGACCAGTTCGGCGAGGAGCGCGTGATCGACACCCCTATCGCCGAATCTTCCATCGCGGGCATGGCCTTGGGAGCCGCGATGCACGGCATGCGTCCCATCGCCGAAATACAATTCGCAGACTTTATATGGCCCGTGTTCAACCAGATAGTAGGCGAAGCGGCGCGGGCGCGCTACGGCAGCAACGGCAAGCTGAGCGTGCCCCTTGTGCTTCGCGCGCCCGAAGGCGGCGGCGTGCGTGGCGCGCTGTATCACTCGCAGTCGGCGGAGGCGTACTTCTGCCACGCGCCGGGGCTGAAGGTGATCACCCCGTCCACGCCCTACGATGCAAAGGGCCTGCTTAAGAGCGCAATCCGCGACGACGACCCTGTGGTGTTCCTGGAGCACAAGCGCACATACAGGCTCGTGCGCGGCGAAGTGCCCGACGGCGAATACACGATTCCGATCGGCAAGGCAGATGTGAAGCGCGAGGGCGATGATGTGTCGGTGTTTACATACGGACTGATGGTGCATCACTGCCTCGAAGCGGCGCAGACGTTGCAGGGCGAGGGCATCAGCGTGGAAGTTGTTGACCTGCGAACCCTGCGCCCTATGGATACGGAGGCCGTGCTGGAGTCGGCGATGAAAACGGGTAAGGCGCTGGTGGTACACGAGGACAACAAGGTAGGCGGCATCGGTGGAGAAGTCGCCGCCACAATTGCCGAGGACGCCTTCGAGTACCTCGACGCCCCCGTCAGGCGTCTAGCCGGTCCCGAAGTGCCCGCAATGCCCTTCAGTCCGCCCTTAGAGGCGCTCTATATGCTCGACTCGGACAAGATTGCGAATGCCATACGCAACTTGGCGGCGTATTAGTTAGGTGACGCTATGACTGGCAATGCCACGATAATAGAGCTGCCGCAGGTTGGCGAGTCCGTCACCGAGGGCACTATCGTCCAATGGCTAAAGGGCGTGGGCGACCGTGTGGACAGGTACGACCCGCTCGTTGAGGTGCTCACTGACAAGGTGAGCATGGAAGTGCCCTCGCCCGTCGCAGGCGTCATCACCGAGCTTCTGGCTGAAGAGGGGCAAACGCTTCCAATGGGCGCACCTATCGCCTCGATACAGACGGAAGTCGCCGTAGAATCTCACGCCCCGAACAACACTACACCTGCTGCTCCCGCTGAGGAACCGCAAAGCATCGACCGCACCGGCGTACTGCTGAAGGATGTGGCGCCCGTCGGCCCGACAGGTGCCGGGAATGTGATTATTCCCGCCGCGCAGGATGCGACAGCGTCAGAACAAGCGGGACACGGCCGACAACGCAGACGTTACTCGCCCGCGGTGCAGCGACTCGCTGACGAACACGGCATTGACCTCTCGCAAGTGCAGGGCACTGGCATCAGCGGGCGTATCACGCGCAAGGATGTGCTTGCATACACCGAAGCTCAGGCTCAGTCCACAGTCCTTGAAGCGCCTGCCGCCTCTGCGCCTGCGGTTTCGGCCATATCGGTTAGCGCCGACGAAGAGCGCCTGCCGCTGTCCCCCGTGCGCCGAATGATCGCCGCAAATATGAAGCGCAGCGCATCCGAAATCCCCGCAGCGTGGTCCATCACTGAAGTTGATGTGAGCGGACTTGTGCGGCGGCGCGAGGCGCTGAGAGACGACTTCCAGCGGCGAGAGGGCGTCAACCTCACATACCTGCACTTCGTAATTAAGGCTGTGGCAGAGTCGCTGCGGGAGAATCCGCTGCTCAATTCGTCTTGGGCAGATGACGCCATTATCCTGAAGAAGCGCATCAATATAGGCATAGCGGTTGCCGCTCCTGACGGGCTCGTCGTGCCCGTGCTGCGCGATGCCGACACGCTCAGCGTCGCGGGCATCGCGGTGCGCGCCTCCGACCTGACAGCCCGTGCTCGGCAGGGCAAGCTTGCCATCGAAGATGTGCAAGGTGGCACCTTCACCTTGAACAACACGGGCGCGCTGGGTTCAATCGCGTCGCAGCCCATCATCAACCACCCGCAGGCGGCAATCCTCACGACGGAGGCAATTGTGAAGCGCCCCGTCGTCATCGGCGACGCCATCGGAATCCGTTCCCTGATGAACATCTGCCTCACATTCGACCACCGCATCATGGACGGCGCGGAAGCCTCCGCATTCTCCAATGCTGTCAAGCGCCGCCTTGAGGCAATCTGCGATGACACAGGTATCTACTAGGCGCGCCGCCGCATGAGTACCTGTCTCGCCATCCCCTTGGGCTTACTAGACTACCAAGCCGCTTACGACTTGCAGCGTCGCCTGCACGCTCAGGTAGTAGCCGGCGAACTCCCTGATCTGCTGCTGTTGCTGGAGCATCCCCACGTCTATACGCTCGGACGCAGGGGACAGCAGTCGCACATCCTCGCTTCCGATGAAGCGCTCACACAACTCGGCGTTGAGACGCACTTCACAGACAGGGGCGGCGAGACGACATACCACGGTCCCGGTCAGCTTGTCGGCTACCCAATCGTCAACCTGCGTCGTTGGGGTGGCGGCGTTCGCAAGTATGTAGAGACGCTGGAACAGGTTCTAATCGGCACGCTTTCTGAATTCGGTATCGCCGCGCACAGCGAAGGCAAGCCCACGGGTGTCTGGGTCGAAGACGCCAAGATTGCAGCCATAGGAGTGCGCGTGAGCCGCAGCGTCACGATGCACGGCTTCGCGCTCAATGTCAGCCCCGACCTCTCGTTCTTCGACCATATCGTACCCTGCGGCATGCCCGGCGCACGTGTAACCTCCATGGCGCAAGAACTTGGTCAGGAAATCGCGGTGTCAGACGTGATGCCCGCCGTCGCACAGGCATTCGGCGGCGAATTCGGAATCGACGTTGAGTGGAGCAATCTTGACGCCCTAGCTATCTCGGTTGTCGCGCCTTCGCGTCTGATTACGCCGCAAGTATGAGGACTGCCTAGAGGAACTGCCCCCTGAGCTTGGGGTCAAGATAATCCCGCAAGGCGTCGCCTATGAGCACGACCGCCAGCACCGTGAGTGTCAGGAACACGCCGGGGAAGAAGGATATCCAGAAGGCGACTTGCACATAGCCCTTCCCGGTCGCAACGATATTCCCCCATGTAGGTATGAACTCCGGCACCCCCGCTCCGAGGAAGCTCAGGCTCGCTTCAGCAAGAATCGCCGTGGCCAGCGTAAATGTCGCCTGCACGAGCACGATCCCAATGGTGTTCGGCGCGATGTGCAGGAACAGTATGCGCCACACCGGAGCGCCGATTGCCCGCGCCGCCTCCACGAACTGCTCCTCGCGCAGACTCAGTACCTGACCCCTGACTAGGCGCACCTTGCTCGCCGTGCCCGTCACCGACAGCGCGATGATGACATTGTTGACGCTCCCGCCCAGCAGCGCTATGAGCGCCAGCGCGAGCAGTATCGTGGGAAATGCGAGCAGCCCGTCTACGAAGCGCATCAAAATATGGTCCAGCAGTCGGAAGTATCCCGCGAACAGCGCAATGACGAGTCCGAGCACCACGGATATGAAAGTTACTGCAAATCCCACATACAGTGAAACTCGGCTTCCCGCTATCACCCTGTCGAACACATCCCGCCCGAATGCGTCGGTGCCGAACCAGTGCTCCGACGATGGGGGAAGCCTCAGATCGGTCGTGGTCTGCGTGTAGTCCGAGCGCACGATGATGGGGGAGAACACGGTCATCAGCAGTATCGCCGTCAGTATCACCACGCCAATCAACACATTGGGATTACTGCGCGTGATAATAATGAACGCGTCAAAGAAGCGGCGAACGCGCGCGCCAGGGCTCGGCGCAAGCCTTATGGATGGCTGTTCCTGCTGCGTTGCCATTAGTAGCGAATCCTAGGATCGAGGTAGGCGTACCCGATGTCGATGACAAGATTTATCAGCACATAGGCGGTCGCCACTACCATCATCATCGCCTGAATTATGGGGAAGTCTCGCCTTATGATTGCTTCTATCAGCATTCTACCCAGTCCCGGTATAGCAAAGATAGACTCGGTTACCACGAAGCCTGTGGCGAGGCTTGCCAGCGATGCGCCTATGACCGTGACGACCGGTATGGACGCGGGGCGGAATGCGTGGCGCATGTACACCGCCATCTCGCGCAGCCCCTTTGCGCGCGCCGTCCTCACAAAGTCTTCACGAAGCACATCCAGCATCGCCGAGCGCGTGATTCTCGATATGAATGCCGACGACAGTATGCTGTTGACGGCAACCGGCAGGAACATGCTGTGGACGTGCGAGAAAAGTCCGTCACCAATGGGTCGATAACCGAGCGCGGGGAACCACCCCAAGTTCACCGCAAAGACCCATATCAGGATGAACGCCAGCCAGAAACCGGGCGCGGAAAAGCCCAGCACGGCGAAGAACATGAAGCCCCGATCTACGATCGTCCCCGCTTTCCACGCCGATATTACGCCTATCGATATGCCTAGAAATGTGGAAAGGGCTATCACTTGGATGCCCAGTGATAGCGTCGGCTGTAGGCGAGGCGCCATCAGGGAGGTTATCGACTTCCTCGAGAATATGGAAGTGCCAAGGTCCCCTTGCGCTAGACGACCGACCCACCTGACGAACTGAACGTGTATCGGCTGGTCGGTGCCAAGCTCCTGGCGGATGCGCTCCAAGTCTTCCACGGTGGCTTCGTCGCCGCCGATTATCGCAGCAGGATCGCCCGGAGCGATGTGGATGATGGAGAAGGTGATGACTCCGACAACGGCGATGACGGGTATGGCGGACAAGATGCGAACCAGTGTGTAGCGCCACATCCGCCTAGTCACGCTCCTTCGTCGAGTAGTCCTTACCGTTCAAGAGAGGAAAGCCTGTCTTCAGAAGCCTGTGTACGCAACGAGGGCAGGTTTTAAGCTGCCCCCGCCGCGTTAATTGCTGATCTGATTGATTTCGGTTAGTTGGTGAGCCACTTGTCGAACGGCTTCTGCTGTGCCGATCCACCGTTGACGATTCCCTGCACCTCGGTGCTCGCCGCCCAGCGGCTGAAGAACTCGCCAACTTGCAGGAATATGGCATCCTCGTAGAAGTACTCGTGGAACTCGTTGTTCAGCGCAATCTGCTCTTCTTCAGTCGTGGCTCGCGCCAGGCGGGAGTAAATCTCTCGCTGCTTGCCGGGCAGGTCCTGGTAGTTGTTGAACCATGCATCGTACTGAAGCTCGGAGAACAGAAGGTGTCCGACAGGACCTGACCTGACCGTCACGCCGCTCCAGGTGTGGAAGAACTCCCAGTCGTCCGGGCGCGCGCGCTGCGCAACCATCGTCGCCCAGTCCATTACCTGGAAGTCCACGTCGAAACCGAGCGCCGTAAGCACTTCGCGGCTGACCTGTGCGGCGGCGTGTGCCGGCTGCCTGTCTGCCGGGTCCATAAGGCGCACGTGCGCCCCGGTTACGCCTGCCTCTTCAAGAAGCTGCTTTGCCTCTTCAAGGTTCTGCGCATAGTAGTTGCCTTCCGAACCCGAAGTAGTCTCCCACTTCGTGCCGCACTGCAGCAGTGAAGGGCACAGGCGCGTGAAGGCGGGGTCGCCCGTCGCGAGCGTCAGCGCCTTCTGGTTGTCATAAGCCTTGATCATGGCTTGCCGTGCCAGCTTGTTGTCAAACGGCGGGCGCACATGGTTGAAGTGCCCCAATAGCCTGAACGGCGGGTTGTCGTACAGGGCGACTTCGGGGTCTGCCTCAAGCCTCGTCAGCAGTTCCGCCGGGAACTCCTGAACTATGTGGACTTCGCGCGTCTGAAGAGCCGCCACGCGGGTGGTCTGGTCAGGAACCTCGATGTACATCATCCTGTCAACATAGGCGGTATGTCCGCCCGATGTGCCGCTCGCGGGGCTAGGATGCGGGCTGTAGTCCTCGTACCTGGTCGCGCTCCAGCGGTCGCCGGGCAGCCATTCCTCGAAGATGAATGGCCCAGTCCCGTTGGGAGGACCTTCCGCCGATTGGTTAGCAGTGTAGTTGTCGTACCAGTCGGCAGTTACGAGGCGGGGCCCGAAGCCCTGCGGACCTATGGCATCTATGACAAGTCCTGTTCCTTCTTTAAGGTTCAGGCTGAAGTGTAGATCGTCTTCGACCGTCAGGAACTCTTCAAATTCGCCGTCGCCTGCTCCGAACTCATTGCGGACGAGCCTCAGTATTGGCGCTCGGTCCTTCTGGCGGTTCAGCGTTCCCTGCACCTGCTCGGTCGTCAGGGGAGTGCCGTCATGGAACTTGATGCCCTCTCGCAACTTGAATGTCCAGGACAGATTGTCGTCGCTGCTATCCCAGCTTTCGATCAGCAGGGGAGCGATTCCGTAGTCGCTCGTGTACTCGAAAAGTCCTTCGAGAATGGTGTTGGAAACGTTTCCGGTGCCCGATGCGGTAGTCCAAAGCGGGTCGAACGACTGGATGCTGCCAGCCGCCACTATGCGAAGGGTACCGCCGAACTGCGCTTCGTCAGCCGACATCATCATCGCGGGGCGCTGTGTCTGCGTCTGCGGCACGGGCGCGAGCTGCGGCGCCTGAGGCGTCGGCAGCGCTTGTACCATTGCGGGCGCCGCGGGTGCAGCCGGGGCTGGCGCGGCGGGAGCGGCAGGCATAGCAGGCGCTTGTGCTGGCGCTGCTGGCGCGACAGGAGCAGGTGCAGGCGCTTGCTGTGCGGCTGGCTGCTGTACTGGCGCGGCGCTGGAGCATGCTATTGCCCCGATTGCCATTATTGATGCCAGGGGTAATAGCCAGGATAATGCTTTCTTCTTGGGAAAATCCCACATACTTGATACTCCTTATATCGTATCTTCTTGTTGAAAACCGTGTCTTATTGAAGTGGAAGTGCACTGCGACACTTCCATCGTGTCGTCATAATTATGAGTGCTTAGACATGGCTAGTCAATCAATACCCGCAATACCCGAATTACGAATCGACTAAGTGTCGCGCCGCATCATGCTGAAGCTTTGCGATGTGGGGCCCTTTTCGGGTTGAGTGGCTAGGAATAGCGCCAGCGGGACGACGTCTTCTGCCTCCTTAACCCACTCGCTGTCAATCGTATTGACGCTGTTCTCTTCCTGCTCCCATGCGGCGATAGCACCGGGCGTCAGGACAGGCCCGGGCACGAGTTCGTTGACGCTGATTCCATACTCCCACAACTCTTGTGCTAGTACACGCGTCAGCATCCATGAGCCTGCTTTGGCGCATGCATAGGCGGAGGCACTGGGACGACCGTTGTGCCCGATGCCCGATCCGATGGTTATGATCTTGCCGCCGCCCCGCTCTCTAAGGTAAGGGATGGCGCTCTTCGACGTGTAGTATGCGCCCTTGAGGTTGAGGTCGATGGTCGCTGCCCATAGATCGGGGTCGCCGGCCTCGACCCTGCTGCGCTCAAGGTTGCCCCCGGCGTTTATGACCACAATGTCGATGCCGCCGAACGCCCCTGCCGTCTCCCTGTTCATTCGCTCCACATCATCGAAGCTCGTTACATCAGTCTGCACGGCTATCGCCTTCCCGCCGCGACTCGCGATTTCCGCCGCGACTTCCTTCAGGTCGGAGGCCGTGCGCGCCGCGCAGCACACAGATGCCCCCTCTGACGCGTATCCTATGGCTATAGCGCGCCCGATGCCCTTGCCCGCGCCCGTAATTACGGCGACTTTGCCCTCCAAACGGCGCTGTGATTCTGCCATATTGCACGCTACCTCCAGTTTATGGTTCCGTGTGATGAGAGGATTATACGGGTGGCTGAAAATGATGTACAGAATGGGCTTTACGGGCGAAAAAGGGGTTTGACACAAAGCACCTTGCTTCATATACTGACAGTCAAGAATAGGTATAAAACTTAACTGCCCATGGACTGGCTATAGCGTATAACTTGACGATGTAAACGGCCCGGAAAAACGAACACGCACTTCGATGAGGAGGTAGAATAATGGCCCACAAAGATGATATTGCATTGATGGCGCACTTGATGCGGCGCGCGGGGTTCGGGGCAACTCGCGATCAGCTGGAATCTTACGTCGCGAAAGGTTACGAAGCGACCGTAGAAGAACTGCTGAATCCCGAGGCGCAGGAACCCGTGGATAGGCTCGAGCTTCTCCGCTATCACCCGTGGTCATGGAAGCCCGGCACCATTCAGGGCACCGGCCACGCCACGTGGCTGTATCACATGGTCAACACAAAGGCTCCCCTGCAAGAAAAGATGTCGGTCTTCTGGCACGGCATCTTCGCCACCGGCGTCTCCAAAGTTGACCACTGGGACGAAATCCTTGACATGATTGACATGCTCCGCGAGAAGGGCATGGGCAGCTACAAGGATATTCTGATGGCGATTGCCAAGGATCCTGCGATGATCTACTGGCTGGACAATAACGAGAACCATGCGGACGCGCCCAATGAGAACTGGGGACGCGAGCTTCTCGAACTGTTCAGCATGGGCGTGGGCAACTACACCGAAGAGGACGTCTTCGAGTGCTCGCGCGCCTTTACGGGCTGGACGATTACTCCGAAGCTGCCTCGTTTCCCGATGGGGCGCTTCGACTGGTATTTCGAGTTCCGCGAGGACGACCACGACGAGGCCGAAAAGTCTTTCCTCGGCTACACCGGCAACTTCAACGGCGAAGACATCATCGACATCATCTGCAAGCAGCCCGCTACCTCCCGCTTCATCGCGCGCCACCTTTACAACTTCTTCGTGGCGGACGAGGCGCAGGTTCCGGCGTGGCAGCGCGTAGCCCCCGGCGACCCGGAAGCGATACAAACGATCGCAGATGCATTCGTCGATTCCGAATACGACATGACCGCCGTGCTCCGCGTCCTGTTCAACTCCGACTTCTTCAGGGAAGCTCGCTTCTCCCGCATCAAGAGTCCGGTAGAGGTCGTGGTGAACACGCTCCGTTTCGTTGGCGGGCATGAGTTCCCCGCGCCCGGCATCGGCAACCTTGGCAGGCAGATGGGCTACATGGGACAGGAAGTGCTGAACCCGCCCAGCGTGGAAGGCTGGCACACCGGTCGCGAGTGGATCAACAGCGGCTCCCTGATGCGCCGCATCAACTTCGTCGCCGACCTCGTTGGCGATACTTCGCTCCCTGGCGTGCAGTCAATAGTCAGCAAGCTTCAGGAAGCGGGTGACATCTCGACAGGCGAGTTCGTAGATATCTGCCTCGACCTGATGGGTCCACTGGACCTGGATGGCGCGACACGGCAGGAACTCATCGACCACGCCGACATAGACGGCGACCTGAAGTGGGGCACCGATAAGGACACGGAGTTCTCCACGATGCGGGTCAGCGAGATGCTGCAGCTTATCGTATCGCTCAGGGACTACCAGTACGCATAGGCATATAGAAATCGGACTACAGACTTGGCAGACTAGGGAGAAAAGAGATGACCACAGCGCAGAAAGACCCGGTCGTGGTGGTTGTGCAGCTTTCGGGCGGCAACGACTACCTGAATACGGTGATTCCGTATAACAACGAGATCTACTACGACAACCGCCCTACGGTTGGCATCCCTCAGGAGCAGGTGCTCCACCTCAACGATGAGGTCGGCCTGCACCCTCAGATGGGACCGATACGCGATATGTACGAACAGGGCAATGTCGCCATAATCCACGCCGTCGGCTATGAGAACTCCATACGCTCTCACTTCCGCTCCATGGACATCTGGCATACCTGCGAGCCGGACGATGTAGGCACCGAGGGGTGGCTCGGCAAGGTCATCCGCGAAATAGACCCGCACAAAGAGAACGTCGTCACCGGCGTCAGCTTCGGCCCCAGCATGTTCCGCGCAATGGCCGTTCCTGGGGTGCCTGTCGCATGCGTCGAGGACCTGAACAACTACGGCCTGATGCCCGGTATCAGCGCCGAAGAGCAGCGCCAGAAGATACTCAACAGGTTCTCGCGGCTCTACGGTCAGGCGATTGGCCGAGGTCCCGTCATGGAGTTCCTCGGCCAGACTGGCCTGGACGCGCTACAGGGTGCGGATATCCTGAAGCTCGCGCCGGAACGCTACTCCTCTGGCATCGAGTACGCTGACACGACGCTGGCGAAGAAGCTCAAGGGCATCGCGCAGGTGCATATGGCAGGGCTTGGGTCGCGCGTGTTCTACTGCGACCACGGCAGCTTTGACTCGCACGCAGGCCAGCCCAACATGCTTGCCGGTCTGTGGGACGACCTCTCCACCGCCATCAACGACTTCTTCGACGACCTGCGGGCGCACGACGCATCCGACAATGTCGTGATGTTGCTCTTCTCCGAGTTCGGACGGCGCACCCACGACAACGGCTCCGGCACGGACCACGGCGCGGCGGGCGCGGTTATGGTCATCGGAGACAATGTTAATGGCGGTCAGTACGGAGAGTACCCATCGCTCCGAGCCGAAGACCTCGAGCAGGGCGACGTGGTGCCTGGTGTCGATTTCCGCAGCGTCTATTCCACGCTCGTCGAGGACTGGATGAAGATGGATGCCAAGTCCATCGTGGGCGGAGACTTCGAGAAGCTCGGCTTCATCGCCAACGGAAACTAGGACGTGTTGGCATTTCCGTCATTCCTGCGAAAGCAGGAATCCAGATGGGATTAGGCAGGGCTGTCTTAAGCCGACGCCTGTCCAATACTAGGAAAGAGGACAAAATATGCTGACAACAGTATCAAAGGGACGTACTTACGACTTCAGCCATGCGGTGGGCGGGCTGTATATGCCCCAGCCCATCGGCGTCGTCGCCGGAGAGGGCGATATGGTGTATGTGCTGAGCCGTCAGTACGAGCAGATTCTGGACGTGCCGTGGAACAAGACCGGCACTTCAGCGCAGGTGAATCGCTTCACCGTGACCGAAACTGCCGGAGACGAGGAGTTCCTGGGGCGCTTCAGCAAGTACGGCGACTCCGAAGGCGAGCTTATCTGGCCCAGCGGACTTGCCCGCGATTCCGAGGGCAACCTGTATGTCACCGACGAGTGGATGAACAGGGTATCCATCTTCAACAAAGAGGGCGAACTGCTCAAGGTTTGGGGATCAGGAGGCAGCGGAGACGGCGAACTAAACAAGCCGTCCGGCATCGCGCTTGACTCCGGCGGAGTCGTTGTCGTCGTTGACAGCCTGAATCACCGAGTGCAGAAGTTCACCAAAGACGGGGAATTCATCGCGCAGTTTGGCGGCTTCGGTGATGGCGACGGTGAGTTCAACGCACCTTGGGGCGTCGCCTGCGACGACGATAGCAATGTGTATGTCGCCGATCACAAGAACCACCGAGTGCAGAAGTTCGACACGGGCGGCGAGTTCGTCATGTCGTTCGGCAGCTACGGCAGGGGCAGAGGGCAGCTCAACCGCCCCAGCGCTGTCGCGATTGACCCCGATGGCGATGTGTATGTCTGCGACTGGGGCAACAACCGAGTGCAGGTTTACGCGCCTGACGGTAGCTTCATTGCAAGCCTCGTCGGAGACGCGCAGCAGCTTGCGAAGTGGCACCAGGAGCAGGTGGACGCCAACATTGACGTTATCAAGGCGCGCCGCCGTGTCTCTACCCTGGAGCCTGAGTGGCGCTTCGCAATGCCCACTGGCATTACATTCGACAGGGCAAAGTCGCGCTTGCTCGTAACTGACACACAGCGCGGACGCATCCAGATTTACAGCAAGGTGCGCGGCTACATGGAGGCGCAGTTCAACCTCTAAGCGCCGAAACCAAGGAAGGCGACCATAGACCTGTGGCGGAACGAAACCGCTTATGGTCTATGGTCGTCGTGGTCATTGTGAAAGGAGGAACCATAGACGAATAGACAAAACAGATCGCTGAGATCGCCGGTGACACCGGTAAGCGTGGGTCCCTTGGGCATATAGATACTACTAGCAGCCCGTCCGAGAAACGCGGTAGTTGAGTGATTTGGATGTATAATAAGCTCAATTCAGTAGAGTGGAGCCTGCGATGAGCAAGACCTACCGTGCCTATGATCCAGACCAGCAGATGCTGTTGCCTGCTGCAATGCGGGAGTGGTTGCCGGATGACCATCTGGCGTACTTTATCTCAGACGTCGTGGACGAATTGGAGTTGTCTGAGATCACTGCCCGCTACGAGCGTGAGAGCAGAGGTGGGCCACCATATCATCCACGGATGATGGTCAAGGTGCTGCTCTACGGCTACTGCGTCGGGGTGGCGTCCTCACGGCGGATTGCCCAGCGGCTGCACGAGGACATAGCGTTCCGGGTGTTGGCGGCGAACAACATGCCGGATTTCCGCACCATCTCGGACTTTCGCAAGGACAATCTGGATGCGCTGTCAGGCCTGTTCTTGCGGGTATTGGCGTTGTGCGGGCAGGCGGGGCTGGTGAAACTGGGTCACGTGGCGTTGGACGGTACCAAGGTGAGGGCCAACGCATCCAGGCACAAGGCGATGAGTTACGGTCGGATGAAAGGGAAGGAAGCGCAGTTATCGGCGGAGGTGGAGGAGTTGCTGCGGCGTGCCCAGGAGGTTGATGACGAGGAGGACCTTCGGTACGGACAAGGTAAGCGCGGAGATGAGTTGCCGCAGGAGTTGGCCTTTCGGGAGGGGCGGTTGGAGAAGATACGGGAGGCGATGGCGGCGTTAGAAGCTGAAGCTCAGGCGGCGGCGGAGCAGGCCGAGGGCAAGGAGCATTCCGGGGTGCCCGACGACAAAGCCCAGCGCAACTTCACCGATCCTGAGTCGCGCATCATGCCGGCGCCGGGCGGGCGGGACTTTGTGCAAGCTTACAACTGTCAAGCGGTAGTGGACAGTGCCCATCAGGTGATCGTGGCGGCTCACGCCACCAACAGGACTTCGGACAAGCAGCAGGCGGTGGCGATGGTGGAGGAGGCGATCAGCAACGTCGGCGCAGTGCCCAAAGAGGTATCCGCCGACGCCGGTTACTACTCGGCGCAGGCGGTTGAAGGTCTCTACGGGCTGTGCGTGGACCCGTTCATCGCGCCGGAGCAGACCCGCCACGGCAGAGTGCCGCCGTCCGCGCCCCAGGGTCGCATACCCAGTCATCTGTCTACCAGGGATCGGATGCGCCGGAAGTTACAGACCAAACGGGGCCGGCAACGTTACGCCCTTCGGATGCAAACGGTGGAGCCGGTATTCGGCCAGATCAAGCAGGTCCGAGGCTTCCGCCAGTTCCTGCTACGGGGCCTGGAGAAGGTCAGCGGCGAGTGGTCGCTGATCTGCACCGGCCACAACCTGCTCAAACTGTTCCGATTTGGGGCAGACCAGCCTCGCGAAACACCGACCAACAACTTTGCGGGAAGTGTCCGCATCATCGCCGAGATGCTAAGCACAGTAAGGCGTACGAAGCTATTGCTCCGTCAGTGGCTGCACCCGACAAAAATGGTTGTCGCCGTCTGACCTCGTCTGCACCTAAGGGACGCTAAGTAATCCTCAGACGGGCTGCTAGGGGGACGAAAGTGCTTACAACCATAGCAGCAGGTCGCGTTTTTGATTTCAGCCATGCGGTGGGAGGCTTGGAGATGCCTCAGCCCATCGCTTCTGCCTGCGCCGCAGGCGACAAAGTTTACGTGCTTAACCGTCAGTTTGAAGAAGTTCTCGATGTGCCCTGGAACAAGGCGGCACTCTACGCGGAAGTCTGTTCGTTCATTATGCCGACTACGCCCGGCGCTGAAGTGTACCTTGGCACATTCAGCAAGTACGGTGATGGCGACGGCGAATTGATTTGGCCGGTTGGCATCGCAATCGATTCCGATGAGAACATCTACATTGCTGACGAATGGATGAATCGAATCTCCATATTCACCAATTCGGGCCACTTCCTGAGAAATTGGAGTACGCAAGGAGACGGCGAGGTCAACCGGACTTCAGGCATTGCCCTTGACCTCAACGATGATGTATATGTCGTGGACAGCCTGAACCACCGTGTCCGGAAGTTCACGAAGGATGGCGGGTACATCTTGCAGTTCGGGAGCTTTGGCGACGGGTCTGGCGAGCTAAACGCTCCGTGGGGCGTAGCCGTCGGTGACGAAGGTAGTGCGTATGTCGCCGACCACAAGAATCACCGCGTGCAGAAGTTCGATGCTAATGGTGAGTTCGTCGCATCCTTTGGCAGTTACGGCAAGGGCAAGGGGCAACTTAACCGCCCCAGCGATGTCGCGGTTGACCCCGATGGTGATGTGTATGTCTGCGACTGGGGCAATGACCGCGTGCAAGTTTTCGCTTCGGACGGCAGGTTTATCGCCAGCTTCATCGGGGACGCGCAGCAACTCTCTAAAGGACACCAGCAGCAGGTGGACGCCAACCCGGATGTCATCAAGGCGCGCCGCCGTGCATACACGCTCGAACCGGAGTGGCGCTTCGCCATGCCCGCTGGCGTAACCTTCGATGTCGAAAATTCCCGTCTGATTGTGGCAGATTCGCAACGCTCGCGTGTCCAGATCTACAACAAGGTAAAGAACTACATGGAGCCGCAGTTCAATCTGTAGCGGCCAGCGGCCAGTAATCAGCAATCAATTTGTGGGGGCGGGCTTGCGAGTCCGTCCCTGCTTTGTCGTTTGCCAGAATATACGAAATCTAATATGGTATTGGCATAGAAGACAATCGTGGATGGTGGCGGTTCTTTGACGGCTCAATATCCGTCAGCGCCGCCATGTTGGTCGCTGTTTTACTGAGCAAGTGCGGACCCTGCGGTGGATGGACGGTCATTGGATTCGTCAAGGGTTTGACAGAGTAGGACTCTGGCGTCATCGTAGTGGCGACGATGTTGTTATTTCTCGTCACACTTACTTTTTATGGGGGTGCTCAATTGGTTTTTGCAGCAAAAGAAGCTGTCGAAAGAAGAACCAGAGAGAGATTGAAGAAGCAGAGGGAAGAAGGTCGCAAGGAAGGCCGTAAAATCCTAATTGAGGAGTTGATGCAAAAGGGGGTAATCACTCCTGAATTCGCAAAGAGCCTTGAAGATAAAGCAGAGGATCAGAAATGATTTTCGCTGCAAAAGAAGCCGTCGAAAGAAGAGCTAGAAAGAAAGGGCGCGCGGAAGGGCGTGCGGAATACAAAGAGCGCCTTCTCAAGGAATTGAAGCAGAGAGGTGAACTTACAAAGGATGAACTCGTTCAAATCCTCGAGGAGGAATAAAACGAACTTCCTTAAATCATCGGAGTCGGATGGCCTTTGACGCCATCGCGTAACTTCCGCAACTGGTGGTTCAATTAGTGGCTATCTGATTAGGGGGACGGGCTTCTAAGTCCGTCCCCTATCCTTTTCGGCGCATCAGGACGAGCCACCATTGACAGCAGCGCGTCCTCTGGCATACCTTCTACGCGAAATTGACGCCAAAACCTGCTATGGGAGTCTGCCATGACCACGCAATCCAACTCTCGTCCAAACATCATCGTCTGCCTTGTTGACGATCTCGGCTTTTCCGACATCGGCTGCTACGGCTCCGAGATTCACACGCCCAACCTCGACCGCATGGGCAACAACGGCCTGCGCTTCACACAGATGTACAACGCCGCGCGCTGCTGCCCGTCCAGAGCCGCGCTGCTCACTGGCCTGTACCCGCATCAGGCAGGTGTGGGACACATGGTGCAAAACTACGGTTCACCTGGGTATCGAGGCTACCTGAACGACAGCAGCGTCACTGTCGCGGAAGTTCTGAAGACGGCTGGCTACCGCACCCTGATGTCGGGCAAGTGGCACGTCGGCGGCCACTACCATCCGCCCGTACCCGCAGAGGGTTGGGATGTGGGATCGCCCGGTCGCCCCACGCCGCGACAGCGCGGATTCGACCGCTTCTTCGGCATACTGGGTGGCTACGGCTCGCTGTTCAACCCATACTCGATGATGCTCGATGACACCCCCATCAACGCCGAGACACCCGACTTCTATTTCACCGACGCGGTTACCGACCACGCGCTCCAGATGATTGACGAGAGCGCCGAAATGGACAAGCCATTCTACCTGTATCTTTCCTACACCGCGCCACACTGGCCGCTCCACGCCCACGAAGAAGACATCGCCAAGTACGAGGGCATGTACCGCGGCGGATGGGACGCGCTGCGAACTGCCCGCCACGAAGAACTCAAGGGCATGGGCGTACTCAACCCAAAGTGGGATATTAGCCCCCGCGATGTGGACGCCCCTCCGTGGCCGGAAGCAGCTCACCAGGACTGGGAAGACCTGCGTATGGCCGTCTATGCCGCAATGATAGACCGCGTTGACCAGTGCATCGGACAAGTCATGGCTAAGCTGGAGCAGCTAGGGCAGGCAGACAACACACTCTTTATGTTTCTCTCTGACAACGGCGGCGACGCCGAGCTTTTCATGGAAGACACCGACATCCCCGTGCCGTCCGTGTTCGCTATTCCCACCGTGGACGGCAGGCAGACCAGGGTAGGTAATATTCCCGACCTGCGACCCGGCGGCGCAGACACTTTCATGAGCTACGACCTGCCATGGGCGAACGTCAGCAACACTCCCTTCCGCCTTTTCAAGCGCTGGATTCACGAGGGCGGCATATCCACGCCGTTCATCATGCACTGGCCCGACCGCATCAAGCAGAGTGGCATCATCAACTCGCCCGCCTACATATCAGACATCACCGCAACTTGTATTGCGGCGGCTGGTGCGTCCTACCCCGCAGAATACGGAGGCAACAGCATCACGCCCCTTGAAGGCGAGAGCTTCCTATCTGCTGCCGATGGTCAACAGTGGAGCCGCGAAGCGCCTATATTCTGGGAGCATGAGGGCAATCGGGCAGTGCGTGTAGGCGAGTGGAAACTCGTCGCCGAGCACGACGGACCGTGGGAACTTTATAACATGGACGAAGACCGCACCGAACTCAACGACCTCGCGGACGGCGATGCTGACAGAGTGCGGCAGATGGCGCAGCTCTGGCAAGGTTGGGCAGATAGGGCGAACGTCGTACCGTGGCCCGCCAATCCAATCTTCCCCGGCTTCAGAATGATGGGCAGAAACGCCCACATCGCGGGCGCGCCCTCCATGCCCACGCCCACGGATGCCTAGATGTAGCCAAATCTTGTTGAGGATGTGATTGGGGAGAGAAAGAATGAATGCAGATACCAAACTCCGAGGTCGCTTAGGTAAAATGACCTTCAGGAACAATTTGGACGGTATGCGGAACAAAAGCATAGTGGAAGAACGCGTTCTAGCTGGTTATGTCTGCGATGAATGCAATGTGAAGGACCCAGTAGGCTATAGAATAATAGACGATTACAAAATGGAAGGTTCGGCAAACTTAACAATTACAATTGTCGTGGCTGGTATCATTGTGGTGCTGGGTATTGTTCTTACGCCTGTTCTGATAGGCATTCCTCTTGTGATTGGCGGCCTGGTAGTAATTGCATACCAGATCATCAAGAACTTGATCGGAAAGGGGGCACAAGTCATTATTCATGAAGGTGAAATGGCCTGTGCAGCATGCTACGGTTCACCGGTCAGTATAGATTCCACCAGAGGCAGGGCCCTGTTGAAGCGCCTGCGATCACCGGAGTAACCGACGACAGACAAGGGAAATAGCATCATGAATGGCGTGAATGGGAAACGTATGTGGCTAAAGGTGTATTTCTGCACAGGATCGATTGGTGGCCTGCTGATTGTATTCTCAATTTTCCTACTGACTGCACATGTGATAATTGGCCTGTTAATGCTCACCGGGGCATTGTGGGCAATTTACAAGCTCTTCTTTTATTATGCGCGCGTGTTTGCAGATGAAGAAGCAAAAAGAAGACGCACCTATGTGGAGTTGGCAAGGCAGCGAATGAAGTTACTTGACTCCGACCTTGCGACGATGAACGATTCTGACGCGCCTGGCTTACATATGGATACTTGTAGATGCAGAGTATGCCGCTGACCACGTGTGCACAGAGGAGTCCAACTGAACCAAAAGTGATGGTAGAAAAATGACCGAACAACCCACCAACCGCCCCAACATCATCATCTGCCTCGTGGACGACCTAGGCTTCTCTGACCTCGGTAGCTACGGCTCGCGCCTGCTGACACGGAACATTGACCGGCTCGCCGAAAACGGCATCCGCTGCACACAGATGTACAACTCCGCGCGCTGCTGCCCCTCTCGTGCCGCGCTGTTGACCGGGCTTTACCCGCATCAGGCGGGCGTCGGGCACATGACCGCCGACTACGGCATCGACAGCTACCAGGGTTTCCTCAACGACAGGTGTGTCACCATCGCAGAAGTGCTGCGCACCGCAGGCTATCGCACGCTGATGAGCGGCAAGTGGCACGTGGGCGGCAACTTCCACCCGCCCGCGCCCGAATTCGGCTGGCCCGTCGGCGACGAAGGCTACCCCACGCCGAGGCAGCGCGGCTTCGACCGCTTCTTCGGCATCTGGGGAGGTTACACGTCCTTCTTCAACCCTGACTCTCTCGGTCTCGACGACACGCCCATCAAGGCTGAGGCCACCGACTTCTACCTCACCGAGGAGATAACGAACCACGCACTCCAGATGATCAATGAGGGCAGCGATTCAGACAACCCCTTCTTTCTCTACCTGTCATATACCGCACCACACTGGCCCCTGCACGCGCTGGTAGAGGACATCACCAAGTACGAGGGCGCGTTCCGGCTGGGCTGGGACGCCGAACGCGCCGCACGCCACGAGTCCCAGAAAGGCATGGGACTGCTGGACGAGAAGTGGCAGATAAGCGCCCGTGATCAGGACTCCCCAGACTGGAACGATGTGCGCCATCAGGACTGGGAAGACCTGCGAATGGCTGTCTATGCCGCGCAGGTTGACCGCGTTGACCAAGGCGTGGGCCGCATCATGGACAGGCTGCGCGAGCTTGGCGAGTACGACAACACGCTCTTCCTGTTCCTGTCCGACAACGGTGGCTGCGCCGAGTTGTTCAAGGAGGACAACGACATACCTATTCCCAGCATCTACTCGACGCCCACTGTGGATGGCAGGCCCACCACATCCGGCAACATCCCCGGCGTGCGCCCCGGTCCCGACGACACCTTCATGAGCTACGATCTCCCCTGGGCGAATGTCAGCAACGCGCCCTTCCGGCTGTTCAAAAGCTGGATAAAGGAAGGCGGCATATCCACGCCCTTCATCATGCACTGGCCTGACGGCATCAAGCAGAGCGGCATCGACCACAGCGCGATGTACATCACCGACATCACCGCCACCTGCATAGACGCTGCCGGCGCAACCTACCCCTCAGAGTTCAATGGCAGACAGATTACACCCATCGAAGGAGAAAGCTTCCTGCCAATACTTCAGGGCAATCCATGGGCGCGCCAACAGCCCATATTCTGGGAGCATGAGGGCAACCGAGCAGTGCGTGTAGGTGAGTGGAAGCTCGTCGCCGAGCACGATATGGCGTGGGAACTCTACAACATGCACGAAGACCGCACCGAACTAAACAACCTCGCTGCCGGCGACCGCGACCGCGTCCGCAACATGACGCGCCTCTACGAAGAGTGGGCAGCAAAGTGCCAGGTCGTCCCTTGGCCCGCCAACCCACGCGCACTACGCGGCAGATACCGCACCCTAGGCCTCCACAACTACATCGCATAAGATATTCTCATTATGTGTTGTTCATTCGGGAGAGGGCCCCTATGGTTTGGTTGTGGACGGCCGTAGTTGTCCTATACTTGGGCGGCGGAGCCCTCGGACTCCTGGCTCTCCGGTCGATTCTCACCGGCGCTTGGGGGAACACGGGGTTCAGCAAAACATGGGAAGGACTCATCAAGCATCACAGGTTTACGGTCACAACAACCCTTATCACCCTAGCTGCCACATCCGTCCTCGGAGCACGGACGGTCGAAGTTATCATCTACGGACCCTTCATCCCTGAACCCTTAATCTGGCTCATCGGATGCTGGTACCTATTCGCTTCCTTTCTCGTAGGACTAATCGTCCATCTAAAGGAGGCAGGCGCAATTCTCATCTTAGTTTACGTCGCCGGCGTATTTCTCTGGCCACTCACACCATGGGAAACCTTTGACTCCTTGACTTACGACGCGAGTTGGCTGGGAGTTGTGATAACGCAAGTCCTAATACCCTCTTTCTTCATCTGGGCTGCATACTATGCGGGCCGGATCTTCGGTAAGCCGGTGGAGAAGAGTCCATAGGCCTGGCACGCCTCAATGGCTCCTATTGAGTGCCCACTATCTGCACCTCATCGCCCACTTCAATCCGCGTCAGGTCGTACCCAATCGCCACCTCGCCGGAGTATGTCGAGGCAGTGCCATCAAGTATCTCCGCCTCGTACCCCGGAATAGGCCCCCCGATGACATGCGAATAAACAGCCATCTTCGGATTTGTCCTGCTAAAGATTTCGCCCGCTTGCGATGGCGTCGTGTGATGTTCGATGACCGCCTGTCGATGGTGCTCCGTCATCTGCGTCGCCCGCTTCAGAAACGCCTCCGGTGCGATAATCTCATGGACCAGCAGATCAGCCCCTTGCCCGTACTTGACCAGATTGTCGCAAGGCCGTGTGTCGCCGGACAGCACAACAACCTTGCCCTTGTACTCGATTCGATAGCCAAATGCAGGCGTCACCGGCCGGTGGTCAACATCGAACACGACTACGCGCACATCCCCCAGCGTGTACTCGAATCCCTCCGCGATGTCCTGCGCCTCGATGTCGATGCCCGACTGCGGAAGCAACTCGTCGAGGTCGCGCCTAATGTGAATATCCGCCTCATACGCCCGCTCAAGATGCCCCATCATGTCGGTTGTCCCATCAGGCCCCCACACCTTGAAAGCCGTCCTCCGCCCCATAATCCACGCCGTAAGCCACAGGTCCGGTATCCCCACGATATGGTCCGAGTGCAGGTGCGTCAGGAACAGCCGGTCCACTCGCGGATAGTCCGGCCCCAATTGCAACAGCCGCTGAATCGCCCCGCGCCCGCAATCGAACAGCCGCCTGTGTTCGCCCGCCTCCACCAGCGTGCTCATCCCAAATCGCTCAATCGACGGCGACGGCGAACTCGTCCCGAGCAGCGTCAGGATAAAGTCAGTGGTCATCTGTCCTCTTCAATCTCCTGCGACAGCGTCCTGATATCTCGCGCAAGAATCGGAAGTTTCGTCTGAATTACATCCCAAACCACCCGATCGTCTACAACAAAATAGCCGTGAATCAGTTGGTTGCGAAAGCTGATAATTCGAGGGCGTTCTCTGATACAGGTCGCAAGGTCGGCGTTCATTTCTGATAGCCGATTGATGGCCTCACCGATTATCTCGAATTGGCGTTCAACAGCCGACCGCATCATCGCATTGTTCTGATAGTCGGTGAAATCCGCATCGAGTGTGAACTCTTCGATGAGACTGACGGCCTGCTGAATGTCGTAGAGCACCGACTTGATTTCAACTTGCATACAATAGTTGCCTAGTTCGATCAACTGATTGCAGGAAGTAAGGGTTTTTGATGGCAGAAGCGACCACGAGATCAACCGGGCGGTGAAAAAGCTGCTCTAAGTCTTCCATCAATCCGAAGAATGCGTCGGCATAATTCCCAGCAGGCAGATCCTGAAACTCGACAAGAAAATCCAAGTCGCTGCTTTGAGTATAAGCCACGCCCGTAGCAGCTGAACCAAAAATTTCTAAACGCAAAACGCCACGAGCGCGACATATCGCCTCGAGTTCAACGGCGTGTTCAGCGATTGTCAATATCATGAATTTTGCTCCTATTGCAACAGCATATCGCATCCGTACCTGATATGTCATTCAAGTCTAACAGCGGCAACCCGCCCAATGCCTATCCCCAAGCGCCGCTGGGATTGACAGACCCCACGTCCCTTTATAAACTCACGCAAACAAAATCCCCGCAGATACTTATCTCTAACATAAACTTACCTGTAACGAGAGGTGAAAGCATGGCTGACAGGCCCAATATAGTATTCATGATGAGCGACCAGCAGCGCTACGACACGCTCGCCTGCTACGGTGCTGACTACATGAACGTCCCCAACCTCAACGCGCTCGCAAACCGCAGTTTCGTATTCCGAAACGCCTATGTCGCGCAGCCAGTATGCACCCCCGCGCGCGCCACGATTATGACCGGACTTTACCCGCACGCCGCGGGCCCTATCGTGAACAAGATTCACCTGCCCCTGGACACCCCTGTCATCGCCGAGATGATTGACGACGAATACTTCAAGGGCTATATGGGCAAGTGGCACCTCGGCAACGACGTACAGGTACAGCACGGCTTCGATGCCTGGAACCCGACTGAGGACGGGCACAGAGAGACGTACACGAAGCCCGAGTTGCGCTACGAAATGACGCCGTTCCACCAGCATCTCGTCGAGAACGGCTACGAGCCGGATGGCGAGCACTCCGACGGCATCGGGGTCTTTTCGGGGGACGCCCGCCAGGACCTGCCCAAAGAGTTCCAGATGGCGCATTACCTGGGCGACAGCGCGGCGGAGTTTATCGAAGAAAATAAAGACCGCCCGTTCATCCTGTATGTAAGCACGTTCGAGCCGCACTCGCCTTATCACGGCCCGTATATGGACATGTATGACCCTGAGGAGATTCCGGTCGGGGATGCGTTCTTGAAACTGCCGGAAGGTGCGTCCCGCGTCAATCGCGTGCGCGCCGACTACTTCATGCAGTTCATGCTTGAGAATAAGAGCCATGCGGACGACGACTACATGACGCGCTACGCCGCTGTGCGTGAGGACGTCACGACTGAGCAGGGCTGGCGGACTCTGAGGGCGCACTATCTGGCGAATATCACGCTCGTTGATGACATGGTGGGCAAGATAACCGACGCGCTTGAGAAGGCTGGCGTCGCCGACAACACGGTGGTCGTGTTCACCAGCGAGCACGGCGACATGATGGGTGACCACGGCATGCTTGAGAAGCGATCGTTCTTCGAGGAGGCATCGAGAGTGCCCTTGCTGATGGCCGTCCCCTGGCTCTCCAATGAGCAGACGATAGTAGAGGGAAGTGTAGGCCACGTCGATCTAGTGCCGACACTATTGGAGCTGAGCGGCAATGATGTTCCTGACTCGCTGCAGGGCAAGAGCCTCGTGCCTGTACTCAAGGGCGAGCAGGCGCTTGACGACAACGATGTATTCGTGCAGTGGAACGGCACCAGCGATGAGCTGCCGGACAGGTTCCTTGGAAGTAGGGAAGTCAACCGCATGCTGACGCTGCCCGGGCGCTCGGTGATTACGCCCGACCGCTGGAAGCTCAACATTTGCGCGGGAGACCAGGGCGAATTGTACGACCTCAACAACGACCCGGCTGAGATGAACAACCTGTACGATGACCCGGCGCAACGCGACCGAATCATCGACATGGCCGCCCGCATACGCATCTGGCAGCACGAGACCGGCGACACCGCCCCCCTGCCAAGCGTCTAGCCAAAACACAGCGAAGTACTCAAAATCTTCGCCCACGTGTTTTTTCTCCTGATCGGCTTCGTAATGTTCATAAAGGGAGGGCAGTTTGAAGCTCAGGGCAACTCTGTCCTGGGCTTCAGCATGTTAATCGCGGGTGTAGTGATTATCGTTGGCAACGTCGTGTGGATGGCCGGCTCTGTGAGGCGGTGGCGATTGTAGGAAAGGACAAGTTTGTGAACACTGCAGTCAGAATTGCCGTACAGGCCCTGCTATTTGTACTCGCCGTCGTAGTCTTCTTTCTCGGACTTGGCATCGGGCTTGCGCTCAACCCTGCGCTCGGCACGCTCCTGTGGGTTACGTCCGGAGCGATAGTCGTCCTCAACATAATTTGGATAGTCAAGGCCGGAAGAGCAAAATAGGAACGGAGCTCCATGAGTTACGAATTCATCAAGTTGGAAAAATCCGACCTCATCGCAACGCTAACACTGAACCGTCCCGCGAAAATGAACGCCCTCAGCACAGGCTTGCTACGGGAGTTCAGTGATGCGCTCGACGATGTGCACAACGACCACGACATCAATGTGCTGATACTCACCGGAGAGGGTAGGGCATTCTCCGCTGGATACGACATATCGCCCGGCCAGGATGCGCCCGACATCCCTGCGACTGCGGCTTGGGACGCCAAGCATCTGTCCGCCCGCACCCTGATGAAGCTGTGGCACCTGCGTCAGCCCACAATCGCCGCCGTGAATGGCTTTGCGCTCGCCGCCGGCAATGTCCTCGCAATGACCGCCGACATCGTTATCGCAGCCGAGAACGCCACTTTCGGCGAGCCTGAGATTCGCTTCGTGGCGCACTCACCCGCGATAATGCTCCCCTTCATGATCCCGCTGCGCCATCTGCACTGGCTCTACTACACGGGCGACACCATCGATGCGCAGACCGCAGAGAAGTGGAACATGGTCAATTGGGTCGTCCCTGCCGACGAGCTGATGGACAATGCCCGCAAGGCGGCAACTCGCATCGCCAACGTACCGCCCTACGCCGTGCAGATGATGAAGCGCAGCATCAAAGGCACTTACGAGAAGATGGGCTTCACCGAAGCATTCGAGCATCACCTGATGCTCCGCATGATCGAGGCTATGGCGCCCGACGTCCCCGAAAAGGAGGCGCTCGAAGCGATAAAGCAAGAGCATGGCATGCGCGCCTTCCTCGAAGCCCGCGACGCCCCCTTTAGCTAGGTTCTGTTGACATTTGATACACAAAGCGTATTAGACTTGAAAAGCAGGTTTATTCTGTCATTCTGAACGTAGCGCCTTACCCCCTGTCATTCTGAGCGGAGCGAAGAATCTCAAATCGTTGCACATACGCCATTCACAGACTTCAAATTCCTCGATTCGCTCGGAATGACAGGGGACAGGTGGGAAATGTCCACGCAACATAGATAACCTGTCCTCGTTTGCCCAACAAACCCCTTCCCCCTTGATGGGCTATTGTAAATATCCAAATTGCCCATAAATGCAGTCTCAAAGTCCCTTCCCCCTCGATGGGGGAAGGTTAGGATGGGGGTGAGGTCGCAAATGCAGGCACGGTTACTTTCAATACCTACCCCTGTCAGCCCTTGAAGGTGGAAGGCTAGAGCCTGTCCTGACCTCGCCGAAGGTCTTGTCGAAGGACACCGACCGACTGACGAACTGAAAAGCTGACCTACTTCCAACCCTTGACAATCCAAACACTTGCCCCTATAATCAGAACATATGATTGAAGCCATGCACAAGCAACGGGATGTAGATACGCGGCACATCCCCATAGATACACTTCAGCGCATCCAGCGCATCGTTCTCGAAGAGACGCAAGGCGGCAGAACCATCATCCGCAACCTCGTCTCCATCATGAACGGCGAGGACCCCGACGGCAAGCCTTCCCACCGCATCCAGTCGGCGCGCATCCTGCTCAGACTCGGCTTCGAAGAAGCCAGAGAAGCCCTCGACAGCTCAGGACATCAGCGCAATGCTGCCTCGCAGCAAGACGAAGTGGCGCAGGACGGCTCACAGCCCGTCCAGCAGCCACTCAGCCCTGAACACGAGAAGGTAAACAAGAAACTCGTCGCTCGCATCAGGGTTGACTCAGAGGGCGGAGCAAGCATGGTAAGAGTCCTGCTCGAGATTCTGGAAGGCAACGACCCTGACGCAAGGACTCGTGACAGGATAGAAGCGGCAAAGGTCCTACTTCACTGGGGATTTGGCAACCCTGCGCAGCCTGATCCTGACTTCATGATGTTCTACGCGCCCTGCCACCCCGACTGCCTCTGCGTCTGCAAGGACCTGGATGAAGACCACCCGGACGTCATCCAGAGCCACACGCCGCCCACGGAGGAGCAGCGCGAGGCGTGGGCAAGGGAGCAAGGAGATACTGGAGCGAGCGGCGGAGACAGCGGAGCGCAAGGCAAGAGCCGACCGAGCCTGGAGGCTGGAGCAGAGCTATTCGCCCGTCGCGCAGGATGACAGGCGGCTCGAAAGAGAAGAGCGCCGCCTCAAGCGCGAACGCAACCGCAACCGCAGCCCTTAACCCCAGAGTCTCCTATCACCCTGGGAGAGCGATAGAGCGAGGGCAGAAAAGTCCCTTCCCCCTCGATGGGGGAAGGTTAGGATGGGGGCGATGAAGCCTAAGAATTCACGCCAATAACTCCGCCCGCCCACTATTCTCACACCTTCGATTATCTGATATAATTACAAGGTTCGCTGAACTGCTGATGGCGCACAGCGCATACCTGGGGCGGTTAGCTCAGATGGTTAGAGCGCTTGCTTCACACGCAAGAGGTCCCAGGTTCGAGTCCTGGATCGCCCACCATCGAAGCGGCGGACCGCGAGTCCATGTGAATCCGCCGTTTGCCAATAGAAGTGCCGAAGTGGCGGAACGGAAGACGCGCTACGTTCAGGGCGTAGTATCCTTACGGATGTGTGGGTTCAAATCCCTCCTTCGGCACCAAGGTAATTTCCGTACGCCGCCAGGAGTTCCATTTCAAGCGCTTGTAGCTCAGTTGGATAGAGCGCAGCCTTGCGGAGGCTGAGGCCGTGGGTTCGAGTCCCGCCAAGCGCGCCACCCCTTCCATACCGTATCGCATCCGCGATTCGCCCCGCCCAATCCCCCGCGGGCGATTAGCTCAGACGGTTAGAGCGCTTGCTTTACACGCAAGAGGTCAGAGGTTCGAGTCCTCTATCGCCCACCATTTACACTTCCCACTGCGTCCCTGAAAGCACCAGAACAACCGCTTCAACACCTGTATAGACTGCTTTACAGTCTTGCGCGTCCTCACGCAATCCCTTCTAATCCCATTTAAGATGTGGGAAAAAGTGTGGCTATAGATGCCTAAACTTACCGTTATAAAAGTCAAATCTATCACATCTCCGGGACGCTACGGAGATGGTGAGGGCCTGTATCTCAACGTCGCAAGGAGCGGTTCAAAGTCATGGGTGCAGCGCATCACCATCAATGACCGCAGGCACGATATTGGCCTTGGCGGATACCCCACGGTGTCTCTCGCTCAGGCTCGTCGACGTGCGGCGGAAAACCGTACTGCCGTGGCGGATGGACGAGATCCAATTGCAGAAAAACGGCGAGCCGCAGTTCCAACGTTCTTCGAGGCTGCCACCGAGTTTCACACCATTAACCTCAGCCGCTGGCGCAACGCGCATCATGCGAAGACTTGGATGGGAATGTTCGAGCGGCATGTCCTTCCCCATATCGGCAACATGCCGGTCGATCAGATCGGGCGTGAGGATGTCCTAGCGCTTCTGAAGCCACTTTGGACTACGAAACCAGAGACCGGTCGTCGAGTAAGACAACGTGCTCGAGCCGTATTTCGATGGTGCATGGGCTATGGTTTCATCGAGCACAATCCGGCGGGAGAGGCAATCGATGGCGCGCTTCCGCCAATGCCCCGGGTGAAGAATCACTTTCGCTCATTACCGTACCAGGACTGCACGGCGGCGCTTGACGCCATTGAGTCTTCGCGGGTTTCAATGGGATCGAAGCTGTGCCTGCGGTTCATCATTCTGACGGCTGCAAGATATGGTGAAGCTCGCTATTCCGATTGGTCTGAGATCGATATGGCAGCGCATCTGTGGACGATACCACCATCAAGGATGAAGATGGAGCGCCCGCACAGGGTACCCCTCAGCAACGCCGCGATTGAAGTGCTGGAGCGCGCAAGAAGCATAGATGACGGATCGGGATGGGTCTTCCCATCGCCGCTGCGACCCGGCGCACCCCTGAGCGAGAACACTCTGACCGACGTGCTGAAGCGAGTCGGGCTGCACGACCGTGCAACCGTCCATGGCTTTCGCTACTCTTTTCGGGTGTGGGCGGCCGAGTGCACATCTGCCTCTCACGCGGCCATGGAACTCTCCCTTGCCCACACCGTCGGCTCGTCGGTCGAGCGAGCGTATATGCGATCAGACCTGCTGGAACAGCGCCGTACGCTTATGCAGCAGTGGGCGGATTTTCTTACGATGACTTCCTGACCGCGCTCGGGCATGCGCCTGAACTCCAGATGCTTACAGAGTCTCGTGGCCTCCTGGGCAATGGCGGGAGCTAGCGCTGCGTCGGCGGATAGAGTGTGTAGAGCAGACTTTGTGTGGATATGAGGGAGGTTGGCCGAAAAGAGAGTCGCAAATTAATTTGGCAATTAGTCCAAATGCATTATTCTTTCGTTAATAATGCATTTAGGTGCTTTTCAGATAATTGCTTCAAAACGTTGAGCCCAAATATCAACAGACAGCTGGCTCTCCGGTGCAAGTCTCGGAGAACGCAAGGCGTCGTATCACCGAAGCCCTGGAGCAGTCGCTCGCTCCGACCACTCGCGTCAATTACAAGGCCCAGTGGAAAAAGTGGGAAACGTTCGCCGGTGGCAACGGCTATGCCGTCTTTCCGGCCGATCCAGTCCATCTTGCCGACTGGATCACCCAGCGGGCCGCTGACGGTCGAAAGCCCGGCACTATCCGCATGGGACTGGCAGCCGTTGGCGCGGCTCACCGCCAGGCGAATCTTCCCAATCCCGCCGAGGACGAAGGCGTCCGAGCCACAATGCGGGGCATAACCAGAGTGGCGGGCAGGGCGCAGAAACAAGCTGCCGGCTTGACGGCCGCGAGCCTGGCCGCGATACGCGCGACGGCATGTGTCCCTCGTATCGGGCGTGGCGGCTCTCTTGAGACCGCTGCGACCGCGGAGGCCAGAGGCCTTGTTGACATCGCGCTTATCTCGTTGATGAGAGATGGCATGCTCAGACGCTCAGAAGCGGCGAGCCTCACTTGGGGAGACCTCATTGAGGAAAGCGATGGAACCGGCAGGCTGACAGTCGCAAGATCGAAGACCGATCAGGAAGGGGAGGGGGTAGTGCTGTTTGTGTCTGCGCCGACGATGGAGTCGCTCAGGGCTATCAGACCAGCCGCGGCGAGCGCTCGCGATTCGCTCTTTGGACTTTCCGATGGCCAGATCGCGCGCCGGGTTACAAGCGCTGCTACCGCTGCGGGCCTTGGTGAAGGTTTTACCGGTCATTCTGCCCGAGTGGGAATGGCGCAGGACCTAGCGCGTGCTGGGACCGAATTACCGGCACTTATGACCGCGGGTCGTTGGGTGTCACCAACGATGCCCGCGAGATATACTCGCGCTGAACAGGCTGGACGCGGAGCGATTGCAAGGTTCTACGGCGCGGCTTGACCGGATAAACTTATCCTACGACACGGATAATGGGATATTCTTCAAGATTCCCAAATCGGTCTGAAGGGCACTTCCGGAACGTATTGGAATGCTCAGTATACCGAGCCTCAACTACTGCATTACTGTCCGATACTAATCGATATGTGGATGAGTGGCCATTCACCAACTCCGTCGAAGTTCCTCCAGCGATCGCTCAAAGCGTTCCGCTTGGGCCCTGGTGATGCGGTACTGCCTCTCGTTCTTGATCATGTAGGTCCTCCAAGTCGATAGCGATAATTCCCTTCGGCCCTCCGGTATCCCCGTCTGTCTGGAAGAAATCCAGAAAGGGCAGGCCTTCAGCGTCTGCGACGACGGAAACCGGTAACAGCTCTCCAAAATACTTAGCATACTTAGCTTTCTGTGTCGCTCTTCCGGTATCGAATGTCAGCCTGCCGGTTTCATCTTCTCACCGGACAGTCCATATCGCGGAAATGTCGAGAAATGCCTCGATCCACTTGAATAGATTCTTCGTGGATTAGTGGTGTGTGAGGTTAACAAGGTAGTACATCGGGACATCAAATCTCAATATTTCTTAGTCTCGCCAGACGAAATCATTCGCCCTATTGACTTTGGCATCTGCCAGTTTGGCAATGGGGTATTGCTCACCCTGGAAAATGAAAATGTCGGAGCCCGCAGCTATTGGGTGCCATAGCCATACTGGCACCGGGCCAGCGCACCGTGTCCACGGTCCTCCGAGTCATGGGACGCAGCGATCGGCGCGACTACGCCCACTAACACGAGCTCAATCGGGCGGTGTGGTCCCCGCGTGAGGCCGCCCGCATTCTGCTCGCGCTCCTGCTTCAGTACCTTCACAATGGTCCCGCCTGTGCACCTGATACAACTACGCAGCCTGGCTCAGACTGTAGAATGCCCCTGAGGAGTAAAGAAGACACTGACTGAACTCAAGCCGCTTAGGGAGACCTGTACCCCCAGGGACTAAGTGCTGTTAGGGGAAATGCGTGACGAGATGTTCACGGCAGACTTGTCGGCCGTTCCATCAACTTCTCATAGCCAGAGGCGTCAAGCTTGTCTGCTATCTTCTTTACCATCGTCTGTTCCGGGTCCATTGCAGATATCTGGCGACTCTTCATTCGAGTCGTCCCCGAATCGAATTCGTTCGACCTCCAAATCCTCAGTAACCGCAATTGGGCTCTGGGCTCGTCACGACGCTTCGGCGCGTTGGTGACCTTCATCACGCCTCTCCAGCCCCAAGTGGCATTCCCATCTGGGTCTTCGCTTCGTGGCAGGTGTTGTTGGGCAGGAAGTGTGACTCGACAGCGCAGCGGCAACTTAGCAGCTAGTGTGACCGGTCTCTAGGCCGAGCGGAGGGACTCGGGATCGCCCGAGGCGAGCTGCAGCTGGTGTGCGCCGAGACCCTCGAAGAGCTGCTCGCGGCAGGTGAAGACCACGATCTGTACGCTTTGTGCGGCGTGCGAGAGGATGTCGAACATCAGGCGCATCCGCTGGTCGTCGGAAAACACGAGCGCATCGTCCAGGATCACGGCGGCGGGTGCGCCTTGGTCCACCAGCATTTCGGCGAAGGCGAGGCACACAAGGACGGCGATCTGTTCTTGAGTACCTATGCTCAGATGATCGAAGCTCTCCTCGTAGCCCGCGCGGCGGGACATGCCAGTGATGTTCAGGTCTTCGTCCATGTTGATTTCGGCGTTGGGGAAAAGCATCTGCAGGTAGGGATGGACGCGATTGACGACAGGCGCGAGGTAGCGCTCTTTGGCTTCGCTCTCGGCGGCGCGAAGTGTGTCGCCGAGGAGGTCGAGGACCTCGAGTTCGCGGCTCAAACGGTCTCGTTGACGTGTCGCCTGTTCGAGTTCGTGTTGCGTATGTTCGATGGCTTCGTCAATGCCGGCGCTATCGTGGACTTCAATACGTTCACGCAGGCGGACGCTCTCGATTCTCGAATCGACTCGGTAGCCGGCACGTTGCTTAATCGCCGTCTCCAGTCGTGAGATCCGAGCCTCCAGCTGCGTCCTGGCGCTGGCCGACCAATCCTCCTCCAGGGCGGAGACAGTCTGTTGCTGTTCCGTCACTGCCTGTGCTGCTGTGCCCGACGCAGCAGCACGTTGCTGATCGGACACGGCTTCGGCATCGCTCCGGAGCCTTTCATGACGCCTTTCAATCAACTCGGTTTGACTATCCACGGTGTTTTCCAACGTGCGCACTTCCACGCTGAGCTCTGAGACGGCTCGTGCCCGCACATTCACAGCCTCGCGAGCGATCCGTTCCTCGTCTCTCGCCTTCTGGAGTTCTGTCTGAGCCGAGTCCAAGGCAGCCTCTGCGTGGTCCCTCTGCGGCAGCTGGACCGTATCCTCTTCTGAGGGCAAGGCCTCTAGCGCTTGGCGCAGCTCATCGATTCGTGGCTGCAGCGTCGGTGCGCTGCCCGATGGCGTGAGCCGCTCCAGCTCCTGCCGCGCCGCGTTGGCGGTGACCTCGAGATCGCGCCGTTGGTCGCGCAGGATCTGTGCGTCTGCGAGCGATTGCGCGTCGACTGCACTGAGCGCGGCATGCAGCTCTGCTTTGGCTTCCCGCTCCGCGCGCAGGAGTTGGTCGCGGTCGGCGACGGCCGGCTCGATGAGAATCCGTCCCCGCTTGGGGATGGTGATCACGACTGGCTCGACCGCCTCAACCGTCGCGGGCGGATCTGTCAGCGGAGCGCCGTCGGCCTCAATACCGGCAAGACGGTCGCTGGGGATGTCAAAGCTGATACGAGTCGCCGCGACGCGGAGCTGGGCATTTGCCTGGTGGGCAATTTCGGTGGCTTGGCGGATGCGTTGAAGGGATTCGTCTGTGACCTGAATCTGCTCAGCCTGACTCTGTGCAACTGCGAGTCGGTCCTGCGCGGCTTCGACATCGCTCTGACGGCGGAGCAGGTCGCTCAACTCTGCAGAACGGGAGATACGATCGAGGATACCGCGCCAGCTCGCCTCTGACTGCATCGCTGCTTCAACGGCTGCTTCGGCGTTGGTCGCAGCCTGGCGAAGCTCTCCTAATGTGACCAACGATTCTCGCCCGCGTTGTTGCAGTTCCTCCAAGCGCTCGGTCTCTTGGCGCAACTGTTCCTGATCGGTTTTGAGCTCTTCACGCCGGGATGCGCGCTCGGATTGGGCGCGTTGGGCTTGCTCCAGCTGTCCCTGCCGGTTCTGTAGTTCGCTGCGAGCCGCTTCGAGCTGCAAGTCGTGCGGCATCACCTCGCCAAGCTGTTCCTGGGCCTGGGCAGTTCTTCCTGATCGTTTCGATCCTGACTGCCGTCCTCCAGCCGCCTGAGCCGTGCTTCCGCCGCCGCCAACTTCTGGAGTGTCTCCGACATCTCTAGCTGTTGCAGCTGTTGCTCGACGAGACGTTGTTCCAGTCCACCGATGTGTTCAAGCGTGTCTTTGTATTCGCCGCGCGGTTGACGCCGCGCCGCAGTGACCAGTTCACCCCGCCGTTGTTCGATGATCTGCGGCAACTCTCTGCCACGGCGGCCACCTAGGACCGTGCCGACTTCGGACTCCAACCCAGCGCTAAGACTCGCCAGTGCCGAATCGGGCAAATCCGGTCTACCGAAAGACTGTCCTTGCTGCACCCAGAGGACGCCCCACATGCCAAGCGTTTCCGAAGTCGCGCCCCGGCTGCCGGCCTCGGCGAAACCCAGGAGGTTGCGCAGCCTGTTTTCGGCAGCGTCCGCTTCGAGCAGTGTTCCATCGGGACATTGCAGCCGCGCATGGGGGCTCTTGACGAAGCGCTTGCTCAAGGTGTATTCAGCGCCGCTGACTTCAAAGACCAGTTCCACGACCGGCGCCGCGCCGCTGCGGTCGTTTTGCAGCGCAATGATTGGCCGCGCTTTGGAGCTGTATCGCTCGAACAACACTGCTCGAAGCGCGTCCAGCAGGGTCGATTTGCCAAGTTCGTTCGGCCCAACGACCAGATTGAGACCGTCGCCGAGCTCGCCCAACTGGGTCGGCTCGGTGAAGCGCTTGAACTGGTTGACTGAGAGCTTGCGCAGCTTCATCTCAGCCCCGTTTCAATCTTTTTGTGTTCGATGTAGAGTCGGTGAAGAGCGGCACGAGCGAGGTCGGCGTCGCTCCCGCCTGCCTCGGCGGTAGCTCGAAGATTGTCCGCAGCGGCGCGGACAATCCCGCCAGGGTCAATACTGTCCAGATCGTCGTCGGTGGGTTCCGGAAACAGCTCCTCGCGGTTGATGCGGAGATGATAGAGCGCTGCGGCCGCCCCTTCGACGATCCATTCCTCGAAGTGCAGGATGTCAGCCAGTGAAAGCGCTCCAGAGAGCCTCAGATCGACCAGTGTGTGGTTGAGGTCGCCGTTCAGGTTGCGCAGTTTATGGTCAAGGAGATTTACGTCTTCCAGGTCCTCCACGCGCTCATTGAGCGATTCCCAGTTGTATTGACCTGTAGAGAGCGGGGTGACCTGGGGCAACTCGCTCGGGCCGTCGATTTCAACCAGCAGCGCCGTGCCCCTGCCGCGTGTCTGGAACGAGTCTGTCTCGGGCGTGCCGCTGTACCAGCAGCGCTCGTTGACCTGAAGCTCTCCGTGCCAATCGCCTAGGGCCAAATAGTCAAGCCGAGCGAGCTGTGGCCGCGTAGGATCGATTGGGTTGGCTCTCTGCTCCTCATCGGTATCGAAGCCGTAGACGGCGCCATGCGCTAGCCCGATGCGGATCAAGCCGGCTTCGCTGAGATGATTGTCCATCCATGCGGTGGGGTCGTTGAGGGTACGACGATGCTGGAGTGGGGCCGGGAGCAGGACGGCGGCATCTTGCTCGATGATTGTGCCGGCCGATTCGGTATGCGCGTGGACGTTGTCGGGCAAGCCACGCCTTCGGAGCTGGTCCCAGAGTCCATTGGGTTGGTACGGATCATGGTTTCCTGGCAACAGATGCCACTGTACGGAGGTGTGAGCCCGCATTCGCTCGACGACCTGGTTGCGCGTGTGGGGGGAGGGAGTTGCGTGGTCGTAAACATCACCCGCGACCAATACGTGGCGCACGTGGCGCTCATCAGCGAGTTTGCCAATGCGAGTGATCGCCTCCAGCCGTGCCAGTTGGAGGCCGCCCATTTCCGCACCATCAACGAAGCGAAAAACTTTGCCGATCTGCCAGTCGGCGGTGTGAATGAATCGGAATGCCATAGCGCAGACAGTATAGTGGTTGTGCCATTGGGGAACAAGGGACGCGGAGTAAGTAATTAGCGGATTGAGGGGTGAGGATGAGGATAGCTTCAGATGAACCGGGCGTGGGCAGCCGCGCCGTTGAACACACCACACAGACCATCGACACCGGCAAAACTGATTGTCGTCGTTCGCTAGGTAGGGACTGATAGCGTCGGCGTAGAAACGTTATATTTAAATAAATGGTGTCTGCGCTAACGAAGCAGGTGCTCGGGTATAAGTGCCACCGCCAATCTGCGAGGCAAGCACGCGACTTTACCAAAAAGCAGCTCCGTCAACTTAGTTCGGAATCAACACGATATAGCCTAGCGCCATAGGCCCTTCATCCTCCTCCTCAATCTCAATTTCGACGGCTAGGGTACGCGCTCCCGTGAACTGCACGCGGGCCAGTAGGAGACAACATCGCCTCATATCGTAGGATGAGAGGGGCTGTCCTCCTACTGTTGGCGACCTGCACATCCACGCTGGAGGAAACTTGTTGTTCGAGTATCAGGCTGGTGATATCCTCTACGCTTTCAATCCGCACGGTTTCCCTATCGCCTCCCTGAAGCTACTCCGGTGCATACGTGACCTATATCCACTCCAACGAGAGGTAAACTTAGAAAGTGTGCAAATAGAGAAGGCGGTATGTGGAGATTTTAGATTCCACTTCAATCTTTATGCTTTCCACTGACCAAGTCGGATGCTAAGTAACGGTATCGGCCGCAGCCACGGGTGAGGGATTTACCGGACACGCTGACCAAGTAGGGATGGTTCAGGATGTAGCACGCGCCGGAACCGATTTGGCTGCGCTGATGACAGCGGGGAGGTGGCAATCACCAGCGATGCCTGCCAAGTATACTCGTGCTGAGCAGGCTGGACGCGGCGCGATATCAAGGTTCTACGGCGCGGCTTGATCGGATAAATTCGTCCTAAATACAAATAGGACGTTTTTCGAAAAATGCTCAAACGGCCTTAAGGCCACTTCAAGAGGATTTTGGGCAGTACCACAATTCAAACATCCAACTGCCGGAGGCGAACGATTAACTCAGGTTTGGGGACAGGGCATCTCGGGTCGTCGTGCATGGCTTCGAGAGAAACCAGAGCCTGAGACGCCGAAAGAATGCCAGCTTCAAGCATTCTGTGAAGGCCCACAGAGCGTCTAAACACGTGATGTCCTTGGATTCGGCGACGCTACGCATTGTCCTGTCTTCCGTAAGGAGTTGCCATCCGTGGAGGTCAGCAAGTGCAAGTGCAAACGAGTCGACGAGACTCAGCGCTGGCCGCTCGGCCTGATAAGCATTTGCTGCTTGCACGCCTTCAGCATCCAGTGGTTCCACCCTTAAGCCGTAGTCCAGGAGGTGCTGCCGGCTGTACGAGCCGAGGTCAATCAACTCCTCATGGAACAGCAGGTCCGGCACTGCGAACTCAAACTCGAGATCAAACATCTTGTCGAGCAGCTCACGCTTCGAGAATTCAATTAGGATGGAGCTGTCGCTGACGAGAACTTTCATTTGTTCCTTTATGCAGCCGAACCAACCATGATGTCTTCGATCTCGCTGACTTGGAGTTGGAGCAACTCTGCGGCCTTGGAATCCGAAATCTCATTTTCCGCCAGAGCCCTCAGGCAGAGACGGCGAAAGCGCTTGGGGTGCTCCTTTCGGTTCAAGGGATGTGGTTCCTCGCTTCTCCAGCTCCTACCGATGCCACGGAAAATCGCTCGCAGCGTGGCCTCCTTGATGATGCCCAGGTCACGCATTCGCATGACCAGTGCCGCGGCACTTATGCCGAACATACGCTTGATCTCGATGAGTTCACCGAAGCCGAAGTTTTGCCGGCGGCGCCCAACTTCGCGGATAAGCTCGGCCCGGGGCGCCAGGAATGCGCCGGCTAAGCGCTGGCAGGCTTTTTCTTCCGGTATTGTAGACGGGATATCCAGAATCATGTGGCCCAGCTCGTGAGCAATCGTGAATCTCTGGCGTTCAAGAGTTTTCCCAGTGGAACAGACGACAACTTGAACATCGTCCCCATCCAGCCTATGTACTCGGCAGCTTAGCCCATCAACCCTTTCGGGCAAGTCCAGCTTGAACACCTTGATTCCACGCTCTTCCAGCAGCTCCGTCATGTTCTGTATCGGAGCACCTCCGAGATTCCATGCGGCACGGAGCGTCATGGCCGCATCTTCCGCATCTTCCAAACCAGCGATTCGATAGGGCGCTTCACCAGGGATGTCCTGCTCCGTGGTGTTTATCCCGAGGATTTCCTCCACCTGCAGGTACCGGTCCACATGGTCAAGGACCTCCCCTTCTACCGCTGCACGTTCCCGAGCTCTCGTCGACGACAGCTTTCTGAACTCAAGGGACTCAAGCGAGACGCTGGAGGGGCTCAGCAGGTAACTCGGGGACACCTCAAGGGCATCGGCGAGCGCGATCGCTACAGTCGAGCTCGGCATCATCTCTGCCCGTTCGTACTTACCGATCGCCTGGGGCGAGACGAGGCCATCGATCTCTGACGACAGCGCCCGCAACGACAGGCCGCTGCGTTTTCTGGCAAGTTTGAGACGTTCGCTGAACATGAGATTCCTTCCTTTCGGTTTACAATATATGATATACTATTCCAGAGTGTAAACCTCGCTCCTATGGATATGGGACTGACTATATCAGAAATCACGGGTTTGCGGGGACGGCGACCCAAGGATAAAGCTTCGGATAGGATATCGCGGACTGGCAGAACAGTAGGATGAATTCTCAAGGAGGATTAAAACGATGGTAGAACGTATAGCAGGCTACGAAATCGTGATTGCGGGACGGAGTGTCAAATGGCCTCGGAACGAGATCAAGTATGAGGAAATTAAGGAAGAATGGGACAAACTCAGTCCCGACCGGACAATCGAGGGTGCCCCGGCAATACACTACTCACGGGTAAACGGGGAAAAGGGCATCATCTTGCCAGGTGAAACGGTCAAAGTCGAAGACGGTTTCAGCGTGCAAGTAGACCCCTCACACCTGTCATAGCAAACGATTGAGAAACCCCGGCCCAGAATTGCAGCCCGAGAGGCAGATACCATGACGGACTACGAGGACATCCTGCGACAAGATGCAGCGGCGCGTGGGTGGCAGATTGAGGTTAGCAAAAACCGAATCTCGCTCAGCGACGTGCCATATCGAAAGAAGACCGGAGACGGGGGTCGATGCCAGATCTCCGTTGACACCCAGGATGATGGGTTGACGATGAAAGCCCCAGAACGAGAAGGGACAGCACGCCACGCCGCGAGCCTCACCGGCGTTAGCGGGGGACGTGCTTATGAGGCAAATGGTGAATCGGTGGGGAATGTCCTCTGGACAGACGAAACTAACGAGTGTGTGATTTCAATCCTGCCTGACGCAGGAGGGTATGTGAATGCTTGGCATGCTCTATTTGTCTACGTGACAAGAGTCGCAGGAGCGGTTGGGGAAGCAGAGCGAGAACAAGTTGAACGGTTTTTTGAATTCGAGATTGAAGGCGAGGATTCCAGGGATATGAGGACCTGGCGAGACCGAGCCAGAGGGCAGAAAATAGGGATTGTGGGTCTGGGTGGCGTGGGCCTGTGGATCCTGGATCTTATGAGCAAGACGTACGTCAGTGAGATTGAGATCTGGGACGGAGACGAGATCGAAGGACGCAACCTTCTGCGAGCGCCTGGATGGGCAAGCCAAGACGCGATCGGCAGAAATAAGGCCGAATACTTTGGAGAACATTACCAGCGATTCCGCAAAGGAATTTCGATCCATCCCGAATATTGGCAGCCAGACGAACACGCGAACGTGTTCGATGAACTGGGCTTCGTGTTCATAGCAGTTGATAAGGCGGACGTTCGCACGGCACTGTGCGAGACACTGGAACAGAGAAGGATACCATTCATAGATGTCGGCATGGGCGTTGAACTTCATCAAGAGCGAGTTCGTGGAAGCTGCCAAGTTTTCTTTTCAGGAGAAGACCCGGGGCGGTGGCGCGTAGGCATCCCGACGGCTGAAGGTGCGGGGGGTGAGAAAGCATATTACGACTTGCAACTATCAGATCTTGGAGCTTTGAACGCAGCGTTGGCGGTGGGCATGTGGCGACGACATATAGCGCAGTACGAAAAAGAGGACAAGGACTGGCTCATTCGATATTTGATAGAAAAAAACGACCTACTGAAAAAGACGGAACAGGCATGAGACGGCGATTGAAGTCCATAACCCCGGAGTTTGTCGAATACATTCCGGCGAATGGAGAGGATCTGATTACGGGGACTGTCTATATCAGTATGAAGCATAAAATGGTGGTTTATCGATGCCCGTGTGGATGCGGAGGACTCTCGGAGTTTATGCTAGACCCAATCCGGTTCCGGATGAAGTATGACGGCATAAATGTCTCGTTCTATCCATCTATCGGCATTTCCTATCTAGAATGTCGGAGTCACTATTGGATCGTAGACAACCAAATCCAGTGGTGTGCACCAATGGAAGATTGGCAGACAGAACAGGCGCGGAGACGGGAACTTTCCAGAGCACTGGATGCACGCGAATGCGAGAGGTCGAATAAGAAGAGAACAATAGGAAGGTTGTGGAGACGCTTTGCGAGATTGTGGTCAGAGTAAGGTCTCATCTGCGAGTTGGTCATGTGACGTAACCGTGACGCATACCGTATCTGAGCTTAACGGACGACCTTCTCATTTAGAAGGTCGTCAGCGTTCTTGGCTAGATGCAGGTACGGGTTGGTCCGCGGAATTTAGGTATAGTACTCGACCGACTCGTCGGTAGTATCACGAAAAGGCAATCACCACTGAGAGCGCTACGCAACCATTGCTCCGAGCCTTTCTTGCGAATCCGATATAGGTTGTCGGTGTTAAGAGGTGGGCTTAGGTAGGGGAGAGTCGTCCGGATGCAATAAAACTACTGATTTTCTTGCATTAGGAAATCGGCGACATGGCTGTTATTTGCTTCGTGGTCAGCGTTAAGTGGTTCGAGTCCACTTAGGCGGGCCAAAGTGGACGGCGGACAGAACCATCTTTGAGATGTGGCGGGGGCCCTTGGAGCACCTAGGCCGGTCCTGTGCATAGGGCCTCACAAGCCAAAGCCTTCCCAACTCCTATTGTGGTATCAGGGTCTCCGGGAGCAATCAGGAGGCACCCTCACATGCTAGGGGGACGGTTCCAAAGTATACATGGTCTGCCGCCGACTGAAGGCCTGCTCTCCACCTTCCACATGATAGACAATTAGCTGCCTATGGTCGAAACGGTCTAGAGAGCCAGTTCCTACAACTTGCCCGTTCTGGGCATCAGCCTCCAGAGCGATAATCTGCTCAGCGTCAGCCGAAACTAAGATATTAGCGTTCCGCGTGGCAAAAATGCATTGCCTGGTCCCTCTTCCTGATCTGAGAGTTGAGACAATTCCTTTTTCTATGCTTGGAGCGTGAAGAGCATCTTCAGGCTGATCGACGAGCAACGGGAATTCGCCCTCAGCCAGCGCCACCATCAAGACAACCATACACTTTTGACCATGAGAGAGGTCTTCCAGTGGGCGGTAGGAGCCTTGCGCGACCTGAAGGTTGACCTCGATTATGTCTTCAACGTCAGTCAACTGTAACTCGTACAGCTCCTTCGCACGGTCGCGCTCGACCACAGTGTCCCACACTTTGGTTAGTTTAGATGATACTAAACCAGATTGCTCAGAAAGACTGTCGAACTCCTGCGCGAGGAAACGTTTGACCAGCGAGACTGGATGGCATTTAGTAGCCAGCAAGTCCAAGTCAGAACTGTTGAGATATGAGCCTTGAGTTACCTCCTGGAGAGTTCTTCGAAAAGCCGCGGTGTTCGCTCGCCCGCGAACATGGAGTCTTATCTGCTGGTCCAGCCTGACACTTAACTCCTTTGCCTTTTCTTCACGCTTCTTAGTAACGGCTCTTCGGCTCTTCTGAAGCTCCGTCAGCAGTCTGTCTCGCTCAGCCTTAAGGCCTTCTATGCGAGGCAAAATCTCAGTTTCGAGCTTTAGGCCGATTCCATCCAGGGTATCAATTTTCCTCTGCATACCCTTGCGATTCTCTGATAGTACCTGTAAGCCGATGCTTTCTGTATCCAAACTCTCCAGTAACTGGCGATACACTGCCTCTGCTTGGTTAAACCGCGTCTGCCACAAGCCGTTGATTGTTCCTAGATTCCCCAGGAGTTCGCCCAACTTGGCTTCGGCTCCGCTTTTCATGCCTGCGCCATGGTCATGCCATTCGCTGTAGGCGCTCTTCATCTTCTCCAAGAGGTCCTGGTTGGGGAGAGCGTCCAACTCATCTGGCCAAGACGGAGACAAGTCTAAGCCCCAATCCACCGAGGGGGGCGTGTGAGAGGCCTCCTGAAGAAGCAAAAGGGTGCACCTCTGAATCTGAGATAATGGTTTTACAACACAAAACCTGTCACAGAAAAGGAGCACCCAACAGATGCTACCACGTAACCACCCTGACCGCATCCAAATCGCCTTCGACGATCCCCGCCTGGTAGCCAATGCCGGGCTGATCCTGCCGGTCACCCTGGCCGGGCGTCTGGGTCTGAGCCAACTCGTCGACAACCACGTTGACCTGGGCGACGCCCCGGGGCGGGCCAACACCGGGGACAAGATACTGACCCTGGTGGCGTCGGCTCTGGTCGGTGGCGACTGCATTGACGATGCCGACGTGTTGCGGGCGGGCAGGACCTCCTCGGTACTGGGTTGTGTGGTCAAGGCTCCATCCACGCTGGGGACATTCCTACGCAGTTTCCGCTGGGGACATGTGCGACAGTTGGACCGGGTGAGCCGAGAGTTTCTGGCGCGTGCCTGGGACGCCGGGGCAGGCCCCGAGGACTCGCCTCTGACGATCGACATAGACTCGACGGTCTGCGAGACCTATGGACTGGCAAAGGAGGGAGCGCGCCATCACAACTACACCGGCCAGCGGGGCTATCATCCGCTGCTGGCCGTTGCCTCAGGAACCGGCGACGTGCTGATGGCACGACTGCACAAGGGCCGAGCCAACACCGCCCGGGGCGCAGCCAACTTCCTGCGGGAGACGGTGGCGCGAGTGCGCTACGCCGGAGCCACGGGAGCGCTCACGGTGCGGGCCGACAGCGGCTTCTATGCCCACACCATCGTTGCCGTCTGTCGCAAGATGGATGTCCGCTTCTCCATCACCGTCCGACAGCACCCCCGACTGCGCAATCTCATCGAGGCCATACCAGAGACGGACTGGACACCCATACCCTACTGGATGGACGGCACAGCCGATGTGGCCGAGACCATTTACACTCCCTTCGAGAGCAAGCCCGACGCCGCACCAGTGCGACTCATCGTCCGCAGAGTGAAGCCCACGCCCGGCTCTCAACTGGCGCTCTTCACCAACTACAGCTATCACGGTTTCATCACGGACCGAGAGGGCGACACCCTCCAACTGGAGGCCGACCATCGCCGCCACGCCGAGGTGGAGAACGCCATCCGCGACCTGAAGTACGGCGTAGGACTGAACCATCTGCCCTCAGGGCGCTTCGCAGCCAACGCCGCCTGGTTGGCCGTGCAGGTGATGGCTCACAATCTGGCTCGCTGGACCTCCCGCATCGGACTGGAAGAACGAGCCTCCACCACCAAGACCTTGCGCAGACGATTCTTCTCCCTCGCCGGACGGCTTACACGCTCGGCACGCCGTCTCACCCTGCATCTTCCCCAGCGCTGGCCCTGGGAAACACAGTTCGGCCGCGCTCTGGCCAGACTGCGAACCATTCCGTTACCGAGCTGACAGCTGACGGCAGCGGCGGCGACTGCCCACCATACACTCCATAACCCATCTCATCCCCAGACTCGCGCCGGACCGGACCGTGAGTATCCCCTGCTGCTCACCGATTCGTCAACTTCACCCACAATCGCCACTGTGGGCCTCCATTGGCGTTCAACATCACGACCGGGGACCTTCAGAACGCTCCAGCGTCGGCATCATACCCGCACCGCCACCTTGCCGCGTCCTTCACCCACGCTCCGGCAGAGATACCATGACTCTTCGGTGGATTCGGGATAAGGTACTCGCAGGACAAAAACCTGACCATCAGACGATTCATAGATGAGCTCGTAATTCCGTTCTTTTTTAGACTCTCCTTCGTGGAGCGAAATGGGCTGGCTGTGGCTAGGAATTATCTGTGGCAGGACCATCCCCATGGGGACGACGGGCACCGCAATTATGGAAGTCAGTTACTGGAATTCGCCAAACGCAGTTGTGGTAGGAATAAGCCCTGCCCTTGCCTAAGTGGGAGAAACTACAAGAACTGTTGCCTGCCTGAAGTTCAGTATCTCGGACTGGACGTATAAACTCGATAATTGCAATCTATTTTGAACCTTTGATATAAAATGGCAGAAAGGCATTTTGCTCTCATGGAAAGCCACTGTAATGAAAAGTGTACCTTAGCGTTTATTAGTGCTTTACGGACTTAGTAGTCGTGGCAAACGCTGGCAGTCATGGGGCTCAGCCAAGACGGCTGACCGTTGAACAGGGTTATAATGAAATGAACCCGTTAGGCTAGGCGAAAGAGGCCCTGGAAGTCGGGCAGCCCCGTGTCCGATTTGGAGCCCGTTGGTGGGAGGCTATGCCCACAAGTTCAACGACAACGAGTAAGACTAAATTTGCATCTTCACCGAGCCCGGTTCGGCTGCCGCATGTCGAAGACGGAGGAATAGAAAACTATGAAACTTGCCATCTTGAGCAGGGCATATAAGTATGTCCGTCCTCGGCTCTTGGGCTTGTTCCTAGTCAGCGTAATTTGCTGCGCGCCGGTCTACGCACTGTCTTGGCTCTTTAGCCTGGTCGATGATCTGTATGCACGTATCTTGATAAGCCTGCTTGTCACTATCCTGCCGGTATCGGAGCTTTTGTCAGAACCAAGACCCCTGAAATCAAGATGGGAAGTTCTCCAGTTCGCACTACTTATTGTGCCCGTGCTCGCATTCGCCTCAGCCCATAAGTTGAACCTCCGTCTTTTGGCATCAAACACCGCTATATTGGTAGCCGTCCTTCCGTGTTGTTGGCTGGTCTGGCTACTGATGGGCCGTAGTCTGATGTTGTTGAGCGGGTTGATGATCGCGCTGGGAGTAATGATGGTTTACTGGCTTGCCGCATTGGTCCAAGTCGGTGGCCCGCTGGAAATTCTGTTATTGCCGCTCCCAGCGGTGGTGTTCGGAGGCGGCGTCTGGGCTCTGCCGGCCAGGTGGACTTTTGCCTTCGCCAGACGACGGAAAGATGACCCGCGGGGCGGGCCAGGAACCCAGGCGCTTGCAATGGTTGTCTTCTTCCTGCCGGTCATTCTGGTCGCTGTGATCGTTCCTTCACTGCTTGAACTCAGAACAATCTGGTCGGCAGTGTCCCTGACCATCGTCGGAGTCCTGTTGTCCGCCGTGGTTTCGGATCCACTGAGACGCTTCTTACTGGAATTGGGTAACCTGACACCAAAGCCAATCAACTCAGGCAAGGGTTAGTCGGGACACTCATTGGGAGAACTAGGCGTCGGGCAGGGTGGCGGCGTTGCTTCCCACAAACTACAATCAGAGACGGGTTAGGAACCCTAGATGAGGTACATTGCTCAGCATCTCATCAAAGGTTTGTCTCTAATTGGATCTATGCTAGATTTGTCACTATTCGCTATGGGGATGTTCGTGAAAGACGTAAGCGTGGAGAGACGCGGGCGCTACCTTTGAGAAGGTACTCAACGCTGGAGCAATAGGCGTTCCAGATCAGGATGCGTCAATCATCTCACCACACTGGACATGATATCGTGAATCAGCCAACCCTTTCCAGTCTGATTGCCCTGGGAGAAGGATTCACCACCGAGTTCAAGCGTTCTATGCCATCCGATCTCGGTAGGGAGATATGCGCCTTCGCGAATGCCACTGGCGGGGTGATCCTGATCGGCGTTGAAGATTCCGGAGCCGTAGTCGGCGTGGGGAACCACAATCGTCTGAAGTCCCAGGTCCAGAGCGTCGCACGTTCGGCAGACCCGCCCATAGCTGTGGAGGTGGAGAGCGAAGGAGACGTGCTATGCGTAACAGTCCCGGAGCAGCACAGCAAGCCCTACTCCTTTGGAGGAAGATTCTTCATTCGAGAGGGCGCGACCTGCCAACAGCTGTCGCGCGAGGAGATCCGGGAGTTCTTTTTCAAGGAAGGCCTCATCCTACTTGACGAGACGCCCTGCAAAGCCTTCGACCCCTCTGTCGAGATCACCCCGGAGCGTTGGGCCGAGTTTGCGGAGCGCACCGGCATCGATTCTGGGCTGGACCCGATGGCGGTGTTGGAGAACCTTCACCTGCTAAGAGACTCACGGATGACTTACGCTGGAGCTTGGCTGCTGGCCGATGACATCACTCGTTTCACTCTCCAGGCCGGCGTAACCTGCGCGGTCTTTCGTGGCAGCGGCAAGACCCATATCCTAGACCGCAAGGAGTTCAGAGGGAACCTCTATGCTATCTATCAGGAGGTGATGTCATACTTCCAGGCAAAGTTGAACTCTGCACTCATTCCAAATGCGCAGGGAAGGGACGAGCGGTTGGAGCTGCCTGAGAGTGCGCTGCGGGAGGCGGTAGTGAATGCCATCGCCCACCGCGACTATCGCAGCACCGCCAACGTGCAAGTCTACATCTTCCAGGATCGTGTGGAGATCGTCACGCCGGGTGGACTTCCCGCCGGAATGCGAGAGGAAGACCTGGGCAGCAAGAGCTTACCAAGGAACCCCCTGTTATTTAGCCTGCTCTACAGGATGAGGCTCGTGGAGCAGATCGGCAGCGGTATTCGTCGGATTCACGACGCCTGCCTGGATCACGGCGTCCCCACGCCTGTCATCCAAGTATCCCCCGATTGGGTGACGGTGACATTCCTGCGCGGTGAAGCGGTTGCCACCCCCCATGTGACCCCCCATGAAACCCCTCATGAAGCACCCCATGTGACCCCCCTTGTGGGACGGCTCATTGAAGTCCTGCAAGGGGAGATGAGCCGGGTGGAACTCATGGCAGCCCTAGGATTGGCAGACCGCAGGCACTTCAGCAGATCGTATCTGCAGCCCGGCCTCGATGCGAACCTAGTCGAAATGACGCTTCCGGACAGTCCGAGAAGCAGGAGACAAAAGTACCAGCTTACCGCCCTGGGCAGGGAAGTACAGGAATCCCAACAGGATCCCGCTGATACCTGATTATGTGAACCGACTACCTGTTAAGCTGTCTCGGACGAGATTCGATCTCTGGCCTCACTTTCGCCACATGCGATAGTCGCAAGGATCACTCAGGGCCGGTTTCTCAGTTCTCGAATGAGACGATCCTGCAACGCGGAACCAACTTTAGGGGATCACAGTAAATACTAAGGGTAATCGATCTTGGTTTTTTTGATAGACCCTTTGGAATCTAAGAAGTTCCAATTTAGTAGTATCCGTGTTGAATGTCAAGCCGGATCGGCCTGATAAGACGGGCAGTTGTTCGCATGCTGCTTCACCCAGGGAGTGCCTCGACGTGCTACGGCGTTGAGTTGCATCAGAAGCTTGCGCGCCACCGCTATCACGGCTACCTTGCCGGGTTTGCCGCGCTCCCGAAGACGCTGGTAGAAGTCGCGTAGATCGCCATCTATCCTGAGCACCACCCAGGCGCAGATATACAGCGCTCGTCGCACCGTACCACGACCGCCTCGAATAGATCGGTTGCCACGCTTCTTCCCGCTGTCTCGCGACCACGGAGCCAGCCCCACCAGCGATGTTAGCGTCCGTCCGTCCCACCGCCCGAGTTCGGGCAGATATGCGACCAGTGTGGCCGCGGTCAGCTGCCCTACGCCGGGTACCGTCTTATAAAGTTCGACTGTCTCACCGAAACTGGCGTTGTGCTTCAGCAACTCCTTGTACTCCTCATCCAGTCGTTCTATTTCTCTGTCAAGCCAGCGGACGTGCCGCCTGGTCGACTTCCCGACGCTCGCACTTACGCCCTTGTCCAGACGGTTGCGCTCCCGTACGTGTTGCTCTACCAGCTGACGACGCCTGCTCAGCAGCTGACGCAGCTCCTCACGGTCAGGATCCGCCTCCGGTTGTGTTGTGTCCGACTCAGAGAACACCACGCCGTAGCGAGACAGCACCTGAGCATCGAGAGGGTCGGTCTTCGCCTCGTATCCGCATGCGCGTGCGAAGGCGCGCACCCTGACCGGATGCGCCACTTGCACGTTGAGCGCCGTCTCCCTCAGCTTGCCCACAACAAGACGTTCATACCCACCGGTGGACTCGCACACCGCCTTGGTCACACCCGTACGCTTCATATGCCTGAGCAACCTGCGAATGCCTGCTGCGCTGTTCTCAAAACTGAGCACAGGACCTTCAGAAATCGACACCTCCAGAGTTGCCTTCGATACGTCTATGCCTGCTACAACTACCATAATCCAACCTCCATATGTATCATGCCTGTGTCCTCCTCACTTGCAGATGCGGGCCTTCTGCCCTTGTATCCGTTCGGAGCGACAAGTGCGGCGAGAGGGGTGTCTTACTACTCAGCGGTGCAGTCAAAAAGTACTCTTTGCTCACCCAGTGACCTACGACGCGCCCCTTTCGTCACCTCACAGATTGGCCTATCTATAGGGCTTTTGCAACATACAAGTGTCCAAAACTGCTTAACATATCCGCACCACCGTTTGATTATCAGGGCAAACTCGGATGACGGAAATGGACTGGTGGTTGGTGGCTACATGAGCCGCGATTGCCGAGAAATGGAAATGCAAGGAAATAGGCGGAAACCTTGCATCCACACAACTCTCCCCTACCTGAACCGGTCCCTTAACTCCGACAACCTATGCGGGATATGCAATAAGTTATCGGAGGACAGATTGCGTGGTGATTCACCGCCATTCTCAAGATCCCTGATTCTACTTCGCAATCAGCCATCTGACATGGGGAGATTGCTCCACTTTCACTTTGCCTTTCAAGTGTCACGTCATCGGCTGATAGCGGATAGCAGCGCGGATTTAACTTTCATAATACTAGCCCCTTCTACCTCGTTGACTCTGGTCAGACTCCTGGCGAAGACGTCGATGGAACGCACCCGCTGTATGAGAGCGGACGCCTGCCCATCGGTATCTTCGATCACAATAGGTATCCTTACCGGCGAATTCGGCCTATGTGCGTATTCGACCTCAACTGCGATCGTCATTCCGTTGCCGGCGTTACAATCCAGTATCAGCATGAGGGCATGTCGGACGGTGCCATCCTGACTGCGAAGTTTCGCATGCCAGATCGTTCCGACTCGTAGCAGCTCAGGTCCTGAAGGAGTCTCAATGGTGACAGGACGACGTCGTGTGATGAACAACCGTCCCACGAGGATCTCCAGAGCCCTTTCTATCTCCTGCGGCGATGCCTCGCCTAACTTGTCCCCCATCCTACCTTTTTCGACCGACTTGATCTGACGCGCCGAGGCCCAAGAGCCGATGGATTCTACGAGCACGTGGTTCCCTAAGTGCCGGGCCAGCGGTGCGGAACTAGTCATGGGAAGCGTCAGGACAACTGGGAGGATGTCATTGAGGGTAGTGTTGCTTATGACCAGAGCGGGACGGCGGTCGGAGAGTTCGTTGCCGACTATAGGGCCGTAGTCATACCAGTAGATGCTTCCCCTGGTGATCGGAGGCACTTTACTGATATGTCCTAACGCGCGTTGACGAAGCTGATGTCATCGGCAATGTCCTCTGGAGTCTGTTTGATAACACCAAAGTCCACTTCGCGGTGGGCTCGACTGAGGAGTATGAAGTAGGAGGCGTACACCGCATCGTGAGCTTCGCAGACGGCATAGCACATTGCAAGATCGAGATCGGGAATCGTCGTCGCTCTGAGAAGTCCCTCCAGTCTATGGAACTCCTCAATCGTGTACCAGCTGATTAGAGTGTTCCGCGCGTCCTGTCCATTGTCGTAGCACTTGCGCGCCAACGCTCTGATTCGATTCCGTGCCTCACCGTCCAGCCAACGCTGCGAGATCGAAGCAATTTGTTCCAGATGGTCTTCTGTAAGTCTGCGGTTCACCCGCTTCAGATATTCCAGCCTATCATCCGAGTCAGCAAGAAGCAGTTGTTCCATATGTTGCGACACAATTGAGTCAGCCGTGTCCTGGTCTTTTGCGAGTTGATGCTCCGGCTCGTGGGCTGCGTCATTCTGAATTACGCGCGGCGATGGGTTCTCATCAGAATGATGAGGAATGAGAGCATCAAGCTGTTCCGGTAGTAGTTCCTGCAGAGCCATCATCTATCCTTCAGAATGGAACTCTAACTCATTATAGTGCAGCCGATAACCGTGGTAAGTCCGCAATTCACGCGTCACAAAGACTGTGTCAATACCAGACGGCTTTGCGGGATTCATGTATAGCGTTGCTGGCCTGAAAGCATTCTAGCATAATGACATCGATCGGCGGACTGAGGCAAAGTCTCGACGCCTCTCGGAAGTGCTTGACCACGACACCACCCAAGTGGCAGACTGAGTGGAATTCGCAAAGCACAGACTTTAGCCCCAATCCACCGAAAATATTGGCATGGTGAGGATAGGGAGGACGCGAGAAGTGCTCCATTGCCTGTGGGATAATGGTTTTGGATACAACAAACCAACCCAAGACAAGGAGCACCTAATAGATGCTACCATGCAACGACTCCGACCGCATCCGCGTGGCCTTCGATGATCCCCGCCTGGTGGCCAATGCCGGACTGCTCCTTCCGGTCACGCTCGCTGGGCGTCTGGGTCTTAGCGAGCTTACGGACAGCCACCTTGACTTGGGGGATGCGCCGGGTCGGGCGAACGTCGGCGACAAGATACTGACCCTGGTGGCATCCGCTCTGGCCGGTGGGGACTGCATAGACGACGCTGACGCGTTGCGCGCCGGCGGGACCGGGCGGGTGCTGGGATGCGCGGTCAAGGCGCCGTCCACGCTGGGGACATTCCTGCGCAGCTTCCGCTGGGGACATGCGCGCCAGATGGACCGTGTGAGCCGTGAACTGCTGGCGCGGGCCTGGAACGCCGGGGCAGGACCCGGAGACTCGCCTCTGACGATCGATCTGGACTCCACCGTTTGCGAGACCTACGGACTGGCAAAGGAGGGAGCGCGCCATCACAACTACAACGGTCAGCGGGGCTATCACCCGCTGCTGGCCGTTGCCGCCGGAACCGGAGACGTGCTGATGGCACGGCTGCGTAAGGGCCGAGCCAACACCGCCCGGGGCGCGGCGCACTTCCTGCGTGAGACGGTGAGTCGAGTACGCTACGCTGGAGCCACGGGACAACTCACCGTGCGGGCCGACAGCGGCTTCTACACCCGCGACATCGTCACGGTCTGCCGCAACAACGATGTCCGCTTCTCCATCACCGTCCGCCAGCACCGGAGTCTGCGCGATCTCATAGAGGCCATACCAGAGGAGGACTGGATGCCCATACCCTACTGGATGGAGGGCGCAGCCGACGTTGCCGAGACCACTTACACCCCATTCCGGGGTGAGCCCGACGCCGCACAGGTGCGCCTCATCGTCCGAAGGGTCAGGCCCACACCCGGTTCCCAATTGGCGCTGTTTGCCAGCTACAGCTATCACGCCTTCATCACCGACCGAGAGGGCGATACCCTCCAACTAGAAGCCGATCACCGCCGACACGCCGAGATCGAGAACGCCATCCGCGACCTGAAGTACGGTGTGGGACTGAACCATCTGCCCTCGGGGCGCTTTGCCGCCAACGCCGCCTGGATGGCCGTGCAGGTGCTGGCCCACAACCTAGCTCGCTGGACCGCGCGCATCGGTATGGGGGAGCAGGTGGTGACCACCAGGACCCTCAGACGACGCTTCTTCTCCCTGGCCGGACGGCTTACACGCTCAGCCCGCCACCTCACTCTGCATCTCCCGCAAGGCTGGCCCTGGGAAACACTGTTCGGCCGCGCACTGGCCAGACTGCGAACCATTCCATTACCGGCCTGACGGCTACCGGCCTGACGGCAGCGTCTCAACCCAACCGCCGTTCCCAACACCCAGCAGACAACCCAACCAACCCGCAAACTCGCGCCGGTTCCGCCCCCGAGTGCCTCGCGGCTGCCTGATTGCCCGCCAATCTCGCCCGGCACCGCCACTGTGGGACTCCTTTGGCGTCCGGCATCACGACTTCAGCCGTCCGAACGACCTAGGCGATGGCATCTTACCCGCACCGACACCTTGCCACGTCCTTCACCCACGCTCCGGCAGAGATACGACGACTCTTCGCTGGATTCGGGCTAAGCCGCGCGTCAGGTCAACGCAGGTGAGTGAAGGCAACCCGAGTGGTACTTGACACCAGTGCCATCAAACAAGACGCTCTACGGCGATTCTCGTGGGGAGCCTTTGCTCTGAAAGTCGCGTCTCATGCGGAATCACCGGGTTTTCGCGCGAAAACCTGCACTGGGCCCAGCAGCTCGCAAATGGACGCCGGGATTGACAGTATCCCTTTCGCGTTCACGCTGAACGGCATAAACTAATAGCAGAAGAGTTCCCCCTTCTACGAGGATAGGCAATGGCAAGACCTCTGGAAACAAGGCTGACCATATCGTGCCTGCAATGCGACTGGTCCGTGGAGACGAGGAACTCGTCCATGGAGTTGTCAGCTACGTTACCCGAGGAAGCGCAGGCCCATGCGGATCGACACGAGCAGCACGTGATCGAGATCGTGCAGAGGCTTAGGGTTTACAGCAAGAACTATGTCGAACCGACGCCAGCGCCTCAAGACGCGCGAGAACTGCAGCTGCCAGGCGCGACGCCGGCATCCAGACCGGCTTCCTGGGCAGGACCAGACGTCTCGACCATTGATTAAGAAGAAGGAGTTAGTGATGACCGGATACTGCCTGAAGTGTAGAGAGAGCCGCGAGATGCAGGAGACCGAGCAGGTCACGATGAAGAACGGCCGGCCGGCGACCCGCGGCAAGTGCGGCGAGTGCGGAGCCGGGATGTATAAGATAGGCAAAGCTTCCTGATGCGGTTCTAAGTGGCAGGTAGTAACTTTTGCGAGTGGCGCAGTGCAGCCAATACCGAGTGAACCAGTGCCTGCGAGTCCTCGATGCCAGGGGAGCGCCCGGCGAAAAGGCGAACTTGCCGCAAAAACGGACATACCCAGCCCCCAGATACCTTGTCCTAGAAGACAATCGCTCTACGGCGATCCTCGCGGGGCGCCATTGGTCTAAACTGCGGGATTTCGGGCAAATGGCGAGATACGATGCCCTCGAGGCTATAGAAAGGGACGTATGCGATGAGCACTACTTACAACTGGCGTCAGCGCCGAACGTGATGAGCTTGGTCGAGGCGGCGAGTCTCGCGGCCGGCGATAGGTTGGGCGAAGTACAGGGCCCGTATGGAGCGTAAGACGAACGAAGGCCAGAAGTGCATTTGTGAAGAGAGAGGTGAGACCAGAGCGCCCGGGCCGCAATATCCCCCGTGTCTCGTGCATGACACTAAGAAGCGTCAGGGAACGACCGATTATCACGATTTGTAATGGGAGAGAGCCTGAAAGCCCCGAATACCTGCGCGGATCGGCGCGACGGCGGGCCGAGTTGGGTCCACGAATTACAGGTCCTGCGCGCGCTCAGGAGCAACTGGCATCACAAATGACGATAATCACGAATTGCCGACAATGCATATAGCGTGACTGCATTGCAGTCGAAAAGAGACTAGTACCGAGTCCACTTGATGATGACACGTTGGGTTTTTAGCGTTCATAGCTTTGGCTTCGGGTAGATGCGATTGAGCTTCACGCGAGCATCCTGAGAGCGAAATCGCCAGTCTATGGTCACTCCCGCTTCGTTTCGCTCCCGCTCAAGCGCCCCTATATGCCGCCTGAGCGTCTCCTCATCGCCAAGGCGTCCCTTCAGACACTGCTTGCCGAAGACGCTCAACTCTATCTCCGCCATATTCAGCCAACTACCGTGCTTGGGCGTGTAATGGAACTCCAGTCGTCGCGCTATACGCCGCGCCTCCACAGGCTCGTATGCCTCATACAGAGAGCCGAGCTTATGAGTATTCAGATTGTCCAGTACCACCCTGATCACCCTAGCGTCGGGATACGCTCGATCCACCAGCCACTTCATCTGCTCGGCAAAGTCCACAGCAGTGCGTCGCTCCGTGACCTCCACGTGCCTCCATCCACCCTTGGGCTCGCAGAACACGAACAGGTTGCGCGTGCCGTTGCGCCTGTACTCATAGTCTATGCGTTCCAATCTCCCAGGCTCGGCTTCAATCGGCGTTCTCGTGTGCGCGATCAACTGCTTGGATGTCTCATCGAAGCAGACCAGCGGTCGCTCAGTGTCGTATTCCTCCTCGTACAGGTCCAGTACATCTTCCATCCGTGCCACGAACTCCCCACTCAGTTCCGGGATGCACCACGCCTTGTTCTTCCACGGTTTAAGTTCGTTTTTTTCAAGCTCTGACGCACCGTCTCCCTCGCTATGCTCTCTACATAGCCCAACTCCACAGCCTTGTCCGCAAGCAACTTCAGCGTCCAGTGCGTATGGCCCTCAGGAGGGTCGCTGCACGCTATCGCCACAAGATGCGCTTCGGCACGCTCATCCAGCTTGCACCTCTGCCCCGGACGCGCACGCTCGACCAACGCGCTCTCAAGTCCCTCCTCGCAGAAACGCTTGCGTATCCTGATGACCGTGCGCCTGCTTATCGACAACGCATCGGCTATGCGGTTATCAAACTGTCCTTCGTCTGCCTTGAGCAGCGCCAGCGCTCTCTTTACCGTGCGCGCAGGTGACTTGCCGCGGTGGGCGACTTCACTCAGTCGGCTCTTCTGGGACTCGCTCAACTCCACTCTGTACTTGTTTGCGGTCATATTCGGCAACATCCTCTTCGTAAGATGTGCCCGAGCTTAACCCATTTCTTATACTTGTGCCAATATCAGCTGGACTCGGTACTAGGGTGTGTTGACAATTGCATTAAACTAGGAGCATGTCAGCAGTTAAACTAGCTCCGGAACAGTATCCGTGTTCAATGTCAAGCCCTGAGCGGAGTTTAAGAAGACATGATTGGTACTGACTTCGGGACCCAGGGTGTCCCTCGACGTGCCACCGCGTTCAACTGCAGCAGCAGCTTGCGCATGACCGCCACCACCGCCACGTTGCCGGGCTTCCCCCGTTGACGGAGATTCTGATAAAAGCGGCGCAGTTCGCTGTCGTGGCGTATCACCGACCAAGCACACATGTACAGGGCACTTCGCACCGAGCCTCGCCCCCCTCTGATAGCACGGTTGCCCCGCTTCTTCCCGCTGTCCCGTGACCAGGGAGCTAACCCCACCAGGGAAGTCAGCGATTTACTGTCCCAACAGCCCAGCTCCGGCAGGTAGGCGACCAATGTGGCCGAGGTAAGCGGCCCGACGCCCGGCACGGTGCGGTACAGCGTGGCACGGTCGGCGAAAGGGATACACTTCTCCAATGCCTCCTGATACTCCACATCCAGTCGGGCTATTTCCTTTTCCAGCCAGGCGATGTGACGCTTTGTAGATCTGGTCGCGATAGAAGTGATTCCCTTATCCAGGCGCCCCTTTTCCTGCGCTCGCTGCCGCACAAACTGCCGGCGCCTGCTGAGCAGGTCACGCAGCGCTTCACGCTCTGGCTCAAGCTCACGCTGCGGTGTTAGTGCATCCGGAAATACCTGTCCGTACCGTGAGAGCACCTGGGCGTCCCGTTGGTCGGTCTTGGCTTCGTACCCACACGCCTTCGCGAACGCGCGCACACGGTTCGGGTGGGCCACGTGCATCGCAATCTCGGTCTTTCTCAGCCGGCTTACCAGCACTCGTTCGTACCCACCGGTGGCCTCGCACACAGCCACGGTGACGTCCTGCGCCTTCAGGTGCTTCAGCAGCTTTCCAATCCCTTTAACCGTGTTGTCAAATCGTATCACCGGACCCTCATAAATTGAGACGTCCAGGCTGGCCTTGCCCACGTCAACCCCGGCTGTGACTACCATGTTCGACCTCCCGATGAAATAATGGTTGATGTCCTCCACACTTGCAGATGCGGGCCTGGTGCCCTTGTATCCGTTCGGAGCGACAAGTGCGGCGAGAGGGGTGTCATACTGTCCCACGGTGCAGTCCAGAGCAGTAGCTCGGCTCACCCAGCGGTCACCGACGCGCCCCTCTCGCCCACCCCACAGATTGGCCCATCTGTGGGGCTTATGCAACATACAAGTGGCCAAAGATACTTAATTTCCTGAAAGAGAGGACAGGCGTCTATGTCGAGTCTGAGCAGGAGTGCAAACGATTCATAGAAGCCGTTCTGTGGATGAGCAGGTCGGGAACGCCGTGGAGGATGCTTCCGGGGCAGAATACGGCAAGTGGTACAGCGTGTGCAGGCGCTTTGCCAGATGGAACGAGCACGGGATATGGGAGAAGATGTACCAGCATTTCGCTGATGAGCCGGATATGGAGCATCTGATAATAGACAGCACGACGGTGCGCGCGCATCCCTGTGCGGCGGGTGCGTGTCGCTGTTCAGCGAAAATGTCCGCTCAAGTGTCCAGCGAAAATGTCCTCCCCGTAACTTGCCATGGTACCAGACTAAAATGCCGTTGACGCCGGGCGCCCGGGTGACGTAGGTGGACTCTCGGCGTTCATGTACTTTTTCACCGTGTCTCTGTGTATGCCCAGCTCCCGGGCGATCCCACGCATGGACAACCCCTTTCGCTTCGCCTTCTGCACCGCCTTCCACCTGGCCGTCTGCAGCGGCGTGGGCTTCCTGCGCCGTGGACCCAAAGTTTTGCGAACTCGTCCCGTCCCGTTGCGACCGGAGGTGGCGACGGGCTGCTCGGCATCGTGGTTGGCATCCAGAGTCGCCAGCTTGGCCGCCCATTTGCTACCCAGACCATTGGTGGGCTGATGGATGATGGGTGAGTGCGTGGTTCTCCCGGCGAAGCCCCGGAGGACACTCGGACGCGGTGGCGCTTCCTGAGATGGGACGATGCGTCCCTCGTGCTGCACTGCCAGGCTATCGTCCAGTCCTTCGAGCACATCCACAGCTGCTCCGGCGTAGGTCGGCCTGTCCGTGCCGGGCAGCAGTTGCAGGGTGCGCCAGCGGTATCTGACCGTGTTGTCCCTGGCGACTCTGCGCCGGTACTTGAAGCACAGGACCCTGTCCAGACGCATCCCGTCGTCCACTGCGCGGTAGGCGACTTCCTGCTCCCGCGCAGGTACCTTGAAGCGGTTGTTGAAGCGTGGAAGGAAGCTCTCCAGCACGTGGTTGGCATCGTCGATGGTGCTCGCACCTGAGAGGCGAAGCTCGCTGACGAGCCTGTCTTGGAACGGTCCCGCGGCACGTTCCACCCTTCCCTTGGCCTGAGGCGATAGAGCGAAGATCAGTTGTACGCCAAGCTCGTCCATCGCGCGACTGAACTGGGTAGGGGCGGCCACAGTCTCCGGTGAAGGCGTGTACTTGAAGACGGCATGCCGGTCGGCATAGAGCGCGAGCGGTATGCCGCGACCCCGTACTAGCCGCTCAAGCAGCAGGAAGTAGCTGCGGGTGTTCTCCAACTCGCAGAACATAGCATTGACCACGGTGCCCGTGGCGTCGTCCATCGCCAGCAGCAGCGTGAACTGCGGTCCGTCTTTCCCAAGCCATCTGTGGTAGCTGCCGTCTATCTGTATCAGCATACCCTCACGCGGCATACGCTGACGCCGAACTCGGTGCTTGGGTGGGCGCCTGCCCCGTGGGCTGTTCTCACCGGCGCTCACCAGGAGACGCCGCAGCGTGCTGCGAGTGATGTCTATGCCTTCGTGTTCACTCAACAACTCGCTCATATGAGTGTGGTTGACTCCCGCGTATCGTGTGCGCGCCAGATGTACTATGCCTTCCGAAATCGTCTCGGGCGTTGCGTTTGAAGGTCTGCGACCTCTGTTGCTGTGAGCCAGTGCGGCAGCTCCTTCCTTCCTGTATGCCGTCAGAATACGCCTGGTGTGGCGCGTGCTCACTCCCAACAATGTCGCTGCCTGTTCCGTAGTCATATATCCTGCCAGTAAATGGTTCAGTCCCTGAAGTCTTGCCTGCTCTTGCTGCGTTAATGTTACATTCTCCATAATGCGGACATTTTCGCTGAACAGTTAATGAGGACATAATCGCTGAGCAACAACAGTCTTCCCGATTGAGTTCGTGGTGCGTGGATACATCACCGGAACCACGAACACCTCCCTCTGGACGGTCTACCAGAGTGGTCGGCGTGACTACTGTGGCATCGATTTGCCCGACGGCCTGATGAAAAACCAGAAGCTTCCGACGAATTACCTCACACCGACCACCAAGGAAGAGGATCACGACCGTCCGATCAGCCCTGAGGAGATCGTGTCCGAGAACTGGATGACGGCCGATGATTGGGAACAATGTAGCCACATCGCGCAGGAACTATTCGCTTTCGGTCAAGCCAAGGCAGCCGAGCATGGCCTAGTTCTCGTCGATACCAAATATGAGATGGGCCGTGACGAGAACGGTGAGATCCTTCTGATCGACGAGATCCACACCCCCGACTCTAGTCGCTACTGGATCGCCGACTCTTATCAACAGCGCATGCGGGAGGGACAGGAACCCGACAACGTCGACAAAGAATTCCTCCGGCTCTGGTTCGTGGAGAACTGCGACCCCTACGCGGATGAGGTCCTACCACCAGCACCGTATGACCTTGTAATCGAGCTCTCAAGACGCTACATCTACCTTTACGAGAAGATCACCGGTCGCTCTTTCGAGTTTCCAGAGGCGGACCAACCGGTCGAGACACGTTTGGGAAGCAACCTTGTAGGGATCACATGAAGAGATACGGAGGGCAATAGGGCCAAGGTGATTCTGCTTCCACTTCAATTGACAGAAAGCCCTATCCAATAAACATGAAGTGTAGGCTAACCAGGCGCTCAACTTGGCCGAGCCACCGAATCCGGAACGATGCGCCAACTATCCCTCAGCAGTGGGGGACAACATGACGACCAAGGAAAAGGTGGAAGTTACGTCTCAATTGCTTGCGTCTGATAGCGTTGCGAAAACACCTTCTGACTACGTGCAAACCTACGATGTTGTTCGCGCCGTCAATCCGGAGTTGGTGGACAAATACATAGCGCACACGCTCATCGGAGACCCCGAAGCCGACGCGCTAATGGAGCAACTCGCGCCTCTGGGACAGCAAGAGTCGAGTCGGCTTATCCGGGCAGCCGATAATCCAAATGATAGCGAGCTGCGCGATGCGCCGCCTTTGCTTCTGGAATTTTTCAAGGGCATAGAAGCTCCGCCCGATTGGGTTGACTTCAACGGGTTCATTCCTGGAATACGCATGTTTCATCGGAACTCAAGACTTGTTCTGGCGTCATTCGTGGGAGGCGCTCTAGTAGAGGGCTTTACGACGAATATCGCTAAATCCTTCACTTTAACCGGGCGTGTGCGTGACAGGGGTGTCAGACGACTCGGACAGAATAATCGCCACATGCTGGAGATATTCATGCCTTCGGGTCTGGCGAGGGAAGGCGATGGTTGGAAATTGTCGGTGCGTATTCGCCTTGCTCACGCACAGGCAAGACGATTGCTGGACGAATCGGATGAATGGGATGCCGAGGCGTGGGGCGTGCCGCTTCACTCGGCTCACATGGCATACGCGCTCACAAATTTTTCGGCCAGGGTGCTTAGACATTTGAAAAGCCAGGGTGCCTCGTACACCGACGAGGAGGCCGAAAGTTTCATGGCCGTCTGGCGCTATTCGGGCCTCCTGATGGGCATTCCCGAGGCACTCTTGTTCAAGGACCTAGCAGATGCCGAAGCGATTTTCGACATTGGTCAGATGTGTGAACCTTTTGGCGGCGACGAATCCATCGTTATGATGAATGCGCTGGTGAACTCGGCTCCGCTGGTTATCGGCATCACCGAACCATACGAGCGCAGAAAACTCGTCTCCTTTATCTACAAGGTCTCACGCGCGCTTGTCGGTGACAACCTAGCTGACCAGGCGAGATTTCCTTCGGCTTTGACCTTTGCGGTGCTGCCCTGGTTTCGCACTCAGGAGCGCTACTATCAGTTACTGCATAAGTTCTTTCCCAGCTACGCCCCAATTAACAATTTCACTAATTTCACGAACATACTGCAAGGCTCAACCTTCGACGAAGCGGGCATCACTTACAGGTTGCCTGACCATGTATATGCAGAGGAATCCAGCGAATACTAGGTTGTGTTGACATTTCATTTCAGCCATATGAGAGCGCCGACAAAGTGTAGGAAACCAAGGTACATCTTCGCCAACTTGTCAAACCGGCTGAATATGTGTCGATAATGCTTCATTTTGTTTATGTAGCACTCAACCAAGTGGCGCTCACCGTATAGATGCTCATCGTATGGCTGAGGCTTTCTTCTGCTTGAACGCGGCGGTATTACAGGCGTCGCTCCCATCTCGACGATGCACTCACGAGACCGCTGTGAGTCATATCCGCGATCAGCTATCACATATTCACTCTCAATGCCGTCTATCAGTTCATAGGCTTGGGTGATATCGTGTGCCTGACCTCCCGTAAGAGTGAATTCTCAGTGGATTGCCCGGAGCGTCAACACTCACATGCACTTTCGTGCTGAAACCCCCTCGAAGTCTCCCAAGAGCCTTCGAGCATTGTCCCCCTTTTATGCGGCGCACCCTGTTGTTGCTCAGCGATTATGTCCTCATTAACTGTTCAGCGAAAATGTCCGCATTATGGAGAATGTAACATTAACGCAGCAGAGCAGGCAAGACTTCAGGTACCGAACCACTTACTGGCAGGATATATGACTACGGAACAGGCAGCGACATTGTTGGGAGTGAGCACGCGCCACACCAGGCGTATTCTGACGGCATACAGGAAGGAAGGAGCTGCCGCACTGGCTCACAGCAACAGAGGTCGCAGACCTTCAAACGCAACGCCCGAGACGATTTCGGAAGGCATAGTACATCTGGCGCGCACACGATACGCGGGAGTCAACCACACTCATATGAGCGAGTTGTTGAGTGAACACGAAGGCATAGACATCACTCGCAGCACGCTGCGGCGTCTCCTGGTGAGCGCCGGTGAGAACAGCCCACGGGGCAGGCGCCCACCCAAGCACCGAGTTCGGCGTCAGCGTATGCCGCGTGAGGGTATGCTGATACAGATAGACGGCAGCTACCACAGATGGCTTGGGAAAGACGGACCGCAGTTCACGCTGCTGCTGGCGATGGACGACGCCACGGGCACCGTGGTCAATGCTATGTTCTGCGAGTTGGAGAACACCCGCAGCTACTTCCTGCTGCTTGAGCGGCTAGTACGGGGTCGCGGCATACCGCTCGCGCTCTATGCCGACCGGCATGCCGTCTTCAAGTACACGCCTTCACCGGAGACTGTGGCCGCCCCTACCCAGTTCAGTCGCGCGATGGACGAGCTTGGCGTACAACTGATCTTCGCTCTATCGCCTCAGGCCAAGGGAAGGGTGGAACGTGCCGCGGGACCGTTCCAAGACAGGCTCGTCAGCGAGCTTCGCCTCTCAGGTGCGAGCACCATCGACGATGCCAACCACGTGCTGGAGAGCTTCCTTCCACGCTTCAACAACCGCTTCAAGGTACCTGCGCGGGAGCAGGAAGTCGCCTACCGCGCAGTGGACGACGGGATGCGTCTGGACAGGGTCCTGTGCTTCAAGTACCGGCGCAGAGTCGCCAGGGACAACACGGTCAGATACCGCTGGCGCACCCTGCAACTGCTGCCCGGCACGGACAGGCCGACCTACGCCGGAGCAGCTGTGGATGTGCTCGAAGGACTGGACGATAGCCTGGCAGTGCAGCACGAGGGACGCATCGTCCCATCTCAGGAAGCGCCACCGCGTCCGAGTGTCCTCCGGGGCTTCGCCGGGAGAACCACGCACTCACCCATCATCCATCAGCCCACCAATGGTCTGGGTAGCAAATGGGCGGCCAAGCTGGCGACTCTGGATGCCAACCACGATGCCGAGCAGCCCGTCGCCACCTCCGGTCGCAACGGGACGGGACGAGTTCGCAAAACTTTGGGTCCACGGCGCAGGAAGCCCACGCCGTTGCAGACGGCCAGGTGGAAGGCGGTGCAGAGGGCGAAGCGAAAGGGGTTGTCCATGCGTGGGATCGCCCGGGAGCTGGGCATACACAGAGACACCGTGAGGAAGTACATGAACGCCGAGAGTCCACCCATGGCGCGCACTCGGCTGACCTCCGAACCCACTTGATCTGATACCATCACGGAATGAGTTAGTGACATTTATGCTGGTCACTTACACTGACATTTATGCTGCACAACGACAGTTCTACGATTCGGGGTCTAAGACGATGCTGGTTTTCAACCGCGATCTGGACGATAAAACGCTCTCGTTCCAGCATGATAGCGGCTCCGGCGCCGATACAGTGCTGGTGGACAATCAGACGGGCAGCAAGTGGAAGGCATTCACGGGCGTCGCTATCGAAGGCGAACTCGAGGGCAAGCAGCTGGAACAGATCCCCTCCCATCAGATGTACCGGACGGTCTGGTCGAGCTACTATCCCAACGCGCGCGTGTACGCGAAATAGGCGTAGGCACAAGTCAGTCTGACGGTTCCACGATGTGGCCGCTTCCGTGATGGGAGCGGCCATGTTTTCATCTGCGGCCGTTAGCCCTTGTTCTCGAAGAAATCTATGGCGATGGCGAATGCCCACATCAACAGCACCACTACGGATGCGACCGGCCCCTACACTACATTCTGGTTCGTTGCCAAACTTACGAACCAGAAGAAGGAATGCTTCGCCAATTCGAACAGCGCGAGTGCGACCAGCGCACCGAACGTAGCGTCTTTCCATTCCACGCGTACATTCGGCAGGCTGCGATAAACGAAAGCAAATACGATCCCAATAAGTGCAACTGACAGAGCCGTGGAAATTGCGCTCATCAGAGCGTAGATCAATGACGAGCCGAGACCAAGAAATGCGGAAGGCCCAACGTTAAGTGTTGAGGCTGTATAGACAAGAGCAGTCATGACGACTGAAAGTAGAAATAGCGCCCCAACAGAGTGGCTAGCGCGATTTCCGCCAGCGTCGCCCCAATTACGTTCCTGCCGCTAGCCCCAAATACCCTGTTTACCGCCCTGTCGGTAGCCCTGAAGAGCCCGTTTGCCCCGATTAACAGGCTGACCACCGCAACTACACCAAAGGTGAGAGAGCCGCTTACCAGTCCCCCGATCACTTGTCGAATCAGGTCGTCCGATGCGGGGAAGTAATTCTCCAGCATTGCAGTGAGCTGCGTGCGCACTCCTTCGGGGTCCCCAAGCTGGATAACAGCCATAATCATCAACGTAACTAGTATCAAGTCCAGTTATTCATGATGGGTAGATATGTTGGAGTTTAGTGCGAGCATCCTGGATGGTGAACCGCCAGTTTATGACGGCGCCAGCTTCGTTGCGCTCGTGTTCGAGCGCTGCCACCTCTCGCCTCAGCATCCGTTCATCTCTAATCCTACGCCTCAGGCACTGCTTGCTGAACACGCTCAACTCGATTTCAGCCATATTGAGCCAACTTCCGTGCTTCGGCGTGTAATGAAACTCCAGTCGTCTGGCTATCCGCCTCGCCTCGGCAGGCTCAAAGGCTTCGTAGAGCGACCCCGGCTTGTGAGTGTTGAGGTTGTCCATCACCAGCCGGATTACTCCGGCGTCAGGGTATGCTTCATCCACCAGCCACTTCATCTGATGGGCGAAGTCCACCGCGGTGCGCCTCTCGGTAACCTCCACATGTCGCCACCCTCCTTTGGGTTCGCAGAACACGAACAGGTTGCGCGTGCCCTTTCGCTTGTACTCGTAGTCATAACGCTCCAGCCGTCCAGGTTCGGCTCCAATGGGCTCTCTCGCATCCTCTATCAACTGCTTGGAGGTCTCCTCAAAGCAGACCACAGGACGCTCGGAGTCGCGCTCTTCGTTGTACAGGTCGAGCAAGGCCTCCATTCGAGCCACGAACTCACCACTCACCGCAGGGATGCACCACTCCCTCTTCTTCCACGGCCTGAGTTCGTTTTTTTGAGTAGCTGTCGCACAGTCTCAATGGCGATGCTCTCGGCAAAGTCCATCTCCACCACCTTGCCTGCAAGCAGACGCAGTGTCCAGTGTGTATGTCCTTCAGGTGGCTCGCTGCACGCTATGGCCACAAGGTGCGCTTCCTGCTCACCACTCAGCTTTCGCTTCTGTCCCGGGCGAGGGCGCTCATTGAGCGCGCTTGTCAGTCCTTCCGTTACGAAACGCTTGCGCAGTCGGGCAACTGTGCTCACCCCTACAGAAAGGGCGGTAGCTATCTGTGGATCAGACAGCCCCTCGTCAGTTTTCAATAGTGCAAGCGCTCGCTTCACAGTACGGGCTGACGACCTGCCCTTGTGTCCTACTTCATTCAGATGGGAGCGTTCGGTCTCTGTCAGTTCAACTTTGTATTTGATGGCAGTCATCCTCAGGTACACCTTCACAGAAAGATTATACCCAAGACTAATCGAATTCTTATATCCCGTCAAAATCAGATGGCATCGGTACTAGCAGCCCGTCTGAGGATTACTTAGCGTCCCTTAGGTGCAGACGAGGTCAGACGGCGACAACCATTTTTGTCGGGTGCAGCCACTGACGGAGCAATAGCTTCGTACGCCTTACTGTGCTTAGCATCTCGGCGATGATGCGGACACTTCCCGCAAAGTTGTTGGTCGGTGTTTCGCGAGGCTGGTCTGCCCCAAATCGGAACAGTTTGAGCAGGTTGTGGCCGGTGCAGATCAGCGACCACTCGCCGCTGACCTTCTCCAGGCCCCGTAGCAGGAACTGGCGGAAGCCTCGGACCTGCTTGATCTGGCCGAATACCGGCTCCACCGTTTGCATCCGAAGGGCGTAACGTTGCCGGCCCCGTTTGGTCTGTAACTTCCGGCGCATCCGATCCCTGGTAGACAGATGACTGGGTATGCGACCCCGGGGCGCGGACGGCGGCACTCTGCCGTGGCGGGTCTGCTCCGGCGCGATGAACGGGTCCACGCACAGCCCGTAGAGACCTTCAACCGCCTGCGCCGAGTAGTAACCGGCGTCGGCGGATACCTCTTTGGGCACTGCGCCGACGTTGCTGATCGCCTCCTCCACCATCGCCACCGCCTGCTGCTTGTCCGAAGTCCTGTTGGTGGCGTGAGCCGCCACGATCACCTGATGGGCACTGTCCACCACCGCTTGACAGTTGTAAGCTTGCACAAAGTCCCGCCCGCCCGGCGCCGGCATGATGCGCGACTCAGGATCGGTGAAGTTGCGCTGGGCTTTGTCGTCGGGCACCCCGGAATGCTCCTTGCCCTCGGCCTGCTCCGCCGCCGCCTGAGCTTCAGCTTCTAACGCCGCCATCGCCTCCCGTATCTTCTCCAACCGCCCCTCCCGAAAGGCCAACTCCTGCGGCAACTCATCTCCGCGCTTACCTTGTCCGTACCGAAGGTCCTCCTCGTCATCAACCTCCTGGGCACGCCGCAGCAACTCCTCCACCTCCGCCGATAACTGCGCTTCCTTCCCTTTCATCCGACCGTAACTCATCGCCTTGTGCCTGGATGCGTTGGCCCTCACCTTGGTACCGTCCAACGCCACGTGACCCAGTTTCACCAGCCCCGCCTGCCCGCACAACGCCAATACCCGCAAGAACAGGCCTGACAGCGCATCCAGATTGTCCTTGCGAAAGTCCGAGATGGTGCGGAAATCCGGCATGTTGTTCGCCGCCAACACCCGGAACGCTATGTCCTCGTGCAGCCGCTGGGCAATCCGCCGTGAGGACGCCACCCCGACGCAGTAGCCGTAGAGCAGCACCTTGACCATCATCCGTGGATGATATGGTGGCCCACCTCTGCTCTCACGCTCGTAGCGGGCAGTGATCTCAGACAACTCCAACTCGTCCACGACGTCTGAGATAAAGTACGCCAGATGGTCATCCGGCAACCACTCCCGCATTGCAGCAGGCAACAGCATCTGCTGGTCTGGATCATAGGCACGGTAGGTCTTGCTCATCGCAGGCTCCACTCTACTGAATTGAGCTTATTATACATCCAAATCACTCAACTACCGCGTTTCTCGGACGGGCTGCTAGCTCGAACAATTCCGGCGCAATCGCATACGCCATAGGACTCAGGTCCGAATACATCACGCCATCGGGACTGTTCAGCCGTTTGTCCTTCTGATACGCCCGGTTGATGAACCGCGTCGCCATTTCCAGCATCCGCGCCACAGGCGTCCCCATATTCCAAACCCGCTGCTGCTGTGCCGCCGATACTTCCACACTGTTGACAACATCCAGCCCCACCTGCGTTACTCTCGCGCCGGACCGATACACCGCATCTGCCGCCTCTGGGTCGCCCCCTATATTCGCAGTAGCAAGCGGCGTTATATTGCCCGGCTGGTGTATCGAACCGCCCATCACCACAATCTCCGCCACCGACTCGGCGAAGCGTGGCTCGATGCTCACCGCAAGCGCAACATTCGTCTGCCGCCCGATCGCCATCAGCGTAATCTCCCCAGGAGACGCCAGCACCCGATCGATAAGCTCAGGCACCGCATGCCGCTCCTGCATCTTGGTCGTTGGCATCGGCCAATCTATATTCCCGATCCCATCATCCCCATGAATGTGCGGCGAGTAAAACGGCTCATGGTAGGTCAGCGTCCGCCCAACCCCCTGATACACCGGAATATCCGCGCGTCCCGCCGCCTCCAGAATCCGCAGCATATTCACCGTACACTGCTCCACTGAGGCATTTCCGAACACCGTAGTAATAGCCTCCACCTGCAGCTTATCACTCGCCAGCGCCATCAGAATCGCCGCCATATCGTCAATCCCCGGGTCCGCATCAATTATCACCCGCTTAACCTGCGCCATCTCAATCCCCTATCTGTCGCTGTAAATTACCGTCGGTAGTTGAACCTGCCTTCTTACCCTTTCAATCCCTTCCCTCTCGATGTGGGAAGGTCAGGATGGGGGCGACTGACCCACTGACAGACTGAAAAACTAGGTTCTGCTGACATTTGACACACAAAGCGCCTCAGACCTGAAAACCAGATCTATCCTGCCACTCCGAACGAAGCAACTTTATCCCCCCTCATTCTGAACACAGCGCCTTCATCCCTTGTCATTCCGAACGAAGTGCCTCGCCCCCTGTCATTCCGAACGCAGCGCCTTCATCCCCTGTCATTCTGAACGCAGCGCAGCGGAGTGAAGAATCTAAAAATCGTTGCACACACGCCATTCTTCAATTTCAGATTCTTCGCTTCATTCGAAATGACAGAAGTAATGAAAGGCAACCTCAAAATGACAACAGACCCTAAATCACGGCGTGTCCGACTGTCCGTGCATTACCTTCCCACACCCTCGACAAAATGGCAGATCTAAGAGCTAAATCGTGCTCACCAACTTCGACCACAACTCCGTCACCGCGCCTCCATCCACATCCATAGCCACCGACACATTCGGCTCAACATCCGAACCGGGCCGCAAGTCCGCCACAGTCTGCCCTCGAGCAAACTGACCCTGCGTCTCCACACGCACATACATGTCGCGGCACTCGAACAACTCCGGCGCAATCGCGTATGCCATCGGACTCAAATCCGAGAACTGCACCCCGTCTGGATTGTGCAGGCGATTTGCGAGCCCGTACGCCTGCCTGATAAACCGCGTCGCCGCTTCCATCATCCTCGCCGCAGGCGTCCCCGTATCCCACACCCGCCGCTGCTGCGCTCCCGAAACCTCAACCTTGTTGCACACATCCAGCCCCACCTGAGTCACCTTCGCACCTGACTTGTACACCACATCGCAGGCCTCCGGATCGCCCACAATGTTGGCGGTAGCGACAGCCGTAGCATTGCCCGGCTGATATATCGCCCCGCCCATCACAACGATCTCCGCCACGCACTCCGCGAAGCGCGGCTCGATGCTAATCGCAAGCGCAACATTCGTCTGCCGCCCGATAGCCATCACCGTAATCTCACCCGGCGACGCCAGCACTCGGTCAATCAACTCCGGCACACCATGCCGCTCCTGCATCTTAGTTGTCGGCAGCGGCGCATCAATATCGCCGATGCCGTCACTCCCGTGAACATGCGCCGCGTAAGTCGGCTCATCGTAAGTCAGCGTCTTGCCCACTCCCTGATACACCGGAATATCCGCGCGTCCCGCCGCCTCCAGGATCCGCAGCGTATTCACCGTGCACTGCTCCACCGACGCATTCCCAAAAATAGTCGTGAAAGCCTCCACCTGAAGCCTATCGCTAGCCAGAGCCATCAGGATCGCCGCCATATCATCAATCCCCGGGTCCGCATCGATTATCACCCGCTTAACCTGCGCCATCTCGCCCCCACATCCTTTCTATCCTGCGTATACTGTTAGCCTCATCATTCCTGTCGAAGCAGGAATCAAGACTGATCCACCGACAAACTGACCTACTGAAAAACCAGCTCACGGCGTCTCCTCATACTCCACACCCTGCGGCGCAAGTCCCGTCGGCAAGAAGAACTCAAACTGATGCCTGTCCCCATACCCTTCGATGAACCCCGGCTTAACCCCCTCAGAGTTCAGTGCAGCCGACACGATAGTCTTATTGAAATTATGCACCGTATCCGCCGCCAGATACTCGTCCACCGGCATCCACAGCGCCGCCTCCAGCTCCTCCTCCTGCATCGTAATCTCACGACTCAGAGGCGACAGCCTGCACACAAAATAGATATCCGACTTCCCATACCGGTACCCGTGCCAGTGCCGCAGGCACACCACCGCCTCGAACCGCGTCCGCACACCAGTCTCCTCCAGCACCTCGCGCACCACGCCGTCCGCCAGATGCTCCCCCTGCGTCAACGCGCCACCCGGCAGCTTATAAGAAGGTCCGCTACGAGGCCGAATCTGATGCCGCTCCGACACCACCAGCAACTGCCGGTCCTCGCTCAGCACCACGCCACCCGCTCCGATATAATGCGTCGCGTGCGGCGGAATATACGCCCCCTCCTCGATCTGCAGCGTCATCATCACATAATCCTCATCCGCGTGATGATACCGAAACCCCGCCTCTGCAGCCACAGGCACAAGCCCGGCGCTCGCAAGCGGCACCTCCAGCCACGCCACCTTAAATCCCGCATCCACCCAGTCATCCATCGCATCCGCCAGCCGCCGCCTGAACCGCCCCGCATCCTCCGGCAGCGCCCCCGGATTAACCACAACCCCCCCAAACTGATTCGGACTCCCCTCAAGCATACTCATAAGACCCTTTGCTCCGTACTATTTCTAAGGTAGCAATCAGATCAAGACTAGATGCCCTTCACTGGCTCCTCTTACAGTTGCCAAGCGCACGCCGCTATCAAACGTTACGAACCGAAAGTCATGCCTTACCGCCAGACACAATAGATAAACATCAGTCAGCTCTCTATGTCCTGTCAGGCTTTCCCTAAGCACGACAGCATCCTCAATCAGGCTCACATCGTCTGAAATAAACCGATGATTGTAGCGAGAAACGACTTCACGCAGACCATCGATCGCCCACATTATACTCATTGGGTTTGAATATCTCGGCTGCGACAGTATCCGCAGACATCCATTCTGCGTTATGGGACAAGTCGCCCAGCCCTCTTCGACGTTTCTCGTCAGCCAATCCAACGCCCTGCGATGATGAGAATGCTTTTCGTCCACAAGTGCAATTAGTACATTCACATACAACAACGCTATCAAGAGCTAAATCCCCAACTCTTCACGCAGTTCGTTTACCAATTTATTCGTGTCAAAAGCATTATCGCCTTCGTTCTCGGAAGGACCATTTCTTTTCGAGACAGGCTCTTTGACATCTCGCACCTCAACCTCCACTACCTTTCCATCCAGCGGTTCAATCGCCTCATCCAGCACTATCGTCTTGCCCTTAACAACCCCCCGAACCTTCAATTCAGCCCTCCCTCTATTCGAGCAAATGCAGCGATCAGCCCACAACTCCCAATGCCTAATCGCTACTCAAAGAAACGACTCCGGTTCGCCCATCGTACACCATAGTGAAGTTCCTCAAAATATCCCTGCCGATAAGCGCACGATACGGCTGTCCGCCCGCTGTCAGATGAACGCCCGTGAAATGACCGGCAACCGATACTCCCAACTCCGGCATTGAAATCTGAGCCAGATAGACATCCGTCACGCCAGTCCCCAAGATCCCTGCAACATGCCGCTGCATACCTTCCACAACAGGAAGCTCCAGATCCACCGCAAGAGTGGAATCTATGCAACTAGCTCGTGAGCCTGTGTCGATTAGAGCAGGATACCGTATGCTGGGTAGACTGAGCGCGCTGCCTCCAGCAGGCTGAGAGCCGTCTGCTTGCCCAATCGCCACATTCATCGTAGGGCCGTACAACTCGAGCGCATCGCCGGAAGTGATTCCGGGACTCCCGAGTTCAAAACTGATCGTCGGCATCTATTACCGTCATTGAGCAAGTCACTTAATTGAGGTCGACATCATAAGTCGGCTCGACTATTGAGTGAGCCGATACAAATGGCGGCCATTCTACTGCGCCCTCTTCATTCCGTGGCATATCTATGAACATTGGTCGAACGATTGATGGCTGCCCATCGACCTTCATAATTTGATACGGCACATCCCCAAAATGCTTAGCGACCGCGTCTATCGCCTCCTCGCGACTGTCGTAAGCGCCGACTATCTCTTCATCGTCATCCACGACAACGCAATCGTGAGGATAGTCAGCGCCAGAGCGCCCATCCCGGTCACGAAAGGCCGACGACTGTCCATATTTGGTGTGCATTAAATTCATGCCGATGTGTCCTCCCACTCATCCATCGCATCCGCCAGCCGCCGCCTGAACCGCCCCGCATCCTCCGGCAGCGCCCCCGGATTAACCACAAAACCCCCAAACTGATTCGGACTTCCTTCAAGTGTACTCATAATGCCCTCTACTTTGCTCGAAGCCACTAGCATCAATCATTTATGTCGCCTAGTTCCGCACAGCGTCTTCCCCGTCAGCATTTGGCGACGTGGGCGGCGCATCAATCACAGTGGTGTCCTGCGCTGAGTCTGGATTCGGTGGAGCCAATTGTGGCATCAGTGACATGAACTCCTCTACTTTGCCATCTGGGAGTGACAGATCTGATACCAGCGCCAGCGTAACATTGAGTACGGCGTAGGCACGAGGTATAAATAACGCCACATCCATTACTCGGTTTGCTCGGATAAAGTATGTCCAAATAGCTTCTCTAGTTTTCTTGTAGAAGGTTGAAAACGCGCTATCAGGAGCCTTATCAGACTCTGTCTGCAGTAACGAGTCGAGGACAGCGAACTTGCTCTCAAAGTATTCCCAAGGGTATTTCCATAACTCCTCATCCAAATTCCGCAACAGATCGTCCAGTATATTCAGTGCATCCGTCGCAGTTTGAGTTCGCTCGGAATCTACCAAGAATTGGCGTATCACAGCCAGATAACGCTTTACGAGTTCGATCAGTTCGTAGTTCTGATACTCGTTCCTGAATGACTTCACAGACTGCGACATAATTGCCCAGCGGCCAGTGTCCCACGCGGCCTTAAAATTGTTAAGTGGTCCCATTGACTCGTAGGAAAATGCCATTCGGAAAAAGGTTTCCCTAAGGCTATCAAGGTATTTCTGGTGCGACTCAACGGCTGAGTTGTGCTCGGACAAAAATGGTAATTGCAAGATCCTTTTGCATTCCAAAAATAGCGCCATTGCACTTTCGCTGACATCCGCAGGGTTCAATTCATTACTTCTTAAGGCGAGCTCATAAAACTCTCCGGAAGTATTTGCACGTCCCGTTTCGGATGCCAATGCAGACAATAGCGAACCCACCGCTTCAAATGGGTTCGAGTCATTCAGTCTATAGGATAGGTTGTCCATTTCCATTGACATCTGCTCCCTAGATGTTCGCTGACTTCTATTTTGGGCTACACCACAATGCATTCATCCCCTACCCCCTCCCCACAAACTCCCCCATCACCCCATCCGCAAACAACCCAAGCTGCTCCATAAACTCCGCCCGCGGCATCCCCTCAGCCCAGTGCAGAATCACATGCTCCAGTCCCGGATACTTCGACTCAAGCTCCCGTAAGAACGCTACAAACTCCTCCGCCGTCCCGCATATCCACGCCCGCTGCTGCACCCCGTCCTCGATGTGTGGCGTCCGCGCCGGCGCGCCCGGCGTCCCCCACACGCGCCCCTGCTCGTCAGCGTATCGCACGAACCCGAACGGCGCGAACCACTTATACCGCTCGTCGTGGTACGGACACAGCTTGTTCATCGCTTCTTCTTGGCTGTCCGCGATATAGAATCCAACCTCAAGCGCAAGGTTCTCCCCAATCTCCAGGTCCCGCCCGTACTTCGCATTCGCATCCTTGTACTGCTCGAAAATCCCGTCAACCAGCGACTCCCCGGTAAGGCCCACGACGCCTTTAATCCCGTTCCGCGCGATGAAATCGATAGTCCTGCCGCTAACGATAGGCTGCCACATCTCCACCGGCGTATGCTTCGGGCGCGGCACCAGCGTAACCTCCTCCAAGTCGTACCCGCGATACTCCACCTCTGCCGGAATCGTGAAGTTCTTCCCCTTGTGCGTAAACGACTCCTCGTTGAACGCCTTGAAGATGACCTCCATCTGCTCCTCGAACAGCTCGCGGTTCGCGTCATTGTCGATAACCGGCGACCCGAACGACTCCACCTCTCGGCTGTGATACCCGCGACCCACGCCGAAGATGATGCGCCCGTCCGTCAGAATATCCGCCATCGCGTAATCTTCGGCAAGCCGTATCGGATGCCACATCGGCACGATGTTAAACGCGCACCCGAACTTCAGCCGCTCCGTCTTACCCGCCAGATGCGTCCCCATCAGTATCAGGTTCGGTATCGTCTCATATCCCTCCCGCTGAAAGTGATGCTCCGCCATCCACAGCGCATAAAACCCCAGCTCATCCATCAGCCCAGCGACCTGCCCCGCAGTATCCATACTCTGCATCAGCCGCTCATTCGGATACCGCCGCTCATCCGCAGGCGTCCCGTCGCTCCCCACGTCATCAAGGTCGATATTCCCCACATATAGCACCGAAAAGTTCTTAATCATTCAACATTCCTCAATACCAATTCGTCCCGAAAACTCCCGCTATAATATCTCTGGGCCATACCCAACCGCAACCGCGCTTATCACCAACCGATTGATAGATGCACTTCATGATGCTACGATAATTCCAATTGTAGGAACAACAGCTATTCATGTATGGGAGGCGTACTTTGGCAACCATACTCTCGCAACATAAATTGGACCCAAAGAAGATAGAAGAGAAACTTCGCCAGTTTGGATCTGATAATAAGTGCCCTATCTCCGGCCATTACTCTTGGGCGATAGCCGATGAGTTCGTCTCCGTAGTTCCATGGAGCGGGAAGAACAGAAACTTCCTTTTCAACAACACATACCCCGCCGTCATGTTGGCGTGCAACGGCTGCGGGTATATGGCTCTTTTCAGCGCGATAAAACTGGGACTTGTTGACCTCCATGAAGAGGACGCGGATGAATCGACCGTCCGATAAAGACGAGATTCCCAGAAACGTCGAACAAGAACATAGCGTCTTCCTAAATGTGATGGTTCCTGCCAGTCAATCAGCCTTCGCCATTACGGACCAGCAATGGAACCAGTTGAAAGAGCGTGTTAGCGAAATTCGCCCAACTGAAAGCCTATGGTTCTCAGCATGCTTGGCGCTCTTCACAGTCGGCATCTCGTTTCTGATAAGCGTTACCCAACTTGGATTGGCAGCGCCTTGGATAAAGACGAGCTTCTGGATGGCATCCACCGCCGGTTTCGCTGGATCAGTCATATGCGCCATCGCTTATCGGGAAAACAGAAGACAGCGAATAGACGACATCAAGGCCGTATTGCGCCAAATGGAAGACATCGAGCGACCATACAGGGAATGAGAGAACTACCCCATCCTATCTATCCTGTACATCAATGTTAGCTCACGCCAAGCCCCCGAATCCAGTAAGTCGGCACATCCACAGCCCCCTCCAAACCATCCGCAGGCGTAACCCCACCCGCAACCAGCGCCGAATCAATCCCGAACGCATTCGCGCCGCGAATATCCGTCTCCAGCGTATCCCCCAGCATCACCATATCTCTCGTTCCTGTAAGCCTCGCCGCCGCCTCAAAAATCGCCCCGTTCGGCTTCCCCAGACGCTCAAACTCAAGCCCTGTCCGCGTAGGGTACCGCTGCCGCAAAGCCGCTTCGATAATCAGCGCCACACTCCCGCTCGCCATCCCAAACCCAACGTCGTTGGGATATACCAGGTCAGGATTCGGCAGCACCAGCCGCGGCGCATCCCCTGCGTCAATCATCCGAAACAGCGCACTCAACACCGCATTCACTCCCTGCACAAAGGGAAACCCCGACTGATCCCCAACAACCACCACATCGAACCCGTCCGCAGCCGACACCACGGCACCGCCTGCCAGCCGCACATACTCTGCGCTGTCCTCAGTCCCCAGCACAACGCACCGCGTCCCGCTCAGACCCTGCGCCTCGAAATATCCTGCCAGCAGGCTGCCAGAGGTGATAATGCGACTTGCATCGAGATTCAGTCCTACGTTGCGGTATCTCGCCGCACGATTCTCCGGCAGCGCGGACGAATCATTCGTCAGCACATAATACGGCTTCCCCATCTTATTCAGCCTGTCGATCAGTGGGACCGCCCCCGGCAGCGCACCCACCGTGTACGACAACACCCCATAAGCATCAAACAGCAGCGCCGAATACCGCTCAACCAGCTCATCTATCGTTACTTCAAGAATATTCATAGCCAACATTTTACAACCCTCTCCCACATTATCCCAACCATTCCCTCAATTCGCCCTTGACAATCCAAACATCCGTACGTATGATGGACTTCAATAAGCACAGTCGTTCGCTCAGGGGATGTAAAGAGACTGCCCGACTGACGAGGCTCTGATGACATTTGATACACAAAGCATTTGAACCAGAATAGTAGGTTTATTCCGTCATTCCGAAGGGAGCGCCTTTATCTTCTGTCATTCTGAACGCAGCGGAGCGGAGTGAAGAATCTAAAATCTTTGCACATACGCCATTTGCAGACTTCAGATGCCTCGCTTCGCACGGAATGACAAGGGACAAATGGGAAATGTCCACACAACTTAACTGAAAGACCGAAAGACCCTCATGTGCATCCCAACCAAACTACAACAAAACATCATCGACCGCACAAGGGAAGGCGACTCGATCGCCGCCTTCCTCGTCGACACCATGCAGGGACAGCACACCGACGCCAAATTCTGCCACCGCCTAGAAGCCGCCAAACACCTAATCAAGTACGGCTTCCCCGACACCGACTGCGAAACCACCTCTGACCGTCTTTCCCGCGCAGGCGGGAATCCAGTCGAGGAGGAGCAGGGCGGCGACGAAACCCCCGTCCAAAGTCCCCTCTCCTCTGGGGAAAGGGCTAGAGCCTGCCCTGAGCTTGCCGAAGGGGTGAGGGGAGAAGAGATTACAAACCCCGTAGCCCACCTAGCAGCCCGTCTGAGGATTACTTAGCGTCCCTTAGGTGCAGACGAGGTCAGACGGCGACAACCATTTTTGTCGGGTGCAGCCACTGACGGAGCAATAGCTTCGTACGCCTTACTGTGCTTAGCATCTCGGCGATGATGCGGACACTTCCCGCAAAGTTGTTGGTCGGTGTTTCGCGAGGCTGGTCTGCCCCAAATCGGAACAGTTTGAGCAGGTTGTGGCCGGTGCAGATCAGCGACCACTCGCCGCTGACCTTCTCCAGGCCCCGTAGCAGGAACTGGCGGAAGCCTCGGACCTGCTTGATCTGGCCGAATACCGGCTCCACCGTTTGCATCCGAAGGGCGTAACGTTGCCGGCCCCGTTTGGTCTGTAACTTCCGGCGCATCCGATCCCTGGTAGACAGATGACTGGGTATGCGACCCCGGGGCGCGGACGGCGGCACTCTGCCGTGGCGGGTCTGCTCCGGCGCGATGAACGGGTCCACGCACAGCCCGTAGAGACCTTCAACCGCCTGCGCCGAGTAGTAACCGGCGTCGGCGGATACCTCTTTGGGCACTGCGCCGACGTTGCTGATCGCCTCCTCCACCATCGCCACCGCCTGCTGCTTGTCCGAAGTCCTGTTGGTGGCGTGAGCCGCCACGATCACCTGATGGGCACTGTCCACCACCGCTTGACAGTTGTAAGCTTGCACAAAGTCCCGCCCGCCCGGCGCCGGCATGATGCGCGACTCAGGATCGGTGAAGTTGCGCTGGGCTTTGTCGTCGGGCACCCCGGAATGCTCCTTGCCCTCGGCCTGCTCCGCCGCCGCCTGAGCTTCAGCTTCTAACGCCGCCATCGCCTCCCGTATCTTCTCCAACCGCCCCTCCCGAAAGGCCAACTCCTGCGGCAACTCATCTCCGCGCTTACCTTGTCCGTACCGAAGGTCCTCCTCGTCATCAACCTCCTGGGCACGCCGCAGCAACTCCTCCACCTCCGCCGATAACTGCGCTTCCTTCCCTTTCATCCGACCGTAACTCATCGCCTTGTGCCTGGATGCGTTGGCCCTCACCTTGGTACCGTCCAACGCCACGTGACCCAGTTTCACCAGCCCCGCCTGCCCGCACAACGCCAATACCCGCAAGAACAGGCCTGACAGCGCATCCAGATTGTCCTTGCGAAAGTCCGAGATGGTGCGGAAATCCGGCATGTTGTTCGCCGCCAACACCCGGAACGCTATGTCCTCGTGCAGCCGCTGGGCAATCCGCCGTGAGGACGCCACCCCGACGCAGTAGCCGTAGAGCAGCACCTTGACCATCATCCGTGGATGATATGGTGGCCCACCTCTGCTCTCACGCTCGTAGCGGGCAGTGATCTCAGACAACTCCAACTCGTCCACGACGTCTGAGATAAAGTACGCCAGATGGTCATCCGGCAACCACTCCCGCATTGCAGCAGGCAACAGCATCTGCTGGTCTGGATCATAGGCACGGTAGGTCTTGCTCATCGCAGGCTCCACTCTACTGAATTGAGCTTATTATACATCCAAATCACTCAACTACCGCGTTTCTCGGACGGGCTGCTAGACATCCTCAACTACGAAATAGCCCACCTCATCCGCCACGAGACCGCCGAAGGTCACACCGTCGTAGAGTTTCTCATTCACATCATGACCGGCAGAGACAGGCCATTCACACCCAAGAAGTTCCGTATCAAGCCGGCAGACCGCATGGCAGCCGCAAGAGAACTCCTGCGTCGCGGCTTTGGAGACCTCGGCTCACGCCGCAGGCTCTCAGACACCACCGACGAAGCAAACGCCTACGACACCCTGCACACAGACCTCGCCAGGCGAATGCGCGAGTACAGCGAGCGCGGCACCGACACCGTCCGCTTCCTTTTGGAAGTGATGTCAGACCCCGACCCTGACCTAGAGTTCACCATCCATCACCGTATGTCAGCAGCACAGGAGCTACTGCGCCGTGGCTGGGACACCAACTACGACAACATCAAGCCCAAGCACCTTCAGGACTACTGGCGCGACGAAGAAAGCACACGTCTCTCCATAGGCCAGAAGAAGACCCAAGCCGGTCTCTCAACCACCATCGACGACTACGACAACTACAACGACACCGACTACGAAGCCATAGCCAAAGAGATGAGAGAAGAAGAAGACCGAGACGACAACTCAAAGCCTCTTCGTTTCCAAGAGACCGTCCCATCTTCTCGCCATTCCTCCGAAAGCAGGGATCCAGAAGACCTCCAAGCCGCCACTCCTGCCACAAAGCCCCCTCTCCCCCAGGGAGACGAACCTGCCCCCGCCTCAGAGTCCCTTCCCCCTCGACGGGGGAAGGTTAGGATGGGGGTGAAGAGTCCCGCACAAAGCCCGCTCCCGAACAAGGCAGCGACCGTCAATGAACAGGGCAAAGCCATCATCAAAGAGTTCCAGGAAGCGATGGCAAGCGGCAACCACCGAGCAGCCCTCCGAGCAGAGGCAAAATACCGCCGCATAGACGTAAAACCAGAAAAGAACATCTACGACTACGGCCCGAACGACCCCGACCCGACAATCGACTACTACTTCGAACCCCTAAACCCCGAAGAGCAGGCAAAGTTCGACGAAGAAGACCGGCGCGAACACGGCCTGACTGAAGAAGAGATTGCGGACTATTCAAGCATGCCCGCGCCGCGCGGCATGTCGGACCCGCTAGTGCAGCTTGCCGAAGCCGCCGAAGCCCACAACACACCGATCCTACCCAACCCGCTCGCCGGCAAGCACAAAAACCCCACCATCCGCAGCCCCTGAAGTCCCCTCTCCCATTAAGACAGGGCTAAGGTCAGGGCACAATTAAACCCCCATCCCCCTTGATACGGGAGGATCGGGCTGGGTGGGAAATATCCCGTCTATCCTGTTAGCCCAGTCTCATTTACAGATTGCCTAACCAAAAGACTTATCGTCTTTCTAAACAATATCCAATAATGATACCCAACTTCGCTTGATGTAAGTCCCAGCCCTGTGTTGTGCTTGTTGTAAGCATTAAATGCACAAGTGGAAGGAGCTTGCAAATGCGACTACTCTTCATACCTCTGATGGCCCTGATTCTGGCATCTCTGGCTTGCTCGTCCGCAGGGAACCCCATAGTGTTCACCTCCGATATCGACGGCAACCGCGAGATATTCTCCCTCGACCCCGAACAAGCCGAACTCGTCAATCTAACAAAGAGCGCCGGCAGCGAGTACGCGCCATCCCTATCTCCCGACGGCACGCGCCTCGCCTTCCTCTCCGGCAACGACGACCACAACATACTGAACGTCATAGCGCTTGATGGGGAGTCAGGCAGCGCAACGGCAATAAGCACCTTAGACGGCAATCACCGCGACCACCGATGGGCGCCTTCCGGTGAGCGCCTCGCCTACCTCGTTCAGAACGGCGGCAACCCCTCGACCCACGTCGCGAAATACGACGGCTCTGGCTCAATGGAACTGACGACTATCGTGGCTCATGAGGTCGGCGGATGGTCCTATGACGGCTCCAGCGTCGTCTTCACGGTGCGCGGCGGACCCGCTCAGGGCATCTACGTCCGCAACCCCGACGGCGTCAACGAAGTCCGCCTCACCGATCAGCCCGACTACAGTCCCTGCTGGTCGCCAAACTCCCACAAGATCGCCTTCATCTCCGAGCGCGACGGCAACCCCGAAATCTACGTCATGAACTCCGATGCAACCGAGCTGAAGCGCATCACCGAGACCAGTGGCACGGAATTCAATATCGCCTGGTCCCCGGACGGCAGGAAGATCGCCTACTCCTCCGACCAGGACGGCACCCCCGAAATCTACGTCGTAGATATCCGCGACGGCGAAGTACATAGGCTCACCCGCAACAGCGTCCGCGACGACCAGCCCGCCTGGTCCCGCGACGGCAATCGCATCGCCTTCGTCTCATACCTCGACGGCGACGGCGAGATTGTCATGATGGACGCCGACGGCAAAAACCAGCAGCGCCTCACCAACAACCACTATAACGACTACGCCCCCACCTGGTAGTCGGCTCAGGTAGTCAGCTATAGCATGCCCCCTCTCGTAGGGAGAGGGGGCATCATCTTCCCTGCGAAACCAGCAGGCGCAAGCAATACCGAGCAGCCGTCATCTCCCCTTGATGAAGTCCGCGGCCCGCTCAGCCATCGCAATTACCGTGAGATTCAGGTTCGCCCGCACAGTGTCAGGCATAATCGACGCATCAATGATTCTCAGCCCATCAACACCGTGAACCATCCCGTACTGGTCCACCACAGTCATCGGATCATCTGACGGCCCCATCTTGCAGGTGCTCGATACATGGTGCGCGGTAACCACCTCACGCTTCATCCAGGAATCCAGCGCATCGTCGTCCCGCAGCGCATCATCCGACGGGCCAATCCGCTTCTCGACTATCCCCCGAAACGCATCGTGCTCGAACAACTCGGCGCACACTCTGATAGCCTCACGTAGGCGCGCGCGATCAAATGCGTCATCCAGCAGGTTGAAATCGAGATACGGCGGCTGCTTCGGGTCGCGCGAGCGTAACCGCAGTTCCCCCTGGCTCAGAGCAAGATACAGGCACAGGCTTACCCCTACTCCCACAGGACGCAGGTGGTCTTGCCCCCGCATCGGCCTCGCAGCCGCGTAGTTCCCCATGAAAATCACGAGGTCGTTCTCGAACGGAGAGCCTGATGCCGTGAAGCGTAGCGTCACCGTTCCGGTGGCGACCTGATTGGTGTTCAGCGAAAAATCTGCGCGCGTTCGCCATGACATCGGCACATCCGGATGATCCCTGAGATTGCGCCCCACACCCGGCAAGTCCTGCACTACGGGGATGCCAAGTTGCCGCAACTGGTCGGCAGGTCCAATCCCCGACAGCGCGAGGATCTGCGGCGTTCCAATGGCTCCTGCGCAAAGGATCACTTCATCGCCAAAAGCAACAAACTCTTCATCACTGCTAGCAGCTCGTACACCCACCGCCCGGCGTCCCTCGAAGATGATACCGTGAACAAGGCATTGCGGTTTGATCGTCAACCCTGCACGATCGCGCGCTGGATCCAAATAGGCGAGCGCCGTGCTCACTCGCACCCGCCCGTCAATGTTGAACGCCAGTGGCCCCACACCAGTCGAGTCTGGTCGGTTGTGGTCCGGACAGTCCGGAAAGCCAGCGTCCAGACATGCCCGGTAGAACGCATGCTGCTGAGGCCCCCACTCGTTGGGGCTATGCCTGCTGGACGTGATTGGACCGGCTGAACCGTGGAACTCGTCATCAAATTCCTGGTCCGCCTCCAGCTTTCGCAGGTATGGGAAGACCTTCTCATACCGCCATTCAGGGTTGCCCCAACTCGCCCACCTGTCGAAGTCATCGGGCATTGCCCGCAGAAATTGGGCATCGTTGACAGCGCTCGAGCCACCAGTCACCTTGCCTCGCGGAATATCTATGTAGGCGCGATCGGTAGCCCTCGCCCGAAACTTCCATATGTGCTCGCCCTCCCAGATCGTCCCATCTGCGCCGTAGACATATTTCAACGATTCGGGCAATCGCTCACGCACGGGATAGTCGGCTCCGGCTTCAAGGAGCAGAACAGACCGCTGCGAAGCTTCCGACAGCCGCGCAGCCAGCACCGCGCCCGCGGAACCGGCCCCCACTATGATGTAATCGTATCTCTTGTTCATCACGCCTTGATGCCTGCCCATGCCGCTGTGCAAAGAACACCAGCCGTCCGAAATATCAGGTTGTGGCGATGGTAGGCTGGCGGCTCATGGCTGTCAAGGCTACGCCATGCAACGCAGTTCGAGTGTGCCCCTGCCGCAAACTCATGCCCCGAAGCCTGTTACGCGCTTCAGGCAGATTTCCAGGCATCCTCAACCGGAGCATGACACGATTGACCTTCGCAGATACATTATGTATATTCGCTACTAAACCTGTATCTACTAAACCTGTATCTTGTGGTCTTTGTGGAAATGGTTGTGAGATCGCGCCGCCCTACCAGCGTAAGAAGACGTGAAATCATAGACGCTGCGCGTGCTGTGATAACCGAACACGGCATGCAGTCGTTGACGATAGGCAATCTTGCGCGCTCAGTGGGTGTCAGCGAGGGCGCGATATATCGCCATTTCAGCGGCAAGAAGCGAATACTCGCGGGGCTGATAGAAGACATTGATCTCAGGCTCACCCAGCGCATAGACCTGATAGACGGCGACCCCGATTCGGGTCTCAGAAGACTGGAACAGGTGCTGCATCACAATGTCGCCCCCTCCACATTGACCGGAGTGTCGTTTCTGGTCATAGCAGAGGTGCTGATGAACGGCGACGACGAGCTGCGACAATTCATGCAGGCCTCTATAGACAAGCACCTTACGATGATAGAGGCGCAGTTGACGGTCGGCGTTCAGAAGGGCGAGGTCAGACCCGAGGTTGACCTGAAAGCCGCGGCATTGCAGTTCTACGGGCTTATTCAGGCTGTCAACACGCTGAACCATTTCGGCAGTGAAGAGCTTCCGGTGGGCGACAGCCGCAAGCTGTGGCAGATATTTAACAGCGGCGTTGCAGGCCCGTAGCTGGTTGGCGCGACATCGCTATGTGAGAGAAGCGAAGGGCAATCCCTGAAGCGGGAGCCGCCCTTCGCTTCTTCTATTATTTATTGACCTATACATCCTTAATTATGTATATTATAGTGCGGAAGTCTTGAATGCGAGCGTTCACTTACTTATTGAACGTTGTATTGGAAAAGTACAGAACGAGATTGTAGTCCCGAAAGGAGACAATATGTTAAGTCGAAATAGGGCAAGTTCGTTTGCCCTGATTGTTGTCCTGATGTCGATAGTCGCTCTCGTGGCTGTCGCCTGCTCTTCAGCACCTGCACCTGGGCTTGACGAAGCTCAGCTTCGCAGCATCGTGACGGATGCAGTGGCGCAGTCAGCACCCGCGCCGCAGCCACAGGTCACTGCGGCGGAAATCCAGTCCATGGTCGAATCGTCCATGCAGTCCGCAATGATGGACGCGGGCGGTTCTGATGTATCAGCCGAAGAGATTCAGGCGATGGTGCAGGCCGCAGTCGAGGGCGCAGCTTCCGAGGGCGCGACGCCTGAACAGATTAGGGCGATGGTCGAAAGCGCAGTCAACGCCGCGACCGCCGACGCCGTGACGGGCGCTGACGTTCAGTCCGCTATAACGATGGCCGTCAGCGATTCCCAAGCGGGCATGTTGACCAGTGAGGACATCCAGTCCGCCGTACAGATGGCTACCGAAGGACAGATAACCGCCGCTCAGGTGCAGCAGATTGTTGACAGAGCGGTCGCCACCCCCGAACCGGCCATGATGATGGGAGACGAACCCACATATGGCGGCACCATCAGGATGGGTGTGACAGACCAGGGCACCCTCGATCCCATGCTCGCAGGGCTGTCGGCTGGGCAGGCGCCTTACGGCGAGCTGACCTACGATAACGCCACCATGTACTGGTACGACGGGGAGGTTACCCCGTGGGCAGCGGAGTCTTGGTCTTCCACGGCTGACCTTTCCCAGTACACACTCAAGGTGCGCGACGGCATCACCTTCCACAGCGGAGATGCCCTCACATCCGCCGACATAAAGTTCACCCTAGACCGCATCAGAGCGGATGATTCGGCATCCCCTCTAAAGGGGCAGATTTCCTATATCGATACGATTGACACGCCGGACGACAGCACCGTCGTGCTGAACTTGGGCGCGTCAAACGCATTCCTGTTGGGAGACCTGACAGACTACCACGTGCGCATAGTTCGCAATGGAGTGGCGAATGACGAGCTCACCGATGCCGCGCATGGCTCGGGACCGTACACGCTTGGGGAGCACAATCCCACCGAGCGCACCGTATTCCACAAGTACCCCGATTACTGGCGCGAGGGGAGGCCTTACTCGGATCAGTTTATCTTCTTCTACATGCCTGAGCAGGTTACACGCACCGAGGCGCTGAAGACCGGCGCGATAGATGTAGTGCCTGACCCCGTAATATCGACCCTTGGCTCTTTCGCGGGCAACCCCGAAATCCGCATCGCCGAAACTCCGTCCGCCGGAGTGGCCGTCATAGACATGCACACAGCCTATTCGCATCTTCAGGGCGATGAAGAAAATTGGGCGAAGTTCCAAGGTTTGCCGGATTCGTTGTACGTGGACAAGAACCTTCGAAAGGGGATGCAATACGCCGTTGACCGCGACTTCCTAGTCAACGCGGTGCAGTTCGGACGCGGCAGTCCCGCAAACGACCATCCGGTCGGCGTCAACGACCAGTATTACTGGGACGAGCAGCCCATCGTCAAGCAGGACATCGCCAGAGCCAAAGAGTATCTTGCAGCCGCCGGCTATCCGGACGGCGTAGATGTGGTTCTGCATACCGCTGCGATAGGGCAGATGCAGGAAATGGCGCTCGCGTTCAAGGAGTCTGTGGCGGCGGCGGGCATCAATATAAAGGTGACATCGCACGATACTTCCACATACTGGGAAGCGCAGTGGATGGATCCCTGCTGCCCGTTCGTGACCAGCAACTGGGGCTCGAGGCCCGCCAACGCCGCAATAGATGTGCAGCTCAGAAGCAGCACCGTCTGGAACGAATCGTTCTACAACAACTCTCGTCTGGATGAACTACTCGACCTCGCCGCATCCTCGCCGGACCTGGACGAACGCAAAGAATACTTCCGCGAGATGCAGGAAATCCTGATTGAAGATGTGCCAGTGCTGTACCTCATGTACATACCGGTAATCATCGCGCACCGCGACAATGTGGGCGGCGTCCAGGCGCACGCCGCGAACGCCCACTTTCTAATGGAAGAGTGGTGGGTACAGTAACCTCAAATTTACCGCAGAGTCCCTTCTCCTTTGATGGTGGAAGGGACTGATGGAAGAGATGCGGCAAGCCGTATCACTTCGTCATTCCGAACGGAGCGCAGCGAAGTGAGGAATCTGAAACATTTGCACGGCTGTGTCGCAACGATTTCAGATTCCTCGCTATGCTCGGAATGACAAAAATGACCGATTACTGAAATACGCCCTTCGACAGGCTCACAGGGCGAACGGATTTTTCTATACCGCATAGAACAGAATTGGCGACGGATACGGCATGGCACGATTTCTCATATTAAGAATATCCCTCATCGTAGTGACGCTGCTGGCGGTCTCCGTAGCCATCTTTTCCCTGATTGAGTTCACTCCGGGCGATGCGGCGTCCACAATGCTTGGACAGGGCGCGACGCCGGACAACCTAAAGGCGCTGCGAGAGCGTCTTGGGCTGGACAAGCCGCCGCATATTCGATACCTGAACTGGATCGGCGGCGCAGTAACGGGTGATCTCGGCAAAGCGGCGACCGGCAAGGAGGTCTCCGAAATCATCGGCGGACGGCTGTTTAACTCCGCGCTCCTCGCAGTTGGCGGGTTCGTCATAGCTGTCCCGCTTGGTCTGATTACGGGTGTGCTGGTGGGCGTCAAGTCGGACACCTTCTGGGATCGCTTTCTGACGTTCGGAGGCTTGGTAACCATATCGCTGCCGGAGTTCGTCACCGGTGTGGTGCTGATGCTGGTGTTCTCCTCAACACTCGGATGGCTGCCGTCTTCGAGCATAATGCTTCCGGGAGAAACCATATTCGGCAACCCTCAAGTGTTGATTATGCCCATCCTCACCGTAACGGGCGCATTGTTCGCGTATATTCTTAGAATGGCGCGAGCCAATGTGATTGAAGTGATGGGCAGTAACTATGTACGCACCGCAATCCTCAAGGGTTTGCCAATGCGTACTGTGGTAATTAGACATGTCCTGCCGAACGCTATGCTGCCCACCATAACCGTCATAGCGAACAACGTCGGCTGGCTGTTCGGCGGCCTCATCATCGTGGAGAACTTGTTCGCCTATCCCGGCATGGGCAGCCTGCTCATAACCTCCATCAATACCCGGGACATACGGATGCTTCAATCTACCGCTATGGTGATAGCGGCGGTGTACGCCTTCAGCAATCTCACCGCCGACCTCGCCTACGGCTGGCTCAATCCTAGGGTGAGGTTGGCTTGATGGCAGTTCAAGATTCCACACTGCAACCGGAGATGGACAGCGGGCAAGTCCCTGCTCTTGTGCGCGCCAAGAATGCAGCCATCAGTGGACTTGCGCTCATCCTCCGCACCAACACCGGACGCATAGCCTTCGTTATTGTCCTCATTCACCTCATAGTGGCGGTGACTGGCACCTGGATAACACCGTATCCACCTACCGAGTACGACCTTCCCGCCCGCTTCAGCGGCCCCACCGCAGAACACTGGCTAGGCACCGACGACAAAGGGCGCGATGTACTGAGCAGGGTCCTTGCAGGTTCTCGCTCTATAATCTGGATAGCCACCGTCGGCACCGTGCTTGGTGTATCGCTCGGCACGATTGTCGGTATAAGCAGCGGGTACTTCGGCGGGAAGATCGACCAAACCATAATGCGCTTCGTGGACTGGTTCCTCGCTATCCCATCGCTCCTGCTCGCCATCCTGTTAATCAATATGAGCAGGCAATGGTTCAGCGGCTTAGACGAATCGTGGCTCGTCATATTGACGATCGGCGTCTCGTTCATGCCCAACAACAGCCGCGTCATAAGAAGCGCTGCGATCTCCATCAAGCCCCTTGAGTTCGTGCAGAGCGCCAGGCTCAGAGGCGAACCAACGATATATATCATGTTCCGCGAGATACTACCGAACATCCTGCCAGTCGTGGCAGTCGAGGCAACCATACGGCTCAGCTTCGCGCTGCTGCTGACCGCAGGGCTTGGCTTCCTCGGCCTTGGCGTACAGCCGCCCTCCTCCGACTGGGGGCTGATGGTCAGCGAGAACTTCCCCTACATCGGAATTGTGCCCTTTGCGGCGCTCTCACCCGGCATCGCCATGGCATCCCTCGTCGTGGGCATAAACTTGCTCGCCGACGGCATACGGCAGGCGCAGAACCTCCCCGAAACCGGAGCGTGATAGATATATGAACCATGCGAACCACGCCGACATCGCGGAAGCGCCGCTCGTACAACTTGAAGACCTTGCCGTAACCTTCCTTACGCCTAGAGGCGCGTTCCGCGCCGTGCGCAGCGCGTCCCTTGAAATCGCGCGCGGCGAGGTGCTAGGACTTGTCGGCGAATCGGGCTGTGGCAAATCTACGGTCGCCTTTGCCATGATGAACTACCTTCCGGGCACCGCGCAGGTCGAGGGCGCCGTGCGGTTCGAGGGCATGGATATTGCCGAATACAGCGACGCGGAACTGCGTGAACTCAGAGGCAATCGCATTGCGATGGTCTATCAGGACCCGCTCACATCGCTCAGCCCTTCCATGAGGGTCGGTCCGCAGATAGAAGAGGTCCTCAAGCACCACCTCGACTTGGACGCCGAGGCTGCGCAGCAGCGCGTAGTCGAACTTTTCGAGAGCGTCGGTCTGGCAGACCCTCAGCGCATAGGAAGACGCTATCCGCACCAGTTGAGCGGCGGCCAGCAGCAGCGCGTGGTTATAGCGATGGCGCTCGCCTGCGACCCACATCTGCTGATTATGGACGAGCCGACTACCGGCCTTGATGTGACCACAGAGGCGACAATCCTCGACCTTATCGTGGATCTCAAGGACAGGGTGAACGCGGGCATACTCTTCGTAAGCCACAACCTCGGCGTCATAGCGAGGGTGGCGGACAGAGTTGCGGTCATGTACGCGGGCGAGATAGTTGAGGAAGCGCCAGTCCGCGAACTCTTCAAGAATCCCAGCCATCCCTACACGGCGGGCCTGCTATCCTGCGTCCCGCAGCCTCCTGGAGACGATGGCATAGAGCGTCAGCTCCGTAGCATACCCGGCTCTGTGTTCGACGCGCAGAGCGCGCAGACTGGCTCTTGCCTGTTCGCCCCGCGCTGCCCTCTCGTGAAGGACGCATGCCTTCAGACATCACCGCAGCCGGCTCAGGTCTCGGACGGCCACACCGCCCGCTGCTTCTATCACTCCGATGTCACCGATGACCTCTGGGGCGAGCTGCGCGAAAGGCTGGTGAAGCCCGAGACCGACAGCGCCGCGCCTGTGCTCAACGCGGAAAACCTTCGCAAGTTCTACGGCGGTGGGCGAAAGAAGTACATTCTGTTCGGTCCTCCGGTGCGCCGGCCCGTGCGCGCGCTCGTTGATGTGGATATGCGCGTTGACGGAGGGCGCACTCTTGGAATTGTCGGCGAGAGCGGCTCCGGAAAGAGCACCGCTGCGCGGGCGATCGTAGGGCTGGAAGCAAGGGATGGCGGCAAGCTCGAACTGCGCGGTCAAGTCCTCGAAGGTGATGTCGGAGACCGCACCGAAGACCAGCGCTCTTCTATGCGTATGGTCTTCCAAAACCCGACCTCATCTCTCAATCCCAAGCTGCCCATAAAGCACGCGATTACGAGGGCGCTAAGAAAGTTCGCAGGCGTTGGACGCGGGGAAAGCCAGGAGCGCGCCGAGCAGCTAATGAACGCTGTCGGGCTCGATCCACTTTACCTGGAAAGGCGACCGTCAGAACTGAGTGGGGGCCAGCAGCAACGGGTCGCCCTGGCAAGCGCCTTCGCCGCCAACCCCGACCTTGTGGTGGCGGACGAGGCAGTATCCGCGCTCGATGTATCGGTGCAGGCGCAGGTGCTTAACTTGCTGGAACAGCACCAGCGCGAGACCGGGAACTCCTATGTCTTCATCACCCACGATCTGGGCGTCGTGCGCTATGTATCCGACGATATTCTCGTGCTGTACGCGGGGCATGTCGCAGAGTACGGCCCTTCAGAGGCGGTCCTGTCCGTGCCATCTCACCCGTACACAGAGGCTCTCCTATCCGCCGCACCCGTCCCGGACCCGGACGCCGAACCCACCCACATACGACTGGAAGGCTCAGTGCCGACACTACGCTCCGCTTTCAAGGGTTGCTTCTTCGCGGGGAGGTGCCCAAGGAAGATAGGCGACATCTGCGACAACGAGCCGCCCCCTGAACAGCGCGGTCCCGGCGGCGAGCGCCACATGATAAACTGCCACATTCCGGTCGATGAACTGGAACAACTCCAGCGTAAGGACTCCGGTCGCCAAGTTGCGCGCAGTGGTAGCTAATACTCAGCGATACCAACTGCAGGAGGTAGGTCTGTACAGGCGTTCAGACAATTGGCGCACCCAAGTGAAACTGAGATCACGTGGAGCGCCTCCGAATGAACTGTCTCTAGGCCGAAAGCCCCGGCGGATGCTGCGTATGCCAGTCGGTCATTGACTGATACGCCCGCGCCACCGCCAGTATGCGATTCTCATCGTATGCCCGCCCCATGAACTGCACTCCGGTTGGCAGCCCCTCGTCAGAGAAGCCGCTCGGAACGCTTATTGCGGGCAATCCCGCACTGTTCCCCACCGCGCCCATGGTGTCGCGAGCCGTGCCCGCCACCACTCCACGGAAGTCCTGGTCGATCGGCGTCGCCGTAACTGGACGTGTAGGTCCTACGACCGCGTCATACCCGGCCATCACCTCGTCCGCGATGCGCGCCACCTTGCCGCGTATCCTCAGCGCCCGTATGTAGTCCTGCGCCGGTATCATCAGACGCGCATGGGGATGGTGGCACTCCGGCGCGGTCAAGCCCGACACTCCTCCGCTCTCTATGAACTCCTCGAACGCGCTCGCCGACTCTGCGTTCAGAATAGTCCGCGTAACCGCCTCGTATGGCATCTCCGGGAACTCTATCTCCTCGATGTCCGCGACATCCTCCAGCGCTTGCAACGCCCGCTCGAAATTCGCTGCGACCTCCGCTTGCGCCCCTTCCGTGACATCTTTGAGCACCGCCAGCTTGAACCTGCGTCCTGTTGAAGCGTAAATGTCATACCGATACGGCCTATCGCTTGTAGAGGGGTCATCGGCATCCGCGCCTGCGATGGCTTCCAGCACGATTCCGCAGTCGTCGGCAGTCAGGCAAAGCGGCCCCAACTTGTCCAGGGACCAGGACAGCACCATCGCCCCCTGACGGCTCACTCGCCCATAAGTAGGACGCAGCCCCGACAGGCCGCAATTGTTCGCAGGCGAGAGTATCGATCCCCAGGTCTCAGAGCCTATTGCGAATGGTACAAGCCCTGCCGCCACTGAAGCTCCCGATCCGCTCGACGACCCGCCCGACCACGCATCGGTGCCCCACGGCGTCATCCCAGGACCCGTGAATGATGCGTTCGGCTGCCGGTAACCCATACCACCGGCAATCTCCACCATAGCAAGTTTCGCCGCCAATGGCGCTCCCGCCTCCTCCAGCCTGCGTACCACAGCCGCGTCATAGTCGAATACCTGCTCCCTGAAGGGCGCAGCGCCCCAGGTAGTCGGTATACCGCCGGAAGTCGCCAGCAGGTCCTTCGCCCCGTAGGGGATGCCATGTAGCAGACCCTTGTAGTCGCCAGCCGCAATCTCGCTTTCGGCTCGGCGCGCCTGCTCCATAGCGCGCTCCCGCGTAACCGTCACTACTGCGTTGTAGCGGGGACCGATGCTGTCCAACCGCTGCAGGAATATCTCGGCTATCTCCACAGGGGATGCCTGCCTCTGGCGCACAAGTTCGCCCAACTCACGAATGGGCATGAATATCGGATTGACCGTCATGACGCTCTCCCTGTCCAAGTCAGAAATCAGTCTTTGCGATATGGCGGCAGGCTGAACGGCGAGTCGCCATGCCCCAACTCGACGGCTCGCATGTCCTCGGACGCCTTAACGATTGCCTTCGCCGCCTCACCCACTTCTTCAAGTTCCTGCTCGTCTAAGCGGTCACCGTATCGCTGACGCAATACTGCCATCACCTGCTCTGCCCTGTCATTCGTATCTTGTGTGTCCATATCAGCCCTCCGTCGCCCCGTATAATAGCGTATCTGGGTACGTTATGTACCATCGAACCAGAACGACACATTCGCGGGATGCAGAGGCAGTATCTGTGCCGGGTCGTCATCCTTCCATAGCCTGTCCCGCTCAACATGCCATACGTCGCCGTCTTCGTCGACCAGCAGGTCCGGGATGCTATTGTGTGCATCATCCGGAAGCGAGAATTGCCTGTCTTCTCTGCGGAACGCAAGCGCATCCGCCGACAGCGAAGATGCCACTACTACCAAGTCAACGCCGCCCACGCTGTCGTTCACAACTCGGTCCTGCCGCAGCGCGTCGATTGAGTATGCCTTGTACGCGCCCTCAGCAACCACGCCCAGCACCAGTTGCTTGGGCACAAGTCGCTCGTCCCGGTTCCAGATGGGGAACATCGTCTCCGGATCCTCGCGGTATGCGAAGTAGATAGAGCGACGGTCAACCTCGCTCTCATAACTCCGTAGCGAGTAGTAGCCCGTCTCACGCGATTGCACCTTGGTATCAGGATGCTCGGCTAGCCACTCGCCCCATGTGGTGAGCGCGACCGGAAAATACTCGAGCTTGATGCCGCTGCCCACAAGTTCGCCGACCATAGGCTCGCCCCGAAGCTGATTCCATAGCGTTTCCGTCAGGCGATCGTACATCACCTTGTTGCTGCGATAGAGCATGCCGGATGTGCCGAATGTGGTCGGTTCCCCGTTGATTTTTGCGGAATACACGATCCCACTGTTGCACAACGTTCACCACGCAAGCGAAATCGGTTCGCCGCCCACTGTATCGTTGACCATCTCATGTGCGTTGATGATACGCAGCGGATAGGCGCGAGTATCCCCGTTGATGGATACACCAAACACCCGATCATCTTCGTCAAGGAAATCGGCCTCATCCGGCGTCAGCATCTTCGGATCGCGGATGTCCGGTATTCCGTCGGGGTCCACGCCGCCCCAGACTATCTCAGTCGGGTCAACGGTAATGGCGCCTTCGAGTGCTGGGCGCAGGAACGTGGAAAAGCGCGGGTTGAGTTGGGACATGAAGTTTATCTTCCAGTCCAGATAGTCATCGGGCGGCGGGTATTCGTCACGGTGCTTGCCAAGCCACTCCATCCACCCCTTCCAGTCGTCGCCGCCGTAACGCTGCCCCGTAAGTTCGCCCAGCACATACGCCGTAGCGTCCCGCGCATTCGCGGTGGACTGGTAGCGCATCGACTCCACCAACACGGGCACCATCGACTTGTCCTTGTTCATCCGCACCTCGTCCAGCGCATCATATGTCTGATTGCTGGTGCGACCAAAGCCCGGAAACACCTTGTACATTGCACTGTTGGAGTCGTAGGGTATAGGCGTTGACGTGGAAGCGACTTGAGGCGTCGAGGTTGCAGCAGCCTGAGATGTTGGGGTCGCGGCAGGTGGCAAAGTCGGCACCGCAACTGTCGGTGGAAGAGGCGTGGCAGTCGGTGCGGGCGTCGGCTCAGATGCACAAGCAAGTGACGCGGCCACAGCAAAAAGTAGGACACCAATTGGCAGGTAGCGAATAAACAGCATTCTCATGCCCTCCTAACCAATTGGATGCAGGCTGCAAGACGGCGGTTCGCACAGAACGGCGCATTCCGGTTCATCATATACTAAGGAGGAGGTTTCACGATGGCAGAAGTAGGATTCTACACATGGACCCGTTGAAGCACATGCCGCAAAGTGAAGGCGTCGCTTTCACAAGACGGTGTGGAACTTAACGAGCGAGACTTCTTCAAGGACTCATTTACAGAGGAAGAACTGCGCGACCTGCTAGGCGACACGCCTCCTGCGGATGTCTTCTCCTGGCGCAGCCCCTCTGCGCGAAAACTAGGGTTGGACAGGGACACGGTGTCTCCGGACGAGCTGGTACGCCTGATGGTGGACGAGCCTCGCCTGATTCGCCGCCCACTCATTCAGGTCGAAGGACGGCTAATCGTGGGCACCGACAAGAAGGCGATGGCGGAGGCGTTCGGCTAGAACGCAGTCCCCGCTACGGCCTCACCGCCCGCTTCTCGCGCTGTGCAAGTTTTTGGAGCATCGGCTGGGCGAGCTTGACGAATGTGCATGCCAGGCGGCGAGTTTCGCGTGGGTCGATGAGGTCAACGACATCGCCGCGATACGCAGCGCGGAATGGCGAGCGGAGCTTCAGCAGTCGATTCTCTATCATTGCGCGGTGCGCCTCCGGGTCCGGAGCGTTATCGATTTCGCGGCGATATGCTGCCGCGACCCCGCCCTCAATGGGAATGCCGCCCCACTCACCCGCAGGCCAGCCGAAGCGAAGGTTTAAGCCGTCGGGATGTCCCAGGCTGTGAGCCGCGTCTGCGGCGACTCCATACGCCTTGCGGATGTTGAACTCTATCTTGGGCACTTTTGCCTCAGCGCTGGCAATCAGGGCGCGCACGCCACGCCGCATGGTGGCGATGCGCTCTGCATGTGAGCCGAGCATGAAGCCGGGCATGTCCAGGAATATGACGACCGGAAGATTAAACGCGTCGCACAGGTCAACGAAGTGCGCGTACTTCTCTGCTGCCCAGCCGTCCATCGCGCCCGCAAGTCGCATCGGGTCGCTGCCGATGATGCCCACGCTGTATCCGTCGAGGCGGGCGAAGCCGGTTATTATCGAGCCTGCCCAATGGCGGCGCATCTCGAAGAACTCTCCATTGTCCACGACCAGCCGAATCAGCTTGCGCGGGTCATAGCCGCGGCGACGGTTGGGCGGGATGATGTTCAGCAGCTCTTCTGGGCGACGGTCAGGCGGGTCGCCGGTTTCCACGCGCGGCGCGACATCGTTGGTAGTGTTCGGCAGGTAGGATATGAAGGTCTTAATCTGCTCGAAGGCGTCCTCTTCGGACTCGGCTTCGTTGTCCACCTGCCCGCTCTCGTGAACATGGCGCTTGTAGCCGCCTAACTCTTCCTTGTCCATCTGCTCACCGATGGCGCGGCGCACGACGGGCGGGCCTGATGGGAATATCTGAGACTGATCCTTGACCATTACGGTGAAGTGAGACATAAGCGCGAAGGCCGCGGGTGCGCCTGCGACCGATCCCATGATTCCCGCGGCAACCGGGACGCGCTTCATAAGCTCGACGCCCTTCCACCACAGATCGCCGCCGGGCAAGCCCATGTGTCCAGCAGCCTCGTCCGCCTTGGCGCTATGCCCTACACCTTCAACCAGTTGTATGTATGGGATACCGTACTGCGTGGCAAGCGGCTGAGTGAACTGGCGAGAGTGCTTGCGCACATTGTGCGGGCTGCCACCGGATATAGTGAAGTCGTCACCACCGATAGCCACCGGGCGACCGTCAATCTCAGCGAGTCCCATCACATAAGCGCCGGGGGTGAACTCTATCAGGTTGCCATCGTCATCGAATTCGGCCGCGCCAACCATCGGTCCCGCTTCAAGGAAGCTACCAGTGTCAACCATCTTTTCAATACGTTCGCGCACAGTGTACCGCCCACCGCTGTGCTGCCGCTTCACACGCTCCAGTCCACCGAGTTCCGCGGCGAGGCCACGCACATACTTCATGTCTTCGACGGCGTGTTCCCAAGGCATGCCGGGCTTCCAACTTTCGCGGCTTTTATCTATTGGCATCTTTTGCCTCCCTGTCCCTCGGTGTTGGCCCAAGTATTGGGCCCCAGTGTTGGAATTATATGGTCGGGGCAGCTGCAACGCTATTCGAGGTTCTTTGCTCAGCGCGGCAAGCTTTCGATAAGTCCAGTAGTGTATTTGCCGGCAGCGAAGTCTGGATGATTCAGTGCAGCGCGCAGCGTAGGTATATTCGTGCTGACACCGACGACTTCACTGACAGCAAGGACCTCCGTCATGAGGTTCAATGCGTCTCCCCTGCTTTGCCCCCATGTGATGAGCTTAGCGAGCAGCGGGTCGAAGAACGGAGTTACTTCGTCACCCTTGCGATAGCCGCTGTCGATTCGCAGATTGGGCAGAGTCGGGAGATCAAATATGTCCAGCGTGCCCGGTGACGGAATGAACGTTTCCGGGTCTTCGGCGTATATCCTGCATTCTATCGCATTGCCATTGAATGGTACATCGGCGTCCAGAGATAGCGGCATTCCGGCAGCAGCTCGGAGTTGCTGTTCCACAATGTCAACGCCTGTAACGATTTCGGTAACGCCGTGCTCGACCTGCAAGCGCGTGTTGGCTTCAAGAAAGTATGCCGAATGGCTGTCATCAACGATGAACTCAAATGTGCCTGCACCGACATAGTTAGTCTCACGCGCCGCTTTCACCGACATATCCACGAGGGACTGACGCAGCAAATTCGGCAGACACGGCGCAGGAGCCTCTTCGATGACCTTCTGATGTCTGCGCTGGGCTGAGCATTCGCGCTCCCAGAGATGTCTGACGTTGCCATGCGCGTCAGCGATTATCTGAATTTCGATGTGACGTGCACGAGTAATGAACTTTTCGATATAGACTTCAGGACTACCGAATGCCCGCAATGCCGACGAGCTCGCGCGTCGCAGTGCGCGTTGCAGACGCGATTCGCTCTCGACGACCTGCATGCCTATTCCGCCACCGCCGTCTATCGCCTTGACGATTAGGGGCAAGCCAACTTCCTCAATGGCGGCTGTGGCGGATTCCTGATCGTCTGCATCCACTCGCGCGCCGGGCAACACTTGAACGCCGAGCGTCGCCATCTTCTTGCGCGCAGCCCACTTGTCCGCCATGAGACGCGCGAGCTCGGGGTGCGGCCCCACAAAGGCGATACCGTGCTGCGCACACTTTTCGGCGAGTGCAGGCGATTCCGACAGAAAGCCATAGCCCGGATGAACGGCGTCTGCCCCGCTATTCACGGCTATATCGACTATAGCACCAGCATCTAAGTATGCGCCCGCGGGAGTGGCACTTTCGGGCAGCACATGGGCTTCATCCGCCAGATCAGAATGCATGGGCCTGCCTTCTGCCGTCGTATAGACCGCCACCGTACTAACGCCCAGATTGCGGCAGGTCCGGATGACGCGGCAGGCTATCTCGCCTCTGTTTGCCACCAGAACTTTGTCAAACACAGGCACCTCACTCCACCGAAAGTATCAGCATCGGATCTTCCTGCGATATGTTCTGGTTCTGGCGAATGAGAATCTCTTTGACTGTGCCGTCATATTCAGAGAGTATCTCGTTCTCCATCTTCATGGACTCGATCACGACAAGCAGATCGCCGTCGCTGACCGCTTCGCCGACCGAAACGCTTATCTCGACTATAACTCCGGTTATTGGGGATTCAACTGCTACTTCTGCCAACCTTGCGCCACCTTATTTCTAAAGATTTCAAATGTCTAATGCAGGTCTGCCTAAGCCCCAATCCACCGAGGGGGGCGTGTGAGAGGCCTCCTGAAGAAGCAAAAGGGTGCACCTCTGAATCTGAGATAATGGTTTTACAACACAAAACCTGTCACAGAAAAGGAGCACCCAACAGATGCTACCACGTAACCACCCTGACCGCATCCAAATCGCCTTCGACGATCCCCGCCTGGTAGCCAATGCCGGGCTGATCCTGCCGGTCACCCTGGCCGGGCGTCTGGGTCTGAGCCAACTCGTCGACAACCACGTTGACCTGGGCGACGCCCCGGGGCGGGCCAACACCGGGGACAAGATACTGACCCTGGTGGCGTCGGCTCTGGTCGGTGGCGACTGCATTGACGATGCCGACGTGTTGCGGGCGGGCAGGACCTCCTCGGTACTGGGTTGTGTGGTCAAGGCTCCATCCACGCTGGGGACATTCCTACGCAGTTTCCGCTGGGGACATGTGCGACAGTTGGACCGGGTGAGCCGAGAGTTTCTGGCGCGTGCCTGGGACGCCGGGGCAGGCCCCGAGGACTCGCCTCTGACGATCGACATAGACTCGACGGTCTGCGAGACCTATGGACTGGCAAAGGAGGGAGCGCGCCATCACAACTACACCGGCCAGCGGGGCTATCATCCGCTGCTGGCCGTTGCCTCAGGAACCGGCGACGTGCTGATGGCACGACTGCGCAAGGGCCGAGCCAACACCGCCCGGGGCGCAGCCAACTTCCTGCGGGAGACGGTGGCGCGAGTGCGCTACGCCGGAGCCACGGGAGCGCTCACGGTGCGGGCCGACAGCGGCTTCTATGCCCACACCATCGTTGCCGTCTGTCGCAAGATGGATGTCCGCTTCTCCATCACCGTCCGACAGCACCCCCGACTGCGCAATCTCATCGAGGCCATACCAGAGACGGACTGGACACCCATACCCTACTGGATGGACGGCACAGCCGATGTGGCCGAGACCATTTACACTCCCTTCGAGAGCAAGCCCGACGCCGCACCAGTGCGACTCATCGTCCGCAGAGTGAAGCCCACGCCCGGCTCTCAACTGGCGCTCTTCACCAACTACAGCTATCACGGTTTCATCACGGACCGAGAGGGCGACACCCTCCAACTGGAGGCCGACCATCGCCGCCACGCCGAGGTGGAGAACGCCATCCGCGACCTGAAGTACGGCGTAGGACTGAACCATCTGCCCTCAGGGCGCTTCGCAGCCAACGCCGCCTGGTTGGCCGTGCAGGTGATGGCTCACAATCTGGCTCGCTGGACCTCCCGCATCGGACTGGAAGAACGAGCCTCCACCACCAAGACCTTGCGCAGACGATTCTTCTCCCTCGCCGGACGGCTTACACGCTCGGCACGCCGTCTCACCCTGCATCTTCCCCAGCGCTGGCCCTGGGAAACACAGTTCGGCCGCGCTCTGGCCAGACTGCGAACCATTCCGTTACCGAGCTGACAGCTGACGGCAGCGGCGACGACTGCCCACCATACACTCCATAACCCATCTCATCCCCAGACTCGCGCCGGACCGGACCGTGAGTATCCCCTGCTGCTCACCGATTCGTCAACTTCACCCACAATCGCCACTGTGGGCCTCCATTGGCGTTCAACATCACGACCGGGGACCTTCAGAACGCTCCAGCGTCGGCATCATACCCGCACCGCCACCTTGCCGCGTCCTTCACCCACGCTCCGGCAGAGATACCATGACTCTTCGGTGGATTCGGGCTAATGCAGGTCTGATTTATCCGTTAGTCCCAATAGGTCGCATAGCACAAATTCGTTATGTTCGCCCAGCGGGACTGACGCCCTCCAATTCTGTTTGGGAAGACCGTCGGTGATGATTGCCTGCCCCGGGTATGTCTTGCGCCCGACATCTTTCTCGTCCAGCGTCACGAAGAAGCCGCGCTCACGCAGGTGCGGATCACTAAGCATATCGATGCTTCTATGTACTGCGCCTGCTGGGACCCCGGCGCCTTGCAATGCATGCATTGTCTCAATAGCATCCCGCTGTTCCGTCCAGGACGAGATAATGTCATTCAGCGCCGCCTCATTCGTCTTGCGAGCCACTTCGTCGCTGAAGCGTCCATCATCCAACAAGCGCGATGCACCCATTACTCGACAGAGTGCGTGCCACTGCTCTTCAAAGGTTACGGCAATTGCCAACCACCTATCCTCGCCCACGCATGGATAGACTCCATGTGGAGCATGTTTATGGTGACTGTTGCCGCTCCGTGCAGGCTGAGTTCCGTTGTGAGCGAAAGCGCCGATGTATTCGCCGATCTGGCACACTGGGCCCTCAGCCAGCGCAAGGTCAATGAACTGACCCTGACCTGTCGATGTGCGATGACGCAACGCAGTCATTATAGCAGCGGCAGCATTCATTCCAGTGACGGGATCCGGGTAGGCTATGCCGGAAGTCATTGGCATCTCGCCCTCGTAGCCCATAAGACTGGGAACGCCTGTGATGGACTCGACGGAAGTGCCGTACGCTGGAAACTCCGCGGCTGCTCCCTGTGAGCCGTAGCCTGAGATTGAGCACATTATTATGTCAGGGCGAACCCTTCGAAGAGATTCATAGTCCAGCTTGAAGTTGTTCATCACATGTGGTCGGAAGCTCTCGATTACGATGTCAGACACAGCGGCGAGTTCAAGGAGCGCATCCCTTCCTTCCGGCAGGTCTAAGCGAAGAGCCAGGCTATCCTTGTTGCGGTTGTGTTTGTTGTCAACGCCTCTGGTGCGGTCGATAGGAGTGCGTGGATCGGACACCTTGACTACATGCGCGCCGAAGTCTGCTAGGATACGAGCGACGAGGGGACCTGCCCATACACGCGTCAAGTCTATGACGCGGATGCCGTTCAGCAAGCCATCTTCTGCCTGCTTTTGACTTGCCGCCCCTTCGTCCATCTGTGATTTTCTCGACTTATTGCGCGCCGCCACCATCAATCCGTTGTGCTCGCCAAGCGATGGCGCAGGACTGAATCGAGGCTGAGTGACGCTCATGTGAAAAGGCACCAATGGGAAGGTCGTACCGCCATCCTGCGGATGGTCGAATTTAGCGAACAGTCCGCGCTCGATGTACTGGCTGTCCTGCACCGTCTCGCTAAGGTCGAACACAGGCGACGCAGGCACGGAATAGACGCCCGCGGCCAATTCCACAATTTCTTGGCGGGTCTTGTCTGCCACCCATTCGAGAAGCATCTCGTCAATCTCATCGGCAGCGTCCTTCAGGCTCTGGAACGCCGAAAAGCGAGGGTCAATAAGCAGGTCTTCCCGACCAATCATTGCGCAGACGTAGTCCCATTGGTGCGGCGCAGACGCGGAAAAGGTGATGTAACCGTCCTTGCACGGCAGCGTTGTTATTGGGTAGCCGCCAGTACGTCGCCCAGTAGCCAGCCTGACACCGGCGCGCTTGCGAATGGTGCCATCGTATTGGTGCGACACGAAAGTGAACTGGTGCAGCGCCGCCAATGCCTCCATCTCGGAGACTTCGACCGGCTGTCCTTTGCCCGTCATTTCGCGGGCGCGCAATGCAAGCATCAACCCTGCGTATCCCTTCATAGCGGTCAGGCGCTGCGCCTGGTAGCCCGGCAGCATCAGAGGCTCTCGGTCTTCCTCTCCGCTGAGATAAAGATATCCGCCGAGGGCAAGGCTCACCAGAGGTGAGGACTGCCAGTCAGCATAGGGACCGCTCAAACCGAACGGCGTCAGCGACAGGTTGACCAGCAGAGGGTTCAGAGATTGCAGTGTATCGGTGTCTATTCCAAGGGACCTGCGCGTCTTCGGTTGCCAGTCGTCTATGAGAACATCGGCGTCGCTCACCAGATTCAGCAGTGAAGCCATTCCGTCCGCATTCTTCCAGTCAAGAACAACGCTCTCCTTGCCCATATTGTCGTACAGGAAGAGCGCACCGGACTCAGGGGATTGATAACCGTTCAACTGCGGTTCGGCGTAGCGCGTCCAACTGCCATTGGGTGGACGCTCTATCTTGATGACACGTGCCCCAAATGCAGCCAGCACACGTCCGCAAAACGCACCCGCAACGGATTCCGCGACTTCGACCACGGTCAAGTCGGACAGGGGTAGGACACCCGCAAGGGCTGTGTCTTCACTCATGCGCCGGTGGGCGTTAACGCCTTGACCTGTTTCTGCGATCGGCGATAGTCCAGCCCGCGCCGATTACGACGGCCGCAAGCATCAACTTCACAAGGTCGCCGGGTATGAACGGGTACACCGCACCCGCGAACAGTTCACCCTGGGCAGGCCAGCCAAAATCGAAAATCGACAACCATATCAAAGCGGGCACATATATCCACAGGTTGCCCAGTAGCATCGTCCAGAGGCTCTTGCCACGAATCCAGCCACGCTCGGACATGAAGCCAATTATCGGCACGGCGGTGATGAAACCAATAAGATAACCGCCCGTAACACCCATGACGGCGTTCAAGCCCCTGGTGATGTCCCATGCCAACTCTCTGCTGGCGAACATCGGCGCACCGACCATTCCGAGCGCATAGTAAACGACAATGGCGAGCAGTCCCCAGCGAAGTCCGAGGAAGCCACCCATCAGAAGCACGCCGGCGGTCTGGAATGTGATGGGAACGGGATTGTCAGGAAGATAGAAGTGCAACTTGCCGAAGACTGCGAGCACTGCCACTGCTGCCAGGGCGAACAGCGCACGTTGGAGAGTCGTAAGCGAGGGGAAAAGCGCGTCCATCAATGATGGATTGCGTGTGCCTATCAGAGCCTCGCCCGACCTGCGCGCTAGCGACCCTGATGCACCTGCTGCCGTCTGCATAGAAAACTGCCTCCGTGTGGATGTGAAGCCTTGCCGATACTAGCAACGGCAACCCATGAGTGTCAAGATAATGAGAAACCAGCGCGCTACGACCAGTTCGTCTGCTGCATTGAGGCGATAGTGCCATCTGCCGGACGCCACACGGCTGCGTCGTCGCGCCATGGGTTTGCCTTCAGCCAGTCCTCATCCATGCCCACTCCGATTCCGGGCGCAGTCGGTAGCGGCAGGAAGCCGTCCTTCTGCACGGGGAAGTCGCCTGTACATGCGTCCTGGAACCAAGGATGAATGCCACCCTCCTGTATCATGAAGTTGGGCACACATGCGTCAAGGTGTAGCGACGCTATGGTGCATAGCGGGCCGTAGGGATTGTGGGGCTGGAAGCCGACATAGTGTGCTTCCGCCATCGCTGCAATCTTCTTCAGTTCAGATATGCCTCCGCCCTGTACGATGTCGGGCTGAATCATCTTGACTATCTGCCTTTGCAGCAGGTCGGTATAGTCCCACTTGGTGTACAGGCGCTCACCAGTGGCGAGCGGGATGTTAACCTGCTCGGCGACGCGCTGCAAGGCATCTATGTTCTGCGGCGGCACAGGCTCTTCATAGACGAATGGGCGATACTGCTCCATCGCGTTGCCGATGCGGATGGCGTCCGCGGGCGCAAGCCTTCCATGAACCTCGACCAGCAACTCAACATCGTCGCCGACGGCCTCGCGCACGGCCGCGAGTTTCTTGATGGCGATGCGCTCTGCCTCGATGGGAATGAACAGACCGCGATGGTCAAAGGGATCGCCCTTCAGCGCGGTAAGTCCCTGCTCAGTGTGACGCAGAGCATTCTCCACGGCGTCCTCGACGGTGAGACCGTCCCACCTGCCGTAGCACCAGATTTTGTCGCGCATCGCGCCGCCCAGTAGCTGATAGACCGGCACGCCAAGTGCCTTGCCCTTGATGTCCCACAGCGCAATTTCAATGCCGCTGATAGCCGACATCTGTACCACGCCTCCGCGCACATGGAAGTGATGATACAACGTCTGCCAGTGCTCTTCGATGCGATGCGGGTCCTTGCCAATGAGCACCTTGCCGAACTCTTCGACCATGGAGGCGACCGCAAGCGGCCCCGAAGTAGCCTCGCCCCAGCCCGTAATGCCCTCGTCGGTCTCGATCTTCACGAACATATAGTTGCGCGCCATACCGCGAGGCGCGGCGGCAACAGGAAAAGCGGTGACGGATATGATTTTCATTGGGTGGATGCTCCTTCAGATGTGTGGTCTGGACGCCATTGCTTCAATGGCTACTCACCTTTGGCTGTACGCAATTCATGTAGCGCCACACCTCGTCCAGCCTGGCGCGCCTGAAGCCATCGATTAAACGAAGCCCCACTCTCGCCGGATCGCCTCCCAGCGAGCAGCCCCTCGACGCTGATGTCTTCGTCTAGGTCTTCCCAGTGAATATGCCCGCTTTCGGCATGCAGTTCCCAATTGTTCCGCTCTTCAGGTGTGGCGTGAACAAGCCTCGGATACCAGTCAAGCGGGACTGAGAGCGTACGAGAGTCCATTAGCTCAACGGTCAGGGTGTCGTCAGTAACCGTGATACTCGTAGCCTCAGGCACTTCCAACTCAATCGTTGAAGTAGCCATGCCAAGCCTCCAGAAATGCTTCTTGATTCCCTTCGACGATTCTCTGAATACGACGAATTTCCACGTTTCCAAGGTTAACGCTATTTTGTAATATTACAGGGTTCAGCCAAAACTTAGCAAAGCCTTTATCACGCCGTACATGTACATGCGGCGGTTCGACTCCATCTCCCGACACAAAGTAGAACCTGTAGGGACCCTCCCTTAGAATTGTGGGCACTGCACTCTCATCAATACCACTTCGTCTTGTCCACCACATTGGTCAGCTCCTCGCCGGATTGGAAACGACGGGCGTTGTCGAGGATTATCTCGAATCTCCGGTCAGGGATGTTCTCGGCGTCCCTTACAGCGACATGTGGCGTTATCAGCACATTGGGCAGTCCCCACAACTTGTGGTCAGAGGGTAGTGGCTCCTGCTCGAACACGTCCAGACCGGCGCCTGCGATGATACCGTTTTCGATGGCGTCAGCTAGGTCGTCAATCTTACAGACCATGCCTCTTCCGATATTGATGAAATAGGCACTGCTCCTCATCAGGCGGAAACGCGCTGCGTTGAATGTGAACTCGGTTTCCGGCGTGTGGGGGACGGTGGTTATTACGAAGTCCGCCCTCGGCAGAACCTCGTCCAGTTCGTCGGGCGTGTGGAATTCTACATAGGGTAGGTCATACTCCCGTCTGGGATCGATTCCGATGACTTCCATGCCGAGTTCGTTGCATAGCCTGGCCGTCTCATGCCCGATGCCGCCCACACCGTTGATGAGCGCGGTCGCAGTCGAGAGGTCTATGTACGGCGACTGTCGCGCCTCATTGTCCCAGACCCTACGTCGCTGCGCGTCCATGTACCAGGGCAACCCTCGCGAAAGCGCCAACAGGAACATCAGGATGTGGTGCGATATGTGGTCGAAGTATATGCCGCGCGGGTTGCTCATCGTGAGGGGATGTTCGATTAGCTCCGGATAGTAGTATCCGTAGAATGGTCCAGCTTCGGCATTCTGCATCCAACTCAGTTTCTCAGCAACCTTCAAAGAGTCCGGCGGGACCCATCCATAAACTGCGTCGGCGTCACGGATTTCCTCAAGAGCCTCCTCGTCCGTCTCCGGGGAAGCGACATCGTAGTCGGCCATCGTATCCGCGAGACGGGCGGCGAACATTCGCCTTTCGTCGTCTTGCGGGGGCATAAACACGAACTTGGGCATAGGGATTTCTCCTTTGATAAAGGTGTCAGATTTCAGGATTTAGGTATCAGCCATCACTGCATGTCACAAGGCATGCAGTGATGGCTTACTGATTTGACAAGATTAGTCGGCAGCCATTACCGCTTCCAGCTTGTCCTTGGCGCCGTTCCGCGCTTCAGGAATGACGTACTTGCCGAACTTCTCGATGGAACTCATCACCTTCTCATGAGGGATCGTCTCGGTCTGCATGATGATCAGTACCTGGTCAACGCCGATTTCTTCGTACATCTTTATTGCGCGCAAGCAACTCTCCGGGTTGCCCGCGATGATGACTCCGCGGTCGGCAAGAACATTGGCGTCCAGTTGAGCGATGGCCGCTCTCGCGGCTCCGGGACCCGAGTCGAGCGAGATGCCCACCTCGGCAGCCTGCTGCTGGTGTGCCTCGTCTGACTGTCGGAGCCAGCGCCCGAAGTCCGCCTGCAAGTGATCGGGCACACCGCCCCAGTCTTCCAGAAGCTGCTCATAAGCGCCGATGCGCCCCTGTATGTAAGGCTTGTCCGGCCCGAAGAAGGTCTTCATGGACTCGGCGGCAAGCTCTTTGGCATACTGGTCGTCATCGTCGCAGAAGCCATGCACATTGTTGCCCCAGAAGTTCGTGATGAACGCGCCCGCAGGCTCGGTATTCCCGATCGATTCGCGGTAAATCTTCAGCTTGTCCTTCAGCACGTTGACGGCGTAGGACGCCGACGACAGCACACCAATGCCCTTTTCCGCAGCCAGGCGGAAACTGTCCTCCGAGGTGCAGGCGAGATACATTCGTGGGTGCGGCTTCTGGAATGTCTTGGGCAGTACACGGCGTGAAGGAACATTCCAGAACTTGCCCTCATACTCGAACTCGTCCGATTGCCATATCTTAGGCAGCATGGAGATGGACTCGCTCCACATATCACGGGTGTCGCGCGGGTCAACTCCCAGGCCCAACTGCTCGTAGGCGTTTGAGCGCCCGGTGCCGAACTCGACTCGCCCGTCGGTGAGCTGGTCAACCATCGCGACGCGCTCTGCGATTCGTACGGGGTGTGCATGCGGCAAGATCGATACGCCAAAGCCGATGCGAATCTGCTTGGTAATCTGGCTGAGCGCACCAAACAGAACTTCCGGGCATGGGGAGCCGGAGAAGCCGGTCAGGAAATGATGCTCCACGAACCAAAGCGCGTCGAATCCCACTTGATCGGCAAGTTCGCATTGTTCCAAGGTTTCCTTATATAGTTTGTTCCAGTTAATATCAGTGCCCTGAAATGGGCGCTGAGTCTCGTATAGCAATCCGAACTGCATGGTGATGTCTCCTCTCGGATTTGGGTGGCGCTGTAGATGCGCGAATTATACTTGCAATCGCCGGTAAGGTAAAACTGGGCACAATATAGGACTCAGCAAGCGCTCGAAGGAGGCGCGGGAGCGGGATTTGCTCTATTACGACGTAGAGTAAGAGCGCAGACGAATGCACAGTGGACTCCGCGCAAAACAGCAATTGATCAATTGCCAAAAATGGCGTCTCATGTGCTATACTGCGCGCAATGTCCATAGGTATAACCTGTGGATATGCCACCCATTTTCGAGTACAAAAATAAGACCGCAAGGAGGGCACTATGGTCGTCAAGACAACACAGGCAGTTGAACAGATTGGACACCTAATGCGCCGCGCCGCATTTGGCGCAACGCGAGACGAACTCGATGAACTTGAGGCCAAGGGCTATGACGCTGTTGTCGCTGAGTTGCTCAACCCAAGCGACTATTCTGCAATGCCGGACGACATCATCAGACGCTACCATCATGAGCAGTCCGGGATGATGGGACAGGTAAATCCTGCCGCCTACTGGCTGTACAAGATGATTTCCACGAAGGCGCCGCTGACAGAGAAGATGTCGCTCTTCTGGCACTCCGTCTTCGCGACGGGCTATCCAAAAATTACGCAGGGTAAGGTTCTCAACGACCAGATTCGCATGTTCCGAAGGTACGGAATGAGCAATTTCAAGACACTGCTCATCGAGTTGTCGAGAGACCCGGCAATGATTGTGTGGCTGGACAATCACGACAATCACAAGGGCGCCATAAATGAGAACTATGGCCGCGAACTGCTGGAGCTGTTCAGCCTTGGCGTGGGCAACTATTCCGAAGATGACATCAAGGAGGCCTCGCGCGCCTTTACGGGCTGGACGCTGGGCAATACAGAATACATGGCGCTTAGAGGAGAGCGTGATTCCATATGGCCCTATGGCAGAATAGCCTGGCACTTCCAGTACAAGCCGGAGGACCACGACGAGGGCGAGAAGACATTCCTCGGCCAGACCGGTAACTTAAACGGCGAAGACATTATCGATATCATTTGCCAGCAGGAGGCTACTGCCCGCTTTATCTCACGCCATCTATACGACTTCTTCGTAGCCGAAGAGCCGCCTGTGCCCGCCTGGCCCTACAACGACCCGCGCGACCCGGAGGCAATCCAAGATCTCATGGACGCGTACTTCGACAGCGGCTACGAAATCTCCGCTATGCTTGAGACGCTGTTCACGTCCGACTTCTTCAAGGACGACGAGGACATACGCTTCATCAGGGTGAAAAGTCCCGCCGAGCTGGTTGCCAGCACCTTGCGATTGACGGGGGAGTTCAACCGACCCCGCCGCGAAATCCTTGATAGAGCCATGCAGATGAGCTATATGGGTCAGCAGCTCATCAACCCACCCAGCGTTGAAGGCTGGCATCAGGGCATGGAATGGATAGACACCGGCACGCTTGTGGAACGCCTCAACTTCGCCACCGCGCAGCTTGGCGACGTGAGCAAGCCGGGCGTCAAATCCATGATCCGTCGCGTTGCATCCGAGAGCGACGGGCTGATTCCCTCGGCAAGGCTGGTTGACGCCTGCCTGGACGCTATGGGAGTTGTAGCGGTTTCCGAAGACACTAGAGAGGCACTTGAGAACTTGGCGGCAAAGCGCGGCGACCTGCAAGTGGACGCAGACAGCGTAAGCGAAGCCGCCCAGGAGCACATCGCCCAGATGTTCCAGATGATAGCGGCGTGCCACGAGTTCCAGCGGGCATAGTATCCCCCATAGATGAACTCGCCCGTATCGAAATGGGCGAGTTCATTCCCCTTGTGCGCCGTGTATCCGGCTTAGATTTCTTCTGCAAGCAGGGGAGACACCATGACGCAGACTTTGGTTCGAGCGGCGGAGGTAGAACCCTTCGTCATCAAGTTCAGACCGCTTACTGATATGACTGACGAGCAGTTCGCAGAGTTCTGCGCGCTGAATGATGTCCTGCGTATCGAGCGCTCAGCCAAAGGTGACATCATATTAATGCCTCCAACACATGGTGAAACAGGTAACAAGAACTTTAATATTGCCATACAATTGGGCAATTGGATAATTGCCAGTGGCACGGGTGAAGGGTTCGACTCATCTACTGGCTTCATACTGCCAAACGGCGCGCTGCGTTCCCCCGATGCTTCATGGATAAGCAATTCACGCTTGGAAGCCCTGACATCAGAGCAACGCACTGGATTCTTCAAGATATGCCCGGACTTTGTAATTGAACTGCGCTCAAGTTCAGACAGCCTCACGGATCTCCGCGCCAAGATGGAAGAGTACATGAACAACGGCGCGCGGCTCGGATGGCTGATTGACCCCTTATCAACCCCGAAGCAAGTGTATATCTACCGTCCACAAACTGATGTTGAGATTCTGGATGACCTTGAGACCGTCTCGGCCGAACCCGAACTGCGGGGCTTTACTCTTAACCTGAACCGCATCTGGAATATCCCACCCTAGCCGGCCGCGGCGCATCTACATCCGACACACAATTCGAAATCCCGACCCCCACCCAAACTTGACCTCTGAGGTGCAATGATGACTACTACACAGAAGACCGACTTCCTGAAGTACAGCCATTCCATTGGCCTCTCAACGATGGCCGGACGCGGCTTCTATTACCCCGTGGACACCGCATTCGATGATGAGGGCAATATCTACACGGTGAGCCGTTCTCTTGATGGCGACAACCGAGGACTGCGCGTCACCATCTATGATATTGACAGCAATTACTTCACCACCTTCGGCGAGTACGGTGAAGGAGACGGCCAATTTGTCTGGCCAACAGCGATAGCAAGGGACAGTGTCGGCAACACCTACATCGCCTGCGAGTATCTGAACCGCATTTCGCGCTTCGACTCATCAGGCAACCCACTGCCGAGTTGGGGCACGCTAGGCACCGCAAAGGGTGAATTGGACGGCCCATCGGGTCTGGCTGTAGATAGCGATGACAATGTTTATGTCGTTGATCATCAGAATCACAGAGTGCAGAAGTTTACCGGCGACGGGCATTTTCTAAGTTCCTTTGGCTCGGAGGGAGACGGCGAAGGTCAGTTCAATCTGCCCTGGGGCATCGCCATAGACGGCGAAGGGGACATTTATGTCTCTGACTGGCGCAACGATCGCATCCAGAAGTTTTCGCCCGATGGTGAGTTCATTGCCAGCGTCGGTGAGCCCGGACGGGGCGAAGGTCAATTCCACCGTCCGGCCAGCGTATCGGTGGACGACGAAGGCTACATTTATGTCGCCGACTGGGGCAATGAGCGCGTGCAGATATTGGATTCCGACGGAAACTTCGTGCAGAGTCTCAGAGGTGAGGCTACCGATTCCAAGTGGGCGGACGCTTTCCTGGATATCAATATTGAGGAGGCTGCTGCACGCGCCAACGCAAACTTGGAGCCTGACATCGAGTTCTTCAATGACGACCCGCACGAGGAGTCTTCCCACATAGAAAAGCTCTTCTGGGCGCCCACTTCTATCAAGCTTGACAAAGAAGGGCGCGTCTTCGTCACTGAAAGCAATCGCCACCGCATTCAGATATACGCACGCGGCTAATGACCGCTTAGGACAATGTTGCGAGGCATTTCAGCATCACCAAGGTCAGATGTGGAGTATAATCAAGTCTGAATAAGTAATAGCAGAGCAGGACTAATTATCACACAGTATTCAGACTCAGACTCAATCTTACGAGTAATCCCTCTCGGTGGCCTGGGTGAAATCGGCCAGAACATGATGGCGCTGGAATTCGATGAGGATATCATCGTCATCGACGCGGGATTGCTTTTCCCCGAAGAGGATATGCCGGGCGTTGACCTCGGCATCCCTGACATCACTTATCTCGTGCAGAACAAGGATCGGGTCCGCGCCATCCTCATTACGCACGGACACGAAGACCATATAGGCGCTCTTCCGTTCGTGCTGCCTGAGTTGGATGTGCCCATATATGCATCGCGGCTCGCGCATGGGCTAATATCGGTGAAGCTGCGCGAGCGTGGCCTCATAAGAAATGCCCGGCTGAATGTGGTCGAGCCGCACTCGCCCTTCAGGCTTGGCTGCTTCCGCATCGAATTCTTCCGAGTCTGCCACTCCATCCCGGATGCCATGGGCATTGCGGTGACCACGCCCATCGGAACGGTTATCCACACCGGAGACTTCAAGATCGACCATACACCCGCTGACGGGCACTCAATGGATCTCGCCGCAATCGCAAGGCTGGCAGGCGACGACGGCGCGCTGCTTCTGTGTTCTGACTCCACATACGCGGAAGTGAAGGGGTACACCGAATCCGAGCAGGTTGTAGGGGAAGCGCTGGACAGAGCCATCAGCGAGGCACCCGGCAGAGTGATGATAGCCACATTCGCGTCTCTCATATCGCGTGTGCAGCAGGTCATGGACGCCGCCGTGCGACACAACCGCAAAGTTACGGTAGTCGGTCGCAGCATGAGCAACAATGTCAAGATGGCGACCAATATGGGTTACCTGAACGCCCCTCCGGACACGATTGTTACGATGAACGAAGCGCGCCGGCTTCCTCACGAGCGAGTGATAATTATGGCTACCGGCAGCCAGGGCGAACCGACATCGGCGCTTGTGCGAATAGCCAATGGCGAACACCGCGATGTAGAAGTTGTGCCTGGGGATACGGTCGTCATATCGGCGTCTCCAATACCTGGCAACGAAAAGGTCGTAGCCAAGACCATAGACAACCTCTTCCGGCAAGGCGCCAATGTCATTTACAGCCGCATTGCCACCGTGCACGTGCATGGACACGCCAGTCAAGAAGAGCTTAAGACCATGCTGAGTCTGGTCAACCCTCGGTTCTTCGTGCCGATTCATGGGGAACGCCGCCACCTCGTAGCACACGCTGCGCTCGCCCGCTCCATGGGCATGCCCGAAGAGAATACCTTCGTGTTGGAAGACGGCGATGTTTTAGCGCTTACTTCGGAAGAGGCCGTCGTCGTTGACAAAGTGGCTGCCGGGCATGTATTCGTTGATGGAAGAACGTTCTGGCACATGGACAGCAGCGTATTCAGCGAACGAAGACGCCTTGCCAGAGAGGGTGTTGTCGTTGTTGCAACTACGATTGGTGTAAGCGCGTGCGAGGTCCTCTCTGATCCTGAAATTGTCTCTTACGGCTTTGTAGAATTGGACGAATCCTTAGAACTTTTTGAAAAAAGTTCAAAAATGGCACTGACAACACTAGAAGAGATGGGTGCCGAGGCCTTAACTTTAGACAAGGCAAGGGCAAGGGTCAGGGATTCAATCTCAAAGTTCCTACACAAAGAGACTGGCAGGCGTCCAACGGTTCTCACGGTCATAGAGTATATTTAGACTAGTCTGCTACCTATCCGGTGCGAGTTCATCCTCTCAAGGGTGCCTTGCCAGGGTAATTTCACCTCCTGACCCGCTCCTTATGAGACGAATATATCGGTTTCATCAGGCGAGGTCAGACACATGGCAAACAACGCAGTTTCAGCTCCACTGTCAACCACGGGCAGTTCCTCAAAATTTCTCCGCTTCTTATCCAGAGTTACCTGGTATGAACTGCTTGTCATACCGGTCATAGCCGTAGTGGCAGCAATCTTCTTTGTGAAAGAAGCCATCACAGAGGCATTCTGGACAGCCCAAGAGCGCTCAACAATGATGATGGGCGCCGGCATGATGCCGCTTGGCGTTTGGGCGGGAGTTTTTGTGGCTGCGTTGGTTTTCAAGCCCGGCCTCTTCCGCCATTACAGGCTTTGGCTTGCATCGGCGCTGCTTCTCGCGCTGACATTCGGGCTACTGTCACTATTCAGGCCGCTGGAAGGTAGCCTTGCCTGGTTCACGCTTGGGGGTTATGTCTCTCTGGGAGGCTTGGTGGGTGAGACGATAGCCGGACCGGTGCTCTGGCAGAGAGTAATACGACTTGGCGCTCTGGCAATTGTCGCCGTATCCATCCTATCTCCGGCATTTGCAGCTTTATTTGCAATAACGGTCGGACGGCTGTTCACTTTCGCCTATATCGGCATTGTGCTTGCCGCGAGAGGTATCGGAAGACTGTTTCATCGCAGGGAGCGAGAGCCCAGTGAAGAGCAAGACGCCTTTGGCGAAACAGATTCTGCGTATGAAAGCACCCTCGCTGACAACGACTCTTCGAGGCCGGAGGCAGAAATTGACGATCCAGGCGACAACTACAATCGTCCGGTTTCAAGATTCGCAATGGCGATCGCCACCGCCCCACTCTCAATAGAATCCACCATTGGTGAGTCCCCACCGGACGGTGCCTCACGTACTGCGAATCCAGAGGACGCTGCCATTGCCGAACTACTAGAACGAGAGGAAACCAGTATGCAAGCCAATACGGATTTCGATTTTGGATATTCCCGCGAAGCCAATGGGGCCGTGCTCGCTGACGCCGAAACACACGAGTATGGCGTAGAGCTCGAACACGTCAACGGTTCCGGCTTCGACGACTTTGACAGCGGAGAATACCAGGAAGTCGAATCCGTTTCAGATATTTCACAGCAGTACGACCAGCAAGAGGAAGAGGGAGGCTTTTCAGGTCTGGCGGTGCGACTTCTCGGCAAGAACAGAGAGCAGTGGGCGAAGCCGTCAATCGAGATGCTGGAGAGCGTGCAGGACCGTGGCGTGCCGGAGGACCAGATCCGTGAGACTGCGGAGACCATTCGCCAGACGTTTGCGGATTACGATATTGAGGTGGAGATCGGCAATATCAAGTACGGACCTACGGTCACGATGTACGGAATAATTCCCGGCTGGGTGAGGCGATACAAGCAGGTCAAGCTCGAGGACGAGTTCGGCAACCCAATAAAGGACCAGAATGGCAAGCAGGTAGTCAAGCGACAAGAACAGAAGACGCGAGTCAAGGTTGACAGCATCCTGTCGCGCGAGAAAGACTTGTCGCTCGCTCTGCGCACTCCGAGCCTGCGAATAGAGACGCCCGTGATGGGCAAGGCTCAGGTTGGCATCGAAATACCCAATAAAGAGCCCGAGCCTGTGACGCTGCGCTCAATCATGGAGAGTCCAGAATACAAGAAGATGAGTCCGAAAGCCGATCTGCCGGTTGCGCTGGGCAAGGGTACAGGAGGCGAAAACATTGCGCTCGACCTCGCCAAGATGCCCCATCTGCTCATCGCAGGCGCGACCGGCTCAGGAAAGAGCGTCGCCCTAAATGCGATTGTCGCGGGGTTGCTCATGGAACGCTCCCCTGCTGAAATGCGCATGCTCCTCGTGGATCCCAAGCGCGTAGAGCTTACGCCGTACAATGGCATTCCCCACCTGCTCTGCCCTGTGATCGTGGAGGTCGATCAAGTAGTCGGTATGCTCAAGGGCGTCATAAACGAGATGATGACACGATACCGCCAGATGGAGGAGATCGGCGTCCGCAACATTGAGGGGTACAACAAGCGCATGCGCGACGATAAGATGCCTTTCCTGCTCATCGTCATTGACGAGCTTGCCGACCTGATGATGACAGCCGCTTTCGATGTGGAACAGTCGCTATGCCGCCTGGCGCAGCTTGGTCGAGCCACGGGCATTCACCTGATACTGGCAACACAGCGACCGTCCGTAGATGTCGTCACCGGGCTCATCAAGGCAAACTTCCCAAGCCGCATCAGCTTCGGCGTAACATCGCATATTGATTCGCGGACTATCCTGGACACCAACGGCGCCGAAAAGCTCCTGGGCAAGGGCGACATGCTTTACCTGCCGCGTGATGCCGCCAGGCCGATGCGCGCGCAGGGAGCTTTCATATCTGACAAAGAGATCGACAGTCTCATAGACTTCTGGAAGACGACGACGCGCGCATGGGTACCCAACGTCAATCTGCGCCCTGTATCCCAAGACGATTCTGAAGATTCCGATGCCGATTACTCGGCATCCACGGATGCGCTCTTCGACAAGGCAGTAGAACTAGCGCATACACAGAAGAAACTTTCGACCTCGCTGTTGCAGCGACGATTGCGTATCGGCTACCCACGCGCAGCCCGACTCATGGATGAACTGGAGGAGAACGGCGTAGTGAGCGCGGGCGATGGCTCCAAGTCAAGAGATGTTATAATTAATAGTGTGGCGTAACTCGCATCCCTTCCGATACTTGTGAAGTGTTAGTCTGGTTATACTCTCGCCACAAGCCTTAGGCAAGCCTCGAAGCCTCGCCTAAGGGGAATATGAAGCGCAGTTGCGTGAAGCGGTCTGCGCGAGAGTGAGAACGGGTGCTATGATGCCTAACTTCACCAGTATCGTCAGCTCCGTGATGAGCAGCCGCAACGGACCCACTGAGCCTCCCATACGCGAGATATGCCTTGTTTGCGACCAGAGCATGGCATTCTCCGATCTGTACGCCCGACTGCGTATTTGTCCGATATGCCGCTTCCACTACAGTATGACGGCGCGCGAGCGCATTAACTCGCTGGCAGATACCGAAAGTTTCCGCGAGATCAATCGCTCAGTCACATCGCTGGACCCCCTGTCATTTTCCTCACGAGGGTCTTACAAGCAGCGCATTTTCAGGGATCAGCGTCGCACAGGTCTTACCGAGGCTGTGGTAACCGGCAGGTGTTCCATAAGCGGAAGTCCTGTGATGTTAATTGCGCTTGACTTCGGGTTTATGGGCGGAACTATGGGATGTGTTGTCGGCGAGAAGATTGCGCTCGCGCTCGAACAAGCCACCAAGCGAAATCTACCTGTGGTCGCGGTCATTACAAGCGGCGGCGCGCGCTTCCAGGAAGGCATACTGTCTCTGATGCAGATGGCTAAGACTTCCATCGCAGCAGTTCAGCTCGCCAAGAAGGGTCTGCCGTTCATTATCGTACTCGCGAATCCGGCAACGGGCCAGACTTACGCGAGTTTCGCGAGCCTGGCTGACATTATCATAGCCGAGCCGGAGGCGATTGTAGGATTTTCAGCGATGCGCGCTCTCCAGGAGGCAACCGAGGACCCGCTCCCCAGAAACTCGCAGACTGCCGAGTCCCACATGCAAAACGGATTCATTGACGGCATAGCTGATCGTTCAAAACTGCGCACTCTGGTTGCAATCATGCTCGACCTTCTGGGGCAGCAGTATCGCTTGACCTCACCGGACAAGGGATCGAAGCAAACACTGCTGGAGCCGCAACAGTCGGACGCTTGGGACTATGTTCGACTGGCGCGCCACGAAGACAGACCTACGTCGTCGGACTACATTCGAAATGTCTTCAGCAATTTTGTAGAAATTCACGGCGACCGCACAAGCTCGGACGACGAGTCGGTGATATGCGGATTCGGTCAGTTGGGCGGCCAGACGATAATGATAGTGGGGCAGGAGCGGCACAGAGCAACGAGCAAAGGGGTCTCCCCGGGAGGCTTCCGCAAGGCACAGCGGGCATTCGATATGGCAGAAAAGTTCGGGCTGCCGATCGTAACACTGCTCGACTCCACAGGTCCGGATGTCAGCCTTGAAGCAGAGAAACGCGGGCTTGGAAGCGCCATCGCCACCACCATTGCGCGTCTTAGTGGCATAGGCACGCCAACCATCGCGGTGGTCGTAGGTGAGGGCGGCAGTGAGGCGGCACTTGCGTTTGGCGTGGCTGACAGGGTCTTGATGATGGAAAACGCAATCTACTCCACCATCTCACCCGAGGGTGCGGCGGAGCTCATCTATCAGGATGAAGGACGCGCCGAAGAAGTCGCGGAATCGCTGAAACTCACCGCGCAAGATTGTCGCGAATACGGCATCGTTGACCTGCTAGTGCAGGAGCCGCCGGGCGGGGCGCACACCGACCCCGACGAGGCGGCGCGCCAACTCAGACGGGTGCTGCTGCACGAGCTGTCCGAGCTTCAGTCTAAGTCAAATCGCAACTTGCTCAAAGACCGTTACAAGAAGTTCAGGAACATGGGTGAGTACAGCTCGTACTTCCGCGCAGCCATCAACAGGGAAGCCAGCGCATTGCAGGGATTCGTCTCAAGCGGCGTCCGTCGCATAGCGCGTCGGCAATCTCCTGAACAGACCGAACCACCTCAGAGCGCAGCGATGTTCGACTGAGGGCGGGCGGCTTTCCGACCAGCCTCCTATTCCAGCAGGCCTTCGGCTACAAGTACGCCGCGAATTTGAGCGCTGGCGTCTTCATCAACGCGGGCTATCGGCAGACGGGGGCGCATCCCCTCGAAACCTAGAAGGCGCAGCGCCTCTTTAACTCCGGGCGTGCCGTGCTTGATGATGGTGCGGTCAAGTGCGGAAGCAGATTCCTGAAGTCGGCGCGCATCGGCAAACCGCCCCAGTGAGCCAAGCGTCATGATGTCCATGCACAACTTCGGCGCGATGTTGCCCAGCCACATACATGCGCCATTTGCGCCCATGAGCGCTCCATAGGCAAGCAAGCCGCCGTTGCATATCCAGAAGCGCCTGCTATCAGGCACTTCAGAGCGCACATATCCCTCGAAGCGGGTGTCGTGGTCAGTGATGTATCCGAATACGTTGTCCATAGCGCAGACGGCGCCAAGAACTTCCGGCGAGGCGGCAGGCACGCCGCTGAAGGTCTGATGTATAACCACGACGGGCAGAGGAGAACCGCGCGTTACTGCATCAAAGTAACTCCCGACCGCAGCATCCGAAAGACCTCTCGGTACGCGAACGCGAACCAGATCCGCGCCTGCCGCGGCGTATCCATCAGCCAAGCGCAGAGTATCTAACGTGGACGGGTTGTCAATGCCCGCAATCGTAAAACGCCTTCCCCCATGTGCGGCAGCAGCAACGCGCACGATCTCAATGCGTTCGGCCTCACTGAGCGCCAACTCTTCACCGTTTGCCGTCGTCAGTACGAATCCGGAAAGCGGTGTTGCGAGCCAGCGCTCAATGTTGCGAGCCAGCGCGCCATAGTCAACGGCATCGTCCGAAGCGAATGGCGTTGGCGTGGGAGCGACTACGATAGGGTCTGATTCAGGTACAGGCAATTGTGTCTATGCCTTTGCGCGCCTTTAACGACCGACAGTGAGCGTGCCACCGTGCGGACTACGGCCAGCCTCAAAGGACGCTATGGCGTCATCCTGTTCCAGCGTGAGGCCGATGTCGTCTAAGCCATTGAGCAGCAGGTAGCGGCGGAACGCCTCTATCTCGAATGTCGCGGAAATCTCCTCGTCGTTGTCCCATACGCGCTGACCGTCAAGATCAACATTCAGCGTATATCCGGGCGAAGCCTCAGCCTTCTCCAAAATCCGCTCAACGACATCCTCGGGCAATACCACAGGAAGCAAGCCATTCTGGAAGCAGTTGTTGAAGAAGATGTCCGCGAAGCTAGGCGCGATGACACATCGGAAACCGTAGTCTTGCAGTGCCCAGGGCGCATGCTCGCGCGACGAGCCGGAGCCGAAGTTGCGACCTGCGACGAGCACGGACGCGCTTTCATAGCCGGGCTTGTTCAGGATGAAGTCGGGCTTGTTTGAGCCATCCTCGTTGAAGCGCCAGTCATTAAACAGGAACTGACCGAAACCGGTGCGCTCGATGCGCTTCAAGAACTGCTTGGGGATAATCTGGTCGGTGTCAACATTGACTCGATTGATCGGCGCAACAACGCCTTCATGCTTTACGAATGGGTCCATATTGCTAACCTCATGTCCTATTCAACTTCTTACTTAATGATGCCGCCCTCTCGCTGCAAATCTCTTATGTAGGCAATAATCTGTGTTACTTCGTCCTCTGATACCCCAGCGACGGGCGGCATGTCGCCGAAGTCCCAGTGATGCGCTATAACTCCGTTCTTAGCGGCGCTCTGGAAGGCAAAATCCGCGTGATGTCCGGGTTCGTACAACCTGTGTACCAGGGGCGGCCCGGTATTCGTGCCGTCTGCCATTGCACCGTGACAGCGCGCGCAGTTATCGGCAAAGAGCTGCACGCCGTCCTGTTGTTGCTGCGAACATGCCAGAATTAGAAACGGCAACACCGCCAGAACAGATAGAATAAGCACACCGCTCTTCAAGCCCTTCGTATTCACGGTCTGCCTGCTGACCTACCACTCCCGGATGTCAACAAAGTGCCCCGCGATCGCAGCCGCAGCCGCCATCTCCGGGCTGACCAAGTGCGTGCGACCGCCCTTGCCCTGCCGTCCCTCGAAGTTGCGGTTGGATGTGGAAGCGCAGCGCTCACCCGGCTGAATGATGTCCGGGTTCATGCCTAGGCACATCGAGCAGCCTGCCACACGCCAGTCGAAGCCTGCGTCCTTGAAGATAGCATCCAAACCCTCTTCCTCAGCCTGCTTTTTGATTGCGGCTGAGCCGGGAACGACCATCGCGTACACATTCTCATTCACCTTGCGACCACGTGCGACCTCGGCAGCCGCACGCAAGTCGTCAATGCGCGAGTTCGTGCATGAGCCGATGAACACCCTGTCCAGCTTTATGTCCTGTATCGGCGTGTCCGGCTCCAGTCCCATGTATTGCAGGGCGCGCCCCACCGACTCTTTATCGCCTGCGTCCTCATAAGAGTTGGGATCAGGCACTCGGCTCGTAACCGGCGCAACCATGCCTGGGTTCGTCCCCCAGGTTACATGCGGCTCCAAAGCGGAGCCATCAATCTCGACAAGGCTGTCATATACAGCGCCTTCGTCGGTGGCGAGATTGCGCCATTCTTCGACTGCAGCATCGAAGTCGTCGCCCTGCGGCACCTGTGCTCGTCCGCGCATATACTCAAAGGTCGTCTCATCGGGTGCAATCATACCTGCGCGCCCGCCGCCCTCGATTGACATGTTGCAGACAGTCATACGGCCTTCCATGGACATCGAGCGTATCACCTCACCGGTGTACTCAATGACATGGCCGGTCGCACCAGCAACGCCTATTTTGCCGATAATACTGAGTACCACATCCTTGGCGGTAACGCCTAATGGCAACGTGCCATTGACGCGAATCTCCATCGTCTTGGGCTTGAACTGGCGCAGCGTCTGCGTGGCGAGCACATGCTCGACCTCGGAAGTGCCTATGCCCATTGCGAACGCGCCGAACGCGCCGTGCGTGGAAGTGTGGCTGTCACCGCACACTATGACCTTCCCCGGCTGCGTGTAGCCCTGCTCCGGCCCAATGATATGGACGATGCCCTGAAGCGGACTGAATCTGTCGTAGAGCGTTATGCCGAACTCTTCGCAGTTGAGGGTTAGAGCGTCGAGTTGCTGCTTTGCGATAGAGTCTGTGATGGGCAAAGATAGGTCCCATGTCGGCGTGTTGTGGTCGGCGGTGGCGACGGTCAGGTCGGTGCGGCGCACCTTGCGCCCTGTCATACGCAGCCCGTCGAACGCCTGCGGCGATGTAACTTCGTGAACCAGATGCAGGTCAACATACAGGATAGTCGGCTGCCCGGCTTCCTCGTGGACTACATGGCTGTCCCATAGCTTCTCGAACATTGTCTTCGGTGGCATTTGTCTCAAAAACCTCGCGTTCTGTACTTTTATTTTATATTCGTGAGGGCGGCTTTCTGCGCCGCCCTCGTTGGCTTGAAATCTCGCCTGTTGCGCTAGGAGATTGGCATCTCCTCAGTGGGGCGCATGTCCTCGGTGGCTATGAGTCGGTTCAGCGCGTTCATGTACGCCTTGGCGCTGGCGACTATGATGTCGGTGTCCGAGCCGCGCCCGACGTATGCACGCTCGTCCTTCTCGATGCGAATGGTAACATCGCCCAAAGCGTCGATGCCCTCGGTAACGGCATCCACGCGGTACTCTGTCAACCTGTTCGGCACATCGATGATTCGGTTGATTGCCTTGTACACCGCGTCTATCGGGCCTGTGCCTATGGCGGCGTCCGTGCTGGAGTTGTCATCGCTGTCAACAAGCGTGACCGTCGCGGTCGGCACATCGTGATTGCCGCAGGTTACCTGAACATGCTCCAGTGAATAGACGGCGGGCACATCCGCGATTCGGCGCTGGCTGGACATCAGAGCAACCAGGTCGGCGTTCGTAACCTCGGGCTTGCGGTCTGCGAGGTTTTTGAACAGCTCGAACGCCTCGTTCAGGTTTTCTTGATCCAGGTGATAGCCCAGGTCGTCCAGTCGTGACCGCAGCCCTGCCCTGCCGCTGAGCTTGCCCAGCACAAGTTCGTTGCTCGGCCAGCCTATCGACTGCGGATCCATAATCTCAAATGTGGTGCGATCCTTCAGCACACCGTCCTGGTGGATGCCGGAGGCGTGGCGGAAGGAATTAGCGCCCACTATCGCCTTGTTCGGCTGCACCGCGAAACCGGTGATATCGCTGACCAGACGGCTGGTGCGGTAAATCTGGCGAGTGTTCACATTCGTGGAGACGCCGTACAGGTCCTTGCGCGTCTCCAGCGCCATGATGACCTCTTCCAGCGCGGCGTTTCCTGCACGCTCGCCCAGCCCGTTGATGCAGCCCTCGACCTGCCGCGCGCCCTCGGCTACGGCGGCGAGGCTGTTGCCGACCGCCTGCCCAAGGTCGTTGTGGCAGTGAACGCTTAGCGTCACCTTGTCGATGTTGGGCACATTCTCCTTGATGAGCCTGATACGCTCACGGAACTCCCAGGGCATGACATAGCCCACGGTATCGGGAATGTTGATAGTAGTCGCGCCGGCCGCTATCGCGCCCTCCAGCATCTTGTAGAGGTACTCGACGTCCGTGCGTGTGGCGTCCATCGGCGAGAACTCCACATCGTCGCAGTAGCTCTTGGCGCGCTCCACTGAGGCTATCGCCATATCCATAACCTCTTCGGGGTTCTTCCGAAGTTGGTTCATTATCTGCACATCGGAGCTGGATATGAACACATGGATGCGCGGGCGCTCGGCGTCCTTGATGGCGTTCCATGCGGCGTCCACATCGGGCAGCACGCAGCGCGCCAGAGACGCAATCACGGGGCGGCGCACCTCACGCGCTATCGCCTGCACCGCCTCGAAGTCGCCGGGGGAACTCGCGGCGAAGCCGGCCTCGATTACATCAACGCCCAGCCTGTCCAACTGCCGCGCAATCACCAGCTTCTCCTGTGTGGTCAGCCCGATGCCCGCCGACTGCTCGCCGTCTCGCAGGGTCGTGTCGAAAATAATAACATTGTCGTCTGACATTTCTTTCTCCTGTCCGTGTTTAAGTTATCGGTAGCCGGATTTCGGAATATGAAACGTGGCTACCGAAGGACAACGCAGTCCGCCTGAACGAGCCATGCCAAGACCCGGTCATCGCGGCGAACTGCGAATGATGCCTCCGTGCGGTTCATTGTGATTTCTCCCTGTTATCAGTGGATTCTTGGGTTATTGTAATTTCGCGCATTCTACAAGTCGGCGAAGAAATCTTCGTCCACCTCATGCTTAACGACCGTAACAGCCTTCACGCCCAAGCCCAAATCTATCATCTCTTTCATCAATTCATCGCCGTTAATCAACGTAATTTGCGCCTGCGCCTCTTCAACCCATCCTCTTGCGGCCGGAGTATAATTCGATGTCGTGATGAATATCCCTCTGTCGAACTTGCCGGTCATACTACCTTGAAGCCGTTGAACTGGATCAATTCCTATGTTGTTTGCGGTTGTGTATCGCTTCGCCTGAAAAGCCACTTTGACATTGATAAACGGGATATCACATTCACCGTCAATACCGCCATCGCCGGAGCGTCCATTTAACACAACATTCATGAAGCCCTTGGATTTCAGGTATTCTCCAACTAATTTCTCAAATTCACCCGGCTCCAGTTTAAGTACGCGTTCACGTAAATTCCTGATGATGTCTTCTTCTGTGTCATCTTCAGGTAGCGCGATGGGCAGACCATCTATATTCTTGTGAATTCTTGCTATTTCTGACTCCTGGCTTTCCATCCACGATTTTAGTCCGTCCACTTCCGAACGCAGAGTCTTTACATCAGAGTGAGTATCACTTTGAGGCTCACCAGACTCAATTTCGACTATAGGCGGACGGGAGTTCTGCGGTGGTTCTATTCCATTCTCGAATTGCTTTCGGAAATAGTCTAACGTTTTCCCTCTAGCAGTCACGGTTATCCAAGCATTACTTGATCTGTCTTTCACGGCATTCGACCACTGGGCAAGAGACTTCATGTCGCCATTGTCTTCTTTTATAAAGCCATCAGCCTGAAGATACGCCTTGCGAATTCCGCCTATACGCTTAGGCGGTTCACATGCCAACTCTTCGCCGATTTGCAGAAGCCCAGCATCAATCAAGTCGTTCAGGCTTCCTCGCCTTGTTTGTCTTCGCCGTGCCATCTTTTTCAGAATGCCCCTAATTTACATCCTGCAAGCATATTTCAAGACCGTAGTCCCTCAGAATACTCCGCAATGCCTCCACACCCTCTCCAATTTCATACTCTACGCCGTGAATGCCAACGCTCTGTGCGGCAGCGACATTCCGCTCCCTGTCGTCGATGAACAGTAGTCGTTCAGGTGGTATAGGCAACGACTTCAGTACAGAGTGAAAGTAGTCAGGGTTCGGTTTCATAGATCCCACTCTGCACGAGTAAAACTCGCCGTCGAAAATATCTGCATAGCCGAAAACCTCTGACATATACCGCGCCCGATACTCATGCTGATTAGTCGCCAGATAAGCGCCTACCCCTGACCTTCTCAGAGCACGAACTACTTCTAAAGACTCGAGGTTCATCGCAACAATCTTCGTATGTGTTTCAATCGCCTGTTCAACGCTGAAGGGTGAATCCCACTTCTTCAGAACCTCAGCAACCGTAACTGCGAAGTCAGCTTCTCCTTTCAGACACGGCATTTCAGACTGGAGGAAGTCAACAAGGAATTCGTCCTTTCTGACTGCTGAACCACATAGGGAGGCAAGTTTCTCGCGTCCACCATTAACTGGCTCCTGCAAGACACCATCAGCGTCAAAGAGCACTGCCTGTATGTTCAACGGCTGACTCACTGTGTCACAATCGCCCTAGTCCACATCCTGCAGGAACGGCATCATCGCGCGCAATTCCTTGCCGACTTCTTCGATGGGATGCGCCGCGTTCTCCTCGCGCATTCGGTAGAAGGTTGGGCGGCCCTCATCGTTCTCCGCAATCCACTCGCGGGCGAAACTGCCGTCCTGAATGCGCGCCAGCACTTCCTTCATGTTCTCCTTGACCTGCGCGTCAACCACGACAGGCCCACGCGTGTAGTCGCCGAACTCGGCGGTGTCGCTGACCGAGTAGCGCATATAACCCATGCCACCCTGATACAGCAGGTCAACGATGAGTTTCAGCTCGTGCATGCACTCGAAGTATGCCGATTCAGGCTGGTAGCCCGCCTCGATGAGCGTCTCGTAGGCTGCCTTGACGAGCGCGGTAACGCCGCCGCAAAGTACAGCCTGCTCGCCAAACAGGTCAGTCTCGGTCTCTTCCTTGAAGGTTGTGTCGAGAACGCCGGCGCGTGTGCAGCCAACGCCCCGCGCGTATGCGAGGCCGACGGCATGCGCGTTTCCGGTAGCGTCCTGATGCACTGCGAGCAGACCCGGCACGCCCGAACCCTTAGTGAAAACCTCGCGCATGCGATGTCCGGGAGCCTTGGGCGCGACCATCGACACATCCACGCCCTCAGGCGCTTGGATAGTGTCGTAGTGGATGTTGAAGCCATGAGCGAACATCAGCGTCTTGCCGGGGAGCATGTGCTGCTGGATAGACTCCCTATACACCTCGGATTGCAGGTGATCGGGAATCAGCATCATGATGATGTCAGACTGCTCGGCGACTTCGGCGACCATGCCGACCTTCAGTCCTTCTGCCTCCGCCTTCGCGATGCTGCTGCTGCCCTCGTACAGCCCGACCATCACATCAAGCCCGTTGTCGTACAGATTGAGTGCGTGGGCGTGTCCCTGGCTGCCATAGCCGATTATGCCGAAGGTCTTGCCATCCACCAGCGACATATCGGCGTCCGCTTCGTAGTACATCTTTGCCATTTAGTTTTTCCTTTCAGGTTGATTAGTTTTCGTAATTCGCCTACACACTTCCGGATTCGTTGAATGTAGGTCTTCTGGAACTGCCATCGTTTCTCCTGCTGCCGCCACCGTTGGCGTTCATGCCTCGTGTCATCGCGACGATGCCGGTGCGCATCACCTCCATTACGCCATACGGGGCGAGCAGATTCTGCAGAGCATCCACCTTCTCCTCATCGCCCACGACCTCAACTATTAGGCTGTCATTGGCGACATCTATGACATTAGCGCGGAACAGGTCGACAATCTGCATCACATCGCTTCTAGTCTGCGAGGTCGTGTGAATTCGCATGAGGGCAAGCTCGCGCGCAACGGCATTGTCATCAGAGATGTCGGAGACCCTGATGACATCTATCAGCTTGTGCAGATGCTTCGTTACCTGCTCTACCGTGCGGCTGTCGCCTTCCACCACGAAGGTCATGCGCGACAGATTGGGTATCTCGCTGTTGCCCACAGCGAGACTGGATATGTTGAAACCCCGCCGCCGGAACATGCTGGCGACGCGGTTCAGCACGCCGGGCTTGTCCTCAACCAGCGCGGTTATCGTGTGCCTGTTGGTTTCGGCTATCATCGTCATCAGATCACCTCCTGAAACACGGGAGCAGGCTCCTCAATGAGCTGCTGTATCGACATGCCGGCCGGTATCATCGGGTACACGTTGTCGTCGTTCTCGATCACGAAGTCAACGATGACCGGACCCGGATGAAGCATCGCCCGCTCTACCGCCGCGTTCACCTGGCTCTTTTCATTGACGCGGATACCGAGCATGCCAAAAGCCTGCGCCAGCTTCACGAAGTCGGGGTTTCCGCTGTACACGGTGGCAACATGATCCTTCTCATAGAAAAAGTCCTGCCACTGTCGGACCATGCCCAGCGAGTTGTTATTCATTATGGCGAACTTGACCGGGATGTTGTTCTCAACCAGGGTCGCAAGCTCTACCATCGTCATCTGGAAACCACCGTCACCGGCGACCGACCATACCACGCGGTCTTCCGCGCCAACCTGAGCGCCCATCGCTCCCGGCACCTCATAGCCCATCGCTCCCGAGCCGCAAGACGACACAAGCGAGTTGGGCTGCTTGAACGAATAATACTGTGCCGCCCACATCTGGTGCTGCCCAACACCGGTAACGATAACCGCGTTGCCGTTAGTCGCTTCGTCTATCGCCTGCACTACATACCGCATCTCAAGACTGTCAGACGAATCTGCGCCCAACAGCGGATGCTCACGCCTCAGTTCGTCGATCCTTGCAAGCCAGTCGCCGTGCAGCAGCGGCTTCACGCGCTTGTTCAGCCCCTGCAATACGAGCTTAATGTCACCCACAATCGGCACATCCACAGGGATGTTCTTGCCAATTTCTGACGGGTCAATGTCCACATGTATCTTCTTGGAGTTGACTGCGAAAGTACTAGTGTCTCCGGTAATTCTGTCGTCGAAGCGCATCCCCAGCGCAATCAGTAAGTCGGATTCCTCGATGGCAAGGCTGGCATACGCCATGCCATGCATGCCGGGCCAGCCGGCTGAAAGCACGTGTCCGGTCGGGAAGCTGCTCACACCCAGCAGTGTAGTGATGACGGGTATCTGAGCCTTCTCAGCAAGTTCAAGTAGTTCGTCATAAGCTCTGGAGATGATGACGCCGTGCCCGGCGAGGATCACAGGTCGCTCCGCCTCTTCAATGAGCTTAGCGGCGCGTCTCACCTGCCCGGAATGCGGTTTCAACGTGGGGTTGTACCCTGGCAGGTCGATCTCATCCGGGTACACGAACTCCGCGACCTCAGTGAATACATCTTTTGGTATGTCAACTAGCACAGGACCCGGCCTGCCCGTGTTTGCGATGTAGAACGCTTCCTTGATTACCCTGGGAATCTCCTCGGCACTCATCACAAGGTAGTTGTGCTTGGTTATAGGCAGCGTGATGCCTGTGGTATCGCACTCCTGGAACGCGTCCGAGCCGATGGCCGCCCTGCCTACCTGTCCTGTGATGACGACCATTGGTACGGAGTCCATCTGCGCCGTTGCGATGCCTGTAACGAGGTTGGTCGCGCCGGGACCGGATGTCGCCCATGCGACGCCGGGACGCCCGGTAACGCGAGCGTATCCGTCCGCGGCATGCGCCGCGCCCTGCTCATGGCGCACCAGTATATGACGTAGTGCTGGAAACTCAGGCAAAGTCTGGTACAGGGGCAGTATCGCGCCGCCCGGAAGCCCGAATATCACATCCACGCCTTCACGAATCAGGCTCGCGCAGACCATTTGCCCGCCATTCATTTTCATATATAGATTACCTCCGTTACTCGCTGACGACTGCCAACAAAAAATCCCGTCCGATAAAGGGACGGGATTTGAAATCTCGCGGTACCACCCAATTTGCCCCATAAAGGGACCTCTCGGCGGCTGTTAACGGCTGCCAACCGACCAACCCTACTGACCAGCAAACATCACTGCTGTTCGGGCTGGGCGCTCCGGGGCGAGTTCTGGAAGGTCCCTAGCATCGGCTCACACCGCCGCCGACTCTCTGAGGCTGGTGCCTTCCCTACTACTCCCCTTCAATGCGTTTGCGCTATTGCTCCACTATGTAGGAATGAGATTAGCAAAGTTCAACGGGAGTTGTCAATAAATAACGCTGCATTCTATTACATTAACAAATGATTGTCGAGCCAATGTAATGAATGCGGCGTAATTCTAGGCAATTTAATGGTCGGGGCGACTGGACTTGAACCAGCGACCTCCACGTCCCGAACGTGGCGCGCTCCCGACTGCGCTACGCCCCGACACTTCATATAATTGTAGTCGCACACTGGAAGTTAGGCAAGGATAATAGGGCTACGAGAAAATTCATTAGTCCTCAAGTCGTCCTTCGAGGGTGAAAATGGCGCCCGACATATCATGGGACATGATAGTGATGACTGTTCGGTATAAAGACCCTCATAAAGCCTGCCCTTCGCATTGCGACGTATGGAGATAATGGGAACTGCAACCCTTGTCAGAACTGCATGGCGGCTGGCTGTGGTCGTGTATGGCGCAAATAGATGCCCTTTGGCAACCTCAGATTAGTTCTGAACTCCTCTCCGGAAAACAGGACATTGGTTGAGCGCCAACATACTTGAATTTAACTATCACTTTGTGCATCATGGTAAATATGAACATCAAGTTAAGGATGGTGCATGAATGGGGTCAGTATTTCAAGTAAAGACTAGAGACGCTCTAATTGCTATAAAACTCGCTATCTTTGACGGTTGGGCAGACACACGCCGACAAATTGCGGCCGCAGGGTATGACACCCGCATAACTCAATCTGCGTTCGGACAATTTCTGGTGCACAACGTGATGAATCGCACCTACCGACTAAATGAAAGCGACCCGAATATAACAGTTGAGTTAAGGCCCAATAAGAACAACACAGCACATCACGTTGTAGTCCGCATTGAAGACGTACTCATGACAGTTTCTGCAGTTCCCAATGAACATGTACGAGCACGCCCAGCACTATTCAGAGAAGAATACGCCTCACGTCAAGGCTCTTTCAAGATAGACGCAGGTGACAACTTCGTTCCATTACCGCCTGAGCAAATGGACTCCATCGAGACTTACATCCAAATTCTGCATGGACCCAGTGTCGATGACCGTGAACAACACGGTTTCACGATTGTTGCCTTCCTTAACCCGAATCCACCGAAGAGTCATGGTATCTCTGCCGGAGCGTGGGTGAAGGACGCGGCAAGGTGGCGGTGCGGGTATGATGCCGACGCTGGAGCGTTCTGAAGGTCCCCGGTCGTGATGTTGAACGCCAATGGAGGCCCACAGTGGCGATTGTGGGTGAAGTTGACGAATCGGTGAGCAGCAGGGGATACTCACGGTCCGGTCCGGCGCGAGTCTGGGGATGAGATGGGTTATGGAGTGTATGGTGGGCAGTCGTCGCCGCTGCCGTCAGCTGTCAGCTCGGTAACGGAATGGTTCGCAGTCTGGCCAGAGCGCGGCCGAACTGTGTTTCCCAGGGCCAGCGCTGGGGAAGATGCAGGGTGAGACGGCGTGCCGAGCGTGTAAGCCGTCCGGCGAGGGAGAAGAATCGTCTGCGCAAGGTCTTGGTGGTGGAGGCTCGTTCTTCCAGTCCGATGCGGGAGGTCCAGCGAGCCAGATGTGAGCCATCACCTGCACGGCCAACCAGGCGGCGTTGGCTGCGAAGCGCCCTGAGGGCAGATGGTTCAGTCCTACGCCGTACTTCAGGTCGCGGATGGCGTTCTCCACCTCGGCGTGGCGGCGATGGTCGGCCTCCAGTTGGAGGGTGTCGCCCTCTCGGTCCGTGATGAAACCGTGATAGCTGTAGTTGGTGAAGAGCGCCAGTTGAGAGCCGGGCGTGGGCTTCACTCTGCGGACGATGAGTCGCACTGGTGCGGCGTCGGGCTTGCTCTCGAAGGGAGTGTAAATGGTCTCGGCCACATCGGCTGTGCCGTCCATCCAGTAGGGTATGGGTGTCCAGTCCGTCTCTGGTATGGCCTCGATGAGATTGCGCAGTCGGGGGTGCTGTCGGACGGTGATGGAGAAGCGGACATCCATCTTGCGACAGACGGCAACGATGGTGTGGGCATAGAAGCCGCTGTCGGCCCGCACCGTGAGCGCTCCCGTGGCTCCGGCGTAGCGCACTCGCGCCACCGTCTCCCGCAGGAAGTTGGCTGCGCCCCGGGCGGTGTTGGCTCGGCCCTTGCGCAGTCGTGCCATCAGCACGTCGCCGGTTCCTGAGGCAACGGCCAGCAGCGGATGATAGCCCCGCTGGCCGGTGTAGTTGTGATGGCGCGCTCCCTCCTTTGCCAGTCCATAGGTCTCGCAGACCGTCGAGTCTATGTCGATCGTCAGAGGCGAGTCCTCGGGGCCTGCCCCGGCGTCCCAGGCACGCGCCAGAAACTCTCGGCTCACCCGGTCCAACTGTCGCACATGTCCCCAGCGGAAACTGCGTAGGAATGTCCCCAGCGTGGATGGAGCCTTGACCACACAACCCAGTACCGAGGAGGTCCTGCCCGCCCGCAACACGTCGGCATCGTCAATGCAGTCGCCACCGACCAGAGCCGACGCCACCAGGGTCAGTATCTTGTCCCCGGTGTTGGCCCGCCCCGGGGCGTCGCCCAGGTCAACGTGGTTGTCGACGAGTTGGCTCAGACCCAGACGCCCGGCCAGGGTGACCGGCAGGATCAGCCCGGCATTGGCTACCAGGCGGGGATCGTCGAAGGCGATTTGGATGCGGTCAGGGTGGTTACGTGGTAGCATCTGTTGGGTGCTCCTTTTCTGTGACAGGTTTTGTGTTGTAAAACCATTATCTCAGATTCAGAGGTGCACCCTTTTGCTTCTTCAGGAGGCCTCTCACACGCCCCCCTCGGTGGATTGGGGCTTAATCAGTTCAACGAATGTACAGGGAAGCCACTCCAAATTGATGACTTTCTTGCGCAGTTCCCGGATCAGTTGGATGATGCTGAAATCATCCAAGAAAATATCAAAATCAAGCCAAGAAAGAGAATTGATACCGAGACGATTCGGTCTTAAGGAGTATTGAATGCCTGTAGGCAGTCCTGGCTTTGTGGGTAGCAGACTAAGAGAAGCGAGAGAAGCTCGCCAAATGACCGCGGTGGCCCTATCAGAGTTGATAGGGGTAACACCGTCAGGCATTTCGCTATACGAAAGAGGGCATAGCTCTCCAAGTCCAGACGTCCTGCAGAAAATCACCGCAGCCCTTAACTTCAAGATTGAATTTTTTTTGAGACCTGATAAAGATATGGCGGACACTACTAGACAAACAATCTTTGAGCGTTCAAGGTCATCGGCAACCAAGGCGACAAGAAGGCGGGCTCAGCATCGCAGGGTATGGTTACGGGAGGTCATTCAGTACCTGAACAGATTTGTCGAGTTTCCCAAACCAGAGGTACCAACAAGTCACTTCCAGTCCAATTGGCTATCCACTTCAGACGCAGATATTGAATCAGCCGCTAAAGACGCCAGGCGATTCTGGAATTTGGGTGACGGGCCCATCAGCAACATGACACTTCTAGTGGAGAATCACGGCGTTGTTGTAACGTTGATAGATATGAAGGCGAATAACCTGGACGCATTTTCGACATGGGACAGAGCCGATAACCGACCTTATATCGTTCTGGGTTCGGACGCTCAATCAGCCTTTAGAACGCGGTTCAATGTGTGCCACGAACTCGGTCATCTGATTCTGCATGGCGATGTGTCGCCTTTAGAGTTTAAAGACAGGAAATATTTCAGACTTATCGAGGCGCAGGCTGACCGATTTGCGGCAGCTTTCCTCACACCAGCGACTACTTTCGCTTTTGACATGACGACGCCAAGCCTTGAAGTGTTCCGCGTTCTGAAGCCAAAATGGCGTACCTCAATAAAGATGATGATACACAGAGCGCAGGAATTGGAAATTATTGACCGCGAAGAAGCGAGACGTCTTTACATAAATTACAACCGCAGAGGATGGAACCGGGAAGAGCCGCTAGACAGAGACTATCAACTGGAGGAGCCGCGGTTAGTCAGAAGAGCGTTTGAGGCTATAGTCGAAAATTCAATAATAGAACGTTCCCAAGTCTCAGCTGCATTGCCTTTCAATCCAGAGGATATTGAGCAATTGGCAAACCTTCCTTACGGCTACCTCAGTGAAGACTCCGCATATTCTTGGGCTATTAGGGAACTTAATTCTGGATTCGCTGATAGCTAGGTCTATTGGGAGGAATAGGTTGTAGTGTCGAATTAACAACCAAATAACGATAGATAGGGTATGAAATAGATCTCAAGATTGCCCAAAATGCTAAAGGCCAACTGCCCTCGATATTGGGCAATGAGATTTTGGCGCGATGGCATATAGAGTATGAGCCACTAGAAATAAATTGCTGTGTACGCCTCGCATATAACCTGACAAGCAGAACCCCGATATTCGCATCGGGGTTCTGCTTTTAGCCTTGGGTGCCGAGCGACTAATCAATCGGCACCTTTCTTTCAGATTATATTGAAAATCGACACGCCTGCCCCGTGTCGTTTGGAAGCCGTCAGTATCACTATTCATGATGCTGACGGCTTCTCTTTTACCGTCGAAGAATAGCCGTTGGGACTTATGCAATTATCTTGGCCACTTCGCCCATCATGCACATAGGAGATAGCGCCTATTCACCTTCCATCACACGAAGCAGTGCTTCGCCGTTGCTCTTCCACCAGCCGTACAGGATGGCGAGGTCTGTGCCGATCGAGAAGTGGCGCACACCCATGTCAAGATACTCTTTCGCATCGTCCGGAGACTGGATCTCTGCGCGCGGAGCGACACCCATCTTAATCGCCATCTCGAAGGTCTTCTTCTGCGCAGCGACCACATCCGGGTGATTGCGCTGACCGGGCTTGCCAATGCTCATCGAGAAGTCCGAGCCGCCCCACTGCACCATGTCAAGCTCTGGTATCTCCAGAATCTCTTCGAGTTCGTCAACAGCGCCTTTCTTCTCAATCATGACCGCCATCACGACGTCGTTAAGTGAATCCACATACTCCGGGGAACCGCCGTAGCCCATGTAAGTGTTGCGGCGGGTGGCAACGCCGTACATGCCATCAATACCGGGGGTATCCGGCTTCGCCTGTCGGATGCACTCGCGCACATCGGAGGCGCTTCGGCAGTCGGTGAACAGTACGCTCGTGAAGCCCGCGCCGATACCGCGCTGCGCCAGGAACGACTGGTGGCTCTGGTCAATCTTGATCATCGAGCCCATGTTGTGCAGTTCAGCGGCGCGGCACAGGTTGTCCAGGTCGTGCAGGTCGAACGAACCGTACTCCGCCACGAACTCCACATAGTCATAGATGCCCGTGTGCCCAATTGCCTCCACTACCGAGGGCCACGCCGAAAGAATATGCGTGCTCAGCGTGGATTCGCCCGCCTCCAGCTTCTGCTTTAACGTGTTTGGTCTCATTGGTGTTCCTCCCATTTCAAGCTCTGCCACTTCAAATTATGATTGTCGCAATTGCTACAATAGTGGTCATTACCGTTTGCGCCGTAATTCTACCACAGCGGGGGCACACAGTCGTTATCCCCATCGCCCATCGAATTCGGCGCTATGTGCCAAAGTACCTGTCACCGTAGTCGCCAATACCGGGCACGATGAATTTCTGCGCGTCAAGTTCCGGATCAACCGCAACAACGCTGATGTTTGCGCGCGGAATTACGCTGGCAAGGCGGTCCATACCCTCCCGCGACGCCAGCACGCCAACGAAGTGTATAGCGTCTGCCGAAAACCCCTCGCGCATCAGCAACTCTGCGACTAGACACGTGGTTCCCGCAGTAGCAAGCATCGGATCTATGATGAGCGCCCGAGACGGCATTGCTTCTGGAAATCGAGTGTAGTACAGGTCCGGCTGCGCCGTCTCCTCATCTCGCGCGATGCCAATGAATGCAACCGGCGCATCGGGAATCGCGCTCGTAAACGCGGGCAGCAATGCCAGTCCTGCGCGCAGCACCGGCACAAGCATCAACCCATGCCCGTCATCCCTACGCAGTCGCGCCAGTGTCTCCGCGCAAAGCACTTGCGCCAACTCGTCGGACGCCATGCGAAACTCTGCGGTGCCTGTGCTTCTGTCTCGCAGGATTGCAAGCAGGTTCGTTCTCAATTAGGTATGTTTTCTTTCTTCAGGTTCGGCAGATTCAGTATAGGCGAGTGGATCTTGTTACAAATATCGCTGGGTAACCGCGTTGGCTACTTCATCAAGACTAGGATACAGAGTCTCGCGAGTGAAATTCAGTAGGCTCAGCTCTTGCAGAATCTTTGCCTTGCTCTTTTGCGGTATCGCCATCGTGTAGTGGTCATAAACTGGTACATCCTTGTTATGTTGCAGGACATCTTCACGCTCAAACCGTTCATGGAAAGCAGAAATAAGAAAAGCACCGGCCTGCGCTCGAATACGTTCGAACGATCGCTTTGGTTCCGCTATAAAGACTCGAAAGAAGTCTTTGGGATCGATTCTTTCCTCGAAATGTGGCTTCTCTTGACGAATCAACTGATAGAGTCGGTGCATGCCTTGTAAATATAGATACTGGAGCGGCGTGTTTGGATCCTGCTTTAGACTATCGGTGCCGGTACGCCCTAAAGTAGATTCTGGTCGTCACGGCCAAGTTTGGCAAAGTTTGTGATGATGCTAATGGTGTCACTATTGAACGGTTTCACCAACGTGCTCGGCACGGCGAATACGTGAATACGCCCATCTTTGTTATTGTCTTGTTGTCTTCCAGCAGGATCTCGATCATCGCAGGCCGAAAATAATGCCACGCATGGGTTCTTTGAAACGTCCAATAGTCTAGTCTTGAGGCCGAAGTGTTGAGCAAGCACCAACTGCTCAAGCGCTGATGTCATACCATTGAAATCCTCAGGAGAACGTGACATCAATTCAAGCAACATCAGGCTTTCCTTAGAACCTGTCTACGATCTCTGGAATATAATAGGTTGAGACTATTATCAGGAGGGTAATCATGTCTCATTCTTATCCCAGCGACATCAGCCAAGAGCAATTTGCCCGGATTCTCCCCTTGTTGGAGTCGGCCCGCCGCAGGACCAAGCCCCGCACCGTGGACTTGTATGATGTTTTCTGCGGGGTATTGTATCTTCTTAAAAGCGGATGCCAGTGGCGAATGCTGCCCGCAGACTTCCCCAATTGGCGCACTTGCTACAAGTATTTCCGGCAGTGGAGCGAGCGACCCGAGGCGGCTAATGAGTCCATTCTGGAGCAAGTCTTAAAAAAAATCAGTTGGCGAGGCCCGACAAAGCAATGGACGGACAGAGCGGACGACCTTCTGCATCGTGGACTCTCAGAGCGTTAAGAACACTGACAGCGCCGAGAACAAGGGCTATGACGCCGGCAAGAAGGTCTCGGGAATCAAGCGACACATCGCAGTGGACACCCAGGGGTTGCCGCATGCAATTCACGTGACCACCGCCAATGTCACCGACCGTGCCGGGGCTTTGGCGATGTTCGACCAACGAGGAGCCGACCTCAGGCAGGTGCAAAAGGTACTTGTCGATGGGGGTTATACAGGGAAGCCCTTTGCCACTGCGGTGCAAAGTCTGTTAGGAGCCTCGGTGGAAGTGGTGAAGCGCAACGAACTTCACACCTTCGTGGTTCTTCCGAAGCGATGGGTGGTAGAGCGGTCTTTTGCCTGGCTGCAAAAGTGCCGCCGGCTCTGGAAGAACTGCGAAAGAAAGCTCAATACCAGTCTGCAAATGGTGGTGCTTGCCTTCACAGCGCTAATTCTAAGAAGATCGTGAACAGGCTCTTAGCCCGAATCCACCGAAGACATTGACATGGTGAGGGTGGCGGGTTCATAAGAAGTGCTCCTTTGAATCTGGGATAATGGTTTTTGCCCATAAAACCAACCCGAAACAAGGAGCACTCAACAGATGTTACCACGCAACGACCCCGACCGCATCCGCATCACCTTCGACGACCACCGCCTGGTAGCCAATGCCGGGCTGATTCTTCCGGCAACACTGGCCCAGCGACTGGGACTGGGTGAACTCGTTGACCGTCACCTTGACCTGGGAGATGCCCCGGGTCGAGCCAACGCCGGCGACAAGCTGATGACTCTGGTTGCCTCTGCGCTGGTCGGGGGCGACTGCATAGACGACGCTGACGCGCTGCGTTGTGGCGGGACCGGGCGGGTGCTGGGATGTGTGGTCAAGGCTCCATCCACCCTGGGGACCTTCCTGCGCAGTTTCCGCTGGGGCCACGTGCGCCAGCTGGACCGGGTGAGCCGGGAACTGCTGGCGCGTGCCTGGGACGCCGGGGCAGGACCCGGAGACTCGCCTCTGACGATCGACCTGGACTCCACCGTCTGCGAGACCTACGGACTGGGCAAGGAGGGAGCGCGCCATCACAACTACACCGGCCAGCGAGGCTATCATCCGCTGCTGGCCGTTGCCGCGGGAACCGGAGACGTGCTGATGGCGCGGCTGCGAGCGGGGCGGGCCAACACCGCCCGGGGCGCCGCACACTTCCTGCGTGAGACGCTGAGCCGGGTACGCCACGCCGGAGCCACGGGACAACTCACCGTGCGGGCCGACAGCGGCTTCTACACCCACGACATCGTCACCGTCTGCCGCAGCAACGATGTCCGCTTCTCCATCACCGTCCGCCAGTACCGGAGTCTGCGCGATCTCATAGAGGCCATACCAGAGGCGGACTGGACGCCCATACCCTACTGGATGGAGGGCACAGCCGACGTTGCCGAGACCACTTACACGCCCTTCCGGGGTGAGCCTGACACCACACCGGTGCGCCTCATCGTCCGAAGGGTCAGGCCCACGCCCGGCTCCCAACTGGCCCTGTTTGCCAGCTACAGCTATCACGCCTTCATCACGGACCGAGAGGGCGACACCCTGGAACTGGAGGCCGACCATCGCCGACACGCCGAGATCGAGAACGCCATCCGCGACCTGAAGTACGGTGTGGGACTGAACCATCTGCCCTCAGGGCGCTTTGCCGCCAACGCCGCCTGGATGGCCGTGCAGGTGCTGGCCCACAACCTGGCCCGCTGGACCTCCCGCATCGGTCTGGGGGAGCAGGTGGTGACCACCAGGACCCTCAGGCGACGCTTCTTCGCCCTGGCCGGACGGCTTACACGCTCGGCGCGCCGTCTCACTCTGCATCTCCCGCAGGGCTGGCCTTGGGGGAACCTGTTCAGCGGAGCCCTGGCGCGACTGCGCTCCCTGCCAGCCCCTGTCTGACGGCGGTGCCGGGAAACGGTACGCCAACCTCATCCTCATCGACCGGCCAGACCAGGGCCTCCTCAACTCGCGCCGGCCAGACCGGCGACGGTTCCCCGCCGCCTCCGGAGGATCCGTCGGTGCTCCCCACCCCTGCCAGTGGCTGTCCAGTGACCCACTGGCGGTTCCTCCTACCCGAAATCCGCCCGGATCATCGCGTTCCCGGTTCCATCCTGTCCCGTTACAGCACTGTCACAACGTGCTTCGGTGGATTCGGGCTTAGTACGAAGTTCGAATTGGTTCCCACGCGAAGGTCGCATTACCGAAGGTCGCAAATCCCACGAGCAGTCACGCGCTCCTCTGAAATACAGTGTGTAATCCTTGCTGTCCCTCTTAATCTCAAAGCATTTAGCGATTAAATCAGAGACGCTATTGACAGTGCAGTTGGTTCCAAAACGAGGGATGGAGTGTAAATCAACATTTGATGCCTCATAGAGTTTTGCTTTCCAAAATTCAGACCAGGTAAGGTCTGTTCCGGAAAGATCAATCTGGACTAGATCCGTACGTTTCAACGTAGTGCAGCTGAGGTTCGCGTCGCCAAGATTTCCGATACCGAATTCTGCGTCTGTTAGGTCCGCTTGTAAGAAGTCGGTCTTAAAAAAATACGCACCTTGGAACTTGACACGACGCAGTTTGGCTTGACTAAAATCCACATTCCTAAGATCAGCACCTACGAAAATGGCGTCATCTAAATTGTAACTGTAGAGCGGCGCTTTGCCGTTGCGTTTGAGTTTTCCTGATTCATGGAATGCCCTATAGATATGTGCAGACCAGAAATTTGGCTGAAAATTCTGTGAATTACGCCTAGCATTCCAAGCATCAACTCCCTCAAGGAGCCACTTTATATGTTCCTCGTCAGCCATTAAGTGCCTCGATAGCCTGTTAGAAAGAAATCAGCAAATCTCACGCCAGCATGCGCCACCCGGCTACCCAACCCGACCACCATTCGCACCACCGTCAATCAGAAGCCTGCGGATGTCGTCCGCGAACTTGACCTCCGAGTCGTCCTCCGGCTCATAGCCCAGCGCCTTGCGCGCGCTCGTCAGCGACCAGAATGCGCGCGTGTTGTTGCTGATGCCATAGACCACCTGCCAGGGAACGCCGTGCTCGTTCTCGATGCTCGGCGCCTCGATTGCCTTCTGGAACAACTGCGTGATGTCGCGCGGACTGATGTACGCGCCAAGATCGCGCTTGTAGTTGTCTGGGTCGCCCACATAAATTGCCGGGTCAAGCTCGCGCGGCGCGCCGATGCGCACCATAACCACGCCCGTCTGCCGCATCGTTGACCCGCCTCCGGTGTGCTGCTGCCTGCCTGAACTGTCTCCGAAGCCTTCAAGCCCGCAGGCGAACAGGAATCCCAGGTGCTCGTATGTCGCCTTCGCCCAGCCGTAGAAGTTGTCGGACAGGGGAAGCCTGAACGGGTCCAGCGACTCCATCTTGCGCGTGTGGATCAGGTTGTGCTCATACCAGTCGGCGGCGTGGTTGGAACTTGCGATGGCAAGTCTTGGCACGCCCGCGTCATACGCGCTTCGCAGCACGTTGTACGCCATCTGCACATTCTCGTTCTCATCGAAGAAGTGGTCGAGCGGATCACCCTGCCTGCGCTTGTACCCCAGATGCACTACAGCGTCCACGCCCTCGAACAGGTGGGCATAGTTGCTGCGGTCGGTGTCTATCAGGTTGGCGATATCAACCCCTTCAACCTTATCGCCTCGTGGATTCTCATCCTTCACGTCTACCAGAACCATCTCGTAGTTCTCACGAAATGTCGGCAGCAACTGGTTGGCGATGTAGCCTGTCGCTCCGGTCATAAGTACTTTATTCACAGCCATCTTTTGCAATTTCCTTTCGCTAAAAGTGTTTCGGTTGGTCTGTTTGTCGGTTACTCAATGTCTCGATGTATCAGTATCTCGCAACGGCAATCAGCGCCTGAAACTGATACACTGACAACCAATTTAACTGACCAACCGATGCACTGAATATCTTCTGCGGAGATTTTACCATGCAAGCTCCTCTGAACGACGCCGAACTGGACGCGCTTCGGCAGATTGACACCGCCACGATTGCGAACGCCATCGAACATTTCGATATTCGCAGCAACACCGACGGCTTCATGGGCTGGGATATACGCTGCATGTTTCCTGAAATGGGAGTGATGGTCGGATACGCGGTCACCGGCACGCTGGACACCACCACGCACGGCAGGGTCCACGACCGCGAGGCGCGCTTCCAGCTTTTCGAGGCGATTGATGCGTCGCCCAAGCCGGTAGTGCTGGCTCTGAAAGACCTGAGTTCCAAGCCCAAGCATGGCTGCCACTTCGGGGACGGCTTGGCAACTGTATCAATGCGAGTGGGCGCGATCGGGCTGGTCACGGACGGTGGCGTGCGCGATGTAGACACCGTGCGCGATATGGGCTTCCACTACTTCGCGCCCGGCATGGTTCCGGCGCATGGCAACTTTGGATTCATGGAGGCGCAGGTACCGGTGCGAATTAGTGGTGTGCTGGTGAATCCTGGCGACCTCATCCACGCCGACGCCAATGGCGTGGTAACCATACCGAATGAGATTGCCAGAGACATCGTAGCCGCTGCGAACGACGTGCTGGAGCGCGAAGAAGCGCAGCGCGACTGGGTAAACAGCGACGACTTCTCGCTGGAAAAGTTGCGCCGGCGGTAATCGAATCACAGTGAACGGGCGGTCGAGTTTGACATCGCCGCCCGCCTATCGGATTATATCCGACAACAAAGACGCCTATACACATATACACAGGTCAGGGAGGACACGAAACCATGCCTACAAGTGACAATCATGTGAGTATCGACAAGGGCGATATGGTGCGCCCCCCAACCGGCAGGCCTGTCGTATATGGCACGCAAGGAGTCATCTCCAGCGGCCACTACCTTACTTCGATGGCGGGCATGCGGATGCTGCTTAACGGCGGCAATGCTTTCGATGCCGTTGTCGCCGCAACATTCGCGGCAGGCGTTACCGAGCCGCTCGCCAACTACTCGCTGCTTGCCGAAGGCGTCTTCATGCTCTACGACTCGCGCAGCGGCGACCTGCTGTCCCTCAGCGGACAAGGCACCGCGCCGGGCAAGGCGAGTGTGGACTTCTACAAGTCTCGCGGCTTCGACGAAATTCCGACCGGACCTGGTCCTGATGCGCCGATGTCCTTCACTGTGCCCGGCGTCATCGCCGCACTGACATCATTGCTTGAACGCTACGGCACGAAGACGCTGGGCGAGGTTCTTGCGCCAGCAATCCATAACGCCGAGTTCGGCTTCCCAAACTACGAATACATGCTGCTACGACTGGACAGCCCCGGCACGCGCGAGCAGTTCGACCTGTTCCCGCCCGGCGGCAGGAACATCTTCTTCGACAATGGCAAAGTCCCACAGCCAGGCTCTCTGCTGGTGCAGAAGGACCTCGCCAATATGCTGAAACAGATGGTAGCCGCCGAGAACGCATCCACAGGCAACCGCGCAGACGGCATTCGCGCCGGCAATGATGCCTTCTATAAGGGCGACATAGCGAAAAGCATCGTGGCGCACTCGCGGCAGGTCGGCGGCATACTAAGCGAAGACGACCTTGCTAACTACGAAGCCGAATACGGCGAGCCAATCAAGTCAACCTTCATGGGGCATGAGATAAGCAGCCATTCGACATGGACACAGGGCATCATGGCTCTGCAAATCCTAAATATCCTTGAATGCTTCGATCTAAAGGCTATGGGGCACAACTCGCCTGCTTATACGCACACTATGCTGGAAGCGACAAAGCTCGCATTTGCCGACCGTGAGGCGTACTACGGCGACCCGAACTTCGCCACGGTACCGATAGACGGCCTTATCTCAAAGGAGTACGCGGCCGAGCGAGCAGGGCAGATCGACCCCGAACGCGCCTGCCCAGAGCTTCCTGCTGCCGGCGATCCCTGGAAGTACTCCGGTGTCAGCAAGCCGGCGAACGGGACGGCGCAGATACCGGTAGGCGTCGGCGCGGGCGAGTCGGGCAACAGCAGTGGCACGACGCATATTGCCTGCATCGATCGCGACGGAAATCTGGTGTGCGCCACGCCAAGCGGCGGCTCTTTCAGCAAAGGCGTGTTCTTCCCGGAACAGGGCGCTGCCTTAAGCTCGCGCATCGAAATGCTCAACTTCATCGACGGGCATCCGAACAGGCTGGAGCCGGGCAAGCGCCCGCGAACTACGCTCATCAACTACATTGTCTCCAAGGACGGTACGCCGGTAATGACGGTTGGCTGCCCGGGCGGCGACCATCAGGCGCAGGCAAATGTGCAGCTGATGCTAAACACCCTGGTGTTCGGCATGAACGCGCAGGAAGCGGTGGAGGCGCCGCGCTTCGCAACGGAAAGCGTGCCCGACTCGTTCTATCCCCATGTCTATTACCCCAATCGCGTGTCGCTTGAGCAGGGCTATCCTGCACAAAATTGGGACACTCTGAGGGCGCTGGGACACGGTGAATTTGTGCAGGCGGCAACCTGCGGCATGGGCGCAACGATTGCCCACCGCGACCCGCAGACTGGTGTTCTCAGCGCGGGCGGCGATCCTAGACGCGCATGCTACGCACTCGGCTGGTAACAACATATTCCTGTTGAACGAGGAGCGGTCAATCAATGGACGACTTCATGAGGGCAGCCTTCGAGGAGGCACGGCTGGGTGCAGAGGAAGGCGGTGTTCCTATCGGTGCTGCCCTCGTAGATGGTGATACGCTCATAGCTACTGGGCGCAATCGCCGTCTGCAAGACACCGCGCCGGTTATGCACGCAGAGATTAACTGTCTCTACAACGCTGGCAAGACCATAAAAGACTTCGGCGGCATGACGCTCTACTCCACGCTTATGCCCTGCTACATGTGCGCGGGCGCAATCCTCCAATTTGGCATAACCAAGGTAGTTGTCGCGGAATCGAAGACAGCCAATGAAGGGTTGGAGATGATGGTTGGGCATGGTGTAGAGGTCATCGACCTGGATTTGGACGAAGCCAAGTCGCTGCTGGCAGAGTTCATCCGAACCAAGCCTCACCAGTGGCACAGCCACCCGCCAAAATAGGACTTAGTCACGGAAACGACCTCTGTCAAGACAGCGAACAAGTGGCTCGGGCTGGTCGCGGCAGCACTCGGCATGTTCCTTTGCTCGCTCGACCTTGCGGTCAATGTCGCCCTGCCAGACATCACATCCGACCTGGGCACGGACCTCCGCACCGTTCAATGGATAATCGTGCTGTACGTCGGCGGCAGCACAAGCCTCCACCTCGGACTGGGCGGCGCTGCCGACGTCTATGGCCTGCGGCGTTTCTACATCATCGGACTGGCGGCTTATGCGCTCGCGGTGCTCCTGATAGGTCTTGCGCCGACGCTTCCGTTCGTGCTTGGACTGCGGGTGATGCAGTCGGTTGGCAACGGGCTCATTGCCGCATCCGCTCCCGCGCTGATAACCAGCATATTCCCGTCTGATGAGCGCGGCAAAGCATTGGGATTGATGGCCGCCATATCCACGCTCGGCATGATTGCCGCGACCCTTGGCGGCGGCGTGCTCGTGGACACATTCGGCTGGCGCTCGATATTCCTCGCGCGTGTCCCCCTTACTCTCATCACCATCCTACTTGCGCTCGCAATACTTTCCGAGTACAAGACGGAAGGCAGGCAGCGCTTCGACCTGCGCGGCGCGGCGCTCGCATTCGTCGGGCTTGCCTGCCTGGTGCTGTTTCTCACGCTGGGAGGCAGGAGTGGCTGGCTTTCGCCCACAGTTGTGCTTCTAGGAGTAGGTGGCTCGGTCACACTCGCCCTACTACTACGATTGGAGCAAAGAGTACCGCGTCCTGTGCTCGACCCCAAGATGCTGACGCATCCGCTGCTTGCGCCTGTCATAATGGCATCTTTCCTGATGTTCATGGCGACATTCGTGAACCTGTTCATACTGCCGTTCTATGTGTCCGACGTGCTCAAGGTCGATGCGAAGGCGCTGGGTTTCCTGCTGATGCTCACGCCCGTAATCGCGGGCAGCGTAGCGCCCGTCGGAGGCTGGCTTTCTGACAGAATGCCTCCCGCATACCTCACGACGACCGCTCTTGTAATATCGGCGGCTTCCATGCTCTGGTTCAGCACATTGACCGCGGAGTCGGGAGTGGGAGATGTCGCGCTGCGGATGGCGGTAGGCGGCATCGGGATGGGCGTGTTTCAGGCGGCGAACGCGACACTGATAATGGGCGCAGTGCCACGTGACCGCCTCGGAACCGGCGGCGCGCTCATAGCCATGTCTATGAGCATGGGCATCGTGACAAGCGTCGCATTGATGGGCGGCGTGTTCGACGGGCGTCTTACTCTGCACGAAGCGGGAAACTCCGATGCTTCACAGGCGTTCGTGCTGGCGTTCCGAGACACCTACCTTGTCGCCGCAGCGTTGGGCGCTCTTGCGATCGCCGTCTCCATTACCTACTGGCCACGCGTCCTGCAATGGCGCAGTCGCTAGTTCCCTCTGGAGCGGAACCACGATACCTCTAGCCAAACATCCCCGCGTCCACTATCGCGTCATTTATCGCTGCGGTCAGGCGTATCGTCTCTTGCAGCGCGGCGGCCATGCGCTGGTAGTGCGTGATGTCGTCGAAGGTGAGAGTGCGCCCTTTACGGTCTTTCAGCCACTTTTCCATTGGCCGGTAGCCGCCGATGCGAGATTCCCACACATCGGGCGACACGCCGTCGAAGTATTGCCCTTGCTTGCCTGACCTTCGATTGCTCTTACTGATATAGACCCTGCCGCGCTCAACTGGCACTGTTTCGCCGAGAGGCGTTTCACCGGGCGCGTAGTATTTCGGATGGGCGCTTTCCACAATGTTGTCGCCCGGTATCGGGAAACCTACGGGCTGCGAATCTGTGACAGACGAGCGCAACAAGTGAACATCAGTGAGTTGACTTCCCAGCGCGACTAGGGCGCGGAATAGGTCGGGATCGTCGGTGAGCGGCACACGCGGGAAATCGGCGCGCAAGAATTGGTCGTAGCGTTCTCTATACTCGGGCGCGTGGAATACGGCGTAGATGTAGTGAAATACATCCTCCGGCCCGAGGGTTTTTGTAAGGTCGCCCTTACTGTCTGCGATGAACTGCAAGCTGAGTCGTTGTTCCAAGTCAGCGGTGAACTCAGGTGACAGGTTGGGTTCACGATGGTCGGGCGCGTATAATCCCTGTGCGACTTCCTGTTCAGATGGGTAGATATAGAGAGGAAGGAGGTAATTTATCTCACGGGACCTATTGGAAATCGTACATTCATCCAGAATCGAAAGAGTTACACCACAACGGTTCCATTCGGTTCCCTTTTCAGATTGTTGTCGGCAAGTAATCAGCCCAATGTTCGCTCCAGCCATCATGTGGTGCATTACTTCTTGACGTGGCATACACATGAATCCGCGGCTTTTGCCAGTGTAGTAGGTATGCCTATTGTCGAATGGGCGATACAAGATAGGTGCGATAAGTTCATCCTTTATCCCCGTGTCCTTTAAGTCAGCTTGTGCAAAGTGAATCTTCCAATCGCGAGAATCGTTGCCCAGACTATACTTGCTTCTTGCGGTTTCAGGCGGCAGGAACGCGAAATCCCTGGCAATTCTTATCACATCTTCGGGCGTCCAATGTATGGTCAATTTGTCCCTAGCGGTAACAACACCCACAGAGTTGACGGGCATAATCTCGGTTATCTTCTGCCACTGTTCATACTCTCCCGCAAGTTCATTGTCCCAGGGCTTGAATAGGTAGTTGGGCGTTGTCGGCTCAAGTTGCTCCCATTCGGTTGTTGCCAAGTCGGACGACGACAGGATTTTGTACTTAGCTTCGTGCTTTCCGTAAAGGTCGGCATGGTGAACTTGCGCCGGAGCGACCTTGTCGGCTTCTTTCACAAATATGGCGATTGCCACGCCTTGCCGTATGTCAAATACATTCTGGTCGGCACTGCCATCGGGCGCGCTTTCTTTCTTCAGGGCGTTACCGTGCAGGTCAAGCAGATATATGTCGGTGAAGGTGTCCATCAACTGCTGGCGCATGCCCCTGAATGTGGGGTTGTCCAGATATGAGTGGTTTGTGATGAACGCCAATATGCCCGCGCCGCTCTGCTGTATGCGGTGCTGTCCAAAGCGAATGAACTTTACATAGTCGTCTTGGAGCCACTTAGGATTTCGCTCGCCAAGCGGCTTGCCGTCAACTCTCTTGTAATCTTCGATGAGTCCGCCTATCCATGTGAGTTTGCCGTTTATGCGGCTGGCGTTGGACGAATGTCCCGAGTAGGGTGGGTTGCCCAGCACCACCATGATGGGCAATTCATGCTTGATTTCGGATGCGGAGTTGGCTTCATCGGCGATGACACGCTCAAGGCTGAATAGCGTTGGTATCTGCCGTTCCGCCTGCTCCAGCGTGTTGGTGAGATATACGCTGAGTCGTTCATCGCCGATGAAGTCGTAAGCCCAATCTATCTGCTGTTCTTCGGGCATGTCTTGAGCGGCGAGTTGCATGCCCAGCTTCAGGTGCGACATTGCGTAGGGGGCCATCATCAACTCGAAGCCGAAGATGCGCTTCAGCAGGTGTTCGCGCACATAGTCCTTCCACACTCCCATATTGCCGCTGCTGCGGTAATACTCTCGGATGTGGTCTATGACGGCATAGAGGAATGAGCCGGTGCCGCAGGCAGGGTCGAGCACCAGAACACGGTGATTATGCCTTGTGACCGGCTTTTGCTCTCCATCTATGTCTTCAAGCACTTCGTAGTCTGCCGTCTGATAGTCTGCCAAGCCTTCGGGGCAGTCGAATCGTTCGCGCAGCAGGTGGTCAACGGAGCGCACGATGTAGGATATGACGGGTTCGGGAGTGTAATAGACGCCGCGCTTTTCGCGCAGGGCTGGGTCGTAGTCTTTGAGGAAGTCTTCGTAGAAGTGTAGTATCGGGTCCTCGCGGACGCCGCGCTTGCCGAAGTCGGAAAGTATCGCCTCCATGTCGGAGTTGGCGAGAAGCTGCGCCAGGTCGTCCACAAAGCCGATGAATGGTTCGCTTTCGGCCCTGTACCCTGCAACGAGGGAAAAGATTTCTTTGAGAAACGGGTTGGCGGCAGGAATGTCGTACACAGCGGTTCGCCTTTGAAAGTCGCCTGACTTGTGGTTCACGCGGGCGGCGAACAAGCCATAAGCTAGCAGCCCGTCCGAGAAACGCGGTAGTTGAGTGATTTGGATGTATAATAAGCTCAATTCAGTAGAGTGGAGCCTGCGATGAGCAAGACCTACCGTGCCTATGATCCAGACCAGCAGATGCTGTTGCCTGCTGCAATGCGGGAGTGGTTGCCGGATGACCATCTGGCGTACTTTATCTCAGACGTCGTGGACGAATTGGAGTTGTCTGAGATCACTGCCCGCTACGAGCGTGAGAGCAGAGGTGGGCCACCATATCATCCACGGATGATGGTCAAGGTGCTGCTCTACGGCTACTGCGTCGGGGTGGCGTCCTCACGGCGGATTGCCCAGCGGCTGCACGAGGACATAGCGTTCCGGGTGTTGGCGGCGAACAACATGCCGGATTTCCGCACCATCTCGGACTTTCGCAAGGACAATCTGGATGCGCTGTCAGGCCTGTTCTTGCGGGTATTGGCGTTGTGCGGGCAGGCGGGGCTGGTGAAACTGGGTCACGTGGCGTTGGACGGTACCAAGGTGAGGGCCAACGCATCCAGGCACAAGGCGATGAGTTACGGTCGGATGAAAGGGAAGGAAGCGCAGTTATCGGCGGAGGTGGAGGAGTTGCTGCGGCGTGCCCAGGAGGTTGATGACGAGGAGGACCTTCGGTACGGACAAGGTAAGCGCGGAGATGAGTTGCCGCAGGAGTTGGCCTTTCGGGAGGGGCGGTTGGAGAAGATACGGGAGGCGATGGCGGCGTTAGAAGCTGAAGCTCAGGCGGCGGCGGAGCAGGCCGAGGGCAAGGAGCATTCCGGGGTGCCCGACGACAAAGCCCAGCGCAACTTCACCGATCCTGAGTCGCGCATCATGCCGGCGCCGGGCGGGCGGGACTTTGTGCAAGCTTACAACTGTCAAGCGGTGGTGGACAGTGCCCATCAGGTGATCGTGGCGGCTCACGCCACCAACAGGACTTCGGACAAGCAGCAGGCGGTGGCGATGGTGGAGGAGGCGATCAGCAACGTCGGCGCAGTGCCCAAAGAGGTATCCGCCGACGCCGGTTACTACTCGGCGCAGGCGGTTGAAGGTCTCTACGGGCTGTGCGTGGACCCGTTCATCGCGCCGGAGCAGACCCGCCACGGCAGAGTGCCGCCGTCCGCGCCCCGGGGTCGCATACCCAGTCATCTGTCTACCAGGGATCGGATGCGCCGGAAGTTACAGACCAAACGGGGCCGGCAACGTTACGCCTTTCGGATGCAAACGGTGGAGCCGGTATTCGGCCAGATCAAGCAGGTCCGAGGCTTCCGCCAGTTCCTGCTACGGGGCCTGGAGAAGGTCAGCGGCGAGTGGTCGCTGATCTGCACCGGCCACAACCTGCTCAAACTGTTCCGATTTGGGGCAGACCAGCCTCGCGAAACACCGACCAACAACTTTGCGGGAAGTGTCCGCATCATCGCCGAGATGCTAAGCACAGTAAGGCGTACGAAGCTATTGCTCCGTCAGTGGCTGCACCCGACAAAAATGGTTGTCGCCGTCTGACCTCGTCTGCACCTAAGGGACGCTAAGTAATCCTCAGACGGGCTGCTAGAGTAAATTATGGTGATTATACCTGCGTTGTGGGTGAAAGCAAGGATGGGGGCGGAGTGGGCGGTGCGCCGATGAAGGAGTGAAGAGCGTCAACTGCCGCTAGAGATTCCGAAGGCTACCTGACTTTGTTTAAAACTATCCCCTTAATACCTTCCTAGCATGTAAAATAAGCGCATGCCATTTTTTGACCAGCATATTTTGCTTGCGATAATCGCGCTGCCGATGGTTGGGGCGGTGGTGATTATGGCTACGCCAAGCGCGCGAGACGGGGCGATACGCGGGACGGCGACTGCTTTCGGCTTGGTGGTGATCCTGCTGTCGTTTTATGTGTTCGCGCGGTACTACTTCGATGGGGACGGCGCGCGCTTCGACAGCACATGGCGGTGGCTGAGCATACCGGGTCCGTGGAAGTTCGGGGACATCGGAATATCGCTGACGCTGGGAGTGGATGGCGTAGCCGCGCCTATGGTGCTGCTGACGGGCATCGTGATGTTCACGGGTGTGCTGGTGTCGTGGTCCATCAAGTCGTGGAACAAGGATTTCTTCATCCTGTACTTTCTGCTGCTTGCGGGCGTGTTCGGGGTGTTCGCTTCATACGACCTGTTCTTCTTTTTCTTCTTCTACGAGCTTTCGGTGCTGCCGATGTACCTGCTCATCGGCGTGTGGGGGAGCAGCAGCCAATTCCCGAAGTTCAGCCGCACGAAGGAGTACAGCGCGATGAAGCTGACGCTGTACTTGGTGGCAGGCAGCGTGCTGATATGGGTCGCGCTGATGGCTATCTTCGTGGAGGCGAACCTAGGCACTTTTGACATCAGGCGCCTTGCGGTGGTGGAGTACTCGCCAACTTTTCAGAAAATCTTCTTCCCGTTCCTTGCAATCGGGTTTGGCATACTCGCAGGGCTGTGGCCGTTTCACACATGGTCGCCGGACGGACATGTGGCTGCGCCGACTGCGGTGAGCATGGTGCATGCGGGCGTGCTGATGAAGTTGGGCGCGTTCGGCATCATTCGTGTTGGTATGGTCATACTGCCGGAGGGCGCGGAGTTCTGGATGCCTGCGCTGGTCGGGCTTGGCACGGTGAATGTCATCTACGGCGCAATCTCGGCGATGGGGCAGTCGGACCTGAAGTATGTTATCGGGTATTCGAGCGTGAGCCACATGGGATATGTGGTGATGGGCATCGCCACGCTGCATCCGCTGGGGCTGAGCGGCGCGGTGTTGCAGATGTTCTCTCACGGCATAATGACTGCGCTCTTCTTTGCCGTCGTGGGCGTGGTGTATGACCGCACGCACACGCGCGATATGCTGGTGCTGGACGGACTAGCGAAGCGGATGGGCGTGACGGCGGTGTTCTTCACCATCGCCGGGCTGACTTCGCTGGGACTGCCGGGGCTGAGCGGGTTCGTCGCGGAACTGCTGGTGTTCCTGGGTCTGTTCAAGACGTACCCGATACTCGGCGTGCTGGGCGTCATAGGCGCGGCGATAACGGCGGTGTACATTCTGCGGCTGCTGGCGAAGGTGTTCTTTGGACCGATAGGGCCGCTGCCGGAAGAGGTGGAGTCGGCGGCGCACAGTGAAGAAGCGATCGGCGGGCTGCCATCCGATGGCAGTGGAGGTGAGTTAGCGCAAGCAGTCGCACTAAGCGAAGCGGCACCGAAATCTATGGACGCCACACGTACAGAGGTATTAGCGGCGTCTGTGCTGACGGCGTTCGTGCTGCTGGTGGGGCTGTTTCCGTTTCCCTTCCTGCGGGTTATCAACGGGGGTGTTGCGGAGGTGCTGGCGCGGTTTGGGTGAGGTGATAACCCACATTTTCGCTATCAAGGTGTAAAATGCTCTATACGGCACACATTCTGACAAGGCAGTTGAGTTATGCCTGAAGTCAATCCTGAAATACTAACCTGGGCGCGTGAGACGGCAGGTCTAACGCCTGAGGATGCTGTCAAAAAGCTCAACATACGTGCTGCTTATGGAATAGAGGCTGAAGAGCGGCTGGCGGCGCTTGAAACTGGCGCTGTTGCGCCGACACGCCCCATGCTCATCAGGATGTCCAAGCAGTATCATCGGCCGTTGCTCGCGTTTTACCTTTCGAAGCCGCCACGAAAAGGCAACCGCGGCGCCGATTTTCGCACGCTGTCAACCGATCGCTCTGCCACGGACGATGCCATTCTTGATGCCCTTATACGGGATGTAACGGCACGCCAAAGCATGGTGCGCGCTGTCCTGGACGATGAAGATGAGGCAGAGCCTGTTGTCTTTGTCAACTCCCATGAAATGTCAGATGGTTGGCAAGCAATTATTGAATCGCTGCGGGCATTGCTCAATGTGAAGCGTACTGAGTATCGTGCGCAGTCTGGCCCAGACGATGCATTCGCCGTACTGCGTTCAGCTGCAGAGAGTGCGGGCGTGTTTGTGCTCCTTAAGGGAAACCTGGGGACTCATCACACCGAGATTGGCACAGAAGTCTTTCGGGGATTCTCTATTGCCGATGAAATAGCGCCGTTTGTGGTTATTAATGAGTATGACGCAAGGACAGCTTGGTCTTTCACCCTTCTGCACGAATTGGTTCATCTTCTCTTGGGACAAACGGGTATTAGCGGTGCTCGAACGGAAAACGATATTGAACGATTCTGTGACGATATAGCAGGAAGGTTTTTCCTGCACGATAGGGAAATACGAGAACTCAGCCTAGACAGTATCAGCAGCACTGACGCAATTGCGGATCAGATAAGCGATTTTGCAGGAGATTACAATCTGAGTCGCACGATGGTTGCTTACAGGGCATATCGCATTGGAGAAATAGACCAGCCGACCTATGGGCAGCTTTCAAGCCTCTTCCGCCAACAGTGGCTTGCCAACCGAACCAATCGCCGGAAACACCAGAGACGAGCAGGCGGTGGAGGAGATTACTATGTAACCCGTCGGCACCGCACGGGAAACGGCTTGATAGCGTTGGTCGGACGGATGATGGCTGCGGGAGCCTTGTCAACGACAAAGGCCGCTACCGTTTTGGGTGTCAAGCCTCATCAAGTGCAGAGCCTTGTCGAACTCGGATAGGATAAATAAGTTTGCTGTATCTTCTTGACGCGAATGTGCTCATAGATGCGAACCGTGATTATTATCCTATCAGCAGAATTCTGCAATTCTGGGATTGGCTGGTGCATATGGGTAGGCTCAATCGAGTGAAAGTACCTCAAGAGGTATATGGCAAAGTTACGGATGCCAAAAAAGATGCTGTAGCAAAATGGCTGAAAGATAACAAAGATGCGATGTTGCTCTCCGAGGACGTTAACGCGGATATGGTTGACTTTGTTATTGAGCAAGGCTACGCAGACGACTTGACTGACGATGAAATCGAGCAACTGAACGAAGATCCTTTTCTTATTGCGTATGCGCTGGCTGATCGCAGGCAACGTTGCGTGGTTACAACCGAAAGGTCGAGGCCAAACAGACAAAGGGCAAATCGTCACATTCCTGATGTGTGCGATGATTTCGATGTTTGCTGTCGCAATACTTTCCAACTCATCGATGAGTTGGATTTTCGTACTGGTTGGAATACTCATAGTCTCTAACAACACATGAATAACAACTTCCCTCTCCTCCTTCGGGAGTTTATCGTCACCGGTCTGGCTTTTGTCGTGCAGGGGCTGGATTTTTGGTACTGGGGCGAGAGCGCAAGTGGCTGCTGCCGTTTATGGCGGTTTGGGTGACTTCCTATTCTCCAGACTATTCTAAGAACTCCCTAATGTACTCCCAGGGTGCGTCCCAGCCGAAATATTCCCACGGCGCCCAGTCGAAGAACATCACCAACGCGACAACGACCGCAATCAATACGACGAAGATAATCGTGCAACCGCAGCCGCAACCCGACTCCTCTCCATCGCCCTCATCATTACGGGGTTCGAAAGTCTCATGCGGATCCCGCCCCATGGCTGGCAAATTGGGCCTGAAATATCGTGGGTCATCATCTCGGGAGGCGCTGCGTCCGCGCGGCAAGCCGGGTCTGTAAGCCATGTAGCGTCCTCCATTCGGCGGTATCGGGAAAGGGTGCTTAGCTGGCGTCCGTTGTGCGGCAGTGCGTTCGTCGGAGTCATCGCATCACGCTGTAGAAACAGGCATCATTAGGCAACGCCATCGCTGGTATAATAACACCCGCGTCAATTGTCGATTGCCTAGCGCAATTCTGCGCGACCTGATTGGTACATTATGCGCTTGAAAATATGAACAACAACTTCCTACTCCTGCTCCCTGAGTTCATAGTCACCGGCCTGGCTTTTGTCGTGCTGGGGCTGGACTTGTTTTTGCCGGAGCGTCGGAAGTGGGTGCTGCCGATTGTTGCGGTTGTGGGGCTTGTCGTGGCGCTCGTCGTATCGCTGCGGTATCTGTGGGGGGTGAGCGATTCGCTGTATGACGGCGTGATCCGTGTGGATGGGTATGCGCTGTTCTTCAAGGCGTTCTTCATTGCGCTGGGCGGCGTGGTGGTGCTGGTGTCGGTGGACTTCGTGCGGCGCAACCTGGAGCATCCGGGCGAATACTATGGCATCCTGCTGTTCACCGTGGTCGCCATGATGCTGCTTGCGGCGTCGGGGGAGTTGCTGACGGCGTACATATCGCTGGAGCTGCTGAGCTTCGGCCTGTATGTGCTGGTGGCTTACGACCGCTACAACGCGAAGTCGAATGAGGGCGCGACCAAGTACATCCTGCTGGGAGCTTTCTCGTCGGCGCTGCTGCTCTTTGGCATCAGCCAGGTGTATGGGCTGCTGGGCACAACTCGGTTCGATGAGATTAGCAGTGCGCTTTCGTCTGCGGACGCGCTGAGTCCGGGGCTGATACTGGGGATTGCGCTGATAATCGCGGGGCTTGGGTTCAAGGTAGCTGCGGTGCCGTTCCACATGTGGGCGCCGGACGCTTATGAGGGCGCGCCGATACCGATTACGGCGCACCTTGCGGTGGGGTCGAAGGCTGCGGCGTTCGCGCTGGTGCTGCGGCTTTTCGCAGAGGCGTTCATGCCGATCGTGGAGCAGTGGCAGATACTGCTGATAGGTCTCGCCGTGATAACGATGCTGCTGGGCAACCTTGTCGCACTGGCGCAGCGCAACCTGAAGCGACTGTTGGCGTACTCCAGCGTGGGGCAGGTGGGCTACCTGCTGATGGGCGTCGCCGCGCTCGCCGCGACTGGCTCAGGCGGCGTATCGCTGGAGTTGTCGCACCTTGCGTCCAACGGCATCATGCTGCACCTTGTCGCGTATGCCGTAACGAATATGGCGGCGTTCCTGTGTCTTGCAGCTATCTACAACATCACTGGGCGGGACGACATTGCCGGCATGGCGGGTGTTGCTCGGCGCGCGCCGCTGGTGGGGCTGGTCTTCGCAGTGTCGCTGTTCTCGCTGGCAGGGTTGCCGATATTCGTGGGCTTCACGAGCAAGTTCTACCTGTTCAACGCCGCTGCCGCGCAGGGGCTGCTGTGGGTCGCTGGGATTGCCATATTCTCCAGCCTGATTTCACTGTATTACTACCTTCAGGTGGTGCGGCAGCTTTACATCGAGCCTGCGGAGGACGCGGCGCCGATACCCGTGCCGCGCCTGACGCTGGGTGTGCTGGGGGCGCTGTTCGCGGGCATGGTCGGACTAGGAGTGTATCCGGCGCCGCTGATGGAGGCGGTGCAGTATGCGAGCGATGCGCTGTTTTAGTTGGAGCGGTTCGCGAGTGACTCAGTCAGCCAGCCTGATCATCGAGTTACCAGCGAATCCAGCAGCGCGCGCGACGTGAGGGCGATCTCGTTCGCGGCTTGGTTGAAGGCTTGCTCGTTGGCGCGGGAGGGCCTGCGGTAGCCGCTGATTTTGCGTACGAACTGGAGGGCTGCGGCGTGTAACTCGTCGTCGGTGGCGGGCATGTCGGGGCGCCTGAGGGTCTTGATGCTTCTGCACATTTGCGGCGTCTCCTTTTGGCGTTACGCAAGGGCGCGGAGGTTTCAGCTAATTTCCTTGAATGAGGTGAAGGTGCGGTTGTAGGTGTTTGAGGTGGACCCAATAAATCGGACAGGTGGATAAGAGAGAGCCCCGCTCCTAAAATAATGGAAATAGAGGAGCAGGAAAATGAAGCAGAGCAGAAAGAAGCACAGCCCGGCGTTCAAGGCCAAGGTAGCCTTGGCCGCCCTCCAGGGGGAAGAGACGATTGCTGAGTTAGCCAGCCGGTTTGAAGTTCATCCCACGCAGATTCATGCTTGGAAGAAAGCCCTGATTCAGGGAGCGTCCGAGGTCTTCGGCAGCGATACCTCAAAGGCGGAGAGGGACCAGGAAGCGCTGACTGCGCATCTTTACCAGCAGATTGGGCAACTCAAGGTGGAGCGGGATTTTTTGTCGCGCAAGTCCGGGCTATGAGCCGGCGCCGGCGTCTGGCTATGGTGAACCGAGGACACCCCGGGCTTTCGGTAGTAAAGCAGTGTCGTCTGTTGCAGCTCAGCCGTTCCGCGGTGTACTACCGGCCGACACCGGCTAACCCGGCGGATCTGGACCTGATGGCCGGGATGGACCGGCAGTATCTGAAGACGCCCTATTATGGTTCTCGCAGGATGACGGCCTGGCTCCGGACTCAGGGGCATCAGGTCAACCGCAAGCGGGTACGGCGACTGATGCGGGCAATGGGGCTGGAAGCCATCTACCGCAAGCCCAGTACCAGCAAGCCTGCGCCGGAACACAGGATATACCCTTACCTGCTCAAAGGAGTGGCAGTCGACAGAGTCAATCAGGTTTGGGCAGCCGACATCACCTACCTGCCCATGTCCCGGGGATTCCTTTACCTCGTGGCCATTATGGACTGGCACAGCCGATACGTGCTGGCTTGGAGGCTCTCCAATACTCTGGAGGTGGGCTTCTGTATCGCGGCCCTGAAAGAAGCCTTGAGCAAAGGACAGCCGGAGATCTTCAACACCGACCAGGGAAGCCAGTTCACCAGTGAAGCCTTCTGTGGCCTGCTGCTGGAGCGGGGGATCAAGGTCAGCATGGATGGCAAGGGCAGATACCTGGACAATATCTTTGTAGAGCGTTTGTGGCGGAGCGTCAAATACGAGGAGGTATATCTGAAAGCTTATCGCAATGGTAGTGAAGCCAGGAGAGGAATTGACGCTTACCTGGACTTGTACAACCGAGAGCGACCACACCAGTCTCTGGGCTATCGGACTCCGGCTCAGGTGTTTGCAGAAGGAAGGCCACTCAGGTGTTTACCAGAGCAGGCATCAGCCTTATCATCTCGTGAGGTAGTGTCAGACTTTCCAGCGGGAGTCTCTCTTAACTTGGCCTCTTCGTTGTCCTAACTATGGGGTCCACCCCACCTCCGTTAATTCCGCCGGAACCTCTGGGATTGAATAGATCGACCCCAGAGCTTTTATTTTAGCACAGTGCTTTGCTTCCAACAGTGCTTTGCTTCCATAAGTGGGCATCGGTAGCGTCCGGTCAGCAAGCTGTCGCGTCGTTCCTCCCTGTCAGTATCCGCATTGCGGTCTTTGCTATGCTGGATATTATCGCTGCAATTTCATGGCGAAGGAGGCGGCAGTTGAAGAAGAGACACTACAACAACGGCGATGTGGAGTTCATACTGGAATCGACCATACTGGGCTACGATCCCGACGACCCGCATCCGGAGGCCCCAGCGGCGACGCTACGATTGAAGACACGATTGAGCTCTTAAGAAGACTACAGACATCTCCTGGGGCTGATGTTCTTTGCGGCAGAGACGATTTCGCAATTCGGTTTGGCTCAACGACGTGGGCGAGCTACTGAATTCAGCATAAGGGAGCGCAAGAAGATGACATATGACAGGACAGTTTACATTGATGCCTCGGTGGTATTTCATCTGTCCTCCAGGGCTACAGACAGATTGTTCGTCGTTGATTGGCAGACTGCCGCGGCCAAGTGGTGGGAGACCCAAAGCTCACACTTTGAGATTTATACTTCCGCTCTGACAATTGAGGAAGCGGGAGAAGGCGATCCGAAAGATGCCGCTCGGCAACTAGAAGCTCTGGGTGGGATACCCAGGCTGGAGATTACGGATGATGTGACTGCATTGGCCGATGTGCTAATACACAGGCAGGCGATACCATTGGAAGAGCGGAACGCCGCCATTCACATCGCGGCGGCGGCCGTACATAACATCGCGTATCTATTGACATGGCGAATCCGGCGTCTTGCCTATCCCGAGACCGGGCCACTTTTCCGCGAGGTCTGTGAGCAGCAAGGCTACTATAGCCCTGTAATCTGCAATCCGTATGAACTAACACGGGGCCAGATGTTGCCTGACGAAATCTTCGAAGAACTGTGGGAAGCCAAGGACGCCATAGCCCGAGAACACGACTACGACATATGGAAACTCGGCGCCCATTATCGCCGTCGAGAAGCATCCGTGCGCTACTACGCTGTACCGGCCGGCCGCAATTCAATGGTGGCCACAGTATTTCGTGCCCTAGACAGGATTGAAGCAAGACCGCCGGAAAACAATTATCGAATCGAACTCGAGCGGTACTTAGAAAGGATGCGCGAAGTGAACTTGAAGGGCGAACCCTTTGACGAGCCGATGCCGTCACCTAACCCCCAATCCACCGAGGGGGGCGTGTGAGAGGCCTCCTGAAGAAGCAAAAGGGTGCACCTCTGAATCTGAGATAATGGTTTTACAACACAAAACCTGTCACAGAAAAGGAGCACCCAACAGATGCTACCACGTAACCACCCTGACCGCATCCAAATCGCCTTCGACGATCCCCGCCTGGTAGCCAATGCCGGGCTGATCCTGCCGGTCACCCTGGCCGGGCGTCTGGGTCTGAGCCAACTCGTCGACAACCACGTTGACCTGGGCGACGCCCCGGGGCGGGCCAACACCGGGGACAAGATACTGACCCTGGTGGCGTCGGCTCTGGTCGGTGGCGACTGCATTGACGATGCCGACGTGTTGCGGGCGGGCAGGACCTCCTCGGTACTGGGTTGTGTGGTCAAGGCTCCATCCACGCTGGGGACATTCCTACGCAGTTTCCGCTGGGGACATGTGCGACAGTTGGACCGGGTGAGCCGAGAGTTTCTGGCGCGTGCCTGGGACGCCGGGGCAGGCCCCGAGGACTCGCCTCTGACGATCGACATAGACTCGACGGTCTGCGAGACCTATGGACTGGCAAAGGAGGGAGCGCGCCATCACAACTACACCGGCCAGCGGGGCTATCATCCGCTGCTGGCCGTTGCCTCAGGAACCGGCGACGTGCTGATGGCACGACTGCGCAAGGGCCGAGCCAACACCGCCCGGGGCGCAGCCAACTTCCTGCGGGAGACGGTGGCGCGAGTGCGCTACGCCGGAGCCACGGGAGCGCTCACGGTGCGGGCCGACAGCGGCTTCTATGCCCACACCATCGTTGCCGTCTGTCGCAAGATGGATGTCCGCTTCTCCATCACCGTCCGACAGCACCCCCGACTGCGCAATCTCATCGAGGCCATACCAGAGACGGACTGGACACCCATACCCTACTGGATGGACGGCACAGCCGATGTGGCCGAGACCATTTACACTCCCTTCGAGAGCAAGCCCGACGCCGCACCAGTGCGACTCATCGTCCGCAGAGTGAAGCCCACGCCCGGCTCTCAACTGGCGCTCTTCACCAACTACAGCTATCACGGTTTCATCACGGACCGAGAGGGCGACACCCTCCAACTGGAGGCCGACCATCGCCGCCACGCCGAGGTGGAGAACGCCATCCGCGACCTGAAGTACGGCGTAGGACTGAACCATCTGCCCTCAGGGCGCTTCGCAGCCAACGCCGCCTGGTTGGCCGTGCAGGTGATGGCTCACAATCTGGCTCGCTGGACCTCCCGCATCGGACTGGAAGAACGAGCCTCCACCACCAAGACCTTGCGCAGACGATTCTTCTCCCTCGCCGGACGGCTTACACGCTCGGCACGCCGTCTCACCCTGCATCTTCCCCAGCGCTGGCCCTGGGAAACACAGTTCGGCCGCGCTCTGGCCAGACTGCGAACCATTCCGTTACCGAGCTGACAGCTGACGGCAGCGGCGGCGACTGCCCACCATACACTCCATAACCCATCTCATCCCCAGACTCGCGCCGGACCGGACCGTGAGTATCCCCTGCTGCTCACCGATTCGTCAACTTCACCCACAATCGCCACTGTGGGCCTCCATTGGCGTTCAACATCACGACCGGGGACCTTCAGAACGCTCCAGCGTCGGCATCATACCCGCACCGCCACCTTGCCGCGTCCTTCACCCACGCTCCGGCAGAGATACCATGACTCTTCGGTGGATTCGGGCTAACGATTAGCAGGAACTACAACAGGACAGGTTGATCAATAGGGCTACTGGAAGGCACAGAATAGCGCGCGGTAAGATGATCTTTATCTATCCTGACAGGACGGTCGAGTTTAATCCCGGCGACAGCATTCCCCTGATTATCGAACTGGACGGAGTAGCGGAGTCCCTGGATGGCGGCCCTGTCTTCGAGGGTACGGACGTGCCTGTAGAGTATGTGCATTATTATCTGGATAATGTCCACAATCTGCACGCATTCCTTCGCGACTATCCATCAGTCAGTCGTGAGCAGGCATTTGCAGCGATCGAGGAGCGGCTGTTGGAGAAAATAGACAGCGTCATCAACAGTGACACAGGTTATATCAGCGGCCAGCCTCGTTTCAACGGGACTCGGATGACTGTGTACACCATGTTCAACTATCTGGCGGAGGGAAATGACATAAATGGATTCAGTTCCTTTTATGAAACCGGGGTTACGCCGGAACAATCGGCGGAACTATTACGTGTGGCGAAGCTGCTTGTGGAGCTCTACGCCTACAAGATTGCTTTCGAGCGAATGGACGACAATTAGTGAGAGGCTCGTCTGAATTTAGTGTGCATAATCAAAATTGGAGAATCCCAAATGGATGAGTTCATGCAAGAGGCGCTGGTTGAGGCACGCACTGGGGCTGCAGAAGGCGGAATCCCAATTGGGGCCGCGCTCGTGGAAGGGAACCGGCTTGTTGCAACCGGACGGAATCGCAGACTGCAAGATTCGGCCTCGATTATGCACGCCGAGATCAACTGTCTCTACAATGCAAGCCGCAAAGGCGAACAGAGTTTCCGCGGGATGACGATGTACTCCACGTTGATGCCCTGCCACATGTGCGCGGGCGCAATCGTACAGTTCGGCATAACGAAGGTTGTCGCCGTGAGTCCAGCAACTTTTCGGAGGCGAATGGGTTCGGAACGTTGAGGCGGCACCGCATCGAGGTCATTGATGTGGATTCAGATGAAGCCAAGAAACTCCTAGGCCGATTCATCGAGAAGAACCCTCAGCAGTGGAACGATGACATAGGAAGGTAAGTTCTTCTGGGACAGTTCTCAATGCACTGATGAAGACGGCTCGCACAGCACGAAGCCCTCTGCCGGCAAGTAATCAGTATCTGAAATGGATCCACTTTGCTCTTCGAGCGCCAATGGGCCCGCGAAGTCGTTGCAGGTCTGCGTAAGATACCAGGCGTCTTCTGAACCCTGCACCATCAGTGTTCTGAGATCAAGCGCTCCTGCGCGAAAGCTGTTCAGTTGCTCTGGAGAAACTCCGGTGACGACATAACGGTCAGCGCTATCGAGGGAGTCTATCAGCACGCCGATATAGCAACCGCCTGCAAAATCCCGACCCTCAAAGACCTGAGCGCCGTCGTAGTAAACGAGAGTGTCAGTATGGTGGATTTTCTTCATTGCGCTTCACCTACTGAGCAGTGATTCAAGATGTCGTAACTCGCGAGGGGCCACCACGTGTGGTGGCTGCGGTCCCTTCCTGTCTGTTGAATATATCCTGCCCCTGCATCCAATACAACCTGGCAGATCACCATTCCGCGTCTGTGCATATGCGGGAGCCTGAGTATGTTCTCTGATGCGCGAACATCGGAATGAACCGACAATCCGCGTGCCTGGCACTCAGATACATTGCGGAATGTTCGGTTAGGATGTTCAGCGCGCTGCGATCTGAAGTCATCCTCGGTCGGTGGGTTTTGGCTCACTAATCTGAACACGACCCGTAGCTCTCCAATCTCATCGGCGTCTTCGGGTGGACAATCGTCTGATAGTGGTTCTCTGAATTCCTGCTGCATGAGACCATTGTACACTCGCTGCGGATTTGTAGAGGGAACAGTTTGCGCCGTGAGTCAAGATGGACCCTTGTTCAACGGTGGTGGTATGTTTCACTATCGTCCCAATCCCAGCTCAATTTGCGAATCAATCTGTATGTTCGAATAACCTGACGTCTTACCCGGAATCGGAGGCGCTCAATAATGAATGGCGAACGGCCAACACTTGCCTCGGCGGCTGAGACCGACACGTGAAGGAAAATAGGCTCCGCTCGCGCTGAAAGTCTACGACCCGAAAGATTGATATCCCATTGCTCTTCTAATGATTCTTATACCGCAATCAGGAAGTGTCCAAAATGACCCTCCAGACACAGCACTCACAGCCAGAATACGCACCGACCGTTCTCACCGACGAACAACGCCGGCGATCGGCGTCACCAGGTAACTTGAAACAATACCAGTAAGGCGAATCAGCTCAAGGACTAGAGCTCTGGAGAGATAGGATGGCGGCAACGCCGAAGTGGTCCGACAAATTTCTATCGCCAGCTATGTTGCTGATCACGCTCAGGGACTCGGCCGCGAGCTCCTCGCTCAATGCCATGTGATCGATGCACCGGCGACCCCTGTGGCGAGCTTGTGTCAAATGTTGTGGAAATTGCCTCCAGGTGGTTTAGCTCATCAGGCGGCGACTGCCCCCTCGACGCTCACCGGCAGCTCGGCCAAGATACCGTCCTCGAACTTCGCTCCGTCCACCAGCAAGCCCATCAGGTTTCTGCCTCCGTTCAGCGGACGCCAGCGCTCACTCAGCCTCAGCGACACCTTGAACACAAGGTACAATGCGCTGTCTCGCCTCTTCATCCGTCGAGTGGCGTCTGTCCTCAACCTCACAGCGCTGAACACCGACTCCAGAGGATTCGTTGTCCGCAGATGCACCCAGTGCTCGACCGGGAAGTCATAGAAGCTCACGAACGACTCCCAGTCCCGAAGCACCGTATCGGCGGCATCTGAGCGACCATCCGCTCTCAGATCGGAGACGTACTCGTCCCTCAAGCGCTCGCACTCCACTCGCGTCGGCGCATACGACATATCCCTCAACTGCCTGCGCGCCTCAGAGTTCAGCGCCTTCGGCAACTTGCTCTGCACGTTCAGCGCACGGTGGTTCCAGCACCTCTGATGACCCGCATCGAGCGCAGCCCACAGACCCAGCGCACCGTCTCCCACCGCCAATAGCGGCGCACTCAGACCCCGATCCCTCAAGCTCCTCAGCACACCAGACCAACTCTCCGTGCTCTCACGATAGCCAAGCTCCATACCGAGCAACTCCTTCACTCCGTCCTCCCTTGCCCCCACCACGCATAGCAGCGCAGTCTTCTCCCTGTCCACTCCGGCTCCCAGGTACACTCCGTCCGCCCAGATGTAGGCGTACCTGCACTCGTCCAACTTCCTGCTACACCACGCCCGATACTCCGACTCCCACTTGCTCTTCAACCTCACGATCGCGTTCGGACTCAATGCCGCAGTCTCTCCCACCAACTCACGAAACACAGGCTCAAAGTCTCCGGTGGACAATCCCTCCAAGTACAACTTCCGAAACAGATCCTGCGTCTGACGACTCGTGCGCTCATATCGCCTGACTATCTTCGATTCGAACCCACCACCAGCCACCTCAGCAGGCACGTCCGACACCCTCGGCGCCTTCACCTCCACAGCTGAGACTCCCACCGTCAGTTCCCTGCTGCGGTGATAACCGTTCCTGTATCCGCGGAACTCCTCGCCCCGCTCATAGCGGTCCCTGCCCAGGAACCCGCTCACCTCCTCTTCGAGTGCTGCCGCGAGCATCCTTCTCGCCCCTTCCCTGACCATCGCTTCCAGCGTGTCGTCAACTACGTTCGCCTCTTCTTCGTTCTGATATACTTCCCTCACGGCGTACTCCTCCAGTTTTTCGTCTCATCGACGGTTTGTGATACCTGGAGGATACGCCCTTTCTGTTACCTGCGCCTTTTCAATTTCCACAACTTCTGATATTAGCTCCCTGTGGCCAAGTGCGGAGGTGGCAATGGTCACGTGCTCGGGCATTGCGTCCTGCAATGCTGACCGCAGATCGCGCGGCACAAACCTCCCTTGGCCTATCTTCTGGTTGAAGTCACCTGTTACGATCAACGGCCTGTCCTGTACCCCTTTCAGCAGCTCGGAAAGACCATCCAGGTAACGTGCATGGTCCTCCCAAAATCTCTTCCGTTCAGACCCTCGTCGGGCCTCGGCCCGGGACCCGCGCCAGGGAATGCAGGTTCCGATCACTGTCACCTCACCAACTGGAGTCCGCGTTACTCCGGACACGTACCGCCCGGGAGGCATGCACCCATGCCCCAGATCGTCAACGCGCTCCCAGGGTTCCCGCGACCACAGCATGATCTTCCGCATGTTCTCCCTAGTCTTGTATCCAGTGTCGGGCTGCGAGCAGATCACATGCCCGCCTGGGGGCAGCAGCTCTGTGTGCGTTTCGGTCAGGCAGACAACGTCAGGTCTATACCAGGCGATCCGTTTGCGGATTTCAGGGGTCCGTGTTGTGATCTGGGTGTGGCCCATTCCACGTTCCAGTTGACCAGGCTCATTGTCATGTCGCTGTCTCCTTGATTCATCGGGCAGCAGTCCGCTGTTCAGTCCCGTGTGGTACTTCTGATGTTTCTATCTAACTTCACGGCACCATCGCCAGGCTACCCGTCGGGTCCGGCACAAGCTCCAGGTAGATCAGTGTCGTCTGAATTGACGAGTACCCCAGCCAGCGCGACAGAGCTAAATCCGACCCAAGCCAGCGGTTGGAAGATCAACTTCAATGGATGTCTGCTGTAGAATGTACAGAGGAAGCAGGGTTAATCGGAGGAAACGGTAATGGGAAGATTTAACTGGGACTGGGACAATGATGAACCACCCACTGACGCCTATTCGCGGATAACCGAGCCGGAACGGTTCAGGCCGCTGCACGACTGGGCTCTTGAGGCCGTGGCGCGACTACAAACGGAGTACGAAGTAACCTTGGATGAAGGCGAGGGAATGGACGCCGAGTTGGAACTGGCCCCGCTTTCCAGACCAACAATAAGGCTAACACCGTTGCAGGATTCTTGTGCGCCCATCACCATTGCTTTCACCGACTTCCCTGCACTTGGCGTCCGGGTAGGCCGTTGGGTCACGGACTTTTTCCCATACTGCGGTTGCGATGCGTGCGATGAAATGCCGGAGGAAGAAATCGAGAGGTTTACGGAGCTATTGAGTGATGTTGTGGCCGGCCGGTTTCGAGAATCCGCGCGCCTGCAATCCGGGGAAGACGGATGGAGCAGCAGGGAATTCTGGCCTGATGAACACCGGAGCTGCGGTGAATCACGGGTGCCACGCGTCAGAGTGTCTCGAATCGCGGACCGCAAGGAGGAAATTGTTCTGGCGTGGCTGCCCTGGCAGCCAAAACCGGACGATACGGCCACCTGTTAGCCAGTCCGGACCACCCGCCTAGACTCGCACCAACTTCCCAGCGCGGGAAGCGCTGCTCGGCCAAGGAGGAAGCGTCCGCCGAATCCGAGTGGCGCTGTATTACTTCGCCGGCACCGGGATGCCGGGTATTTTGACTCTAATTGTGCCGATGCTGTCACGCGTAGTGAAAAACACTGACTTCCAGTCGTTGTCGCCAAAACAGAGATTAGTGGTGGCGGGCTGTTCGTGAACCACGATTCCCAGGCGCTCACCGCCGGGATTGAGGATGTGGATACCACCGGAACCGCCGCAATAAATGTTGCCTTCAGTGTCCACCTTCATGCCGTCTGGTACGCCCTCTCTGGCGTCAGGACGCATATCAGCAAACAGCCGGTCGGATCCCAAGGTAAGGGTACCGTCGTCTTGCACATCAAAGGCCCGAATAATGCCCTTTCTAGAGTCGTTGATGTAGAGGATGCTTTCATCGGGCGAGAAGGCCAGGCCGTTAGGCACGACAAAATCGCTCACCAGCAAAGTCAGTGTGCCTAGGTCAGCGGATACGCGGAAGACGCCGGAAATGGTCTGCTCCCACTGCTCCCGGGGGCGACGGAAAGTCCACGGATCGGTGAAGTAGATGCTGCCGTCTGACTTTACCACTACGTCGTTCGGGCGGTTGAGCTGGCGACCTTGGAACTGGTTGGCTAGGACAGTGGTGGACCCGTCGTGCTCCAGGCGGCTGATGCGGCGCCCATCGTGCTCGGCAGCAATGAGACGTCCTTGTAGGTCTCGGGTTAGCCCGTTGTGACGGTTGACAGGCTGCGCTTCCACGGTAAGCGAACCTAGGTACTTATGTCCGTCCTCAGCTAGTCTGCCATCCAACGTGAAGCGCATGCGTCGGTCGTTATGGATATCACTGAAAAGCAGATGACCGCCGTATTTTTCGCTCGGGTCAACCCACCACAGCGGACCTTCAGCAGGGCCGTCCGGGCCGCCAAAACTGAAGTCCTGGGAGTCGATCATGGGGATCCAATCGGAATCGATGATATCATCGAGTGCGGGAGATAGCCTCTCGATAGGCATGTCTGTGCCTCCTGTCCGTTGATATTCTGCAAAGAAGTCTAACTGCGTGAGCGTCATATTATCAGATCGCGTAGCTCGCGACCAAACTTAAGGGAGCGCCATCGCTACAAGCCTTTGATCAACGGCAATTAGATCGCTGGCGCTGTTGCCCCACTGAGAGATGTCACCGAAACTTCTCCTGTCTCTTCTTGATGCCGATCACCCGTCATATACTGCTGTCTTTTCACGGTATACTGCCCATAATGGCACCTGTAGCACCTCTTCGTGCGCGACACTCAGTAAAACGATGAGTGTATACGACGATATCTCTGTCAGGGATGGCGTGTAGCATCTGCCAGCCATATCCCTGAGGGGCGAAGTATGGCAGCATCTTGCACAAAGTAATCGATACAGGAACTTACCACGCAGAGTCATCTGTCTGAGAGGAATTACAATGACCACAGTTCCGCTGCCCAGATTCCTGCCCACTGACACCTTGGACGAATTTAGGAAATTCGACGGCCCTCAGATTTACCTGGCGGCACCATTGGGGCATCAGAACCCCAGTGTCAGGGAAGACCAGGTTTGAGAATGTAAACAGGTACTGTGGCCACTTGATCCGTCAACGCACGCTCGTCTTCTCACCACTGTCGCTCGGTGCGTCGCTGGATGAGGACGACATCTCAAACAGCGTCTGGTATGCCGTTGGACTCCAATTCCTGGCGCGCTGTGACGAGATGAGGATTCTTGCGCTGGATGGATGGGATGGTAGCGTAGGCGTGGGCCTGGAAATCAGATACCCCCCCAACTTCGCATTCCTGTAAGCCTCGTCGATCCTGTCACATACAAACTAGAGTCGCTGCACAGCGAATAGAGGTTTCCTTGTCAACCTCTCTGCCCCTTGTGAACTTCCAGGTCTTTCTGTAGCTTATTGGGAATTGAACGGCTGGGCATATCTGGACAGACAGACCGCATGAACTGGATACCAAACATCCTGAGGCGAGGCAACGACGGCAATTCTCCTGCGTCGTTGCTCGACTGCCTGTCCCTGGACCTTGAAGTAGGCCGTCGTGACCAACGCATCCATGCGTTTGCCTCGATAGGCTCCAGCACGGGCGAAACACTCATCTTCGATGATAAGAACGGCCGCCTTGACGAGGCGCTGACTCGCCTTGACGAATTGTTTGAATCCAAGAGTCCCCCAGGCAGCGCGACAGGTAAATGATCGGTATCCCGTTCATAAGCAGGTGTCGAGCGTAGCTGTGACGCAGCGTGTAGGCGCCAACCTGGCGCCTGGGCGATATTGCCCCGAACTGCCTCCGCTTTGTCGACCACCTACTGCACAACGCCACACGGTTGACGTGTGAACATCTATGAGACGTCCCAGACAACACTTCGGAAGGACAGCGCCATCCTGAACGCGGCTACCAGTTCCGGATGACCCGGCACGACTCCTAGCTTTACGAGAAATTATACAGAGTTAACTTCGCGTCGCCTCCACGAACAAATGACTTGAAACAGAGCTATTTTCGTGCCTCTCTATCTGCCGTATAATTACACGCAGGGAGCGAGCTTAGCAAAATGGGGAACCTACCGGCCTAGTGAAGTTACTGCTGCCGAAACAGGGACAGGCCGGTCTTGTACCCTACTGCTGTATTGTCTTGTCGCCGCCGCAACGAGATGCGGGAATTGGCATCTGACTTCTCAGCATCCTTCGTGTTCGGTGCTGAGGAGCTGCCGCACCTGCGACGCGCTGATAGTCGGCTGACGTTTCTTCCGAGGGATTGTCCTATCTGGGTAGTTATTTACTTACGAAGTCGAACTGCTCGAACTGGCCGTTCACGATCGGCGCCGCCTCCAGGTCCAGCGTCCTCTCGAGAATCGTGGAGTATGTGGACCTGAAGTCGTTATTGAAGTGGAGGTCGCCTTCCAGATGCTCCTCTTCTTTGATGGAGGGGTACTCGCCGTAAAGGCCGCCGTTGACATCGCCCCCGATTACGAAGGCAACTCCGCCTGAGCCATGGTCGGTGCCCGAGCCGTTGTCCTTGATCCGGCGTCCGAACTCCGAGAACACGAGGATGACGGTGTCATTTTCCTTGTCATGCTCTTTCAGGTCGTCGTAGAAGTCGCCTATCGCACCGGAGATCTCATGCCAGAGCTTGGAGTGGGTCGCGAGCTCGCCCGAGTGGGTGTCGAAGCTGCCGCGCTGTGTGTAGAAGATGCGGGTCCCCAGGTCCGCGAACATTACCTGTGCCACGCTCTTCAGGCTGTCGGCCATGGGGTTTGCGGCGTACTCGACGGAAGACTCATACTTCTCCGGCGCGGTCCTGAGAATATCTGCGCCTTTGAGCGCATCGGTCCCCGTTTGGCCCAGGAACTCCATCACGGCGTCGCCACCGTTCTGGCGGCCATACATCTTGGAGAAGGCGTCCAAGGCGTACTTCCGCCGCCGCTCGTCCTCCATGTCCGGGAAAAGCCCGTAGGTCTCCAGGTTGCCTACCGACGCCACAGGCACTCCACGCATGCCTAGGGCTCTTGGTAGCCCCCGGCCAAAGTTGACACCCGTCAGTACGTTCTCTCCAGCAGGGTCGATCTCCTTTATTGCGCGGCCGAGCCAGCCCTCGGTACCGATCTTTTCCGGCTCTGCTGTGTGCCAGATGTCCATCGAACGGAAGTGGGACCGGTTGGGATTGGGATAGCCGATGCCCTGGATAACGGCCACTTTCCCTTCGTCCCAGAGTCTCTTGATCTGGGTCATGTCGGGATTGAAACCGATCTCGTCGTTAAGCGGCAGCACGCTGTCGTGTTCGATCCTCACGGTGGACCTAAAGTCGAAATACTGGCCATCGTTGTAAGGAACGACTGTGTTTAGACAGTCGTTGCCTCCGGATAGCTGTACGACAACCAGCGACTTCTTCCCGTTGCCTGAACTCATGGTTGGTGTCTCCTCCCTATAATTGGGACTCGCAGGTATGGGGCGATCTGGTAACTAGACTTGTGAGGGTTGGGACGTGCGTGCGGCTGGTCTGTTTCTAAAACCAGGATTGCCAGGTACAGGGGAGCATGACGCTAATCCGAAGACATATTCGAGCTTGTCCGACCCCCGTCTCCCGGAGTCCGAAACGCCACTGTAACGCTCTTGTAACGGATACTCTAACTACAGAATTGATGTCTGTCAACGGTTTCCCGAAAAGGCAAGCGGGCTTTCCCATGTCTTGAGCCCGCTACCGGCTGCTGAAGGTGGGGTCAGAACCTTCCCCGCCGGGTCTGGTCACCCTGCGCAGTCCTTCCCGGGTTTTCAATGTGGCTTGAGCCAGCGCCTTTTCCGTATCCGGTACGGTGGTTATTGCCAGGCTAGTACAGGTGGCAGGAGACCAGACGCCCGGGGCTCTGCTCCTTCAGCTCGGGCACCTCCACGGCGCACCGGTCCATGGCGAAGGGGCAGCGCGTATGGAAGCGGCAGCCCTCCGGGGGGTTCAACGGAGACGGCACTTCCCCCCGCAGGATTATTTCTTCTTGCTTGATATCCGGATGAGAGGGAAGGGCGGCGGACATCAGGGCCTTAGTATAGGGGTGCAGCGGATTGTTGTAGAGGTCCCGTTTTTCCGAATATTCCACGATCTGGCCCAGGTACATCACCGCCACGTATTTGCACATGTAGCGCACGGTGGCTAGGTGGTGAGCAATGAGCAGGTAGCTCACATTGTGTTCTTCTTGCAGATCCTTTAGAAGGTTCATAATCTGAGCACGGATGGAGACATCCAAGGCCGACACCGGCTCATCCAGCACGATGACCTTCGGGTTCAACGCCAATGCCCTGGCTATGGCCAACCGCTGCCGCTGGCCGCCACTGAACTCGTGGGGGTAAAGATTGGCATGGTAGCTACTTAGTCCTACCTCCTGAAGCAGATCGATGACCCTCTCTTGGACCTGCTTCTTTGGCAATTGCCCATTGATGACCATCGGCTCGGCAATCAGGTCCTTAACCCGCATCCTTGGGTTCAACGAGCTCCAGGGGTCCTGGAACACCGCTTGCACCGAGCTTCGATACGCTTTCAATTCTGTGGTGCTACTCTGATGTACTTCCTCACCTTCGAAGAGTATGCTGCCTGAAGTCGGGCGCTCCAGGAGCAACAGCATTTTGGCGGTGGTGGTCTTGCCGCAACCCGATTCTCCCACGAGCCCCAGGGTCTCACCGGCGCTTAGCTGAAACGAGACGCCATCGACGGCTTTGATCCAACCGGTAACCCTGGATATCAGAGTCCCCTTCGTGACCGGATAGTGTTTCTTTACGTCCTGGGCCTCCAGGACCACGTCCCCGCCATCGGAGATCTCTGGTAACGTCGTCGGTATGGTCATGCCAGCTTCCAGCAATCAGCGAAATGGCCATCTCCCGCCAGTAAAGTCGGAGGGAATTCGGCGTGGCACCGCTCCATGACGTAGGGGCACCTGTCGGCGAAGGAGCAGCCCGGCGGCAGGTCATGCAACTCCGGAGGCTGGCCCACGATAGAGTAGAGCCGGTCCACGTCTTCTTCCATCCTGGGGACCGAAGCCAGCAGGGCCTCGGTGTACGGATGGGAAGGATTGTTGAAGATGTCCCGCACACTTCCGATTTCCACAATTTTCCCAGCGTACATCACCGCCACCCGGTCGCATATCTTAGCCACGATCCCGAAGTCGTGGGTGACGAAAATTAGCGATAGGCCCGATTCCTCTTGAAGGTCCTTCAAAAGCTTCAGGTATTGGGCCTGGATAGTTACATCCAGAGACGTGGTGGGCTCGTCCGCGATGAGGACCAAAGGCTCACATGAAATGCCGATCGCTCCGACGACTCGCTGCCGCATCCCGCCGCTCATCTGGTGGGGATAGTCCCGGACCCTCGATTCGGCGGCGGGTATGTTTACCTTCCTTAACACCTCTATCGCCTTCTCCAGTATGGTCTTCTTCGGAATGTCCTGGTGTATCCGGATAGCCTCGGACACCTGGATGCCGATGCTGAACACCGGGTTGAGGGAGGTCATTGGGTCCTGGATGATAAGGGCAATCTTGCTGCCCCGGACATTGGTCATTTCGTGTGCTGGCAGTTCTAGCACATCTTCACCGTCTAGGATTATCTTCCCACTGACGATGCGACCGGGCGGAGACGGGACGAGGCGCATCAGCGACAGCATGGTGACCGATTTCCCGGAACCGGACTCTCCAACGATACCCAGCGTCTCGCCTCGCCGCAGATTGAAGCTGACCCCGTCCACCGCCTTAACTGTGCCCCAGCGAGTCTGGAAGTGTGTGTGGAGATCTTCCACTTGTAGTATGACGTTATTATCTAGCTCGGAACCGTTCACGAAACCTCATCCTGTTTCCAGATCTAGACAGTTTTCTGGTGCACCCCTAGGCATTCCTCCGATCCACGCCAATGGGCCTGCGCAACTTACCGTCTAAATGGCGTCACGGGTATGCCTCGCCGCCAGTATACCTTATTTGCGCTAAAAGAGGTATTAGCGCTAAAAGAGTACCAACGGCTGTATCCGCGGCTTGGTATCTTAGGCGGCCTGGACAAGCGCGCCCTAGCCCAGGACAGAGAGTCCATCGAGAGGGAGCTGGATCAGGCCAAGCGCATGCTCCCTCTCGGCGGTTACGTCCCGGGACATGAGCATAATGTGCCGCCCGATGTGCCGTGGGAGAACTACAAGCACTTCACGAACCGGCTCAGAGAGCTTGTGGGTGCCTAGCGACGTTGCCGGCTAATCCTGCGTCAATCACCAATCCTTTTCTTGAGGAGATGCTCGGTACTTTCCTGACCGAAGGTAACACTGATGCAGGAATCGACTTCGATGAGCTTGGTGTATCCGAAGTGGTTGATGTAATTTAAGACTAGCCGCTTCTCTTGTCAGCTCATCAGTCAATCTGGAATGATGTGGTCGAGGGGCCGGCAGCGTCTATCACGGTATCTGTGATTGATGAGCTCTCATTACTGGCGAGGAATTGGGCAGCGGCCGCGATCTCCTTGGGGCGCATCAGCCTACTTGCCGAATTTCCGCGGGTTAGGATGCGTATCATCTCAGTCTCGACAGCGCCAGGGCAGATGTAGTTCACATCTATCCCATGATCATACGTCTCTGCCACGAGTGTCTCCGTGAAATTGTTCAGTGCCGCTTTGGAGGCATAGTAGGGGCCTTCACCTCGCGCTCCCTTCCTGCCACCCATGCTGGAAATGGTGATGATCTTGGCGGTCTTCCTCTTGATCATATGAGGGAACACTGCTCCGGCGCGGAGGAAGGAACCGGTCAGGTTCAGGTCAATCACCCCACGCCACTGGTCAGGCTCAATATCCTCTACATCTATTCTGGGCAGGATGGTGGCAGTGTAATTGACGAGTATATCGATCTGGCCCCACGTTTTGAAGGTTGTGTTAACCATTCGGGAAACGTCGACCTCGCTCGAAACATCTGCCTGCACTGCAAGTGCCTCGCCTCCCAGCTCACGAATCTTCTCTGCAAACTGCTCAACCTGATCGCTGGACCGCGCCGAAGATCTAGGCTACCCCACGCGTCCAACGGTCTCGTGCGGAGTGTCGGGGGCGTGGCGGAGCCGGTTCGAACCCATCGGCCGAAAGCTCGTCCGTGTAGTCCGGGGAGCATTGGGCGACGCGTTGGCCAATGGTTGTGTAGTGGCGTAGTGAGCCCAGAATCGCCTGTCTCTGCCCAAGTTGCCCCTTTGGGCAGCCTATTTGCGCTGGACGACCCCAAAACTGTCATAATCGCCGTTTCCCATTTAACTCCCCCGGATGTGCCGGACTAATTCAGACGGTGAATCCTGGCGGCGTTGATTCCGGCGATCTTGGCTTTTTCGCTACTTTGCCGTAACCAGAGGTGTTTCCAACTACCGGCCATTAATATGGGCGCACACAACATGCCCCGCCTGATACGTCAGGCGGGGCATGTTGTGTGGGTCGGCTTAGGACCTTAGCGGTCTAGATTTAGTCGCTCACTACCGATGGGGTGCCCATTCAAGGGCGCTTATCCGTCGTGGGTTTCCGGTGTCCAGATGCTCCTCCCAGTCACCTACTTCGGGGCCCAGCGCGTGTATCTGGTTGGCTGTCCACAACCCGTGGTCCAGGACGTTGTCCCACATTAATTGTCCTGCTTCCAGCGATAGTTTCCAGCGCTCTTCCTTGTCGAATGTGTTGAAGGCGTCGACAAACAACCTCGACGTGATGGGGTGGTTCATGCCAGGGCTCCAGCCCCCATCGGCCAGATACATTTTGGAGTCCAGCCACATGGGTTCTATAAAGGCTCCAGAGGCGTTGCAGGCTACATAACCCTTTGCCGTGTAGTCCAACTGCTTCTCTACGACGGTATTGAAAGGAATATTCTGAAGGTTGACGTCAAGGCCAACTGCCTCCCACATGGCGGCTATGGCCTCGCAGGCCTCGGCCTCGGAAGGCGCACCCCTGAGCATGGGGATAAGTTCCATTTCGAAGCCGTCGGGATAGCCCGCCTCGGCTAGAAGCTGCTTGGACTGCGCCGGATCGTACTCCCGCACCCATTCGGGCTTGAACTCTTGATTGGACCACCCCTGCATTGGGAGGGGGACCGCCTCACCATGGAGGAGCTCCTCGATAAGCTTTTCCCTATCTATGGCTAAATGCATGGCCAAGCGCACTTTCCGGGCCGCGTCCCACTCGGAAGAGTCCATGTCGGGGTTGGCGGAGACCCAGGGCGAGTCGGGGTCCCACCCGGAGGTGGGGCATCTATCAGTTTTTGGATAAGGCGGGGGGAAATTACTGGTAGGTTCCCCAGGGCATGTCGAAGGATCGGCGCTAGTGTAGTACTGGCCATAGAACAAGAGGTGCTGCTCGACGGCGCCTTTCTGGGCCATGAACATGGTGCCAGGGGTATTCGCCAGTAACGTTATTGAGTCTGGGACTGCCGTAAAAGTATCTATCCTGCGCGTCTGGAAGTTGGCTATCCGGGTGGATTCCTCGGGTAATTCCCAGAACCTCATCTCGGCGAAGAAGGGGGTCTTCAGGTAGTGGTCCAGCACCGCCTCGAAATGCCAGTACTCGCTGGGCCGGTTTTCCGCTATCTTCCAGGGTCCGGTACTGACTACCAGCTCGTTGGCCGCGTCCAATCCTATCGATTTCTCCAGCTCTGTCACCTGCTTCTTGCTCATGGCATAAACTGGGTCTGAGCCGGGAATGTGGAACGTAGTTATCGCATCCCAGATGGGTACGCCGGTATTTGTCTCGACGGTATAGCGATCCGTCGCTGTCACAGAGCAATCATCACAGAAAAATGTCCGTTTATACTCCTGACCCCTGGGGGCTATGGTGCCCTCTTTTACAATCGCCTCCATGGAAAATACCAAGTCCTCTGCGGTGAACTCTCCCCAATCCTCGTGGAACGGGACCCCCTCCCTAAGATGGAATGACCAGGTCAACTGATCGGGGGAGACTTCCCACGAGGTGGCCAGCTTGCCGTAGAATTCCCAGTCCAGGCCTCGGCCGACCAGCGAGTCAGCGGCAGCCAACATGTTCAAGCTCGCCTGGGGAAAGGAGACCGCGGGGACGTACATCTGATAGGAGCCGAGCTCAGGGAAAGCAACATCCAGGGTCCCATGGGGTGCCTCCATCGCCATCATCGCGGGGGCAGTTGTAGCTGGCGCGGGGGCACTTGCAGCTGCCTCCATGACGGCCGTGACCACCGCGGCATCGACCGCAGCTTGCAGATCCGCAGCGGTGATCCCAGGCTGCGCGGCCAACTGGTCAGCGACTATCTTGCTGACGTCCGCGGCGGTGATCCCGGGCTGGGCGGACATCGCGCTCGAGACTATATTGCTGACGTCGGCCTCAGACAGGCCTTCCGGTATCTCGATTCCCGAGATTGCGGCCTGCAACTCCGCGGCGGTTATACCCTCCGCAGCATCGACCGCAGTTTGCAGGTCCGCGGCGGTGATCCCAGGCTGCGCGGCCATCGCGCTCGAGACTATATTGCTGACGTCGGCCTCAGACAGGCCTTCCGGAATCTGGATTCCCGCAATTGCGCCCTGCAACTCCGCGGCGGTTATACCCCCCGCAGGAGCCGCCGGCTGGGGTTCAGCGCCCCCACACGCAACCGCCAGCACCATCACGAGCACCAGCGGCAACATCAGAGCCAGTAACTTATCGAATTTCATATCAACCTCCTCTGCTAGGTGTATTGCTAAACAGCTAGACGCGATATCTGACAAGTCCAAGTGTCCCCGACTTGTCGGTGGAGATTTCTTATTCCCTCCCCTCCTTTTTCACCGATGCACGTCGGTGTGAGGAAGCCCCCAATACGAGAACCCCTGAAGGGCGGGGAGGATAATATCGGAAAGTTAGGAATACGGTCTTGGGTCGCTTAGGGAGGTTGAGATTTGGTACGGGCTTAGTGCCTACATTTAGGCTACTGAGTCGAAGGGAATCGGGAGGCAACGCAAGGTGTATGTTGCCGGTAGAGGGGACACCGCTGAGGCCGGTGACACCCCGAGTAGCCGTGATGGTCATAGTACTAGTAACTCGGGTTCTGGCAGCGTGCATTGGCTGGACCTTGTCTTGTGCCTAGTACCGAGTCCACTTGATGATGACACGTTGGGTTTTTAGCGTTCATAGCTTTGGCTTCGGGTAGATGCGATTGAGCTTCACGCGAGCATCCTGAGAGCGAAATCGCCAGTCTATGGTCACTCCCGCTTCGTTTCGCTCCCGCTCAAGCGCCCCTATATGCCGCCTGAGCGTCTCCTCATCGCCAAGGCGTCCCTTCAGACACTGCTTGCCGAAGACGCTCAACTCTATCTCCGCCATATTCAGCCAACTACCGTGCTTGGGCGTGTAATGGAACTCCAGTCGTCGCGCTATACGCCGCGCCTCCACAGGCTCGTATGCCTCATACAGAGAGCCGAGCTTATGAGTATTCAGATTGTCCAGTACCACCCTGATCACCCTAGCGTCGGGATACGCTCGATCCACCAGCCACTTCATCTGCTCGGCAAAGTCCACAGCAGTGCGTCGCTCCGTGACCTCCACGTGCCTCCATCCACCCTTGGGCTCGCAGAACACGAACAGGTTGCGCGTGCCGTTGCGCCTGTACTCATAGTCTATGCGTTCCAATCTCCCAGGCTCGGCTTCAATCGGCGTTCTCGTGTGCGCGATCAACTGCTTGGATGTCTCATCGAAGCAGACCAGCGGTCGCTCAGTGTCGTATTCCTCCTCGTACAGGTCCAGTACATCTTCCATCCGTGCCACGAACTCCCCACTCAGTTCCGGGATGCACCACGCCTTGTTCTTCCACGGTTTAAGTTCGTTTTTTTCAAGCTCTGACGCACCGTCTCCCTCGCTATGCTCTCTACATAGCCCAACTCCACAGCCTTGTCCGCAAGCAACTTCAGCGTCCAGTGCGTATGGCCCTCAGGAGGGTCGCTGCACGCTATCGCCACAAGATGCGCTTCGGCACGCTCATCCAGCTTGCACCTCTGCCCCGGACGCGCACGCTCGACCAACGCGCTCTCAAGTCCCTCCTCGCAGAAACGCTTGCGTATCCTGATGACCGTGCGCCTGCTTATCGACAACGCATCGGCTATGCGGTTATCAAACTGTCCTTCGTCTGCCTTAAGCAGCGCCAGCGCTCTCTTTACCGTGCGCGCAGGTGACTTGCCGCGGTGGGCGACTTCACTCAGTCGGCTCTTCTGGGACTCGCTCAACTCCACTCTGTACTTGTTTGCGGTCATATTCGGCAACATCCTCTTCGTAAGATGTGCCCGAGCTTAACCCATTTCTTATACTTGTGCCAATATCAGCTGGACTCGGTACTAGTTCCATCAAACGTGATGATTACACCATTATACGCACTCTGTCGCTATTGTCAAGTCTCGTGGCACATGGTGAGACGATTTCACAAATCGGATTTGGACTGAAATCGTCTCTATGTTTGTAGCAATTGTGCTTTCAGGAGAAGTCCATCACAAGGGCGGGAGTTGCGTTGACGAGACGGCGATTATGATTGAATATGTCATAAATGGGAGAATGCTTGGAGCGGGCTTCGCAGACTCAACACATCGGTTGAAATTAGCTCGATTTCAGTCCTGAACGGATTTGTGAAATCGTCTCTATCATGTTACAGTTCGGCCAACCCTGACGAGCCGATTTTCGGACTGTATGTTGCGGCAAGTATGGTGTGAACGCAGAGGATCCTCTTCGTTATATATACCGCCATAGCGCCGAAGATGCCATAAGCACATTAACGTAGCCCAACAAACAAAGATGCAGTGAGGAGTTCGCTATGGTAGTGGATACGAAGAAAGACCTCGTACTTCTGGCACACCTGATGCGCCGGGCTGGCTTTGGCGCAACTCGCTCCCAGCTTGATGTGCTTGAAGCAAAGGGCTACGACGCCGTAGTCGATGAACTGCTGGATGCCCCTGAGAATGCGCCCTGGCTAGGCGACTACATGGCGCGCCGGTTCAATTTTGAGCAATCGGGCATGCTGGGTCCCCGCGCGAACGGAGAGAACTGGCTCTACCGTATGTTAACCTCAGAAGCGCAGCTGCAGGAGAAGATGTGCTTATTCTGGCACGGCATCTTCGCCACCGGATACCCGAAGGTCGTCAACGGCAAGGTCCTCGGGAACCAGATTCGCATGTTCCGCAAGAACGGCATGGGGAATTTCAAGCATCTGCTCGTCGAACTGTCCAAAGACCCTGCGATGATCGTCTGGCTGGACAACTACGACAATCATAAAGGCGCGATCAACGAGAACTTCGGACGCGAACTGCTTGAGCTCTTCAGCATGGGTGTGGGCAACTACTCCGAAGAAGACATTCAGGAAGCCTCCCGCGCCTTCACCGGCTGGACGATCGGCAATGCCGAGTACATGTTGCTCCGCTCCGAGCGCGATTCCGACTGGCCCTATGGCAGAATTTCATGGCAATTCGACTACCGCCCGGAGGATCACGACGAAGGCGAAAAGACCTTCCTTGGGCAGACCGGCAACTTCAATGGAGAGGACATCGTTGAAATCATCTGCCAGCAGGAAGCGACGGCGCAGTTCATCGCGCGCCACATGTATCACTTCTTCGTGGCAGACGAGCCGCCGGTGCCTGCATGGCCCTACACTCCTCCGCGTGACCCCGAGGCGATCGATACGCTGGTGCAGGCATACTTCGATAGTGACTATGACATCAAGACTATGCTGCGGGCGCTGTTCACCTCCGACTTCTTCAAGGACGAGGACATCCGGTACGAGAAGGTGAAGAGTCCGGCCGAGTTTGTGGCTGGCATCCTGCGGCTCACCGGGGAGTTCGACAGGCCCCGCCGCGAGATCTGGTTGAGGGCGCTGCAGATTGAAATCATGGGGCAGATGCTCAACAATCCACCGAGCGTCGAGGGCTGGCACGAGGGTATGGAATGGGTGGACACCGGCACACTCGTCGAACGCATCAACTTCGCATCCGAGCAGTTCGGCGATGCCAACAAGCCCGGCGTCAAGGCGATGATTGAAAGCGTAATGGCGGATGAATACGCCACCTCGCCGGCGCGCATCGTTGAGGCCTGCCTCGACCAGCTTGGCGTCATTGAGGTCTCCAACGAGACACGCGAGGTTCTGGAACGCTTCTCCGAGCAAACTGACCAAGAGCGCAGCCGCGACAAGGTCGCCAATCTGCTGCGCCTCGCCACCGCCTCGGAAGAGTTCCAGCGGAGTTAGTCCGTCAGTCGATCAGTCTTTCAGTTCGTCAGCTTTCAATGTCATTCTGAACGAAGCGTAGCGGAGTGAAGAATCTGAAGTCTTTGAATGGCGTATGTTCAGTGATTTCAGATTCCTCGCTTTGCTCGGAACGACAAGACGGAAAGCCACCGAATGACAGACAAAGACCGAAAAAACTAACTGACCGACTGAAAGGACTGACACACCGAAGGACTTCACCATGACCACCACAACTCAACTCCTTAGCTACGAATGCACCCTAGGCCTTTCTGCCATGCAAGGGCGCGGCTTCTACTACCCTACGGACACCGTGATTGGCGACAACGGTCGTTTGTATGTCGTCAACCGCTCAGTGGAAATCGTCGAAATCGGCGTGCGCGTTACGATGTGTGACATGGACGGCGAATTTTACGGTACATTCGGCTTTTACGGTAGAGAGGACGGCCAGTTTGTCTGGCACGCAGCCGGTGCAATGAACAGCCAGGGACACATCTACCTGACAGACGAATACCTGCACCGGGTAAGCGTATTCGATGCAGACGGAAATTTCCTGGAAGTCTGGGGAACGCACGGCAGCGGTGAGGGGGAACTCGACGGACCCTGCGGAATCGCCTTCGATGCGGACGATAACCTTTATGTCAGCGACACGTACAACAACCGCGTACAGAAATTCACCACGAGTGGCGTGCATCTCGCCACAATAGGCGAAGGCACTCTCTCGATGCCCTGGAAATTGACTGTGGCGCCAAGCGGCGATGTGTATGTAGCGGACTGGGGCAACGACCGCATTGCACGGTTCACGGCGGACAGCGAGTTCGTGGCATCCTATGGGGAGCACGGAAGCGGGGAAGGACAGCTCGTCAAACCCGCAAGCGTCGCCGTCGATGCGGAGGGCAACGTGTATGTAGCGGACTGGGGCAACGAGCGAGTGCAAGCGTTCGATGCCGACGGCAACTTCGTCCAGCTTCTGCGCGGCGAGGCAACTCTCTCTGCATGGGCAATTAACTTCCTGAACATCAACCGGGAGGAGGGCGAGGCACGCTCCCGCGCAAACCTGGAACTTGACTTAGGGTTCTTGGATCCGGACGACCCGCACGACGTATCCTCCAAAATCGAGAAATACTTCTGGTCACCCGTGTCCGTCAAGCTGGACGGTGAGGGCAGGCTGTTCGTAACCGAAAGCAACCGCGCCCGTGTGCAGGTTTATCGTGTCGCGTCGTGATTCAACAGTCGGGCGCCTCGGACATCCCCGGCACATCCAGAAAGTAAGCGATTATACGGACAACGAAAAGAGTAGGGCATCACAATAACCGTATAGGAGAGGTAAAATGGGGACCAACGGCAACGGTCATCACGAGAAGACGGTGGTAATCTTGGATCTTGCGGGCGGCAACGATGCCCTGAACACGGTCATTCCGTACAACGACGGACAATACTACGACAACCGGCCCTTCGTCAACATTCCGCAGGATCAGGTGCTGAAGCTTGACGATAAGCTCGGCCTCAATCCCGCGCTCGCTCCCATCAAGGAGCTCTGGGGCGAGGGCAAGGTCGCGCTCATTAACGGCATCGGATACCCGAACCCCAATCGGTCCCACTTCCGCTCCCAGGACGTATGGTACACCGCAGAGAGCGAGCAGATCGGCGAAGACGGCTGGCTCGGCAGGGCTATCCGTGAGCTGGACCCGCAGGCGGAGAACGTGCTCACAGGCGTCAACTTCGGTCGCGGCCTTCCGCGCGCACTGTATGCCAAGGGCGTGCCGGTCGCATCGGTCGGCAACCTGGAGACCTACGGTTTGTTTCCCGACATGAAGGAGGAGGCTGCGCGCAACCTCGTGCTCGAAGCCTTTACCCAGATGTATGGAGGCATCGGGCGCGGTGTCATCTCAAACTTCATCTCGCAGACTGGCAGGGACGCGATCAAGGGCGCCGACATCCTGCGAGTAGCACCCCAGCGCTACTCCTCAAGCATCGAGTACGCCGACAACCCCATCGCAGAGAAAATGAAGTCCATAGCACAGGTGATGACAGCAGGCCTTGGCACGCGCGTCTATTACACGCTGCACGGCAGCTTCGACACTCACGCATCAGAGCTGACGACCCACGCCAAGCTCTGGCAGGATGTGTCCGGTGCAGTCGGCGACTTCATGGACGACATGAAAGAGCACGACATGGACAAGGATGTTGTGATACTGCTCTTCTCCGAGTTCGGCAGGCGCATCAAGGACAACGGCGCGGGCACTGACCACGGCTCTGGCGGCGTCGCTTTCGTGATAGGTGGCGATGTCAACGGCGGCATGTACGGTGAATTCCCGTCACTCGACGAAGACAAGCAGTTGGGGGGCGACCTGCACTTCAGCAACGACTTCCGCAGCACCTACTCGACGATCGCCGAGCGCTGGCTTGGCGTCGATCCAGTCGTGGCTGCCAACGGCCAGTACGAGCAGTTCGACTTCATCTCGAAGTAACCGTTTCGTTACATAGCAAAAGAAGGGGGATGCCCGCTTCACGACGGGCATCCCCCTTACTATGCCATCACGAGCCGCATCTGCGGCAATGCACTACGACACCGCCGGTCTCTTGTCCGCCCACGGCATCGTGCGCTCGAACGCCGCCGCTATCACCGTCTCCTCGTCTCCCTTTCGTCCCACTATGTGCAGCCTATGGGCATGCCGTCGGATGAGAAGCCGCATGGGGATGCTTGCGGCAGCGTGTCCAATGGCATTGATGGGATATGTGAACGGCAGGCATCCGAAGAACGGATCAACGTCCTGACCGCCGACCGTTGCCGGGTGCTGCTCTATCTCGAATGCGGGCACCACTACCGTGGGAGACAGCAGCAGGTCGCAATTCTCGAAGTACTCGTCGCGAACCGCGATTTCACGATTTCCAACTCGCCAATGGCTTTGGCGTAATCGGCGGCATGCATGCATGACGCATACTCCATGTTCGAGTGGAAGTAGTCAGTGAGGGCGTCGCCGTGCTCGTGCAGCAGGTAGCCCGACGATGTGTAGGTGTTCCCGAAAAGAGCACGCGGAACGCCTCCTGTGGTGAATCGAGCGCGAACCCGCTGTCACTGATCCGCAGCCCATCTCCCCGAATACCTGTGCCGCCCTGCTGCATACCTCCACCACCTTAGGATCAACCGCAGCATACCTGAAATCGGGACTCCAGACAATTCGCAGCCCGCTTATGTCGCGGTCATGCCACTCAACCCTCAACAGGCGTGGTAGAATGGTTGGACTTCAGACAGACTCTCGTGTCCATCAAAAAGGATCTTTACCTGAGTTTAGAATGGGCCTGGAGCGGCCGGAGAAAAGGTAACCAAGCATTTTGGTTCCGGTGAAAACGCACCGGCTATCCTATTCGTCCGGGTCTATCACCATATCAGGTTGGGTATCCAGCCCGTACCTGGCGAATACTTCATCGATGTCGGCCATGTCTTTGCCCGATAGCACCCATTCCATTGCCGCCAGATTGTCTTCCAGCTCTTCTACGCTACGGGTGCCCACCAGGGCAACGGTCACAGCCGAGTTGGACAAAAGACCCACCTCAAGGCGAGGTGAGGCATCCTCTTGCCGCGCCTCTCCGCAATGGGCTTCAGTCTCTCCACCACCCGCACGTTGCGCTGGAAATGCTCTTCGGCGAACACCCCTGTGTTAAACCCCGGTCTGCCCCCGTCCTTCGCCAGTCGTTCTCGCCGAAGGTTATGTCCGCGGTGAAGGTGCCAGTCAACAGTCTAAAAGCCAAAGGGGCGTAAACCATCACCCCTATGCCCTGCTCCAGGAAATAGGGGAACATCTCCAACTCCGTGCGCCGGTCGAACATATTGAGACCGTACTCGACCACATCGATCCGGCGGGTCTCCGTGCATTCCTTGATCTGGTCGAGGGTGAAATTTGACAGTCCCACAGCGCGAGCCTTCCCCTGCTGTACGATGCCGTCCAACGCATGTATAGTCTCCTCAAAAGGGCGTATTGACGTCCGGCCAGTGAACCAACAGCACATCCAGGTAATCTGTCTGTAGGTCCCGCAGGCTCCGCTTGACGGATGCCGTGATGGAGACCATCCGGCTATCCCTGCCCTTTGGCCTGTCCGCATAACCATCCCCACATTTACTCACCACCACCACCATCTTGCGGCGCGGACCAAGCGCCTGCCCCAGCATACGCTCCTACTGTCCGCTTCCGTAGAGCGGTGCAGTATCAAAGCAATTGATTCCTAGGTCTATGGCCCGGTTCACCGCGGCGACGACGCAAGACTCGCTTATATCACCAATGGTGCCACCCATGGGCCAACAACCGAAGCCTAGAACAGATACGGTGGTATCTGTGTGACTAAACAGGCGATATTCTATTGACCATTTACCTCCTGCTGTTTAGCCTCAGCGTGACTTGAATATGGACTGCCGCAGTCATGGCAAGTCGGCGGGACAATGGGCTAGCCGTCCTAACCAAGGGTATGGCTGGCACAACCAAGCCGGGCAAGGACTCGAACCCCCTATGCCAGTTCCTTTAGAAATAGAGCACCTAGTTTAGCTGGCGGAGCCGAGGGTCAAGGGTATCCCTGAGCCAGTCACCGAAAATATTCAGAGACATCACGGTAAACGCAATAGCAAGTCCCGGCATCGTGGCGATCCACCAGGCGCCTGCCAGCCGGTCCCTGCCGTCGGCCACCATGGACCCCCAGGCTGGCGTGGGCGGGGGGACTCCCGCTCCCAGGAAGCTCAATGCAGCCTCCACCAGTATGACTATGCCCACATTCAGCGTGCCAATTACTATCAGGGTATTGATGACTCCCGGAAAAAGGTGAACGAATAATATACGCAAGGTGCCGGCCCCGGACACTCGGGCCAAGGCGATGTAGTCCATATTCACGAGTTGGAGAACCTCTGCTCGTACCACCCGCGCGAAGAGGGGCCATATAAAGATTGAGAGGATCCCCACAATGAGTCCTAAGGACTGGCCTACCACCACCACCAACACCAGGGCTACTAACAAATAGGGCAGGGAGAGGAAAACGTCCACGATCCGCATTAGCAACTCATCGACCCAGCCACCGTAGTAGCCGGACAATAGGCCGACGAAAGTGCCTATCGTACCTCCTACCCCAAGAGTTATCAAAGCTACTATCAAGGAGACGCGAGCACCGTGGAAGAGCCGACTTAGAATGTCGCGTCCCAGGTGGTCGGTGCCCAGGGGGAACTTTGCGCTACCCGCATCCCGGATCCGCACATCCAGGGTGTCGCCGATAGCGATGCTTCTTACCGGTTGGCCCTCCTTTGCCGCCCTGGCCTCCTCTAACGCTCTGGCCTCCTCGAAATCCTCGGTCCCGATCGCAACCTGGCGAAAGCGTTGCCCTATCTCCACCTCATCTACCACCGTCTGGGTGACAAATTTGGGTCCTTCCCAAATGGGTGGCAGAATTCTATCTGCCAGGTCCCCATTGATGGGGTCATGGAGGGAAATCCAACTGGCAGTAATGGCGCAGATAACCATGATGGTCAAAACGGTGACCGCCAGTATGGGCATACGCCGGACTCTGCGCAGCGTCCTACGCGCCCGAAGACCGAAGGGCTCTCGGATTATTACGGTCCCATTAGGGGTATCAGCTTCCACCGGCCGCTACTCCTCGCCTCTAGCCATAACGAATCCTGGGATCGATAAAAGCGTAGAGTATATCCACGAGCAGGGCGGTCCCTACATACATTAAAGTGAGGACGATCACCACACCCTGAAGTACAGGATAATCCGAGGCCAGCATCGAGGTAACTGCCTGACGTCCTAATCCGGGCCAAGCGAAGACTATCTCGACGGTTATGGAGCCGGCTATCAAGCTGGCCAGGCTGACGCCGAAAAAGGTCAGCGCCGGGATCAAAGCGTTCTTCAGGGCGTGCAACCAGATGACGGCCCGCTCGGAGGCACCCTTGGCCCGGGCCAGCTTGATATACTCCGAGTCCAGCACATCCAGCATAGATGAGCGGATCAATCTCATGTTGACTGCTATGAAAAACCAGCCTATAGTGATGGCCGGAAGAATGATGGATTTCGGCTCCTCCCGGCCGGAGGGAGGCAGCCATTCCAACCGCACAGCAAAGAGGAAGATGAGCATAATGCCCAGCCAAAAGCTGGGAGCTGCCTGACCGATCAAAGCCAACGCTTTCCCGAATCGGTCTATAATTCCGTCGCGTCTCACTGCCCCAATGATGCCTAAAGGTACTCCAACCAACGTGGACCATATAAGCGACACCACCCCAAGCTCGACTGTGTTGCGCAGCTTCTCTCCGATGATATCCCTGGCGGGGCGGTGCTCAAAAATGGATTGGCCGAAGTCGAGCTGCACCAGATCCCACATGAATATCCCGTACTGTTGATAGTAGGGCTTGTCCAGCCCCAGTTTCTTCCCCAACGCCTCCCACTGTTCAGGAGGGCTTAATGGTCCCATCAGCAGGGCTCTGGGGTCTCCGACCGCCCGGGCCATAGCGAAGATGATCACCGACACAATCAGCACGCTGAGTATGGTCGTAAAGAAGCGCCGTACCAGGAACCTTTGCATAGCCTCCCATTACCGAGCCGGGGTTGGCTCACCAAGCCCTGTACTTCGGGCAACACCGACCACCCACTTTACGGACCTTTACCCGATATTTCCTAGATGGAATCCAGTGCTCTCTTAAACGCACCATCCGTGATTAGCACAGACTATATCAGCGCCTGGTGATCTTATCAACTGCCACCAACCGCACCAATTTCACTTCATCTAGAGAAACAGAGGGTCTCCAAACCACTTGCAAAGGCTCTAAACGGCTCATTCAGACCGAACCTCACCCCAAAAGTAGCGCACTTTGCCCTAGGCAGCCTCCATGAATTCACGATCTTCGGTGGTCTGTCAATCAGGAGCGAGACGAAGCCTCTAGGTCAAGCTCATCGAGATCGGGACACGGCTGGTGCGCCACGCCCGGCGGCTGATGTTCCAGCTCGCTGAGGTGGCTGTGTCTCGGAAGTTGTTTCAGAGAGTGCTGGATCGTATTGGCAGGCTCCATGCAGCACCTGGGTAGCGAACATCTTTGGGATCATCAGAGGTGACGAGGGGTAGCCGAGGGGGAGGTGCGTGCTTGGAGGAGTTGGAAGGGAGTGCAAACCTGGCGAAAGCTGCCTTCCTTGCCTGGCGACCGCTGACTCGGGACGCCGAGAGATGATCTTGTGAGCTTCATTGGATGGTTGACGGCATTGGTGAGTGATAGTACAGTGGCTCTCGTCGAGGATGGTGTGTCGATTGGGTTCACGCACTCTGATATGGGGGATGCCGGTTGAGATAGTTTCCTAGATTAACAGCAGAAGTAGGTGAGCCGTGCAAGGTCGAGAGAGGCTGGTATGTCGTATCTCCTCACCTCCGCATTCCTCGGCATAAAGCACGGCATCCCGATCATGAAACAGTAGCGGAGCGGGAGCATCATCAACAATCCAGCGTGGCAGGGCTCAGAACCGGGTTTAGCTCAGCGCTCTACAGCAAGGCCAAGGCAGCGTTGATCCACCTGGGCAAATCACGGCGATGGAGGTTGCGCCGTTCGGCGTGCGCGTCAACAGCATCTACACAGGCAGTATCGCGACCCCAAATCTTTAGCAGAGGGCGATACGGTAAAGGCCAGGGGGACCAGGACGATGGCACCGTCAAGAGGCTTCATATTTCGCCGAAACGCTCCCGCTTAAGCGGGGGGTCTTGCAGAGGATATCGCCTACGGGGCCGTCTATCTGACCAGCGATGATAGCATCTTCGTCACCGGGCACGATCTGGTCATCGGCTCGGGAATGACAGTGGGCAGGACGGTTGACGAGAGGACGGCATCTTACCAGGAACTATATGAAGCCATCCAAGGCGACTAGGATGGCCCTTGGCTAGCAGGGTACTTCCCTTCCTCGATTGTAGGCTGAGAGCCACAATTCATTACACTGAATTCGGAATGGAGGAGAGCGGAATGAAATTCGGAGCCGGGGTCATTATCAATCGAACCACATGGGACGACATCCGCACTTCGATTGAGACGGTGGAGGCGGGGCGATGGAATAGCCTGTGGTTTCCCGACCACTTCTTCCCCCCGCGGGGAGGACGCGAGACGGAACATCTCCCGGTGTTCGAGAGTTTTACCCTGATCGCGGTGGCCGCCGGCATGACGCAAAGGCTCAGGCTCGGTAACCTGGTGCTGGGCAATACCTACCGCAATCCGGCGCTGGTCGCGAAGATGGCGACAACGCTCGACCAGGCCTCTAAGGGCCGCTTCACCCTGGGAATCGGCACTGCGTGGCACGAGCGCGAGCACGAAGCCTACGGGTGGGGCTTCCCTTCGGTGAAGGAACGGTCGGACAGGTTTCAAGAGGCGTGTGAGCTCATCCGCAAACTCTTTACTGGGGACGGCCCCGTCGACTACGATGGCCGATATTATCGATTGGACCAAGCCCGGCTTTCGCCTGGCTCTTATCAACAGCCCCATATTCCGATTATGGTCGGCGGCAACGGAGAGCGGCGGACACTACGAACCCTGGCGATGCACGGCGACATCATGAATCTGGACGGCTGGGCGGGCCAAGGAATGGCGTTCGAGTACTATCGGCGCAAGGTTGACGTGCTCCAGCGGCACTGCGAGGCCATCGGTCGCGATCCTGCGGAGATTAAGCACTCACTCGCGCTGCCGATGCACCTTACAGACGACAAGCGGTCCGCGGAAGGGTTCATCGAGCGGATCGGCCCCGGGTCGTTGGCGGGACCGAGAGACTACATCATTGATCGAATCGGCCAGTTCGCCGATGCAGGCGTCGATGAGATCATATTGGGCCCCAGCAGCGATGACGGCCTATCCTTCGCTGCCGGCGACATCTCAGTCCTCCAGCGGGTCGAAGAGGAGATCGTTGCCGCCTTCGACTAGCGGCTGCCACGGTTGTTAGGCTTGAAGGAACTGCAGTATGTCGGCTGTCGTGTGGTCGACCGTCCGAGCCGCTGCTGTGCCGGATGGGCCACGCTTTTGAAGGCGCGACCACTTGGCAAGGCCTGCATCCTGATGTCTAGGGGTTATCTTTATAGGATTCGCGCCATGACAAAAAACAACGGTTTACTGAAGTCCCGACGGGTCCAGGTACCGGACACATTCAGTGAAATTCAGGACGATTGATGGGAACAGGGTTGAACCGACGAACCAAAGCTCTTGCCGAAACGGAGGCTCCATCTCCAGATCAAAGATGTCTAGGTTTACGAACTCACCCTGACTGTAGCCGCAAAACTCCCATGCGACTCATTTCGCTCTTCGTCCTAGCCACGTCTCTTCTGCTCGCCGTGTCCTGAGCACGGAGCGTTCATAGAACCCAGGACTGCACCATATCCTTGCGTATTGGCGGATTGTGCCATGCATCTACTGAGAGCATCCGGTTCAGTGGGAGGAAGACCATTAGAAGGGCAGCGAGGCTCATCCAGTAGTGATGGTTCAGGTAAGTCGTTCGATCTATGAGCTCGGCGTATGTGAAGCTCAGGAAGAAAAAGGCGATGCATTGTCGGTAGCGGAATCCTACGGCGATGCAGATGCTGAGCGCACCAATAGCGGCGAAAAGCAAGTTCATGCCCCAGCCTGGCAAGGGACGTACCCATCCAAAGCCGGGGTATGTGAAGTGAAGAGTCGGATCGACGTACAGGTCGTCAACCCAGCCGTGCGCGAAGAGGCGAACGATTGTGATAAGCGCGACGCTTCCGAACGCGACACGGAATGCAGTGACCGAGGCTCCCGATACGGGTTTTGGAGCTCGTCCGATGATACTGTCAGGAATCATAGTTCGAACGATAGGGCAAGTAATCCGCCTCTAGGCGTAATGTCGTCAGCCCATGGTAGTGTCTGAGATACGGACCGTCGTAGCACATCTTCGATGATATAGCCCATCCTGCTTTGCCAGACTAATGCTCCAATCTCCACCACGTATAGTGTACCCTTAAGCTTCCTCTAGCAAGGGTTCGCGACAATAGAATCGGAGACAAGCAAGCGTGCAACGAAATACCCTCCTTGATTGCATTTTGACGAGAACAGAAAAAAAGACCGTTAAGGAGGATTCAGATGACGAAAATGATCGGACGAACAATGCTAATCCAAGACGAAAATCTGCAACAATGTGACGACCGTGGCAAGATCGCTGAGCTCCGGTCATACGGCCCAGGTGGGGTAATGAATTGCCACGACCGTGCCATGAAGGACGAAGAAGGTATGAAGCGTCGCTTCTAGCGGCTGATGCTCGACTAAAGAACAGAGTTTAGGCGTTCAAATTTCCTTTCGCCCCCATTCTAGCCTTCCCCCTTGATGGGGGAAGGGATTTATGAAATCGTCTTTGGACAGTCCTGTCTGAAGCTTGATTCTGGACAGCATTGACCTTTTGGTGCACAATGCGTGCTATCGCGCAGGGGCCAGTATGTAACTCGAGGGAGGTGACGGAATGCGACTGGAGGGCAAGGTAGCAATCATTACCGGAGCGGCGGGCAGCATGGGCGCGGAGGAGGCGCGGCTGTTCGCGCGCGAGGGCGCGAAGGTAGTCATCGCGGATGTTTTCGACGACGATGGCAAGCAGGTGGAGGCGGAAATTGCTGAGGCAGGCGGAGAAGCCACCTACGTACACGCAGACGTCACCAGCGAGGACAACTGGGAGCGTCTCATGGCGGAGACAGTGTCACAGTACGACAGGCTGGACATTCTGGTCAACAACGCAGGCGTCAGCGGGGATTCTCCTGAGATTGATAAGCTGGACTCCGACGAGTGGAAGCGGATTATGGATGTGAACGCGACAGGCGTGTTTCTCGGCACAAAGTACGCCGTGGAGCAGATGGTGCAGACCGGCGGCGGCTCCATCGTCAACATCTCATCCATAGCGGGATTTGTGGGCGGTGAAGGTGACCATCCGGCGTATCACGCGTCGAAGGGCGCCGTGCGCATCCTCACCAAGGCGATGGCTGTGCAGTACGGACCCCAGGGTATCCGCGTGAACTCGGTGCATCCGGGCTTCATGCCGCCAATGCGCACGTCCACACCGAATCCAGCTACAGAAGAGGAACTGGCACGTCAGACACCACTGCGGCGGATCGGGGAAACCATAGAAGTTGCTTACGGCGTGCTGTTCCTCGCGTCGGACGAGGCGTCTTTCGTCACCGGAACGGAGCTCGTGATTGACGGCGGCTTTATCGCACGCTAAGTGCGAGGCTGACAGGACTGGATACGTGTGTGTCTTGTGATACCGCCCTATGGTGGGGCTCGATGAACGGCGGCTCTATGAGCAGAGCGTGCCTACTAGAAGGAAAGCCTCCCTACCGTCTTTGTGTACAGGATAAGGAACCTTTAACAAGTGCCAAAGTGCTAGAAAGTGGCCTCAGGCAGTTTCCCTCCAGATAGCCCACGTGGGGCGCCCTTCGACCTCCTTCTGTTTTCAGGTCAGTGGGCGCCCCTCTCGGAACCAAATTAAGACGATTCGGCCATGCCCGCTTTTGATGGCAAGTTATTCGAGTAGATCGAACGATTGGAGAACTCGATTTGGGCTCCGATTGCTCTGGCTCTGTGACTCGTCGTCAACTGTTGAAAAGACACGGGCTGCGATGTTCCTGGCGATGTCTGCGGCCTGACCTAAATCCGGATATTCGTTGCTGTTTCGGAAGTAAAAGAGACTATCGTCACTGTCCTGGTAGCAGAATCTAGGAATCTTACCTCGGCCGCCGTGTACGAATCTTCTTCATCGTCATACTGATACTCCAGCCATAAGCCCAGCATGTCATCACCGATGCGCGGCGATATGTAGGGCGCGTGTTCGTGATGTTGGATGCCCGTGTTGGCGCCGTAGCTCTGAATGATTGTGGAGTAGTTCAAGCCACTCCAGCGTGCGTTTTGGATGGAGTCGTATTGTATTACGGAGCAGGCGTTGTTGGCATCCGCGTCTTCGTTGAACCAATTATTCCAGTAGCTTGCCATTGCTCCGGTGTAACCAGCATCCTCGTATGAGTTCGGCCCAATCTCTCTTTCGAAGGAATAGCCTTCCAATTCTGACAGGTCGTCCGCATCACAGGCATATTCCTTGATGTCGTAGTCGGGCGGCAGTGGCACGGGTGTTGGAATCGGTGACGGAGTTGGCTCGGGCTGCTCGGTAGCGGCGTCAATCGTAACCGTGAGTGTAAAGTCACCTGTGGTTTCAGCGGTGTAGGTAGTTGCCTCAATGGTGTAGCCGCCCGAGCTTAGGCTCTCCGATATTCCGGAGTCCGTTGATGAATCTAGGTCGAAAGCGTCAGCTTCGTGATCGTCGTTGAAATACAGGACGGTACCGTCTTTGCCTTTACCTTGCCGAATGTTGAGGTAGGTGTCCTCGGATGATTCGAGCGTAACCGTCACAATGGAGCTGTCAGTCAGGGTAAATGTGTAGAATCGAGCGTAACTATTACCTTCTCCATCTCCAGCCGGAGCCGCAGAGACGCAATCGCTAGTCCAGGTGTCGCTGAAGGTAGTTGAGTCAGTAAACTCTTCGATACAAGGATCCGTGGGCTCGGGCGTGGCAGATGGGTCTGGTGTTGGAGAGGGTTCGGGGCTCGCTGTTGGTTCGGGCGTGGTAGTAGCAGCGTCCGACGCGAGTAGGCGAGCGAATCCGTATCCCCATGTGTTATTGGAGACTGCGCCGCGAGCCTCGGCGTGCGTCTTCAAATAACTGGCGACCTGCTGTGGGGCGTAGTCGGGGAAGCGCTGCTTGACTAGGACGGCAAGTCCGGCTACGTGTGGGGACGACGCACTTGTACCAGCGAATGGTCCGTCATAGGTGGCTGATGTTGTATTGGACACTCCGACAATGTCGGGCTTGATTCTTTCGTCGGGTGTCGGGCCGCGGCTGTTGTAGTAGTCGATTACATTTGGATTGTCCCAGGGGGTTGCGCCCACGGCGAGCAGGCCGGTGTTGGCACTTTCGGCCGGACTGACGATACTGCCCTCTAATGAATGGTGGTTAAGTTCTTGTTTGCTCCTGATCAGGAGTTGTGAGGTGGACCCAATAAATCGGACAGGTGGATAAGAGAGAGCCCCGCTCCTGAAATAATGGGAATAGAGGAGCAGGAAAATGAAGCAGAGCAGAAAGAAGCACAGCCCGGCGTTCAAGGCCAAGGTAGCCTTGGCCGCCCTCCAGGGGGAAGAGACCGTTGCTCAGTTGGCAGCCGGTTTGAAGTTCATCCCACGCAGATTCATGCCTGGAAGAAAGCCCTGATTCAGGGAGCGCCCGAGGTCTTCGGCAACGATATCTCAAAGGCGGAGAGGGACCAGGAAGCGCTGACTGCGCATCTTTACCAGCAGATTGGGCAACTCAAGGTGGAGCGGGATTTTTTGTCGCGCAAGTCCGGGCTATGAGTCGTCGCCGACGTCTGGCTATGGTGAACCGAGGACACCCCGGGCTTTCGGTAGTAAAGCAGTGTCGTCTGTTGCAGCTCAGCCGTTCCGCGGTGTACTACCGGCCAACACCGGCTAACCCGGCGGATCTGGACCTGATGGCCGGGATGGACCGGCAGTATCTGAAGACGCCCTATTATGGTTCTCGCAGGAGCTTGTGTCAAATGTTGTGGAAATTGCCTCCAGGTGGTTTAGCTCATCAGGCGGCGACGGCCTCCTCGACGCTCACCGGCAACTCGGTTAAGATACCGTCCTCGAACCGCGCTCCATCTATCAGCAAGCCCATCAGGTTTCTGCCTCCGTTCAGCGGACACCAGCGCTCACTCAGCCTCAGCGACACCTTGAACACAAGGTACAATGCGCTGTCGCGACGCTTCATTCGTCGAGTGACGTTCGTCCTCAACCTCACAGCGCTGAACACCGACTCCAGAGGATTCGTTGTCCGCAGATGCACCCAGTGCTCGACCGGGAAGTCATAGAAGCTCACGAACGACTCCCAGTCCCGAAGCACCGTATCGGCGGCATCTGAGCGACCATCCGCTCTCAGATCGGAGACGTACTCGTCCCTCAAGCGCTCGCACTCCACTCGCGTCGGCGCATACGACATATCCCTCAACTGCCTGCGCGCCTCAGAGTTCAGCGCCTTCGGCAACTTGCTCTGCACGTTCAGCGCACGGTGGTTCCAGCACCTCTGATGACCCGCATCGAGCGCAGCCCACAGACCCAGCGCACCGTCTCCCACCGCCAATAGCGGCGCACTCAGACCCCGATCCCTCAAGCTCCTCAGCACACCAGACCAACTCTCCGTGCTCTCACGATAGCCAAGCTCCATACCGAGCAACTCCTTCACTCCGTCCTCCCTTGCCCCCACCACGCATAGCAGCGCAGTCTTCTCCCTGTCCACTCCGGCTCCCAGGTACACTCCGTCCGCCCAGATGTAGGCGTACCTGCACTCGTCCAACTTCCTGCTACACCACGCCCGATACTCCGACTCCCACTTGCTCTTCAACCTCACGATCGTGTTCGGACTCAATGCCGCAGTCTCTCCCACCAACTCACGAAACACAGGCTCAAAGTCTCCGGTGGACAATCCCTCCAAGTACAACTTCCGAAACAGATCCTGCGTCTGACGACTCGTGCGCTCATATCGCCTGACTATCTTCGATTCGAACCCACCACCAGCCACCTCAGCAGGCACGTCCGACACCCTCGGCGCCTTCACCTCCACAGCTGAGACTCCCACCGTCAGTTCCCTGCTGCGGTGATAACCGTTCCTGTATCCGCGGAACTCCTCGCCCCGCTCATAGCGGTCCCTGCCCAGGAACCCGCTCACCTCCTCTTCGAGTGCTGCCGCGAGCATCCTTCTCGCCCCTTCCCTGACCATCGCTTCCAGCGTGTCGTCAGCTACGTTCGCCTCTTCTTCGTTCTGATATACTTCCCTCACGGCGTACTCCTCCAGTTTTTCGTCTCATCGACGGTTTGTGATACCTGGAGGATACGCCTCCTTCTCTTACCTGCGCCTTTTTAATTTCCACAACATCTGATATTAGCTCCAGGTTTATGCTCGACTACTCAAGGCGCAGGGGGAAGCTGGGGATATACTGATGGACACAATCCGAACATCCTTCAGAAGAGGCCAGGAACTGGCGAACGTCACCTGCGCGATAGCCAGGAATGAGCTGATCCTGCAGACGAGGTACCGGACTAAGTTCTTCCTGGACCTGTTCAGCCCCGTGCTGGCGCTGGCGCCTATCGTGCTCACAGCCCATTTCCTGACGGCGGGACGGGAGTCCAGCTACCTCGCTCAGGCAGTACAGTTGCCCGACCACTTCACTTTCATCCTCCTTGGCTACATGGCATTCGCGGCTCTGGGAGTGGGGAACCCAATTATGCACTACACCGGTTCAGCCTGGGCTGTACGAATGCTGCAGGAGACTGGAACGCTCGAGCGAAACCTTCTGTCCCCGGCGCCCAGGGAAGCTCTGGTTCTTGGCACGGGACTGTACTACGCCGTCTTATATCTGTTCCACCTGGCCTGCGTGTTGATAGCCAGTCTTCTCTTCTTTGACCTTCAGCTGACGATCACGGCTGCAGGGGTCGCCGTCGCGATTGGTCTGGTGGCTGTAATGTCCCTGATGTCGATACTGCTGGGCTTTCTGATGTCGGCGGTTTCTCTTGTTATGAGAGACGGCTCGGTCGCTCTGCTGGTGATACACAGACCGTTTCTGCTCCTGACTGGTGCCTACTTCCTGGTGGAGTTACTTCCTCAACCGTTCAGATTTCTGGCGATGATAAACCCGCTCGCCTATGCCATTGATGCATTTCGCGGATCTCTGTCTTCGTCAACTCTGTTGCTTCCCCTGCCCGTAGAGTGCGCAATAGTAGCGGGCTCCACGGTTCTGATAGGCATCGCCGGAGTCTGGACCTATCGACGGGTACTCAACCGCCAGCTCAGGAAGGGCGATCTCAGTCTCTACTAGAAAATTGGCGATATCGGTATTGAAGTAAGTGATGCCTGGTCATCGCGCATGTCCTCACGTCCACCGGGCAACAACTAACTGACAGCACACAACCGAATAGACGAGCTTCTGACTGTTGGCACTGGCGAGGCTATGAGTATGATCAATGTCACGCCTACGGTTGGCTTGTCGAGGATTAAGACACTCTCTTTCGACAGCGGCGACACGCTATGGGACTTCCGGTCGGCGAAGCCACGCTTGAGGGCTCCGTCACTCCGCCAGCGAACGTAGCCGACTTGGCAGGAGCTATCTAGCAGCCCGTCCGAGAAACGCGGTAGTTGAGTGATTTGGATGTATAATAAGCTCAATTCAGTAGAGTGGAGCCTGCGATGAGCAAGACCTACCGTGCCTATGATCCAGACCAGCAGATGCTGTTGCCTGCTGCAATGCGGGAGTGGTTGCCGGATGACCATCTGGCGTACTTTATCTCAGACGTCGTGGACGAGTTGGAGTTGTCTGAGATCACTGCCCGCTACGAGCGTGAGAGCAGAGGTGGGCCACCATATCATCCACGGATGATGGTCAAGGTGCTGCTCTACGGCTACTGCGTCGGGGTGGCGTCCTCACGGCGGATTGCCCAGCGGCTGCACGAGGACATAGCGTTCCGGGTGTTGGCGGCGAACAACATGCCGGATTTCCGCACCATCTCGGACTTTCGCAAGGACAATCTGGATGCGCTGTCAGGCCTGTTCTTGCGGGTATTGGCGTTGTGCGGGCAGGCGGGGCTGGTGAAACTGGGTCACGTGGCGTTGGACGGTACCAAGGTGAGGGCCAACGCATCCAGGCACAAGGCGATGAGTTACGGTCGGATGAAAGGGAAGGAAGCGCAGTTATCGGCGGAGGTGGAGGAGTTGCTGCGGCGTGCCCAGGAGGTTGATGACGAGGAGGACCTTCGGTACGGACAAGGTAAGCGCGGAGATGAGTTGCCGCAGGAGTTGGCCTTTCGGGAGGGGCGGTTGGAGAAGATACGGGAGGCGATGGCGGCGTTAGAAGCTGAAGCTCAGGCGGCGGCGGAGCAGGCCGAGGGCAAGGAGCATTCCGGGGTGCCCGACGACAAAGCCCAGCGCAACTTCACCGATCCTGAGTCGCGCATCATGCCGGCGCCGGGCGGGCGGGACTTTGTGCAAGCTTACAACTGTCAAGCGGTGGTGGACAGTGCCCATCAGGTGATCGTGGCGGCTCACGCCACCAACAGGACTTCGGACAAGCAGCAGGCGGTGGCGATGGTGGAGGAGGCGATCAGCAACGTCGGCGCAGTGCCCAAAGAGGTATCCGCCGACGCCGGTTACTACTCGGCGCAGGCGGTTGAAGGTCTCTACGGGCTGTGCGTGGACCCGTTCATCGCGCCGGAGCAGACCCGCCACGGCAGAGTGCCGCCGTCCGCGCCCCGGGGTCGCATACCCAGTCATCTGTCTACCAGGGATCGGATGCGCCGGAAGTTACAGACCAAACGGGGCCGGCAACGTTACGCCCTTCGGATGCAAACGGTGGAGCCGGTATTCGGCCAGATCAAGCAGGTCCGAGGCTTCCGCCAGTTCCTGCTACGGGGCCTGGAGAAGGTCAGCGGCGAGTGGTCGCTGATCTGCACCGGCCACAACCTGCTCAAACTGTTCCGATTTGGGGCAGACCAGCCTCGCGAAACACCGACCAACAACTTTGCGGGAAGTGTCCGCATCATCGCCGAGATGCTAAGCACAGTAAGGCGTACGAAGCTATTGCTCCGTCAGTGGCTGCACCCGACAAAAATGGTTGTCGCCGTCTGACCTCGTCTGCACCTAAGGGACGCTAAGTAATCCTCAGACGGGCTGCTAGGAGCAATGACTCGTTCATTGCCATTGAGGCGGAAATGACAGCATCTGCCCATCCGGGGAAGGTAATCCCGACTACTACCCAAACCTCAAAAAGGGTGTGCTCATGAGAGGATACGTGAAAACAGACTGCGAGATCGGCACCATGTACAGGTGGATCCATATCGCCCAAGGGCGGATGACGGTCGATGGCGTCCTCTATTCGGGCTTATCGGGTGAAGCATTGAACGGGGAATGCGAAGGTCCGTAAGGAGAAAGGGTTAGTAGGATGGCCAATACTGACACACGAGTGGAAGACCTTCTGAATTCCCTTGTTGGCTGTGCTTTTGTGGTTACGCTAGACGAGACAGGGATCTCGCCAGAAGAACTAAGAGACCCCGGGGTAAGTCTGCGGCTCGCCGCATCGGCCGCTGAGTCTGTGTGCATACATGACTCTGACTACGACCAGGTCGCGTCTGAGCTACCGACTCTCGCAAGGAAGAAGGTGGCTCAGGCGCGAGCCGTTATCGAGCATCCCGGCACCGCCTGGTGGTTCGATGACATAGACCTCCAAACACAGACCTGGCTCTCCGTACACGGGACCCTGGACAAGTTCATCTATGGCACACCACGGGATACGATGGCGTGGCATGAACCGCAAAACCCGTCGAGGCCTTGGGAGCGCTACGCACAGAAGCCTCTTGGCAACCAGATCACATCGACGCAGTATGGCCCCCACTTGACTTCCAAACTCATAGCCTATGATGAACGGGTTGGGGATTACTTATGCCAGTTCCCCCTTGCGTGGTGGTCGATCCGCTTCCTTGAAGAGGTGCGGGTGTATGAAATTCATGGCCCTTCGGACTGGCATAATCTGTGCGTTAGGTATCCAGCAAAGGACAAACAGGGCCGGCTTGTGCCAAATTGGGGAGCAGTAGCGGAAGAGTGGGACGGTGTCCACTTGAGCTTTGGCGGACTACTGACCGCGGAGCAGAACCGATATGAGTCACCCACTGGATGGACTATGCTGGATTTCTGGCACGCTGAGCAGACGTATTGGTTCCGGGCGCTGAAAACAGAAACGGAGCGTCTACCGGACTTCGAAAGAGGGATGGGAGCTCCTCGGATCCGAGGGCTTCGATTTCCTTATTATGGCAAGCTCCCTTAATTTCATGTGATGTATCGCGTCAACCATTTTTGCCGGCCCGTTGCCTTATTCAAAAGTTTTACCGAAATTCCCGCGGCTTCTACCTCGACTTTGTACATTTGGTACAAGAAATAGACATAGTATAAGAACAGGGTAAGATAGCCGAAGCATCCCATCACAGAGGTTCGGTTATGCTCACCCTGCCCGATGCCATTATATCCGCGCTCCAGCCTTTCTCAAGCATGTTCCGACAACGAACCTGGGCGAAGGCGCAGCTACTGCTCGTCGGCGCCATCCTCGCCCCGCGCAGACGCACCATCACGTCTGCCCTACGCGTAATGGGTCTCAGCGACGAAGCCGGCTTCGCGAAGTATCACCACGTGCTCAACAGAGCGCTCTGGTCCTCATTGCAGATGAGCCGTGTGCTGCTTGTGCTACTCATCGAGCATCTTACTCAGGATGATGAGCCACTGGTATTCGGCATAGACGAGACACTGGAACGCAGACGCGGCAGTCGCATCAGCGCCAAGGGAGTGTTCCGAGACGCCGTGCGCTCAAGCGAGTCGCACCTGGTCAGGGCGAGCGGACTGCGCTGGGTCACCCTGATGTGGCTGGCGCATATCCCCTGGGCGAATCGCACGTGGGCACTGCCCATTCTTACTGCGCTGGCTCCAGCAGAGAGCTACCATCAGAAGGTGGGACGACGGCACAAGAAGATCACCGCCTGGGCACGCCAGATGATTATCCAACTGCGCCGCTGGCTGCCAGATCGACGCATAGTCGTCGTGACTGACAGAGGATACGCAGCGCTCGAACTCCTGCACGGCTGCCAGTCTCTGCGCCAGCCAGTCACCTTCATCAGCGGACTCAGACTCGATGCTGCGCTCTTCGAGCCCGCTCCACCCAGAATGCCCGGTCAGATAGGTAGACCACGCCTGAAAGGACAGCGACTGCCCTCTCCCATCGAACTCCTGGACAACCCCGATGTGTCCTGGACCCGGGTATCTGTGCCCTGGAAGGACGGGCCGGCACGCACACTGGAGATTACATCCGAGACCGCAGTCTGGTATCGCTGGGGAAGACCTCCCGTGCATATCAGATGGGTACTAATCAGAGACCCTCTCGGTCAGATGAGAACGCAGGCACTGGTCTGCACCGATACTGAGGCCGACCCTCTTCAGATCGTCCAATGGTTTCTGCTGCGCTGGCGCATCGAGGTCACCTTCCAGGAGGTGCGCGCCCACCTCGGGGTGGAGACTCAGCGCCAGTGGTCCGACAAGGCTATCTCTCGCACCACGCCATTGCTGCTAGGACTGTTTTCCTGGGTTACGCTCGCCGCCGGGTTGCTGCGGCGCGAACGCCCGGTTGCCCTGCGTTCGTGCGCCTGGTATACGAAGTGTGAGCCCACTTTCATCGATGCGATCTCGCTGGTGCGGCGGCATCTGTGGTTCGCCTCTCAGACTTTATCCACATCGCCGTCCGCGCCCGATGTGGCGAAAGTCCCTCTGCCTCTATTCAATCGTCTTGTGGATTCCCTTGCCTACGCAGCTTGAGCGTCTGTATATCTGCTTGCTTCGATTACTCTGATGTACAAAGTCGAGGTTATGGACTGGCACAGCCGATACGTGCTGGCTTGGAGGCTCTCCAATACTCTGGAGGTGGGCTTCTGTATCGCGGCCCTGAAAGAAGCCTTGAGCAAAGGACAGCCGGAGATCTTCAACACCGACCAGGGTAGCCAGTTCACCAGTGAAGCCTTCTGTGGCCTGCTGCTTTTGCGGGGGATCAAGGTCAGCATGGATGGCAAGGGCAGATACCTGGACAACATCTTTGTAGAGCGTTTGTGGCGGAGCGTCAAATACGAGGAGGTATATCTGAAAGCTTATCGCAATGGTAGTGAAGCCAGGAGAGGAATTGACGCTTATCTGGACTTGTACAACCGAGAGCGACCACACCAGTCTCTGGGCTATCGGACTCCGGCTCAGGTGTTTGCAGAAGGAAGGCCACTCAGGTGTTTACCAGAGCAGGCATCAGCCTTATCATCTCGTGAGGTAGTGTCAGACTTTCCAGCGGGAGTCTCTCTTAACTTGGCCTCTTCGTTGTCCTAACTATGGGGCCCACCTCAAACAACCTTCTCTGGGTCGATAGACTCATGCTCAGCGAAAAAGCTAGCGAGCCGCTGTCTATGGACGAAGTTTGGGCTGCTGGCCCTTCGCTCCCAATTGCGTATCATATTAGGACTAGCACCTAAGTGATTGGCCAAGTTTGTCCTGCTCATTCTCAATTCAGTTCTGAGCTTTAATAGGCGCTCGCCGAGGCCTACAATAGGAACAGGCTCGGGTGTGAACACGCCCCGCAGGGGATTAGTCGGAAATTCTGGGGACATGCTGGGTGTTGTAGAAGTGGTTGAAGTCGTCCTCGAGTTCGGTGGGGATGTCCATCTGCATGAGCAAGATGTAGTCTGCCACTGTGGTTCTCTCTTCGTCTTTGGCGTTACTGCTTCCGCCTATGCGGCGCGTGCCTCAGTTAATCTTCTTGTAGATCGTGCGGGTGCGATTGGAGTAGTTTGGGCGAATCTTTGATACCCATTCGCCTTCCTTGTCCGCCCACTCCCGCCACTCGGCGCTGTCCGGGATGTCGGGCGAGTCTATGTGATACACGGCGGCGTATCGTGCGATGTTGTCATTCGTCGATGTCTCCACTTTGTACCTGTCGCATCCATGCACACCGGAGACATTGAGCAGGTTCGGCACATGCTCTTCGTCATAGGCGCGGTTGAAGTCGTCCTCCAATTCGTTGGGTATGTCCAATTCCACGACGAGGATGTAATCTGCCATTGTTCTGTCTCCTTATTGGTGATCTTTAAGGCAATTCAAGAAAAGCCTCTTGCTCGTTTTGGTCGAATGCGAGTATCTCTTCGTGATAGTTGCGAAGCATAGCCTCTATCTCTTCGGTCGGGCAGTTACCGCATGCAAGTCGGATTACTTTCGGAGGGTGCCCATATCGGGCGCTGAGATGCAGAAAGTCGGAGTCTTTCGACACAATCGCAAGCTGGTTTTCTCTTGCGTACTCTCAGACATCAAAGTCATTGACATTTGACATTCCAATATCCTGCACATGGAGCGATCGAGGATAAAGGTCTTGTAGCGACGACATAAGGTTCGGGGAGAGGTTCTGGTCAAGCAATAGCCGCATTACGGCTTGGACAACGAGACTACTCGAATCTTGCGGTCAGCGTCGAATGCGTGGCATGCCCGTATGTCCTCCTGGGTGAGATAAGGAAAGTGGGACAGCACTTCTTCCTCAGTCATGCCGGACTCCAGATATTCCAGAACATCGTCAACGGTAATCCGCATGCCTCGAATGCAAGGCTTGCCACCGCGCTTGCCCGGCTCAATCGTTATTATGTCGGTGTAGTCCTGCGACATGGCGGCACTCCATCTGTCCTGTACACATAGCTATGACCACTGAATCATAACATACAGGCATTATGCTAGGGCGAGCCACCATACCAGCACCAGTGCAATCGCGCCTGCCGCCATCGCCGCGCCGTAGTTTTGGAGGCGGCCGGTCTGCGTGAGGCGCAGCCACCAGCCGGTGAGGCGCACGGCGAGTGCGGAGCCGTCAACTGCGCGGTCGTTGACCACTGCGCGGTCGAAGAGGGCGATGAAGCGGCTGAAGGCGAGGGCGATGCGGTCTATTATCCACTGGTATAGATCGTCCATGTAGTATTTGTTGAGCAGGATTCGGTGTATTGCGGGGAAGCGTTGCGCTATGGCGTGGTGAGGCTGCTCGGCGTATTCTCGCCTGCCGTAGATGTGCCAGCCGACTGCAACGCCTCCGATAGCGAGAACGAGCGAGGCGATTGTCAGCCAGGGGACGATGTGGAACTTTTCATGACCCTCGGTCATCCAGTAGGCGAAGCCGTGGTATGCGTTGCCCCAGTCGATTGCCACTGCGCCCAACGTAAGCGAGAAGATGGCTAGCAGCAGCAGGGGCGCGGTCATGAGCGCGGGGGATTCGTGGGCGTGCTCTGAGTCGTGGCTGTGGGGACTGCCTAAGAATGTGAGCCAGACCATGCGCGCCATGTAGAGGGCGCTGAGCGCGACGCCCGCAAGAGTGAGGGCGAGGAACGCTGCATTGCGATGGTCCATCACGGCTACCAGTATCTCGTCCTTGCTGAAGAAGCCGCTGAGGGGGGCGATGCCCGCGAGGGACGCCGCGCCGATAACGAAGGTGATGGCGGTCAGGGGCATCGTGCGCCGCAAGCCTCCCATCTTGCGCATGTCGGTCTCCTCGCGCATGCCGTGCATCACGCTGCCGGCGCCGAGGAAGAGCATCGCCTTCGATACGCCGTGCGCGACGAGATGGAAGATGGCGGCGGCGAGTCCGAACGCGCCAAGCGAGAGCATCATCAGCCCGAGGTGGCTTATCGTGGAGTACGCGAGAGCGCGCTTGATGTCGGTCATTACCAGTGCTAGCGTGCCTGCGTACAAGAAGGTTATCAGCCCGATGACGGCGACGACGAGCATCACGACGGGCAACAACTCGAACATGGGGAGCATGCGCGCGACGAGATAGACTCCGGCGGCTACCATCGTGGCGGCGTGTATGAGCGCGCTGACGGGCGTGGGACCCTCCATTGCGTCGGGGAGCCACACATGGAAGGGGAACTGCGCGGACTTGCCCATCGCGCCCATGAACAGCAGCAGCGCGGATACGGTGAGCGTGCCCTGACCGATTGCGCCTGCTTGCGCCATCTCAATGATTTCGCTAATGTCGAATGTGCCGGTGGCGCGGAATAGCAGGATGATGCCTATGAGCAAACCCACATCGCCGATGCGCGTGGTGATGAACGCCTTCTTCGCTGCCTCTGCCGCCGAGCGGCGCTCCCACCAGTGGCCGATGAGCAGGTATGAGCCAAGCCCGACAAGCTCCCAGGCGATGTACAGGAAGAGCAGGTTGTCGGCGAGAACGAGAGCGAGCATGGCTGCGCCGAAGAGCGAATGCACCGCGAAGTACCAGCCGAAGCGGGCGTCGCCGCGCATGTATTCCAGCGAATAGACCTGCACAAGCAGGGCGACGAACGTGACCAGTCCCAGCATCACGACGGCGAGGCGGTCGATGAACACCCCCCAGCTTATGGTCGTGCTGCCCGCGGTGAGCCATGCGACAGAGTACGCGCTATGCGCTGCGCCGCTGCCAAGCAGGTCGGCGAGCACGTACCAGAAGAGGGCGAAGCCTGCCGCCATCGCCAGAATGGAGACGAAAGCGCCGCGCGCGGGCAGCCAGCGTCCGCCGAACGCGACGATGACAAAGGCGGCGGCGCTAAGGGCGGGGATTAGCCATGCTAGGTGCAATTAGGGCGCTCCTAAACAACAGTCCCTTCCGCCTCTATTGGGGAAGGCTAGGATGGGGGTGAAGTCTATGGAAACGGACGTAACTTTGTTAATTCACGTTCAAGATTATCTAGGTAGTCTTGGATGTACGATAGATGTGGAAAACTCAATACTACTACCCCTTTTAGCGGTCCACTCTTGATGTTGTGTTGCTTCAGACGATACTTCCAGTAATCTTTCCCCCTAGCAAAATGTATGTCTTTTGATATTTCGATCAAACCGTATTTTTCATTGAGTGCAGCCCAAACGCTTTTGCCAGTTTTTCCATTACCGTACAGGATTATGAACCTGGGTATGAGGTATTCAAGCAACTCAATACTCCAGTCAACGCCAACGTCCCAAATCTTGTCTAACTTTGGGTCTCCAGTGCCGTTAGAACTTACCGGTATTAGGTTGAAACAAGGAGTATTCCTCAACTTGGACTTCCACTTCGATCTATACATCGCCTCGAAAACCCTTTGAACAGCGATTTGCAAGTCAGAATCACCTTTAGGTCTAGGACTCTTGTTACGATTTCCCCAACATTCGTCCAAATAGGCGTTATGTAGCGGCTTGTTTCCAGACCATACACGCTGCTCATTCTTCTGCTTCTTGTCGTACTTGTGTGAATACCTGTCTCCTTTGCTGTTAACGCCTATAAAGACCCTTCGGACATTTGGCTTGAACAAATTAACATCTGAGTAGAATGGCTTCGCCCAATGGTCTTTACTGTGCAACGATTCGGCCTGAAGTGTCGCCTGAAGTTTCATTTCTCCCAAGAAGTCCAGATCAACTGGCTCAGGTATATCCGTCTCCTACCACTTCATCAGGTTTATTTCGTCCACGTTTACGGTGGAGCGGTTGCGGTAGAGGCGCAGGATGATGGCTATGGCGAGGGCGAGTTCGGCGGCGGCTATAGTGATGACGAAGATGATGAGCACTTGCCCCAATGCGCGCTGGCCTTCGGTGAAATCGCCGAATGCCGCGAAGCCGATCAGGTTCACGTTAACGGCGTTGAGCATCAGCTCGATGGACATGAGGATGAGCACGGCGCTGCGGCGCGCGAGGACGCCGTAGATGCCGATGGCGAAGAGCGCGGCGCTTATGACCTGAAAATGGGCAAGCTCTATCAAGTCAGTTCCTCCTGCGCTGTGCGAAGCTGAGTCTCCATTCACACAAAGAAATCAATCGCGGCCTCCCGTGCTGCGGACCATTACGACTGCGCCGATTAGGGCGACTAGCAGCACTAGGGACGCCACCTCGAAGGCGACTGCCCACTCGGTGAAGAGGCTGATGCCGAGCGCGGTGAAACTTATTGAAGCACGCTCAGAGGCGGGAACTGCGGTACCCACGACGGTCGCGGCGATGACGCCGAATACGGCGATGGCGACTATCGCGGCTATGGGCCACTGCGGGTGGTCGGAGAGGCTCTCGAAGTCTTCGATACGCGTTAGCATGAGGGCGAAGAGGATAACGATGACGATTGCGCCGCCGTAGATTAGGAGCTGCGCCAGTGCCAGGAACTCGGCGAATGCCAGCAGGAAGAGACCGGCTACTCCGACCATGGATGCCAGCAGGCCGAATGCCGCATAGACGATGTTACGGCTCATAACGACGACGAGAGCGCCTCCGAGAGTGAGCGCTCCAGTTACATAGAACAGCACCAGTGACGGGGTTATCAAGTTTGCGTCTGTCCTGGTTGTGTGGGGCGGCTTGCCCGCTCTAGATCGGGAGATTCTCCCCGGGCTTCTGCTCTTGCGAGCATCCTTGCCTTGCGATGCTCCACGGCTGCTCTGGAAACCTGCGCGAGCTCGATTGGACCGGCCTTGCTCTTCGGTTTAGCCGGCGGGCGCGGGACTCCGCTGTTCTTTTCGGGCTGCCTGGGCTTCCAAGCGGTCGATGCCTGGTAGGTCTTGCCCATTTCGAGCAGGACTGGCAGATCGACTCGGTTGCCGTTGCGCTCGTACTTGCTCAGCTCGTGCTCGTGGCTCATTTCGATGGCGTCGAAATTGCAGACATCGACGCAGATGCCGCAGAGGATGCAGCGACCGAGGTTAATCTCGAACTCGTCGATGATTTTGCGGCGGCTGCTCTTACCCTCTGCGTTCAGCGGGTTGTCCTTCATCTGCGCGCTCATGCACTGCGTAGGGCAGTTGCGGATGCAGACCATGCAACCTGTGCAGTACGGCTCGCTGACTTCGCCGTCCCATGTCAGCGCGGGGAAGCCCATGAAGCGGTCCTGAACTTCGAGGCGCTTATCAGGCTCGGGGTACTCGGCGGTTACAGGCTTACGGCCCGCCGTCTTAAGCGTGATTTTGAGTCCTTCGAGGAAGCCTATCATGCTGTGCTCGCTAATGACTGGTAACTGATGAACTTGTCCTATCTCCGCAGGCTGGCGGCGGTGTGGACGGTGACGGTGTTGCGCTCCATGCGGGTGCCAGCGTTTCTGACGATTATGTAGAAGGTGCCTGCTAATGTTATCACAGAGAGCAGCGATAGCACCCAGAGGGGCCAGCCGTAGAATAGCACCACGCCCACGAGGACTATGTTGATGAACGAGAGCGGTACGAGTAGCTTCCAGCCGAATGCCATGAGTTGGTCTATGCGCAGGCGTGGGTATGTGCCACGTATCCAGAATATGACGAGGATGACGGCGTATGTCTTGAGCAGGAACCAGAGTATGGAGAGTGCGGAGTGCAGTAAGCCTTCGAAAGGCATTGTGGGCCAGCCCCAGCCGCCGAGGAAGAGCAGTGCCGTGAGCGCGGCTATGGTGAAAGTGTTAATGTACTCGGCGAGGAAGAATACGGCCCAGTGCGCGCCGCTGTACTCCACGAAGGGACCGCCAATTACTTCAGATTCGGCGTGGTGAATGTCGAAGGGCGTGCGTCCAAGCTCGGCTAGGCCTGCCGTCAGGAAAAGGAACACGCTCAGCGGCGCAACCAGCGCATAGGCGACGGTGGACTGCGCCTCGACGATGTCGCGCAGGTTGAGCGTCTGCGCGAGCATGGCAACGGCGAGTATCGCCATGATGAAGGGAATCTCGTAGCTGACGAGCTGTCCGGCGGCTCGCAGTCCGCCCAGCATGGCGTACTTGTTCGCCGAACTCCAGCCCGCCATCACAAGGCCCATCACGGACAGTACCGATATGGCGACTATGTAGAACAGCCCCAGGTCGAGGTTGGCGAGCGCGATGTCCCGCGCTACGGGTATGGTGACCCATAGCAGGAACGCAGGGATGAACACGGCAATCGGCGCAAGCCAATAGACGCGGCGATCTGCCCAAGACGGAAGGATGTCCTCTTTCGAGACGAGCTTGATGGCGTCTGCGATGGGCTGCAGCGCGCCGTGGAAGCCGACGCGCATAGGACCCATGCGCATCTGTATGCGAGCGAGCGCCTTGCGCTCCAGCCATGTGAGCAGAAGCACCATGACGGACAGGAACGCGAACAGGGCTGCCGCGCTTATGACTATGTATATTATTTGAGTGAGGGTCATGGGAGTTTGTCAGTTAGTCGGCGTCTTCAGTCAATTAGTTGCCAACCTTAATCTTATCCTATTTATATCGCATAACAGTTACATCAATGTAAATTGTCTGCCGATATGTTCCCCAAAGTCACTGGCATCCCGCCCTAATGGCAGGCAGGCGAACTCTTGCTACCTGTCCACTTCGCCTAGGATGATGTCTATTGAGCCGAGGATGACCACGGCGTCGGCGAGATAGGCGTCGCGTAGCATGTGCTTGAATGCCTGAAGGTTGGCGAAGGATGGCGCGCGAACTTTGACGCGGTAGGGCTTGTCGGTGCCGTCGCTGACCAGGAGGACGGCGAAGTCTCCGCGGGGGGACTCGGTGCGCACATAGACTTCGCCTATGGGAGGGCGGGCGATGCGGCGCACGTTCGCAGTTATGGGGCCGTCCTCCATCTGCGCCATCGCCTGTTCGATGATGCGCATTGACTGGCGCATCTCTTCCATACGCACATAGTACCTGTCCCAGCAGTCGCCGTAAGTGCCTACGGGTATGCCGAAGTCGAAGCGGTCGTAGATGCTGTATGGCTCGGATATGCGTACATCTTCTGGCACGCCGCTCGCTCGCAGCGCAGGGCCTGTGATGCCAAAGTCGAGGGCGTCCTCCGCGCTGACTGTGCCGATGCCCTTGGTACGGGCGAGGAACATCTCGTTCTGCGACAGAAGTTCGTCGCATTCGGCGATGCCCTGATTGAGCTGCTCCATCAAGCGATGCATGCGCGCGGGGAAGTCGGCGGGCAGGTCGTCCTTGACGCCGCCGATGCGGAAGTAGTTGTGCATCATGCGCGCGCCGGTGACGCTCTCGAACAACTCCTGGATGCGCTCGCGCTCGCGGAAGCCGTAGAGCACGGGAGTCATCGCGCCCACATCAAGGCCATAAACGCCGTAGAACAGCATGTGGCTTGCGATGCGGTTCAGTTCGGAGAGTATGACTCGGATGTACTCGGCGCGCTCGGGGACCTCGATGCTCATCAGCTTCTCGGCGGCGAGGACGAATGCGAGTTCGCAGTTGAGGTTGCCCACATAGTCGAGGCGGTCGAAGAGCGTGATGACCTGGCTGTAAAGCTCGCCCTCGCACAGCTTTTCGGAGCCGCGATGGAGGTAGCCGATGTGCGGCTCGGCGCGGACGATGCGCTCGCCGTCAATCCAGATTACGACACGGAAGACGCCGTGCGTGCTCGGATGCTGCGGCCCCATGTTGACCATGAGGTCGAGAGAGTCTGCTTGCTGAGTTGGGTATTGTTGGACTTGCATAGTGTGGTTGGACGGTGTCCCAGTGTTTTGGGAATCAGTCTTACGAGCGGCTCAGGTTATTCAGATATAAGCTACTATCTCATCCCTTATCGCTCTGATGCTGGGCTGCGGGCAGTCAATTACGCGCTCGTTTGCGCCTTCGTGCTTGTGGTTAGGGTGGTGTTCCAATCCCCGGTGATGATCGCTGTTGTCGTATCGAAATATGGTAGTACCCTCGTTGGTCATGTAGTGGAACGAGTATCTCAGCAACCATGGTTCGTCGCTGAATACCCCCGCTCTCATCCAAACAAACAGATGACTGGATTCTTTGAATCTCAATGTAGCTCGCAGCGTTGCGACTGACCTTCTCAATGGTCTGATGGTCAACTCCACTAAGGCTTCGCTGCCTACTGAAGAGAGGATGTCGAGCGATCTATGAAAGTAATTTCTTAGAAGCGGGTCAAGCTCTTGCGATTCAATCAATTCTCAGTTCTTGAACATTGTGATGATTGATCTTCAACTCTCTGACGTCGTGCTCCTCCGCCATAAAGTCGCAATATCCTTCCCACTCGAAGTAGTCCATCACAGCACAGTCTAATTCGCCCCGGTTCCACTTTGCGGCGAACTCCGCCGAAGTCATGCCGTACTTCGCCTCGAACTCTGCAATTTTCCGCTCAACGTCATCCTTGGACATGGGGATGACGTTGATTTCATGCCCCATAGGCGTCGTTGTCGTGTAGCTCTTCTGCTTCTGCTCGACCATAGCTCACCTGCTTTTAGAATTATCCCTTATAAATTCATACTCATCATTCTACCACTCGTCGTAGTCGTGGAAGGGGAAGCTCTTGCGGCCGGGAAAGCCCTCGAAGCCGTCGTAGAGGAGCAGCGGGGATAGGTCGGGGTGGCCGTCGAAGACTACGCCGAATAGGTCGTGCGCCTCGCGCTCGAACCAGTTTGCGCCGCGCCAGACGGACACGATGGAGGGCACAGTCGGCTCGTCCGGAGAGACGTTCGTCTTCACGACGAACTTGTGCCGCTTGTCCAGCGAGAACAGGTGGTAGTTGACTTCAAGCCGCTCCACATAGTCCACGACCGACAGGCAGCGCAGGTAGCCGCAGTCTATGTTGGGGTGCTCGCGGGCGATGCGGCAGATAGAGGGAACATCCTGCGGCTGCGCGGTGAGGGTTACTTCGTCCACGGCGGCGGCTATCTGCACATCGAAGTCGGCGAACACCTGCGTGAGCAGCTCGGACAGCGCCTCGCCGCGCGCATCGAGCGCGACTGGAGCGGTGGGTATAACATGCTCGCGGCGCTGGCGGCGTGGACGATCGGTTGGGGTTGTCATCTAGAGTCACCTGCCAGTGCTGGCTCATGGGCTAACAGGGATGGACAGGATCAAGGGGATGCTATTCAGCGCTAGTCTGCTTGGCGTCCTGCTGGATTTTCTCCTGGAGCTGCATTAGTCCGTACATCAGCGCCTCCGGTCGCGGCGGGCAGCCGGGCACATATACATCGACCGGGATAAGGTGGTCAACACCCATCACGACTGAATATGAGCGGTAGTAGGGGCCACCGTTAGTGGCGCAGCTTCCCATGGCGATCACCCACTTCGGGTCTGGCATCTGCTCGTACAGCAGCTTGATGGGGTCTGCCATCTTCTTGACAACGGTGCCGGCGACAATCATCACATCCGCCTGTCGTGGCGATGGCCATGTAACGATGCCGAAGCGGTCCAGGTCGTGGTGCGACATGTGAGTGCTTATCATCTCGATAGCGCAGCAAGCGAGACCGAAAGAGAGCGTCCACAGCGAGGACTTGCGGGCAAGCGCGAAAAGCTCGTCGGACTTGGCGACGACGGCGTTGGGCAACGCACGATGGAGTACGCTGTCAGCCGGCGAGTTGCCCTTGCCGGGTTCGTAGCCGATGCCGAGCGGCTTCATCTCCCCTGGTGGCTTTATGTCCGGCTTTATCTCCATTGAAGCACCCCCTTGCGCCAGCCATAGACGACTCCGAAGAACAGGATTGCGATGAATATGAGCATCTCGTAGAAGACGGCCGGGATGGTATCAAGGAAGACAATTGCCCAGGGGAAGAGGAATACCGCCTCCACATCGAAGATCAGGAACAGGATGGCGAACACATAGTAGCGAATCTGAATTTGCGACCAGCGGAAGGGCGCAGGCTCGATGCCGCACTCGTAAGGGATGTCCTTCATTGCTGACGGGCGTTTGGGGGCGATGATGTATGACGCGACGAACATGCCGATGACTGCAGCCGCGCCGACACCTGCCACGATAAGCACCGCAGTCCAGTTCACCGCGTATTGTTCAGGCAAATCGCCCTCCCAAGGCTGAGCTAGGAGATGGCTTTATTGTAGCATCGGCTTCAGCGAAGTGTCAATTTGGTTGCGGTGGGGTTACGCTTCATCATTTCGCCTGTGGCTAACCTTGGTGTTCGACTTGGATGACATACCCCTTTGTCGGCGTGCCTGTGGTTTCCAGGGAGTTTGCCTATCTGCCCGTGCTATACTGAGGCTGACATTTTGGCTTGGAGATTTTCGTCGTGGCAATTGTTCCCAGGGCTGTAAAAAGGGCCCTTAGGCCTGCACTGGCTCCTGCGCTGCTGGCATGGGAGCGCAGGGAGTCGGGCGTCAACTACGATCCAACTTCCGCCAGCATCAAGAACAACCCTTACGACACTTACGATCTCCTGCGCGCCAAAGACCCCGTTCACAGGATGCGACTGATTAACGCATGGGTGTTGACGCGATACGAAGATGTAGACACGGTCCTGCGTGACCATAAGCGTTTTTTTAAGAACGATGGGCGAGAGGACGAGTACAGGAGCATGCTCCACCACGATCCGCCCGATCACACGCGGCTGAGATCCCTCGTTTCTAAGGCCTTCACACCGCGGTCTGTAGCCGAACTTCATCCTAGAGTCCAACGCATTGTCGATGATCTCTTGGATGACCTCGATGGCAAAGACAGGTTCGACCTTATCGCTGGATTTGCTTTTCCGATGCCGGTAACCGTGATTGCCGAGATGCTCGGCGTCCCGGCGGAAGACATGGACAGGTTCAATCACTGGTCGAACGACATCGCGCTCACAATCGAGCCCTCGCTGCGCGATGAGCAGATTCGAAGAGTAGAGCGCGCCTCGAAAGAACTCTATGAGTATTTTGAGGACATAATCGAACAACGGCGGCTTAAACCGCAAGACGATATGATCACCGCCCTATTGAATGCGGAAGACGAGGGCGACAGACTTACGCACAAGGAACTGCTGAGTACACTCCTGCTGCTGCTCGTTGCCGGCAACGAGACTACGCGCAATCTCCTCGGCAACGGAATGCGTGCCCTGCTGAAGAACCCGGAGCAGCTTCAGAGGCTCCGAGAGAACCCTGACATGCTCGATTCGGCAATTGATGAGCTTCTGAGATACGATAGCCCCGTTCAGTTAGACAGCCGCACCGTGCATAATGATGTGGAGGTGGCAGGACACCGCATCCGCGCGGGGCAGCGAATCATCTGCGCTATCGGAGCTGCGAATCGCGATCCGTCGATGTTCACAAACCCCACTACGCTCGACATCGGACGAAGCGAGAAGAGCCACATAGCCTTCGGACGCGGCATTCACCACTGCCTGGGTGCGCCGCTCGCAATAATGGAAGCACGCATTGCATTTTCCGCGCTTCTCGACCGCTTCTCGTCTATCAGATTAGTATCCGAGCCGGAGTACCGCGAACAGGTAGTGCTCAGAGGCGTGGAAGAACTGTGGGTTGAGGTCGAGCGTGACTTCACGGGTGGCGAAAGAAGAACCCCTAATCTTTACGCAAAGTCGGCGCGCGCATTATAATGCGTGGGGCATATTGCCGCGAGTTATCCGTTCGTTCCTGAACTTTCCAAGGGGCGAACTTCAAGTGGAGGACGATCATAGACGAGACGCGCCTGCGCGCCATGCTGCGGGATTTCAAGTCGGACGGCATCAGTGAGGATGATGTCATCACGCGCCTCATAGACCTGCCTTTTGAAGACCTGGAATTCGCCAAGGTTGACCACCATCGCGCCTTGCGGAAGGGCTTCCCGGAGGTCATATTCGGTCAAGGCAAGACGCCTGAGCATATCGTATCCATATCCGAAGCTTTGTTGCAGCACTCGGACCGCTTGCTTGTAACGCGAGCCTCTCAGCAGGCGTATGATGCCGTGGCAGAGAAAGTGCCGCAAGCCCGCTACGAAGAGATGGCGCGGTGTATCGTCGTTGACCGCCGTCCGCAATCCGAGCGCAAGCAGACGCCCGGTGTTCTTGTCGTTTGCGCGGGCACGGCGGATCTCCCGGTGGCTAGCGAGGCCGTAGTAACCGCAGAGATCATGGGCTGCGAGGTAGAGCGTGTCTTCGATGTGGGTGTAGCGGGCTTGCACCGCTTGCTGGCTCAGATGCCCTCGTTGCAGCGCGCACGCGTGGTCGTGGCCGTGGCAGGCATGGAAGGCGCGCTGCCGTCCGTGGTGGGGGGGTTGGTGCAGGTACCAGTCATCGCCGTGCCGACAAGCGTGGGATACGGCGCGAGTTTCGACGGACTTGCCGCGCTTCTTGCGATGCTCAATAGCTGCGCCACAGGCATCGGCGTTGTGAACATAGACAACGGCTTCGGCGCAGGTTTCCTTGCAGCGCTTATTAACCGGCTGCCTGCAGCCGAAGACAACCACAGGGATTGATGGGATAGAGAGGGATACTAAGCGACGCGGCTTGGGCAGGATATACTCAGGTTTGCCGCGCTCTGATTAGACGCTCTTGTCCGTGTTTAGGGAGTAGTTAGATGAACCTTGCTGAAAGAATTCAATCGCTCGCAAGCGAACACGCCGATTTTTGGACGCTGGACGCCTGCGGTGTTACACGCTCCGAAACGCAGATACCGGCGCTGATCCACTCCGACGCTTATGTTTCGGATACCAGCCGCACCCGCGTGCTGCTTGTGAGTGGATTGATCGGTGGGGACGAGGGTGTTGAAAACGGATTTCGCGTGCTGGAATCTTACGCGAGCACGGGGGAGTCTCTTGAGCGTGATGTAGCACTTAGTGGGATACCCTGCGCGAACCCTGACGGTCTGGCGCAAGGTACGCTTCCGAGCAACGGCGCGGGCGGAAATCCTGCAGAAGGGTATCCGCCTGAAGGCAATTACTATGACGATCCGAACAACCCTGAGGCTCGCTACCTGTGGCGATGGATTTGTTTTCAGGCGCCTGACGTGGTGTTGGAAGTCCGCGAGGCATACGGCGTACGATGGGAATATACGGGGCCAATTGAGCGTGTCGCCAATGCTCTCAAAGCTTATCCCATGACTGCCGATAGTTCATTGGTAAGCGCGCTATCGAACAGGAGCCCCAATAACCTCGCTCCCATACCTGCTCTCATTCTGACCTGCCCTATAGATGCGGTTGAGAGCGAAGTGAGCAAATTGTGGCGTATTCTGGCGCAGGAATCGGTGCTGCTGTCTTCGCCCGCGCGCCGGGTATTGGACAGGCGGCGGAGCCGCACCCCGATTGAGGCGGCTCGCATTCTCGCAGCGGCTTACGGTCACAAACTCAACCCCGTGATATACACGCAAGGCGTGGCTCTCAGCGGTAGGCTTCGGCTCCACGAGCTTGATCCGGAGGGCGAAAGCCCTGTCGAGGACATCGAACGCATGGTCAAGGGCTATGCCGTCAGCTCGATAACGGAGGTGTTTGGCGAGGACAGCGGCGGTGCAAATCTCGCGGGCATCGTATATGCCGACGAGCTTGCTGAGGCTACGGGCAACGCCAGCTATAACGACCTGCTGGTTCGGGCTGCGGACGAGCGCTTTCGGCCAGCGAGGGCGGGTGGCATTCCGCCTGCCTCAGACGGCGACTACCGCGTGGAGGATATGTTCTTCGGTGGGGCGGTACTTGGCAGGGCGCAAGCGGTGACGGGCGATACGAGCTACCTGGACATACAGACGCGCTTTTTGCTGGATGCGGAAGTTCAGCAGGACAACGGGTTGTTCTGGCACTGTGACAACGCTGCGTGGTTCTGGGGCAGGGGCAACGGCTTCGCTGCGCTTGGCTATGCGGAGACGCTGACCTACTTGCCTGAGGAGCATGCCGACCGCGATGCGCTTGTCGAGCAGCACACTCGGCATCTGACTGCGCTGCGCGACTACCAGCAGCCGTCGGGCATGTGGAGCGAGATCATTGACTTCCCCGGCTCGTATCAGGAGATGACCGTCACCTGCATGATTGGCTATGCGATGGCGCGCGGCATGCGCCTCGGCTGGCTTGACGACTCCTATGCGGACTCGCTCATGCTTGCGTGGCAAGGCGTGTCTGAGCGCATAGACGATGAGGGCGGGCTGGTCGATGTCTGCACAGGTACGGGTGTGCAGACGAGCACGCGTGATTATCTTGACAGGCCCGCTATATTCGGCTGGGACGAACGCGGCGGCGCGATGGCGCTCTGGTTCTCCTGCGAGATGGAGCGATATCTGCGCCACACCTAATCATCCTGCCCATCCATTAAATCCATGGTTCCCCTGTACCTCTATACCCAAGGCCACGGAACATTGCGGTAAGGGTCAAGCACGGGTAGATTGCCCTGTTTGAGGATGATTTCCAGCCGCTGCATGAGCGCGTGCATCTCTCTGGTGTCAATCAACTCGCCTAAGATGTAGGGCAGGTTCTCGGTAGGGGACTGCAGCGCGGCAAGCAGATCTTCCAGATCGCCGGTGAGCCCTTCGGGGATCGGCTTGCCCCAGAACTCCACCATAACGGTACGCAGTTTGAATTGCGGGTGGAAGGTCAGCCCGTGGTCGATGCTCCAGATGTCGCCCGCGTCGTCCCGAATGCAGTGTCCCGCCTTCCGGTCGCCGTTGTTCACCACCAGGTCGAACACCGCGAATTTTGCTAATTCTTCGGCGTTCTCCTCGATAAGGCTGAAGTATGTGATGTCCGGGTCGCAGTCTATGTACATCTGCATCGAGCCGATCCCATAAGGTCCCTCTCGAACCAGCGTGTACGGCACTTTGGGCCAGCCGAGCGCGCGGCTGAGGACAAATGTGGCGCGTTCTCTCTGGTAGAGCGTGCCGCTGGGGTAGTCGTAGAGTGGATGCTCGCCGTCACGCGGCTTGTAGATAGCGCGGATACACTTGCCCTCACCGGCGTCCAGATGGACCATGAAGGTGTAATTGGAGCCATAGGGCATGCGGTAGCCGCCGATGACCTCAGCAGATTCCAGCAGAGGGATGGCGTCCGCCTCTGACATCTGAATAGGGACGGCATCCGAGTTCTGGGGTTGACTTTGGTATCTGCGTCTTCGTCGTCTGGAAGGCAAGGTGTAGTATCAATCACATTGCTGCTCTGATGAGCAGGGCGAATTGCCTCCTCAGTGAACAGGGCAGGGGAAATGCCTAGTTCAGAGGGGGAAGGCGTCTAGTCAAGCCCGCTTATCTTGGCGTGGCCGTTGACACGGGGGCAGGCGTGACCGGAGGGGTCTATCGGCCTGTCGCAGAGTGGGCATATCGGCCTGCCTGCCGCGCATACCTGGAGAGCTTCCTCAGAGAAATTCTCCAACTGCTCGCGGTCCATCCAGATTCGGACGGTTGCCGCCTCTTCGTTGGCGTCCTCAGGGTCGTAGGCGTCTATGAGGAACATGCCGTTGTTGTCGTCGTGCCCGAGGGCGAGCTTTCCAATTTTGAACTCCAGCCGCGTGAGGCCCGGAGCCTCGCGATCAGCTGGGATAAACCCGTCCTTTCCGGCGTTTTCGGGAAGGTTGGATATAAGCTGCTGAATACCCAAGGCAAGCTCCACGAGATGCTCTTTCTCAAGCCACAGCACAGCACTGCTACTGTCACTGTCCGCCAGGATGCGAAAGGTGCGCTGACCGGGCTCTCCGACTGCGTCGGGAGTCAACCTATTAAGATTGGTGAATTCCAACTTTGGGTCTGCCATAGTGACATTAATCTTATTCGCTAGACTGCCATGCCGCAAGGGGTTAAGAGTTTAGGTATTCACTGCGGTCGCCAATCGAACCGTCATTCGTGGGGAAGAGCGAACCTAACCATCCATAGCGGCAACGAGAAAGTTGCCTTCCTGCGGATGCGAGATACGATTGCTTACACATTTGCGCCCTACTTATGAACCGACATGTTGGCTAACCGATTAGGCCAACTGCAGGAGTTCAACCCAGTTGCCGTCGGGGTCTTGCAGGTAGCAGCCCTTCTTGCCCTCAACAATCTCGATGGGCGGATTCAGCTTCTGTGCGCCGTTTGCGATGAGGCGCTCGTAAGCCTCGAAGATGTCATCCACCTCGAAGGCGATGTGGGACGCGCCGAACGAGTTGCGCTCTTTGATGTGGGCGTCGCTGCCGGGAGGATGGACGTACTCGATTAGTTCGATCTGGTGTCCTGTGCCCTGTTCGCCGTCCCCGTAGAAGAATTCCGCAATCTTGATGTGCGTGTTCTCATAGCCGAGAATCTGCGATATGGGGCCGCCGTCGCGCTCGCGCCTGCCTATCAGTGTTAGTCCCACGACATCCTCGTAGAAGCGCACGGCAACGTCGAGGTCACTCACGACAAAGCCGGTATGGTGCATTCTGAGAAGCATTTTCTTGTCCTTTGCTGATGCGTCCGTCCGAGTCCGCGCTGTTGGCTACACCGGCCTCACGGCGTCGCCTACCTTCACCGAGCCGCCGCTGATGACGTAGGTGAGCATGCCGCGCTTGCCCTCCATCTCCGCGCGCAGCCCATCGCGTATGCCCTCGATGAAAGCGCAGGGCTCGCAGTCGCCCGTAATCTCCAGCACGACATCATCGCCTACCGAGAGCTGCTGACCCGAGGGCAGCGATGCGAGGTCTATGCCTGCTGTGGTGATATTCTCGCGTATCTGCCCCTGCTCCAGCTCGAAGGAGTCCAGCGTCTCCTTGTCCATCAGCAGCACCTGCCGTCTCCTGCGTGACGGGTGCTCCGAGGCATGTCGGTCGCCCTCGATGCCGAAACCTGTAATCACTTCTACGTTGTCGGCGTCCTTCATCGGCTCAAGGTGTCCCACGCAAACATGCAGAGATAGTATGCGTCCTTCCTGATTTGCTGCCATGTGGTTCCCTCCTATGGCTCTCGCGCCCGTTGGGCCGCCCGCATCGTCTTTTGCGATGGCGGCTTGTGCCCATAACATACGCTGTAAAGCCGCGCTATTCAATGCCTGAAGTCCTGCTTGCGGCGCAGGGTCACCAACCGAATTCAATCAAGCCACAGCGAAGTGCGTTTCATGTCGGTGAGGCTTGTGATAACTTCATGCTGGGCTGTGGCATCATCCCACATCAGTACGAAATGGGGGCAATATGAGAGAAGGCAGCAATACGAAGGACAATGCGACGGTGGAGGAGAACCGCAGGGCTGGAACACTGGAGTGGCAACTGCGGAATGTGCGGTTCGACGATCCTGTTACGCTGGCGTCATTTCCGCTAGTGAGGCATCTGACTTCGTCGGCGATACAGGAGTATGCGTCGAAAACGAGCGTGTATCCGGGCGAGTCTATCGACATTATGGTGAGCATGGAGCCGGAGGGGGAGTTCACGGTCGACTTCTATCGGCTCGGATGGTACGGCGGACAGGGCAGCAGGCACATGGGGCAATTGGGACCGCTTCAAGGCGGGACGCAGCCTGTGCCGATGATGTCGGTTCAGCGGCTTCGTGAATGTACTTGGGAGGTGAGCGCGAGCCTGACGATTCCGGACGACTGGGAGAGTGGCGTATATCTGGCGAAGCTGTCTCGCGCGGAACATTACGGTGTGCAGAGCTATGTGACTTTCGTGGTGAAGTCGCGGCGCAAGGCGGACCTGCTTTTCCAGGTGAGCGACATCACATGGCAGGCTTACAACAAGTGGCCTGGGAATGACTCGATATACACGGACGGTACGCCGAATGTGTGGTACCAGGGGACGGAAGTGAGGGCGAGCTTCGACCGACCTTACGCGAAGTATTGCCAGGTGCTGGATGCGCCGCTTTCACTGGGGTCGGGCGAATTCCTGCTGTGGGAGCATCCGATGGCATTCTGGTTAGAGGAGCGGGGTTACGATGTTGCCTACTGCTCGAATATGGACTTGCATCTGGATGCTGAGGTGCTGGACAGGTGCAAGATGTTTCTGTCAGTTGGGCATGACGAATACTGGTCGCGGGAGATGTTCGACAATGTGGTGGCGGCGCGGGACGCGGGCATGAGCATCGGCTTCTTTTCTGGGAACTCGGTGTACTGGGAGATCGAGTTTCATGAGAGCGAGGTTGGAGCCGCGCCGTGCAGGGTGTTCTCGCGCAAGCGGCTGTTCGATGGCGAAGAAGCAGACCTGATGGGCGTGAAAAGCTACGGGCCGGGGTATGGCGACTGGACTGTTACGAATCCACAGCACTGGATTTTCGAGGGGATGGGTCTGAATCAGGGGGACAGCATTCCGGCCATCGTGGGGTGGGAATATCACGGCACGCCTGCGGACATTCCGGGGATTGAGGTGGTGGCGAGCAGCGAGCTGTTTCAGGGGTTCAAGGAGCCGAAGGAGCCTGCTCACTCGGCTGTAGTGTATCCGTGCGAGCTGGGGAACTGGGTGTTCAACGCGGGTACGATATGGTGGCCGGAGGGGTTGTCGTGTCCGCCGGGGCATATACCGGCGCGTCTGGCTACGAACTCGGTCACGGTAGGGAGCAGCCCTGGGACTTTTGGGGTGAACCCGATGGCGCAGGCGATTACGGCGAATGTGCTGAATAGGATGATTGCGGATTCGCCGCTGGGATAGCGGTCAGGTGTCGGCATTAAGGTGGCGGTCGCCGGGGTATGCTTCTGGATCGGAGCGGCGTTCCAGTTTGGGTTGTTCAATCTGCCTGACCTGGGGGCGGTGGTGAACGCGCTGATGAAGAGCGGGATAACGACGGGCGGGTTCGGCGCGATAGCTATGATACTGTACCTGGAGCTCACGAATCCGCGGCGGATGCGCTTTGAGTCGAAGCTGGACATAGAGGTGCTGCCGGAACTGAACGAGTTCATGGCGAGATTTGCGGAGCGCAGGGGCTGGGACGAGTCTATGAAGAACAGGCTGAGCGTGGTCGGGGAGGAGACGCTGTTGACGCTTGCTCCGCTGGACCTTGAGGGGAACGGGGAGGTGGGCGAGGAGCGGCGGCTGGTGGTGGCGTCGAGCGATGGTGAGGTGGCAGAGCTGGAGTTTATTGGCGGCGGGGACGACGAGACGAATATCGAGGATCGGGTGCGGCAGTTGCAGCAGCACGATTCGAATGATGTAGTGGAGATTGAGCTATCTTTGCAACTGCTGAGAGCGTATGCGTCGTCGGTGCGGCACCAGCAGTTTCACGACGCGGACATCATCACCGTACTGGTGGAGCCACCTAAGGGGTGATGGGCGAGTGTCAGTCGTGCTCCCATGGGTTGACGACTTCGATGTCCAGGTAGTCGAAATCTTTGGTGTTGCGTGTGGCAATTACCAGATCGTTCGCTTTCGCCGTTCCTGCGATGAGGGCGTCTCCTAAGTCGAGCGTTTCGCCGGAGCGCCGCGCGTGGGCGCGAAACCGCGCAGCCCATTCCACGGCTGCGCTATCGAGAGGCAGGATGCGGTCGTCGTAGGCGGCGATGAATGCGAATAGTGCGGTACGCAGCCTGTCTTGTCTTTGCCCTGCAGGGAGCAGAAGAAGGCCGAATTCCAATTCGTGCAGCACGACGGTCGGGAGCCACAGGTCTTCCTGCTCTTCAAGAAACGCTATAACTTGCGGGGAAGGACGCGCTTTCGTAACTTCTGATACGACGTTCGTGTCCAGAAGAAAGCGGCTCATTCGTATGGATCGTCGGTGAATGGAACCTCGCGGCTAGAGCTTCTGTCGGCGGTAACTTCCAGGTTTGTGCCGCGCGGCATGTTTTCGAGTAACCACTTGCCGAGAGGCTGGCGCTGTGGTTCCTTTTCTGCCCAAACATGGGCTGGCACGACGACAAAGGACTTTCTCGCACCGATACGCTGGGGACCTTCTGTTTCTGACAGGCGGAGGATTTCGGAGAGACGTGCCTTCGCCTCGGCGACGGTCCATACACGCTGGGGCTTTGATCTGCGCACAGTAGGCACTCCTATGATGACTAACTTAGTCTATATTAGACTATATTCGCCTGTTCCTCAAGGCGTGTTCGGAGCACGCTCAGCTGATGGAGACGGCGATTACTCCGCCTATGGTCAGCACGATGGCGGCGAGCTTGGCGGCTAGGATTTTGCCTTCGAGCGGCTCGTCGAGTACGCGGGAGACGCCTAGACTGAGCGCTATACCGAGGATGAAGACGAAGAGGGGGCGAACCGCCATGACGGTTACGACGAGGGAGACGGGGCCCGAGTAGATTGCCCACAGCGTCAGGAATACCGCGCCCAGCACCAGCACACCCTCGGTCAGTACGGTCAGGCCGATTGGGACGGGGGAGCGGATGGTTCTTATCAGGTCGGGCATTATCCGCGGCCTGAACAGGCAGCCGCCTAAAGTGATTCCCATGCCGACGGCGCGCCACATGAATAGCGACCAGATGTCTATGTCGTCCGCGACGACCTTGCTGAGGAACTGGCTGAGGCCAAAAGCGAAGCTGGCTGCGAGAAGCAACGCGAAGGGTATTATCTGGTTCTGATTACGCTCGGACTCGCGCATCGTGGGACCTAATGACATCAGCGCAGCCCCGATCATGGTTATGACTATCCCTACCCAGGCGAGAGCGGGGATGACTTCCTGCAGGAACACCATCGCAAGGATGGCAACGAATATGGTGTGCGTGGATGTTACGGGGACGACCCGGGAGACGTCCTGCGTCCGCATTACCCAGAACATCATCGCCAGATAGATGCCTGACAGCACGCCGGACGCGAAGGATATGAGCAGCGAATCGAGGCCGTATCCACTGAAGGACGCGAGCGGCATGGCGACGATAGCCAGACCGAACTGGCACAGCCCGACCAGTACGATGAACACCCTGAACGAGGGCATGTAGCGTTGGATGAGGATCTTGTCCAGCGCGGATATGACCGCAAAGAAGAATGCGCTGGCGAGGGAGAGGACTATCCAGTTCATTCTACGACGCGGCCGCGCCGCTTTGGCGCTCACGGGCGAATCGTCGGACGCCGCCCATGTCTGCGCCTTCGATGGGCACCGTGCCGATGATGCTGGCGCTTTCGAGGTCGTGCAGGGTGTCGGCGCCGTAACATAGCAGGTCGCCGAGCAAGTAGTGATTGTGCTCGCCGAGTCCAGGGGCGGGATCGTGGCGGTCGGGAAGGCGCGGCGCGTCTTCGAGCGAGCTATCTGGAGCGGTGTGGGATAGGGTGCTCCAGACTGGGCCGCTCATGGGGTAGGTGCCTGCGTCGGGGTGGGTTACGAGCTGGAAGTAATTGCGGGCTTGCAGGTGCTGGTCATCGTAGGTGTCCGGGCCACATCCGAGAACGGGCGCGGACGGTATGCCTTGCGCCTGCAGCTGCGCGGCGATGTCGTTGCGGTCGCGCTGCGCCGTCCATTCGCTGATGATGGCATTGAGGGCTTCGCGGTTGGCGATACGGTCGTCAAGGGATGCGAAGCGCGGGTCTGTGTCGAGGTTGGACTGCCCTATGACTTCGCAAAAGCTCTGCCATTCCTCATCTGTGCGGACTGCGATAGTTACCCATGCGTCATCTCCGATGCAGGGGTAACAGCCGTGCGGGGCCATCTGAGGGTGGCTGTTGCCGCGCCTCTCGCGTGGTGCGCCGGTCATCTGATTCTCAAGGAATGTCTCGCCGAGGTGGGGCATAAAAGCTTCCGCCTGCGACATGTCTATGAACTGTCCCTGTCCGGTGCGGGCGCGGTAGTGCAGGGCGGACGTGATGGCGAATGTCGCGGTTACGGCGGCTACGGCGTCGGGGTGATGCACGAGCGAGTTGTGCGAGAGATCGAGGTCCGGGTAGCCGCGCAGGGCAGAGTGGCCGGTCATCGCGTCTATCGCCATGCCCATGCTGCGGTGCTGCCTATACGGGCCGGTGTTGCCGTAACCGGGTGTGAAGAGGACGATGAGATCAGGTTTGATCCTGCGAAGGACTTCATGCCCCAATCCGAGCCTGTCCATTACGCCGAATGCGTAGTTGGTGAAAACGATGTCGCTGATGGCGACGAGTTCCTTGAAGGCGCTGACACCCTGCTCGGTAGTGAGGTCTAGAGTCAGACCGAGCTTGTTGCGATTGGTAGCGTTGAAGTTGCCCTGCCGATTCCATGGGCGCTCTCCGGGGTCGTAGTCGGGGTAGCCGGCTGTGTTGGGCGCGGGACTGATGGGACCTCTGGCGATGCGCTGAAGGGCTTCGACCTTGATGACCTCCGCGCCCATGTCGCCGAGCAGTACGCCGCAGAACGGCCCCGCCCAGATCTCGGCGAGTTCAAGTGCGCGGATGCCGCGAAGGGGTGGGGTTTTCATGTGTTTTTCTCCGGGGTGGGGTTTAACGTAGATTGATGGAACGGAGGGGATAGCTGGTGTCTCCGTGGTTCAACTGGCAGATTCATTCTCATCGATGGGCTGCGATTGGGAAACTCTCCCTAACCACAGCATGCCTATGGGAACTTGCCTTCCACCTTGTCTGACAATCCTCTCTCTTTCCCGTACTGCAAGCTTATGCCTTAGGGCGTATCCCCAAAAGAAATTTGGAGCTTCCCGTTGACGCTCTGAACGAACATTCCTTACTGTGCTTTCGAGATTGAAGTATATTTGGTCAAATAGCCTATAGTACCCGTTTCGATTTTGTGCTTCCGTCCAATATATCCACATTCTGGGGTTAAGACTACTTTGACCAACTTCTGCAAACACCTTAATCCCTACTAGAGCACATTGATATGCCGCCACTCTCAAAGCATATCGTGATACTTGCTTCCAAGCCTCCTCAAATGTCTTAATTCCATTATTGATGTCAGTTGAAAAATAAAGCTGGTTCAGGCGGGCATCCTCCTTTTTGAATTCCATTACACATTCATATCGTTTGCCTTCAACTTCGTATCGGGCAAATAGGTCAGCGCGGTATGGAGAAGCAGGATATTCTTGCAATGCAAATATCTTGGCTCTATCGGCTGCCAGCGCAAAGTGACTAACCATAGGCTCTTCTCGATTGTAATCAAAAGGAACTTCCTCGTATCGAGCTATAAATCTACTTGTCCATTGAATAAGTTCTTTGTACGTCCTGCAGATGAATCCATGCTTGCTCCGGCGGTCAAACCAAGGTTCCTGCTCATACAACTCTCTGCTCATATTGCACTTCCCACTTTCGTCTCACCCATACTAACCTTCCCTTATCAAGGGGGAAGGAGCATTCTGGCAGATTTTCACACTTGCCGACCTTATTGGCGCATAGAGGGGAGGGGATTCGTGGGGACTAAACTACACCTTTTGCGTGTAGTTGGGCAAGCTGGGGTGCGGTGATGTTGAGGAGGTCGGCGTAGATTTCGGCGTTGTGCTGGCCGAGGCGAGGGGCGGGCGTGTTTTGCGCGACGGGCGTGTCGGACAGGCGGAATGGGAGGCCGGTGTAGGTGAGGCTGCCGGCATCGGGGTGCATCAGGTCAACGAAGTAGCTGCGGTCGCGGAAGTGAGGGTTTTCGAGTGCTTCGTGTGACTCCATAATTGGCGCGCAGGGCAAGCCCTCGCGCTGTCCGGCGGCGAATATCTGCAGGCGGGTGTGGTCGTTGAACCATGCTTGAAATATGGCTTCAAGCTCTTCGCGGCGCTCCGTGCGGTCGTCGGCGGAGCGGTAGTGCGGGTTGTCTATGAGATCCGGGCGGTCAATCATGCGGGCGAGCTGGGGCCACATGCGCGAGCCGAGCGGCAGGAAGCTGACGTAGCCGTCCTTGCAGTGGAATGAACCGACCGCGTAGGGTTCGCGCATTCCAGCGGCGGCTAGGCGCGGCGGCTTGCGGGGGTCGGGCTCGTTGCCGTATATCCAAGGGGCGCGGCGTCCGGCCTGGTGTGGGTGGCCTGCCATGCATTCCTGCATTGAGATGTCGATCCACTCGCCTTCGCCGTGCGTGGCTACGCCGAACAGGGCGATCATCGAGGCTGCGGCTGCGGTCGTGCCGCTGAAATACTGGGCTATTTCCGCGCCGTATCGCAGCGGCTCGCGTTCCGGCAATCCCTCGCGATGCATACCGCCGCCTGAGGCGAAGATGGTCAGCTCGGTGAACTGGTAGTCCTTGTGGGGGCCGGACTGCCCATAGGGGGTTACTGAAGTCATCACGAGACCGCTGCGATTCTGGCGCAGGTCGTGGTAGCCGATGCCCCATTCCGCCATCTGTCCGGGGCGGAAACTCTCAAGGACGACGTCACTCTGGCTTGCCAGTTCGGTGAAGATGCGCTTGCCGTCTTCTGTGGAGGGGTCGAGTGTGATGCCCTTCTTGCCGGCATTGAGGTGCAGGTATAGGGCGCTCTTTTCGGGGTGTGGGATGCCGTCAAGGAATGCGCCGACATCGCGCGAATGGTCGGGCGCGGCGGGAAGTTCGAGCTTGATGACTTCAGCGCCGTAGTCCGCGAGCATCTTGCCGCAGTACGGACCTGCGATGCCGGTTGTGGCGTCGATGACGCGGATGTTGGTTAGTGTTTGGTAGGGCATGGGTGGTGGGTATCAGCTCCCTTCGCGCAGTTCGACGCCCAGTTCGCGGTGGAGCTGTTGGAGGATGTTGGACTGGTAGCCGTCCACCTGCTCGGAGGTGAGGGTGCCGCGCGGGGACTGGAAGACGATGCGGTACGCGAGGGAGCGCTTGCCTTCGGGGACGCCCTCGCCTGCGTAGATGTCGAAGGGGATGCTGCGGGCGACCATCCGGTGACGCTCGATGATTGCCTGTATGCGCGCGGATGTTACCTCGGCGTCAACGATGAGCGCGAGGTCGCGGTAGGCCTCGGGATAGGGGTTGGCGGGCGCGTGCTGGCGCGTCTCTTCGGGGAGGGCGGCTCTGAGCGCCTCAAGATCAATCTCGAACATGGCGGCTGCGCCATCTATGTCGAAGCGTTGGAGCGCGGAGTTGCTGACCTCGCCTATGACGCCGATTGGCGCGTTGCCGTATAGGATCTGGGCGGTCCTGCCTCGCCGCAGGATGGGGTCGCTGCTATGAGCCTCATATCGGACTTCGGCGCGAAGTTCTGCGAATAGTAATTCCAATACGCCTTTGCCGTCGTAGAAGCCCATGTCGCCCTGTGGGGTGTTCCAGGATGTGGGAAAGCGGGGTCCGCAGAGGACGCCGACGAGCATTTCGCGCTCATCGGGCAGTTCGCGGTCGCGGGCTTCGTCCTTGGGCAGATAGACGCTGCCGATTTCGTATATGCGGATGCCTTCGGTCTGCGAGACGCGGCGATTGGCGGAGAGTGTACTGAGGACGCTGGCGCGTAGGCTTGTTCGCAAGTGGGTGAACTCGCTGCTCATCGGGTTGGCGATGCGGAGGGCGCTGGCGTCATCGGTGTCAACGCCGACACGTTCAAGCATGTCTGCGCTGACGAGGGAGTATGAGATGGTCTCTCGCATGCCGGCGGATGTGAGCAGGTCTTTAACGCGCTCCCGGAGGACGCGCTGCGCCTGCGGCTGTCCGTGTGGTATGGGCGTGGAAATCATAGTCGTGGGGATGCTGTCGTAGCCGATGATGCGCGCGAGTTCCTCGACGATGTCGTCTTCGATGGTGATGTCGGAGCGCCAGTATGGTGGCTTCATCCAGATGACGCTGTCGCTTTCGGGCGCGCCGCCGACAGAGAAGGCGTCCATCGTGGGCATGATGCTTTCGGGAGCGCGGTCGCGCTCTAAGCCGAGCGATTCAAGCGTCTGCTGAACGCGCTGCATGGTGTAGTCCACGCCGAGGACCTGCCGGATGCGCTGGCGGCTGATCTGTACTGAGGGCATGGGCGTGGGGTCGGGGTAGATGTCCAGAATCCCCTTGGATGCGGTGCCGCCTGCGAGCTGAATCATGAGCTGGGTTGCGCGGCGAAGTGCGAGCGGCGCAAGCTCGGGGCGGATGCCGCGCTCGAAGCGATAGGATGCCTCGCTGTCCATTCGCAGAGCGAGGCGGGTGCGGCGGGTGTTGATTGCATGGAAGTTGGCGGATTCGAGAAGCACGGTTGTCGTGATATCGTCAATTTCGGTGTTCGCGCCGCCCATGACGCCCGCAAGCCCGATGGCGTCCTGCGTGTCTGCGATGACGAGCATGGGAGGCCTAAGGGAGCGTTTTGCGCCGTCGAGGGTTTCCAGCGTCTCGTCGGGGCGAGCTGAGCGCACGATAATGGTGTTGTCTCGCACCTTGCCGAAATCGAAGGCGTGGAGGGGCTGACCGTACTCCAGCATCACATAGTTGGTGATGTCCACTATGTTGTTGATGGGTCGCAAGCCTGCCTTCGTAAGGGCGTCCTGCATCCAGCTGGGGGAATCGCCTATCTCAATACCGTGTATCAGAGACGCAGTGTAGCGTAAGCAGAGGTCAGGGTCTGCGATTTCGACTTTCGCCAGCGACTCAATGGGCGTGTCGTTTTCCGGGTAGGACAGGTCGGGTTCGGTTACTGCTGCGCCGGTGAGGGCGGCGACCTCGTGGGCGATGCCGAGGATTGAGAGACAGTCGGGGCGATTCGGCGTAACCTCTACGTCAAGGACGGCGTCTCCGAGGTATTCTATGAGCGGAACGCCGACGGGTGCGTCATCATCCAGCACCAGAATGCCTTCGTGGTCATCGCCAAGCCCTAGTTCGAGCACGGAGCAGACCATGCCGGAGGAGCGCACGCCTCGGATGGTTGCGGGCTTGAGCGCGGCGGGCTTGCCGGAGCGCGGATTGATTAGCATAGCGCCTTCCTTGGCGAAGGCGATCTTCTGACCGGCGGCGACATTGGACGCGCCGCAGACGACGGTGGCGGTCTCGCCGTTGCCGATGTCAACGGTGGGCAGGCGCAGGCGGTCGGCGTTGGGGTGCGGATCAACGCTGAGCACGTGGCCTACTACGAGGCGCTCAGGGTCGAGGTCTGCGCCGACAATCTCGACATCGCCGACTTCGTTGCCGGCCATGGTGAGTTGGTGCGCCAGGTCGTTTGCGGGAATGTCGAAGGGGACATAGTTTCTGAGCCAGGATAGGGGGACTTTCATAAGGTTTCCTTATGTCTATGTATTCAGCCATCGGCATCTTGATGAGCAAGAGTAGTATTAGCCATCCGGATTTTCCGTATCGTGTTGTTGGCAGTGTGCCGGCTTACGCGCCGCCGCCATCGCCACCACCGTCGCTGCCGCCACCGCCACCGCTACTGCTGGGCGGGCTGTATCTGGGATTGTCTTGCTCGCGCACCGCCGCTTCCGCCGCCCGGCTAGACCGTCCCGAAAGTCCCCAGCCCTCCGCAGACATAAAAGCGTGATAACTTTCGTCATTGTCAGGAATCAGATTCTGATCATCGCTTGATCGCCGAATAGCGAATGGCACGAGTGGTTTGGCAGTGGCGTCGTCGCCATTCTGATTGAGGGTATATTCTTGCAGGTTGATGGAGTTAAACCAGAATGGAGCGGGGTTATTGTCCTGCAACCACCTTTCTGCTTCGTCGAATGCAATGGCGTATGGCAGCAGCGAGTCGGAGCGGTCGGCGTCAGATAACGGATCGAATTGCGGCAGAGATTCTTTCAGCGCAAACCAGCGGCTTATCTCCTGGAGTCCCGCGCGGGTAGGGGTGATATGTCCTATCCGCGATGGCTCAACCACCACCGCATAGATGACACCGAGGACGATTCCGCCGACAACGCTGCTGGCAAGATTCGCCCACTGGGGCCAAGACACCCAAGAGGACAACAGCCAATAAGACAGCAGACCAAACCCGATGCAGACCGAAATAGCTCCCAGAAAACGAGCAAGCGATCCTCTATCCGCGTCTGACATCGCCTGCACAGGGTTATCGTTGAAAAGCCCTCGATATCGCAGATGTTCCCCCAACTGCCTGCCACTGGGTGCCCCGGGAGGCCCCACCAGAGCAATACGCAGCCGGCCTATCAGAGCGTCGATCATCATTGGCTGTTTGGGTATCGAGTCGAGCACTATGCGTTCCCACTCAAATTGCGGAGCGCTCTTCGGGACTATCCAGTAGATGTACTTCCCTTGGTAAATGTACTGGTATTCACCGGCATGTTTCTCCCCTTCCGTGGTCCTTCCCGGCGTTACCCTGATACCGATGACTTGCAGTATGTCTTTCTGACACATCTCGAGCAGCGCCGCCAGGAACGTCTCGAGGCTGACTTTGCGGCTTTCCAGCACGGATACCGCCGCTGCCGGCAGGTCGCTTGGAGGTTGGGTTACGGGCGCGTTCAATGTTGGATAATTGATTTTGGGCCAAGCTCGTTCCTTGAGTTTCAGATATATTCCCGCCAGCAGCGCGAATGCCGTTAGAATCGAGGCAGTCTTCAGCTTCCAGTCCAGGCGCGTGAATGCGGGCGGGGCAATGTCCGTCACCCTCTTAAGAATCTGCTGTCCAAACTCTACCACCCGATCGATCAGTTCCGCATAGATAGGCTTATCCCCTGAGCCTTGCGCCTTTCCGACGCTTGGATGAACTTGGGTAGAGGCACTACCCTGCGCTTCGGAAGACAGCACACTCCTGCTCCCGATGTCATCAGTCGCCACTACAGCGGATTCGTAGTTCGGGACAGGATCGCCTTGCGCGGTCGCCGGCGCGGAAAGCAGCGCGCCTGTCAGCGAGATAGCGGCAAAAATAGGAATAGTGAGAATCAAACGGCGCACAGCGTCTGCTCCCTATTTCGGTGTCTCTTGACTTAAATGCCTCAATAAAAAATAGATATGGTTACCGCTTCTGCCAAGGAGGCGGTTCGTTGAAGTCTTCGCCACGCTTAAGAGCGGCCTGCATGCGCTCATACCAGGCGCTGTCCTCCCTAGCCTGCTCTTTACGCCTTACCTGGTGTCCTTGTTCCTTGAGCTTGTGCCTGACTCTTTACGACCAGAGTATTGTCAGCCTCCATGCTTCGGTTGCCAGAGCCGCCGTTAGGATTGAGAATGCGGCGGCTCCTCCGAAGTAATTCACCAAGCTATGGTACTAGACTATCACATCCGTTCTGCCGTGCCAGAGAGTCGCATCCAGCTTTAGAGGTGGCAATGTCGTTACACCCAATCCTAACCTTCCTCCATCAAGGGCTGGGAGGGATTTTGCCCTCACCCTAACCCTCACCCTCACCCTCTGGGAGAGGGGACAGAATCGTCGAGTGCGAACAGCCCTGGCGACGAGTTATCCACGCAACATTCCTACGGCTAGAATTGGCTTAGGAAGCGCAGGTCGTTGGAGTAGAAGAGGCGGATGTCTTCTATGCCGTACTTGAGCATTGCGATGCGCTCAGGGCCCATGCCGAAGGCGAAACCGGTGTAGATTTGCGGGTCGAGGCCGACGCCTTCAAGGACTTTGGGATGCACCATGCCTGCGCCGAGGATTTCTATCCAGTCTTCGTCGCGGTTGATTGGGCGCTTGCCGGTCTTGGGGTCTTTGAAGTTGGAGATGGACATGTCCACGCCCGGCTCGACGAAGGGGAAGTAGTCGCAGCGGAAGCGTACCTGCCGCTCTTCGCCGAAGATTCGGCGGGCAAACTCGTACAGGGTCCCCTTGAGATCGGCGAATGTGATGCCCCTGTCCACCGCCAAGCCCTCGACCTGATAGAAGTGCCACTCGTGGGTGGCGTCGGTGGCTTCGTAGCGGTAGCACTTGCCGGGAACGATGACGCGGATGGGCGGCTTGCGCTCCTGCATAGTGCGAATCTGCATCGGCGAGGTCTGGGTGCGCATGAGCATGGGGTATTCGCCATCGTCGCCGGGCTGGTCCACCCAGAGGGTCGCCCACATGTCGCGGGCGGCGTGTCCCTTAGGGATGTTTAGCATCTCGAAGTTATAGAGGTCCCACTCGACTTCAGGTCCCTCGACGACATCGAAGCCCATGGAGCCGAAGGCGTCGCATATCTCGCGCAGCATCTGTGTGGTTGGGTGCAAGCCGCCGATGGGCGAGGGCCATCCGGGAAGGGTTACGTCTATGGCGTCGGCGAGGTCTTCGGCATCGGACGTGGCGCTCGCAATGGCGTCCTGATGCTGGGCGAGGCTCTGTTCGAGGACATTCTTGGCCTGATTGGCTGCTGCGCCAACGCTGCGGCGCTCGTCGGGCGCCAGGTCGCGGATACCACGCAGCATCTGGGTCAGCTGCCCGCGCCGTCCGAGCCATGCGATGCGCCACGCTTCGACTTGCTCGGATGTGCCTGCTGCGGCGAGCTCGGCTAGGGCGGTGTCCGTGACTGATTCGACGTGGCTTACGCTGGCAGTTTCGGGCATGCTTCTACCTTTCGGGAGTTGATGGGGAGGCCTATATGCAACAATGGATTGTGCCACGGATTGTGCCGCATGGTAAAGCGGTTAGCGTCAATTATAGGTATTGGTTCGGAAGGCGGTCAAGAAAGGAAGGCGGCGTCAACCCGCGGGCTTGCATATAGTCTTGCAAGACCCAGTCCATTTAGCCATACACGGGCGTTCGCATCTCGAAATTGCAAAGGCTCACGTTGGCGTTTCAGGAATTTCTACATGCGTGTATAATCGGCTCACAAGTTGAGACTTGGTTGAGATATGTATGCTCCAAGGCACTGACTAAGTCGATGAGGAAGGTCGCAATTGATAAAGGAAGAGGATGTACAGACGGCGCAGGACTTCCTGACCAAGTCCGATGGCTACTTCGCAGAGGACGATGTGCTGCAAGGTTCGGAGGAAGCTCTGGGCGGCGGCTGCGCACTCTGTGATGGCAATGGCGCAAGAGCGCGGTTGGGAATACGGAAGTCACTACGCCCTTCGACAAGTGGCACTTAGGCTTGCAGATGAGATGGAAGACGAGCGCATAAGCCTTGGACTTGGAGTTGCGGAAAAGTTCCATGCGAACTTCTATCACAACTTTATGGAGGACAGTGAGCTGGATATGAATCGTCCTCTGGTGCAGCATTTTGTGGAGCGAATGCTCGCGCTTGTGGAAGATGAAACAGGGTAGCCTGAGCGGAAGATAGTAAGTTAAGACCCTCACAGGAGGACAGAAAGAATGGCAAATGATTGCATGCTTGGAAGCGGAGATTTCGCGTACCGCGTAGAACCGAATTGGCAGACGATGCCGGAGGGGTATGAGTGGCGTGAGGTCGCCGCGGTCGCCGTGGACGGCAACGACAATGTGTATGTGTTCAATCGTGGCGAGCACCCGATGATGGTGTTCGACAAGGGCGGCAACTTCGTGAAGTCGTGGGGCGAGGGTGTGTTCTCACGGGCGCACGGCGTCAGCCTGGGTCCGGACAATACGCTGTATTGCAGCGACGACGGCGACCACACGGTGCGGCAGTGCACGCTGGACGGCGAGGTGCTGATGACGATAGGCGTTCCCGGTGAGCCTGCGCCGCTGTTCAGCGGCGACCCGTTCAATCGCTGCACACACACGGCGACCGACCCGAAGACGGGCGACATCTATGTGTCGGACGGTTACGGCAATTCGCGAGTGCATAAGTATTCGCCGGATGGCAAGCTGCTGTTTTCGTGGGGCGCGCCTGGCACCGATCCCGGCGAGTTCAGCATCGCGCATAACATCGTCACAGACGCGGACGGTTATGTGTACGTTGCTGACAGGGAGAACCACCGCATCCAGATTTTCGACGCCAACGGAAACTTCGAGGAGCAGTGGCCGAATGTGCATCGCCCGTGCGGCCTTTACATCTCGCCGGAGCAGCATATCTATGTGGGCGAACTGGGGTGGGGCATGGGCGTGCAGCGCAACGTGCCCAACATCGGCCCGCGCGTCTCCGTGTTGGACAGGCGTGGAAATACGCTTGCGAGGCTGGGCAACGGTTATGGAACGGATGTGGGGCAGTTTATATCGCCGCACGGCATCGCCGTTGACTCTGCGAAGAACATCTATGTGGGCGAGGTGTCGCACACGAATATAAGCAACTCGGGCGAGACGCCGCCCGATGATCTCAGAACACTGCAGAGGCTGACTAAGGCGTGATACTCTGTGGCGGGCCTAGCCCGCTGTCGCGATGAAAAAAGGCGATTATCGGAAAGGTTAAGATGCCAGGCTCTTACCACTCATACTGATTCTGCTAGTAACTGCTTGTGGAGCCATCACCATTGAGGTTGACACGTTGGTCAAAGATGAAAATGACATAACACATGACATTAGTCTGGTGATGTCAGGTCCCATTGCTACAATGGCACTTGAAGAAGTAGATGACACAACCATAGATCCGCTGGAGAATGAATTCTTTGCGGAAAACTGCGAGCAGATTATTGATGAGGTTGACGGCGAAGATAGGATCAAGTTCATATGCTCAGACATAACTCATCAAGATTTATTGTCCGCTGAACAAGATGATGATGACGGTCTGGATATACAGATAACGAAAACAGACTTGGGAGATAAGTGGGAGTATCGAGCAACATCGAAAAACATTTTTCATGATGTTGATGACGAGCTAGAAGATAACCCATTTGCGGAAGGCATGTCAGTGGACGCAATAATAAAAGCTAGGTACTATTGGACACTGACCCTGCCCGGAGAAATCGTTGAAACCAACGCTAATTCTAGCGAAGAAGGACAAGTGAAATTTATCGGAAAGATTGGGGATGAGAGGGAAGAGTTTGTGGCGGTGAGCCACAAAGAAAAACCCAAGGGTTTGTTTGGTATTTGCAATTAAGGATTTATTGAAAGGAGCACACATGGCAGCGGAGCACACTCATTCGAATGGACATTCAAACGGACATGGGCACTCGCATGCGACGGCGGCGATGGCGGAGGCGGCAGCAAGCTGGCTCGACAGTCTTTCGGCGGAGCAGCGGGACAAAGCCACCTATGAGTATATGGACGGCGAGCGCGTCTTCTGGTACTACCCGCCGCTGAACAGGCACGGCCTTGCGCTGCGCGACATGGACGACAACCAGCGCAAGCTGGCGTATGCTGTCATGGAGAGCGGCCTGACGGAGCGCGCGTACAAGCAGGCGGCGCAGATTATCGACCTCGAAACCACGCTCGGCAAGGTCGAGAAGGACGCCGGCATCATCAGCTTCCGGCGCGACCCCGAACTTTACTACTTCACCGTCTTCGGCGACCCGCGCGACTCCGAAAACCCCTGGGCATGGCGCGTGGAAGGACACCATGTGTCGCTGCATTACAGCATCTGGGGCGACAAGGTGATCTCGACGACGCCGTTCTTCTTCGGCTCGAACCCGGCGGAAGTTCTGAACGGGCCGGACAAGGGCAAGCGCATCCTCGGCGACAGGGAGGACATTGGGCTGGAGCTGGTGAACGGGCTGAGTTCCGAGCAGCAGCGCCGCGCGGTCATCTATCCCGAAGCGCCCTACGACATCCTGACATACAACTCGTCCCGCGCCGTCTTCCCACAGGAAGAGGGACTGCCAGGTTCTCAGATGAACGGCTCACAGCGCGAGATGATGATGTCGATCATCAGCGAGTATGTATCCACGATCCGTGACGATGTGGCACAGGACAAGATGTCCGCGGTGCGCGAGCGAGGGCTTGACGACTTCTACTTCGCATGGGGCGGCGGCATGGAGCACTTCACGAAGCACTACTACCGCATTCACGGCGGCAACTTCGTCGTCGAGTACGACAATCGCCAGAACGATGCGAACCACATCCACTCCGTCCTGCGCGACGAGGAGAACGACTTCGCCAACGATGTGCTGAGGGAGCACCTGCTCCTCTATCACGTGCTATAGGCGGATGGCTGTCGACTAGAGGACAATTAGGGCTAATGTGGCGTGTGACGGCACGGGGCGGTTCTCGGACTGCCCCGTATTCGCTTGTGAGGGGGTAGATAGATGCAACAGCAAAGCCTGACTCCCGAAGACGGCTCACAGCAGCAAGAGCCTGACTGGGTGCTGGCGAGCTACGGGCAGAGGATAGGGGCTTGGGCTCTGGACTTCGTGGGATTCACGCTGCCTTTGATCCTGCTGATTATTGCGGGTGTGGTTTTGGTTTTGGGAATTATCATATCTTCAGAATTCGTTCAGGAGTCCATCGAGACTTCGTCGGACACCCTAGTTATTGAAGAGTCTATCTTGGAGGGATCCAAGTGGGTCGTTGCTATCATGGGGGTAGTTGCGGTGGTGGCGGGCGCTCTGGCGATATTCCTCATAGGCTACATCGTATGGTGGCTGATCGTGCTGGGACGAGGTCAGACGCCGGGCAAGCAGATAGTGGGCATCCGCGTCATCAAGGACAACGGCGAGCCTTCTGGCTGGGGCTATACATTCCTGCGCGAGTTCGTCATCAAGGCGCTGTTGGTGGGGTTCCTGTCTGATGCCACTTTCGGCATCGCAAGGCTGGTTGACTATCTTTGGCCGCTGTGGGACAGGGCGGAGAAGATGCAGACGCTTCATGATAAACTGCTGGGCACTCTGGTTGTCCTAAATCGCTGATAGAGCGCATCCAAACTATGCCTATGGACGGTCCCGACAATAACCTACACTTAGACACCAAGCAGCCATCGAACTCTCTTATCTCCTCCGCACGCCGCATCGTAACTTGGCGCGTCTTGCTGATTGCCGTACTTGCGATTGCGGTCGGACTGCGCTTCTATGGGTTGTCGTGGGACGACGGCTTTTCGTACACGCCACACCCTGACGAGCGCGCAATATTGGATAGGGTGCTCGGCGTGTCACCGCCCGGCCTTGGCGAGATTGGGCTGCTTCTCGATGCCGACCTAAGCCCGTGGAATCCGCGCTGGTTCAACTACGGCAGCTTTCCGCTCTATGTGCTGAAGGTCGTCCAAATTGTTGGCAGCCCCTTCCTCGGCGATGATGTCAACGACATTCGTGTGCTGGGGCGAGCCGTGTCAGGCTTGGCGGATATCGCAACCATCCTAGTGGTGTACGGCATCGCTTCACTGGCGTTCGATCGCAGGACGGGCTTGCTTACTGCGCTCCTGACTGCGCTTGCTGTCATACACATTCAGCTGAGCCACTTCTTCGCGGTGGATACACTCCAAGCGATGTTCGCTATCGCCGCGTTGTACTTCATGGTCAGGGTGGCGCGTGAGGGCAGGATGCGCGACTCGCTGCTCGCGGGTGCGCTCGTCGGGCTTGGGCTTGCAACTAAGGCGAGCCAACTACCGATAGTCGCGCCGTTCGCCATCGCACACCTGATGTTTGCCTTCGGCTTCAACGGCAAGCCAACGGAAGGAATTTTCGCCCATCGTCTGGAGACGGCCATCTGGGGACTTGTTGGCGGAGGCGCGGTTGCGGTCATCGCGCTGATGCTCGCGCAACCCTACGCGCTGCTGGACTGGGGCACGTTCTTCAGCCATGTGAGCGAGCAATCGGAGATGATACGGGGCATACGCGACTACCCGTACACTCGTCAGTATACGGACACGACACCGTATTGGTATCACGTACGTCAGCTTGCGGTCTGGGGGTATGGCTTGCCGCTGGGCATCGCGGCGTGGGCGGGGCTGCTGTATGTGTCGCTGCGCGGCATGCCCTGGAAGCTGAGCATAGCGTATCTGGCGGTTGGCTGGGCGCTGCCCGCGGCGATACTGCTTGTCTCGTATAGCACCATCGCCATAGTGGCTGCGGCGGGCATTTCGCTGCTTGCGTTGCTAGCCACGCTGCCGGCGCGCTCCAAGCACGCACAGCTCGAAGTTCTGCTGCTGTGTTGGGTGGTGCCGTACTTCCTGGTTACAGGCGCGTTCCATGTGAAATTTATGCGCTATATGCTGCCCATTGCGCCGCTGCTGACGCTCTTCGGCGCGCGTCTGCTGTGGGCACTGTGGGACTGCGCTGCTTCGCACAGGAAGACGCTGCGCCCGTTGGCGGGTGTCCTAATTGCGCTGGTGCTGGCGTCAACGGCGTTCTACGCACTCGCCTACGTCAACGGCGTGTATGGGCGCGTCCACACCGGGGTTCGAGCGAGCGAATGGCTGAACCGCGTTGCGCCGTATGGGGCGTTCGTGCTGAAGGAGCACTGGGAGGAGTCACTGCCGAATCTGCGCTCCGACTTTGAGTTCTTCGACCTGCCCATGTATGAGGATGACCGAGCGGGCAAGACCGCGTTAATCGCCGACATGCTCTCCGATGCGGACTATCTTGTGTTCTTCAGCAACCGCTTGTACGGGACGATTTCGCGCCTGCCTGAGCGTTATCCCATCACGACCGAATACTATCACCTGCTTTTTTCTGAGCGGCTTGGCTATACGCTGGCAAATGTGCAGACCTCTTATCCCGCGCTGTTCGGCGTGAGCTTAGTGGATGACACGCTCGGGCGTCCCGGGTTGCCTACTCTACCCTCGTTTCTCGCGCGCGAGCCCGCTCCGCTTGCGTTGAATCTGGGCTATGCCGATGAGAGCTTTTCGGTGTACGACCATCCTAAGGTGCTGATATTCCAGAATACGGGGCGGCTTGACGCGGGAGAGATTCAGCGACTGATGGAGGGGGGTGCATCCACGAAATCTGATCTCTCATCGGTAGACGGGCCTGAACTGGGGCTGATGTACTCACCGGAGGATGCAGCTATACAGCAGGGCGGCGGCACGTGGACGGACATCATACGGCCCGGTAGCTGGACGAACCGCATGCCGGTATTCGCTTGGCTTGGCGCACTGGAACTCATCGCGCTGGTCACGCTGCCCCTGACTTTCGTCGTTTTCCGCCCGCTTGCGGATAGAGGGTACTTACTTGGCAAGGCGCTGGGGATATTGCTCGTCGGGCTGGTGGTGTGGCTGCTGGCAAGCCTGCAATGGATGGCGTTCTCGCGCGCATCAATCGCGTTTGCCATTGCGCTGATGGCTCTTATATCGCTCGGCATCTTGGTATTCAGATGGAAGGAAATTGTCGATTTTGTGCGGCGGCGCTGGTCGACACTGCTTATCGCGGAGTTGATATTCATCGCGGCGTTTCTTGCGTTCGTGCTGGTGCGAATGGCGAACCCGGACCTCTGGCATCCCTATCGCGGCGGGGAGAAGCCAATGGACTTCGCGTACCTTAACGCCGTGTTGCGGTCGACAATTATGCCGCCGTATGACCCGTGGTTCGGCGGCGGCTACCTCAACTACTACTATTGGGGGCAGTTCCTCACGGCGATGCTCATCAGGATGACCGGCATTGTGCCGACGACAGCATTCAACCTCGCCGTGCCGACATTCTTCGCTCTTACGGCAGGCGGTGTGTACAGCATCGTCTATAACCTCGTGAGGTCTGCCGGACGAAATCTGGACGATAGCATCGGCATTCTTGGTACCGCGCCGCGCTGGTCGCCCGTCCTTGTGGGCTTGGTCGGCGTCGCCTTTGTGACGGTTCTGGGCAATCTGGACGGCGCGATACAGGTCGGGTATGGCGTTAAGAATGTGATAGCTGACCAGCCTTTCGGCGAGTTCGACTTCTGGCGAAGCAGCCGAATGATGCCGCCGGACCCGCCGGGGCATGAGATCACCGAGTTTCCGTTCTTCACATTCCTGTTCGCGGACCTGCACGCGCACATGATGGCGATACCCTTCACGGTGCTCGTCGTGGGGCTGTCGCTCGCGGTTGTGCTAGCCGCCGCCAATCGAACAAAATCCACTTCTCGATTAGCGGGGCGAGCAGCCCACGTTCGCGGCATACTGCGCAGCAAACTGATGGATGTAGGTGTGCTGCGTCTCGCTATTCTTGGCATCGCAGTCGGCTCTCTCGCCCCGCTGAACACTTGGGACCTGCCGACATACCTCATAGTCGCGGCGGCAGCGATACTGTTTGCCGAGTTCATTACGCATGGCGGCCTTGGATTGATAGTGCTGCTCAGGGCGGGCGTCAAGGCGGCGTTCATGGCGGTAGCGGGATTTGCGGCGTTCCTGCCGTACCACCTGGCGGGCGAGACCTTCTACAACAGCGTGCAGTCCACAACTAACTCGACGACACTGTGGCAGTTCCTCGCAATTTCGGGACTGTTCGTCTTCATCATCGGCACTTTCGCCGTGGATGAACTTGCGGGAGGCGCTCGCAGGCAGGGTGCGGCGTTGTGGCGCAGGTTCGGACGCCTGCAAGCCATACTCGATGGTGAGGAGGGTGAACCTGTCAGCATCCCGTGGCTTATCGTATTGATTGTCAGCGCATTGCTGCTGGGACTTGCATTGACGGCGGCGTTCACGGGGGTTGTGGGCAGCACGGTGCCTCTTGTCTTCGCGCTGGTCATGATGCTGGCTGTCGTTGGTGTGGGTGTGCTTCTAAAAGGCAGACCCGACGCCGCACAACTCGGTTTTGTGCTGATGCTGGCGCTGGTGTCGCTGTGCCTTGTCATCGGGCTGGACTTCCTGCGCGTGGAAGGTGACATAGATCGCCTGAATAGCATCTTCAAGTTCTACCTGCAGGTGTGGGTGATGCTGGGCATTGCATCCGCGTATTTGCTTTGGCGGCTGTTTCGGACGCAGCGGAGCTTCGTGCCTCGTATTGGGTCAATCAGACGGGGGTGGAAGGTCTCGCTTGCCGTGCTGGTGCTGAGTGCGGCAATATACCCGGTTTTGGGCACTCAGGACAGGCTGCGTGACAGGTTCGCCGGGTATGTTACGCCGCTGACGCTGAATGGGGTGGCATTCATGGAAGGTACTGCTTACAGGGAGCATTCCGGAGATGTGATTGACCTTGCTTCAGACTACGAAGGTATTCGCTGGATGCAGATGAATGTCGAAGGTTCTCCGATTGTTCTAGAAGGTGTTACGCCGTCGTATCGCTGGGGCGGGCGCGTAGCGATGTACACGGGACTGCCGAGCGTCATCGGATGGCAATGGCATCAGGAGCAACAGAGGTGGGGATATGCTTACGAAGTGGGGCGTCGCATTAGTGATGTGGAGAGGATTTACTCGACTCATGACAGCGAAGCAGCGCTGGAGTTAATACGGAAGTACGGTGTCGAGTATGTGTATCTTGGGCATCTGGAGCGCATATACTTCCCGGGCGGAATGGACAAGTTCGAGGACGGATTGGGTGGCGCGCTGGAGAAGGTGTTCGATAATGGGGATACCGCGATATATTGGGTCAGGGGTGAAGGTTAGGCAGCATTTGGCAGTGTCTTGCCTGTGCTCTTTATCGATATACGCTGTCGCGCCTTCCCACTCTCAGTACAAGTACCGTCAATACGTCGTCATGGACATCGCACACGACTCGACAATCTCCCACTCGATACCGCCACAGCGTCCCTAATGGGCCCCTCAATGCTCTGCCAATAGTGCGAGGCTGGTTTGATGCCGCGACCCTGCGTTCCATGTAATTCACGATGCGCTGAGCCATACTTTTATCGAGTCTTCTCAACTGCCTTCGGGCCGTGTTCGTGTACTCAATCGTCCAGCCCAAGGTCTTTTCTCACATCGGAAGCAGAGTACACCTGTTCCTGACCTTGGCGAACACGCTCACGGACACCTGCAGCCAAGTAATAGTCTTCAAGATCTTCAAGACCACGCTCGATAATCTCTTGCAGGTAAAACTCCTTCGTGCGCCCTGTCTGAGAAGCCAGAAAGTCAAGACGCTTTTCGTCCTCGCGCGATAAATTGATTGAGGTCGCCATCGCTCGCCCTCGACTCAGTGATACATGAGTTCACTATAGCATACAGAACCTTAGTCCATGCTTGTCTAATCGGCTCGCCTTCGCTATCCTAGTCGTATTCTAGAAGAGGTGATTGACCACCATGACTACCGTTAAATACGCACTTGATGAGTTCATCTACGATATGTCCCAACTGGTTGATGAGCAGCCTGACCAAGGAACACTCTTCGACCGCGGCTCGTCTTACCTTGAGCGCCTGATAAACAACCGCGATGCGATCCCGGAGGAGTACAGCATTCCGATGCCGGGCAAGAACCACGGCACATACCTGTTGCACTACGGCGACAATGACTTGCTGGTTACATCGGTCGTCTGGGGTCCTGGCGACCACATCGGCCCGCACGACCACTGCACCTGGGGCATGATTGGTGTCGTCGGCAACGGCATCACCGAGACGCGCTTCCGCCGCATGGACGATGGTGAGCGCGACGACTACGCCGTGCTGGAGCGTGACCGCGTCAACGTGGTTAAGCCGGGCGATGTGTCGCTGCTCATCCCGAAAGTAGACGAGATTCACCAGATGGACAACCACACGGACCGCCCGACGGTCGAGATTCATGTGTATGGTAACGACCTGCGGGGCCTGGAGCGCAGCAGCTACAATCTAGAGACTGGCGAAATCAGGCACTTCGCGACGACGAGTTTCAGCAACTGCTAATACCAGTAACAAATCTCAGTTGAAAGCTTTGCCTGAGTGAGGTGTATAGACCTGTGCCTACGACAATCTCTCCCCAATCCCTCGACGCTCTGCTAGAAGGCGATTCTCCGTTCGCGCTGATAGATGTGCGCGAGGCCGGCGAGTTCAACAACGCACACATTCCCGGCGCGAGCCTGATCTCGCGGCGCGACCTTGAGGCTCAAATTGCCGCCGCTGTGCCGCATGCCGCGACTCCGGTGGTGCTGTGCGATGATGATGCTCGCAGAGCGACTTTCGCCGCTGCCACTCTGGGGCGGCTCGGCTACTCCTATGTGTCCGTGTTGGACGGTGGCATCAACCTGTGGGTAACGCAGGAGTACCCGACGGAGTGGGGCGTGAATGTTCCGAGCAAGGACTTCGGGGAGAAGGTTGAGGTCGTGCATCATGTGCCTGAGATTGACGCTGTGGAGCTGCGTGAGCGCATTGATCGCGGCGATGAGCTTGTCATTCTGGACACGCGCACTCCTGAAGAGTACCAGCGCCTTTGTATTCCGGGCGGACGCAGCGTCCCCGGGGCCGAGCTTGCGCTACGAATCACCGACATCACGAAGGACCTGAGCGACGATGCTACGGTCGTAATAAACTGCGCGGGACGCACACGCAGCATCATCGGAACGCGGGTTTTGCAGCGCATGGGCTTGCCCAATGTCGTGGGATTGAAGAACGGCACTGCCGGCTGGTCGCTGGCAGGCTACTCGCTGGAATCAGGCGCAGACCGACTTGAACTGCCCTCCGTGTCAGAGGATGGCATCGCGGCCGCAGAGGCCTACGCGGACCGCCTCGCAGAAGAGGACGGCGTTCGCTACCTGGATGCCGACAGCTTGCAGGAACTTATGGCGCGCCGCTCTGACGAGACGGTCTATCTCGTGGATGTGCGGACTTCCGAAGAGTATGCAGCAGGGCACATTCCCGGCTTCCGCTGGTTTGCGGGTGGTCAGGCGGTGCAGCGCTCGGATGAGGTAGCGGTCGTGAAGAACTGCCCCATCGTCTTCTGCTGCGACGGACGCGCCCGCGCAGCCATCACCGCATCGTGGTATAGGCAGATTGGGCACAAGGATGTGTACGCCGTGCATGGCGGTACGGGAGAATGGCAGCGCGCCGGACATTCTTTGGATCAAGGTCATTCTCAGATGCAGCCACTCGGACTGGACGAGGCGCAGAGCAAGGTTCGTGTTCTGTCTGCATCCGAGATGCCGTCTGCGTCCGAAGCTGCCATCATCTTCGTGGGCACGAGCCAGCAGTTCGCTGAGGCGCATGTCCCCGGCTCTCGCTGGGTGCCGCGCGGATGGCTTGAGACGCAGGTCGCCGACTTTGCGCCTGACAAGTTAGCGCCCGTAGCCGTGACCTGTGTTGACGGCGTTGCCTCAACTTTCGCGGGTGCGACTCTCGCCGATGATGGATATGCGGATGTCGCCGTGCTGGAAGGCGGCATGCGCGCTTGGCAGCAGGCCGGGCACGGGATAGAACAGGGGCTTACGGGTGTGATGTCGACACCAGCCGATGTCGTGCCTGCGGGCACTGATCGCGGATACGCGGACATGATGAACTACCTGCGCTGGGAAGAGGAACTCGGGAGGAAGTACGAGTCCTGAGCCTGCCCCACTCCTTCGGCCGATAGCCCTTCTTACAGGCTGACGCATGGCTGTTTTCGTCGGCCCAATTGGGTTAGTGTTCATCGCCTTGGTCATAGCATCCGCGTTGACACGCAGCCTACGCCTTATGGAAGACATTCTCTCCGACTATGCTCCATTGGGTGAGCGAACTGTCAGTAGGCCGGATGGCGCTCGATAGTCCAAGAGAGGGCTGCTCCTAAGCCGCAATATGCAGTAGGTCAGCGGTCTTGTAGAATAGCCGCATGACTACGAGATGCTAAACGCCTAGCACAAGGGAAGGACGATAAAATGAAACTCGGAGCGATTACCAACTCATGGCGCGAACACCTTGAGAGCGAGAGCATCGAATCGCTTGTAGGACAGGCGGCAGTGCGCGGCGCGATGCACATCGAATTGCGGCAGACTTGTCTCGGCGACTGCGAGACGGGCGAGGGTGATGACTGGCGACCGAACATCGGCAACCTGAAGGCACTGGTCGCGCAGCATCCCGATATGTCGTTCAATCTTGCGGTGGCGTATCCGTGTTTGTCGCAGGACGCGCAGCCCAAATCCGCGCTGTTCCAGTCGATGCTGGATGCTGCTGTTGCCGTGTCGCCGGATGCCCCACACCTGCGAATGGTGGATCCCGCGCGCTTCGATTCGCTGTGGGACAAGCCTGCGGACATTCCTGACACCGCGATGAGTATTGCGGCCTTAGTGCAGGAGGCCGCCGCGCGAGGGGTTACGCTCTCGATGGAGAACTCAGGGCAGCCCATCCGCAGCCTTGCGATGCTGGTGCAAGCCGTTAGAGGCACCTTGCCCGCAGAGCAGGGCGGGTTGCTGGGACTTTGCCCTGACCCGACTAACCAGCTACGCATTGACGCCGACAGCGACCCCGTAGGAGAGGTTGAGGCACTGCCGGTGGACATGATTAAAATCGCGCACTTCAAGCAGACACGCGGCGGCACGGCAATTCCTACGGTGGACAGCGGCGATGTGGACTGCTCGCGCTTGATGAAGTCGCTTCAGGACAAGGAATACGCGGGCGCTGCAATCATGGAGATTCCGCCGCATGAGCAGGTCTTCGATAATCTGTCAGCAAGCTTCGCCTATCTCAGTGCGTAGCGAGACCGGCAGGCTTGAACGGTTTTGTTGATGAGCAAGCCGCACTCTGACGCGAGCTTCATGCTAACTGAAAGCGGGCATAACCTCATCAACAAATAGCTTCATATCTTCCAAATCCTGGAAGCGCGGAAAAGTTAGGATCGAAAAATCGAACCCTAACTCGGCTAACTGCGAAAATTGCTCGCGCACTGCCGCAGGATCGCCCGCAACTGGTGGCTGCTCGCCGTGAAGCTGCTCTCCTGCCATCTCGATCGCCTTCCGGTGCGACCTGTCAATGAAGACGCGCACGTTCAGAGTCTTTCTTATATCGGAGAAGTTGCGCCCCTCCTGTTCACAGTGTTGTTGCAGAACATTCAGCTTGTGGCGAAGCTGATCTGGGGGCCGTACAAGGTCGTTCCACCAGTCGGCATGACGCGCTACAACTCTCAAGGTGCGCCTTTCGCCCGCGCCGCCTATCATCAGGGTCGGCGGTGTCTGGGGGCGCGGCTCACAAAAGGCGTCCTCAATGCGGTAATGCTTGCCCTTGAAGTTAGCAGGCGCATCCCTCCACATAGCCTTCATCACCTGAACGCCCTCTTCCAGCATCTCTACACGCACTCGCGGAGACGGGTACTCGAACCCGTATCTCCTGTACTCCGGCTCAAACCAGCCGGCGCCATAACCCAGAATAAGCCGTCCCGAACTCATCCATTGAAGGCTCGCCGCCATCTTCGCCATCAGCGACGGTTGCCTAAAGGAATTGCACATCACGATAGTTCCCAGTTTGGGTCCCGGGTATCTTGCCGCAACCCATGTCAAGTGCGTCCAGCACTCCATACGGAACTCGTCGTCATAGGAGAAATGGTCCGAAATCCACAAGGAGCCGAAGTTCTGCGACGCGATGTCTAGCGCGTTGTGGAGGTCGGACAGAAACTCGCGGGGTCTAATCACCTCGAAACCCCTGTCCCCCGATGGGGGATGATAACCGAACTCCATCTTTGCCTCGGGCATATCTACTCTCCTGGGACGGATGCGCCGAAATGATTTTCGACAACCGGGGATGCGTTTAAGCCGCGCCTATATCTGAGGCGCGCCACCAAGCGAAGAAATGCAGGTGTCAACAGTGCGGATAGTTGACGGCGGCCCTCATACTACGCCGTGACGCGGTAGGCGATGCAGTTCACAATCTCAATCTTGAGAGGCGGCTGTGCGAGACCTGTGGTGCCGATGACAGCCCTGCAAGGCGGGTTGGGGATGAACTCGCGGTACACCTCGTTCAGCAGCGGCCACTTGCTCATATCAGTCAGGAAGATGACAAGGGTCGTCACGCGGCTGTAGCTGGTTCCCGCTGCCTCTAGCGACATCTGCACATGGCGGAACGCGGCGCGGTACTGATCTTCGTCCGTGTCGCCGACAATCTCGCCGTCGAAGCCGGAAGGGGTGGTTCCCCTGACGAACACCTTCACGGCGCGAACCTTCAGCATTCGCAGCAGATCTTCCTCGAAGTAGTCGCCGTACAGCCCGATGCGGTATGAATCGAGCGATGTGGTCTGCTTGCGCCCGTCGGTGATGATCAAGTCCAGAAGGGCGTCACGATCCTCGAAGGACAGAGCGTTCGCCTCTTCGATACTCATCGCGTCCAATTGTGTCAGAGTGTAGCCCATGATTATACGTCGTCCATAACTACGCGCCCGAACTTCCCTTGACTGTACGCGAGCGCTTCGCCGTCGTTCACATCGATCCGCTCCACCGCGCCGATGAATACCGTATGGTCGCCCTCTACATGCTCATTCACCGTGCGGCAGTCCATGGACGCGATGCTGCCGTCGATGAAAGCCGCGCCGCTCTCCGTGTAGGTAAACGCGACATCGAAGTCGGCGTTGCGTGCCTCGGCGGGACCGGCGTAGTAGCTGGCGATCGCCTGCTGCTCTTGGCTGAGGATGTTGATGGCGAAGCGGCCCGCCTCCTTGATGAGCGGATATGAGTTGCGGTTGTGCCCGACGCAGACTAGCACCAGCAACGGATCAAGCGACACCGAGTTGATTCCATTCGCCGCCATGCCATGCACGCTGCCGTCCGGCTCTATCGATGTGACAACAGACACGCCTGTCGGATAACTGCCCCATGCCTTGAGAAATGCTTCTAGGCTGTCCATGCCTCACCTCACTTACTTCTGAATGCTTCTGGTAGGCCGATTATAGAATGGCAGGCGCAAGAATGAAAGACCTGCCGCTCTCCAATGCGAATAGCACATAGTCATGCGCGCCCCTGCATATCCGTCCATCCCGTCAGTCAGTTAATCAGTTAAAATGAAGGTACAAACAATTCTTTATCCCGTCACATCTGTAAAAAGACTGAGGTAATCAATGCCTGACCTACGAGGACCGGACCGTCAGCCCGCTTTTCTTGGCATTCCGACATACATCCACTCGCCGCTCGCGCTCTCGCAGGAGGAGCTTGCAGAGATGCAGGCTGATGTCGCCGTCATTGGAGCGCCGGTCGATATGGGCGTGGTGAACCGCCCGGGAGCACGCTTCGGTCCGCGCGCCATCAGGCAGGCAGGCTATGCAGGCAGTCCCAATGATACTTTCTACCACATGGAGTACGAGCTTTACCCCACTCAGGAGATTAGGGTGGTTGACTTCGGCGACGCCGTATGTCCACCAAGCTCGCTTGAGCTTAGCCATGAGGCGGTACGCCTGAAGACGATGCAGGCACTGCAGACGGGCGCGATTCCGCTCGTGCTGGGCGGCGACCACTCCATAACCTTGCCTGCAGCGACCGCGGTCGCACAACATCACGGCTACGGCAGGGTCGGCATGATACACTTCGACGCCCACGCCGACACTGGCGAGTCGGGCTATGGCGGCGTGCTCATCGCGCATGGAAGTCCGATGCGCCGTCTGCTGGAGAGTGGCGCTATTCCCGGACCTAACTTCATCCAGATAGGGCTGCGTGGCTACTGGCCCGATCGCCCTCTATTCGACTGGATGCGGGAGCAGGGCATGCGCTGGCACCTGATGGCAGAGATAGGGGAGCGTGGCTTCGAAGCTGTCCTAGAGGATGCCATAGCCGAGGCACTCGACGGCCCCGAGGTCATATATCTGTCAGTGGACATAGATGTTCTTGACCCAGCGTTCGCTCCCGCAACCGGCACGCCCGAACCTGGTGGTATGACTTCCGCGCAGTTGCTAAAGGCGGTGCGAACTATCGTGTCGTCTGTCGAGCTTGTTGGCGCCGACATCGTGGAGGTCGCGCCTCACTATGAGGGTCCCGCAGCCATCACTGCGGAGGTCGCCAACCGCGTTGGACTTGAAATCATCAGTGCGCTCGCCCATCGTCGCACGCGCGCATGAGCGCCTTCTAACGCCCTAGTTTCCGCGCTGTTCACTAGAAGTAGATTTCCTATTTCAATCTAAGAACATTTGTATCTTTGCGTTTGATTTCAGTATTGAAAAATGGTAAAATAAAGATAAGAAATACCTTGATGAAATCTGCCTTTTATTGTCCACTATAATTGGGTGTTTATCCCATCGTTATCGCGTTTTTGGCGCACCTCACTCGATTGGTTTTATGCGTGCGAACTCATTGTCTTGTACGCTTGCGCCTTGCTTGCGGATGCACCTACCAATTTACGTAAATTTCTAGTCTTCGGCTCAACATGAGCCTAATCTTCAGGAGCAAAAATATGGCGACGGCTAAAGAAGTTGACATGTACACCGCCGATGATATTCAGGTGCTTGAGGGCATGGAAGCCGTGCGCAAGCGCCCCGGCATGTACATCGGAAGCACCGACCAGCGCGGACTCCACCACCTCATCTACGAGATTGTGGATAACGGCGTGGACGAGTTCATGGCAGGCTTCTCAACCCGTGTCTCCATACACATCCAGTCTGATGGCACGGTGCGGATTGAGGACGATGGGCGTGGCATCCCGGTGGATGTTCACCCCGCAACCGGCATGACGGCTGTGGAAACGGTCATGACTACTCTCCATGCGGGCGGCAAGTTCGGCGGCAAGGCGTATGCCGTCTCCGGCGGGCTGCACGGCGTAGGCGCATCCGTGGTCAACGCGCTCTCGGAGAGCCTTGAAGTCGAGGTGAGCCGAGATGGTCAGCTTTACAGGCAATTCTTCTCGCGCGGTCGTGGTCAGTCCGAACTCACATCCGAGTCGCTTCCAAGGGGCAGCCGCCGCAATACGGGCACTGCCGTCACCTTCATGCCTGATGTCGAGATATTCGAGGAGTTCGCATACGACTTCGATGTGCTACGCCAGCGCTTCAAGGAGATGGCATATCTGAACAAGGGACTGGAAATTACATTCCGCAGCGACTGGCCCGCCCACGATAATCTATGGCCCAACAACGAAGTAACTTACTACTTCGAGGGCGGCATATCCAGTTTCGTGCGCAGCCTGAACCAGAAGCGCGTCGTCGTCCACCCTGACCCCATTTATGTGGAGAAGAAGATCGACAATACCATCGTCGAGGTGGCGATGCAGTACAATGACAGCTTCACAGAGTTCGTCCACTCTTTCGCCAACTGCATCAACACCATCGACGGAGGCTCGCACATCACCGGCTTCCGCAGCGCTCTGACGCGCATCGTCAACGACTATGGTCGCAAGCAGAACCTCATTAAGGACAACGAACCGAACCTCGCGGGCGAGGATGCGCGTGAGGGTTTGGCGGCGGTCATCAGCGTGAAGCTCACGGATCCGCAGTTCGAAGGACAGACCAAGACGCGACTCGGCAATCCGGAGGTCAGGACGCAGGTCGAGAGCGTGGTCGCCGAGGCACTCCAGTATTACCTCGAAGACAATCCACAGGATGCCAAGCGCATCATAGAGAAGTGCCTCACCGCGCAGCGAGCGCGAGACGCAGCCCGCAAGGCGCGAGACCTCATCATCCGCAAGAACGCGATGGACGGTGGCGGTCTGCCCGGCAAGCTCGCCGACTGCTCCGAAAAGAACCCGGAGTTCTGCGAAATCTACCTTGTGGAGGGCGATTCGGCGGGCGGCACGGCGAAGATGGGGCGCGACCGCAGGACACAGGCGATTCTGCCGCTATGGGGCAAGATTCTGAACGTGGAGAAGGCGCGCGCCGACAAGATGCTCGCCCACGACGCGATACGCTCCATGATAACCGCCATCGGCGCAGGGCTTGACGACGACATCGACCTCAGCAAGCTACGATACCACCGCATCATCATCATGACCGACGCCGATGTGGACGGCTCGCATATTCGCACGCTGATTCTCACCTTCTTCTTCCGCCACATGAAGCCGCTCATCGAGCACGGGCATCTCTACATCGCGCAGCCGCCCCTGTACAAGATAAGCTCGGGTCGCCAATCGCACTACGCATACAGCGAGGGCGAGCGCGAGGGAATAATGACGCAGCTCAACGGGAGGCGCAACATCTACTTACAGCGCTACAAGGGCCTTGGCGAGATGAACGCCGAGCAGCTCTGGGAGACCACGATGGACCCGGAGAAGCGTACCCTCTTGCAGGTCGACATCGCTGACGCCGCTGGCGCCGACGACATGTTCTCCGTTCTTATGGGCAATGTAGTGGAGCCGCGCCGCAACTTCATTCAGGCGCATGCGCTTGAGGTGAAGAACCTTGATGTGTAACCTGCAATCCCGTCTAGGCGGGCGCAGTGCACACATCCTGATATGTCCTGAAATCACATGTTTGTCGAAACACTAGGGCGTGTAGAATTTCGACTGGCGTGTCACGCATCAGAAACCTAATAGACTTGTCAATGTTTCCTGATCGTTCTACTACGAACGAAGGCATGACTTACTTCTATAGGGTTGCTATTGTTGCCGTCGTTTCGCATATTCTGATTGCCACGGGTTGCGCACTTGGAAATCAGGAATCCTTGCAGGTGCCAACCCCGACGCATTCGCCTACATCCGTCATTTCCGCATCACCAACCTTCTCGAAATTAGTTCTGACGAGCACTCATACAGCCGTTCCCTCCACGAGTGTGCCGACTCACACGCCCGAGGCCGTGTCGCGAGAAAGCAGTAAATCATCTCCTGTAAAGGCATCGCCCACCGCTACGCCCCAGCCAACTTACACACCTGTTCCGCCCAAGCCCGTTCTTGCCACACCTATTCCTGAACCTACGCTCAGGCCCGTGCAGGTCACACACACTCCAACTCCCTTGCCCACAGCACCGCGCTGGGAGGATTTGAGGTTTACGCAGACGTTTAGTGGCGCCAGATTTCAGGGGGACAGTGGTCGCCCATTAGACATGCTGCCCTGGCCTGGCGGAGGCATGGCAGTTCTGAGTCGCCCGGGCTTGATCACCTTGATCGTTGATGGAAGACAGCACACTCTACTTGATCTAGTTGATGCCACTCAACAGAAAGGGGCTGAGGATGGTCTCCTGGGTATGGCGCTTTCGCCCAATTTTGATGAACTTCCCTTTCTCTATGTCTATTACTCTGTGCTAGACGAGGGCAAGACGCGATTATCGCGCTTTCCAGTGCACAACAATGTAGTGGTTCGGGAGGAGGAACTTGTCATACTGGATATACCGCAGCCGACCATGAGCTCCCACAACGGCGGCAGCGTTCTCTTTGGCCCCGACGGCATGCTTTATCTCAGTCTGGGCGACGGGGGTGGATACGACGGCTTTGAACTAGCGCAAGAACTGGATACACTCTTAGGCTCAATAATCCGTATTGACGTGCGGGGGACATCAGAAGAAATACCGTACAGAGTGCCGCCGGATAATCCCTTGATAGGCGTACCCGGCGCTATGCCGGAGATTTTCGCATGGGGCTTTCGCAATCCATGGCGTATGAGTTTTGATCCAGACACCGCGACACTCTGGGTCGGCGATGTCGGAGGAGAAAGGCAAGAGGAAGTGAATATCGTCCGCCCGGGCGCTAACTACGGCTGGGGCATTTTCGAGGGCGAACTGTGCCATCATTACACTGATGAGTACTGCGCCGAGCATGCTGAATCCTTAACTGCGCCTGTGTTCGCATACGAACACGGAGGCGAGTCCGGCGGATGCGCGGTTATCGGTGGAGTTGTTTATCGTGGCTCTGCGATACCCTGGCTTGACGGCACATATCTATTCGGCGACCTCTGCGCCAATAAAATCTGGGCGTTGGAGGGTAGCGCCGAATCTGGTTGGCAGACACATGAAATTCATACAGGAGCGCGGCTATTGACATCATTTGCAGTCGATACCGAAGGTGAAGTATATCTACTGTTTCACGGAAACAACCCCATACTGAAACTCGTTGATACTGCAGGCACACCTACAAGAGAATGAAACGAAAGCGGAAGAACACTGTTGCTTGTCACTCACAACACAGCAACAGCTTGCCGTTGAGCGCCAAGAATCGTTAGTGGAACTAGGTTCCCAAAGTTCTCTTTCCTACGCCCGCGCAGCCACGCCCTCCCTCTGCACTACGACTCTGCCGTTCACCAGCACGATGCCGTCCTGGCAGTGGCACTCCACGCGCCCGCTGTCGAACTGCTCGTGGTACAGGTTCGCGTACAGACCGCCGTTCACGAGTAGTTCTTCGTGCGTTCCGCGCTCCACGATGCGCCCGCCGTCCACCGCGAATATCACGTCGGCGGACAGAATCGTGGATAGCCGGTGCGCTATGGCAATTGTCGTGCGGTCCTTCATCAGCGGCTCCAGCGCAACCTGCACATACCGCTCGCTCGCCGAATCCAGCGCAGATGTGGCCTCATCCAGTATCAGGATGCGCGGGTCATGCAGTATCACGCGCGCTATGGAGAGCCGCTGCCTCTCGCCGCCAGATAGTCGGTAGCCCCGCTCGCCAACGATGGTGTCGTAGCCGTCGGAGAACTCCATGATGCGGTCGTGGATGAACGCGGCTTTAGCGGCGGCTTGCATCTGCTCCTCGGTGGCATCAGGATCGCCGTACATCAGATTCTCGCGCAGGGTGGCGTGGAACAGGTAGCTCTCCTGCGACACATACCCGATCAGCCGCGCCAGCGACGCCAGCCGAATGTCGCGGACATCCACGTCGTCGATCCTCACCGCTCCCTCCGTGACGTCGTACAGGCGCGGTATCAGGTACGATATGGTCGTCTTGCCTGCCCCACTGGGCCCGACGAACGCCGCGAGTTGGCCAGGCGCAATCTCCAGGTTCACACCGTCCAGCGCAAGCCGCCCCGTGCCATTCGCAGACACGCCGTTCAGGTGCTCTTCGGCGGACAGGCCATATTGCAGGCGCACATCCTCAAGCTTAATCTTGCCTGCGACCTCTTCGGGCGAGAGCGTGACCGCATCGTCAGCGTCCACAATCTCAGGCTTGATGTCCAAATAGCCGAATATGCGCTCGAACAGCGCGAGCGATCCCTGAAGCTCGACCGAGACCTGCAGCAGGCTACCAATCGGGAAAAACAGCCGCGCCTGCAGCGTGGTGAAGGCGATTATCGTGCCCGCCGACAGCCCTGAAGGTGCATTGTCCGATAGCAGGTAGCCCGCGATGAGGTAAATCAGAATCGGCGTCAGCGAGAAGAATATCTGGACGCTGGTGAAGAACGCGCGCCCCGTCATCTGCCGTTGAAGCGTCAGATCGGCAAGCTGCTGGTTCTCTTCATGGAAGCGCTCTATCTCGCGCTGCTGCTGTCCGAAGAGCTTGGAGAGCATCATGCCCGAAATGGAGAGCGTCTCCTGCGTTATGGCGCTGACCTCTGCCGCGGCTCTCTGTGTACGGGCTGATGCCGCGCGCCGCCGCGCCCCGACGAACTTCGAGATGAACGCGAATATCGGCACGGTAAACATGGACACTACCGTCAGCTCCCACGAAAGGATGAACATCGCAATCAGAGTACTGATGAATATCACGCTGTTGGAGAGCACATTGGACACCGTGCTGGAGACGACATTCTGCACACCGCCCACGTCGTTCGCCACGCGCGACTGAATCTCGCCGGTGCGAGTGTCCGTGAAGAAGCTGATGGACAGCGTCTGCAGGTGCTCGTAGAGCCTGTCGCGCAGGTCGCGCATCACGCGCTGTCCCACTTCGTTCGTCAGGTACGTCTGCACGATGCCAAGACCGCCCATCGCCACCGTGATTCCCGCCATCACGCCCACGAGCAGCCAGAGCAGGTCGAGATCGGGCGTGCCTGATGGTGAGAACAGCGCAGAGTCGAATACCACGCGAATGAGCAACGGGTTTACGACGCCCAGTCCTGCGGTAACCAAAATGAGCGCTCCCACGACCGATACCTTGAACCAGTACGGCGCGAACGCGCTCACGATGCGGTGACCAAGCCCTTGGCTTGCCGCGATTTGTCTATTTTGACTGTCTTGCGCCATTCTCGCCCCTTACGGCGCTACGATGATGCGCCTCCCGTGGTCCAGTGCAGTCGAGAAATGCCGAGTGACTTTGATACCGATGATTCTTCGTTCCATCGACAACAGTCCTGTCCTACCCCCACATGCCGGTGCTGAAGTAGCGCTCGCCGATGTCGTTGAAGATGGTTACGATTTGCCCGCTGCGGTCGCGTCGCGCAATCTCGTATGCGCCCTGCACATAAGCGCCCGACGACTGCCCAGCGAACAGGCCGACGGCCGACAGCTTGTGCGACATCTCATAAGAGGCATCTACATCGATTTCAAGCATCTCGTCCACTACCGAAGAGTCGAAGGTGTCGGGGATAATGTGCCCCGCGCTCAGCGGCTTCAACCCTTCCACGCCAGGCCACTCAGGCGGGTCGATGCTGATGACCTTGATGTCCGGGTTGTGCTCCTTCAGCCGCCGTCCGACGCCCGATATGGTGCCGCCCGTGCCGACGCCGCCGACGAAGTGGGTTATGTCCGGCGCCTGCCGCAGAATCTCCTCGGCCGTGGTGTCGTAGTGCGCCTGTGGGTTATTCGAGTTGCTGTACTGGTCGCTGTAGTAATACTTGTCCGGCGACTTCTCGTAGCGACGCTTCACCTCGTACAGCGCCTCGTCGTAGCCCAGCATCGGGTCGGTATAAATGATCTCAGCCCCGTGCGCGATAAGCCGCTTCTTGCGCTCTTCGCTCGCGTTCTCCGGCATGACCAGCGTAACCTTGTAGCCCAGCACGGCTCCAATCATCGCGTAGGCTATGCCCGCATTGCCCGAAGTCGCGTCTATGATGGACTTCTCCTTCGTAAGCTCGCCTGAAAGGATAGCCTCGCCCAGCATCCGCAGCACGGGCCTGTCCTTGATGGAGCCGCCCGGGTTCAGGTGCTCGTATTTCACGTGTATCTCCGCATCGCCGATGTCCAAGTCGGCGTCAATCTTGACCATTGGCGTGTTTCCAATCGCCAGCAGCGGAGGATACTTGGCGATGAATTCCGTAAACTCTTTTGACTCGGGCAAAATGTCATCCCTCACTTTAGATTGTTCTAAGAGTATATCTAGCCTGTTATGGTGCGTCCACTTTTAGGCTTCGGCCGACGACCAATGAACAACGGCACTGCAATCCAAATCCGCCTTGAATGCTATGTCAGCATTGGTTAGCATCGAATTATACTTGTAAGACTATTACGTCCTCTTGGTGAACTTATGGCAACCACCAACATTCCTGACAGCGCTTTCCAGCAGGTTGCAGACCTCCGTGAGCAGCTTAACCACCACAACTATCGCTACTACGTGCTGGACAGCCCGGAAATCGGCGACGCGCAGTACGACGAGATGATGCGCGAACTGCGTGCCATCGAAGCGGAGCATCCGGAGCTTGTAACGCCCGATTCGCCTACGCAGCGAGTAGGCGCGGCGCCTGCTGAGGGCTTCACGCAGGTGGCGCATCCGCGCCCGATGTTCAGCCTTGGCAACGCATTTGACGACGATGAATTCATGGCATGGCACCAGCGCGTCTCAGACCTGCTGGAGGGCGAAGCCTTCGATATGGTCTGCGAGCTGAAGTACGACGGACTTGCGGTTGCGCTCACCTACGAGGACGGCGTGTTCGTGCGAGGCGCGACTCGCGGTAACGGCGCGGTTGGCGAGGATGTAACGCTCAACCTTCGTACCATCAAGAGCATTCCGCTGCGCCTGTTGAGCGATGATGTTCCGCAGAGACTAGAGGTGCGCGGCGAAGTATATTTCCCAAAGTCGCTGTTTGCCAAGTTCAACGAAGAGCGCGCCGCTCGTAGCGAGCAGACTTACGCCAACCCGCGCAACACGGCGGCAGGCTCATTGCGCCAGCTCGACCCGCGCAGCACCGCAGAACGGCCGCTAGACATCTTCATCTATTCACTGGGATACGCTGAGGGCGGCGACATGCCCGCCTATCACTGGGAGATGCTTCAATACCTAAAGCGACTTGGTTTCAAAGTCAGCGCCGACAGCCGCCGCGTACAGACTCCGGAAGATGCGATAGCCTTCTACAAGCACTGGGTAAAGAATGCAGAGGAGGACTTGGACGCTGCTGCCGACGGTGTGGTCGTGAAGGTGGACAATCTTGACTACCAGCGGCATCTTGGCGTCGTGGGCAGGGAGCCGCGCTGGGCGGTTGCCTATAAGTTTCCGGCGGTGCAGGAGATAACTCGGCTGCTGGACATTCGTGTGAATGTTGGCAGGACGGGGAGCATCAATCCCTACGCCGTGCTGGAACCCGTGAACATCGCCGGCGCGACTGTCAGGCAGGCTACGCTGCATAACGAGGACTACATCCGCGGCAAAGATCTGCTCATCGGCGACTGGGTGGTCGTCGAGAGGGCAGGGGAGGTCATCCCGCAGGTCGTCAGTGTCATCGCCGACAGGCGCGACGGGAGCGAGCGTGATTTCCGTATGCCCGAAGCCTGCCCGAGTTGCGCGGAACCTGTGGTCAGCCTCGAAGACGAGGCGATGTCATACTGTGACAACGCTTCATGCCCCGCGCAATTGGTACGTCTGCTGGAGCACTTTGTGAGCCGCGGCGCTATGGACATCGAAGGCATGGGCATCAAGTGGGGGGAATTTCTGATTCAGCAGGGGCTGATTAAGGACGTCGCCGACCTCTACTACCTTGAGCTGGAACATCTGGCGCGACTGAACCTGCTGGACGCAATTGAAGCCGCGAAAGCCCGCCCTTTCGCCGATGCGCTCGCGGCCAGCGGCATCCCAACCGTAGGCAAAAAGTCCGCTGGCATCATCGCCGAGCGGTTCAACAATATGGGTACTCTGTCCTGTGCAGACGAACTGAAGGAAGGAAAACTAAGTGGGGTCAGCGCGCGCACCGCGAGCGCAATGTTCACGCACTTCTCCGAGCTGCGCTCGCGGCGGGATTTCACCGTGCTAGGCTCGTATTTCTTGGGAAATGGCCTGATTGATGTGCAGTCCGACTTGTTCTATGTGAATGGAAAGCACCTTCTGCAGCCCGAAAGCTTGCGCCAGAAGAGCGTCTCGAACCTGCTGTCTGCCATTGAAGCCAGCAGGCAGCGTCCACTGTCGCGCGTTCTGGTTGCGCTCGGCATTCGGCATGTCGGCGGCGAGGTTGCCGAGCTGCTCGCCCGCTCATTTACGACTATCGACAACCTGATGAGCGCCGATGAGGAAGCGCTTACCGCCATTCCCACGATAGGTCCCCGCATCGCCGAGAGCGTGGTGTCGTACTTCCGCAACGAAGCGAATCGCAATGTGGTGGAGAAGCTGCGCGCCGCCGGAGTTCGCCTCGAAGATGAACCCCGTGCCGTGCCGACCGAGCAGCCCTTCGTCGGTATGCGCTTTGTGGTAACTGGCAGGCTTGAACGTTTCAGCCGCTCCCAGATACAGGATCTGATAAAGCAGTACGGCGGCGCGGTGAGCGGCAGCGTGAGCAAGAACACGGACTACCTTGTCGCAGGGGAAGGTGGTGGCTCAAAGCTTGCGGACGCAGAGCGCCTTGAGGTCAAGGTGCTGAACGAGGACGAACTGATAAGAAAGCTGCGCGATAGTGGTGTGGAGCTACCCTAAGACGCCGAATCGGGCAGCCAGCCCCATGGACGCGGGCCCCAGTCAGGCGAGAATGCCTCGCCGTCCTTGACGGTAACGACCGGCACTAGCGCCTTGTCGCCACTCAACGTCTTGCCTTCCGTGTCGTTGAACAGCCAGTCGCCCGTCTCTTCTCGCAGCACGCTGATGTCGGCGGGCCTGCCCACTGCCAGCGAGCCAAGCGTGTCCTCCATGCCGAGCGCACTTGCCGGATTTGCGGTCGTCATGCGTATCACATCTTCTAGCGAGAAGCCCAGCGCCATGAAGCGAGCCAGCATCTCGGTCATGCTATGCACGGTGTTCACACGTCCCGGCGGAGTCATATCCGTGCTGATGCTGCGCGGGTTGACGCCCTGGTCGAGCGCCGCCTTCGCCACATCGAAGCTGAAGTTCTGCCGCCCGTGCGCCGTGTCAAGGAACACTCCGCGCGCCTGTGCCTCCAGTATTTCGGGTATGACCGTGCCGCTGTTGTCGATTATGCGTCCCGGATTGCCGCTGAACAGATGAGTGATGATGTCGCCATTGTCCAGCAGAGGCAGCAGTTGGCGCGTGATGGCCGGCTCGCTGCCGTCGGCGCCTGCGATGGAGCGATCGCCTATGTGTACCATCAGGCGCACTCCGCCCTCGGTCGCAGCCTGCTTCGCCAGTCGCACCATCTCCACGCCCATGCGCGGCACACCAGGGCCGACAGCGCGAATCTTCACGCCCTGAATCAGTGGCCTGTTCGCTTGGATGACGCTCACTGTTTCTTCGACGTCAATGTCTTCGCGGCGCGAGGTGTCTGGCTGGTAGCTCAGGCCCACGCGCGAAATATGCAGCATGCAGAAGATGTTCGTCTTCGCTCGCGGCACGACATAGTTGGGGAATCCGCCGAATGTGTAGCAGCCTGCGCTGCCAGCGTCCAAGACGGTCGTTACGCCGGAGCGCACGCCCGCGAGGTCGGGATTGATGCCGTTCTGGTTTATGCCCTCGTACACATGCGTGTGCAGGTCAATCATCCCCGGAATGACGATGTTGCCGTCCACATTGATGACGCGGGACGCGCCAGACGGGTCGATGTCGGGCGCAACTGCCGATATGATGCCGTCCGTAACCGCGACATCCAGCTTCGCCCTGATGTCCTGCGACGGGTCGATGACCTCGCCGCCTTTTAGTAGCAAGTCTGTCATATCAGCCTCTTCCTGCATTCATTTCATAGTTGTGTGTGAACGGGCAATTGCCTGCGCCGTTATTCCTGCTGACGCAGGATTTCGCTTACTTCCAGCGTTATATCTGGCAGCAACGTAGGCACTATCCGCTGCCCGCGTGAATAGCGCCGCGCAGAGCGGTATCTGACGGTCACCGGGTCCAAATCGCTGAATGTGTCAATAAGCCCATACACAAGATTGACCTGCCAGACTTCGGGAACACCCGCCTGCGCGTACCTCGGGATCTTCACATTCCGGTCGTAATCGACGCTGCTGTCAGATACTTCGATGATTAGCAGCACATCTTTGGGCGTGGGGTGCGAGTTCGTGTAGAAGTCATCCCTGGGGAGCAGGATCGCCAAGTCAGGTTGGAATACGGTAAGTTCGTTCAACTTCACAGGACTTTGTACTCGTACGATGACACCTTCAAGAACTCGCCTGGAGAACTGGTAATTAAGTGCATCCACGCAGCCCGCGTGGTAACTCCCGATTGCTGCCATCTCTACAATCTCTCCGTCCACAAGTTCCACGCGGGCGTCTTCGCCGAATACGCCGGCTTCCGCCATCATGTAGTATTCCTTGACGCTGAACCGCCGCCTTGTCATAACCGTAGTCATCGCGCCCTCCCTCGTTTTGCATGCAGCCATTGCATCTACCTTACTATAACCTCAACACGCTGCACTAGGTTGTTGCCCATGCCCTGCATCGTCCACGGCTGTGCGGTGGGCTGTATGTTGCCTTCTTCGTCGGTAGCGCGGACGGACAGGAAGTGCCTGCCCGGCTTGGCATCCCAGCGATACGACCAGTTGCGCCACGCGAAGCGCCCCACCTGCTTGCCAATCTCGGCTTTCTGCCAACTCATCCCGTCGTCTGTGCTCACCTCGACCTTAGTCACCTCAAGTCTGCCTGCCCACGCCTTGCCAGACAGTGCAACTTCGCCCGTGTCCATAAGGCGCGTGCGTGTCATGAAGTCCGGTATGCCCGGTGGTATCATCAGAGCGCGCACCCGCATCGTGCTTACTGGCTCACCTGGATCGTCTGGCGAGTTCTTGTATCGGTATGTCTGCTCCATCTGGTAGCCGGTGAACGGCTCTGAGACCGCCTCGATGTTCTCAAGCCACTTCACGCTCGTCATGCCGTACCATCCGGGCACAACAAGGCGAATCGGGTAGCCGTGCTGCGGCTCCAGTGGCGCGCCGTTCATCTCATAGGCGAGCATCACCTCATCGCGCATAGCGTCGTCGATGGTCAGGCTGCGCTGGTAAAGCTGCGTCTCGCCTCCCTGCACGCCCTCGTCGCGCCCGGTGAAGACAAGCTCTACCGCGCTCGAATCCACGCCTGCATCTTCGAGGATGCCCCGCAACGGCGTTCCCGCCCATTCCGCTGTGCCGATAGCCTCTAGTAGCCATGGCTGGCTCACCGGACGCGGGTTCAACCGCGCCCTGCCGTTGCCCGCGCACTCCATCGTAACCGGCATCGTAACGCTTGGGCGCGCCTGGATGTCCGCCATGCTCAGGCTGATTGGATTTGCGACCAGCCCGCCAATATCCAGCCGCCAAGTATCTGCGTCTGCATCCGGAATGTCGAAGTGTATCAGCAGATAGTGCATGCCCGTGGGCGTGATGTCGTAGCTCAGCCCTTCGAGAGGCATGCCCCGATTGCGAAACGCAAGCGCAAGCTCCTCTTCGTAGTAGGTGTTCGTCTGGCTCAGCCCACTACCGTCGCCTACCGTGCGAAACAGCGATCTAAGGTCTTCCTGTGTCATGTCTCACCTGCGAATATCCATATATGCAGAGGGCGGCTCGCTTGAAGCAATGCCGCCCAATGTGTTCTTCGTTAGTTGTAGTGTGCTATCGTTCGATTGGAGCGCGGACGATGCTGCCGTACTCGGTCCACGATCCGTCGTAGTTGGAGACATTGTCCAGCCCAAGCAGCTGCGTCAGCACGAACCAAGTGTGAGACGAGCGCTCGCCGATGCGGCAATACGCGATGGTTGGCTTGGAGTTGTCAACCTTGCTTCCGTAGATGTCGATAAGCTCGTCCGCGGACTTGAATGCGCCGTCCGGAGCGACCGCCGTCGCCCATGGTACATTCGCAGCGCCGGGGATATGGCCGCCACGCTGCGCGCCTTCTTGTGGGAGCGCGGCGGGCGCGAGCAGTTCACCGCGAAACTCTTCGGGCGCGCGCACATCTACGAAGAAGGAACTTCCGCTAGAAGCGGCGTTCAGCACTTCCTCGCGGAACGCGCGGATGCTGTTGTCCGGCTCGGAAGCGATGTGCCGCACGGAATCGTGCGACACCGCATTGGTCGTCAGAGGGCGTCCCTCAGCTTCCCACTTGGCGCGTCCGCCGTCCATCAGCCTTACGCTCTCGTGTCCGTATAGTCGTATCTGCCAGAAAGCCCACGCCGCGAACCAGTTGTTGTTGTCGCCGTACAGGATAACTGTCGTGTCGTTGCTGATGCCGGAGCCGCCCAATAGCTCCTCCATGTCCGACTTGGAGATGATGTCACGCGCGAGAGTGTCCTGGAGTTGTTCGGTCCAGTCCCAGCCTACTGCGCCCTCGATGTGTCCTTGGTCGTATGCGCTCGTGTCCACATCGACCTCGACGAGGCGCACGCCGTCATCGCCGCTGTGCTCCGCCACCCACTCGGTGCTTACCAGTGATTCAGGATGTGCATATTCAGCCATGAAAGACTCCTCCTAGAATATTTTTCAGGGTTTTCCGTATTAAATTAGCAGTAAAGGCACTTCTTTCAACTATGCCCCTGTTTATACAGAGACTATGTTGAGTTTATCACTATGCCTAATCCTTAGTCCAATGTGTTTTAACAGATATATTTGCGCAAGCCTGTGCCCGTTTATGCCCTTCTTGCCAGCAATATAAGGGGATATTTGAAGACGCTCGGCAGCAGAAATTTAGCGCATCAGCCGATTCATGCCGGCGTAACGGTCCGGATCCAGGTCCCGCCCTACGAACGCGGGATGGCCCGGGTCGTAACGGTGGCAGCGGAAGGTGGCGTTCGAGTACTCCATCTTGCCGCTGGACGACGATTCGCCGTACGTGAAGAACGGGTCGATGTACTCCCACACGACCTCGCCTCGCGGCGTAACCTCGAAAAGGCGCCCCGGCGCGCCCTCACAGATGAGCGTATTGCCGTTCGGCAGGCGTTGGGCACCGCTGATGTTGTAGCTGTAAAATGAGATGTTTGGCGTACCCTCGTACTCCCAGTGGATTTCATTGGTCGTGGGATCAATCTCCACGATACGCGAGTAGCTGCTGCCGCGCCGGTGTCCACCATTGTCGAAGATCAGCACACGCCCATTCGCAAGCCATGTGGGGTTATGCTGGTGATAGACCTCACCCGGCCCCCACTTCCACTTGAACTCCCCGCTCTCGCGATCGACGATTCCGACGGTGCTGATAAGGCGATAGCTGACTAGCAGGTCACCTTCCGGAGTGACATTCAGTGTGTTGCCGTGCGACCATTCTCGGCGCGCATCCAGCGGACAAATGATGTCCTCGCTGACATCCAGATACTCCCAGGACCTCCATTCTGATATCGTCTCGCCGTCGGGCGTAACCTCGCGCACCACATCGCCGAGCATGCCGGGCGCGAAATCGACATCGCCCTGCACCTGCGCTACAAGATCGGCTGACAGCGGCTCCCATAGCAGCAGCAACGTATTACCGTTGGGCAGTCGTTCATAGTCGTGATGCAGCGTTTGGTCGCGGTAAGCCCACACCACATTGCTGTCCCAGTCCAGCTCTAGGATGCTGGCAGAGGAGCCACCCAATGCCTCGATGCCGCCCGCGTCCTCCGGCGAAGATGTGCGGCATAGCAGGTTGCCATTGTCCAGCAGGTAGGCGTAGTGAATTCCCTCGTCCGAATGCCACTTGTGGACGACATCACCGTTCATATCAATCAGGTAGGCGTCCTTGCCGCCGCGCGTGGTGGAGAACAGCGTGTAGCCTCGATAGCATGCTGCGGGTGTGTGGTGAATCAGCCCAATCGGATGATGAATTGACCAGCCCATTTATTGACCTCCGCAGGTAGAATCAGGTTGAGTTACGGCGGATTATAGCACGGAGGGCGGATAGCCAACCCAATCTATCCAGTCGTCTCGTTCCTCTTTATTGATCCCCATCAGACCTTCTCCGCCAAGCCATGAACGTCGTCGGCAGCAACGCCGCCAGACACAGAATCGCCGCCACTATGAAGAAGTCGCTGAACAGCGTCAGCCCTGCCTCGGTGAGTTGCTGCTGCACCTCCGCGATGCGAGTCTGGGCCTGCTGAGCTGTCTCGCCCGGCAGCGCGAACGGAGCTCCTATGCCTGCTATCAGCGCATCGAACCTGCCGGTTCCCCAAGCCGTCAGCGCCGCGATTCCAAGCGTCATTCCGACAACGCGCATTGTGGTTATCAGAGCTGCTGCTGCGCCACGCATATCATCGCCCACAGAGTTCGTGGCTGCCAGCGCGATGGGGGCAATTAGCAGCCCGAAGCCGAAGCCCGCAGTAGCGAGATGTACTGTAAGCCACGGATCAGCGATGTCCAGCCTCCACCCGCTCATCAACCAGAAGCCGAGGGCGGCGAATAGCAGCCCCAGCATCGCGGGCGCACGATAATCTATGCGCTGGCAGGCGAACCCGCCCAGCACCGCGCCTATCGGTATCGCTGCGGTCATTCGCAGAAGCATCAGACCGCCACCGAGTGGCGATTCTCCCAACAGAGTGTTCGCCATCAACGGGATGGTTACCATGCCGATTATCAGTGCTCCGCCAATTAACAGGTGCGAGGCATTTGCCATGACGAAGGCCTTTACTCGGAACATCGCACGGGGAAGCAGAGGCTCAGCAGCGGTGCGTTGCCGCGCGATGAACAGGGCAAGCGATACTGCCGCAAGCGCGAACCACAGCGCCATAAGCGCGTCGAGGTCGTCTATTCGCGCTAATCCAAGGGTCAGTGCGGCGAGGCTTGCCGTAACGAGCGCGCCGCCAATGTAGTCCATCCTTGCGGGGTAGCGCGGGCTTTGCGGCAGTAGCACAAGCGTCAGAGCGATGATGATGGCGCATAGAGGGATGTTCAGCCAGAATACCCACTGCCACGCGAGATATTTCGTGATGACGCCGCCCCACAGCGGTCCTATGACGCCGCCCGCCTCGGCTGAAGCGCCTACCAGACCCAGCGGTGTGCCACGGCGTTCATGCGGAAACAGGTCGCCCACGATTGCGATTGCGATGGGTACGAGCGCTCCCGCTCCCAGCGCCTGAAATACACGCAGCCCTATCAACCAGTTGATGTCGGTGGCCAGCGCGACGCCTACCGAGCCGAGCATGAACAGCAACAGCGACCCGATGAAGGCGTTGCGATGCCCCCAGATATCAGAGAGCCTGCCGATGAGGGGCATTGCGGCGACGTAGCCAAGCAGGTAGCCTGTGATAATCCAGGATGTGTGGTCAAGCTCGGTGACCGTAAGCTTGAGGTCGAGCATTATTTCGGGCAGCACCGTAACCACGACCGTCTGGTCGTCCGCAGCCACGAACACCCCGGCGAATACCGCCGTCAGCGCTGCATAAGACCTAGCCCGTGAATTGCTCATCGCAAACCCCGTACATGGTGAGCGTGTCGAACCACATTCCCGCATCCTGTACGTCGATGTTAGTTCCCCGGCGCGGCAATTTCTACCGGCTCGTCGAACTCCGACAGCGTTATTGTGCGCACAATCCCGTCCGCTTCCATGGGCGTGATGCGCCCCTCCAGCGTCGCCTTAGTCAGGTACAGGCTCGGCTTGACGATTGACAGGGTAACAGCCACAATGCTCTGCACCTCAGTGTCTCCGAATAGGGACGACAGCGCATCTGCGGTAAATGTGCCTCCTATGCGATATTCGGCGGCATCTTGCGATATGAGTGTGGCATCTTGCACTTGCGACAGAATCTCGGCGATGCCCTGCGAGGGATTGAAGAACTCCAGCGGGTTGATAGCAGACGCCGCATGCCATTCGCCTGACAGTGGATTGGTCATATAGACCTCATCGCCAATAGCGATAAGGCTGCCCTTTACCGCGAAACTGCCCGCTACGCCCACGAAGTCCAGCGCGAGCCTATCAGGATTCGCGACGCTGCCACTTGCCTCCGTGAGTGTCATGCCTTGAGCGAGCGGGGTGCCGCCCTCATCGCTATGTTCAATGCGAAATCGGAAGGACTTCAGCGCAGACATCGCCCGTCCGCAGTCGTCTAAGATCGCCTGTGGGTTGATAGGCGTAGGCGTTGCAGTCGGCACTGGTGTCTCTGCCGGAGAGGGATCGCTGCAAGCCTGCGTGAACAAAACAAACATCAACAGCAGCGTCAGCCATCGAATTAGCGCAGGCGTGGGCATGCTCACTCCAGTCCGAGCGCCTGGAATATCTCGAAGAACTGCGCCGTATTGCCCGGCTGATACCAGGGAATGCTGTGTATGATGCGCCCGCCCTTGTCCAGCACGAAAACTGCGCGAACCATGCTTCTGCCGTCATCGGTAAGCGTACCGTAAGCGGTGGCGGTCTTCAGATCGGCGTCGCTCGCAAGAGGGAAAGGGCATCGGCCGAGGGACTCGCTGAACGCGCGGTGCGATTCTATCGAGTCCGCGCTTATCGCTATGACCTGGGCGTCAAGCTCTTGGATGATGTCGTACTCGCCTTGCAGCGCGCTCAACATCTGCGTGCAGCCCGGAGTCTTGTCTTCCGTGTAGAATGCGAGCACAATTCGCTTGTCAAAGGCGACCGTGCTGAGCGTAATGTCGCCTGCTGTACTCGGCAGGGTAAAGTCGGGCGCAATGTCGCCTATCTTTGCCATCGGCGTCCCATCCTATCCTAATTCCGTTCGCCTTGATCCTGCCAAGGAGCTTGTTCGCAATAGATTAAGTGCACACGTCGCGCAAAGCGCAAAGACTCCACCCACTTGACGCGGATGGAGTCTTTGCAATTTAAGAGCCAGGGTGTGCTATGTGAGCGTTACGCCTTTGCTCCGAGCCTGCGCTCCCTGTAGAGCATCGCGCCACCACCTATGAGTAGCATCAGGGCCACGAAGAGCATGATCTGCATCGCTGCGGGCACGTAAGTGTCGCCTGTAGCAGGAGTTACTGCTGCTGCCGGCGCCGGTCCCGGCAATGTGAACGTAGCCATCTTCTGCGCCTGCATGTAGGCGTCGCTTGCGCCGCCCATGCCGGAGGCTTCAATGCCGTCCGCCGCTGCCATCAGCTTGCCGTTGACGATATTCAGCAGCGTCTTGGCAGTGTCAAGGTTGTCCTCTGCTGTTACAGCCGCTGCGTCGTCCTTCGCAGCCATAGCCCAAGCAGACACATTGCTACCGGATGCCATAACCATCTTGGAGTACGTGCCGACCATTTCTTCGCCCGGCGCTGCCATAGCCGCAAAACCGGCGTGTTCAGAGGCGGCTGCCAGGGCCAGGATACCGCCCTCACCGTCAATAATTGCTACCGCCTCTTCCGTGCTTGCTTTCAAGGCATTAATGCTGTCGGCAGCCTGCGCCTCGCTGACTTTCATCATCGCCATGCTAACCTGTGCTTGCAACTGTGACGTGAAGCCCATATCGCTGCCCGGCGCTGCAACGACCAGATGGCGGATGTGTGTCATCGCGCCGCCGTCAACCATGTCGGAAAACGCTATCACGCCCGAAGGAGCGGAGTCATCGTCCGGTACGGGTTCGACAGTGATGACAGCCATGTCATACATTTCCAGCAGATTGCCACCATCCGGTGAAGTCCATGAATGGCTGATGCCGCCGCCGGGTACAACCGTCAGAATACCAGTGCTGACCTTGTCATCGGAGCCGCTGTTGACCAGCCAACCCTCGTAAGCCATACCGGCTTCCAGCATCGAAACGCCGGACATGGAGAAGGTGACCCTGTCGCTCATTGCGCCGGCGTCAGAAATGACGGCGGTGCCGGAGCCACTGTAAGAGTCCTCCGCCTGCGCAACCGCAAATGGCAGCGTCATCAATAGTATGAGACCTAGTGTTATCAGAAGCTTAGACATAGACATGCTAAGTGTCTTTCCTCCTTGCTTGATGTGATTCGAAGAACCTTGACCAATTACAAACATTACCACAACCTAGTGGAACATAATAGACTTTGTGAGTATAATTTTTGTTCTTTTATCAGATTTGTACAATACATTGTAGAGCGCACACGAAATCCAGTTTGCTGCCCGACACCATGATACCACACTGATATGTTTTGGTATATCTGCGTCACTTTGACCGCCGATATTATAACCCAATAATACGCTGCTAGACTACACTTTTGCGCGCGGATGCGCAACCGATAATCAAGGAAAACTATATGACCTCTTTGAGCTGATATCCAGCCGGATCGATGCGCGCACTCATGCGCCTACTTTGATTGGTTGCTTCGGGACATCCCCTGACAGTATCTGAGCAAGTAGCTCAGGCAGGCTGTGCGGCACGAATGTCTCGGTCTTCCTGTTAGCGATAAGCTCGGGGAGACTCCACCAGCGTTGTTCGTGAATATACTGCATTTCCAACTCGTCCGGCGCTGTCAGCACAGCCTCGAACGACGGCGCCCGCAGCAGGTAGTACCACTCGTCGGATTCTATCCATCTGTCTTCCCACTGCCAGGTGTGCCGCCGCTTCCAGATGCAGGGACCTAGATTGACATCACGCAATCCCGTTTCCTCGTACAGCTCGCGGAGTGCGGCATCCTCTCGCGTCTCATCAGCGTCAAGTCCGCCGCCCGGGGTAATCCACAGGCGTATGTCAGGCCGGTCCGGCGTGGTGACGCGCATTAACAGCACGCGATCGCTGTCGTCAATAAGCAGCACCCTTGCCGCCGGTCGAAAGTCCGGCCTTTCCTTGTTCCCGTTCTCGTCGTTTCTCGGCATCGCTTCAGGCAATGACTAGCCCGACTTCTTTCGCAGCGCGGCGAGCACTTCGTTCATGCTCCCGGAGCGGAAGCCCTGCAGGTCGAGCGTTACATACGAGTAGCCAATCTCTCGGAATTTGCGTACAACCTGTTCGCGTACCGCCTCATCCGTCAGTGTGATGAAGTCCTGCGGCTCGACCTCGATGCGGGCGACCGTGTCGTGATGGCGCACTCGCAACTGCCGTATTCCGATGTCGCGCAGGTACTCTTCGGCCTGCGCGATGCGTGTCAGCGCCTCGACCGTAACCATGGAACCGTAAGGAATGCGCGAGGACAGGCATGCCTGCGCCGGCTTGTCCCAGGTGGGCAGGTCCATATCCTTAGATAGTTCGCGTATCTCAGGCTTGGACAGGTCCGCCTCCACCATTGGGCTGCGCACGCCGTACTGCTTCGCCGCGTTCAGTCCGGGCCGGAAGTCGCCGAGATCGTCCGTATTTGTGCCGTTGACGATGCTGTTCCAGCCCTCTTCCTCTGCGTAGCTGCTCAGATAGGTGTACAGCTCGTCCTTGCAGAAGAAGCAGCGGTTGGGATTGTTCTCCGCGTAGTCCTCGCGCTCGACCTCATGCGTCTCGACTATGCGGTGGTGAAAGCCCAGCCGCTCCGCAAGCTCGATTGCTTCCCTGAGTTCGGACGGCGCGAGGCTCGGCGACTTTGCGGTAACGGCGAGCGCCCTGTCGCCCAGCACGTCGTGCGCTGTGAACGCAAGAAACGCACTGTCAGTCCCGCCCGAATACGCCACAATCACCGATCCCATATCGGCAAGGATCGACTTCAGCGTATCCATCTTCTCTTCAATTGTTCTTGTAGCTTCAGCCTGCATCGCCATATCTATCTCCCAGTCCCTTCCCATAAGTTGGGGGAAGGTTAAAACCTCTCCTGAGCCTGCCGAAGGGATAATGGGCGGAGAAACTCCTCCCCCCATCCTGTCCATCGATGTCAGTTTGCGTCTTACTCCGCCATCAACGCCTCTACTATAGCGTGCATCTCATCCGAGTAGTGCTGATAAGACCTGTTCTGATACTGCAACAAACACTGCGATTCTTCGGTGTCGTACCAGTCCACCCAGCCAGGTGATTCACGGTAGTCCACATCCTCGAACGGCGCCCCCATGAAGCCGTAGAAGTCGCGCGCATAATCCTCACCGTGCATCTGCCACGTGGGTCCGCCCGCGATATTGAGCACCTTGTTTGCGGCTTCGGGTGCGCCTACTGAGGCGAACAGCGCGTCCACCACATCGTCCCGATGCACCATCTCCACGCGCTGCTCTGCAACGAACGGCCACGGGCTTGGCGGCTCCATAAACGCCGGCACCATAATGCCCGCTATCCGCATCGCAATCCAGTTCAGCGACGACTCGCGCACCATGCGCTCGCCAACAATCTTGCTGTCTGCGTAGATGTCGATCGCCGACTGCGGGTGGTCAACGCGCACCGGTGGCTTTTCGTCCATCGTGTTGCCGTAGGTGCTGATGGACGATGTGAAAATCAGCGTCGCGTCCTGCGCGCCCGCTTCCATCGCCTTGATGATGTTCTCCGTGCCGCCCACGTTCACCCCGAATGTGCGATCGCGGTCCCGCTCGCTGTTCGGTGGCAGCAGCGCCGCAAGATGCACCACCGAGTTCACGCCTTTGAGAGCATCTGCAACCTGCGCCGCGTCCGTGATGTCGCCCTTTACAATCTCGATGCCGTCCCTGTCTTCCAGTCCGTCAAAGTCCATGAAAGGCAGGTCGAATATGCGTACGGGTTGCCCGTCGGCCACCAGCTTTTCCACCAGCATGCGGCCCACGCTTCCCGCGCCTCCCGTAACAAGAACCGCCCCACTCATGTGAGCGTCACTCCCTTCATGCCTGCCTTCTCGATCAGGTTCTGCGACGACGAGATGAGCGTCTCTATCGCCGTGCCGAAGCTGTCCCAATCCTCGGACTGACGCAGTGCAAGAACTGATTCCGACTCGCGCACGACGGCGCGGGCTGCCGGTACGCTCGGCATCGTCTTGAAGAAGAATGTATCGCTGATCTCGTCGAACTTCTCCAGTATTTCTACTATGGAAATCTCCCACGTATCGTTCACCGTACCGAGACCGTTGGCTATCTGCTGACAGTTAGTTATCGACTCCTCAAGGAGTTCCTGTCCGGACACTGGCATATCACTAAACCTCCGAGTGTTTTCATTGCTTGATGCGCTTCATGCCGCATGACTGAGGCATCGAACTTTGTGCTTAAATCGCCATTCCTGCCATCGCATGAATGGACGCAATTAACGCTTCATATTGTGCCGTCCAATCGCGCGTGCGTCAACCCTGCCGCACAAGAGCGACGCCATTATTCAGCGCGCTTGAAACTTGCCACTCAACTCAAAGAGGACGCTGCCCCGCTAGAAACAGCGTCCCCCGTTCTAATGCCTGTGGCTATGCGCCGTGATGCCTATTCGTCGTCGTCAGCCGGCTGAAGTTCCCTGATCTCCACTTCCTGGTGGTGACCGTTTGTCGAGTGGTCGTAGTGCCTCTTCACGCGGTCGAAGTCAACAACGTCGTTGCGCGCGAAGCCCTTGCCGTCGTGCCTGTCATACGGGAACGGCTGGAACTTCTCGAAGCGCTCCTTGAACCGCTGGCGGCTGGGCCTGCGGTCATACGGGAACTTGTGCTGTTCCGCACTCTGCGGCTCGACCTCGATCAGCGTGTAGTCGCGGCTGCCAAGACCGATCTCGTGACCGGTGTTGATGCTCGCAACCTCGCTCTGACCGTGGAAGGTCGCTGCGGCGGCCTCGAACTTGTTGTCGCCCGGATGGTGCGCTTCCATCATCTCGACCGCTGAGCCCGGCATGCCCGGCGACTCCTTCGCCTTGTCAACGCACGCCATGTCGATGGCGACGGCGTCCGTGCTGGCGAACACGCCCAGATGCGGTACTATCGGCACATCAGAATGGTTGCCGCAGTCGCACTTCGGTGAGACGTCGATAGCCAGGTTGATGTAGCCGACCTTGTCGCGTCCGACCGCCTTCTCAACGCCCAGGCAGGCGTCCGCGATGGCGACGTCAACGGCGTCGAAGTTGACGGGTGGGATTTCGGCGAGACCGCGCGGTCCCATAACGCCGAAGCAGCCCAGGCAGGTCGTGCAGCGTTCGCGGTCCCACTCAAGCTCGTCCTTCTCGTTGATGTGATACAGGTCGAACGGGCAGCAGTCCTCTAGAATCTCCCAGTCGGGCGTGTTCTCCTTGCCCTGGAAGCGTTCAGGATGGAATATCGCCGCCGCGCCATAGCCGTAGTTCGGATGTCCGCCCATGTGGACGTTCAGCTTGCCACGCTTCGACTGTGCGCCGATCCCGAGGTTCTTCAGCGCGCCGCCGATGACGCCCATGCCGTGACCCTTGAAGTGGGTCAGCGCGATGAGTACGTCCGCCGCTGCGATCGCCTGCGCGACATATGCTTCCTTCAGCAGGTAGCCTTCAGGAATGTCAACGCGGAAGTCGCTCGTGCCGATGAAGCCGTCCGCGCAGATGAACGGGCAGCCCAGCGTCGCCGAGTTGTAGCCGTTGCGCTCTGCCGTCAGCAGAATGTCCAACTCGCTGGAGCGGGAACCCCATGGCGAGTAGGTGGAGGTGGTCGTGTCGCAGACGAATGGTCGTCCGCCCAGCTCCTTGATTCGGTCGGCGAGCGCCCGCGCATAGACGGGTCGCAGATACGCCGTGTTGTTCCACTCGCCGCAGTGAATCTTGATAGCCACAATATCGTTGGGCTTAATCATTTCATCAAGCCCGGCGGCATCAAACACCGTCGTCATCTTCGCGACGAGGCTAGTCTCCGTGGATTCCGAATGGGCATCCATATAGAAAACTTCGGATCTTGCCATATCTACCCTCCCAGTTAAATTCGGCTGAAGGGCAAGACGCCCCATTGCCATGCTAGATATAAATAATCAGTGTGAGATTAGCATCAAGCCTAGCCTTTTGTCAATTGACCATGTGGTGGATGTTTTCGCCATGCACGGCTAATTTGAGAATGCCCATTTTACAATGAAGGCGTTCGTAGTTACGATACACAATCAAGAGAATTGAGGAGGCAGAACTATGAGCAATACAGCTTTTGATCTGAGCGGTAAGTCGGCGGTCATCACGGGCGGAAACGGCGGCATCGGACTCGGCATAGCGGTCGGACTGGCGGATGCGGGCGCCGACATACTCGTCGCGGCGCGCAACAAGGCGAAGACCGACGCGGCGGTGAAGCAGCTTCAGGCGCTCGGCGTGCGCGCCGTCGGCACAACCACGAATGTGCAGCACGAAGATGAGGTCGCCGACATGGTGAAGCTGGCGCTCGATGAGTTCGGCAGTCTGGACATTCTGGTGAACAATGCGGGCATCGGCATCCGCAAAGCGCCGCAGGACTACACACTCGAAGACTGGAACCTGATCATGGACATCAACCTGACAGGCACATTCCTACTGTGCCGCGAGGCGTACCCGCACATGGCGGCAGCAGGCGGCGGAAAGATTATCAACATTGGCTCGATGACCTCCATCTTCGGGCACGACCTGGTGATGCCATATTCAGCCAGCAAGGGCGGCGTGGTGCAACTGACCAAGAGCCTTGCGACGGCGTGGGCGAAGGACAACATACAGGTGAACTCGATACTGCCGGGCTGGATAGAGACCGACCTGACCGAGCCGCTTCGAACTGAGGAGAGCTTCCGCGAACGGTACGAGCTTATTTCGGCGCGCATCCCGCACGGACGCTGGGGAACGCCCGACGACATGGCGGGCACTGCGGTGTTCCTCGCCGCATCCGCATCCGACTATGTTACAGGCGTTTCAATTCCGGTGGACGGCGGATATGTGGCGTTTTAAGTGTCAGGCGGTCAGTCAGTTGACTTGGGCGGCTTTGCCATTGTGTCAATCTCCGCCAGTCCCACCCTCTTGCGAGGGAAAGAAAGTATGCCGATCCTATTCTCTGCGCGTATTCGGTGCGTATTGAGAATGTTACGTCATCTGCAGAGATCACGGGAACGGAAGGGTGCGCCTAACTCCCGTCGTCGTCAATCGGTGGATGCAGGTTGTGCCAGTCGGTCGCCTGCTCAAATGCGTGGCCGATGCGACACAGCAGTGGTTCGGACAGGGACTTGCCTACGAATTGCAGGCTCAGGGGCAGCCCATCGCCGCTGAGTCCGCATGGCAGCGATATCGTGGGCGCGCCGTTGTAATCGTAGGGTACGGTGTAGCGTTGGAAGGACGTTCCCCTGTCTCCACTCATAGGGCCGTACATCTCTTCGGGAGTAATGGCGCGCGCCGGCCCCATCACGGATGGGCATGCGAGCGCGTCTATGTCGTGGAAAGCGTCGCGGATAAGCCCGTTGAGTTCGGCGCGGCGGTTGTTGGCGGCAGCATAGTCGGCGCCGGTTACGCCCGCGCCCATATCTAGCCAGCCTCGGAACCAGAGGCCATAGTCTTCGCGGCGCGAGGGGTAGTTCTCCTTGTGCGCGGCGACGGCTTCTGCAGAGCAGAGCACGGGCCAGGCGGACAGGTAGCTGTCCACATCGGGCATCTGCACCGGCACGATTTCCGCGCCCAGCTCTTCCATTACCTTGACGCCGGCGAGCACCGCAGCGGCAAGCTCGGGGTCAACGCCGTCGGTTGCGTACTTCTCGTCCAGCCCTATACGAACGCCTTTGACGCCGCCGTCAATGCCCTCGAGCATGTCAGGCACGGGCACGGGTAGTGATGTGGGATCTCTGGGATCGTGTCCGGCGATAGCCTGAAGCGCTATGGCGGCGTCGGCTGAGCTGCGGGTGAGCGGGCCAACATGGTCGAGGGATTCGGCAAGGGCGAGCACTCCGTAACGACTCACGCGCCCCCATGTGGGCTTCAGTCCGACAGTGCCGCAGGCGGCGGCGGGGAAGCGTATGGAGCCGCCCGTGTCGCTGCCCAGAGAGCCGAAGCACAGACCCGCTGCCGTTGCCACGCCCGAACCACTGGACGACGACCCAGCCCAATGCGCGGTGTTCCACGGGTTCAAGGGCAGGTTCAGCGCCGGGTTGTAGCCGCCCATCGCGCCTTCGGTGAGGTTCAGCTTGCCCAGCGGCACTGACCCGGCCGCATTGAGCCTGACGACCACCGTCGAATCGAATGACGGTATGTGGTCGGCGTACACCTTGCTGCCGCCCATAGTGCGAACGCCTTTGGTGAAGCATAGGTCTTTGACGGCGAAGGGTACGCCGTGAAGGGGACCGCGATACTGCCCGGTCGCAATCTCGGCTTCGGCGGCTTTGGCGGCGGCCTCGGCGTGGTCTGCCATCACTGTGGCGTAGCTCTTGTACTTGCCGTCAAGGCTCTCGATGCGGCGTAGCATCGCATCCGTAACCTCCACCGGCGAGACTTGCCGCGCCTTGATGAGCGCCGCCAATTCACTGATGGTCTTGAAGTGCAGTGGTGTGTCAGTCATTTGTCGGCTCTCCTTGCATACATATACTGGCTTGCCACGCGCCTTTCGGAACGCTCAAGACAGGCTCAGGACAATAGAGGAAGGCTCTGTCCAATTATCAGGCGCTCTCTTTTACGAAGTCGGCGATGCGCTCGCCTATCATCATGGTGGTCACATTGATGTTCGCTCTCACGCAGTCGGGCATGATGGAGGCGTCCACAACGCGCAAGCCTTCGACGCCGTGCACCTTGCCGTACTGGTCAACAACCGCCATCGGGTCGTCTGCGGGACCCATCTTGTTCGTGCAAGATATGTGGTGGCCTGTCGTAACCTCGCTCATCATCCATGCGTCCAGCGCGTCGTCGGATTCCAACGCCTCATCCGGTGGCTCGATGCGCTCTTCGATGATGTCTTTCCATGCCTCGTGCTCGCCTAACTTCGTGCAGATGCGAATGGCTTCGCGTACGCGCTCTCGGTCGAACTCCTCCTGGAAGTAGTTATAGTCGAGTATCGGCTGCACACTCGGATCGCTGGCCTGCAGCTTCAGCTCGCCTGCGCCTACGGCAAGATCGAGTCCGATAATCGTTCGAATGCCGATGGGAGCCATGCGATCTCCGCCACGGTCTATGCGACCGGTGGCAAAGATGTTCATATAGACGATCATGTCGTTTTCGAAGTCCGAGTTGCTTGCGGTGTAGCGCAGTCCGAACTGTATGCGCGGCCCGAATGTCTCAAGATCGTACTCCGGCTTAGTCCTCCAGGTAACATACACGAGCGGGTGGTCGCGCAGGTTCTGCCCCACACCGGGCGCGTTCTTGAGCACAGGAATGCCCACTTCGTTCAGATGGTCGGCAGGCCCGATGCCCGAAAGCATCAGAATCTGCGGCGAACCGACTGCGCCCGCGCTCAGGATGATCTCGCCGCCCTCGACCACGAACCGCTCGCCGCCGCTCTCCACATCCACGCCGGTCGCACGGTTGCCCTCGAAGACGATGCGATTAACCAGGCAGTTGGGGCGGATGGTCAGGTTGAGCCGATGCCGAGACAGGCTGAGATAGCCAAGGTTCGTGCTCCAGCGTATGCCCTCCGGGTTGTTCAGCGGCAGAGGCCCCACGCCAGTCGTGTCAGGCGCGTTATGATCTGGGCAGTCCGCGAAGCCGTAGTCGAGGCAGGACTCGTAGAACGCCTTGGACGCGCCGCGCCACTGCTCCTCCGGGAATCGGTGGCAGATGATGGGCCCGTCCGTGCCGTGGTAGTCGTCGCTGTAAGTGGTGTCCGTCTCCAGCTTGCGGAAGTACGGCAGCGAGTTCTCGAAAGTCCACTCATCGTTGCCCCAGGACGCCCAGCGGTCGTAGTCGTCCGGCACGCCGCGCAGGAAAATCTGCCCGTTGATGGCGCTGGAGCCGCCCGTTACCTTGCCGCGCGGCACCAGCATCGGCTGTGCCTGATCTGTGGCGCGCGCCGTGAACTGCCAGTTGTGGTCGCTCGTCATGATGTCGGTCGCGGACGCGTAGCCGTACTTGACCTCTTCGGGCAGGTCGTCCAGTTCGGCGTAGTCCGGTCCAGCTTCGAGCAGCAGCACCGAGGTATTCGGGTCTTCCGTCAGCCGAGTCGCGAGTATCGCGCCCGCCGAACCCGCGCCGATGATGATGTAGTCGTATTTCATGGTGTCTCCTTGCTCAATTGACTAAATGTGCAGGATGGATTTGCTTCAGATGCGAGAGAGTATAACAGGCCTTACCACTTACCTGCCCTCTTTAATGAAGTCCGCGACGCGCTCGCCGATGACCATGGATGTGGCGTTCGTGTTGGCGCGTATGCAGTCCGGCATCACGGACGCGTCGGCAACGCGCAAGCCTTCTATGCCATGCATCCTGGCGTACTGGTCAACGACCGCCATTGCGTCATCGGCGGGCCCCATCTTGCAGGTGCCGGATATGTGATGGCTGGTCCTCACATTCCGCATCATCCAGTCGTCTAGCGTCTGGTCGGATGCAAGGTCGGCGTCTGTAGGGAACTGCCGATCTTCTATCAGGTCTGCCAGCGAATCCTTCTTCGCAAGGTCGAGACAGATATGGACCGATTCGCGCATTCGATTGCGGTCGAACTCAGTCGCCAGCAGGTTGTAGTCGAGGAACGGCTGGATGCGAGGGCTGGTGGTTCTGAGAAGTATCTCCCCGGCAGATTCCGCGAGATAGATAGCAGAGATCATCCCGATGCCAATCGGCTCAACATTCGGGTCCGTGTAGTAGAGGCTTCGCGTCGCATACGAGAATGGGTGTATGAGCATGTCGTTGCGGAGCGTCGAGCCCGCTGCCGTGTAGCGCAGCACGAACTGTATGCGTGGTGCGAGGCTGTCCTGCTCGAATCCGGGCTTGGTCTTCCAAGTGAGCTGCACCTGCGGATGGTCGCGCAGGTTCTTGCCGACTCCGGGCGAGTTGTGGACAACGCCAATTCCCATGCTCTGAAGGTGCTCAGCAGGTCCGACGCCCGACAGCATCAGCAGATGCGGTGAGCCGATTGCCCCTGCTGACAGGATAACCTCATCGCCATTAGCAGATTGCATCTCGCCGTCCGCTTCGTATTCCACACCGGTCGCCCTGGTGCCATCGAAGATGATCCGGCGCGCCAGTGCGCGCGACACGATGGTGAGGTTCGGACGATCCCGCGCTTCGCTCAGGTAGCCGATGTTGGTGCTCCACCGGATGCGGTTCGGGTTGTTGAACGGGCAGGGACCTACGCCGGTAGAGTCAGGATCGTTGTGGTCGGGGCAGTCTGGGAAGCCGTATTCGCGGCTGGCTTGGTACCACGCCTGCTGGTCTGGAAGCCACTCGTCGGGCTTGTAGCGCCTGACTATGGTCGGCCCGTCAACGCCGTGGAAGTCGTCGGAGAAGTCAGTATCGGTCTCCATCCGCCGGAAGAATGGAATGAGCTTCTGGAAGTTCCACTCATCGTTGCCCCAGGACGCCCAGTCGTCGTAGTCCTCCGGCACGCCGCGCAGGAATATCTGGGCGTTCACGGCGGAAGAGCCGCCCGTAGTCTTGCCGCGCGGAACCAGCATTGGCGGAGCCTGATCAGTTGATTTGGCAACGAAGTGCCAGCGATGCTCCGTGCCGAGCACATCTATCGCCGACTTGCCGTGTCCGTAGCCGTACTTCACATCGGCGGGCATCTCGTCCAGATCGGGATAGTCGGGGCCTGCCTCCAGCAGCAAGACGCTGCGGTTCGGGTCTTCGGTCAGGCGGCTGGCAATAATCGCCCCCGCCGAGCCTGCGCCTACCACGATATGGTCGTAGTTCATCCTATGCCCTCCACTGCCTGTGGCTTACATTGATGCACAGGATAATAGAGGGGATGAACCGCAGTGGCAAGCGGTATCAGGCGTCTCTAACGCAGCGAAAGCCGAGGTTGCCTGTCGAGCTGTCGGGTGTGTTCGAGGTGCGGGCTGCAACTCTGTATCGGTTGCAGTATGAGTCGTGGCAGAGATACGACCCGCCTCGGATGGTCTTGGACGCACCTGAAGACGGACCCTGTGGGTTATCGCGCGGCCCATTAATGTGGAAGTTCGGGCTGAACCAGTCGCGTGTCCACTCCCACACATTGCCGGCGACATTGTACAAGCCGTAGCCGTTCGGCTCGTATGCGTCAACAGGCGCGGTGCCCTTGTGACCGTCATCTGCGCTGTTTTCGTCAGGGAACATGCCCTGCCAGATGTTGCAGCAGTGCTCGCCATCGGGGGTTAGGTCGTCGCCCCACGCGTACCGCTTCTGTGACAGTCCGCCGCGCGCAGCATATTCCCACTCTGCTTCGGTAGGCAGGCGCTTGCCTGCCCATTCGCAGTATGCTGTGGCGTCGTTCCATGATATATGCGTTGCCGGGTGATTCCAGCGCTGTTTTAGGTTTGAGCCGGGGCCTTCGGGTCTGCGCCAGTACGCGCCGTTGATGACCCACCACCATGGCGCTTCGGCGGCGGCTTGCTCAGTGGTGCGGCGTGCCTTCGCGCCCACGAACATGTGGAAGACGAACGACCAGCCGAAGCGCTCTGCGTCCGTCCTGTAGCCGGTCTCTCTCGCGAACTGCTCAAACTCCGTGTTTGTCACGGCGCACGTATCGATGTAAAAAGAATTGACGCGCACACTACGCACCGGCCCCTCGCCATCCGCCGGAAAGCCGCCCGGGTCTTCCGTGCCCATCATAAAATCGCCGACGGGGACGAGCGCCATGCCCTCGACACTGACGTTGGCTGCCTGCGCCACAGGAGCGGCAGCGGTACGGACCGGAGTCGAGGGCGTCGATGGCATGCGTGCTGCAGCGCAGCAGGGATATGGCTGGTGTTGCATTGGGTTACCCTTAGTATCGCATTGGCTTCGCGAATCGAGCTAGATTAAGCGGACGTTCACCAACGCTTGGCTTGTCGCTCCGTGCTTTCCCGTCTCTTTGTCCCGTACTATTCCATCAGCGCCTGGTAGGTGGCTATCTGGAACTCGCGGCGCAGGGGATAGTACGAACTCGGCATGAACTGTGTGAGCAGGATGGCTACCAGGTCTTCTTGCGGGTCTATCCAGAAGACGGTGCTTGCTGCGCCTCCCCACGAGTAGATGCCGTTGGAGCCGATGATGCCGTGCTGAGCGATGTCCATCACAACGCGGAATCCCAGGCCGAACCCGCACCCCTTCGTGTCGGACGACATGCTCTGTCCGACGGCGAATGGCTTCAGGTCGTCCGCCAGATGGTTCGACCGCATCATCTCGACCGTCTTTGGTGCAAGCAGGCGCTCTTCGCCGAGTATTCCGCCGTTGAGCAGCATTTGGCAGAAGCTCATATAGTCCGATGCCGTAGATACGAGACCGCCGCCGCCGGAGAAGAGCGTATGCGGCCTGGCCTGCCTGTTGACCATGGGGTTGTTGAGGGGCGCAATGCCGCCGCCGTTCATGGAAGCGCCGTACACCGTGGCAAGTCTGTCGAGATTCTCTTCGGACACATAGAAAGATGTGTCGGTCATGCCAAGCGGCGATAGAATCTTTTCCTGTAAGAACTGGTCGAATGGCTGACCTGAGACGACTTCGACAAGGTATCCGAGCACATCGGTCGCGTTGCTGTACCGCCATTTTGCGCCGGGCTGGGTCACGAGGGGCAGCCTGCCGAGCTTCTCTGCCATTTCTTTCAGACTGCTGTCCGGGTCGGTGATGTTCGCCTCGCGGTACATCTGCTCGACCGACGAGTCCTGATGGAAGCCGTAGCTCAGGCCGGATGTGTGAGTGAGCAAGTGCCGGATGCTGATGGGCTGCTGCTGCTCGACCAGGCGAATGCCCGTCTCGCTCATCCCGTCGTACACCTTCAGGCTGGCGAGTTCGGGGATGAACTTGCCGACAGGGTCGTCAAGCGAGAAGTGCCCTTCTTCGTACAGCATCATGACAGCGGCGCTTGTTATCGGCTTGGACATCGAGTAGATGCGGAAGAGGGTGTCTCGCTCGACGGGCGCGCCGCTTTCGAGGTCAAGCACGCCGTAAGGCTCGAAGTGAAAGGTCTCGCCGCGCCGCGCGAGCATGGTCAGCCCGCTGGCGAGCTTGCCGTCTTCAATGTAGCCTTGCATCATCTTGTTGATGCGGCTGAGTCGTTGGGATGAGAAGCCTACGGATTCGGGAGATACGCCGTTCGCCATTTGCTGCTCCTTGCTCTTTACATTGGTGTACGGAATGAAGGGATTTTATCACCCCCATCCTAACCTTCCCCCATCGAGGGGGAAGGTACTCTATGCCTGGTATTAAGCGACGCCAAGCTGCTCGGCCATCCGGAGCATTGCGCGGGCGGTCTGCTCGTGCGCAATGTCCACCATGTCGCCGCCGAAGGTTACTGCCGCGCCGCCGGTCTGGCGCATCTGCTCCATGGCGTCCACTAGGCCGCGCCACTCGGCGATTTCCGCCACTGATGGGGTGAACACTTCGTTGACGACCGGCATATGGTAGGGGTGTATGAGGCTCATGCCGTTGTAGCCGAGCCGCTTCAGTTCGCCGGCGTAGGTACGCAAGCCGTCAAGGTCGCGTATGTCGAACCAGCCGCCGGATACGGGGAACTGCCCGCCCGCCGCGCGTGAGTCCACAAGCACCTTGGAGCGGATGAACAGAGTCTCCATGCCCTCGGGCGTCCACTGGTAGCCGATGGAACGTGCGGTGTCGCCGCCCTTGCCGCCGCTGCCGCCCATGTGCGCGATGCGGTCGGACGCCATTGCGATGTCGTAGGCGCTGCGGATGCCCGCCGCCGTCTCAAGTCCGGGGTCGATGAAAATCTTGCCGACCTCCGCGCCCGCCTTGCGCTCGAAGAATCGCAGCAGCACATCAACCTCCACCACATCGGCGGGGGATTGCACCTTCGGCAGCGTGATGCCATAGAGGTTCTCGCTGGTGATGGCTTCGAGGTCGAAGCCTGTCAGCCCCGTCTCCAGCGGATTGACGCGCACGAAGAGCGTCTGCGTTGCGCCAATCTCTTCGATCATCTTGCTGACGATTTGGCGCGCGGCGTCCTTCTCCTGCGGCGGCACCGAATCTTCGAGGTCGAGGATGAGCGCGTCCGCACCGTACTTGGGCGCCTTGCGTATCCAGTCCTCCTTGTTGCCCGGCACAAATAGCACCGAGCGTAGGGGTTTTGCGTCGAATTTCATGGCCTTGCTCCAGCTGTGGTCATCAGTTTCTCGGCTGGTAAGATTTACGGAATTGCTATATCACACCCTCTTCCTTCAGCCCCGCGATCTCATCATCCGACAGATTCAGCACGCCGCCGTATATCTCCTCGTTGTGCATGCCGAGAGTGGGCGCGCCGTAGGGTTCCGGCAATTCGCCGCCGGAGAATATTACAGGGAAGCCAGCGACTATGCCGGGCACGGGGTCGTCCATCTTGCCGTGCCTCATGGGAAGCAGGCTGCGGCGATCCCAGAAGTGCCGGTCGTTGATGGCTTCGTCGACAGTGCGAACCGCGCCGCTCGGCACATCCGTAGCCTCGAAGCGTTCCAATGCTTCAGCACGTGTGAGTTTCTCCACACGCTTCTGTATCTCCTCGCGCGCCTCCACCACATTCGCCGTGCGGCTGTGGAACTCTGCGAAGCGCGGGTCTTCGGCGAGTTCGGGCGAGTCGAGCGCGTTGGCGAGACGCCTCCACTGGTCGTCGCTCGCCGCCGTGATGGTCAGCTCGCCGTCGCTGGTGCGGTACAGTCCCGTGGGACCGCCGCGCGTGGTGTTGCCCATTCGCAGCGGCAAGCCCATCTCGACATCGTCTTCCAGCGTATCCATCATCATGATGGAGGTCAGCGTGTCCATCATTGACACATCAAGATACTGCCCATTGCCGGTGCGCTCTTTCTCGCGCAGCGCCGCCGTAATCGCGTAGCAGGCAAACAGTGGAGTCACGAGGTCGCCGATGTAGAAACCGACACGGGTTGGGGGACCGTCGGGATGTCCGTTTATCTCCATCAAGCCGCTCATGCCCTGAATCTGCGGGTCGTGCGCGGGCCTGTCAGCGTACTCGCCCGTCTGCCCGTAGCCTGATATGGAGCAGTAGATGATTTCGGGATTGACGGCGGAAACATCCTTGTAACCCAGACCCATGCGCGTCAGCGAGCCGGGCGCGAGGTTCTCCAGCATCACATCGGACGACTTCGCAAGGTCGAGGAACATCTTACGTCCCTGCGGATGCTTGAGGTTCAGGGTAACGCTCTTCACCCCTTGGTTGCGCTTCAGGAAGCGCGTCGATATATCGTCGGGTGTCTGCTGCTGCGGGTGCTTGCCTTCCGGTCCGATGAAAGGCCCGTTGCCGCGCACGGGGTCACCCTTGCCTGGCAACTCCACCTTGATGACTTCAGCGCCCAGCCGGGCGAAGTTCATGCTTGCGTAGGGACCGGCGAGAAAGCCCGTAACGGCGACTACTCGGATATCTTTGAGGGGTTGCATCTTGCCTCCAAGGAGTGGGTCATTGTTTCAGTCGGTTAATTTGCTGATGGAAACACCTTCGTGGTATTTTACACCATTCCGATAATTGCGCTTGAAAGGCGGCACAAAGCATCAGGGCGAACGATGTAATCATACAATTCGTTCGCCCTGAACTTTTCCTAAGCGCGATTTATAGCAGTCAGCTACGGTCGTTTCTGTGAAATCACTACTCTAGCGCCTGAGCGAGAAGTATCGTCGGTCTTCCGGCGGCGCGCCCGGTCCGCCGTTGTCAACGAGGACGAGCTTGCCCGAGTCGTCGCGTGTTACGACGAAGCAGATATTCCCGCGGCGTCCGTATGTATCATCAGGACGCTTGAGTGCGAAGTCAAACTTTATCCTCGTCTCAGGGATGCCTCCGCAATGGTTGGCGCCACTCCATCTATATGCGTTGCCGTCCGGAGGCGCGCCTTCGGCGGTCAACCTTAGCGATGCGTCGAATTCGCTACCATCGGTATTAGGACCTCTGACCTGGATGTCGATCAGCAGGTATTCGAATCCCCTCGGTGGCTTGTTGTTAAGATTATGTTCTTCGTCGATAATTTCCCAAGCATCGTTTGCCCAATATACTCTGTTCTCCCTGACCCTAAGAGTGAGTTCGTTTGCGTTCCGTAGGGTGTAATCCTCTCCGATAGGGACTGGCCTGTCCCAGGTGAGTCCAACTGGGTTTGGCGTCGCAGCAAGTGTCGGCGCAGGCGTTGGAGGAGGCGCGGGCGTGCTCGTAGGTTCGGGTACGGGCGTGCTTGTTGGTGGCGCGGGAGTAGGCTCAGGTTCAGGCGTGTTTGTCGGAGGTACGGGAGTAGGCTCAGGTTCAGGTGTGTTTGTCCGAGGTACGGGAGTAGGCTCAGGTTCAGGCGTGTTTGTCGGAGGTACGGCAGTCGGTTCAGGTTCCGGCGTACTCGTGGGCGGTTCGGGCATCGGCGTGTTCGTCGGAGCGGCCTGTGCCTCAGCAGTTGCTTGCAGGCTCGCTGCCACGACAGTCGCCTGAACGCCTGCCTCAACAGTCGCCTGTACATCCGGAGTTGGCGGGGAAGGTTGGGTCGGTGCCGGCAGAGGCGGCGGACCAGGCGGCTCTTCACTGCTGCCACAGGCGAATACCAGCAACGAGAATGCTGCGACCATCAAGAGCGCGAAAAACTTCACCTGTTTGTCCTCCGATCAATGTAAAAGAATAGCAAAACAACTATACAACAGACGAAATGTGCTGTGGTATCAGACAAGTATCATTAAGTATTATTTCTCTTAGCATAAGCGTTGGTGATTGATCCCGCTGATGTTTGCCTCAGCCAACCTGGGCGATTGATGTGCTCCGTCGCGAGCAGTCTCTGCACATTCGCATCGACTAAACATTGTGATTATGCGCGTTTCGCAAACTCATCATGCGCGCGGTTGGGGACAGGGGCCACGGATGCACCCCGCACCGCTCCGCCCATACGTCGTATAGTGCAATCATCTCGTCGGCCTTGGGCGCGTTGGCTTCGACGAGGTTGTTCAGTTCTGTCCTGTCCTCGTCCATGTCGTACAGTTCCCAGTCGCCGCCGACTTCCGCGACCAGCTTCCAGTTTTCGATGCGGACGGCTCGGCTGCCCTCATGCTCCCAGTAGATAGGCAGATTGCGCTTCCACGCGCCCGTGTTGATGGCATCCAGAAAGCTGACGCCCTCGATCGGCGTGATGGCATTGTCGTTCAGTTCGGTCGGATACTGGGCGCCCGCTGCTTCGATGCATGTAGCGGTGATGTCGGAAATATGCGTAGGTTCGTGGACGATGCCCGGCTCCTTGATGCGCTCCGGCCAATTCACGATGAAGGGCGTCGATATGCCACCCTCGTGCGTCCAGCGCTTGAACAGTCGGAACGGGCTGTTGCTCGCATTCGCCCACGGCAGGTCGTAGCTCATGAATGTGTCGCCAGGTCCCGGGCGCTGCCCCACGATGTTTCCCATCTTGATTGGCGTGCCATTGGGGTTGGGGCTGGCGTACTGCGACGGCTCAGGCCGCTGCGTGTCTTCGGCAAGGAACTCGGCGCAGCCGCCGTTGTCCGACAGGAACATCACCAGCGTGTTCTCCTCCGCGCCCATCTCGCGCACCTTGTCGAGTATGCGCCCGATGCCCTGGTCCATCCGATCTATCATCGCGGCGTAGGTCGCCATCTTCAGGTCTTCCCAGTCCTTGTTACGCTCATCCTGCCAGTCACCCGCCGAGGCGTTGCGCGGCGAAATCTCCCACTTGTCGCTGAGAATGCCGCTCGCCTTCAACTCTTCGTGGCGGTTGGTGCGGAGCGTATCCCATCCGTCGCGGTACTTCCCTTCGTAATGGGCTATGTCCTCTTCGTGCGCGTGAAGCGGCCAGTGCGGGGCAGTGTAGGTAACATGCAGGAGGAACGGCTTTTCATCCCCGCCGTTCGTGCTCGCGGCGTTGTTCGCTGCGGCGTTCTCGTCGAGCATCTTGACAGCGTTGTCCGTGATGGCGTCCGTGAAATAGTAGCCATTCGGGTCAAGCTCAATGAAGCGGTCGTCCTCCATCAGCAGGCGTGGGAAGTAGTAGTTGGCGCTGCCCGCCACGATGCCGTAGAAGCGGTCGAAGCCTCTCTGCGTGGGTATTGGATACTCAATGCCGCCTTTTAGTTCCTCCCATCGGCTGTCGTCGAGAAGGTTGTAGCGTCCGCCCACATGCCACTTGCCGCTCATATAGGTCGCATACCCGCCGGCGCGCAACGTGTCCGCGATAGTGGCGCAGTTCTGATTCAGGTATCCCTGATAGGAGTCCGGCCCGAGCGCGTCCATCATGTGCCCCACACCCGTCTGATGCGGATTGAGGCCCGTAAGCAGTGACGCCCGTGACGGGCAGCAGCGCGCCGAGTTGTACATCTGCGAAAAGCGCAACCCGGACGCCGCGAGCCTGTCGAGATTGGGCGTGCGAATCTCGGAGCCGTAGCATCCAAGGTCCGAGTAGCCCATGTCGTCCGCAAGGATAAGGATGATGTTCGGTCGTGTCATTAAGGCACCTCAGTGATTAGTTTGTTGTCATATCGCATTTGGATCAGTCAGTCTCCTGGCAGGCACCGTTTGTCATGCAGATCCGGAGCTCGCACTTCAGGAAGTGTCCGCAAGATGTCGTCAGGCGGTGTCCACAGGCCGAGCATGCCCTTGCACGGTATCAGCGCCACCGGCTTGACATTCGTCAGCAGCCAGGCATACGCGCCTTCGTAACGCGCGATGCATGCCGCGCCTTCGTCGGCTTCTTCCATCGGGCGGCATCCGTACAGCCATGCCACCGCCACGATGCCGCCTGTCGGCAGGTCGGCGTATGGACGCATGCTCGCGTGTATGGCTAGCGGTCCCCGATAGTACGTGCGCCACGTGCGCGTCTCAATCGTCTTTCGCCCATCGGCTATCAGACTTGCCCACGGCTGTCGCAGAGATAAAGCTCTCATTCTTTTCGTGTGCGGCGTTCTGTCTTCAATCGGGGCTTATCATACCAGCATTGGTGCGATGCGTGGAGACTATCCGCCGTCCGGCAATAATGACGGCCATGCCCACTGCGACCCCACCAAGCAAGCCTACCAAGGTGCGGAAAGCAAACATGGCGATTGAGAATGAATCGTCGGGAGATGCCAAACCCAAGATGACATAGTGGAACGATAGGCTCGATGCGGTTGCGGAGACCACCGCCCCAAGTACAACGCCTGCAGAAGTGAGCATATCGCTGGAGTGGTCCCGCAAACGAGACCTAGCGACCGCAGCGACAATCGCGCCGGTGCCCGCGCACGCAAGCAAGACCGGCAGGTGTGGAGTTAAGTAAGTTGAGGAGAACGCCCCACCCACGGGTGCGCCCCAGTCTGAAATAGGGATCGTTAATGCAGCGCCCATGACGATGGGCATCACGAACGCGATGGCCACGAGCGCGCCGACAACCCCGCTTGGAAGAGGCGCTGCGAGCGAAAAGCTGCTTTTCAGCAAGCCAGCGATCGCTCCTATGAGTGCGGCGGCTGAAAGAATTCCGCTGAATCTCGTCAGCAAAAAGCCGTACTCGACATCATATACTTGAAGCAGTGCTGAAAGCGCAACAAATGCAATCTGCGCCAGCGCAAGCAAGACCCCGACAGCCAATCCAACAAGCGCGCCGGACACAAACCCATCAGCACGCTCCGGAGCGAGTGCAAGTCGAATGTTCGCCCCTGCGAGCACGCCTATGACCGTGCCGACCAGAATCTCCGCAGCAGAGTTGAACTCGATCTGATAGCGCCAGACGCCATCGACATAGTTCTGAAAAATTTCGATGCTACCGTCGACAAGCGCAATCCAGAAGCCGCCAAGAGTGCCGAGGCAAGCGGCTGTGACTACGCTTTTGAGCACGGCGTTCTCCCGAGGCTAACAGGATATAATAGATACGCAGGATAAGCCCCAATCCACCGAGGGGGGCGTGTGAGAGGCCTCCTGAAGAAGCAAAAGGGTGCACCTCTGAATCTGAGATAATGGTTTTACAACACAAAACCTGTCACAGAAAAGGAGCACCCAACAGATGCTACCACGTAACCACCCTGACCGCATCCAAATCGCCTTCGACGATCCCCGCCTGGTAGCCAATGCCGGGCTGATCCTGCCGGTCACCCTGGCCGGGCGTCTGGGTCTGAGCCAACTCGTCGACAACCACGTTGACCTGGGCGACGCCCCGGGGCGGGCCAACACCGGGGACAAGATACTGACCCTGGTGGCGTCGGCTCTGGTCGGTGGCGACTGCATTGACGATGCCGACGTGTTGCGGGCGGGCAGGACCTCCTCGGTACTGGGTTGTGTGGTCAAGGCTCCATCCACGCTGGGGACATTCCTACGCAGTTTCCGCTGGGGACATGTGCGACAGTTGGACCGGGTGAGCCGAGAGTTTCTGGCGCGTGCCTGGGACGCCGGGGCAGGCCCCGAGGACTCGCCTCTGACGATCGACATAGACTCGACGGTCTGCGAGACCTATGGACTGGCAAAGGAGGGAGCGCGCCATCACAACTACACCGGCCAGCGGGGCTATCATCCGCTGCTGGCCGTTGCCTCAGGAACCGGCGACGTGCTGATGGCACGACTGCGCAAGGGCCGAGCCAACACCGCCCGGGGCGCAGCCAACTTCCTGCGGGAGACGGTGGCGCGAGTGCGCTACGCCGGAGCCACGGGAGCGCTCACGGTGCGGGCCGACAGCGGCTTCTATGCCCACACCATCGTTGCCGTCTGTCGCAAGATGGATGTCCGCTTCTCCATCACCGTCCGACAGCACCCCCGACTGCGCAATCTCATCGAGGCCATACCAGAGACGGACTGGACACCCATACCCTACTGGATGGACGGCACAGCCGATGTGGCCGAGACCATTTACACTCCCTTCGAGAGCAAGCCCGACGCCGCACCAGTGCGACTCATCGTCCGCAGAGTGAAGCCCACGCCCGGCTCTCAACTGGCGCTCTTCACCAACTACAGCTATCACGGTTTCATCACGGACCGAGAGGGCGACACCCTCCAACTGGAGGCCGACCATCGCCGCCACGCCGAGGTGGAGAACGCCATCCGCGACCTGAAGTACGGCGTAGGACTGAACCATCTGCCCTCAGGGCGCTTCGCAGCCAACGCCGCCTGGTTGGCCGTGCAGGTGATGGCTCACAATCTGGCTCGCTGGACCTCCCGCATCGGACTGGAAGAACGAGCCTCCACCACCAAGACCTTGCGCAGACGATTCTTCTCCCTCGCCGGACGGCTTACACGCTCGGCACGCCGTCTCACCCTGCATCTTCCCCAGCGCTGGCCCTGGGAAACACAGTTCGGCCGCGCTCTGGCCAGACTGCGAACCATTCCGTTACCGAGCTGACAGCTGACGGCAGCGGCGACGACTGCCCACCATACACTCCATAACCCATCTCATCCCCAGACTCGCGCCGGACCGGACCGTGAGTATCCCCTGCTGCTCACCGATTCGTCAACTTCACCCACAATCGCCACTGTGGGCCTCCATTGGCGTTCAACATCACGACCGGGGACCTTCAGAACGCTCCAGCGTCGGCATCATACCCGCACCGCCACCTTGCCGCGTCCTTCACCCACGCTCCGGCAGAGATACCATGACTCTTCGGTGGATTCGGGCTTAGAGTAGAACGGAACGGAAGTGTCGACAGGGGCTTAGGACATCGGTCGCCCGACCCCAGTTACCTCGCACCCCTGAGACGCGGATCGAGCGTGTCGCGCAGCGCGTCGCCCACGAAGTTGAAGGCTAGCACCACCAGGAATATAGTTGCGCCCGGCGTAAATGTGAGCCACGGCGCCAGGTCAACCACCTCGAAGGCATGACGCAGCATACCGCCCCATGTGGGTGTGGGCGGCTTCACGCCAACGCCGAGGAAGCTCAGCGACGCTTCAAGCAGTATCGCCGCGCCGAACGCTATCGAAGCCTGCACTATCACGGGCGCGAGGCTGTTCGGTATCAGGTGCGAGGATATGATGCGAGCCGGACTTGCACCCAGCGCGACGGCGGCTATCACATAGTCGCGCTCCTTCACGGACAGCACCTGCGCCCGTATGAGGCGCGCGACCGCAGGCGTGAACACAAGCCCGATCACCAGGATGATGTTGCGCATAGCGCCGCCCGTGATGGCAACCAGCACGAGCGCGAATATTATGTTTGGAAATGCGGCGAGCGCGTCCATAAACCGCATCAAAATCTCATCCGTCCACCTACCTGCCCAGCCGGAAATCGTCCCGATGGTGATGCCCGCCACGACTGCAATGCCAACGCCCGAGCCGCCGATGATCAGCGAGACGCGCGCGCCGTAGATAAGCCGCGCTAACTGGTCGCGCCCAAGCCTGTCCGCTCCGAGCCAGTATTTGGAGCTGGGCGATTGCAGGCTGTCGCGCGGGTTTATCTTCATAGGGTCATGCACCGACAGAAGCGGCGAAAACACGGCCGCGATCACGGCTATCCCAAGCACCACCAGCCCGAACTTGGCGAGACGTACGCTCACCAACTCCCTGAGCGTCTGCAGGAAGCGACTCTTACGGACCCAGTTCAACTCCCGCTCGGCAAGTTGGTTTTCTGTCGATTCAACCAGTTCTTGTTCTCTCATAAATCACAGCCTGCCACACGTCCGCCTATTCACAAACTAAGAGGTGAGCATTTTCGCAGTTCATTTTGTCCCTTCCCCCTTGATGGGGGAAGGTTAGGATGAGGGTGAAATTAACTGTCCCCACCATTGAACATGCTCTCCTACCCGGCTAACTCATTGTTCCAATCCGAAAGTGTGAAAGTGAAAAGTCAGTCGAATCGTATGCGCGGGTCCAAAAATGCGTACGACATGTCTGCGATCAGATTGGCGACCAGCACCCCCAGCGTCAGAATCATCAGGCCCATCTGCACCACGAGGAAGTCTTTTGCTATTACCGCGTCCACTATAAACTTTCCGATACCCGGCAGGAAGAAGACTGTCTCCGTCACCACTGTTCCGCCGACCAGCGTTCCGAGCTGCAATGTGGACAGCGTAATGACCGGCAGCAACGAGTTTTTCATCGCGTGCAGCAGCACGACCCTGCTCTCCATCAAGCCCTTCGCGCGCGCCGTGCGAATGTAGTCCTCGCGCATTACCTCCAGCAGCGCGGCGCGCATCTGCCGCATCGTGACCGCCGACAACGCCGTGCCAAGCGTTATCGTGGGCAAAATCATCTTGCGCGCCCAGTCGATCGGGCTGTCCTGGAAACTCGTGTAGCCGCCCGTTGGCAGCCAACCCAGCCACACGCCGAAGAAGATAATCATCATCATGCCCAGCCAGAAGTTGGGCAGAGCTATTCCCGAGACCGCAAATCCCGTCACAGCGATGTCTCGTATGGAGTTGCGTTTGAGCGCCGATATTACTCCCATCGGAATGCCTATTGCCAGTGAGAGCAGCCACGATAGCCCGGTAAACTGCGCCGTGAAGCTCAGGCGGCTGCGTATCTGCGGGAATACATCCTGACTGCTTATAATCGACACTCCCCAGTCGCCACGCATCACGCCCCAGACCCATTCGAAGTACTGTGTGACGATTGGCTTGTCTAGCCCGTAGCGCGCCTCTATCGCCGCGAGCACCTCCGGATCGACGGTGCCCGCCTCGTCCACGGCAGCGAGCAGGCGCGCGGGATCGCCCGGCAAGACCCTGACCGTGGAGAACACCACGATACTGATGAGCACCAGCACCGGAACTAGGTTGATGATTCTGCGCAGCATGTAACGCTGCATCTTCCAGCCCCTCTAACGAAAGGCGGTCAGCCTCCAGCAACCACCTCTACGAAATATAGAGGTTGACTACTGATGACTGACCGCAGTTTAGCTCTCTACTGCTTCAACCAGAAGTCGCCGTTGCGCACGAAGCCGTCGCCGCGCATCGGGTTCGTCTCGCAGCCGCCCGTGGTCGGCGTGTGGCAGCCGACATAGTTCACGCGCAGCATCGCCGGGATGTACGTGTATAGGTTCTCCAGCGCAATGCGCTGAATCTGCTTGTACTTGTCTATCTGCACCACGCTGTCGAAGCTCTCGGATGCTTCCGCGAACAGCATGTCAAGCTGGTCCTGCAAAGCCTGCCCGTCGGCGTCGAGCGCAGAACCCTGGTCCTTGCATACACTGGCTGGAAAGTTGCCGGTGGCGCTGGAATGCAGTGCGCCCTCCATGTACCACGGTAGCAGCATACCCCAGCCGGTCTGATTTATGTGCGTCTGGCACTGCTCCATCACGTCCGCACGCTCGGATGCGTTCGACACAATCTGGAACTCGTACTCGACGCCAATCTCAGCCCACGAGCCCTGCAGGAACTCGCAGAACTGCTGGCGGTCCGGGCGGCGATCACAGACACCGCTGAGTTGCAGCGGCAGTTCCAGCCCCTTGTCCTGCGCCACGGCCTCGACGAGTGCCTTAGCCTCGTCGAGATCATACCGCAGGTGCTCGCCTTCCCAGAGGTCCTTGGCGTCTATGCCGAAAGGCGACTCGGGCGGGAAGGTATGCGCCTGGCTGTCGCGCAGGGTGTCCAGGTAGATGGATTTGTTAAGCGCGACCCGGTCCACAGATTTGATGAGCGCGCGCCTGAGACGCAGGTCGTCCAGTGGCGTCAGCCCGTGGTTCCAGCCCCAGCCGTCCCAGCCAACGCCTGTGAAGTCCCACACGTCGATGTTGTCGTCCTTCTGTGCGGCGGGAATCTGTTCCGCCTGCAGCCACGATACATTGACCTCACCCGTCTGAAGGGCTGCCAGCCGTGTACGCGTCTCCGAGATAATCTGGACGTTCACCTCATCCGCGTATGGCTCACGCTGCCACCAGTCGGGATGCTTCACCCAGTTCTGCGTCACGCCCACATCCCAAAGAGCGAGCTTGTACGGTCCCGTTGAGATGGGGTTGCTCTTGTGGTCGTCGGCTCCCTGGACTTCCCAGTTCTCCTTGGAGTGAACGATGCTGCCCCTGTCGAACATCTTGACTACTAAGTTCGCATCCGGCGGGTCCATCACCACATCGACGGTGTAGTCGTCGATGGTCTTGATCTCAGTTACGGAACGGAAGGTGCTCGGGCAACCCCCGCACCCAGACGCTTTATCGAACCAGCGGTTCAGGCTTGCTGAGACATCCTCGGAGGTCATCTCTCCGAAGCCACCCTGCAATTGCACGCCTTCGCGGAGGTTGAATCGCACGCGGCTGCCGCCGTCCTCGACCTCGAACGAATACGCAAGTGACTCTGCGGGGTCGTACACGCTGTCCTTGCCGATAGCGACCAGCACCTCGTTGCCCGTGAAGAAGTACATGCGGTCGAATGTGCCACCGGCCTGATATCCGTCAGGGCTGGACGCATTGCGGAAGTATGCGACATTCAGGACGCCGCCGGTCTGCGCGTTGGAATCAGCAGGCCTCGGCGGTGTTATGTCCGCCATCGCTTCGGGCGCCGCAGTGGGCGCTGCTTGGGCGGGAGCCGCAGGCGGAGTGGTCGGAGCCGGTGCCTGTGTTGCAGCGGCGGCAGGCGCAGCAGGCGCTTCGGCCTCCGGTTCTGCGCTCGAACAGGCAGCAGCCAGCACAAGCGCAGGCAATAAGAGTAGCGTTAGGAAAGTAGCACTTCGACGAATTGACAGGTTTAGCATACGCGTCCCCTCTGAATCTATCTGCTTATGTCCCCGATCTCCTTCTTAATTCTTGGCTCAAGTTCTTTTTTCGGCCAACAGTCTAGTGCATCTGCTCACGGCCATTCAACAGAGATAATTTCTCTTGCGAAGGCCTCTAGGAAGCCTTGCCTACACTCTATTGGGCGCAACTTTACATAAGTTCCTCCGTCTTTGCAACCCTGATTTCAGAGGATTCCCCAACCCGGTAAATGCAAAATTGAAAATCCCCTTGCCTGAGAAGCAAGGGGATTTATGACGATAACGAGAGCCTTTAGTCTGCGGCGTGCGCTGCGTTACCTTCTTCCAAAGCGGCGAGAATGTCGTCCACAAGCGCTCGCGCCGACTTCGCCGTCAGCTCGACCGCTACGCGCGCGCCAAGCCCCTGGTCAGGGTTCACGAAGTCGATGTTCAACGTGTGGTCGGTCGTCATGTGGTACGGGTGGTCGTAATAGACCCGAGCCTCTGTTATCGGAATCCAGCCCGGCGTCCCCTTGCCGCTGCCCGTTATCTCCGATTTCTGTATCACGTATGTACACATGCTTCTATTCTCCTGTCGGCTTGCAGTGCCGTTGTCATCGGTATGGTAGGGCAGAGGTTACTATTGGCGTATGGATGTGTCAACGCGCTCGGCTTAGTGACCTCTGAGTTCGAGCAAACTGCTCACAGCATCGTCCACCTGCGGGTCAATCGCGCCGATGCCAGCAACGTCCGAGGCTTCGAGCAGTTCGGTGTCGCTGGAGACCATGAATACTTGTGCTTCATCGGCAGTTGCAGCAATGTCCAGTGCAGTGGCCAGATGGATTGCATCGCCGGCGCGGAGTCCGTAACGTTCTGCAACTGAACTTGCACCTATGATTATATCGTCTCTTATAGATATGAGATCGAATATCTCCCGGAGGTCTCTATCATACGCTGCTAGAAGAGGTGCTTTGTCAGAGGGACTGCCTATTCTGCGAGTTATGGCTGATTTCACCTCAACGACGGATAAAGCGGAAGTGGCGAATATGTCGGTTGACGAACGCAGATCAAGAAGTTGAACCACAAACTCGACCCCTTGCTCGTTTGGAAGATACAATTTCGCAATTGCTGAAGCGTCCAGGTAGAAGAATGCCAATTAGAATCGTGACTCTCTATCCTCAATGATCTGGTCACTCAAAGACAGCCCGGGGTACTTTCGTGCCATCATCTCCCTGACCTCATCGCGAGTCATAGTTGGTTCCCCATGCCATCCTAGAAGCCTATCTGCTAGTCGTTGTCCTTCCTCAAGCATGCTTGCCAGACGCTCTCTTTTCTGCTCAAGCGTCATATTCTTCACATTCTCTAAGTGCTCTTCCCAGTCGTTCTTCGACTTCAACTCTTCCACAGCCATAGTATTGACTCCTTCAACTCGCCGGAATTGACCCAATGGTTAGCTCCCGCTTGCGCGGTTGCCACACCGCCCGCTACACCACTACGACATCGTTCACCAGCGTGCCGATGCCCTCTATCGTCATGCTCACTCTGTCACCTTCCTGGAGTGTGAAATCTGGCGGCGGAACAATGGATGTGCCTGTCAATACTGCGGTCATATTCGGCACATCGTTGTGTTTTTGCAGCCAGTCGGCAAGTTCCTGACATGTTCGCGCCATCTGCGACGTGTTCGTGCTGCCGCTGAACACCTCTTCGTCGGCGCGCGTGATAGTGCAGGTCACATCGAGGCCGTGTGGGTCGTCGAGCGACTCCGCCGTCACGAAGCACGGCCCAATGGAGCAGCAGCGGTTGAAAACCTTCGCCTGAGGCAGGTACAGCGGGTTCTCGCCCTCGATCTGGCGGCTGCTCATATCGTTCCCGATTGTGTAGCCGACTATCGCGCCACCGTACAGCACGAAGGCAAGCTCAGGCTCTGGCACATTCCAGTCCGAGTCCTCGCGTATGCCCACCGAGTCAAACGGGCCGACGCAGCGCTCGGGTGTCGCCTTGAAGAATACTTCGGGCCTCGGAGCGCTATACACCATCGAATATACATCCGGAGTGCCGCTCTCCCTGCGGCGTTCCATTTCGCTCGTCTTGTAGGTAACGCCAGCCGCCCAGACCTCTGGAGGCTCAAAGGGCATGTCAAGCACGACATCACTCTCGCCGCTCATAATCTCAGCGAGGCTGTGTTGCTCTGGGTTGACACCATCCATGATTCGCTGCGCAAGCGCGTCAATGCTCTGGCCAGACAGCGTCGAAGCCAGCGCAAGATCCTCAAGCGCCTCCAAATCATGATGCACCGATGTCAGGTCGGCAAGCACGCCTTCGCGCGCCTCCACCGCCAAGCTGGTTCCGCCGTCCACGCCAATCAGACTATAGTATTTCATTCATGCAAATCCTTAAGAGTATGTTCCTATTCCGGGTCCGATTAGATTCACAAATAATATTCGACAGGCTCATGACAAACTGGATTCAACTACAAATCCGTCCGCCCTGAGCCTGTCGAAGGGCAACTTATCGCAATAAAGCTATGCGCCGTTCTTCGACAGCGCAGCGACAACCTTCGCCGGCGACATCGGCAGCTCAGTCATTCGCACGCCTATCGCGTTACTGATTGCGTTCGAAATTGCTGCCATCGGCGGCACGATGCAGGCCTCGCCAACGCCGCGCACCCCATACGGATGCCCTGGATTGGCGACTTCGATGATCACCGTGTCTATCATGGGAACATCGAGCGACACCGGCATGCGGTAGTCGAGGAATGACGAATTCAACATGCGTCCGTCATCGTCGAAGTAGTACTCTTCATTCAGCGCCCAGCCGATGCCCTGCACCGCGCCGCCTTGCATCTGCCCCTCCACGTAGCTTGGGTGCATTGCCTTCCCCACATCCTGCAATGCCGTGTACCGCAGTATGTCCACCTTGCCGGTCTCAGGGTCAACCTCCACATCCACGATGTGCATCGCAAAGGCATTGCCAACGCCGCCTGGATTCACGGTCGCACGTCCCACTATCGGACCGCCCGTGCCGTTGAGCTGACGCGCGAGTCCGGGGAAAGTCATCGAAAGTTCGCTGTCCTGCTTGTGGCGCAGCACCGCGTCGTTCGCATCGTACTCCACATCGTCGGCGTCTATGTCCCAGATGCGCGCCGCGCGCTCGATCATCTGGCGCTTCACATCCTGCGCCGCCTCGTAGCACGCCCTGCCCGTCTTGAAGGTAACACCGCTGCCGCCCGCGCCTGAGCAGTAGCCAACAGAGTCGGTATCCACTACGGCGGGCTTCACATCCTGGACGTCGATGCCCAGCACTTCGGCGACATGGATCGCCATCACCGCGCGGCTTCCGCCGATGTCCGGCGAACCTTCGATGAGGCTGATCGAGCCGTCCGGATTGACGCTCGCGACAGCGCTTGCCGGTCCACTGCCGTTAAACCACGCGCCGCTCGCGACGCCTCTGCCTCTGAATTTGCCCTCGATTGGCGTCTGATAGTGGTCGTGGTCACGCGCCGCCTCCAGCATTTCCACATTGCCGATGCGCCTGAATACGGGACCCGTGGGCTGGCGCGTGCCCTCTTTGGCCGCGTTCAGCAGGCGGAACTCGATAGGGTCGATGCCAAGCTTGTTGGCAAGTTCATCCACGACCGACTCTGCCGCGTATGCCGCTACCGGTGAACCGGGAGCGCGGTAGGCAGCCGACTTCTGAGTGTTCACGACAACATCGAAGCCTTCGACATGCGCATTTGGAATGACATACGGCGCGAGCATAGTGCGGCAGCCGGAAGGCACGGGCGAGCCGGGGAACGCCCCTGCCTCATAGACGAGCGATGCGGACGCAGCCGTAAGCCTGCCGTCCTTCGTGGCGCCCATCTTTACCGTGATGTGCGCCGCCGATGTCGGGCCGGAACCCTCGAACACTTCCTTACGGCTCATGGCGAGTTTCACGGGCTTACCTGTCTTGCGCGACAGCAAAGATACAACAGGCTCCAGGTACATCCCGCCCATGCCCTTGCCTCCGAATCCGCCACCAATCTCCATCGGTATGACTTGCACATTCGACAGGGGGATGTTGAGCACAGCGGAGATGTGATCGCGCACGGCGAAAAGCTGCTGAGTGCTGCACCAGACGGTCAGCTTGCCGTCGCCGTTCCAGAACGCTGTGGCGGAGTGAGGTTCGATGTAGCCCTGATGCACCGCCTTCGTGTGGAACTCGCGCTCCACAATGACATCCGCTTCCGCGAAGCCTTGCTCCACATCGCCGTCGTCAAAGACAAAGTGGTTGGCGACATTGGTCTGCTCGTCGCTGTCGCCGTAGCCGCCCGAGCGGAATGCGGGACTCGCCATAGTAAGCAGACGCTCGTGCAGGATGGGCGCGTCGTCAGCCATCGCGTCATCGGCGGTTAACACCGGCTTCAGCACCTCGTAGTCCACATCAATGAGTTCCGCCGCTTCCTCGGCAAGATGCTGGGTTGTCGCCGCCACTGCTGCGACCGCATGGCCCATGTACAGCGCCTTCTCTCGCGCCATAATGTTGCGGCTGAAGAAGCCGTAATTGACCGCCGCGCCCTCTTCCTGGTCTGCAAATTCGGCGGACGCCTCCGGGAAATCCTCAGCCGTAACCACCGCATACACGCCCGGCAGTGCAAGCGCGCGGCTCGCGTCGATGCTCCGAATGCGTGCGTGAGCATGCGGGCTGCGCACAATCTTTCCATAAAGCAAGCCCGGCATCGCGGTGTCGGCGGCGTAGCGCGCGCGTCCCGTAACCTTGTCCACGCCGTCATGGCGTACAGGCCGCGAACCCACAACCCTGAACTCTTCGTTGGACAGAACCATATTAGGTTTATATTCAAGCATAAGCGTATCCTCCCGTCATAGTGGGGATAATGTACCACATTATGACGAGGGCCATCATGGATGAAATGAATATGGCAGGACAAAGAATAAGGGGGCACTCAGCTGAGTGCCCCCTTATGATGACTATGTGTATTGTGGGCTAAAGCGACGGCGCCGTATCGTAGCCTTCCACGCGGATGCAGGATACCCAGTGGTCGGGCAACACCTCTCGCAGCCGCGGCACTTCGAGCTGGCAGTCGCCGATCATGTCCGGGCAGCGCGTGTGGAATACGCAGCCGGGAGGAGGGTTCATCGGGCTGGGCACGTCACCCGTCAGGATGATGCGCTCGCGATGCTGCTCCACGACCGGATCCGGAATCGGCACCGCCGAGAGAAGCGCCCTCGTATACGGGTGCAGCGGATTCTGGTACAACTCGTTGCGGTCGGCAATCTCCACTATATGTCCGAGATACATCACCGCGATGCGATCGCTGATATGCCGCACCACCGACAGGTCGTGCGCGATGAACAGGTATGTCAGACCGAACTGGTCCTGCAGGTCTTCAAGCAGATTGATTACCTGCGCCTGAATGGACACATCCAATGCGGACACCGGTTCGTCGCAAACGATGAAGCTGGGGTTAACCGCCAGTGCGCGCGCTATGCCGATGCGCTGGCGCTGCCCGCCGCTGAATTCGTGCGGGTAGCGGTCCGCCATATACGGATTGAGTCCCACCGTCTGCAACAGTTCGGTAACGCGGTTGCGGTACTCCTGCTTGGACGAGGTGAGCTTATGCACGATGAGCGGCTCGCCCACGATGTCGCCGCAGGTCATGCGCGGGTTCAGTGAGCCATACGGGTCCTGGAAGATGACCTGCACCTTGCGCCGCATCTCGCGCATCGCCCTGCCTTCCAGCGCGTTCAGGTCCTCGCCCTCAAAGATGATATCGCCCTCGGTCGGCTTGTAAAGCTGCAAGATGCAGCGTCCGGTGGTAGTCTTCCCGCATCCACTCTCGCCCACCAGACCTAGCGTCTCGCCCCTGCGTATGAAGAAGCTAACATCGTCAACAGCCTTGATATCCGCAACCTTGCGCTGGAAGAAGACACCCGACGTCACCGGGAAGTACATCTTCAGATTCCGCACTTCCAGCAGGACTTCATTGTCGTTTGCATTTCTGGCCTGTGTTGTCATCGAAAATCTCCCAATTCTAGGCGCGAATCGTCTGTTGCAGTTCGGCCGCTCGCCAGCAGGCTGCGTTATGTCCCTCGATGACATCAACGAGCACAGGTTCCTCTTCAAGACACCTCTCGTAAGCGAAGCTGCAGCGTGGCGCGAAGGAGCAGCCCGCCGGCATGTTCACGAGGCTTGGCGGCAACCCCTCGATCGCCTCCAGTCGGGTACGCGTAGTTTCGTCCAGTCGCGGCACTGAAGCCAGCAATCCCATCGTGTACGGATGGCTGGGATTTCCATAAATCTCTCTCGCGTCGCCTGTTTCGATTATCTTGCCCGCGTACATCACGATGACGCGGTGCGCGTAACGCGCGACCACGCCGAGGTTGTGCGTGATGATAATCATCGCCGTGCCGAACTGCGCCGCAAGGTCCTGCATCAGCTCCAGTATCTGCGCCTGAATCGTAACATCCAGCGCGGTCGTTGGCTCGTCCGCGATAATGAGGCGTGGATTGCAGCTCAACGCCATTGCGATCATCACGCGCTGGCGCATGCCGCCGCTGAACTGGTGGGGATAATCCTTCAGCCGGTTCTCTGCGTCCGGAATGCCCACAAGTTGCAGCAATTCCGCTGCCCGATCATGCGATTGATCTTTGCTCATGTTCAAATGCAACTCAAGGGTCTCGGTGATCTGGCGGCCTATCGTCAGCACAGGGTTGAGCGAGGTCATCGGTTCCTGGAAGACCATCGCTATCTTGTTGCCCCGGATGCTGCGCATCTCCGAGTCGTCCATCTGAAGCAGGTCTTCGCCCTCGAATATGACCTCCCCTGCGACCGTTCTGCCCGGCGGGTTCGCCACGAGGCGCATAATCGAAAGCGCGCTGACGCTCTTGCCGCAGCCGCTCTCGCCCACGACTCCGAGCACTTCGCCTTCCGCAAGCTCGTAGCTGATGCCGTCCACCGCCTTCACTACGCCTTCCTGCGTGAAGAAGTAGGTAGCGAGGTCATTTATCTCTAATAGTGCCATAGACTCGCCTCCCTGATGGGCGCTCCAACGCTGCCCATTTAATTGACGCTTGTCGCTAGGGTTAGGGTACTCTCGTTATGGAACCCACTCTTGCGCAAGCAAGGGCTAATCGCCCACTAAGTTGGCAATTCACTCTAACGGCATTGCCAACAAATACAAGAAAGGCGAAGCACCCTTCAAGTATGTGCGCTATTCTAGCCAAAGGACGCCATAAGCGCAACCGCATCCTTGCGAATCTTCTTATCGTAGGAAACAGGCTGCAGCCCTATTTCAAGTCCCCACTGCGCAGGGCATCCGCGGCGTCAAGAATCATCTTGATGGCATACTCCTGCCCAATCAGGCTGGTGTTAATCACGAAATGGAAGAATTCCGGCGCGTCCGGGTCTTCTATGTCGAAGAAGCGGTTGAAGAAATACAGCCGCGCCTGATCCCGCGCCGCCACCGTACTTGCTGCTTCATCGAGGCTGAGACGCTCACGCTCGGCGATCGTCGCAATACGGTCGTCTACGTGAGCCTCTATGCCCACCCGCAGCACATTCGGCGCGTCTTTCAGAATGTAGTAGCAGCCGCGCCCGACCATAACGATATTCTCATCAGTCGCCATATCATTGATTGCGAGCTGTATTCCTTCGATGTACTTCTCGTCCTCAAGCTCGTGCCCGCGTGTAACCGTCGGCTCAGGCAGGTCTTCGTACTCTTCCGTCAGGAACGCCGCCACGCCGGGCCCGAAGTACGGGTCGCCGCCAGCTCCGGTAACGGCGGAGCGCTCAAGCACCCTCTGCAGAAAGCGAGTGAAGCGTTCGCCGCGTGTTGGGGGGCGCTCTTCGCGCTGGTGGAGCGCTTCTACTGTCGCGCCCACATGCCGCGCCACGTTGGTCAATATGAGCCGGTCAACGTAGTCGGCTTCCATTTCCCCTGCGAGTGCGGGGCCCATCGTCCTGGCGCCTGCGCCTGTTAGTCCGCCTAACGCTACAACCGTCATGATGCACCTCCTGTCAGGTTCCTCCCATTCATCTTCAATCCCTCCGAACGAGTCCCTTCACCCTCGATGGGGGAAGGTTAGGATGGGGGTGAAAAATCTTACCCACCCTGTCCATCGATGTTAGTTTCCGCGCCTATACCTCAGTGCCGCGCCAAACTGGATTCAGCCGCGTCGGGTGTCCCACATTGTCCGATAGCATTGCGAGTGTGTAGCGATAGCGATTCATTATGATACCGCAGCTTGCCCTGTATATATGCATCCCGATTTCAGGCTCAAGCTCGCACAACTCCATCAGCCTGACCCGCGGTAATACATACGCAGTGACCTCTGTAACCGCCTGCGTAGTCGTAACCAGCAGAGGCGGCTCCATCAGCACCGCAATCGGAAATGTTTCCTTCTCTCGCACCGTCCGCACCACCACGCCCGTATCCTGCGAACCTACGCTTACCCTTATCTCCCCGTCTCGTATGACATACAGGTTTGTTCCGTGCTCATCCTGCATGCCCAGATGTTCTTCGGGCGCGAAAGTGTACTCTTCGCACAACGATGCGATGCGGTCCAGATTTCGCTCCGACAGACCGCTGAACATATCCACCTCGCGCAGGAAGTGGCTTATGTAACTGACATTGGTGCGATAAACCATATTTCCTCCCTACGCAGCCTCGGAGCGCAACTACAAATGTAGCCGGCATTTCTGGTACAGTGCGGAATCAAGGGGTGACCGACGGTTCGGTAGCCAAGCCACCGCGTCCCCAAGCCTACCCAGTGAACCGCATACCCCTATGAAACGCATGATGACAAACAGCCACGCCCTTTGTCAATTCTGCCATCAAAAACAGCGAAAAAGGCAAAGGGCGCTACTCATACCGCGCAACGCATACACAACCACATGCACACTGCCACATGCACAATTGATTACATGCTGCGGCGTAGTAATCCAATTCCTAGAACAAGTTGCAAGCTATCGCTAAAGGGAAGCAGGTCCTGCTCCGTTCATCAACGCCAACTACAATGAGAGTGCTGCTCGTACTCTAAGCAGACGCGGCTTCAGCCATCTCTACCAGGTGCGCATTCCAGTGGCCGACAATAGTCTCCAGCCGCTCCACTCCGGTCGATCCGCTGCCATCGCCACGGGCAACAACTACGGCGTTCGGATCGGGCATCGCACGCGCCGCCGCAATCAGCCGCGACTGAAGCCCTTCCATCTCCTCAGAGAGCCGTTCCACAGTCCAGCCGGACTTGCGTCCAACACTTCTTGCGTTCATCTCGTCGGTATCGGCATAGATGTGGTGTGGGCCGTCGCCCGAAGCCGCGGTTTCCATGCCCTCGGCGGTGGCGGCATGCCAGTATATCCAGTGGCACAGCACCTCGCGAGGAGTCCAGATGTCTATCTTTACTTCGGACTCGGCATTTGCCCTGACATAGGCGAGGCCCTTGCCTACGACCTCTTCCACTTCCGCTATTAGACCCTCGATGTTCACGTCCGTTGTCATTGGAACACTCCCTTTCGTTCCCGCACGCTGCATTGGCGGCGACGGGCAAATTACTCTCTCGTTATACAGTCAAAGGCTCTCCGCACCGGAGTTTCAGTCGTATGTAATCAACGACACCACCTCTTCTCCGCACAAACTCTGCCTGCCGTTCAGCTCGGCTAGCTCGATAAGGAAGGCGTAACCGGCGACTTGCGCACCACACTCGCGTATCAATTCCGCTGTCGCGCCGACAGTGCCTCCCGTCGCAAGCAAGTCATCCACAATCAACGCGCGCTGACCCTCGCCTATGCCGTCGCGGTGTATCTCCAGCGTGTCCGTGCCATATTCGAGCTGATAACTGACTCTGTGCGTCTTATACGGCAACTTGCCCTGCTTACGCACGGGAACCAGCGGCTTGCCCATGCGATACGCCAGCGGCGCCGCCAGCAGGAAACCCCTAGCCTCCACACTTACAATCACATCGGAACTCAGCGGCTCACACAACTCTAACATGCGGTCAACCGCATATTTCAGCGCGGAAGCGTCCGAAAGCAACGGCGTAATATCGCGGAACATAATGCCCGGCGTCGGAAAGTCCGCAATGTCTCGTATGTAAGACCTGAGATTCATCCCAAGAACACCAACCGTTTTCACCCGTCGCACAGTCAAGACCGTTGTGTGCGACTACCAGTGTCAGACTGCCACTGCCAATTGCTTTTGCATAATAATTCGCCTTCATTGCTTGGTCAAGTGTGTGACAAGATGCCAGAAACATGCAAAGGTCCCTTTACCCTTGACAACCCACACATCCGTGCCTATAATCAGAACATATGATTGAAGCCATGCACAAGCAACGGGATGTAGATACGCAGCACATCCCCATAGATACACTTCAGCGCATCCAGCGCATCGTCCTCGAAGAGACGCAGGGCGGCAGAACCATCATCCGCAACCTCGTCTCCATTATGAACGGCGACGACCCCGACGGGAAACCCTCTCACCGCCTTCAGTCGGCGCGCATCCTGCTCAGACTCGGCTTCGAGGAAGCCAGGGAAGCATTGGGCAACTCCGGTGCCCCAGGCAAGAAAACCCCTTCCCCCTCGATGGGGGAAGGTTGGGATGGGGGTGATGTGTCAGCACAACCGCAGGACGGCTCACAGCCCGCCCCGCAGCCACTCAGCCCTGAACACGAGAAGGTGAACAAGAAACTCGTCGCGCGCATCCGCGTTGACTCAGAGGGTGGAGCCAGCATGGTAAGAATTCTGCTCGAAATCCTCGAAGGAAACGACCCTGACGCAAGGACTCGTGACAGGATAGAAGCGGCAAAGGTATTGCTTCACTGGGGATTTGGCAATCCTGCGCAGCCTGATCCCGACTTCATGATGTTCTACGCTCCCTGCCACCCCGACTGCCTCTGCGTCTGCAAGGACCTGGATGAAGACCATCTGGACGTCATTCAGAGCCACACGCCGCCCACGGAAGAGCAGCGTGAGGCGTGGGCAAGGGAGCAGGAGATACTGGAGCGAGCGGCGGAGACAGCGGAGCGCAAGGCAAGAGCCGACCGAGCTTGGAGGCTGGAGCAGAGCTATTCGCCCGTCGCACAGGATGACAGGCGACTCGAAAGAGAAGAGCGCCGCCTCAAGCGCGAACGCAACCGCAACCGCAGCCCCTAGCCCCAATCTCCCCGAAGAAAACCCGTTCATCATGAGCCTGTCAAACCTCCCTTCAGTCTCAGCCCGTCAACCTCAGAATGAGCGAGGCTAACAGGTTGTACACGATGATGATAGGATAAGCGACCAAGAACTCATGCCGTCCGTGCGGCCATTCAATGTCGCATCGCTTAGGAGGGGAAGGAACACATGAGGCTGAGGCTGCCCCGGTTCCCCAAGTCAAGACTGCGCTCCGACATCGATGTGTTGCGCACCATCTCTTTGGAGTTCGGCGCGGAGCAGCTCGACCGCAAGCGCGCTGCGCTCTGGATGGCATGCTGCGATGGGGCTGCAGACACCGTGGCGCAACTCTTCGTGCAGAACGCCGACAGAATGCTGGAATGGGGGCTGAAGAGACATCGCAAGCGCCTCGACGCGCAGCGACTCGCCGCCATATACTGGTGGATGCTCCTGTACGAGTTAGTGATGTTCCGCAACAGGGGCATTGACGGCTATGACAGTGTAGAGGACTTTGAAGCGTTGAGTTCGACAGCCGAAGACCTCATGGCGGAGCTTGTGAGTCTGCCCCACATCAGCGCGGTGAACCCTGGCCCCTGGCAGGAGCACTGGAAGCGGCAGGTCTCTCTGGAGGCCGCGCTCGATATATACAACAATGTCATGGATGCTCTGGCGCTCCGCATCAACGCTGAAACGCGTATCATGCGGGTCTCTCTGTTCACCTCAACCACCGAGCGCCGGTTCGATACCGTTACCAGGTCCACCGTGACAGAAATCATGGACGATTAGGATACAGGGGAGTCTCGATTGAATAAAGCAGGCACAACTGAAAGGCAGCCGTCAGAAATTCTCTGACGGCTGCCTTTCCTATGCCACTAAACGGTCGGATTAACGCTTCTTGAACTCCGGGATGACATACTTGCCGAAGAGTTCGATCGACTCCATCACCTTATCGTGAGGAACGGTCTCCGTCTGCATCATAATCATCATCTGGTCGATGCCGATTGCCTCGTGCTTCTTCAGCGCCTCGATGCAGCTATCTGGGTTGCCTGCAATCACCACCGCGCGGTCGCACAAGGTGTCTGCGTCAAGGTCGCTCCAAATCTGGTGCGCGATGGCGCTCCCGCCCGAGTAATCAAGGATGTCTTCCTTTGCCTCGTCCGGCTTTTCGATATCTTCGACGTAGCGTGAGAAGTTTGCCTTCAGGTGATCCGGCACGCCGCCCCACTTGTCCAGAAGCTGGGCATACACATCCTTCTGTCCCTGCACGTATGGCCTGTCCGGACCGAAGAAGTTCTTCAGCGACTGCGCGCCCATCTCCTTCGCCTCGCGGTCATCCTCCAGGCACACGCCGAGCGTGGAGCTTGCCCACTGGTCGTTGACGAACCCGCCAACGGGTTTCGCCTTCTTCACATTCTCGCGGTACGCCTTAACATAGGGTTCGAGCGAGGACGGCGCACTAGAGCCGAACGACAGCACGCCTATTCCCTTTGACGCCGCAATCTCGTAGGTCGAAGGCTGGAGCGCAGCGACCCAGATAGGCGGGTGCGGGTTCTGGTAGGGCTTCGGTAGTATCTGGCGCTCCGGCACCTGCCAATACTTACCCTCGTGTGAGTACAAGTCGGTCTGCCAGATATCCGGCACCATCGACAGCGACTCTTCCCACATCTCGCGGCTGTCGCGCGGGTCTATGCCCATGCCTGTCAGCTCGTATGGCGCGGAGCGTCCCGTGCCAAAGTCCACGCGCCCCTCCGAAAGATGGTCGAGCATCGCCACGCGCTCCGCCACGCGGTTAGGATGGTGATAGGGCAGGATGACCACGCCAAGTCCCAGCCGAATCTGCTTCGTGCGCTGACTAAGCGCGGCGTACACGAGGTCCGGACAAGGCGACGCCGAGAAGCCCGTCAGGAAGTGGTGCTCCACGAACCATAGGTAGTCGAAGCCCACCTCGTCAGCGAGGATGCACTGCTCCATCGTCTCCTGAAGCACCAGATGATCGTCCAGCGAGGGCCTCTGCATCTCGTATTGCAGCGCAAGTTTCATGTCTTTTTCCCTTTCCTTTACTAACTGGATAGAGCAGATTCTATCCTATGTATCCTGTCCATCCTGTTAGTTACAAGACGGCAGCAGCAACGCGCCCCAATTCCTCTTCCATCGCTTCCTCAGACTCGCAGAGTTCCAAGCGCACGATGACACGGTTCGCGCCCGCTTCCAGGTAAGACTCCACCAGGTCGCGCTCAGGCGGCTGTCCGTAGATGTTGATGGTCAGCGCGGCGGGGTCTCGGTCGTACTCGGCAGCGAGCGTGTCGAGCATGAGACGACCCTCGTGCACCTGCTCCGGCGTCACGCGGTTCGGCAGCCAGCCGTCGCCCCAGCGGGCAACGCGCCGCAGCACGTTCCTCGCCATGCCGCCCAGCAGAATCGGCGGGTGCGGGTCTTGCGCGGGCTTTGGGTAGCATTGCACTGGCGGGAAGTCGTAGTATTTGCCATGGAACTCTGCCTCGTCCTCGGTCCACAGTGCCTTGAGCGCAAGCGCAGCCTCACGTGCCTGCGTCCAGCGGTGGTCGAAGTCGCCGCCCATCAACTCAGTCTCCTCACGGTGCCAGCCCGTGCCGATGCCGAACAGGAAGCGGCCGCCGCTGTAAAAGTCCAGCGCGGCGATAGCCTTGGCAAGCACAAGCGGGTTGCGCTCCGTGATGAGCGTGATTCCCGTGCCGAGCTTCAGGTCCGTCGTGACCGCGGAGGCGCGCGCCAGCGCAATATACGGATCGGTGAAGTGCGCGTATGTCCACGGTATAATGCCGTCGTCAGACCCCGGAAACGGGCTGTCGGACTCGACGGGCAGGATGGGATGTTCGGCGAACCAGATTGACTCGAATCCGAGCTCTTCGGCGCGGCGAGCGACGAATGCGGGGTCAACGGTATAGGCTGGTAGCGCCATTGAAATGCCGACTTGGGATGTCATAAGTATGCCTCCTAGTTAACTTCCGCACATAGTACCACACTCCCTCGCAGGTTTTAGGTTGTGAAGGTATTCGGCGAAGTTCCATTCAGGAGGCAAATCAGTCAGGCTATCTGAATGGGAGCTTTATCTTCTCTTCCTCACACACTTCACGCCTCCAAGCACACCCAGCGGCAGCACCATCAGCAGCAAATTTGCGGCAGCCGTTCCTAGCGGCACATCCGCAGCGAACCCACATCCACCACCCGAATCAGTAAGCGGAGCAGTCGTCGCAGCAGGCGAAGGTGTACTTGTCGGCGGAATTGCCGTAACCACCACGACAAACGGCGTCTGAGTAGGCGGTGGCGGCCCCGGCGTCGCCGTCACCACAATTACCACAGGAGTGGCTGTGGAAGTAGGCGTAGGAACTGGAGTATCAGTCGGCGTGGGCGTATGAGTCGGTGTGGGCGTGGGCGTAGCTGTTGGTGTTGGTGTAGCCGTATTCGTTGGCGTGGAGGTGGCGGTTGCAGTATGTGTCGGCGTTGGCGTCAGTGTCAGTGTTGGTGTAGCCGTATTCGTTGGCGTTGGGCTGACTGTCGGTGTGTTGGTTGCAGTGGGTGTGGCACTGGCAGTCGGCGTTGGTGTGCGCGTCGGCGCTATCCTGCGCCCATGCTGTCTGCCGAACTCCCACCAGTTGGCGATACCGTCACCGTCGGAATCAGCCTTTAGCAGTGGATAGTTCCCCGAAGTGCCGAAGTCCCAGAAATCTTCTCCACCCGTACCCTCGTCAAAGTCCCCGTCTGCATTGTCGAAGTCTCTATCCCAGTCGATGTAGATGCCCGTATAGCCCGTTGGCGACCGTAATTGTCGCGTTCTGCGCCCCTTCACTCCAAGTGTGTGCCTCCCGATGTCGCCGCTGCCCACTCTGCCGTCCCTATTGCGGTCGTCCGCGCCTACGCCTACCGACGTATCCGATTTTTCGATGTCCCAGAAGCTTTCGATGATAGTGCCGTCGTTGATGCCTACCAGACCGCCGGTCGCTCGTTCTCCCGACGTTCTCGCTGTGGAATAGACGGCGAATAAGGTGCCGCCATTTGCGCCAATCAGGCCACCGGAAAGATATTTCCCCCTCGTTCTCCCCGTGGAGTAGCTTGCAATGAGTGTGCCTTCGTTTGCCCCAATCAATCCACCTGTTATATGTACGCCGGATACACTGCCGGTGGCGTACGTAGCAGAGACGGCGCCCCAATTGCGTCCGACGAGTCCGCCGATGTCTGTCCTTCCCGTCACCCTGCCAGTGGCGTAACAATGGACTATGGGACCGGCATAGTTCACCCCCGCCAGTCCACCGGTTAAGTCAATCCCTGTTACATAAGCATTCGAAAAACTGAGGGTAACCGGTGAATTTCCACTGATAGTCCCGACGAGGCCGCCCACGTTCGTGCTCCCACTTACCTTTCCCGACGAATGACTATTCCTGATTTCGCCGAAGTGATGTCCGACCAGGCCTCCAACATCCTTGTCTCCCTGTACCCTGCCTGAGACATAGCTCTCGGTTATCCTACCCTCGTTATGACCGACCAACCCACCTACTCTGCTTTCCCCCCGGACATCCACCGAGATCAGACCTATCCGGCGTATATGGGCGAACTCACGACGGGTAAATCCGAACAAGCCAGTGCTGCCAGTGTCAGAGGCTCCGCGCCGCTTGATGTACAGATTGGCGATTGTGAAGCCGTTACCCTCAAATGTAGCGTTGAAACCACTGCGATCGCTGTAAATGGGCATCCAGCCGGCGTCGGTGGTCCAATCTTTGTTCACCACACCCGAGGCGTAGCTGCCGTCGCTATTGAAATCCAGATTTCTGGTTAGCTCATATCCCAAGCAGAACCCTTCGCAGCCCATAGTATTCGCCGCCTCGGGAAACGCGGCTTCGTACACTTCCCTGGCATGGCCGTCACCCGCGATACCCACACCAAACGGGTCCCAGCGCATTGCATCCAGCTGCTCCAGGTAGGTGATTTCGATGAGACCATCATCGTCGCTATCGTAATCAACAGCCGTCTGCGCGCTGACGCTTTCCTTTTCCGTAAACGCGTCAAATAGAAGCAATGCCACCAAGATGGCAAGCACCGGACCAAATGCCATGCCCACTCGCCATCTCATCGGGAATCCCTATCCGTTCCATCCTGTGAATCCATGTCGGCACGTCCTACATTGGCGGCCGCTGCCACCCCCCAAGCGCGCCCTCCAGGTACTGCGCCACCGCAAGCGACACATCCTCGCGCCACGGTCGCGCCACCACCTGCACGCCGATAGGCAGGCCATCCGGCGATGTGCCGCCGCGCACTACGGTCGAAGGCCAGCCCGTGATGTTGTAGGTAGCAGTGTAATTCATGCCGGCACGGTTCTTGTCCATCATGGATTCGCCGTGTGGCAGTGCGGCAAACGACGATACAGGACAGATGATTACATCATAGTTCTCCATGAAGCCCAGCATCGAGCTGCGGTAAGCGTCCACCTGCTCGAGGACAGCCGTGTACTCGCCGACGGGAAGGATGCTCTCACTCGACTTCTGCAACTGTCGCGTCATCCATTCATGCGTCTCGGTCGTGCCATACTTCGCCAGCATACGGTGTGCTCCGGCTTGACCATCTCCTTGGCGCAGCATGTCGGATATGCCAGGATTCTCTGGTATGGCGCGGGGCAAGTCCTCCTCAACCGACGCACACACGTCATCGAGCGCCGAGGCTGCTGCTCTCACCGCCGCCATTATCTCCGCAGTCGGGGTTCGCACGCCGTTGTCCGTGTAGAAGCAGACGCGCAGCCCGTTTATATCGACATCTGCGGGATCGCCAAGTGGCACAGGCGCTATGAACGGATCGCTCCAGTCAGGCCCGGATATGATTGGCATTATGAGCGCCAGGTCCTCCACATACCGCGCCATCGGACCGTTCTGCGTCAGCGAGTCCAGCGCGCCAAGACCGTGAGGAACGATATGCCCAGTGCGGGGCACGCGCCCAGAGTTCGGCTTTATTCCCGTAATGCCGCAGTAGTGTGCCGGACCCCGTACGCTGCCGCCCGTGTCGCTGCCGATGTCGAACGCCGCGCCACCGCAGCACACGATAGCTCCTGCACCGCCGCTGCTGCCGCCAGGTGCACGACTCAAATCGAACGGGTTATTCGTCCGCCCATACACCAGGTTGTCCGTTTCGCCTGCGAATGTGAGCTCAGGCGTGTTCGTCTTGCTCAGTAGAATGGCACCCGCAGCCCGCAGCCTAGCCGTGACCGTCGCATCGGCATCAGGCACATAATCCTTGCGGCCCAGCGTACCGCCCGTCGTGACGACGCCCTCGGTGTCTATCGAGTCCTTCAGCGTGAAAGGAACTCCATGCAGCGTGCCCAAGCTCTCACCGCGAGCAAGCGCCGCATCCGCCTCCACCGCCTCAGCCCGCGCCCGCTCCGCCGCAAGCTGCACCACCGCGTTCAGCGCGGGATTAACCTCGTCAATACGCGCCAGGTGCGTCTCCACCAGCTCCACCGCCGACACATGCTTGTCCTGAATCGCCTGTGCCATAGTCTTAGCCGATGCGTAGATAATGTCGTTAGTGTCGGTCATAGAGTCGAGCCTCACTTTCTCCGAGTCAATAAGTAACCCTGCCGTCCTGCCCATCCATGTCGGCTATACCTAAATCGGCGGTCTCTGCCACCCACCAAGCGCTCCCTCAAGATACTGCGCCACGGCAAGCGACACATCCTCGCGCCACGGTCGCGCCACCACCTGTACTCCGATAGGTAGGCCATCCGGCGATGTGCCGCCACGCACTACGGTCGAGGGCCAGCCCGTGATGTTGTAAGTAGCGGTATAGTTTATACCCGCTCGATTCTCGTCAGTCATCGATTCACCATGGGGCAGCGCGGCGAACGCAGACACCGGGCAGACGATGACATCGTAGTTCTGCATGAAGCCCAGCATGGCGCTGCGGTAAGAATCAATCTTCTCCAGCACTGCTGTGTACTCGCCTACGGAGACCATGTTTTCGCTTGCCTTCTCCAGAAGTCGCGTCATCCACTCATGAGTCTCGGTCGTACCATACTTCGCCAGCAGTCTGCGTGCTCCGGCCTGGCCGTCGCCTTGGCTCAGCTGGTTGTTTATGTCAGGATTGTCCGGAATTGCTCGCGGCAGGTCATCTTCGACCAGGCAGCCCGCGTCCGCGAGGGCATTGGCGGCCGACCGCACCGCTGCGACAATCTCATCAGTGGGTACACGCAAGCCGTTGTCTGTGTAGAAGGCTACTCGCAGCCCGCTGATGTCCACGTCAGATGGATTGCCAAGCGGCATCGGAACAATGTGCGGATCGTCCCAGTCCGGCCCGGATATGATAGACAGGATGAGCGCAAGATCCTCCACATACCGCGCCATTGGCCCGTTCTGCGTCAGCGAATCGACCGCGCCGAAGCTATGCGGCACGATATGCCCAGTGCGTGGCACTCGCCCAGAGTTCGGTTTTATTCCCGTAATGCCGCAGTAGTGAGCCGGTCCGCGCACGCTGCCGCCCGTGTCACTGCCGATGTCGAATGCCGCTCCCCCGCAGCACACGATAGCCCCCGCGCCGCCGCTGCTGCCGCCGGGGGCACGGCTCAAGTCGAACGGGTTATTCGTCCGCCCATACACAAGGTTGTCCGTCTCGCCTGCGTATGTAAGCTCCGGAGTGTTCGTCTTCCCTAGCAGGATGCCCCCAGCAGCCCGCAGCCGCGCCGTCACCGTCGCATCCGCATCCGGCACAAAGTCCTTGCGACCCAGCGTACCGCCCGTCGTGATGATGCCCTCGGTATCAATCGAGTCCTTCAGCGTGAACGGCACGCCATGCAGCGCGCCCTTGCTTTCACCGCGAGCAAGCGCGGCGTCCGCTTCAACCGCCTCAGCCCTTGCGCGCTCCGCCGCAAGCTGCACCACCGCGTTCAGCGCCGGATTCACCTCTTCGATGCGTCCCAGATGCGCCTCCACCAACTCCACCGCCGACACTTCCTTGTCCTGAATCGCCTGCGCCATACTCTTGGCAGATGCGTAGATTATCTCGTTGGTGTCAGTCATAATTGACAGCTCCTATCTTTCTGTCCTGTCCATCCTGTTAGCTCCGTATTCCTAAATCGGCGGCTTCTGCCACCCGCCCAGCACACCTTCTAGATACTGCGCCACCGCCAGCGACACGTCCTCGCGCCACGGCCGCGCCACGGCCTGCACGCCAATCGGCAGGCCTTCCGGCGATGTGCCGCCCCGTATGACCGTGGAGGGCCAGCCCGTGATGTTGTATGTCGCCGCGTAGCTCATGCCCGGCTGGTTCTCGTCCTTCAGTGACTCCCCATGCGGGAGCGCGGCAAATGCCGCAACCGGGCAGATGATGACATCGTAGTCCTGCATGAAGCCCAGCATTGCGCTGCGGAAACCGTCAACATGCTCCAGCCTCGCGGTAAAGTCGCCCACAGACACCATATCGTCCTGCGATCTCGCTATTCGCCGCGTAAGATAGGGGAAAGTCTCCGTCGTGCCCCACTTCTCAAGCAGCCGATTCGTCCACGCCCTGCCGTCGCCTCCCGATAGCTCATTTGATATGTTCGGGTTCTCGGCAATGACGGATGGCACATCCTCTTCCACCGAGCATCCTGCGTCAGCAAGCGCATCAGCCGCCATCCGCACAGCCGCTACCGTCTCCGCCGTCGGCGTGCGTATGCCGTTGTCTGTGTAGAAGCATACGCGCAGACCACCTAAATCGACATCCGCAGGATCACCTAGAGGCATCGGTACGATAAACGGATCGCTCCAGTCCGGCCCCGATATAATAGGCAGGAGAAGCGCCAAGTCCTCCACATACCGCGCCATCGGCCCGTTCTGCGTCAGCGAATCGACCGCGCCCATGCTGTGCGACACGATATGGCCGGTGCGTGGCACGCGCCCGGAGTTCGGCTTCAGCCCCGCGATGCCGCAGAAGTGCGCCGGATAGCGCACACTCCCGCCCGTATCGCTGCCGATGTCGAACGCCGCACCCCCGCAGCACACGATAGCTCCCGCGCCGCCGCTGCTACCCCCGGTCGTACGATCCACGTTGAACGGGTTGTTCGTCCGCCCGTACACAAGGTTATCCGTCTCGGCGGCAAGCGTAAGCTCCGGCGTATTCGACTTGCCCAGAAGTATGCCGCCCGCAGCTCTCAGCCGTGCCGCAACCGTCGCATCCGCATCAGGCACGAACTCAGACCGCCCCAAAGTCCCGCCCGTCGTGATGATGCCCTCGGTGTCAATCGAATCCTTCAGCGTGAAAGGCACGCCATGCAGCGCACCCTTGCTCTCGCCTCTGGCAAGCGCGGCGTCCGCTTCAGCCGCCTCTGCGCGTGCACGTTCCGCCGCAAGCTTCACAACTGCGTTGATCGTAGGGTTCACTTCCTCGATCCGCGCCAGGTGCGCCTCCACCAGTTCCACCGCAGACACTTCCTTGTCCTGAATCGCCCGCGCCATAGTTCTCGCCGATGCGTAAATAATCTCGTTCGTGTCGGTCATAGTACCGAGCCTCCCGTCTGCTCTCGTGAGTCTATACCTTATTCATGCTCGTGGTGTTAGCCCCGCCCCCGAATCCTGACGGCTGATGCCTGACACCTAAAATACATCCGCCATCATCATGTCAGCATAAGTCTCCCGCCTCCGAATCAGCCGCGCGTCCCCATCCTTCGCCATCACCATTGCGGGTCTGCCGTTCAGGTTGTAGTTGCTCGCCATCGATGGCGCATAAGCCCCCGACGACGGAATGGCGATGATGTCTCCCGGCTCCACCACTGGCATCGTGATGTCCTTGACCAGCACATCGCCCGACTCGCAGTATTTCCCTGCCAGCGTAACCACCTCAGCAGGTGGAGCAGACATCCTGCTCGCCAGCACAGCCTCATACTCCGAGCCGTATATCGCGGGGCGAATGTTATCGCCCATCCCGCCGTCCAGCGACACGTACTTCCGCACCGTCGGGATGTCCTTGATACCCCCTACTGTGTACAGAGCAACACCAGCGCGCCCCACAATTGATCGACCCGGCTCCACTACCAGCAGCGGCGTCCCAAAGCCCAGTTCCTCGCACAGCCGCGAGGTGTACTTCGTGATTGACTCGGCGTACTCAGCAATCTGAGGAGGGGGCTCGCTGCGAACATACCCGATGGCGAATCCACCGCCTGGGCTAAATATCTCCAGTCGGAGCCCCTCTTCCTTGAACTGCGTCAAATAGTTCAGTACCACCTCGACGCCCAACTCATACGGCTCAAGCTCAAATATCGGCGACCCCAGGTGAAAATGTATGCCCACCAGGTCAAGGTTTGCCGCCGACATCGCCTGACGTATCGCCTTCGCGGCATCCCCAGTCTCTATCGAAAACCCGAACTTGCTGTCCAGAATCCCCGTAGTCGTCTTCTCATGGGTATGAGCGTCAATGCCCGGCGACAGACGCAACATAATGTCCTGTCTTACGCCCCGCTCGCCCGCGATGGCATCCAGCACTTCCAGTTCATGAAAGCTGTCCACCACAATCTGCCCGATGCCATAGTCCAGAGCGAACTCCAGCTCCTCCGGCGTCTTGTTATTCCCATGAAAATATATGGTGTCCGGCGGCACATCCGCAGCCCGCGCCACCGCAAGCTCGCCCCCCGACACCACATCCAGACCCAAACCCTCTTCGGCAACGATTCGCGCGATCGCCGGATTCACGAACGCCTTCGATGCGTATGCGACTCGGCTATTCGGGTAGCGCGTCCCGAACTCCGTCCTGAACTCACGGCACATCCCCCGCAGGGTATCCTCGTCGAACACATACAGCGGGGTCCCGAACTCCGCCGCCAGACCGACCACATCGCACCCGCCAATAACAAGGTGGTCGTCCTCATTCACCTCCGCCGTAAACGGAAAGAGGCTCACATTCTCAAAGCTCATTTACCTACTCCATTACGATGTTCTGTTTCTTACACGCCCATGTTATATCAATCGGAAACAATAGCAAATCGCGCCAGAAACTAACTCCCACTCTATGCTTCCCAAGTGAGTTCAGCAAAAGAAAAGACCCTGACATGCAGGGCCTTTTCGTTCAACTTCAATTGAGGCTTACAATTTCTTTACAAGGCTGTCTTAGCCCCAATCCACCGAGGGGGGCGTGTGAGAGGCCTCCTGAAGAAGCAAAAGGGTGCACCTCTGAATCTGAGATAATGGTTTTACAACACAAAACCTGTCACAGAAAAGGAGCACCCAACAGATGCTACCACGTAACCACCCTGACCGCATCCAAATCGCCTTCGACGATCCCCGCCTGGTAGCCAATGCCGGGCTGATCCTGCCGGTCACCCTGGCCGGGCGTCTGGGTCTGAGCCAACTCGTCGACAACCACGTTGACCTGGGCGACGCCCCGGGGCGGGCCAACACCGGGGACAAGATACTGACCCTGGTGGCGTCGGCTCTGGTCGGTGGCGACTGCATTGACGATGCCGACGTGTTGCGGGCGGGCAGGACCTCCTCGGTACTGGGTTGTGTGGTCAAGGCTCCATCCACGCTGGGGACATTCCTACGCAGTTTCCGCTGGGGACATGTGCGACAGTTGGACCGGGTGAGCCGAGAGTTTCTGGCGCGTGCCTGGGACGCCGGGGCAGGCCCCGAGGACTCGCCTCTGACGATCGACATAGACTCGACGGTCTGCGAGACCTATGGACTGGCAAAGGAGGGAGCGCGCCATCACAACTACACCGGCCAGCGGGGCTATCATCCGCTGCTGGCCGTTGCCTCAGGAACCGGCGACGTGCTGATGGCACGACTGCGCAAGGGCCGAGCCAACACCGCCCGGGGCGCAGCCAACTTCCTGCGGGAGACGGTGGCGCGAGTGCGCTACGCCGGAGCCACGGGAGCGCTCACGGTGCGGGCCGACAGCGGCTTCTATGCCCACACCATCGTTGCCGTCTGTCGCAAGATGGATGTCCGCTTCTCCATCACCGTCCGACAGCACCCCCGACTGCGCAATCTCATCGAGGCCATACCAGAGACGGACTGGACACCCATACCCTACTGGATGGACGGCACAGCCGATGTGGCCGAGACCATTTACACTCCCTTCGAGAGCAAGCCCGACGCCGCACCAGTGCGACTCATCGTCCGCAGAGTGAAGCCCACGCCCGGCTCTCAACTGGCGCTCTTCACCAACTACAGCTATCACGGTTTCATCACGGACCGAGAGGGCGACACCCTCCAACTGGAGGCCGACCATCGCCGCCACGCCGAGGTGGAGAACGCCATCCGCGACCTGAAGTACGGCGTAGGACTGAACCATCTGCCCTCAGGGCGCTTCGCAGCCAACGCCGCCTGGTTGGCCGTGCAGGTGATGGCTCACAATCTGGCTCGCTGGACCTCCCGCATCGGACTGGAAGAACGAGCCTCCACCACCAAGACCTTGCGCAGACGATTCTTCTCCCTCGCCGGACGGCTTACACGCTCGGCACGCCGTCTCACCCTGCATCTTCCCCAGCGCTGGCCCTGGGAAACACAGTTCGGCCGCGCTCTGGCCAGACTGCGAACCATTCCGTTACCGAGCTGACAGCTGACGGCAGCGGCGACGACTGCCCACCATACACTCCATAACCCATCTCATCCCCAGACTCGCGCCGGACCGGACCGTGAGTATCCCCTGCTGCTCACCGATTCGTCAACTTCACCCACAATCGCCACTGTGGGCCTCCATTGGTGTTCAACATCACGACCGGGGACCTTCAGAACGCTCCAGCGTCGGCATCATACCCGCACCGCCACCTTGCCGCGTCCTTCACCCACGCTCCGGCAGAGATACCATGACTCTTCGGTGGATTCGGGCTTAAGGAAGCGAAGGTCTGCTCGGAGAGAGCCGAACGCACATAATGTGCAAGATCGGTCGGTCAAAGTGAGATCAACCTTCCTTGTCAGCGTCTGGATCAACTCCTGGCCAACACAAGGTAGAGTGCTTGTGGAGCGCTTGGCCGAGATTGCTACTAGCAGTTTGAGTAGACCAAGCCGTTGCATCGACCTCCTAGGCGTCTCGACAACGCGAGGTATCATAAGGCCCGGGAGAGTGACCATTCAAAACCCTCCATGAACAGATAACCGTGGTCGGACGTCGACGATTAATGCTCTCGGGGAGTCGGTACTCGACACCAAAGCTTGCCCCACATCTAGCTCGTGTAACAGGCCGTCAAGGCCAAGATCCTCATGGCCGAACCTAATTTGGCTCGGCAGCTGGCTCTTTAGCCCCAATCCACCGAGGGGGGCGTGTGAGAGGCCTCCTGAAGAAGCAAAAGGGTGCACCTCTGAATCTGAGATAATGGTTTTACAACACAAAACCTGTCACAGAAAAGGAGCACCCAACAGATGCTACCACGTAACCACCCTGACCGCATCCAAATCGCCTTCGACGATCCCCGCCTGGTAGCCAATGCCGGGCTGATCCTGCCGGTCACCCTGGCCGGGCGTCTGGGTCTGAGCCAACTCGCCGACAACCACGTTGACCTGGGCGACGCCCCGGGGCGGGCCAACACCGGGGACAAGATACTGACCCTGGTGGCGTCGGCTCTGGTCGGTGGCGACTGCATTGACGATGCCGACGTGTTGCGGGCGGGCAGGACCTCCTCGGTACTGGGTTGTGTGGTCAAGGCTCCATCCACGCTGGGGACATTCCTACGCAGTTTCCGCTGGGGACATGTGCGACAGTTGGACCGGGTGAGCCGAGAGTTTCTGGCGCGTGCCTGGGACGCCGGGGCAGGCCCCGAGGACTCGCCTCTGACGATCGACATAGACTCGACGGTCTGCGAGACCTATGGACTGGCAAAGGAGGGAGCGCGCCATCACAACTACACCGGCCAGCGGGGCTATCATCCGCTGCTGGCCGTTGCCTCAGGAACCGGCGACGTGCTGATGGCACGACTGCGCAAGGGCCGAGCCAACACCGCCCGGGGCGCAGCCAACTTCCTGCGGGAGACGGTGGCGCGAGTGCGCTACGCCGGAGCCGCGGGAGCGCTCACGGTGCGGGCCGACAGCGGCTTCTATGCCCACACCATCGTTGCCGTCTGTCGCAAGATGGATGTCCGCTTCTCCATCACCGTCCGACAGCACCCCCGACTGCGCAATCTCATCGAGGCCATACCAGAGACGGACTGGACACCCATACCCTACTGGATGGACGGCACAGCCGATGTGGCCGAGACCATTTACACTCCCTTCGAGAGCAAGCCCGACGCCGCACCAGTGCGACTCATCGTCCGCAGAGTGAAGCCCACGCCCGGCTCTCAACTGGCGCTCTTCACCAACTACAGCTATCACGGTTTCATCACGGACCGAGAGGGCGACACCCTCCAACTGGAGGCCGACCATCGCCGCCACGCCGAGGTGGAGAACGCCATCCGCGACCTGAAGTACGGCGTAGGACTGAACCATCTGCCCTCAGGGCGCTTCGCAGCCAACGCCGCCTGGTTGGCCGTGCAGGTGATGGCTCACAATCTGGCTCGCTGGACCTCCCGCATCGGACTGGAAGAACGAGCCTCCACCACCAAGACCTTGCGCAGACGATTCTTCTCCCTCGCCGGACGGCTTACACGCTCGGCACGCCGTCTCACCCTGCATCTTCCCCAGCGCTGGCCCTGGGAAACACAGTTCGGCCGCGCTCTGGCCAGACTGCGAACCATTCCGTTACCGAGCTGACAGCTGACGGCAGCGGCGACGACTGCCCACCATACACTCCATAACCCATCTCATCCCCAGACTCGCGCCGGACCGGACCGTGAGTATCCCCTGCTGCTCACCGATTCGTCAACTTCACCCACAATCGCCACTGTGGGCCTCCATTGGCGTTCAACATCACGACCGGGGACCTTCAGAACGCTCCAGCGTCGGCATCATACCCGCACCGCCACCTTGCCGCGTCCTTCACCCACGCTCCGGCAGAGATACCATGACTCTTCGGTGGATTCGGGCATCACCGCAAACGCAATGTTCGACCCTATACTCGGCGACCAGAACGCGCTGGTAACATAGCCCACATCATCCCCTGAGTCGCAGTCCTTGACGAGATAGAAGCTCTCGTTGTACCAGCTAATCGGCTCGCCACCGACCTTCAAGCCCACGAGTCGCTGCTGCACCCTCTCTTCTTTGATTTTCGCCAGCGCCTTCTTGCCCACGAAGTCGTCCTTGCTCAGGTCAACCTGCCAGCCCAGCCGAACCTCGAACGGATTGTTCTCGATGTCCATGTCCTGCCCGTAAGACAGAATGCCCGCCTCCAGCCGCCTGATGTGGCTCGGTGCTATGACACGCAGGTTGAACTCCTCGCCCTGCTCCAGGATGTGCGGCCAGACATCATCCGCGTACAGCATCGCGTCGTGCAGGTATATCTCGAACCCCACTTCAGCCGAGAACCCCGTACGGGAGATCGTTACCTCGCGCCCGTTCAGTGTCGCCCTCAGCAGTCCGTAGTACGGGATAGCTCTGATCTGCTCACCGAACATCTTCTCCATCAAGTCCACCGACTTCGGCCCCTGTATCTGCACAGGCGACACATCGATCTCGTTGATGCTCACATTGAACCTGCCCGCATGATTCACTCCTTGCGCCCACAACAGCAGGTCCGAGTCCGAGATGCTGAACCAGAACTCGTCCTCCGCCACGCGTAGCAGCACAGGGTCGTTGATGACGCCACCGTACTGGTTGCACAGAATTACATACCGCGCCCGCATCGTAGGCAGCATTGTATGCACATCCCGCGTAATGATGTAGTTCACGAAATCTGCGGCATCAGGACCCTTAACCTGAATCTGCCGCTCAACCGCCACATCCCACATGCTGACATGCTTGGTCAGATACATGTACTCCTCTAGCAGCCCGTCCGAGAAACGCGGTAGTTGAGTGATTTGGATGTATAATAAGCTCAATTCAGTAGAGTGGAGCCTGCGATGAGCAAGACCTACCGTGCCTATGATCCAGACCAGCAGATGCTGTTGCCTGCTGCAATGCGGGAGTGGTTGCCGGATGACCATCTGGCGTACTTTATCTCAGACGTCGTGGACGAATTGGAGTTGTCTGAGATCACTGCCCGCTACGAGCGTGAGAGCAGAGGTGGGCCACCATATCATCCACGGATGATGGTCAAGGTGCTGCTCTACGGCTACTGCGTCGGGGTGGCGTCCTCACGGCGGATTGCCCAGCGGCTGCACGAGGACATAGCGTTCCGGGTGTTGGCGGCGAACAACATGCCGGATTTCCGCACCATCTCGGACTTTCGCAAGGACAATCTGGATGCGCTGTCAGGCCTGTTCTTGCGGGTATTGGCGTTGTGCGGGCAGGCGGGGCTGGTGAAACTGGGTCACGTGGCGTTGGACGGTACCAAGGTGAGGGCCAACGCATCCAGGCACAAGGCGATGAGTTACGGTCGGATGAAAGGGAAGGAAGCGCAGTTATCGGCGGAGGTGGAGGAGTTGCTGCGGCGTGCCCAGGAGGTTGATGACGAGGAGGACCTTCGGTACGGACAAGGTAAGCGCGGAGATGAGTTGCCGCAGGAGTTGGCCTTTCGGGAGGGGCGGTTGGAGAAGATACGGGAGGCGATGGCGGCGTTAGAAGCTGAAGCTCAGGCGGCGGCGGAGCAGGCCGAGGGCAAGGAGCATTCCGGGGTGCCCGACGACAAAGCCCAGCGCAACTTCACCGATCCTGAGTCGCGCATCATGCCGGCGCCGGGCGGGCGGGACTTTGTGCAAGCTTACAACTGTCAAGCGGTGGTGGACAGTGCCCATCAGGTGATCGTGGCGGCTCACGCCACCAACAGGACTTCGGACAAGCAGCAGGCGGTGGCGATGGTGGAGGAGGCGATCAGCAACGTCGGCGCAGTGCCCAAAGAGGTATCCGCCGACGCCGGTTACTACTCGGCGCAGGCGGTTGAAGGTCTCTACGGGCTGTGCGTGGACCCGTTCATCGCGCCGGAGCAGACCCGCCACGGCAGAGTGCCGCCGTCCGCGCCCCGGGGTCGCATACCCAGTCATCTGTCTACCAGGGATCGGATGCGCCGGAAGTTACAGACCAAACGGGGCCGGCAACGTTACGCCCTTCGGATGCAAACGGTGGAGCCGGTATTCGGCCAGATCAAGCAGGTCCGAGGCTTCCGCCAGTTCCTGCTACGGGGCCTGGAGAAGGTCAGCGGCGAGTGGTCGCTGATCTGCACCGGCCACAACCTGCTCAAACTGTTCCGATTTGGGGCAGACCAGCCTCGCGAAACACCGACCAACAACTTTGCGGGAAGTGTCCGCATCATCGCCGAGATGCTAAGCACAGTAAGGCGTACGAAGCTATTGCTCCGTCAGTGGCTGCACCCGACAAAAATGGTTGTCGCCGTCTGACCTCGTCTGCACCTAAGGGACGCTAAGTAATCCTCAGACGGGCTGCTAGACTTTCATGTGTGGACCAATTGGGCCTTTGAAGACGTCGATGAGGGAAAGTCCCGCGAGATCGACGTGCGAGCGATCAGAAGGGTGGCTTACAATGACGAGAAAAAGATAGCGGCGTACCTTGAGATAATTGGCGAATGCAAGAACTATTCGAATCCAATAGCCTTTATAGGACGGCCCAAAAGCACAGTAGATGACTTGTATGCTCCTGAGGGAATGGTTTTTCCAATTGAGAAATACAGAGAAATTGGAGAAACTTTGGAGAACCGCACTCAGATGAGGGATAAGGATGCATTCTTCCATTTGGGTTTTGAACAAATACATTATGACTTCAATGCCGAGATGAAAGCGGTGCAATTTTGTCGCATTGATCGGAAGGGCAAGAATTGGCAAGCAAATCATGGCGGCCTGTACGATTCGATATTCTACCCAATGGCGAAAGCTCTTATGGCGAGGAAAAGGGAGATTTTGAAGCGTCCCTATCCAGGAGAATGGCTTTATTTTTGGTTTATTGTACCCGTCCTAGTCACCAGTGGCGATATTTTTTTTCGTCGATTCGACCACTGTTGACCCAGTCCCGGAGAAAAGGAACTATATCACTTTCAAAAGAGATATTCAGTCGGAAAACGTCAAGGGTACATTCGCCATCGACTTCATACGTCAGAACCATCTTGACCAGTACTTCTCGGATTGTCTGCAACCACTGGTGGAAAGGATGGACGACCTTACAATGAATGACGCGGAATTTGTACTGGATAGAGATATACCTTGGGAGGAATAATAGCGTCTCACTTGTTTTCACTTTTTTCACATGAGCCTTGACTTTGCTAGGAGTGATAAGCACTTGCGACCTAAAGCCGCGAGAGTGACGTTAAGTAACCACCCCCCCACCGAAAGGAACCCCACATGAACACCACGCGAAAACAAGTCGCCGTCGTCATTGGCGCGACATCCAAATGGCAGTCGGACGGACGCAACACTCGGCTAATCCACGGCACAAACCTTGACGATAGCGAGCTGCCCGTCGGCGTGCGCTGGGGCGTAGGCGGAGCCATCGCCCAGAAATTTGCACAAGAAGGCTTCCTCACTGTGCTCACCACCCGAAACGCCTCAAACGCGACCGCGCTGCAGGCAGCAATTGGAGTACAAGGCGGCGAGAGCATCGTCGTCGAGCTGGACCTTTCGTCCCGCGATTCCATATCCAATGCGTTCGCCCAGATCCGGGAGCAGGCCGGCGACCCGGATGTCCTCGTTTACAACGCAGGCTATCTTGAGGGGCGCGACCTTCCGCCGGAAAAGGAATTGCTGGAGCATATCCCCTTCGAAATGTTCGAGACCGCGCAGCACATCTCCAGCAGCGGCCCCTTCCTGGTCGCCAAGGAGGTGCTGCCCTCCATGCGCGAGCGAGGCGAAGGCTCATTCCTGATCTCCAACAACTCGTCGTCACTGCGGGGGAAAAAGCGGTACACCGGACAGTCGCTCTACTACCCGAGGGTGCTGATGCGGACGCTCGCGCAGGCGCTGACCGAGGAGTATTCCGAGTACGGCGTGCATGTCGCCAATGTGATCATCGACGGCACCATAGACTCGCCTGGAACGCGGGCAATGCCGCGCTCCCAGCAGAACCCTGAACTGCTCATAAACCCCGTCAAGATCGCCGACGCCTTCTACTACCTGCACACTCAGGACAAGTCCTGCTGGACCCACGAACTCCAGTTGACACCCTATCCTGTAAAGCCGAGCTTCTAACGCTCCACGCCTTACACACCCGTTCAACTTGATTGAACCGGAAGGAGTATTCAGATGGATGTCGGAATGATGATGATCTTCTCCAGCTACGGCTGGGAAGACGGCTCCGACGGTCAGATGTGGGAAGAAGAATTGCGGCTTGCCGAAATCGCGGCTGATTCGGGCTTCGACTGCCTATGGTCCGCAGAGCACCATTTCAACGACTATTCCTTCGTGCCCGACAATCTCCAGTTGATGACCCACCTTGCGGCAAGGCATCCCGGCATTGACGTGGGCACGGCAGCCGTGATACTTCCCTGGCACAACCCCCTGCGCGTGGCGGAAAACGCTGCCGTTCTCGACATGTTGAGCGGTGGTCGCCTTCGGTTGGGGTTCGGCAGAGGTCTGGCGCGGCGCGAATTCGAGACATTCGGCGTCAGCATGGACGAATCCCGAGAACGCTTCGACGAAGCGGCGCCGATGATTACGAAGGCTCTAAAGACAGGCTTCATAGAGGGCAACGGGACATACTACAAACAGCCCCGCACCGAAATCCGCCCTCGTCCACAGCATTCATTCGACGGTCGCATCTACGCGGTTGCAGCCAGCGACGAATCCGTTCTATCGGCAGCCAAACTTGGCGCGCACATCATTATGTTCGCCGATCGTCCCTGGGAAGAAATGCGGATGCCGGGCATCGAGCGCGGCAGAGCCTTGCACCGCGAATTTCACGGCACGGAGCCACCAAACCTGATGCTCACCGAATTCGCGGTATGCGGCACTGACCTTGAGCAGTGTGAAGAAGAAGCGCGGCAGTATCAGGGCAAATTCGTCGAGAGCAACTTCTACCACTACGAGTTCCTTGGCGACCACTTCAAGTCTATCAAGGGCTACAACGCCTATCAGGAAAAAGCTGAAATCGCGCGTTCGGCCGGTCTGGAAGGAGCGGTCGAGGGCTTCATGAAGGCAGCCAGTTGGGGCACGCCTGACAAGATTCTGCGAGGACTTGAAGAACGCAGGGAAATTGTGGGCGACTTCGAGTTGAACGTCGCCTTCCGCTTCGGCGGCATTCCGCTCCCCATTGCGGAGCGAAGCCTGAAGCTCTTCGCCAAAGAAGTGCTTCCGGTCTTGAAGTCATGGTAGTGCCTATGGCTGCTGGTACAGCCCAATTAGCATAAGCCGCCTGCCCCCCGCCGTCAGCCCTCTGGAGAGACTGGCGGCACTTTTCTCCCACAGCAGCATCCCGAGCTGTTGATGAGCCCCGTCAAGACAGCCGAGGGGCTCTACTACCTGCACACCCAGGGCAAGTCCTGCTGGACCCACGAGTTGCAGTTGGCGCCGTATCCAGTGAATCCGAGCTTTTGATGACTGGCATTTGTGGGACTGCGCTGTCGTTGCAAGGAGGAAAACGTCGTCAAACGCGCTCAGCCGCCAACTTGACCGAAGTTGACGCGCTTGTATAACATCGGCTCACGACATTTATGGTAGGAAAGTGTAGGCCATGGTCGGCCAGAGATTGCAGATCACATTAGAACCTAGCGTCTTGCAATGGGCGCGAGCGCGCACGGAACTAAGCGCGGAAGACCTTGCGGGCAAGATGCAGGTTAAACTGGAGCGTGTGCTCGAATGGGAAAGTTCCGGCAATATCAGCATGGCGCAGGTGAAACGTCTGGCTGGTGCCACCTACACACCCTATGGCTATCTCTTTCTCTCCGAACCGCCCGATGACACCCTGCCTATAGCCGATTTCCGCACAAGACGTGATGAAGGCCGGCGACGCCCCAGCCCCAATCTGCTTGACACCTTGTACGCCATGCAACGCCGTCAAGAATGGATGCGCGACGAAGTACTTCGCCAATACGAAGAGCCACCACTTCCATTCGTAGGAGCATTCGCACTCACAGATGACCCCGTAGAGGTTGCTGAGGCGATGCGCGATGTACTAGGTGTTGCTGGCGGTTGGGCGTCTGTCGTGCCCAACTGGTCTATAGCGCTTCGACACTTGCGGGACTGGATAGAAGGCGCCGGTGTACTTGTAATTTTTAATGGCGTCGTGGGAAATAATACCCACCGAAAGCTCGACCCAGAAGAATTTCAAGGTTTCGCATTGGTGGACGAATATGCTCCGCTTATCTTTGTGAACAATACTGACTTCAAGGCAGCTCAAATGTTCACCCTCGCTCACGAACTGGCGCATATCTTCGTGGGGGAGACCGGCGTGTCGCATTTTGAAGATATGCAGCCCTCAGATAACGTCACGGAGCGTTTTTGCGACAAGGCGGCAGCGGAATTCTTGGTGCCAGAAGGCGAATTTTGCGCATACTGGAACCAAGTGAACCGGACAAGAGACCCATACTCGTCCGCGGCTCGCCAATTCAAAGTCAGTTCTATAGTTGCGGCGCGGCGCGCCTTAGATTTGGATTTAACGGGTAGAAGCGCATTTTTCGAGTTTTACAACCAGTATAAGGATAAGGAGTGGCGTAGCAGCCAACAATCTGAAAGGGGTGGCAACTTCTGGTTCAATCAGATCTGGCGAGTGGGGCCTCGCTTCGCTTCTACTGTTTTCTGCGCTGCCAAGGAGGGCAGATTGACTTATAAAGAAGCCTATTCGCTCACGGACCTCAAGGGCGACACCTTTGAGAACATACCTGAACAAATGGGCATTAGCCGATGACGAATGGTAGCAGGACATTGCTGCTAGACTCCGATGTTCTAATATCTGCTCACCGCGACCGCTACGCACCAGATTACTGTCCCGGTTTCTGGGATTGCCTCGCGCATTACCTTTCCAATGGTAGGCTATTGATAATCGACCCCGTACGCACAGAGATAGCTCATCCAACTGAGTTGGTACAGTGGATAAACCAACTCCCTCAATATGCGTTTGCCCACATAGATGCCCAAGTTGCCCGGGCCTACACGCGGATGTCCAATTGGGTACAGACAAACTCTCAGTTTAACGCAGCGGCCGTGAACAAGTTTGCAAGCGCCGCGGATGGTTGGTTGGCGGCCTATGGCAGGGAGCATAATGCTATTGTCATTACCAATGAAGAATCCGCTCCTGCCTCCAAATCTAGTATAAAACTTCCTGACCTATGCAGGCGATTTCAGGTTAGATGTGGAAACACTCAATTCTTGCTGCGCGAACTCGACGTCTGTCTTGACTGGAGAGGTCCTTAAGAATTTCCATACGCCACCCACCATCCCTTCTATATTTCTAGCCATCCCTTTTTAACACGCACCCCGTTAGACAACCACCGCTCCCAATGCTACTATGCCAACGGCAATTGATCTGCCAGCGCATAGGCACGCGCCAACACCATTGGAGGACTGCCCCATGACCAGCAATACCCTGGATTATTCGACGCTCTTCAATAAGGACCTTCCGGCTCCTCCGGCTCAGTGGGAAGGCCACCCGAAGTACAACTTCATCGGCGGTCACAGCGACCCTGACTCAGTGCCCTTGGAGGGGTTCATCGAGGCTGCTGCGAATGTGTTCAGTGGCGACCCAAGGTACATTTCCATGTATAGCTTCGACGGTCCGCAGGGCATTCTCCCGCTGCGCCAGTTCGTCGTTGACAAGCTCAAAGCACATCGCGGCATCGAGATAACGGTGGACGAAGTTCTCATTACCTCAGGCTCCGGACAGGGCATCCAGATAATCAACGATGTCCTGCTCGAAGAGGGCGATACGGTCATCATCGAAGAATTCAGCTTCTCCGGTGCGCTCAATTTCCTGCGTAAGCGCAATGTGAACTTCATCGCGGTCAAGATTGACGATGACGGCATTCGGATGGACCACCTGGAGGAGATACTCGAAGACCTGCGGGGCAAGGGCGTGCAGCCCAAGTACATCTACACGATCCCGACCCTGCAAAACCCCAACGGCTCCGTGATGAGCATGGAGCGCCGTCACCGAATGCTTGAACTCAGCGCCGAGTACGGAGTCCCGATCTTCGAGGACGAATGCTACGCCGACCTCGTATTCGAGGACGAGTACGAGCCTGCAATCAAGGCGCTGGACGACACAAACAGGGTGCTGCACATCGGCTCATTCTCCAAGAACCTCGGACCCGCAATGCGCCTCGGGTATATGGTCGCCCCATGGGAGATTATGAGCCGCCTCATATCCAGCAAGAACGACGCCGGCAGCGGCGTTATGGACCAGATGATTGTGGGCGACTTCTTCACAAACCACTATGACGAGCACATCCACGACCTGCGTGGGGCATTGGAACGCAAGCGCGACGCCCTCAGCAGCGCGCTCCTCGAGTCATTCGGGCCGAATGTAGAGTTCGAAATACCCAGGGGCGGGATGTACCTCTGGCTCAAGTTCCCCGAAGGAGTCGATACACGCAACCTAGTCGCCCCGGCACTCAAAGAAGGCATCGCATTCAATCCGGGCCCGGACTGGTCCGCCGATCCGGAGGCAGCCGCCAACTACATCCGGCTCTGCTTCGCGCTCCCCTCAGTAGATGATATTTGGGAAGGGGTCGCAAAATTGGCGGAGGTATTCCGCAAGGAGGGCGCACTGCCCTGATCCTCCAACCCGCGCCAAGCTCCACCGCGGCCTGTTCTCTGCAAACTAGCTATGATTCCTATGGCTTTCGCATAGTCACTGGCTTATCATTCCATTAAACAGTTGTCGCAGGAAAGTATAAAAATCTAGGCAGGACGCTTCGCTTTGGAACTCCACGAATCCCTCTTTGCCATTGGTGCGATGATCGTCGTCGCTAAGCTGGTCAAAGGCATATTCAAGCGGTTCGGCCTGAATTCGATCATCGCCTAGGCCACTACCGGCGTTATCCTCGGCCCCGTAACCGGATTGGTCAAGACGGGAACCGAAATCGAGATTGTCCTGAGCATCGGTATTTTCATCTTCTTCTTCCTCATCGGCTTGGAGGAGTTGGACATTCGAGGATTCTTGTCGGCGGTACGCGGTCGCCTTTTCCTCGCTGCCGTGCTGTCCGTGACCATATCGCTGCTGGTGTCCCTGGCAGTCACAACCGACTTCCCCTTCGATCTGGGACTGAACCTGGAATTCACCCAGGCATTGGGACTAGCAGGTGTGTTGTCTCTGTCCAGCCTCGGTGTGGTCGCCAGGGTGCTAATTGACGAGGGACGACTTAAGGAGCCTGTCGGCGTTCAGATAATCACAGCTGTGATTATCGCCGAACTAATTGCCCTGTTCGTCGTGGGCTTTGCCATAAGCGAGCACTTCTACGCGGGCGGACACGGGCACCAACTCGACCTGCTCAATGTGCTAACTCTCGTCGGGCAGATCCTCGGCTTCACGCTGGTGACGTGGTTCGCTTCCACCAAATTACTGCCTAAAGTTATCGTCCTGCTGCATCGCTTCCTGCAAGTGCCTCAGCTCTCTTTTGGGCTGCTTCTAGGCGGACTATTCCTGGTCGTTGTGGGAGCCGAAAAGGCCGGCCTTCACGGTTCCCTTGGCGCACTGCTATTCGGCGCCGCGCTTTCAACCCTGCCCTACCAGGTGCGACGCAACTTAATGCCGGGGTTGCGCGGCCCGGCTGAAGGTATTTTCGTCCCATTGTTCTTCGCGTCTGCCGGTTTGAACCTGACCTTCGATTTCCTCTCGCTGCCTGTGGCGACGATATTGGTGCTCGTATTTTTGCCTCTTGCAGGCAAATTCGTGGCAGCTTTTGCCGGAGCCTACATGTCTCGATTAGATGCTCCTTTGGCAGTAGCAGCCGGTCTCATGGCGAAGGGCGTGGCTGAGATCGAGCTGCTTCTCCTGCTGGTGCATTCGGGCGCAATCAGCGCAGGAATATTTTCTCTGCTTGTACTGTTAATGTTCGCCTACATCCTGCTGTCGCCAATTGGCATAACTTTCGCATTAAGGCGATCTGGTCACACGGAAGGAGACTTCATTAACGGAAGTAGCATTCCGCCGTCGTTGGTTCGCTTCGGGCTGGAAGGCATCAGAGTGCAGGATGTGCTCGACACTTCCCGCAGCCATCCACAGCAGTCAATTACGGTGCAGGCATTCGTGGACAACTGGCTGCTGACGGGGCAGCACGACTACGTGGTCGTAAACGAAGGAGAGTTTGCGGGCATAGTTTCAGTGCCTCTGCTGCGCTACTTGCCGCACAGCGATTGGGGGAAAACCACGCTCGGCAGCGTGATCCGGGAACTGGAAGAGCCGCACGCCACACCCGACGATTACGTGGAGGATGTGCTACAGCGAATGACCGATCACTCGATTTCCGTTCTGCCCGTGAACGACGCCGAGACGGGCGAGCTTATAGGCTCCATAGCCAGCGACGAAGTCGTGGAAATGATTGTCCTCACGGCGCAGGGGCACGAAATCTAGTTGTCCTAACGCGCCCCGCCGTTTCGATGCCGCTGAGTCCTCGGTCGTCTCGACTCTAACCTACCCGCCGGTATCCGGCGACCAGTTGTACACCTTTGTCAGCGCCCCGCCCATCAGCATGGCGCGCTCGGAGTCCGAAAGTGTGTCGGTAACGCGGAACGCCTCGACGCCCTGCTCGTAGGTCAACACATTCGATGCCCGCGTCCAGTCTGTGCCCCACAAGCACCGCTCGAAGCCGAATGCCTCGAACATCCTGCCCAGCGGCTCCCAGATGTCCGGGTAGGGGAACGGCTCATGCGCCAGCGTGCAGGCGCCGGAAATCTTGATGGCTACATTGTCGTACTCTGCCATCGCCAGCACACTATCCAGTTCCGCGAACGGCTCCGGCGGCGCGGGTGGATGGCGCGGCTGCGCCAGTCCCACATGGTCTATCACTATCTGCGTACTAGGATTGCGGCGAGCCAGTTCGCGGAATATCGGCAGATGACCCGCAGCCATAATGTTAACCGGAACGCCTGCCTGACCCGCAGCGGCAAGTATGGCGTGAAGGCCGGGGTGGTCACCGTCGTACTCCCCGTAAGTAAGCATGATGCGCGCTCCGACGACACCGGGCGTGCCGGTCCATTCTGCCATATCATCGGCTATCGTCTCCGATTCCGGGTCGAAGGGCCTGATTATGCCGAACCTGCCCGGATGCTTCGCATAGACCTCAAGCGCGTAGCTGGCGTCGAAGCGATACATGGAGTACGGCGAGACCAGCAGAGCGCCGTCGACGCCGACCGCGTCCATCGCCGCCACCATATCGTCGCCGGTAACCTCATCGGGACCGTCAAGGAATCCCTGCCAGGGACGCTCAGAACTGTTGCGCTCGTAGGCATGCACTTGTGAGTCGATAGTAGGAGTCCCGTTCGCCATCGCTTTTCTCCTTGCTAAATGTATTCTCTATTGCGCTCAGAATCAGCCGCTAACCATGGGATAGACATGGTAGCCGCGCTGCAAGTCCAGCGGAATCTTGTCTCCTGTCCAGCTATCGCCGCCGTCCGCGCTGGCGAAGAAGTGCCCGTAGTTCGTGGTGCAGAACAGATTGTCCGGCGCTCTGGGGTCTATCGCCACCTGGAACATGCGCCCCGGCGGTTCATCGCCGATGTCCAGCCGCTCCCAGCTCTCGCCAGTGTCTCGGCTGCGGAAGAGCGCACCTGCCTCCTGAGTGCCGGATGGCGCGCCGCCACCGCCTGCGCCTGCCGCGAGGTATATCGTCTCAGGATCGTCCGGTGAGACCAGCAGGCCCCGGCAGTACGAGCCGCCGGGGAACATCTCGCCGAAGCGGATATGCTCCCAGTTGCGGCCCTTATTGCGGCTGCGGAACATCGCCACCTGCGCGATGATGAACACCGTACCGGGCGCGGCCGCGCTCACCTGAACGCCGTGCAGGTCAACCGTGTGGTTGTCGCGGTACAGCCCGTCCGTCAGCGAGTCCCACGACTCGCCGCCGTCCCTGCTCGCGATCAGCCCGCCAACCTCGACCGCGCCATAGATGTCGTCAGGCTCGGAAGGATCAGCGCAGAGGCCGATGACGCGCTTGCCCAGCGGAGGCATGTAAGTCGTAACATCCGGGTATTTTACGCGGCTCGTGTCCATCTGCTGCCATGTCGCGCCGCCGTCCTCAGAGCGCGCAACACCGCAAGGCTCGTACCCCGCGTAAAGCACATCCGGATTGCCCGGGCGGAACGCCAGCGACCAGACATCGGCTTTCGGCGCGTCCAATGCCTCCCAGTGCTCCCCTCGGTCGTCGCTGCGGTACGGCCCGTCCTGCGTGCCGGCAAAGATGACTGCAGGGTTGTCGGGATGAATCGCCAGCGCCCGCACCTGCGGATTCTCCGGCAGGCCCTTGGCAATGCTCTGCCATTCCGAATCCCCGGCAGTGCGCCGAATCATACCACCCTGCCCGATAGCGTCGCCCTCGCCCGCGAGGCCGATATAGATATGTGGTTGGTGTCCATTGGTAGTCATCGGTGCGCCTCCATTTTCATTGATTTTGCCATTAAGCCATCTTTTCTGTCCCGTCCAGCGATGTCAGTTACCCCAACTCAAACGTCTTCACCCAAACACCCGGCGACCCGACGGCGTGTTCCATCGTATTTTGCCAGCGTTCATTGCGCGGGTCTATCGCGCGCTGGCGCAGCCACTCGTCAGTCTTGGAAACGTCTGGGTCCTCTAGCTCATAAACAGTGCTGTATGCGGGCTCGCCTACAACCGCGCGATAGCGCCTGCCGCGTATGCAGCCCGGCACCTTCATGTAGTTCGGCACATAAACGCTGTTGTACCACTCGTTCCACTCCGCATCCAGCTCCGGCGGCACCGTCATGCGTCCGATTTGCAGCACAGGCGCCATCCCGCTCTGCGCCACGTCGTCCGCCACATCGGAGGGGAATATCTGCTCGTAGGTGTTGCGGATGTACGTGGTGCCAATAACC